>NZ_LECW02000005.1 GCF_001042475.2 Bacillus glycinifermentans
TCGATCCCGCTAGGCTCCACTTTGTATCTTTATATTGATCATGGCGGTGTAGCTCAGCTGGCTAGAGCGTACGGTTCATACCCGTGAGGTCGGGGGTTCGATCCCCTCCGCCGCTATTAAAGGACCTTTAGCTCAGTTGGTTAGAGCAGACGGCTCATAACCGTCCGGTCGTAGGTTCGAGTCCTACAAGGTCCACCATTATTACGGAGGAATACCCAAGTCTGGCTGAAGGGATCGGTCTTGAAAACCGACAGGGGTGTCAAAGCCCGCGGGGGTTCGAATCCCTCTTCCTCCGCCATACATTTTTATTATCGCGGGGTGGAGCAGTTCGGTAGCTCGTCGGGCTCATAACCCGAAGGTCGCAGGTTCAAATCCTGCCCCCGCAACCAAAGTATTGGTCCGGTAGTTCAGTTGGTTAGAATGCCTGCCTGTCACGCAGGAGGTCGCGGGTTCGAGTCCCGTCCGGACCGCCATTTAAATAAAGGCTCGGTAGCTCAGTTGGTAGAGCAACGGACTGAAAATCCGTGTGTCGGCGGTTCGATTCCGTCCCGAGCCACCATTGTATAGAAACTTCATAAAATTGCGGCGGTTGTGGCGAAGTGGTTAACGCACCAGATTGTGGCTCTGGCACTCGTGGGTTCGATTCCCATCAATCGCCCCATACATATCATATTATTATTGCGGGTGTAGTTTAGTGGTAAAACCTCAGCCTTCCAAGCTGATGTCGTGGGTTCGATTCCCATCACCCGCTCCATTTGTATATCATGGGCCTGTAGCTCAGCTGGTTAGAGCGCACGCCTGATAAGCGTGAGGTCGATGGTTCGAGTCCATTCAGGCCCACCATGATATTCCACAGTAGCTCAGTGGTAGAGCTATCGGCTGTTAACCGATCGGTCGCAGGTTCGAATCCTGCCTGTGGAGCCATATGGAGAAGTACTCAAGTGGCTGAAGAGGCGCCCCTGCTAAGGGTGTAGGTCGCGTAAGCGGCGCGAGGGTTCAAATCCCTCCTTCTCCGCCATGATGATATACGGCCCGTTGGTCAAGTGGTTAAGACACCGCCCTTTCACGGCGGTAACACGGGTTCGAATCCCGTACGGGTCATCCGTTTCAAACCCCCTGTATTAATAATACAGGGGGTTTTTTGTATGGTAGAGGCGTTCAAAAGAGATGGTGCATACTCAAGCACAATGTCCTTTAGTGCATTGAAGTGCTGTATTGCTACATCGGATTGAAGGCTAATAAAGTTCCAGGCTATGTCGAAAAAGGCGGTTACAGATCAAAGCTGCCGATCAGCTCGTCAATGGATTTTTTGAAAGGAGAATTGAACCGATTTTTGAGTCTCTCCTTCAAAAGATAAGCAGCTGTAAGCCGAAAAGGCGGTCGCCAACCGGCTCTTTTTGTATATGCCGGCGGTACATGGGGCATCAAAAGCAGAAGATAAGCCCCGGATCTTCGGGGCTTAGTCATCCTCTGTATAAGGTTCCTTTTCTGCCGGGGGAAGATCCCCAAATGAGGTCATGATGCCTTCTTCATCAAGCAATTCCTCGTATTGTTCATGTTCGATTGTCGGATAAACGGTGATTTCTTTACCCGTAATATCCGTCGCGACGAAGTTTTCGTAATCCTCGACATTTCCCAGCCGCTCTTCATATTCCATGTACGTCTGGCTGTATGACTGCGGAGGAAACTCCATATCCTGAGGCGTATCTGAGTCGCCGTAGCGTTCAACATCTTGATACGCGTCTTCTGCATCGTATGCCACATTTTCGTTGCGTTCATCCTGTTCAAAACGACCATAAGGAGGGGTGAGCACTTCTTCTTCAATCGGACGGTCCTTTGAGACGGAGACGGTTGAGGAATGTTCGCTGCACGTCGTCGCCGTCGGCAGGACGGACAGCCTTTCGTAAGGAATTTCTTTTCCGCATACTTCACAGCGTCCGTAGGTTCCTTTTTCAATTAAGGAAAGGGCGTGTTCGATATCGTGCAAATGCTCCCTCTCATGTTCGTAAAGGGCAAGATCCTTTTCGCGCTCATAAAGCTCTGTTCCTTCATCGCCGGGGTGATTGTCGTATGAAGACAGGTCTCCCGTTGAATTGAAAGGAAACGTAACATCTATGCCAAAATGACCGTTAGCTTTAAAACGGCTGATAATTTGTTCCTTGCCCGCCTTGAGTTCGTTTTTGAGCTTTGTCAACTGTTCTTTTGTTAGCACATGCATCGCCTCGTTTCTAAAAAGTGCTGCCTTTTTAGTATGAACGATTTTAAAAAGAACTTTCATTGTAAAAAAAACAAAAAAAAGAGCCGGTTAAGGCTCTTTTTAGACAAAATGATGAATCAGAACGCCAATCGCCAAAAGCAGGCCGAAAAATGTGTTCGTCTGCGCCGTGGATTTCATGGCGATCATCAGCTCTGCCGGTTTTTCTTTTGCTTTGAATTCTTTGATTGCTTTGACCGGTTTCGGAAGGCTTAACAGAACAATAGCGCTCCATACCGTAACAATCCCCATGACGATATAAAGTCCGATTAACAAATAAGAAATAATGAATGCCCAGCTTAAAATGTGCACGGCATTTTTCCGCCCTGCCAAAATAGGAAGCGTCTTTCGTCCGTTTTCTTTATCCCCGGCCAGATCTCGGATGTTGTTGGACAGGTTGATCCCTCCGACTAAAATCGTGATCGGAAGCGAAATCAGAAACACGTTCCAGGTCAGTTCACCGGTCTGGATATAATAGGAGATGAGGATGATGATCATTCCCATGAAGACGCCTGACATAATTTCGCCAAACGGCGTATAGGAGATCGGAAGCGGGCCTCCTGTGTAAAGATAGCCGACGGCCATGCAAATTAATCCGATAAGCGCCAGCCACCAGCTTGAAGACATACAAATATATACCCCGAGCAAGACGGAGACGGCAAACAATCCGTATGCCGTATATAATACCGTTTTCGGCTTCATCCCGTGGCGGACAATCGCGCCTCCGATTCCGACCGAATTTTCATTATCGAGCCCTCGGACGAAATCAAAATACTCATTAAATAAGTTCGTTCCGATTTGGATTAGAATCGAAGCGACAAGCATGGCGATAAACAGCCAGATGTCGATTCGGCCTGTTTGAAGAGCCAGTACCGTCCCGAGTGTAGCAGGGACGAATGCGGCTGTCAGCGTATGCGGCCTTGTCAACATCCACCACACGCGCCAGCTTTTTTCAGGTTTTATTCCAGAAACACTTCCTGAAAGTGATTGATGCTGCATAAAGTTTGACTCCTTTAGTTTTAATACGTACACGTCCATACTAAGTTTAGAAAAAGTTAAAAAAGGTGTCAATATAATGGGTGATATTGTTATAAAAAAAGCGGTGAGACAGCCCTGAAAAAAATAATAAAACACCCTGTCTTTTTCAATCGGCCGATTAAGTTTATAATAGTAAGAGGTCTGTTGACAAAGTGTCGTTTTGTTGACACACATCGTTCACAGGTGTATGGTTAAAAAAGCATTTTACGGACTTTGGAGGAATGTCTCATGGTGACAACAGTGCAGCGCACTTCCCTCAGGGAAGCATCTGAAGCGTTAAATATCGTCAAAAAAGTCAACCATGCTGTTTTAATAAGTTATTCCAGAAAAATAAAAAATATAGATGCCCTTTCTTTTTTCAGAAGCGGAGAAGAAGCATTCGCCGGGAAGCGGTTTTTTTGGTCCGATCCTGACGGCGAAATGACGCTTATCGGCTTCGGAAAGGAACTGCCGATTTCCACAAGCGGGAAGGATTCCGGCCGTTATCGGGAAATCGATCAACAATGGGCGCATTTAAAAGAAAAAGCCTACCACTTTCATGAAGGTGAAGATCTTCATCAAGCGGCAGTGGGCCCTTTGCTGTTCGGCGGTTTTTCTTTTGATCCGCTGGAAACAAGAGAGCAGCATTGGGATGGTTATCCGGAAGGCGCTTTTTTTGTCCCCTCTGCCATGCTGACAAAAGCAGGAGAAGAAGCGTTTTTAACGGTGAACAAATGGAAGTCTCCCAATGAGGATGCAAGCAATGTTCTTGCCGAATTAAAGGCCGCTTCTTTACATCTGACAAATATCAGCGCTTTCAAAGAAGATGAAAAAGCGGGCGCCCGGATTGAAGCGAAAGAGGAATTGCATGTGTCAGAGTGGCTTGATGCGATTCGCCGTGCAACAAGCGACATCAAAAAAGGGGCATACGATAAAGTCGTGCTGGCGCGGGACATCCTGCTGACGTTCGATAAGCCCGTCAAGCTTCATGAAGTATTGTCCAGGCTGATGTCAGAGCAAAAAACGAGCTACATTTTCGCCATCGAGGAAAACGGCAAAAGCTTTGTCGGCGCTTCTCCGGAGCGCCTGATCAAAAAGGACGGAATGAAAGTGCTGTCCACCTGTCTGGCCGGTTCGATTAAAAGGGGCGAAACCGAACAGGAGGACCGGATGCTCGGCCTTGAGCTATTGAACGATGAGAAAAACCTCATCGAACACGACATTGTCGTGGGGATGATCCACCAGGCGTTTTTGGCAAACTGCAGCCACGTGAAAAAGCCGGCCAAGCCCGGATTGTACAAAACGAAAAACGTTCAGCATCTATATACACCTGTCGTCGGTCAAATGAATGATCAAGCGTCGCTCTTCGATTTGATTGAGCAGCTTCACCCGACTCCGGCACTCGGAGGATCGCCGCAGCAAAAAGCGGTCGAGGTCATCAGAAACATCGAACCGATGTCAAGAGGCTGGTATGCCGCTCCGGTCGGATGGATCGACATCGGAGGCAACGGGGAGTTTGCCGTGGCGATCCGTTCCGGATTAATCGAATCAAACGAGGCCAGACTGTTTGCCGGCTGCGGAATTGTCGCTGATTCCGATCCGCTGCTTGAATATGAGGAAACACAAATTAAATTGAAGCCTATGCTGTCCGCATTTGGAGGCGATACCCTTTGACAGAAAACCCGATTACAACATATATAGGCAATTTTATTGATGAGCTTTCACTCACAGGCGTGACTGAAGCCGTCATCTGTCCCGGATCAAGGTCGACGCCCCTTGCGATTCTGGCGGCAGCCCACCCGGACATCAATGTTCACGTCCATGTCGATGAAAGGTCGGCAGGCTATTTTGCATTGGGGATCGCAAAAGCGAAGCGGGAACCCGTTGCGTTGATCTGTACGTCGGGAACGGCTGCGGCGAACTTTTATCCGGCTGTCGTTGAGGCTCATTATTCAAGAATACCGCTCATCGTTTTAACGGCTGATCGGCCGCACGAGCTGCGTGAAGTAGGTGCACCTCAGGCGATTGATCAGCAATTCTTATTCGGCAACTTTGTTAAATATTTCACAGACTCGGCTTTGCCTGATGCACATCCCGATATGCTGGCGTACATTCGTTCAGTAGCAAGCCGTGCCGCAGGAGAGGCGTCGAGAGCGCCGAACGGACCGGTGCACATCAATTTTCCATTAAGAGAGCCGCTCATGCCGAACCTTGATGCCGATCCTTTTCAACGGACGGAAAGAGGCCGTCATGTGTCGGTATCAAACGCCACTGCCGCAGCTGATCAAAAAGAGCTTGAAGCGGTGATGGCTTTGATCAGGGGTACGGAAGAAGGCGTCATTGTCTGCGGGGAACTTCCGAATGAAGAAGCGAAGCGCGATATTTTATCGCTTGCGGAGATGACGGGGTATCCGATTTTAGCAGACCCTTTGTCAAACCTGCGGAACGGCACGCATTCGAAGAAATCGGTCATTGCAGCGTTCGATTCGCTTTTAAGGGATGAAGAGCTGAAAGCTTCCCTTATGCCGAAGCTTGTCATCCGTTTTGGACCGATGCCGGTTTCGAAGCCGCTGTTCCAGCTTTTAAAACAAAACCCTGAAATTGGGCAGATCGTCGTCGATCCCGATGGCGGCTGG
Source organism: Bacillus glycinifermentans (assembly GCF_001042475.2). Classification (GTDB taxonomy): domain Bacteria; phylum Bacillota; class Bacilli; order Bacillales; family Bacillaceae; genus Bacillus; species Bacillus glycinifermentans. The sequence continues at coordinate 5,908 of NZ_LECW02000005.1, forward strand.
CGCGATCCGACACAGCGAAGCTCCTGGATGATGCATTGTTCAGAACGGGAATTTGCCGAAGCTGCGGCCGCTTCCATATGCGAAAAAAGAGCGGGCCGCTGGCTGGAAAAATGGCAGTTTGCGGACAGCCGTTTCCGACACCATTTAGGAAATCTTGAAGCTGAGGATCTTACATTTGAAGGAAATGTGTACCGCAATCTGCAACATATCATCCCGGAAAAAAGCTCCCTTTTTGTCGGAAACAGCATGCCGATCCGCGATGCCGATACGTTTTTTGAAAATCAGGACCGGCCTTTCCGAATCTTCGCCAACAGGGGGGCAAACGGAATTGACGGCGTCGTGTCGACAGCGCTCGGCGTATATGCCGCCACGAAAGAGCCGGTGACGCTCGTGATCGGAGATTTATCGTTTTATCATGATTTAAACGGCTTGCTTGTCACGAAGACGCTGGACATTCCGCTGACGGTCGTTCTCGTCAACAATGACGGCGGAGGGATTTTCTCATTTCTTCCCCAGTCGGCTGAAGAACGATATTTTGAACAATTATTCGGGACGCCGACAGGACTGGAATTTGAGCATGCCGCTAAACTGTATGGCGGACGCTATGTGTGCCCTGAGTCTTCCGCAGAATTCGCCGATGCCTACTTGTCTTCTGTCAACCGCCGCGGGCTTGATATCATCGAAGTGAAAACGAGGCGCGAGACCCGTGTTGAGCTGCATCGCCGGCTGCTTGATACGGTGCTGTATGAAATCAGAAAAGAGTGGCCGTTTTGAGACTAACGTTGCGGGACGGCACAGGCTATGAAATTGAAGACAACCGAGCATCTGCAGAAAAAACGGCGGTTTTTCTGCACGGATTTACAGGCAGCGCAAAAACGTGGGATGAGACGGACGAACATTTTCGAGGCATCCGTCTCATCAAACTGAATTTACTCGGCCACGGCAAAACCGATTCGCCCGCCGACAATCGGCGGTACACGACAGAACAGCAAGTCGCCGATCTTTTGGAGATTTTTGATCTGCTGAAGCTGAAAAAAGTTGATCTCGTCGGCTATTCCATGGGAGGAAGGCTTGCCCTCTCTTTTGCCATAACGCATCCTGAACGTGTGTCGGGCCTTGTGTTGGAAAGCAGCTCCCCCGGTCTTCAAACAGAAGAAGAAAGACGCAGCAGGAGGGCTCAGGACGCCCGGCTCGTCGAGAGAATCATCAATGAAGGGATAGAATCGTTCGTCGATTATTGGGAACAGATTCCGCTGTTTGCTTCCCAATTGTCGCTTGAGGCGTCCAAAAGAAAGAAGATCCGCGAAGAGCGTTTAAGCAGCAACCCGACCGGCCTTGCGGGCAGCCTGGCCGGGATGGGAACCGGCTCACAGCCGTCATGGTGGGACAAGCTGGGTGAAATCACATTTCCAGTTCTCCTCATCGCCGGCAGCCTTGACAAAAAATTTGTCGAGATCAACCAAAACATGCACCGGAAAATTCCCGGAAGCCGCTTGGTGATCGCCGAACAAACCGGACATGCTGTACATGTGGAAGAGCCCGTTTTTTTTGGTAAAATAGTAAGTGAATTTATTTTCAAATAGGAGGTCACGTTCATGACTGTAGAATGGAAAAGCGAACGTCAATATGAAGATATTTTATATGAAACATACAAAGGCATTGCAAAGATTACGATCAATCGTCCTGAAGTACATAACGCGTTTCGGCCGAAAACCGTTACCGAGCTGATCGATGCTTTCGCCTATGCAAGGGATGATGCGGATATCGGCGTCATCATCCTTGCAGGTGCAGGAGACAAGGCGTTTTGCTCAGGCGGTGACCAAAAGGTAAGGGGCCACGGAGGATACGTCGGAGAAGACCAGATTCCGCGTCTGAACGTTCTTGATTTGCAGCGTTTAATCCGTGTCATTCCGAAACCGGTCGTTGCGATGGTTTCAGGCTATGCCATCGGCGGAGGCCATGTGCTGCATATCGTGTGCGATTTGACAATTGCCGCAGACAACGCGATTTTTGGACAAACCGGACCAAAAGTTGGCAGCTTTGACGCCGGATACGGTTCAGGCTATTTAGCGCGGATCGTCGGCCATAAAAAAGCCCGCGAAATCTGGTATCTGTGCCGTCAATACAACGCGGAGGAAGCGTTGGAAATGGGCCTTGTCAACACGGTTGTTCCACTTGAGAAGCTGGAAGAAGAAACGATTAAGTGGTGTGAAGAAATGCTTGAGAAAAGCCCGACGGCTCTCAGATTCCTCAAAGCAGCCTTTAACGCCGATACGGACGGACTCGCAGGCATCCAGCAGTTCGCCGGAGATGCGACTCTCCTATATTACACGACGGATGAGGCAAAAGAAGGCCGTGACGCGTTTAAAGAAAAACGCCGTCCGGACTTTGGACAGTTCCCTCGTTTTCCGTAAAAACGAGAAAGAAACAGCTTGGTGTAACTGAGCTGTTTTCTTTTATCAATCGAGAAATATTCTTTGGAGATGATGACATGCTAATGGACCAGCCGAACTGGCTTAAACAGCGTGCAGAACTGACACCCGACAGGCTGGCTCTGATTCAGGGAAATCAGCAGCTGACCTTCCTGGAATTATATGAAGAAGCGAAAAAAATGGCGGCACAGCTGAAAAATTGCTCCATCGGAGAAGGGGACACGGCAGCCGTTCTTTTAACAAACCGTACCGAAATGGTCATTGCGGTACACGCCTGCTTTTTACTCGGCGTCCGCCTTGTTTTGCTGAATACAAAGCTGTCAATGGCGGAAAGAATGTATCAGATCGAGCATTCGGAGGCGAAACTGCTGATTACGGAACAGCCTTTTGCAGAAGAGCATTCACAAGACCCTTCGGTCCGAACCGCTCAAATCGAAGACATTCAAACGATCAAGGCCGAGCCGCTTGTAAAGGAAGCGGACATCCATCTGGACGATACGGCAACCATCATGTATACATCGGGTACGACCGGACGGCCGAAAGGGGTTATGCAAACATTTGCCAACCATTATTTCAGCGCGGTTTCTTCTGCGTTGAATTTGGGGCTGGCCGAGAATGAAAGGTGGCTTATCGCCTTGCCGCTCTTTCACATCAGCGGGCTGTCGGCCCTGTTTAAATCGGTGATCTACGGTATGGCTGTTGTCCTGCATCAAAAATTTGACGCGGACGATGTTCTCCGTTCGATCAAGGATCATCAAGTGACCGTCATTTCTGTCGTTCAGACGATGCTTTCCCGGCTTGCCGCGCGTGTGGACAACTGTCCGGAATCTCTGAGATGCCTTTTGCTTGGGGGAGGGCCTGCGCCGTATGCGTTGCTTGAAGAATGCAAAAGCAAGCGGCTGCCCGTCGTTCAGTCGTACGGCATGACGGAAACGTGTTCACAAGTTGCGACACTCGCGCCCGAATACAGCATGACGAAGCTGGGATCGGCCGGCAAACCGCTTTTTGCCTCCGGCATTAGAATTGAAAAAAACGGCGCGCCAGCGGAAAACGGCGAACACGGCGAAATCTGCGTGAAAGGGCCGACTGTCATGAAAGGCTATTTGAAAAATGAAGCGGCAAACGAAGAATCGTTCAATGATGGCTGGTTTAGAACCGGTGATATCGGGTATCTTGACGATGACGGATTTTTGTATGTGCTTGACAGACGATCAGACTTAATCATCTCAGGCGGAGAAAACATTTATCCCGCAGAGGTCGAAGCGGTTCTCCTCGCTCATCCTGCCGTTGATGAAGCGGGAGTAAGAGGAGCGGATGACGAAACATGGGGAAAAGTCCCGCACGCTTATCTTGTCGTCAATGAGCCTGTGGAGGAGCAGGAGCTGATCCGGTTTTGCAAAGAGCGGCTTGCTTCATATAAGGTTCCGAAAGCCTTTCATGTTGTCCGGCAACTACCGCGCAATGCGTCGAACAAATTGATGAGACACAAACTGTAGAGGAGAGCGCCATGATTCAAATGAAACAGCTCACATTGTACCATCTCAGCATGTGGCTGAAAAAGCCTTTTACATCAAGCTTGGAAACCTTTCAGGAACGAAAATTTATCATTATAGAAGCGAAGGATAAAGACGGTGTGACAGGCTGGGGGGAAGTCTCCGCTTTTTCTTCTCCTTGGTACACGGAAGAAACAACCGAGACATGCTACCATATGCTCAAAGATTTTTTCATCCCGGCTGTGCTTCGCGAATCATTCACACATCCTTCCGATATTCCTGAAAAGCTTCGCGGCTTCAAAGGCAACCGGATGGCAAAAGCGGGGCTGGAAGCTGCGTTCTGGGACATTTACGCACAAAAGAACGGCATCACATTAAGCGAAGCCTTGGGGGGCGTCAAAACGGAGGTGCCCGCGGGGGTTGTCGTCGGACTTGCGCCATTGGACGACATGCTTCGCGAAATTGATCAATATGTAAAAGAAGGTTATCAGAGAATAAAACTTAAAATTCAGCCAGGACAGGATATCGGGCTTTTAAAAGAAATCCGCAGGCATTTTCCGCGCGTGCCGCTGATGGCAGATGCGAACTCATCCTACGATATAAAAGATATCAGCAGAATCAAGTCGCTTGATGAATTCAACCTCATGATGATCGAACAGCCGCTGGCTGACGATGATATCGTGGACCACCGCCATTTGCAAAAGCATATCAAAACCTCGATTTGCCTTGATGAAAGCATACGCTCCGCCGATGATGCGAGGAAAGCAATCGAGCTCGGCAGCTGCAAAATCATCAATATCAAGCCTTCAAGGGTCGGGGGATTGACCGAAGCGCTGAAGATTCATGACCTTTGCAAACAGCATAACATGCCTGTCTGGTGCGGTGGCATGTTTGAAACGGGGATTTCCAGAGCGCACAATATCGCGCTGAGCTCCCTCCCGCAATTTGTGATCCCGGGGGATATTTCGTCGTCTTCACGCTATTGGGAAGAGGACATCGTAAAGCCGGAAATCCGGATCAAAGACGGTTTTATACAGGTTCCTGACCGGCCCGGCATGGGGTTTGAGGTTGATGGAAATATCTTGAGGAAGCATTCGTTTAAAATGGACGTTTTCAGGCCATAAAACGAAAGCGTGCCGTTGATTTTTTCGTTTTTGAGATTTGTTTTCCCGTTCGCCAACAAGTATATTGAAGCTGTACATTATTCCCTTCTCGTTTGGACCGGCTCGCTTAGCAGCCGGTTTTTTTGAAATCCGGCCCGTTTTCTAACGGGTCATTTTTTGTGAAAACCTCCTGTACGCTCCTTATTTTCATCAATTTTCAATCTTATTTTAATTTTAAAATAAAAAATTGAGTTCATTTTATTGACAAACTTTCGAGACAAATGTACATTTTGATTTATTCATATTAAATATCTAGGATTAAAAGGATTATGTTTTGACCTTTGCAGCCTAAAAAATCATAAAAGGAGAAAACGTTATGAAACAAATAAAACTAGGCGTGTTTCTTGCAGGAACAGGACATCATGTAGCATCTTGGCGGCATCCGGGTGCTCCTGAAGACGCCAGTATGAACCTCGATTATTTTAAAGAGCTTGCCAAAACAGCGGAGCGGGGCAAACTCGATATGCTGTTTTTAGCTGACAGCCTTTCAATAGACAGCAAATCACATCCGAACGTGTTAACAAGATTCGAACCGTTCACTCTGCTTTCCGCATTGGCGCAGGTGACGTCTAAAATCGGCCTGGCAGCTACCGCTTCGACTACGTATAGCGAGCCGTTTCATATTGCGAGACAGTTCGCTTCTCTTGACCATATTTCGGGCGGGCGCGCCGGTTGGAATGTGGTGACCTCTTCCATTGAATCGACGGCGTTGAATTTCAGCGGTGAGAGGCATCTCGAACATCATCTTCGCTATCAGCGGGCAGAGGAATTTGTGGAGGTTGTGAAAGGTTTGTGGGATTCGTGGGAAGAAGATGCCTTTATCAGAAACAAGGAAACGGGCGAATTCTTCGATAAAGAAAAAATGCACGAGCTCAACCATAAAGGAACATATTTTTCAGTCCGCGGGCCTCTAAATGTCGCAAGAACCCCACAGGGCCAACCGGTTATTATTCAGGCCGGTTCATCGGGAGACGGAAAAGCGCTGGCTGCCAAAACGGCTGAAGTGATATTCACGGCGCAAAACCATTTGGAGTCTGCTCAAGCGTTTTACCAATCGATCAAAGAGCAGGCGGCAGAGCTGGGACGCGATCCCGGGAAAATTGCGATTATGCCTGGTATTTTCCCGGTGATTGCCGATACAGAAGAAGAGGCGCAGGCCAAATATCAAGAACTTCAGGATTTAATTATTCCATCTGTCGGATTGCAAATCCTTCAAAATTATTTAGGAGGCATAGACTTGTCAGCATATCCGCTTGACGGGCCTCTGCCTCAATTGGACGCCGATGCTTCAAACGCGGTGAAAAGCCGCTTTAAGCTTGTTCAAGAAATGGCTGAGAGAGACAATATGACGATACGTCAGCTTTATCAATATGTCGCCGGTTCCAGAGGCCATCATATATTTGTCGGAACCCCTGAACAACTCGCTGATAAAATGCAGGAATGGGTCGACAAGAAAGCTTGTGACGGATTTAATATCATGCCGCCTCTTCTTCCGGAAGGGCTTGAGCTGTTCGTTGACAAGGTCGTTCCGATTCTGCAGGAACGGGGGCTGTTTCGAAAAGAATATGAAGGTGCAACATTAAGGGATCATTTCGGTTTGGATAAACCGGCCAACCGCTATTCAAAATAAAGGAGGGGAACGTTCGATGACGCGACGATACCGAATGGCAGACGAAAGCGATGCAAAAGAGCTTCTGGCGCTTACCGAGCGGGCCTATGAGCCGATACGAAGGCTGGGCATTCATTTTGCCGCAGCACATGCCGATCTTGATCTGGTTTTAAACAATATCCGGAAAAATGCGTGCTATGTCATGGAAGAAGACGGGCGGATCATCGCGACGGTTTCAATAAGAATGCCATGGGGACAGCAGCCTGGGCCGTACGGGGTCCCTCATATCTGGTGGTTTGCTGTAGACCCGGCCTCTGGAAAAAAAGGAGTTGGCTCAGAGCTCTTAGAATGGCTCGAACAGACGATCCTCCGCGATACGCTGAAGGTTCCGTTCGTATCGCTCGGCACGGCGGATAAGCATCCGTGGCTGATCGACATGTATGAGAGAAAAGGCTATGTCCGCTCAGGGGAACAGGATCTTGGCAAAGGACACATTACGGTTTATATGAAAAAACAATTACGGACTGATCTATAACATAAAAAAAGGCGGGGAAATCGATGAAAAAGAAAAAATGGACTATGCTGCTTGCTGCTGCGCTAATGACGGCGGTATTATCAGCATGCGGAAATGGAAACAGCAATGAACAAGAGAACAACGTACTGCATGTCGGTGCAACAGGGCAAAGCTATCCGTTTGCTTATAAAGAAAACGGGAAACTGACAGGTTTTGATGTTGACGTGATGACGGCAGTTGCAAAAAAGCTTGATATGAAGCTCGATTGGAAGCTCCTTGAATTCAGCGGACTGATGGGAGAGCTACAAACCGGAAAGCTTGACACCATTTCCAATCAGGTGGCGGTTACCGACGAGCGCAAGCAAACGTACAATTTCACAAAACCGTATGCTTATGCGGGAACACAGATTGTTGTTAAAAAAGATAACAATGACATCAAATCTGTGGCCGACTTAAAAGGTAAAACCGTAGCAGCTGTCCTCGGTTCAAACCATGCAAAAAATCTTGAAAGCAAAGACCCTGATCATAAGATCAACATTAAAACATACGAAACACAGGAAGGTACGCTGAAGGACGTAGCTTACGGCCGCGTAGACGCATATGTCAACAGCAGAAGCGTGCTTATCGCACAAATTAAAAAAACGGGCTTGCCGTTGAAGCTTGCCGGCGATCCGATTGTCTATGAGCAAGTCGCATTCCCGTTTCCAAAGGACGATTCGCACGATAAGCTCCGCAAAAAAGTCGATCAAGCGCTGGACGAACTGCGTAAAGACGGAACGCTGAAAAAACTTTCAGAAAAGTATTTTAAAGAAGACATTACGGCAGAACAGAAGAAATAGAAACGGCGGTGAAACACGAGTATGAATACGATTGATTGGGGATTTATGATATCTGCATTCCCAGCTTTGCTTCAAGCTCTCCCGATTACCCTGTTCATGGCTGTAGCTGCCATGATCTTTGCGATCATCGGGGGACTTGTACTCGCGCTGATTACAAAAAACCATATTCCAGTGCTTCATCAGCTGTCAAAAGTGTATATTTCGTTCTTTCGCGGCGTGCCGACGCTTGTACAGCTTTTCTTGATTTATTACGGACTGCCGCAGCTGTTTCCGGAGATGAGCAAAATGACGGCTTTGACAGCCGCCATCATCGGACTTAGCCTAAAAAACGCCGCCTATTTGGCGGAAATCTTCCGTGCGGCCTTGAATTCGGTTGATGAAGGGCAGCTGGAGGCGTGCCTGTCCGTCGGAATGACGAAGCTGCAGGCATATCGGCGGATCATTCTCCCGCAGGCGGTCAGAAACGCAATACCTGCAACAGGCAACACGTTTATCGGCCTCCTGAAAGAAACCTCTTTGGCTTTTACTTTAGGAGTCATGGAGATGTTTGCCCAAGGCAAGATGTATGCATCAGGCAATTTAAAATACTTTGAAACCTATCTGGCTGTTGCGATTGTCTACTGGATTCTTACTATTATATACAGCATTTTGCAGGATCTGTTTGAACGCGCCGTCAGCAAGCCATACCGGACATAGAGGTGAAATCAGTTGATAAAAGTGAAAAATATTCGCAAAGCATTTAAGGATCTTGTCGTACTGGACGGGATTGACCTTGAAGTGAAGCGCGGAGAAGTAGTGGCGATCATCGGCCCGTCCGGCTCCGGAAAATCGACGCTTCTGCGCTGTCTAAACCTTTTGGAGCGTCCTGATCAAGGCGTCATTGAAATCGGCGAAGCCAAATTGAATGCGGAAAAATTTACGCGTAAGGAAGCACATATGCTTCGTCAGCAAACCGCCATGGTGTTCCAAAATTACAACCTGTTCAAAAATAAAACAGCACTGCAAAACATTACCGAGGCTTTGATCACCGCACAAAACAAATCGCGGGAAGAAGCGGACCGCATCGGTATAGATATGTTGAAGCAAGTCGGTTTGGAGCATAAGGCCCACAGCTATCCGGTTACGATGTCCGGCGGGCAGCAGCAGAGGGTCGGCATCGCGCGGGCGCTTGCTGTCAACCCGCACGCGATTTTGCTTGATGAGCCGACTTCTGCTCTCGATCCGGAGCTTGTGGCAGGCGTGCTTCAAGTCATCAAAACGATCGCCGAAAAACAAACGACGATGATCATTGTCACACATGAAATGGCGTTTGCCAAAGAAGTCGCAGATCAGGTGATTTTTATGGCGGACGGCCATATTATCGAGCAGGGGACACCGGAAGAGCTGTTTGATCATCCGAAAAACGACCGGACGAAAAAATTTATCAAACAGGTGGGAGAGCCTGCTGAACTTGTATAGAAGGGATGAAATGGAATGGCCGAAGAATATCATGAAGCGTTGCATACGCGTTTGATCAACATTCGCCGGGATCTTCACGAACATCCTGAACTGTCGTTTCAGGAATTTGAAACGACGAAAAAAATCCGCCGCTGGCTTGCAGAAGAAAATATTACAGTTATCGACGTGCCGGGGCTTGAAACGGGCGTAGTTGCCGAAATCAAAGGGCGCGAGGAAGGACCCGTCATTGCGCTGAGAGCGGATATCGATGCGCTTCCGATTCAGGAACAGACCGGACTTCCGTTTGCCTCTATACACGAAGGAAAGATGCATGCGTGCGGACACGATTTTCATACTGCCTCGATCATTGGAACAGCCATTTTGCTGAACCGTAGAAAGGACGAATTCAAAGGGACGGTCCGCTTCATTTTTCAGCCCGCAGAAGAAATTGCCGCTGGAGCAAGAAAGGTCATTGAAGCAGGAGTGCTGGACGGGGTTTCCGCCATTTTTGGCATGCATAATAAACCCGATTTGCCAGTCGGCACGATCGGATTGAAGGAAGGGGCCTTAATGGCGAGCGTCGACCGATTCGAGATCACGGTTAAAGGTAAAGGCGGGCACGCCGGCATTCCGAACAACAGCGTCGACCCCATAGCCGCGGCAGGCCAGATCGTCAGCGGCTTGCAGTCGGTTGTCAGCCGCAATATCAGCTCGCTGCAAAATGCGGTCGTCAGCATTACAAGAATACAGGGCGGCAGCTCGTGGAATGTTATTCCGGACCAGGTAGAAATGGAAGGTACCGTCCGCACCTTTCAAAAAGAAGCCAGATCGGCTGTGCCCGAACATATGAAACGGGTGGCCGAGGGAATTGCAGCCGGCTTTGGGGCCCGGGCTGAATTCCGCTGGTTCCCATATTTGCCTTCCGTTCAGAATGACGGCCGCTTTTTAACGGCGGCAGCAGAAGCGGCATCACGTCTCGGCTATCAAACCGTCCGGGCCGAACAGTCCCCCGGCGGAGAAGACTTCGCTCTTTACCAGGAAAAAATTCCGGGCTTTTTTGTTTGGATGGGGACTAGCGGAACAGAAGAATGGCACCATCCGGCATTTACATTGGATGAAGCGGCTTTAAAGACGGCCGCCCGCTATTTTGCCGAGCTGGCTGTCATCTCGCTGGAGATGGTCGAATGAATGGACAAGAGCTGACAAAAAGTCTGGCTCATGCCGTCATATCTTCGCGTCCTGAGGATTCCGCTGATGCGATGCGGGAAGCAGAGAAGGGCTTGCTCGATTTCACAGCCGCAGCTTATGCTGGAAGAAAAGACAGCGGCGTGAAAAAACTGCTGCACTTGCTCGAGGGGGAAGGCGGCAAACCGATCGTTCCCCTTATCGGCCAAGGAAAAAAAGCATCTCCATTACAAGCGGCGCTGCTTAATGGATTTGTGGCACATGCGCTTGATTTTGATGACGTCCATTCCGATGTAAGGGGGCATCCGAGCGCGGTCATATTGCCTGCTCTTCTTTCTTCCGCGGCTTCCCGCGGGGAGGATGAACGTTTTTTCGGCGCTTATATTTTAGGGGTAGACGTCATGGCGAGGCTGGGCGAATCGATTGGCAGCCGGCACTATGAAAAAGGCTGGCACAACACAGGGACGCTTGGCGCTATAGCTGCAGCTTGTGCAGCGGGTTATGCGGAAAACCTATCCATTGACGAGCTTGAAAGAGCGATCGGTTTTGCCGCCTCTCAATCGGCGGGAATGAGGGTACAGTTCGGTACGGAAATGAAGCCTCTGCACGCCGGCCATGCTGCCCGATCCGGGTTGTTTGCCGTTAAGCTGGCTCAATCGGGCTTTGGGGGCTCGGACGCGGCCCTTGATGGAGAACTCGGTTTTTTTAGCCTGTACGGCGATTTGGAAAAAGCGCAACAGGCTTTGGTAAACCATTGGGGAGCGCCGTGGAGAATCGTTGACCCTGGACTGTGGTTTAAAATTTACCCGTTCTGCTCTGCAGCACACCACGCAGCAGATGCCATCCGCCATCTTATAGCTGAGCATGCGATCTCTGCCGAAAAGACGGAAAGGGTTGAAGTTGTTTTTCCTCCTGGGGGAGACGCCGCTTTAACAGAAAGCCGTCCCGCAACAGGGGAAGAAGGCCGCTTCAGCGTTGAGTACGTCATCTCCCTTGCTTTGAACGGTCAGGAGCTTATGGCAGACCGCTTCAGCCGCGAGCCGATCCCAAGCGGCATCCGGGCGTTTATGGAGCGGATTCACCGCGTTTATGATGCCGGGATCCGCCCTGATCCGAAAGCTGTTCCAAAAGGCCGTTTTACGATTGTACGTGCATTTCTTGCGGACGGGCGGGTTTGCGAAGCCCGCATCGATTGTCCGAAGGGAGCGCCGGGCAATCGATTATCAGGACAAGAATTGATACAAAAGCTGAAACTTGCGCTTCATCCTGATGAACAAAAAGCGGAGCATTTGCTTTCCGCTATCAGGGAAAAGGACATTCACCGCTTTTTATTGCAAATATAAAAACGCAAAAAATAACACGGCACAAATACTGTTTGTGCCGTGTTGTTTTTTAAATAAGCAAACCGGTTTAGTCCCGCAAAAGCCGGCCTTCGTGCACGGTTTGTCCGATCAGTTTGTCTGCCTGCTCAGGCAAACCGTCGAGACATCCGTATTCATAATCCCATAAGTTCATGAAGGAGCGGGCGGCCTTTTGAAAAGAGATTTCATCGGCTCCGTGGATTTCCTGATAAAAAGCCTTTAGCAGCGACTCTCTGTTCATGCCTGTTCCTCCTTCATCACATCTGTTCTAGTGTTCGGGTTTGAATGTTTTACAATCCGTTTCCTCGGTTGTAGAAGCTTTTTCACCTTCGGCATGGCTTACGACGTATATGGCATCTGCCGTACATTTGTTTCCTTGGTCCCAGTACGTGCAATTCGAAACTTCACACAGTATTTTTTGGTCCACTTTTTTTGGCCCCCTTAAAATAGTGTACGATCTTAGCTTAACCGCCCTGCACATCGTTCATACTTATTCAGGCTGTTTTATGTACCGTCTGTCCTTCATGAATAATTTCCAGAAGTAATAGAACCCGGGAAATAAAATAATAAAACCGACGATGTACGAAATAAACAGCGCTCTGAACGTTTCCGGGGCGGTGAAACCGGATTGTATCGTCACTTCGGGGTGGATCATATACGGCAAATGTGCCCTTCCGTAAACGTAGCTGGCCGTAAAATACTGAAGTGTAATCGCAATAACGGAAAGCCGCGGCTTTCCTAACCGGTCCTTATTGTAGGTATTCGGCAGAAACAGTGCACCTAAGGCCGCCAAAAACAGCAGAAACGATAAAAACAGCCATGGAAGACCGTTCATCATTTTTGTGTAAAGCCAGTTTGCTTCGGTTCTCATTGTCATCATGATGCTTAAGGACAGGATCAAAGCGAGCGGTCCGGTGATAAGAGCGTTTCGGCGATACACCTGGTACGCGTCTTTTTCATCGGCCACATTTGAAAAATCAGCGAGCAGCAAAGAAGACAAAAACAGGGTGCTGAAAATGGCAAATCCCATAAACGAGTAGGCGTGCGGACTCAAAAATAAATCGGCGAAATCCAAGCGGTAGCTGCCGTTTTGCCGGTACACAAAATGTCCGTGGGTAATGGGCAAAACGAGAATTAAAACGGCGGGAATGATAAATCCGCTGATTCCCGAAACGTAAGTCAACGCTCTTTCATAGCCTTTGGCAGCGTGGGCAAAAACCAAAAAGCCGCTTCTAATTGCTAACAGCAATAAAATGATGCTGCCCGGCAGCAAAAGCACCGTTCCGAGGACAAACGTTCCGCCCGGGAAAAAGCTGAAAAGGGCCACGACGATTCCGACAATAAAGACATTTGTTACCTCCCACGTCGGGGAAAGGTAGCGGTTGGCGATATTCGTCGCTTTCAGCTGCTTTTTATTCATATAAATCATCGACCAAAATCCTGCTCCAAAATCCATGCTCGCCATGACGGCGTAGATAAATATAAATCCCCACACGATCGAAATGGCCAGCAGGGCATCTGTAGTTCCATCCATTTGCATGTTTGACTCCCTTCTTTCGTATTGTTACGCTTCCGATGCTTTAAGGTCTTCTTCGACGGGGTGGCGTTTAAAATAATATTGCAATACGAAGACCACTGCTGCTCCTAAAATGACGTAGACGATAAAAAACAAGAAAAACAGCAGTCCGATTGATCCAGAGGATGTCACCACTTCAGCCGTTTTCTGCATGTGGTAAATCACCCAGGGCTGTCTTCCGGTGCATGCAAACACCCAGCCGAATTCAATTCCAAGCAGGCTGAGCGGGCCGGCCGTCGTGAAAAAGACGAGCATCCAGCGCGGAAAACGATCTTTTTTCAATACGTTTCGCCAAATAAAGCCGGCTGCTGCGTAAACGATCAGCAGCATGCCGATCAGCACCATTCCGTTAAACAGCGTATGAATGTATAACGGCGGCCACTCATCCCGCGGATACTCATTCAAGCCTTTCACAACGGTATCAAACCGGTTGTCTGCCAAAAAGCTCAGCGCCCACGGTATTTCAATCGCTCCTTTAACTGATTGCGTCTCTTCATCGGGAAATCCTCCGATCGCAAGCGGAGCATAGGACTGTGTTTTAAATAAACCTTCTGCTCCAGCCAGCTTTTCCGGTTGATAGCGGTGAAGAAACTGTGCAGATTCGTGTCCGCTCAGCGCGGTAATTAACGAAAACAGTCCGCCGACGAGCAATCCGAGCAAAAGCGCTTTTCTGTGAAGGGCATACACTTTTTCATTGTTCCGATTGCGAAGCATTTTATATGCGGCGATCGTTGCAATGATGAAGGCTCCTGTCATAAACGCCGAGACGACGACATGGCTGGCCGTGATGAAAAAGCTTTTATTGAAAAAGGCCGTCCATGGATGAACATCCGAAATTTCCCCGTTGACGATTTTGAAGCCTTCAGGTGTTCCCTGAAATGCATGGACGTTTGTAATTAAAATGGCTGAAGACGCTGCACCGATAACGATGAAGACGATGGCGGTGATTCTCATGAGCGGAGTCAGCCGGTCAGCCGCATAGACATAAATGGACATAAATAAAGCCTCGATGAAAAATGCGTATATTTCAATTTGAAATGGAAGGGACATTACCTTTCCGATGACTTCCATGAATCCCGGCCAAAGAAGGGCAAGCTGGGTTCCGGCGATCGTTCCGGTCGGAATGGCGACGCCCAGCAAAACGGCCTGTGCCTTCGTCCATCTTTTCGCCATTATGGCGTAATGGGGATCTTTTGTTTTTTGGTAAATCAGCTCAGCCAGCAAAATCATTAAAGGAATCCCGACGCCGAGCGTAGCGAAAATTATATGGAATCCCATCGTTGTTCCGAATAGGCTTCTAGCGAACATTAAATCATTCATCCGGAAAACCACCTTTCATTCACACCATTTTGCTTTTATTGTTCACCTCCTTTTTTAGATTATTCTTCCTGTTTGTCGGGAAATTTGTTAAGATGCTTAAAAATGTCAAATCAGGAGTGAAATTTTGACATGAGGATATTGATGGTATATAATAAAACGTAATTGTTACGTTTTAAAAAGGAGGGACTATAATGAAACCGAATATTCATCCTAAAACATATCAAGTGATCTTTCAGGATGTAAACAGCGGCTACCGTTTTTTAAGCCGTTCCACGAGAACGTCTGATGAAACGACCGAATGGGAAGACGGCAAAACGTATCCGGTGATTAAAGTTGAAATCAGTTCGGACACCCATCCGTTTTATACGGGAAGACAAAAATTCAATGAAAGAGGCGGAAGGGTCGAACAGTTTAAGAAGCGGTTTAATATGGATTAAACGAAAAAACACGCGCATTCCTCAGTTTGCGCGTGTTTTGCTTTTATTGATTTGACAGTGCTTTTTTCAATACGGACACATTTTCATCCATGATGCTCAGATAATCCTCGCCGTTTTGTCTGTCTTCTTTTGTAACGGATTCAAGGTTTTTCATCGTCAAGCTTTTGGCCCCGATTTCATTTTTAATAATCTCTGAGATTTTGCTGCTGACGTTGTTTTCAAAAATGACGTATTTAATGTCGTGTTCTTTTGCTGTTTTGACGATTTTTTCAAGTTCTTTTTGGGAAGGCTCCTCTGTCGGAGAAAGGCCAAGCACGCTTATCTGTTTGATGCCATAGCGCTTTTCCCAGTATCCGTATGCGGCATGCGAGACGAGGATCTCTTTTTTGTCAGCTTTGGCGACTGTCTGTTTAAGCTCTTGATCAAGCTGTTCCAACTCTTTTTTGAGAGATTCATAGTTTTTCGTGAACTCTTTTTTATGCTCCGGTTCTAATGCGGCCAGTTCATTTTTAATGTTTTCCGCCAGCTTTTCGGCAAGGACCGGATCAAGCCAGACGTGAGGGTCTTTACCTCCATGATCATGATCGTGTTCATGTTCGTGATCGTGATGGTGTTCTTCTTCACCGTGTTCGTGCTCTTCTGTTTGGGACAAGAGATCAATGCCTTCGCCGGCTTTGACGATTTTGACGTCGCTCCCTTTTAACGTGTTCACAGCTTTATCCGCGAACCCTTCAACACCGACCCCGGAATAAATGAAGGCATCGGAATCAGAAATCTCCGCCATCGTTTTTGAGCTTGGCTCATACGTATGCGCTTCAACGTTTGGAGGGTAAACGCTTTTGACGTTCACATATTCCCCGCCGATTTTTTTGGTGAAATCCTCAAGCGGATATATGGTTGTGTAGATATCCAATTTTCCGTCGTGTTCTTTATGATCGCCGGAAGCTCCGGTGCTTGAGCAGCCCGCTGTCAAGCCCGCTGCAAGAATGAATGCGGATGCCAATCCGAGTGTCTTTTTCATCGTATTTCTCCTCTCAACGTAAAAACTGAAATCATTACGATTTAATCATCCTGTATCATTGTATCGTAATAATTACGATTTGAAAAGAGGAAAAATAAAAGAAAAAATCGGGTGAAAACCGGAAACGCTTTGATGGATGAAAGAAAATGAAGTTGTATGGTATATTTAAATATAAAACATTGTTTAGAAAGGAACTGGCTCATGAAACTTTTGGACAATATTCTACAGTTTAACAAACAGTTTGTTGAACGCGGGGACTATAAAAAGTATGAAACAAGCAAATTCCCTGACAAAAAAATGGTCATCCTCTCTTGCATGGACACAAGGCTTGTTGAGCTTCTGCCGCACTCGATGAACATGCGGAACGGCGACGTAAAGATCATCAAATGCGCGGGCGCCCTTGTCGCCCATCCTTTTGGAAGCATTATGAGAAGCATCCTTGTCGCTGTATATGAATTGAATGCCGACGAGGTTTGCGTTATCGGCCATCATGACTGCGGGATGAGCAAGTTGAACTCCGAAAGCTTTTTGGACAAGGCAGTCAAGCGCGGCATTCCGAAAGAGCGGATTCAAACGCTTGAGTATTCAGGCGTCGATTTTGAGCAGTGGCTGAAAAGCTTCGAATCTGTAGAGGACAGCGTCAAAGACAGCGTCAACGTCATAAGAAACCATCCGCTTTTGCCGGAAGGCGTTCCTGTTCACGGGCTTGTCATCGATCCGGAAACGGGCAGACTTGACCTTGTTGTCAACGGCTATAAGGAAGAGCGCTAATCTTTTTGCTTTTTTTCAGGCACGGGATCAACGCCGCCGGGGTGAAACGGATGGCATTTCAGAATGCGCTTGACGGTCAGCCAGCCTCCTTTGAGGGCGCCGTGTTTCTCAATCGCTTCCAGCCCGTAATTTGAGCAGGTCGGATAAAAGCGGCAGGATGGCGGCAAAATGGGTGATATCCATTTTTGATACGTGCGGATGATCAGCAGGAACAGAGTTTTCATGTTTTCAGCACCTTTTTTTCTTCATATTATAATATAAGAAAAAAGCACACAAAACGAAAAAGCATTTACCTAAAAACATACCGGTAAAGTGTGATATAATCAAAAAAGACCGATAGAGGGGAGAGAGGAAACATGCCTTCAGTAGAAAGTTTTGAACTTGATCATAATGCAGTTAAAGCGCCTTATGTCAGACATTGCGGCGTTCACAAAGTCGGGACGGACGGCGTCGTCAACAAGTTTGACATCCGCTTTTGCCAACCGAATAAACAGGCGATGAAGCCTGATACCATCCATACACTGGAGCACCTGCTTGCATTTACGATCCGCACTTACGCGGAAAAATACGACCATTTCGATATTATCGACGTGTCGCCGATGGGCTGTCAGACGGGCTACTACCTAGTCGTAAGCGGTGAGCCGACTGCTGAAGAAATCGTCGATTTGCTTGAAGACACGTTTAAGAAAGCCGTCGAAGTGACGGAAATTCCGGCTGCAAACGAAACGCAGTGCGGCCAGGCGAAGCTTCACGATCTGGAAGGTGCGAAACGCATGATGCGCTTTTGGCTTTCACAAAATAAGGAAGATTTATTAAAGGTATTTGGATAATATCTTATAAACACCGGCTCTTTCCCTGAGCCGGTGTTTTTCATTTGTTCACAAAGAAAATAATGCCATAAATGCCGGAACTTTGCTATACTTGAATATGTGATACATCATATTTAAAAAAGGGTGATAGGGATGCGTTTGGGTAAATGGGTCATACTCTTTGTTTTAACGGCCGGCCTGTCAGCCTGCGGTCAGGCGGATAAACCGGCATCATCAGAACAGGAGCCCAGGTTATTGACTGCAAAGCTTACGGCGCCTGAGCATGCGGACAAAAATGAAAAGGCTGTCATTAAAGCGTCCGTGCTTTACGGGGACGAGCCTGTGGCAGATGCTGATGAAGTCGAGTTTGAAGTTTGGAAGTCCGGAAGCAAAGAGAAAAGCGAGCTTGAGAAAGCGAAAAATGAAGGAAAAGGGGTCTACAGCATTTCAAAAGCATTTCCGGAAGACGGGCTTTATAAAGTTCAGGTCCATGTCACAGCTAAGAAGCAGCATACGATGCCGGTAACGGAACTTAAAGTCGGTTCTGCAAAGGATCAGGCGGGAAAAGATGAAGAGGAAGAAAGCGGCCATCATCATTGATCAGGCCGTTCTTCTTCTATCTGGCGGCTCGGCGGAGGAGGGGGATCGATTCGATGCTGAAAGTCGTACGCTTTTGATGTCGTGACCAGTGATAATGCCAGTACAATGCCCGTAATCAAAATGCCTGCAACAATCCAGAAGATCATAAAAAACCTCCGTGTCCTTTTTACAATAGTTTACCATATCAGGAAACGGAAATCATGATCGCGAGTAAAAGAAATGTTTTCTGTACAAGCTAAACGGGTAAACCATAAGTAAATCAAAAGGAGGACGATAAGAGATGTCGGAAAAATTGAAAACAACGGTTAACAAACAAGTTGCAAATTGGACTGTCCTATACGTCAAACTACATAATTATCACTGGTATGTGAAAGGCAAAGATTTCTTTACGCTGCACGAAAAGTTTGAAGAGCTGTATACGGAAGCCGCCCAGTATATAGACGATTTGGCTGAACGCCTGCTGGCCATGCAAGGCTCTCCGGTCGGAACGATGAAGGAGTGTCTTGAAATCTCATCGATCAAAGAAGCGGACGGCGGCGAGACCGCAGAACAGATGGTACAAAATATTCATGATGACTTTTTGACGGTGGCCGAAGAGCTGAAAAGCGGAATGGAGCTTGCCGATGAAGTGAATGATGAAACGACGGGAGACATGCTTCTCGCCATTCATCAAACGATCGAAAAGCACAACTGGATGCTGAAGGCGTATTTGGGATAATGGATGGACCCGGGCTGATGCCCGGCCTTTTTTGTTCGTTTTAAAGCCTTTTTTATAAATTGTCAAACAATTCATCCAAGCCTTTCAAAGCCGCTTTTCATAGGATAAGCTATGAAAAGTCTTTTTTTGAAAGGATGTTGAAGCGCATGAACAGAGACTTAGGCATCTTTTCGCTATTTTCAATCTGGTTTTCACTTTTCGGATTTTTGTTTGGTGCAATCGAATATTTATTTTTAATATTAATTACGTTAATGGGTATTGAGTTTGTCTGTAACAGTTTAAACGAATGCGTGAACGATCACTTCACGGTCAAGAGCTTGTTTACACGGCTTGCGAATAAATTTGTTACGCTTTTTCTTATATCTGTGGCTCACTTTTTTGACCAGCTGCTTCAGACGGATAGTTCAATCCGCGATTTTTCGATCGTCTTTTATATTTTGTATGAGACATTTCTGATCGTCGGCACGGCTCATGCGCTGGGAATACCGGTTCCGCAGTTTTTGTTGGAAATTCATGAATTCGTTAAAAATAAACTGCGCCGAAAACCGTAACTTTTTGAAGCAACAGGCAATACTAACGAGAAAAAGGGATGATTGGCTTTGGAAAAAAGGACATACTATATTTCGGTTCAAGATGGAATGATTTCGCAGCATCCCGGCGCATCTCCCTGGGAATTTCAAATTTCGGCAACCGATGAGGATGTCATCCTGTTAAGGGAATATTTCGACCAGCTCTACTCCGAGGATTGGATTAACTTTTTCCGGGCGCACGTGCCGGCTGTCGAATACCATCATGACAGCTCAAATGATAAAATGGACGAACTTCGCCGGAACATTTATCAGATGCTTTACCGCCTCGGCAATGAAGAAACGAAAACATTCATCAGCGAGAACGGCCTTTGTGACATGAAATCCGCCGATTAAAGAAGCGACCTCTTCTTCAGAAAAGAAGAGGTTTTACATCGTGCAGTTATCTTCTGTTATTTAAAATGCTGCCGACGATACCGCCGAGTCCGCCCTGATCTTGACCATGATGCTCCGGCTGATTCGTCGTACCCTGGCGTGTATTCTGCCATGCGCTGTTTTGCGTCTCCGCCTTGTAGCGATTATCGTCAAGCCCCACCTTGAGCCCCGATTGTCTTTCAAACGGCTGAACGATCACGATCTGTCCCGGCTGTTGAAATTCGAACATATACGATTCTCCTGAAGTCTGCCCGATGACCGTTTTCCAGTTCACATCCAACGTTACCTTCGGAGCCGGTCCTGTCCAAGCGACGATTGCATCCGGATCGACGCGGCACGGACTTTCAAGAATGAGCGGGTTGCCGGCCGTTTTAACGGCCACTTGTGCACCTGTCCCGTTATATGTAAGCTTTGAAGTGAACAGTCCTTTTTGGGATAAAACGCCGACGCCGACGGGCGTAACGCCGTAATGGCAGTCTTCCGTAAACGCGAGCAAATCCTCGCTTTCCACAGAGACGCTCTGCCAAATTCCGTTCGGCTCCAGGTTAATCACCGTGACATGCTCGCCTTGATCGGCTAAATAGCAGACCCCGCGGCCGGTTACTTCCATCATCTCGAGATTTTCCCCAGTCAATTTTCTGCTCAAATGATTGAATACCTGCTTGACGATATTTCCCTGGTTTGTCCCGAGCAGCCGTTTGCTGTATTTCAATTGGCCCTGATCGGCGATCATTGCTCCTTTCTTCGCAAAAAAACGTCCGCTTCCTTCTGCTTTCAGTGTTAATTCTTGTACTGTATCAAAGTGAAAACTCAAAATATGACAACTCCTTGCTTGTCCAAAGCTAGCAATTTATGAAACTATCGTATCATACACGCAGATGTCATGCAGAAGGTTTCTATCCCATCCGATTTTTTGGCTTCCCAATACGGTGTTTTAGGGAGCGCTTTTTGTGAAACAATAAAATGAAAATTTACAGCTTGCAAATGTACAAAAGCACTACAGAAAAAACGGATATATGATATGATGAGTTGAAGAAGCAAGGAAACGGATTAGAGGGATCATGATGTACGAATTTAAAGACTTTTACCGGAACACGGTTCAGCTCTCCTTTGAAAATCATCCCTTTTCACAAGCGCCAAAGCATGTGTGGGTGATCTGCCGCTATCAAAATCAGTGGCTTTTAACGAATCACCAGGACAGAGGGTACGAGTTCCCCGGCGGCAAAGTAGAGCCTTTTGAAAATGCCGAGGAAGCAGCGCTGCGTGAAGTGAAAGAGGAGACGGGGGCTGATGTGAAAAAGCTGACATATATCGGGCAATATAAAGTCCTTGGCATGGAAAAAGTGATCATCAAAAATATTTACTTTGCCGAGATTGATAAAATTGAAAAACAGGAAACGTACTATGAGACGAAAGGTCCTGTTTTAATGGACGATCTGCCGGAGGATATAGCAAAAAACAGAAAATACAGCTTTATTATGAAAGACTCCGTCCTGAAAATCAGCCTTGAGAAGCTGAAAAAAGACGGCATGATCAAATAAAAGCCCCGCTTATCCGGGGCTTTTTCGATATTTATGTCCTTCCCCTCATCAATTTCCTCTCTAACAGCTCGACGCACTGGTACATGATCGTTGCAAAGACGGCGATGATCAAAAGGCTCAGCATCACGAGCGTGAAATTAAAGACCTGGAACCCGTAAATGATCATATAGCCGAGACCTTGTGCCGATACTAAAAATTCCCCGACGATGACGCCGACCCAGCTCAGCCCGACGTTTACTTTCAAAGCAGAAATGATTGTCGGAATCGATGCAGGAAGAAGCACTTCTTTAAAAATTTCGCTTTTTGTGGCGCCGAACGTTTTCATGACCTTTATATAATTTTCGTCGATTTCCTGAAAAGATGTATAGACGACAATCGTGGTAATGATCACGCTGATGATGGCGCCCATGGCGATGATGCTCGAAAGACTCGGGCCGATGGCGACGATGAGGATCGGGCCAAGCGCAACCTTGGGCATCGCATTAAGGACGACGAGATACGGATCCAATATTTTGGAAAGGCGCGGGAACCACCATAAAAGAGCGGCCAGAAACGTCCCGAGCAAAGTCCCGAAGAGAAAGCCGAGCATCGTTTCAAATACTGTGACACCGATGTGCCCGGGCAATGAACCGTCTCCCATTTTTTCAAGGAAAAGCGCCCAGACGGCCGAAGGGGAGCTGAAGATGAGCGGATCGATCCATGCCAATCGGCTGGCCGTTTCCCAGAGCGCGAAAAAAATGATAAAGATCGCAGCTTGATAAAAACGGACCCGCCTTTTTTCCGCCTGCTGCTGTTTTAAAAATTCCTGATGAAGGACATCAACTTTCTGCCCGATATTGTTCAAGGTGATTGAGCTCCTTCCATATGTTCTGAAAAAGGGATTGAAAATCCGGCTCCTGCCTTGCTTCAAAAGGTGTCATTCCTTTTAGGGAATCGGGGACGGCAAAGGTTTTATGAATCGTCCCGGGCTGTTTTGAAAACAGCAAAATCCGGTCGCTCATCGCAATCGCCTCACCGATATCATGGGTGACGAGAACGGCTGTTTTTTGATAGGTCTTTAATGTATCGAATACCAAATCTTCAAGGTTCAGTTTTGTCTGATAGTCAAGAGCTGAAAAGGGTTCATCCAAAAGCAGGATATCCGGGTCGACGGCAAGGGTGCGGGCGAGCGCGGCTCTCTGTCTCATGCCGCCTGAAAGCTCCTTCGGATATTTTTTTTCGACATGGTAAAGTCCGAGCTTTTCCAGCAGCTCCAAAGCGGTTTTTTCCGTCTCAGGGGTAAGATTGTTGGAAATATGCAAGCCGATTAAGACGTTTTCCTCAATGGTTTTCCAGGGAAATAAATAATCCTGCTGCAGCATGTAGCCGATTTGCAGGTCTTTTTCGCCGGGTTTGCGGTTTTCAATCAATACGCGTCCTGCTGTGGGAGACACGATGCCTGCGATGATTGACAACAGCGTCGTTTTGCCGCAGCCGCTCGGGCCGAGAAAGGAAACGAATTCGCCCTTTTCCGCTTCAAAGCTGATATTTTCGAGCGCTGCCGTTTTTTCTTTCAGGGAAAAATAAGTATGTGTGACATCCTGAACTTGCAAAAAAGACAATGCGGCCACCTCCTAGTGATTTTTTGTGACCTTTTCGGCGATCTTTGTATTGACCAGTTCGTGATGGGAGGTGCGTTTCGGCAGTTCGCCGGCTTCATCCATAATGGTTTGAAGCTGATTCCATTCCTCTTCATCCAAAATCGGATCGTGTGCAAAGGACTTTTGCTGTTTATACCGTTCGATCGACGATTCAAGGATCGAAGGTTCCGTATCTTTAAAAAACTGGTCCTGGATGCTCTGCGCGGCTTCTTTTGAAGAATGCGACTCGACCCATTGCTGCGCTTTGTAGATCGCCCGGGTGAATTTTTCCGCCGTTTTTTCGTTTTTCTTTAAATAGCTTTGTTTTGCCATAAATGTTGTATAGGGAATGCGGCCCGATTCTTTGCCGAAGGAGGCGACAATGCGGCCGATGCCTTCTTTTTCAAAAATGGAGGCCTGGGGTTCGAAAAGCTGAACGTAGTCACCTGTTCCGGAAGCGAAGCTGTTTGCAATATTCGCGAAATCAATCGTTTGGATTAAATCGATATCATTTTTCGGGTCAATGCCCTTCTGTTTTAAGACAAACTCTCCGGCCATTTGGGGCATTCCGCCTTTGCGCTGTCCGAGAAAGGTTTTTCCTTTCAGCTCTTCCCAGCCAAAGTTATCCGCTTTTTTGCGGGCGACGAGGAACGTTCCGTCAGTTTGGGTTAGCTGGGCAAAATTGATAGCGGGGTCGCTTGCGCCTTGAGCATTGACATAAATGGAAGTTTCAGAGCCGACAAGCGCGATATCGGCGCCGTTCGACAAGAGGGCCGTCATCGTTTTATCGCCGCCCCACGTCGTTTTCAGTTCGACATCCAAGCCCTCTTCCTTAAAAAAACCTTCGGAGATGGCGATATATAAAGGCGTATAGAAAACGGAACGGGTCACTTCCGCAAGCCGGACTTTTTCGGTTTTGACTCCGCTGCAGGAAGCGAGGATAAACAGCATCAGGGTGAAGGATAATATGTTAAAAAAGAAACGCTTCAAACCGATTTCCCTCCTTTAATTTCGGTTGCTTTCGGCATAAAATAGTTTATGTTAAATGCAAAACAGGTGTGAGGGACGACTGCGGATTATCAGAGGTGAGCAATACATGTGGATAGAAAAAAGGAGGTTCCCGTCTCCGAATAAACGGATTCGCCTGTTTTCCGTCACCTATTTGTCGCAGGGGCTCAAGGTCAAGGGGCTGCTTGCTGAACCGGCTGCTCCCGGCCGATATGACGGATTTTTGTATTTGCGCGGCGGGATCAAAAATGTCGGGATGGTCAGGCCCGGACGAATCGTCCAATTTGCTTCGCAAGGGTTTGTCGTCTTTGCGCCGTATTACAGAGGAAACCAGGGCGGTGAGGGCAATGAAGATTTTGCCGGAGACGATAGAGAAGATGCATTTGCGGCTTTTCGCCTGCTTCAGAATCACGAGCTTGTGAACGATCGGCGGGTCCACATTTTCGGGTTTTCAAGAGGCGGAATCATGGGCATCTTAACGGCCATAGAAATGGGATCTGCCGCCGCTTCATTCGCTTCCTGGGGAGGGGTCAGCGATATGGCCTTGACTTACCGCGAGCGCAAAGACTTGCGGCGAATGATGAAACGGGTCATTGGAGGCACGCCGGAAAAAGTGCCGGAAGCGTACGGGCGAAGGACGCCGTTTGACAAAGTCGGCAGCATCGAAGCGCCGGTGCTGCTCATCCACGGTGAAAAGGATGAGAATGTTTCGATCGAGCACGCGAGACACCTCGAACAGGAATTGATCAATCAAAAAAAATCGGTCGAAACATGGTATTTCAATCAGTTCACCCATTACTTTCCCCCGCAGGAGAACAGGCGGATTGTAAGGGACCTTGCGCAATGGATGAAAAGCAGGTAATGGACAAGCTATGGTAAACTAAAGCTGACAGATAAAAAGGAGGGGGATTTTCTGATGGGAATGCCTGTTGAATTTAATACGATGATCGTCACAAAAGGAAAAGAAACGCGGGTCGAGGAAAATGTATTTACGCTTGAAAAAGAAGGCTATCGTGTTTACCCTCTTCATGTGCCGATAGAAGTCAAAAAGACGAAGGGCGGCGATGTAACGGGGACCGCCCATGCGGAGCGCCTTGAATGGTCGGAAGGGCGCACTCATTTAACATATAGACTCGTTTCTTTAAATTCGACGAATTAAACATAAAAGCCAAGGCGCTGTCCGCGACCTTGGCTTTATCGTTAAATTAAAGGGCCTCCCGTTTTTTCCAGGTCTCCCGTGTTGGAAAACTTTTTGAAGTTCTTTTTGAACTCATTTGCCAACCGGATCGCTTTTTCTTCGTACTCTTTTTCATCCGCCCACGTTTTCGCAGGATCGAGCACCTGGTCAGGAACGCCTGGAACGTGGATCGGCGTATGCAGGCCGAAAATCCGGTCCGTTCTCATCTCGGTGTTGTCCAAATCCCCTTCGATTGCCGCGCGCACCATTGCCCTCGTGTAGGCGAGGCTCATTCTTTCCCCGATTCCGTAGCCTCCGCCGGTCCATCCCGTGTTGACAAGGAACACGCTGACTCCGTGTTCGTCAATTTTCTTGCCGAGCATTTCCGCGTAAACGTGAGCAGGAAGCGGAAGGAACGGCGAGCCGAAGCACGTTGAGAAGGTCGCTTCAGGAGAGGTGATGCCGCGTTCTGTTCCGGCAAGCTTGCTCGTATACCCGCTCAAGAAATGGTACATCGCCTGCTCTTTCGTCAGCTTGCTGATCGGAGGCAGCACGCCGAACGCATCTGCCGTTAAAAATACAATCGTCTGCGGATGTCCGGCAATACTTGGCAGTGCGATGTTATCGATCGCATCTATCGGATAGGCCGCTCTCGTGTTTTCCGTATAAAATGCGTCATCATAATCCGGCTCCCCGGTCGCATCGTCAACGACGACATTTTCCAGAACGGAGCCGAAGCGGATCGCCCGGTAAATCTGCGGCTCTTTTTCTTCGCTTAAATGTATGCATTTTGCATAGCAGCCGCCTTCAATATTGAAGATTCCCGTACTTGACCAGCCGTGTTCATCGTCTCCGATCAGCCTGCGGTTCGGATCTGCGGACAGCGTCGTTTTTCCCGTCCCGGATAATCCGAAGAAGAGAGCTGTGCCGCCTTCCTCGCCAATGTTGGCAGAACAGTGCATCGGCAAAATGTTTCGTTCGGGCAGAAGGTAGTTCATAATTGAAAAAATCGATTTTTTCATTTCTCCGGCGTATTCTGTACCCCCGATTAAGATGGTGCGCTTTTCAAACGATACGATGATGAACGTTTCCGATTTGGTGCCGTCGATCAGCGGATCGGCTTTGAAGTTCGGCGCCGAAAGAATCGTAAAAGGCTCTTCAGCCGCTTGCCGGGAGCGGCCGTCAGGTCTGATGAACAGCTGTCTCGCGAACAGGTTATGCCACGCAAATTCGTTGACGACAGTAATCGGAAGCCGGTATTTTTCGTCTGCACCTGCAAACCCCTCAAATACAAACAGTTCCTCGCGCTCCTTTAAATAGCTGACGACTTTCGTGTAAAGGCGGTCAAAAGCTTCTTCCGAAATCGGCTGATTCACAGCGCCCCAGTCGATTTTTTCTTTTGTGCTTTTTTCTTCCACGATGAATTTGTCTTTAGGAGAGCGGCCGGTATATGTACCGGTCGTCGCGCGCACGGCTCCGGATGATGTCAAAATTCCCTCTTTCCGATCAAGAACCTTTTCAACCAGATGGGGAACGGATAAATTAAATTGAACGTTTTTGCCTGACAATAACGTTTGTAAATCGTTCGTTACATCTACAGAGTTCATAAAAAACCTTCCTTTGCGTGTTATTTAATGTGTATAACATTAATGTAGAATTAGTATAACACATTTGTTCTTATAGTCTATACTGTTTATCAAATTTCGTGCGGGTTTTTTCTTTACGTCCGGAGTGCAAATTTATTTCTGCTTATATTGACATGACAAGTCATTTTAAGATAAGATATTTCATTGAGCGGATACTCTTATCCCGAGCTGGCGGAGGGACAGGCCCAATGAAGCCCAGCAACCGGTTTCTCTTCATCATCACAGTTTTCGAGACAACTACGGTGCTAACCTGATGCAAGGTTTTGACATACCTTGAGCGATAAGAGTGAAAGGCACGCACTACCAGACCCTTTCCTCAGCGAACAGGAAAAGGTTTTTTTATTGCATAAAAAATCATGCCTTCAGGAGGAAGGTACTGGGCGTTTTTCACATAAAAGTGAAAGGTTTTGGCCGGGTATCCGGGCAAAAGGAGATGCTAAAAAAGCCTCTTTCCATAGACGGCTTGGCGTCCCAATTAGCGAAGCCTTTCAGACGAGAGAGTATGAAGCCCGAGTATCGTCATATAATTAAGAGAGACGAGTTCCGTATCATACTTTAAGATCACGGCTGATCTTCATATACAGGAGGAAACATACATGAGCAAAAATCGTCGGTTATTTACATCAGAGTCAGTTACGGAGGGACATCCGGACAAAATTTGCGATCAGATTTCGGATAGTATATTAGACGAAATTTTAAAGAAAGATCCGAATGCCCGCGTTGCATGCGAAACATCTGTGACGACCGGTTTGGTGCTGGTAAGCGGTGAAATCACGACATCCACGTACGTGGATATCCCGAAAACGGTTCGTGAAACGATTAAAGAAATTGGATACACGCGCGCAAAATACGGCTTTGATGCAGAAACGTGCGCGGTGTTGACGTCGATAGATGAGCAGTCTCCGGATATTGCGATGGGGGTTGACCAGGCGCTTGAAGCACGCGAAGGAGCGATGAGCGACGCTGAAATCGAAGCGATCGGAGCCGGTGACCAAGGCTTGATGTTCGGTTTTGCGTGCAATGAAACAAAAGAGCTCATGCCTCTGCCGATTTCCCTTGCTCACAAACTGTCCCGCCGTTTGACTGAAGTTCGTAAAGAGGAAATTCTTCCATACTTGCGTCCGGACGGAAAAACGCAGGTGACCGTTGAGTATGATGAGAATAACAAACCGGTCCGCATCGATACAATCGTTATTTCTACGCAGCACCATCCGGAAATTTCGCTGGAACAGATTCAGCGCAATCTGAAAGAACATGTGATTAACCCGGTTGTTCCGCAAGACCTGATCGATGAAAATACAAAATATTTTATTAACCCGACAGGCCGCTTTGTTATCGGAGGACCGCAAGGCGATGCAGGCTTGACAGGACGAAAAATCATCGTTGACACATACGGCGGATACGCGCGCCACGGCGGCGGAGCGTTCTCCGGAAAAGACGCGACCAAAGTCGACAGATCCGCGGCTTATGCAGCGAGATATGTGGCGAAAAACATCGTGGCAGCAGGGCTTGCTGATTCATGCGAAGTGCAGCTTGCTTATGCGATCGGCGTCGCACAGCCTGTATCCATTTCAGTCAATACGTTCGGCACCGGCAAAGCCAGCGAAGAGAAATTGATCGAAGTGGTTCGCGAAAACTTTGATTTGAGACCTGCCGGCATTATCAAAATGCTTGACTTGCGCCGTCCGATCTACAAACAAACGGCAGCTTACGGACATTTTGGACGCCCTGATCTTGATCTGCCTTGGGAGCGCACGGATAAAGCAGATCAATTGCGCAAAGAGGCGTTAGGGGAATAATCGCATAGCCGCTTACATAAGCGGCTTTGTTTTTGATGGCAAAAATAGCGGGTTTTGAAACTTGAAAAATATCCAGATTGACTATCGTTTTTTGTTAGAAAACAAGGATTCTAATGTGAACATTTTTCAGGTATTTTGAAACGTTTTTCTTTAAACACATGTCTAATAAAGCAGCAGATACAGTCTGCTTCGAAATCTTAAACAATCGGAGGCAATACTATGTGTGGATTTGTAGGGGTATTCAATCATCGCCCATCATCCGAGACAGCAGCCCAGGAAGAATTAATTAAGCAAATGAACGAATTGATTGTACACCGCGGTCCGGACGATGATGGGTACTATCATGATGAACATGTAGGCTTCGGATTTAGAAGACTGAGCATCATCGATGTGGAAAACGGGGGACAGCCTCTGTCATATGAAGATGATTCATACTGGATTATTTTTAACGGAGAAATCTATAACTATATAGAGCTTAAGGAAGAACTGATCTCAAAAGACTATGAATTTAAGACTGATTCCGATACGGAAGTTCTTCTTGCGACATACCGCCATTACAAACAAGAAGCGGCGGCAAAGCTGCGGGGAATGTTCGCGTTTTTGATCTGGGATAAACAAGAGCAGCTTCTGTACGGCGCGCGCGATCCGTTTGGAATCAAACCGCTCTATTTCACGAAAACGGACGGACACGTCTACTTCGCATCAGAGAGAAAAAGTCTGATGCCTGTCAGCGCCGATGTGGAGTTTAATGAAAAGGCGCTTCAGCAGTATGCTTCATTCCAATTTGTTCCTGAACCTGAAACGCTTGATCAAAAGGTTCAGAAAGTGGAGCCGGGCCAGCAATTTACGATTCGTCCGAATGAAGACATTCAATTTAAAACGTACTGGAAAGTCCAATTTAAGCCTGTGCAGACGGACGAGGACAAGCTTGTCCAAGAGGTGAGGGACGCCATCTTTGATTCCGTCAAAGTACATATGAGAAGCGACGTGCCTGTCGGTTCATTCCTTTCAGGCGGTATCGATTCTTCCTTTATCGTGTCCGTTGCCAAGCAATTTCATCCAAATTTAAAAACGTTCTCGGTCGGTTTTGAACATGAAGGCTTCAGTGAAGTCGACGTGGCGAAAGAAACCGCCGAAAAGCTCGGTCTGGAAAACTTCAGCACGGTTATTTCGCCTGAAGAGTACATGAATGAGCTTCCGAAGATCGTCTGGCATTTGGATGACCCGCTTGCAGATCCTGCAGCGATTCCTTTGTATTTTGTCGCTAAGGAAGCGAAAAAACAAGTGACGGTCGTCTTGTCCGGAGAAGGGGCGGATGAGCTTTTCGGCGGATATAACATTTACCGCGAGCCGCTGTCATTAAAGCCGTTCGAACGGATTCCGTCTCCTTTGAAAAAGATGCTTCTCTACGTGGCGTCTGCGATGCCTGAGGGCATGAAAGGGAAAAGCTTCTTAATGAGGGGATGCACGCCTCTTGAAGAGAGATATATCGGCAATGCGAAGATTTTCGAAGAAGGCATGAAATCGAAGCTTCTTCGCCAATATGACGAACATATCACATACCGTGATGTGACAAAGCCGTTTTTTGAAGAAAGCAAGTCTTACAGCGACATTAACAAAATGCAGTATGTCGACATTCATACGTGGCTGCGCGGCGATATTTTGCTGAAAGCAGATAAAATGACGATGGCCAATTCCCTTGAACTCCGGGTTCCGTTCTTGGATAAAGTCGTCTTTGAAGCGGCTTCCAAAATTCCGGAAGAGCTCAAAACGAAAAACGGCACGACAAAGTATCTGCTTAGAAAAGCGGCTGAAGGCATCGTTCCTGAACACGTGCTAAACCGCAAAAAGCTGGGCTTCCCTGTGCCGATCCGCCACTGGCTGAAAAATGAAATGCATGACTGGGCCGTGGGCATTATTAAAGAGAGTCAAACAGATGCATATATTCATAAAGATTATGTGCTTCAGCTTCTTGAAGACCATTGCGCCAACAAAGCGGATAACAGCCGCAAAATCTGGACAGTCCTCATCTTCATGATCTGGCACAGCATTTTCGTTGAAAAGCGCTTTGTGCCGGAAGAGCTGAACCATCAGCCGAAGGAAGTCATTATCGTATAAGCATAAGAAAAAGGTTTTCGATGTATCGAAAACCTTTTTCTTTTTTTAAGCCGTCCTTTCTCCGGAACATTCGGCAAGCACGCCTTCGCATTCGGAGAGGAGTCTTTCAAAAATGGCGTCCCACGATTGCGCGAGCGCATAGCTCCGCGCTTCTTCCCCCATCTGTTTTTTCAATCCGTCGTTTGATAGGATTTCTAAAATGTGTGCGGCAAAGGCTTCCGGGTTTTTCGGCTCTGCAAGAAACCCGTTCTTTCCGTGCTGAATGAAGTCTTTCAGGCCTCCGGAGTCTGCCCCGACCACCGGAGTTCCGCACGCGAGCGCTTCAAGGGCCGCGTTTCCGAACGTTTCCGTCGGCGAAGGAAACACAAACAAGTCTGAGCTTGCATAAATGCTTGAGAGCTCTTCGCCTTTGACATAGCCGGCAAAGGTCATGTTGGCGGGAGCGCGTTTTTCAAGCTCTTTTTTGAATGGGCCGTCTCCGGCGATCAGCCAGTGAACATCCTTTTGCAATGATGGGTGGTCTGCAGTCATGAGCAGGGTCTCAAGGTCTTTTTCAGGTGCGAGCCGGCCGACATAGCTGAGCAAATATCTTTCCTTTATTCCATACTGCTCCCGCACCTTTTCAGTGCGAAAAGCCGGATTGAATAAACAGCAGTCGACGCCGCGCTTCCAAATGGACAGATTTCTGAACTGCCTCATCTTTAGCTGCCGCAGCGTTTCGTGCGAAGGAACAAAGATTTTTTGAAAAGATTTATGAAACCAATGCATATACTTCCATAAAAGCTTGGAAAACATGTGCAGGTCATAATAGGCGAGGTACTGGTCAAAGTCGGTATGATACGAACCTACGACGGGGATATTCGATTTTTTCGCGTATTTCAGCCCCGCCAGGCCGATGTTAAACGGGGTAGCGATATGGATGAGGTCAGGCCTGAATTCGCGAAGCTCTGCTTTCATTTGAATGAGATTGGGAAGGGCGAGCCGGCATTCGGGGTATAGAAAGAACGGCAGGCTTGCAAAACGGCGGATACTGCTGGAAAACTGTGTTTCATGCGTGCTTTCCGGTGCAAACACTTTATACGGAATTCCTTTTTTCTCCAGAAAGTCTGTATACCTCTTTAACGTTCTGGCGCAGCCGTTGACATCGGGTGTAAAGGTGTCGGTAAAAATGGCAACTTTCATCGTTTCCCCTCCTGATGGTTGTTTCTTAACATTTGGCGAAATCTGGAAGAAACGGTTCTCACATGATCATACATGACAATATTCCGGCTGAGACGCCAAGCACCATTCCGGCCAGCACATCTGACGGATAGTGAAGGCCCAGATAGATTCTTGAGAGGCCGACTGTGATTCCGGCCGGGATTAATAAAAGCGCCAGTATCGGAAAGAATACGATTACCGGTGTAATCACGGAAAATACGGCTGTCGTATGTCCGGATGGAAAGGAATGGTCCTTTAACGGATTGTTCAGCACCTTTGCCTGTTTCAGCGTTATATACGGGCGCTTTCTCGGATAAAGCTTTTTGATGAGCAAGACCTGCAGATGGCTGAGGAGAAGCGCAAGTGCAGAGGCGGCACCGGCAAGACGAATATTTCCTTCGCCGAACACAATCGGTAGAAGCGAAGCGAAAATGGTGCAAAAAGCTCCCCCTAAATGGGTTGAAGAGCGAAAATAACGATTTAATGCTTTTTGATGGAACAAGCTGTTCATACCGAGGAAAATTCTGCATTCAAAGTTGTACATGCCGATCATCAGTTTATTCAGCGTGATAACCCCCTTAGGCGAATGATAGCTCGCTTTTATTGTAAAAAATGAATGTTTAGCAAATGATAAGTATTTGTAAAGATTTCGGAAACGAAAAAAAGCCGCAGGCGCTATGGCTGCAGACGGCAGAAAAAGGTTTTTGCTTAATTTATGGCGAAAAAAATGGTAAAGTTGTAGCAAAGCTAGTCTTTTTGTTGAAGGGACTTGTAGTATTGTCCTTTTTCAATGTATTCTTTGCGTATTCTTTCCATATCCTGTTTGTCACTGTCGGTTAACGGACGAATGACTTTGGCGGGCCTGCCGAAAGCAAGATGAAACGGCGGGATTTTTTTCCCGGGCGGGACAAGGCTTCCAGCACCGATAAAAGCGCCTTCGCCGATCTCGGCTTCGTCGAGGATAATCGACCCCATTCCGATAAGGGCATGCTTTCGAATCACAGCGCTATGCAATGTGACCTGATGGCCGACCGTCACGCCATCCTCGATCAAAAGGGGGCGGTTCGGGCTTTGATGCAGACAAGAAAGGTCTTGAATATTGACGCCTTTTCCTATCCGGACCGGTGCGACATCCCCGCGGATGACGGAGGAAAACCAGATGCTAGAGTGCTCTCCGATCGTAACATCTCCGGTGATGCACGCGTTGTCGGCGATAAACGCCGTTTTATGAATGAGCGGTTCGGTATCTTTATAAGGGTAAATCATGAGTTCCATCCTTTCATTTACGTGTTTTAAAAATATAGCGCGAGGTGGTCAAGCATGTTTTGCGTGGAAGCGGAAAGACCTGTTGCTTCAATCGTCATCGTCCATGGGGCCTGTGAGCATCACGGGCGGTATAAATGGCTGTCCGACATGTGGCGTTCATCCGGATACAATGTCGTCATGGACGATCTGCCCGGACAGGGCACATCGACAAGAGCAAGAGGACATATACGGTCGTTTCAAGAATATATTGATGAAGTAGACAAATGGATTGACAAGGCAAAATCGTTTCGGCTGCCGGTATTTCTCCTCGGACACAGCATGGGCGGACTTGTCGCAATTGAGTGGTTCAAGCAGCACGAAAATGGCATTAACGGTCTCATTTTATCATCCCCTTGTCTCGGGCTGCAATTAAAGCTAAAACCGAACAAATTGGTGGACGTGCTCTCTAAAGGGCTGAATGTCATGGCTCCGTCCCTTTTGTTCGAATCCGGCATTACGCCCGACAAAGCGACGAGAAACAAAGAACTCATCGAAATGGCCGACAATGATCCGTTGTATTTTACAAAAGTTTCCGTCAGATGGTATCATGAGCTATTAAAAGCAATGAAAAGCGCGCTGGAGCCGGCTGACACGTTTCTCAACATCCCTTTGCTTGTCATGCAGGCCGGCACAGATTTGATCGTCGATAAAAAAATGACAGTCAAAGGTTTGATCAGCTTGCATCCCGAAATAAAGCATACAGGGAATGGGAGGGCTTGTATCACGAGATCTTTAATGAGCCTGAACGAGAGGACGTTTTTAAAGCGGCAAAAGCGTTTGCAGATCAATATATCACGTAATGGAGGTGCATTCTTTGTCAGTACCGGAGCATCCGTTAGGATTAATGGCAAAAGTATACAGAGAGGTTTTTCCGCTCGTCCATCAGGAATTAGACAAATGGCGGACGAAGGCAGAAAACATTGAAAACTCTGAGCTGAAAATGCAGGCGTTGGCAAGCATCAGGCAAAAAACCTTTCACTGTGAAGGCGGCGGCATATTGGCGCTTCTTTCAGGAGAGAAGATCAGGCAGTCGATCCGCTTTATTACCGCCTATCAGACGATAAGCGACTACCTTGATAACTTATGCGACCGCAGCACCTCGCTTGATCCGGACGATTTCGCCATGCTTCATCAATCGATGAAAGACGCGTTGACTGTCGGCGCGGAGCTGAAAAACTATTACCGGTTCAGGGAAGATCAAGAAGACTGCGGCTATTTGCACGAGCTGGTCAAAACATGCCAGGACGTTCTGGCCGATATCGAAAACTACGGCTTGATCAAAGAGCACCTGCTTGAGCTTTGCAGCTATTACTGCGACCTGCAAGTCCATAAACACGTCATTGAGCATGAACGCGTGCCGCGGCTTGAGGCCTGGTTCGACAAATACAAATCCGCTTTGCCTAAAATGGAATGGTATGAATTTTCAGCGTGTGCAGGCTCGACGCTCGGCATTTTTTGTTTAGTATCGTATTCCGTCCGGCCGGACTTTACAGAAGCGATGGCCCGAAAAATACGAGACAGCTATTTTCCGTACATACAGGGATTGCACATTTTGCTTGATTATTTGATCGATCAAGAGGAAGATTTGATCGGCGGAGACTTGAACTTTTGCACCTATTATTCATCACATTCTGAAATGATGGAAAGGCTTGAGCATTTTATCGAAATGGCGGATAAGCATTTGCGCGGCATCCCGCATGAAAATTTTCACCGCTTGATCAACAGGGGTCTGTTGGGCGTTTATTTGTCAGATGACAAAGTAGCGGGCCAGAAGGAAATCGGCCGGCTTGCGAAAAAACTGATCAAAGCGAGCGGCAAAACGTCTTTCTTTTTCTATATTAACGGCAGGGCATACCGCAAAATTCAAAAAATGCCCTGGATGAAAAGCTCGTAATAAAAAGCTCAAACCGGTCATCGGTTTGAGCTTTAATGTTTATAAGCTTTCCGTCCGATATTGTTTTTCAAGCACAAAGCGCTCATTATACCGGAAGCTTTTTTCCCATTTTGAAACA
This sequence comes from Bacillus glycinifermentans, assembly GCF_001042475.2. Classification (GTDB taxonomy): domain Bacteria; phylum Bacillota; class Bacilli; order Bacillales; family Bacillaceae; genus Bacillus; species Bacillus glycinifermentans. Next base: position 41,580 of record NZ_LECW02000005.1, read on the forward strand.
ACGATGCAGGCGACAGCATGCCCCGGGACGTTAACGCCTGTTCGCGCCATGTCCATGACGCGGTCTACGCCCGCGATAATCGCCACTCCTTCAGCGGGAAGGCCGACTGCGTTGGCGGTGGCCAGAAGGACGACGAGCGAGCCCGATGGCACGGCGGCGATCCCTTTGCTTGTCATCACAAGCACGAGCATCATGAGCAATTGCTGCGAAATGCTCATGTCTATATTAAATGCCTGCGCCAAAAAGATACAGGCGACCGATAAATACAGACTGGAGCCGTCGCAATTCAGCGATAAGCCTGAAGGAACCACGAAGGAAACGACCCGTTTCGGACAGCCGTATTTCTCCATGCGATCCATCAGCTGCGGCAGCACCGTTTCCGTGCTCGTCGTAGAAAACGCGATCAAAAACAAATCCCAAATCATTTTCAGGACTTCGAAATATTTAATTTTAAAAATAAGACCGACGAGCGGAAATAAAACAAAAAGAATGAGAAACAGTCCGAGAAAAACAGTGCCGACCAATTTTAACATAGGAAGCAGGAGCTCGATGCCGTATTGGCCGACAGATGCGGCCATAAGGGCAAGCACGCCGATAGGGGCTGTGACCATTACCATCTGCGTCAGTTTGAACATGATATTGGCAACAGACTCAAAAAATTTCATGACAGGTTCTGAGGCTTTGCCGATCCCGGCAGCTGCGACGCCGAACAATATCGCAAAGAAGATCACGGCAAGCAAATCGTTTCTGGCCATAACGTCAACGATATTGGTAGGAATAATATCGAGGATCATTTGTTTAAGATCGACTACTTTTTCCGTGTATCCTGAGAGCTCGCCGATATCTTTTTTGGCCAAATGGGAGAGGTCAAGGCCGATGCCGGGCTTTAGCACATTGGCCAACAGCAGCCCGAGTCCGAGCACGATGGTCGTGATCACTTCAAACCAAATAATCGTCTTGATGCCAAGGCTGCCCATTTTTTTCATGCTTCCGCTTCCGGCCGCTCCGATGACGATTGTAGAAAAAACGATCGGAACGACGATCATTTTGATCAAGCGGATAAATCCGTCTCCGATGGGGCGCAGCGCCATTCCGAAATCAGGGAAAAAGTGTCCGATCACTGCTCCAATGGCGAGTGCGATCAAAATTTGATAAGCGATAAATTTTTTCAAGCGAATCCCTCCGTATTTTTACGTGTGATTTCAACAATTTCGTGACAAAGAGCTAAACCACCTCCATTTTTTTGATATTTTTTTGGAAAATTCCGAAATAAAAAGTGTTTCATATTTTATTTTGATATCGCTTACATTATGTTTAAATGAAAAAAATCCTCCAAACGGAGGATCTTCAGCCTATCACTTTTGAACCGCTTCTTTCTTCTCGATCGCAATGATAAACGGCGGATCGTTTCGCTGGTTCAAATATTCGTAGCAGAGAACCCGGGCAGTATCCTGGTCAAGCGATGCGCAAAATTCGAGCAGGGCGTCCTTTTCCCGCTTTCCTTCAGGATGGCCGTGGTAGACGACCAGCACGATCAGTCCTTCATCTTTCAGGATGTTGAGCAGCTGCTTGATGCTGGCGATGGTCGACTCGCTTTTTGTCGTCACCGATTTGTCTCCTCCCGGAAGATACCCGAGGTTAAACACGGCTGCCGACACCTTGCCTGAGACGTCGTCAGGAAGCGAAGAGATGAGCTCATCATGGCTTTTTTGAATCAATGTTACCCGGTCTTGATATTCGTTTCCAAGCCTTTCGGCCGTGTTCAAAAGAGCCGCTTCCTGAATGTCAAAGGCATAGACGTGACCGCTCTCTCCGACCAGCCCGGCCAAAAAGAATGTGTCATGACCGTTTCCCATTGTCGCATCAATGACGATGTCGCCTTCCCCGGCGGCAGTTTTCAGCAGTTCTTTTGCATATGGAAGGATTTTCTTCAGCTTCATGACAGGGCTTCCTCTTTCGTTTTTTTGTACCATTTTCCTTGATAGCTGCCGCGCTTTTCAAGCTCGCCGTTAATGGCGTTTAATACTTCCCATTTGTTGACGCTCCACATCGGTCCGACCATTAATTCGATGGGGCCGTCTCCCGTAATTCTGTGGATGATCATTTCAGGAGGCAAAATTTCAAGCTGGTCACAGACGAGCTTGACATACTCATCCTGGGAAAGAAACGCCAGCTTGCCTTTTTCATACTGCTTCACCATCGGCGTTCCCTTTAACAGGTGAAGCAAGTGGATTTTGATTCCCTGTACGTCTAAATCGGCAACGGCTTTTGCCGTCTCCATCATCATATCGTAGTCCTCCAGCGGCAGACCGTTAATGATATGGGAACAGACCCTGATGCCGTGTTTTCTCAGCTTGTTTACGCCTTCGACATAACATTCGTAATCATGGGCCCGATTAATTAAAGCGGCTGTCCGTTCATGAACGGTCTGCAGACCGAGCTCCACCCAAAGGTATGTCCGTTCATTCAGCTCGGCAAGGTATTCGACGACATCATCGGGCAGACAGTCAGGGCGCGTCGCGATCGAAAGTCCGACAACCCCGTCAAGACCGAGGACGGTTTCATACTTTTCACGGAGAACGTCAACAGGTGCGTGCGTATTCGTGAAAGCCTGGAAATAGGCCATATATTTGCCGTCTTTCCATTTCTCATGCATTCTGTCCCGGATTTCGTGAAATTGGGTGATGAGATCGTCTGCGCGATTTCCCGCAAAGTCGCCGCTTCCGGCCGCACTGCAAAACGTGCATCCCCCGTGTGCGACCGTGCCGTCGCGGTTCGGACAGTCAAACCCGCCGTCAAGGGCAACCTTAAAGACCTTGTGTCCGAAATGATTTCTTAAGTGATAATTCCATGTATGATATCGTTTTTCGCTGTTCGTATACGGAAAAGGGTTGTTCTGATACAAATCAGGCTCCTCCTTGTAGTAGATGGCATCCTAAAATTGTAGCAAATAATGCGGACGAGAACAAATCCATTTCTCCATTATTTTCTTTATTGATCATGAGCGGATAGGGCAAAACTAAACGCGATGGAATTTTCCATTAAGGAGGGGTTTTCTTTGGCTACAAGACAATCCGTCGGAGAACACATCCAAAGAAGCGATGATGCTTACGATTATGCTTTGACTCAATTTGAAACTGCGAGCAAGCAGGAACATTACAATGAGACAGAGTACAGCAATGCGCAGCTGATGCTTGAAAATGCAGTCAACGATTTAAATAAGCTCTCACTGTTTGCCAATGCGCAGCAAAGGGAGGAAATTTACCGCAAAAGGCTTCAGCTGCAAGCCCTTCAAAATAATATGATTCTCGAGAGATCGTATGAAAGGCCCTTTTAAAGGGTCTTTTTTTTGGAAAAATTGTTGACAAATCGCTTGTGTGTAATTATTGTATTAGGTGTACTACATCGAGTGATACAATTCATACACGAGTGGAAAGGAGCTTTCTTTCATGAGTGATAAACATAAAAAAGCAAAGAAGCCAATGGTTGTACTGGCGTTTATTATCGCCTGTTCTTTCTTGTTTGCTCTTGCAACGCTTGGTTTTATGCTTCAGGAAAATATGGGGATCGCGTTTTTTCTGAAGATTTAAAGATGCCCCATTAATTGAAGAGATTGAATGAGAAAGAAGGGAGACAGATGATCCAAATCGATCCAAGAAGCTCGACTCCAATTTATGAGCAGATTATTCAGCAGATGAAAGAGCTTTGCTTAAAAGGAATAATGAAACCAGGAGATAAGCTTCCTTCTGTCCGAGAGCTTGCGACGATCATCATTGCAAATCCGAATACGGTAAGCAAAGCCTATAAAGAACTTGAGCGCGAAGGGATTATCGAAACGTTGCGGGGAAGAGGGACATACATTTCAGAAAACGCGAAAGTCACGCTTGATGAAGGGAAGATCACGATGATGAAAGAGCAGTTAAAACAGCTGATCATCGATGCACACTACGCCGGAATCGACATTCAGAAGCTATATGAATGGATCGCGGAAATCAGTGAAGAGGTGAAAGGAGGCGCGGCAGATGATTGAGTTAAAGCATGTATCAAAAACGATCGATGGAAAAGAAGTGCTCAAAGACGTTTCTTTAAAGCTTGAAGAAGGAGAGATTTTCGGACTGCTCGGCAGAAACGGCTCGGGAAAAACGACGCTTCTTCGCCTCATTCAGCAGATTCTTCTTCCAGACGAGGGAGACATTTTATTCGACAGCATTAGAATCAAGGACCATCCGTTGGTGAAGCGAAACATCGTGTACATGCCGGTGCAAAATCCTTTTTTTGAGAAATACAGCTACAAACAGCTCGTTGCGATTTTGCGCGGCATATATCCGGACTTTGATGTTACATATGCAAACGAGTTAATGAACCGCTACGGGATTTCTGAAACTAAAAAATACCGGGAATTGTCGACAGGATTGAAAAAGCAAATGTCGCTCATTTTGTCATTTGCCATCCGCCCGGCGGTCATTTTGCTCGATGAGCCGACAGAAGGCATCGATGCGGTCACAAGGCATGACGTCCTTCAGCTGATGGTCGATGAAGTGGCCGAACACAATACGACCATTCTGATCACATCCCACAGGCTCGAAGATATAGAGCGGATGTGCAACCGGATCGGCTTTCTCGAAGACAATACGCTGTCAAACGTCATGGACCTTGACGATCTGAAAGAAGACTTTATCAAAATTCAAATGGCGTTTGAAGAAGACGTCAATGTGAAGATCAGGGAGAGAGACATACCTGTTTTAGACCATACAGGCGTGTTTTATACAGTGCTCATTCCGAAAGGAGACGATGTGAGCAGGCAGTTCCTCAAAAGCTTGTCGCCTAAGGTGTGGAACGAGCTTCCTGTCAGCCTTGAGGAAGTATTCATCGCGAAGTTTGGAGGGAAGCGAAGATGGTAGACCGCGGATTGCTTTATAAAGAGTGGAAGCAGCATCAAGCTTTGTTGTTGGCGATTTTTTTTCTTTTGTTTTTAAGCACTCCTCTTTCAATTATAAGCGAATATTTTTCCTATCAGGGATGTTTGAATAATGACAATTGGAATCCTAGAGATTGCGAATTTTATCTGAATTATGAAACCGGCGGTTCGCTTCAATTTTTCTGGGCACCCGGCGTTCTTTTGGCCGTAGCCCAGCTGGGAATTGCGCGAAGCAAAGGGCTGCTGGATTTTACGTTAAGCCTGCCGTATTCAAGAGGTCGGGTGTTTAATACGAAATTTTGGATGGGAAGCACTATGATAGTAGGCGCCCAGCTGCTAGGCTACCTGTTGTCGAAACTGTTGATCATCTTTCTCAAACCAGGCAGTGTCGAGTTTTTCGACCACTTTATGATCGGTTCAATGATCATCAGTTTTATGGCGTATGCCCTGGTCATGGCTGCGGGAGCGCTAACAGGAAATATATTTGCCCAGCTTTTAACGTCTTTTACGGTAACGATTCTGCCTTTTTTAATTTTGGTGTTGCCGGCTTTAAATCTCAGGGTCATTATAGGCAGGGATCTCTTTTGGGATAGGTTGCCTATTGTTGATTCTACAATTTTTCAATATATGATCCCGATTATTTATGTCAATCCAGTGTGGGTCATGAAATCAAAGTATATTTTGCTGATTCCGGCTGCTATGAGCATTGTGTTTTATGGTATCGGATATATCAGCTTTGTGAAACATGCGAGTGAGCGAAGCGGCAGCTTTTTCTTATGGAAACAGCTTGATCGGCCCATTCAAGTATTTGTTATTATCGCCGGTATTCTGTCATTTGGATATTTTGGCTATGGCGCCAGCGAGTCAATGATAGGATATGTGTTCGGCATGATCCTGGGCGCGGTAATCGGTTTTTTCATCAGCTACTTTGCCATTTATAAAAAAATGAAGCATTTATAAAGGAGAGAGAAAATGATCGACATTCAGCACATTCACCATTCATTCAAAATTGGAAAAAAAGGAAGGGAAAACGAAATCAAAGTATTGAAGGACGTCTCGCTTACCGTCCAAAAAGGAGAAATCGCCTGTATCGTCGGGCGGAGCGGTTCAGGGAAATCGACGCTGTTAAACCTGATTTCCGGCTATATTGGGCCGACAGAAGGAAAGATCATGATCGGCGGTACGGATGTGACGGGATTCAGCGAAAAAGAGTGGGCGGAGTTTCGCCTTGAACATTTCGGTTTTATCTTTCAAAGCTTTCAGCTGATTCCGAGTCTGACGACGTTTGAAAACGTTGAGCTGCCCCTTACATTAAAAGGCGTTCGTCCGGCGGAGCGCAAGCAAAGGGTGAATGACATGCTGCGCCGCGTCGGCCTTGAAAACCATGCAGGCCATTATCCGAACGAGCTTTCCGGAGGACAGCAGCAGCGCGTCAGCATCGCGCGGGCGCTGATTTTAAACCCGTCGATCATTTTGGCGGACGAGCCGACGGGAAGCCTTGATTCCGAAACAGAGCAGGAAATCCTCGGATTCATCAAGCAGCTGAACAGAGAAAGAGGCATCACGTTCATTATTATTACCCACGATGACGAGGTGGCGTCGATCGCAGATACGAAATTCCGTTTATTTGACGGGGTGTTGGAGAAAGGGGAAGAGACCGTTGAAGTTTAAGGACCAGCTGAAATTCATCAGAAGAAACATGAAGAAAAACCGCCTCAGGGTGTTTATGACAATATTGGCGACAACGGTGGCCTGCGCGTTTTTAATCGTGCTCGCCTCCGTCGGCTTCGGGCTGCAAAAGTCGATGACCGAGCAGCTGATGAAAGATCAGATTGTCACGAAAATCGATGTCGCAGGAAAAGAAGGGCAAGGCGACAAGCCTGTTCAAAAGAAAGACTTAAAAGACTTTGAGAAACGCGGCGATGTAGCAGCCGTTATTGAACGTACAAGAGTGATGGCGCCTGTAGAAGCCAAATTTGGCAATCGGACCAATGAGCAAATCGGTTATTTGATGCTTACCGATATGGCGGCAGAGCAAAAAGCGAACATCAAACTGGACCGCGGACGCGTGGCGAAATCGCCGAATGAAATCGTCGTCGGCTATCATTTCGGCAAGATGCTGTGGACGAAAAAAGAAGCGAAAGAATATCAAAAGCAGCAAGAAAACAATCCAGATGACATAAAAGAACCTAAAGGATATGAAAAAGATATTCTCGGCAAGACGATAGAATTAAAGATTGAGAAGGTAGATGAAAAGACAGGAGAAAAAAGCAAGGAAAAAACGTATGACTTTAAGGTTGTCGGGGTAATGGAAAAGCCTTCTTACGATTGGGTGAGCGATTCCAGCGTCTATGTCAGCAATGACATGCAGAAAGGGATTACCGATTTTCTGAAAGCGGATAAAGACAGCGGTGATATAGAAAAAGAACTGACAGTCTATGCGGACAACTTTGAACATGTCGATCAGCTCACGAAAGATATGGAAGACAAAGGCTTCTTCGTCGATTCTGTCACGAAAAAGCTGGACAGCGTCAACCTGCTTTTTATGGCTTTTAAAATCGGACTGATTTTCGTCGGGGTAATCGCCGTATTGATTTCTGCGATCGGCATTTTCAACACGATGACAATGGCCGTCACGGAGCGGACCCAGGAGATCGGAATTATGAAAGCGATCGGTGCGAGTCCGAACGTCATCCGCAAAATGTTTTTAATGGAAAGCGCCTATATCGGCTTCATCGGATCTGTATTCGGCGTTATCATCTCATACGGTGTCAGCTTCCTGGTGAACAAGCTTCTCCCCGTGATTTTGTCATCGGTTTCCCAAGGCGAAGGGAGCGCACAGGATTTCAGCATCACGTTCTCCTATATTCCGGTGAGCCTTGTCATCATTGCGACTGTCATCAGTATGGGGGTTGCGATTCTGTCAGGATTGAATCCGGCCGTCAAAGCGACGAGAACGAACGTGCTGACTGCGTTAAGAAGAGAATTATAGAAAGAAAGCCGGCAGCGCGCCGGCTTTTTTAACGTTTTGGCGGTCTGTATCCCGCGTCTTGTGCTTCCTGTTCAGAACAAAACCATTGGACGACGTTTTTCGTGCGGTCATAGTATGTACTTCCAGGCGTATGATAAATTTTGTTGACGCTTCCCTTAATGTTGCACTCCTGACTGTGCTCTGCGGTCTTTTTGGAAGAGCCTGAGCTTTTATTCTGCCCGGCTGAAGCAGCTTCTGTTTGCTTATCTGCCTGGGCCTGCTTCGTTTTTGCGCTGTTTTTTTGGACGCCTGCCAGTTTTTTCTCTGCTGATTTCTTATCTTTCGCGAGCTTGTCCTTTTCTTTGAGCAGGTTCTCATTTTCTTTTTTTAACGTTTCGTTCTCTGTTTTTACGGATGCCAATGTTTCATTCGTTTCTTGAATCCGCTCTTTTAATGATTTGATTTCGTTTGAAAGAGACGTTTTCTCAGACGTCAATTCTTTGATTTGAGCCGTCTGTTCTTTCGTTTCGTTTTCCCCGGCGTATGTTTTCTGATCCGTATAAGGTGATGTCGCAGCGCAAAGGAGAAAACCGCCTATCAGAAAGGGATAAAAGATTTTTTTGGAGAATCGTTTGTCAGGCGAAAAGAACTTTTTTCTGATCAAATGAAAAACAGCATAGCCGAGCGAAAAAGTGAAGAATAAAAATCCGATTGCATAGAAAAATTCCATTTTTGGGTCTCCTTTCTTCTGATATTCATATTTTAACTCATTATGAAAAAAATGTTTAGGTTGAAAAAGTTCTTGCAAATCTCAATATTCATACGTAAAATGAAGGGAATCAAATATGTAACTTATGAAGAGAGATGGAGGGACTGGCCCTGTGAAATCTCAGCAACCTGCATATGCAAGGTGCTAAATCCAGCAGAATGTCAGACGCATTCTGAAAGATAAGTGATCAACTCTTTCAGGCGGACTGGAAGAGTTTTTTTATGTTGAGGAGGAGATTGGAATGAAGAAATGGACAAAATTGTGGGGAACAATTGCATTGGCGGGAATACTCGCACTTCTTGCCGCATGCGGAAACAGCGCGGCAAACGGAGGCAAGACGATTAAAATCGGTGCAACCGCAGGCCCTTATTACGATATGGTCACAAAGGCGATTAAGCCTGAGCTTGAGAAAAACGGCTATCAAGTGGATGTCGTTCAATTTACAGACTATGTGCAGCCGAATACGGCATTGACGGAAGGCGAGCTTGACGCCAATCTGTTTCAGCATGAAGTCTTTATGAAGGCTTACAATAAGGAAAACGATAAAGATCTCGCCGCTCTGATTTCGGTGCCGACCGCACCGATGGGTTTGTACTCATCCAAGTATCAATCTCTGAAAGATGTCAAGGCGGGGGCCCAAGTAGCTATACCGAATGATCCGGCTAACGCCGCCAGGGCATTTTTAACGCTAAAGGATCAAGGGTTGATCAAGCTGAAGGACGGCATCGACACATTGAAGGCTTCTGAACGCGACATCACGGACAATCCGAAAAAGCTGACGTTTAAGCAGCTCGAATCCGCCAACCTGCCAAGGGCGGTTGAAGACCTTGACATCGCCGCCGTACCGGGCAATTTCGCCCTGTCTGCAAACATGAAATTGCAGGATGCCCTTGCGCTTGAAAACATGCCTGACCGCTACCGCAACCAAATCGTTGTCGACGGGAAAAACAAAGATAAACAATTCGCCAAAGATTTAAAAGAAGCGGTCAAATCGGAGGCTTTCGAAAAAACGATTGACAAAGAATTTGCCGGGTTCGGAAAGCCGAAATGGATGACCGAATAGCGGCATGCGACCATACGGCTTGCAACGGCACGGGAGATGCCGCTGTGCTGCTTCGAACCTCAGACAGTCTCAGGGAGCCGGCATCTTGCCGGCTTTTTTTCGTTCTCGCGCTTTCTGTTACATTGGAAAACTTTTTTCAGGAGGGCTGGAGAACCGCCGAAAAACAGGTTGTATATAAAACGAAATGCGAAATCGCCGATAGAAAGCAGGAAAGCTAAAATTCCGATAATATGTAACCGGTGAAAAACGAAGAAGAGACCGGTCCTCCGAATCTGCGAACTTTTTCCGGTAGCTTTTTTATGATAGGAGGCGTTTCACGTGATAAAATTTTCAATCTTAACAGGCGTGCTTGGGATGGCAGGAGTGATTACGCTCATCATTTCATGTGCAAACGGAACAGAAAGCGGCAGCCGGACGATTAAAATCGGTTCTGCTGAAGAACAGTATTTTGATATTCAGCCCGCAAAAACGGCTCGTTTTGCGGCGTTCTTTCAGCCGAATCGCGAGGAAAAGCCTTACGCCGGTCAGTTTCAAAACGGGGTGTTTGCGGAACTTCAAAATAAGAAACATGACAAAAAACCCGGCTGCTATATGAGAGAACCGGGTTCGCCAATGGACGTAAGAAACGGAGCTGAACGTCCGCCGTCATTCGAACAGCTTGGAACCGTAAAACCTCCGCGGAACGGGAGCGGGGCTGAGCCGGACAGGATAAAACTGAACGATGGTCCGGGACCTGAAAACAAGCCCCGCCCCCTTTAAGTAAAATATTTTTCCGAATATTATAAAAAATACCCTTTCTAAAAAGGGATTTTTTTATGAAGAAAAACCGAATTCCCTCCATTGAAAAAAATGGCCAAAACGAATAGAATCTAGAAGGAACGAAAATCAGAAAGAAGGAAAATACAATGCCGCGTACGTTATGGATGCTGATCATCGGGATGTTTATCAATGTAACGGGGTCTTCTTTTTTGTGGCCTTTGAATACCATCTATATTCACGACCATTTAGGGAAATCGTTAACCGCAGCCGGGTTTGTACTGATGCTCAACTCCGGCGCCAATGTCATCGGAAATTTATGCGGCGGTTATTTGTTTGATAAAATCGGCGGATTCAAATCTGTCATTATCGGAATCGTGATCACGTTTGCCAGCCTTTCCGCCCTCGTGTTTTTTCATGGCTGGACGGCTTATATCCTCTTGTTGACAGCTGTCGGATTCGGGTCGGGTGTTGTGTTCCCTGCGTGCTATGCAATGGCCGGAGCGGTTTGGCCCGAGGGTGGCAGAAAGGCTTTTAATGCCGTGTATGTAGCGCAAAATGCCGGAGTCGCTGTCGGTTCCGCGCTTGGGGGAGTCGTTGCATCATTTTCATTCGCTTATGTCTTTTTTGCGAATGCGATGCTTTATGCCGTTTTTTTCGCGATTGCATGTTTTGGATTCAGACATATTCGCACAGAACGTGCAGTACAGTCATCCGTTGTGGATCATGCTGCCGGCGCAAGCGGAAAATCAAGATTTTCGGCCCTCATGCTCGTATGTACGGGCTATCTTCTCGGCTGGGTCGCTTATTCCCAATGGTCTTCAACGATCGCTTCACATACGCAGGATCTCGGCATATCGCTCGGGCAGTACAGTCTGCTATGGACGGTCAACGGTGCGCTCATCGTTCTGGGCCAGCCGCTTACCGGAATGTTTGTCCACCGGTTTGCCAATTCGCTGAAAAAACAAATCGTGAGCGGATTCATCATTTTTATGTTTGCTTACGGCATGCTGTTTGCCGCTGAATCTTTCCGGGTTTTCCTCGGCGCGATGATCGTGCTGACGCTCGGGGAAATGCTCGTCTGGCCGGCTGTTCCGACGATCGCAAACCGCCTCGCACCGCGGGGGAAAGAAGGGTTTTACCAAGGTTTCGTCAACAGCATGGCGACAGGAGGAAGAATGATCGGGCCGCTGTTCGGCGGAATGATCGTTGATTTTTTCAGCATGCAGGCATTATTGGCTGTTCTGCTCGTTTTGTTGATGATCAGCATAGGAACAACATTTTTATACGCTCGAAAAGAAAAGCAGCTCTCTGTTTAATATAGAAAAAATAGGTAATTGTGATTATGTGAAAATGAATCGAAGGAATCAAGATTATTACCTAATTCTTCACATATAATGGAAGAAACAAGCTTTTTTTTCTCAGAGACAGAACACATTTTCTGTAGTAGTATCGAATATCATCGCGAAGGGTTCTAGGGGGGCTGCTCGATGGCCTGAAGTCGCTTGACGAATCTAAGGGCTTTAGGAAGGTGATGAAGATGCTGCATCAAGTTTTTGTTGCTTGTTTGATTGGAGGGATTATGGGGGTTCTCGGGCACATTAAAAAAAGAGGACGGCTCGAGAAACCGAGAACGACGAAACGATTTATTTACCTCGGTTTTTTTGAAGATATTCTTGTCGGTATGGTTGCCTCTATTTTGCTTGTTTTATCTGCGGAACCTGACTCCGGAATTCAGCTCGTGGTTTTATCCATTGTTGCAGGCTACGGCGGTGAAGCTGTATTGAGAAGCTTTGACTTTGTCAGAGAACAGCAGGCAAATGTACAAAACTCCGGACGGCAAAACGATTCTCCACACGATTAAGATCCTCACTCTTACCCTTTTTTCAGCACATTCCCATTGTATACAAACCTGCTTGCACTTATGAACAGAATTCTATAAAATACAGATAAGATTACGGTTACGGCAAGAACAGTGAAGAGGAGCAGTAAGAAGCCCCATCTGTCACAGAGAGTTGACGGCTGGTGAAAGTCAATCAGGTTGGGCTTCCGAACTCGCCTCAGAGTTGCAGCAGTGATGAGCTGCTGCCGTGCATCTGCGTTAAAGATATCAAGTGAGTGTATGAATGTACACTAACAAGGGTGGTACCGCGGGAAGTCGAATCTCTCGTCCCTTTTTAGGGATGGGAGAGTTTTTTTGATTTTGGAATAATCTGAATATCACGATGCCGGTCCCGTCCATACTTGTATGCAAGGATGCCGTACGTACATTCAAAGGAGGTTTTTACAATTGAGTTTTGATCATCAAAAAATCGAGAAAAAGTGGCAGGACTATTGGCTTGAAAACAAAACATTTGCCACGCTTGAAGATACATCCAAACCGAAGTTTTATGCGCTGGATATGTTTCCGTACCCGTCTGGAGCGGGCCTGCATGTCGGCCATCCGGAAGGCTATACGGCGACGGACATTCTCTCGCGCATGAAGCGCATGCAGGGATATGACGTCCTGCATCCAATGGGCTGGGATGCATTCGGGCTTCCGGCTGAGCAATACGCGCTTGATACGGGGAATGACCCTGCCGTCTTTACGAAGCAGAACATCGATAATTTCCGCCGCCAGATCAGGGCGCTCGGCTTTTCGTACGACTGGGACAGGGAAGTCAATACGACAGATCCGGACTACTATAAATGGACACAGTGGATTTTCTTAAAGCTTTATGAAAAAGGCCTCGCTTATGTAGATGAAGTGCCTGTGAACTGGTGCCCGGCGCTCGGAACCGTTCTCGCCAACGAAGAAGTCATCGACGGAAAGAGCGAACGCGGCGGTCATCCTGTCGAAAGGCGTCCGATGAAGCAATGGATGCTGAGAATTACGGCATATGCCGACCGCCTGCTCGAAGACCTTGAAGAGCTCGACTGGCCGGAGAGCATTAAAGAAATGCAGCGCAACTGGATCGGCCGTTCTGAAGGTGCACACGTTCATTTTGAAATCGACGGCCAGGACGCCATGTTTACGGTTTTCACGACCCGTCCCGACACTCTGTTCGGCGCGACGTACGCCGTACTCGCTCCTGAACACGATCTGGTCCAAAAGATCACGACGCCTGAACAAAAAGATGCGGTCGACGCTTATATTGCCGAAGTTCAGTCAAAGAGCGATCTTGAGCGCACCGATTTGGCAAAAACGAAGACAGGCGTTTTCACAGGCGCTTATGCGGTTAATCCGGCGAGCGGAGAAAAAATTCCGGTCTGGATCGCCGATTATGTCCTGGCTACATACGGCACTGGAGCGGTCATGGCGGTTCCGGCTCATGATGAACGCGACCATGAATTTGCAACGGTATTCGGTCTTTCGATCAAAGAAGTTGTCAAAGGCGGAAACGTTGAAAAAGAAGCGTATACAGGCGACGGCGAGCATATCAACTCCGATTTTCTGAACGGTCTCGATAAAGCGGCTGCGATCGAAAAAATGATCGAGTGGCTTGAAGAGAACGGCAAAGGCGAGAAAAAAGTGACATACCGCCTCCGCGATTGGCTGTTCAGCCGCCAGCGCTATTGGGGCGAGCCGATTCCGATCATCCATTGGGAAGACGGAACATCCACCCCGGTTCCTGAAGAAGAGCTGCCGCTTATTTTGCCGAAAACGTCTGAAATCAAGCCGAGCGGTACGGGAGAATCGCCGCTTGCCAACATTAAAGAATGGGTCGAAGTAACAGACCCTGCAACAGGCAAAAAAGGAAGACGGGAAACGAATACAATGCCGCAGTGGGCCGGCAGCTGCTGGTACTTCCTGCGCTATATTGATCCGAAAAATCCGAATGAACTCGCGTCTCCTGAAAAATTAAAGAAATGGCTTCCTGTCGATATGTATATCGGTGGCGCAGAACACGCCGTTCTTCACTTATTGTATGCGCGATTCTGGCATAAATTCCTTTATGATATCGGAGTCGTGCCGACAAAAGAGCCGTTTAAGCAGCTCTACAACCAGGGAATGATTCTTGGCGAAAACAATGAAAAAATGAGCAAATCAAAAGGCAATGTCGTCAATCCGGACGAAATCGTCACGACGCACGGGGCAGACACGCTTCGTTTGTATGAAATGTTCATGGGGCCGCTCGACGCTTCGATTGCCTGGTCTACGAAAGGCCTTGACGGAGCGCGCCGCTTCCTTGACCGCGTATGGCGCCTGTTCATCGACGACAATGGCGAATTGAGCAGCAAGATTACGGAAGGAGCGGGCGAAACGCTTGAACGCGTCTACCATGAAACGGTAATGAAAGTGACAGATCATTTCGAAGGGCTGCGCTTCAACACGGGGATTTCCCAGTTGATGGTCTTTATCAATGAAGCGTATAAAGCGGACAAGCTTCCGAAAGAATACATGGAAGGCTTTGTGAAACTGCTTTCTCCTGTTGCACCGCACCTTGCTGAAGAGCTTTGGAGCCGTCTCGGCCATGAAGGCTCGATCGCATATGAAGCATGGCCTGTCTATGATGAAGAGAAGCTTGTCGATGATGAGGTCGAAATCGTCGTTCAGGTGAACGGGAAAGTAAAAGCCAAGTTAAACGTTCCGGCTGACGCAAACAAAGAACAGCTTGAGGAACTGGCCAAAAACAACGAAAAAGTAAAAGAACAGCTTGAAGGAAAGACGATCAGAAAAGTGATCGCCGTTCCGGGCAAGCTTGTCAATATTGTCGCAAACTAAAAGCAAAAACCCCTTCCTCGCGAAGGGGTTTTTTCGATCCTAAGCCTTGGATCTTTTAGCTTATGTTTGATTTCAGCCGTTTCGCCCATGTATTAAAATAGGGGTAAAGGAGCTGATGAATATGGAGTTTGCCGATTTTTCCGCCGTGCAGGTCCGAATCGCAAGACCGACAGACCGTTTTGAAGAGGTCATCGCCTTTTACGAGAAAGGTCTCGGTTTACAAAAAATCGGTGAGTTTTCCGGGCATGCAGGCTACGATGGCGCGATGTTCGGCCTGCCGAATTCCCTGTATCACCTTGAATTTACGTCACACGAAAACGGGAGCCCGTGTCCCGCCCCGACGAAAGACAACCTTCTCATTTTTTACATCCCTGATCTTCATCAAATCAAAGCGATTGCAAACAGGCTGTCTGACATGGGGTATGAAGAGGTGCCTCCGGAAAACCCGTATTGGGAAGAAAAAGGCGTAACGATCGAAGATCCCGACGGCTGGCGGATCGTGCTGATGAACACGGAAGGAATTTAGCCGGCTATGCTTGCTTCGCGCCACTTTTCAGCCTGACTGCGGACGATTTCTGTAAAAGCAGTCATCGCCGGAGAGAACCATTTGTTTTTATGATAAGCCATTTGGGTAGAAAAGAGGGCGTCCTTGACCATGATGCCCTCAAGCTTTTGTTCGCTGATTTCAGTACGGGTTGTGATCATCGGGAGGAGAGAGACGCCCAGCCCGCACATGACGCATTGTTTAATGGCCTCCACGCTCCAAAATTCCATCGTCTTATCGGTGACGACGCCTTGATTATGCAAATATTCTTCAAAAAAGTCTCTGTAGCTGCACCCGTGCTCCGTATATAAAAACGTCTCATTTGTGCTGAACGCCAAATGCTGATAATCGGTTTTCCCTGCCGGATGCCCCTTTGGAAAGATAAATACCATCGGCTCGTCCACGAGTTTTTCAATATGGAGGTCCTCTTCGTTCCGCTCTTCATCCAGCAAGAAAGCGACATCGATTTTCCCCTGTCTCAACTCATCCCTAAGCTGCCAGCATGTTGAAGACTTCAGCGTCACTGTCACCTGCGGATACTTGCTTTTATATTCATGAAGGATCGTCGGCAGCCTGTAGACGGTTAACGATTCGGAAGCGCCGATGATCAGGTTTCCGGATGGCTGCTCATCGTCTGCAGAAATGTACCTCGCTTTTTCATACAGCTCGATCATCTTCGTTGCATAAGGAAGGAGATGTTTCCCCGCTTCCGTCAGCAGCATCTTTTTTCCTAAACGATAGAATAACGGCTTTCTCAATTCTTGTTCAATCGCCTGAATATGGGAAGTCACCGTCGATTGTGCGTAGCCCAAATAATCTGCCGCACGGGTGTATCCCCCGATTTCGACGATGGTTTTGAATGTTTTCAAGTGGCGGATTTCCATCTGTGTCAGGTCTCCTTTTTTTCTAATATCGAAAAATCCGAAGTTGCGGATCATTACTATCTATTTTACTGATTTAATAAATGAGATTACAATCATTTTACATCGTTTAGAAGGGATTGTGTTCAGGTGAAAGAGAAAAAACTGGGGTCTTTATTGCTAAGCGGTTTGATGACAGGGCCGATTTTAGGCTCAGGTGTTATCCTGCTGCCGCCGATGGTTCATGAGATAGCGGGGGACTATGCGATATTTGCCTGGCTGTTTATGATGGGGGCCGGATTTTTGTTCGCGTGGATTTTTGCGATATTGAGTATTCAATATCCAAACGATGCGGGTATAGCCTATGCTGCTGAAAAAGCGTTCGGCATTCGGGCGAAAAAACTGGCAGTCCTCTATTTTATCACTGCGGCAAGCTTTGGCCCCGCAGCCGTACTCATGACGGCCGGCCAATATATTCACTCGATCGCGGCTGGTTCTGCGGTTTCAACAGAAGTTTACAGCCTTTTGCTGTTCATCATTTGCCTCGTTGTGCTGTGTTTTCGCATTTCGTTTGTGGGAAAGGTTTCGTTCGTCTTTTCAAGTGCTGCGGCGGTTCTCTTGCTTGGAGGGAGCTTCACATCGATTCCTTTTTTCAGGGAAGGGCCGCTGATCGAAGGGGCTTTTCGGCTTGCCGATTTTGGCCATGGTTTGCTGCTGCTGTTTTGGGCTTTAGTCGGCTGGGAAATGATCGGCAACTATAGCATGGAGGTAAAAGACAGAAGGAAGGTGATTCCGCGTGCTGTCGTGATCAGCGGCCTGACGGTTACACTCGTGTATCTTGCAATAGCCGGAGCCGCCCAGTGGATCGATCCGGGCCGTTTTCAAAGCGGCCAGCTGAAGCTGACGCTCATTTTAACGCCGCTGTTCGGCCCGTACGCATTAGCCGTCATCGCCGCGGTAACGTCTGTATTGTGCATGAGCACGTATTTGCTTGTCGTCGGGGGAGCCGCCAGATTAATATCCTCGCAGACAGCAGGCGTCCTTGCATACAGAACGAAGGACGATAGGCCGATCGCAGCGCTTGGCTTGATTTTCGCCGTACACGCAAGTGTTTTCGTTTGTTTGTTTTTTCATGCCGTCAATGTCGACACGCTCGTCGCTATCGCAAACGCCTTTTTTATCTGCCATTCGCTCTGCGGCCTTCTTGCCGCATACCGGCTGTTGGGCGGTTTTGTTTATAAAGCGATTTGCGTTTTTTTGATCGGCTGTTTTTCGCTTCTTCTATTGTTTTCATCGCTTCCGATCTTATGTTTTGTCATGTTCGTGACCGCTATTTTTGCCCTTCGCAGCAGTCCTTTAAAAGACACACGGTATGAACAGCTTTAAATATTACCTGAAAAACAGGTGAAAGCTCCTTTCAAATCGTATTTATGTAACCATGAAGAGATGAAGAAAGGAGACATGTGATGCGCGGACAATTGCTCAGGCTGCTCGGCGATTTGCCGGATCAAACGGAGATTCAGGCGAAAACTCTTAAAAAAGAAGAAAAGGATTCGTTCATTCTTGAAACGCTGTTGCTCGGGTTAAACGGCATCGAACCGGTTCCGGCCTATTTTGTGAAGCCGAAACAGGCGCAAGGCAAACTGCCGGTCGTGCTCTATTGCCATTCCCACGGCGGGCGATACGAAAGGGGAAGGAAGGAGCTGATCGAAGGAGCGGAGTATTTGGAAAGGCCACCATACGCCGATGAGCTGACATCTCTCGGGTTTGCGGCGCTCGCCATCGATCATTGGGCTTTCGGAGACAGGCGGGGGAAAACGGAGAGCGAGATCTTTAAAGAGATGCTCTGGACCGGGCGGGTGATGTGGGGGATGATGGTGTATGACAGCATCCGGGCCCTTGATTATCTTGAGACGCGGGATGACACGGACACTGCGCGAATGGCTGTGCTCGGGATGTCAATGGGAGGTTTGATGGCCTGGTGGACGGCGGCACTGGACGCACGCATCAGCGCATGCGTCGATATATGCAGCCAGGTTGACAGCGAAACGCTAATCAAGACGCAGAATTTGGACAGACACAATTTGTATTCATATGTTCCAGGGCTCGTAAAGCATGTTTCAACCGCACAGATTCAGAGCCTGATTGCTCCGAGGCCCCACTTGAGCCTCGTCGGAACGGCGGATAAGCTCACTCCCGTCATGGGGATTGATATCATCGAGAAATCATTGACTTCCGTGTATAAAGAAAAAAACGCGGGTGAACGCTATGAAGTGTTTCGCTCCCATTCGGGGCATTTGGAAACGGCCGCAATGAGGCAGAAAGCGATCGATTTTTTGAAAACATGGCTGTGAACAGGAGGACTGATCATTGGTGAAGAAGGTCACGATTGTCGGGGGAAGCGGAACGGTCGGGCGCATATTGATCCGCGGGCTGTCTGATGAAGGCTACGATCTGACGGTAATGGATGTAAAAAAGCCTGAAGAAGAGCTGCCTGCAAGGTTTATCCAGGCTGATGCACGAAACGATGAAGAAACGGTGAAGGCCATCCCTGAAGACACCGATGTGCTGATCAACCTTCTCGCCGTCAAACCGACCGGCAATCTCCTTGACAAGCATGAATTTGAAAACATGACAGACATCTTTTTTAAAGCGACGTATACGATGCTGATGGCCGCGGTGCAACGCGGCGTGCCGAAAGTCATTTTTGCAAGCAGCAACCATGTCACAGACGTTTATGAGCAAAACGGCGTGTCTTTGCTTAAAAGACCGATTCAGACGGAAGATTATCCGCTGTCAAAAAGCCTGTACGGCTTGCTGAAATTGGCCTCAGAAAACCTGGGATACCTGTTTTCGCATCATTCAGGCGTCCCGGTTTCCGTCATCAATTTGCGGATCGGCACGGCGGTCGAAAATGAAAAAGAAGCGCTGCTGACAAAGCCGAGGACGAAAAAAACGCTGCTGTCCAAGAAGGACCTCGTCGGCATATTTAAATCTGCGATTGAAGCCGACAAAACGTATGGTACATATTATGCCGTCAGCGACAATCCGGACCGGCCGTGGTCGATCACATCCGCCATCCGCGAATTAGGGTATGAGCCGAAAGTCAATTCGGCCGACCTTATGAAAAAAGACTGACGTATCATCTTCTAAGGCGATGATCTTTTTCTTTGTTTTCGCGTCCCTGCTTACAAAATGATTATAGACGCTTCTCTCCTCGGTTTGCTACATTTTAGACACGATATCGTAATTTTTTGACAGCGCTTACAAATAGGAGGGGTGAAATGGCGATCAGGCATTCCGCGGGAAGCCGCGTGTTTGATGTGCTGAATTACGCTTTTTTAACCGGATTCGGCCTCGTTTGCGTGCTGCCGTTTATCCATGTGATAGCCGCCTCTTTTGCAACGGTGGAAGAGGTCATTTCGAAAAAGTTCATATTGTTTCCGACCACGTTTTCATTGGATGCGTACAGGTACATTTTTTCGACTGACATCGTGTACAGAAGCTTGATCATTTCTATTCTCGTAACAGTCGTGGGAACGGCTGTCAGCATGTTCCTTTCCTCGCTGATGGCATACGGTTTGTCGAGAAAGGAACTGATGGGCAGACGCGTGCTGATGTTTTTGGTCGTCTTTACGATGCTCTTCAGCGGCGGGATGATCCCGACGTTTCTCGTCGTGAAATCGCTCGGATTGCTTGATTCCTATTGGTCTCTGATACTTCCGAGCGCCATCAATGCTTTTAACCTGATTATTTTAAAAAACTTTTTTCAAAACATTCCGTCCAGCTTGGAAGAATCTGCGAAAATCGACGGGTGCAATGATCTGGGGATCTTTTTCCGTATCATTCTGCCCTTATCTTTGCCGGCGATTGCCACGATTTCGCTGTTTTATGCCGTCACCTATTGGAATACGTACATGCAGGCGATTCTGTATTTGAGCGATGCGACGAAATGGCCGATACAGGTTCTGCTCAGGCAGATCGTCATCGTTTCAAGCGGCATGCAGGGGGATATGACGGAAATGGGAGCAGCCGCGGCGCCGCCTGAGCAAACGATTAAAATGGCGGTGATTGTCGTCGCGACAATTCCGGTGCTGCTCGTCTATCCGTTCATTCAAAAACATTTTGCAAAAGGTGCGTTATTAGGATCTATTAAAGGTTAAACACGAGGGGGACAATGTATGGGGAAAAAATGGCTGATCCCGATGTTCGCGTTCGCGCTTTTAGCGGGAGGATTGTTTGGCTGTTCGAACAAAGGAGCGGAGCAGGCCTCTTCGAAGGAAGAAAAGGTCGATCGCAACTCTCCTTTGGATCTGAGCTGGATGGTGATTCTCTATCATCAGCAGCCGCCGAAGGACACGGCGATTAAAAAGATCGAAAAGCTCACAAACACAAAGCTCGATTTGATGTGGGTGCCTGACGGGGTGAAGGAAGACCGCCTGAATTCCGCGCTTGCCGCCGGCAATCTTCCTAAAGTCGTCACCATCCAGGATATCAAAAATTCATCGGTTATGAACGCCTTCAGGTCAGGCATGTTCTGGGAAGTCGGACCTTATTTGAAGGATTATCCGAATTTGAGCAAGATGAATAAGCTGATCAATAAAAATGCCTCCATTGACGGTAAACTGTACGGCATTTACAGGGAGCGCCCGTTATCAAGGCAAGGAATCGTCATCCGCAAAGACTGGCTTGACAATCTTGGCCTAAAAACGCCGCAGACGCTCGATGAGTTGTACGAGACGGCAAAGGCGTTTACTGAAAAAGATCCCGACCAAAACGGCAAAAAGGATACGATCGGTTTTGCCGACAGAAACGATTTGATCTACGGAGCGTTTAAAACATTGGGATCCTACATGGGAATGCCGACGGACTGGAAAGAAGAAAACGGCACATTCACACCCGATTTCATGACGCCGGAATATAAGGAAACGGTGAAATACATGAAAAAGCTGTATGATGAAGGACTCATCAATAAAGACTTTCCAGTGACAAGCAAAACGCAGCAGCAGGAGATGTTTTCGCAGGGGAAAGCCGGGATTTACGTCGGGAATATGGTCGATGCCGTCAATCTAAGAGATCAGTCTGTTGACGACAAGATGGAGCTCGATATCATCAACCGCATCAAAGGCCCTGACGGAAAAGAGCGCGTCTGGGCATCAGGCGGGCACAACGGTATTTTTGCGTTTCCGAAAACGAGCGTGAAAAGCGAAAAAGAGCTGAAACGGATTCTAGCCTTTTTTGACAGGATCGCCGAAGAGGATGTCTACAGTCTGATGACCTACGGAATCGAAGGCGTCCATTACAAAAAAGAAGACAAGGATCATTTCAAACGGATCGATGATAAGCTTAAAAGTTGGCAGGCGGAAATTCAGCCGCTCGTCTCCCTTGTCGGCATTGATAAAGCGTACTTGAAAAACACGGGAGATCCTCTGCGTACCAAATATGAAGAGCTGACAGAGGACAACGAAAACATCATCGTCTCCAATCCGGCCGAAAGCCTGTACTCTCCGGCTGCTTCTGAAAGGGGAGATGAATTGCAAAAGATCATCGATGATGCGACATACCAATTTATCCTCGGCAAAATGGACGAAAGCCAGTTTGACAATGCGGTCGAAAAATGGCGGAAAAACGGCGGAGACCAAGTGATTGAAGAATATGAACAAGCATATAAAAAATCGGAGAAATAAATACAGGCGATCCCGGGTCTTTCCGGGACCGCCTTGTTTTATGCCGAATGGTTTTTCAGTTCGCGATACTTTCCCGGGGTGATCCCTTCGAGCTTCTTGAACGAACGAATAAAGTTTTGCGGATTTTTATATTTCAGTTTTTCAGAAATTTCTTTAACGGATAAGCTCGTTTCCGTCAGCCAGCTTTTGGCGATATGATGGCGGTACGATGATAAATATTCGCTGAATGATATCTTCATCTCTTTTCTGAAAATGCTGCTTAAATAGTTAGGATTGTAGTGCAGTCTTCCCGCGATCGATTCCAAGGTCAGATCGGTGTCGAATTCCTGCTGGATGATGTGGACGATTTTCTCCGAGATGTTTTTATACTGCGATTCCTCTCTGACGCTCAACGTTTCGATCATGTTGCTGACGATTCGGGTGTTCAGCCAGCTTTCGATCTCTTCTATTGTCGTCAGCTCAAAAACGTCGTCATACAGCATATTATTGCCGTCCGGTTCAAACAGCTCGATTCCGAGAAGGTGCATGAATTCAATTAAATTGTTGAGCAGCCTGACAATCGCAATTTGGCAATGATGAGGGTTCGTATTCTCGGAACAAACCGTTTCGATTAATTGATGAAGCCGTTCAGCGGCTTTTTCCCGTTCGCACGCTTTAATCGCTTCAAACAGTTCGTTTTGGAGCTGCTTCGGAAACTGGGTCAAAAACGCTTTGTTCCTGTCAAGGTGCTCAAAGAAAATGATCGCGCGTTTCCCCGATTTCAGCCTGTATGTCAGCGCTTCAAGCCCTTCCAAATAAGCGTGCTTGGACATGGAGAGATTTGTAAAAGGCTGGCTGATCCCGATGCTGACAAATACCCCGAACTCCTCATGGATTTTATGCTGTATCGATTCGGCCGTACTTTTCAGCTGCTGATGAAATGTGTCAAGCGATTTGCCGCGGTTCAGCATTACGGTCGTTTGCGTCTTATCGATCACGACTGAAGGGAGACGGTTTTCCTTTGGGATCGACTGTTCGACAAGGCTGTTGATCGCAAACAGGAGGACGTCCAGGTCTTTTTTTTCGTACGGCGTGTCCTTCAAGGTGTCAATTTGCAGGGCAAGGACGGAAAGGTGGCTCCAATCGTCCGAAAAGCCGAGGCCTGAAAAGCGTTCTTTCGTTTCTTCCTCAATCAATTTGCCGAGCAGAAGCCTTGTTAAAAAATATTGCTTCAGCTGTGTGACCTGTTGCTCGACCCGCTTTGCGAGGTCGTGATTTTTGTTTTTCATTTCTTTAATATTCCGCTCGATCAGCTCGAATTCGCTTTCGTTACGCTCTTTGTCTGTTCCGGAGGCGAAGCCGGAAACGGACTCATATAAAACCTTGATCGGCTTGTAGAAATGGCGTGAACCAAACCAGGAGAACAACAATGAAAGCGCTAACAAAATACCGCATATCGAAAACGTGAACCAGCCGATTGAGGCGGTCTGCATGTAAAGTTCAGGCATCGTCGTCATTGAAACGTATATCCAGTTGTTATAGTCTGATTTCTGGTATGTAATCTTATAGTCCGTATCGCCGATTGATGCGTCAAACTGTCCGTTTTTCGAAGAAAGCTGCCTGATTTTTTGAAAGTAATCTTCATGCCGGATCGATTGCCCGATTTGCGACCGTTTTTGATGAAGGATGATGCGGCCGTTGTCATCAAGCGCCATCATGCTGTTTGTTTTCGACTTCAGGGGCATTCGTTTGACGAGTGAACACGACGGAATGCTCGCGATGGCAAGCCCTTTATGCCGCATGCTGTTTAAGGGAAGCTATTTGACGAGACTGACGATGTACGGGCAGTCTTCCGAACCGCCTTCCTTTGTGGCGACAAGGGCGTTGTTTTTTTCAAGCAGCCAGCTTGACCGGCTTTTCAGCGAGTTGTAGAGCGAGACCATCAAAGCCTGTTTCCCCTGATCCAATTTGTACAGTCCGGAATTGTTGATATACCACTTTTTTTCCTGGCTGATCAGGTCATATACACCGCCGGGTAACGTGCGGGCCATGTGATGAGATGATTGTAGACGAATTTTTCGATGCTGGGATAAAGTGAAAGCAAACATCGTGGAGGGAGGCTGTTTATGAAAACTGCAGAAGCTCAGGCTGGACAAGAACCGGCCCTTGTTGCCGGAAAAGAACGAAAGGTGCGTTTTTTTGCAAAGGCGTTTCAGCAAAAGTATTTGTATTTGATGATTCTGCCGGGGCTGATCTATTTTCTCCTTTTTAAGTATGTGCCGATGTGGGGGATCGTTATTGCGTTTCAGGACTACCAGCCGTTTCTCGGCATAACGGGGAGCGAATGGGTCGGCTTTAAGCATTTTGAAAGGCTGTTTACGGAGCCGACTTTCTTTATGCTCTTGAAAAACACGCTGATCTTGTTTCTTCTGAACCTCGTCGTATTTTTTCCAATCCCGATTATATTGGCCATTTTATTGAACGAAGTCAGAATCGTGCTGTTTAAAAAGTTCGTTCAGACGCTGATTTATATTCCGCATTTTATGTCATGGGTCATCGTCGTGTCGCTTTCATTTGTCCTTTTAACGGTAGACGGGGGACTGATTAATGAAATCATCGCCTATTTCGGCGGAGAAAAAATCAATTTTTTGCTTGACGAAAACTGGTTCAGGCCGCTCTACATTCTCCAGGTGATCTGGAGGGAAGCCGGCTGGTCGACGATCATTTATTTAGCGGCGATTACGGCGGTCGACCCGCAGCTTTACGAAGCGGCGAAAATGGACGGGGCGAACCGTCTGCGGAGAATGTGGCATGTGACCCTTCCCGCGATCAGAAGCGTGATCGTCGTTCTCTTGATTCTGAAAATCGGCGATACGCTGGAGCTTGGATTTGAGCATGTGTACCTGCTTTTAAACGCGACAAACCGTGAAGTGGCTGAAATTTTCGATACGTATGTGTATACGGCGGGCTTAAAGCAGGGGCAGTTCAGCTACAGCACAGCCGTCGGCTTGTTCAAAGCCGCTGTCGGACTCATTTTAGTCATATTTGCAAACAGGATGGCAAAGAAATTTGGAGAAGAAGGTATATATTAACATTTTGATGAAAGGATTTGAATGCCATGAATCGATCTCTCATCACAAAATCGCCTCTTCACGTTGCCGAGGAAGCGGCCAACACGATAATGAAAGCGTATACAAAGGATAAGCTGCCTCCCGCGGGCCGCTGGCATTATCATCAAGGCGTGTTCTTATGCGGGCTGCTTCGCCTTTGGGAAATGACAGGGAAAGAAACGTATTTTGATTATGTAAAGGATTACGTCGACTATCTCGTTGATGAACACGGTAATTTTTATTTCAGCAGAGATGAGCTTGATGCCGTTCAAGCCGGCCTTCTATTGTTTCCTTTGTATGAGGAGACAGGTGATGAACGATACAGGAAAGCGGCGGAAAAGCTGAGGGGCCTGTTCGGGACGCTGAACCGGACATCAGAAGGAGGCTTTTGGCATAAAGATAAATACCCTTATCAAATGTGGCTTGACGGTCTGTATATGGGCGGACCTTTTGCACTCAAGTATGCAAGGGCTTTCGGCGCTCCCGAGCTGTACGACTTGGTCATCCTCGAAGAAACTTTGATGAGAAAGCATACGAAAGACCGTCATACGGGATTGTATTATCACGCCTGGGACGAACGGCGCAGCACGCCTTGGGCCGATCCTGAATCGGGATGTTCGCCCGAGTTTTGGGGAAGATCGATCGGCTGGTATGCGCTGGCGCTCAGCGACATGATCGAACTGCTTCCGGAAGAGAGCGGGATGAAGTCCGAATGGATCAAAACGCTTCAGGAGATGGTCAAAAGCCTCGCCGATTTTCAGGATGAAGCAACGGGGTTATGGTACCAGGTCGTTGACAAAGGAGAGCTGGCGGACAACTGGCTGGAAAGCTCCTGTTCGTGTCTCTATGCATATGCGATGGCAAAAGGGGTCCGCATGGGCTATATCGATCAATCGTATATGGAACGGGCCGTGAAGGCGTATAAAGGGCTCTTGGAGAAAAAAATCGAAATCAGGCCAAAAGAAGGTTTGGTTTTGAAAGACATTTGCGTCGGGACATCCGCGGGAACATACGAGTATTACGTCAGCCGCGAGAAAAGCGTCAACGATCTGCACGGAGTGGGCGCTCTCATTATGGCGCTGGCGGAGCTTGAAAAAAGCGGGCGCTTTCAGGAAGAGGGAGACAGGTGAAAAAGGCGGCTTTGCCGATGATTCTCACCGCGGTGATGCTTTTTTTGTCAGCGTGCGGCAAAGCGGATTCTGAAAGGGCAGACGTGTTTATGTTTTCGGATGCGTCTTCCGGCATCAAAGAGAAGATCAAAAAGGCAGCCGGGAAAAAGGGGATGAATGTCACGTTTTTCCCGGCTTCTCCCGAAAAACTGCTCGCCGAAATTGCGGCAAAGGAAGGAGATCTGTTTGTCGTTCCCGAAGACATGTTTAAACCGTTTTTTGATCCGGAAGGGCTCCGTCCGCTCGGCTCTGATCCTGAGGGAGAGGGGCCGTATACAGCAGGCGGACAAAAGGTCTATGCAGCCGTCATCAAAAAAGGAGAAAAGCAGCTGAACGGCTATTCGTTTCAGCTGAATACGGATATGGCTGCCTTTATCCCGATTTATGCGAAGAAAACCGATGAAGCGCTTGAACTGATCGAGGGGCTTCTAGGTCAATGAACAGAGGTGTCAATTGCCGATGAAAAAGTATGTGATATGCGGTCTGAGCGGCCGCGCAATCAACATGTTTATCGAGCCGCTTGTAAAGGAATACAGCCGCGGGCACCGGATCGCGGCACTTCTGGACGACGATCCGCTCAGGGAAGCCGTCTGCAAAGAGCGCTTTCCCGAGCTCCGTTCGGTTCCGTTTTTCAGGGCGGAAGCATTCAGCGACATGATCGAAAAGATTGATCCCGACACCGTGATCGTGGCGAGCCGCGATGACACGCATGTCCGCTACATTTTGGGCGCTTTGCAATCTAACAAAGACGTCGTAACGGAAAAGCCGATGGTGACAACGGTAAAAGACGCTGCAGCCGTAATAGCCGCCGAAGCTGAAAGCGAAGGAACGGTGACGGTCACTTTTAATTACCGATACAATCCGTACCACCGCAAAATTAAAGAGATGATCCTCGAAGGAAAGCTCGGCAGAATCACGTCCGTCGATTTGAACTGGTACATCGATACGTATCACGGAGCAAGCTATTTTAAGCGCTGGAACAGGATGAGAAAGTATTCCGGCGGGCTCAGTGTCCATAAGTCGACTCACCATTTTGACCTTGTCAATTGGTGGCTTGATCAAAAGCCCGAGGAAGTCTTTGCCTACGGCGGATTGTATTATTACGGGCCCGACGGTGAAATGAACCCTGAAAAAGGCGAAAACCGCTATTGCGGTACGTGCCATGTCAAACAGGCATGCCGCTATTTTATGAGGTGGGAAGCGGGCGATGCGGAAGACGACCATATCCGGTCAGACGAACATCAGCATCTGCTGTACACCAATTACAGGCCTGACGCCTGCATTTTCGACGAGGTAATCGATATTGAAGACACCTATGCGGCCGTTTTGAAATATGACGGCGGCGCTCTATTAAACTACTCCGTCCATTTTTCCGCTCCGTATGAAGGCTACCGCCTCGCGATAAACGGTACGAAAGGAAGGCTGGAAACGACGGAATATCATGCACCCGGAAGAATTCCTTTTGAGGTACCCGAGCAGACGATCGAGTATTTTCCGCTGTTTGAGTCAAAGGAAACGATCCGTGTCGTCCGTCAGCCGGGCGGACACGGCGGAGGGGACCCCCTGCTGCTCAGGGAGCTCTTTACGGGCAAAGATCCTTTCAGGGAGTATGACATTCTGGCCGGAAGTGAAGCAGGGGCCTATTCGATCGCAGCCGGGGAAGGAATGTGGCGTTCGGTCAAGGAGAACAGGCCGATAGGGATCGAAGAGCTTCTTCATTCCCGGCAACACACCTGAAAGGGGGCCGTGTGAGTGGAACAAAATAACTCCATGGGGAGAGTAATGAACTTTTGCGAATGGGTGGTGAGATTTGCCTATACGAATGTGCTGTGGTTTATGTTTACGCTTCTCGGCTTTGGCCTATTTGGATTTATGCCGGCGACCACCGCTTTATTTTCCGTAATGAGAAAGTGGATTATGGGCCATACGGACATTCCGGTTTTCAAAACGTTTTGGCGGGCGTACCGCGGGGAATTTTTCCGCTCCAACGCGATCGGCCTCATTTTGGCGGCGGCGGGAACGATTATTTATGTTGATCTGGCCTTCATTTATCCGGAAAATGCCTTCCTGCACATCCTTCGTTTTGTCATCATGACGTTCGGCTTTTTGTTTTTCATTATGCTGTTTTATCTGTTTCCGCTCCTTGCCCATTTCGACTGGAAAAAGCGGATGTATCTCAAATTTTCGCTCATCCTCGGGGTTTCGTATTTGCAGTATACATTAACGATGATGGCCATATGCGCCGCGCTTTACGTCGCGTTTAGCTATCTGCCGGGAATCGTTCCTTTTTTCAGCGTCAGTCTGTTAAGCTATACAGTCATGTGGCTTGCCTATCAAGTATTGAGGAAAGCGGGAGCAGCAGAGCCGGACTCTGCGGAATCCCTGGTAATGAAAGGAGCCGATCGTCTTTGAACAAAGAAAACGATGAAAGGTATCTGCATTGGATCGATCATGTCGTGAAAGACAGCCTTGGAAAAGATGGGATACAGTCGCTTCCGGGATTCGGAAAGCCGTTGAAAAAAGAGGCTCTCCAAGGGGACGCCCTTTCCAGCACTCTGAAAAACGCCCGCTACCTTCCAGAGTGGCTCAGGCTTCAAAAAGAAATCAAACAAGAAATCGAAAACGCGATTAAATCCGG
Organism: Bacillus glycinifermentans; assembly: GCF_001042475.2. Taxonomy (GTDB): domain Bacteria; phylum Bacillota; class Bacilli; order Bacillales; family Bacillaceae; genus Bacillus; species Bacillus glycinifermentans. The sequence goes on from NZ_LECW02000005.1 coordinate 70,749, forward strand.
GAACCGGGAAGAAAAGATCGGCTCGATCAACCGAAAAATCAAACGATACAACCTCTCCTGCCCAAGTCAATTCCAGAAAAGCCTTGTAACAGCAGAAAGCCTCGAGAATCAGCTTGAAGCCTGGAGCTGACCGCTTGTTGAATACCGCAAATTTGATAATGATAAAATAATTGCCTATAACAATCGTTTTTTGTAAAATAGAATCATGAAGAAAAAGGAAATAAATCCATATAATGTTTTTGAGCATAAGAAAGGATGAAAAGTGAGTGGAAACGAAAACGGCATACGAAAAGGCGGCCGGGCTCATGAACCAATGGTATACCATGATTAAACGCCACGAAGCACTGCAAGCGATTTCGTTAAAATACGAGATTGAGAATCTGCTTGCAAACATGGAAACACGCGGAGACTTGTTGCTTTATTTTCACCTCTTGGATTACCGCCACAAGCTGATGACAGAGCAATTCGCAGAATCCGCTAAGGCGTTCAGGGAGATTCAAAAGCAAAAGGAAGCAGTCAAGTACGCGGATGACCTCATTCAATATTACTTTTTCTTTTTTTCCGGCATGTACGAATTCTATGAAAAAAATTATCTTGAGGCGATCAGCTTTTATAAAAAAGCGGAAAGCAAATTATCTAAGGTGACCGATGAAATAGAAAAAGGAGAATTCCATTACAAAATCGCGATCGCATACTATCAGGGAGACGATCATTTCCGTTCCATGAATCATGCCGAGAAAGCCCTTTCCGTTTTCGGCAGAGGGGATGAATACATAGACAAAGCCATCGGGTGTTACATGATTCTCGGCTCCATCCAGTTTGACCTGTTCCGTATCAAGGAAGCGGAAGAACATTACAGACGGGCGTTGGAAAAGGCCGCTTCTTGCCATCATCACAGGGTGGTCGGGCTCATTTTTCATAACATGGGGGTGAATTACGCCAATCGAAACATGCCGCTTTTAGCAGAGCAACATTTCAGAAAGGCGCTCGCCATCAAGGTTCATGAGCAATCGATTTTTGGGATCAACACCTTTTTCGAACTGGCCCGCAACCTGTATAAGCAAGGCTATGGAGAAGAAGCGAGGCAGCTTTGCAAGGAGGGTTTTTCAAGGGCGGCGGAATACGGAGAGGAAGAGTACACGGCGAAGTTCAGGCTCATCTTTGCTTTATACGACGGAGGACACCCGCTTGACATCGATTTTGCGCTTGAATATTTGACAAATAAAAAGCTTTGGACGCATGTCGCCGAATTGACGAATGACATTGCCGATTACTACATGAGGCTTGGCGATAAAGAAAAAAGCGCTTATTATCTCGAACAATCGAGCAATGCCAAACATCAAATATGCAAGATGAAGGAGGAACTCATATGAAAAAAGCCGTTTGTTCTTCAGCTGTCATGCTTGCCTGCCTGATTGCGTGCGGATCCTTGGCGTGGGCTTCCCCGCAAAACGAGACGTTTTACATATCGGGAAAGTCGGTGTTTCCTGATAAAGGGACACAGCAGGCGACGTCTTAAATAGCATTCGCTCACTGCCTTTTGCTATAATAATCACACTCTACAATCAAGGGAGCTGGAAGTATGACAGTAAAAGAGATCACACCGGACGAATTAAAAGAAAAGCTTTCAGAAGGCGAAACGCTATACATCGTCGACGTCAGAGAGGATGAAGAGGTAGCGGAAGGCATGATACCGGAAGCCGTCCATATGAAGATGGGCGACATTCCCGATAAGATCGATTTCTTTCAAAAAGACGTGCCGTATATCTTTGTCTGCCGGTCCGGAAAGCGCAGCGAAAACGTTTGTCTTTATCTCATGGATAAAGGATTTGACGTTACAAATATGGTCGGCGGCATGCTCGAATGGACGGGTGACACGAAGCCGAAAACAACATAAAGGGAAAAACTTCTTATCGCAAAGATAAGGAGTTTTTCTTTTTTTATTCAAACAATTGATAGAAATTAGTCAAAAAACAAGGTGAAAATGGGTCTGATTTTACATATTTTGATATGTTTTTATAAAAAAATTTATTGTAAAGTAGCTTTTGAAAGGATTGTAAAAATGATCGGTGATTTTGATAGGGAGGGGTGTTTCGAGAATTAATCGGGGTATTTCTGACGGATTAAGTAAAATATCAAGCAAACATCGTAATACGGAGTGATAAAAAAAATGGCAATGATTGAGCAAGCACATACTTCACAAGCACCATCAGAGATCAGATGGCCCCCATTGCTATTGACGGTGATGATCGGTGTCGGCATTTGGCTGATCGGACCTCCGGCGGGGATCGAGCCGAGGGCATGGCATTTATTAGCGATATTCGTCGCGACAATCGTAGGCTTTATCAGCAAACCGCTCCCGATGGGATCGCTGTCGATCATCAGCATGATGCTTTTGATCGTCACCGGGACATTAAAGACACAGGAGGCGCTCGCCGGGTTCAGCAATACGACGATTTGGCTGATCGTCGCTGCATTCTTTATCTCCCGCGGATTTATTAAAACAGGTCTGGGAACGCGGATTGCCTATTTATTTGTTAGACTGTTCGGAAAGAAAACGCTCGGCCTTTCGTATTCGCTGATTTTATGCGATTTGATTTTGGCCCCTGCAACGCCGAGCAACACGGCCCGGGCCGGCGGAATCGTGTTTCCGATCGTCCGTTCTTTGGCCGAAGCTTACGGTTCGCGTCCGGGCGACGGGACGGAACGAAAGGCAGGGGCATTTTTAACGCTGACATCCTTTCAGGGAAACATGATCACGTCAGCGATGTTTATGACGGCAATGGCTGCAAACCCTCTTGCCGTATCCTTCGCAAAAGCGGCTGAAGTCGATATCACATGGGGAGGCTGGCTGTTGGCTGCTTTAGTCCCGGGTTTGATCAGCCTGATCGTCATTCCGCTGTTTATCTACAAGGTTTATGGTCCTGAAATCAAAGAAACGCCCGGAGCCAGACAGGTGGCCATTGATAAATTAAAGGAACTCGGTCCTGTCAAACGCTCAGAAAAATACATGATTTTCGTATTTATCGTGATTTTACTATTGTGGATTTTCGGCGAGAAGGTCGGAATCGATGCCACCGCAACCGCGCTGATCGGCCTATCTTTATTGCTCGTCACAAGCGTTTTAAGCTGGGATGATATTAAAAATGAAAAGGCGGCATGGGACACGCTGATTTGGTTTGCCGCGCTCGTGATGATGGCGACGCAGCTCAATGAATTGGGGCTGATTCCTTGGGTTTCAAATAAGATCAGCCAGTCTGTCGGCGGGATGTCCTGGATCACGGCATTGATCGTGTTGGGCGTCGGTTATTACTATGTCCACTATTTCTTTGCCAGTTCAACAGCGCATGTCAGCGCCATGTATCCGGCATTTTTGGCCGTAGCGATCCATGCAGGGGCACCGGCCATGTTAGCCGCACTTCTTCTTGGCTTTTTCGGCAATTTATTCGGCTCAACGACGCATTATGGAGCAGGTCCTGCGCCGGTATTGTTCGGTTCCGGCTATGTCACACAGGGCAAATGGTGGTCCATCGGCTTTTTCGTTTCTATTTTGCATATGATCATCTGGTTTGGGACAGGCATGATCTGGTGGAAGCTGCTCGGATTCTATTAAGAGAAGCAAATTCGGATGAGGTCAGGCAGTATGAAACAGATGGTTAACGGCCCATGCAGAGAACATGAGCGAATGCGCCATACTGGCATATCAACGCGATCAAACATCACACTGAGCGCGAAAGCAGCCGATAAAACGATCAAATCTCCCCGGCATCGGTCCGGGGAGATTCTTTTTCATTCATAACTTCTGTACTTCGCGAATACCTTTCAAATAGAAAGGAGAGAGCGTATGCTGAAGGTTGCCGTATTTGATGAAGAACACGAAAAAGATTTGCAGCACGAAATCAACGAGTTTTTAAAAAAACTGTCAGAAGACCAGCTGATCGATATAAAATATAACGTATCCGCTGCATGCGATCCCCAGGGCGAACAGCTTTACTGTTTTTCAGCGTTGATTTTGTATAGAAAATAAGCCGGAGAAGAGCAAGACTTCGTTCAGACAAAAACATCCAAAATCATCGTAAACGCAAGACCTGATACCGCAGTGATGGTGGAAAGCACCGTATACGTTCCGAAGGCTTCCTTCAACGTCATACCGAGTGATTCCTTTACCATCCAGAAGCCTGCGTCATTGACATGGGAAGCGATAGCGCTTCCTGCTCCTGTCGCCAGTGCGACAAGCTCGAGATTCACATCAGGCATAGAGGCAAGCGACGGGATGACGAGGCCGGCTGTCGTCAGAGTTGCAACCGTTCCGGAGCCAAGGCAGATGCGCAGGATGGCCGCCACCATCCAGGCGAAGAATACCGGTGACATCGATGTGCCGGAAAAAATGGATGCTACATAATCTCCTACACCGCCGTCGATGAGAACCTGCTTTAAGGCACCGCCGCCGCCGATGATCAAAAGCAGCATCCCGAGGGCATTGATGGCAGAACCGCAGGAATCCATCAGCTTTTGAATCGGCACCTTTCTTCTGATTCCCATTGTGTAAACCGCTACTAGCAGCGAGATGACCATCGCGGTCGATGAATTGCCTACAAAGCGGATCATGTCAATAAACAGACTGTCTGAGAATTTCAGTTCTGCCTGCAGGATGTCGACAGCAGCACCGAGTGCCATCAGAATAACAGGGAATAGGGCAGTGAAGACGCTGACCGCGAATCCGGGCATTTCTTCTTCCTTGAATGTTTTCGCAATCCCGAAGGATTCACTGCCTTCCCGCGTCCAGGCAGAAGGGACGATGCGTTTCGCAAGCTTGGGATACAAGATTCCCGACAGGATCACTGTCGGAATCGCAACAATGATACCATAAATAAGGACAAGCCCTATATTCGCTCCGTACTCGGCAGCAACTGCTGTCGGACCCGGGTGGGGCGGAAGGAAGGCATGCGTTGCGAGTGCGGCAGAGACCATCGGCAGCCCAAGGTGTACGATGGAGACCCTGAGCTCCTTTGCAATCGAGAAGATGATCGGAATCAGCAGGACGATGGTTACTTCGAGAAACAGCGCAATCCCGACGATGAAAGAGGCGAATAAAACGGCCCATTGGATGCGCTTTTCGCCGAAGCGGTCAATCAGCGTGGTAGCGATGCGGTTTGCCCCGCCGGCGTCGGCAATGAGACGGCCCAGCATGGCGCCCATTCCGAAGATAAGCCCGATATGGCCCAGCGTTCCGCCTAAACCGCTTTCAATGGAGCCCACAACGTCTGACATCGGTATGCCCAAAAGCAGCGCCACGATAAAGGAGACGATGATCAAGGAAACGAATGTATTGAGCTTGAACCTCATGATCAAGATGAGCAACAAGAGTACACCTAAAGCGATGATGAGTAATGGCATTTGTTTATCCCCCTAAAGTCTATTTTTGTAAGCGGTTACAAATAAGGGTTTTAGAAAGGAAGGATGCGGGATCCTTCCTTTCCGGCGGTATGCAATGTTTACAGGCTGTTTGGCGAGAAGTTCGGTGCGTACTGTGCTGCAACCTTGATGCATTCTTCCATGCTGGTGCTTTCTGCGATGTTTTTGCCTGCAATATCGAATGCAGTACCGTGGTCGACGGAGGTACGCAAGAACGGCAGACCGTTCGTGATGGAAATCGTCCGGTGAAAGTCTGTCATTTTTGCAGCGATATGTCCCTGGTCATGGTATAACGATAGAACCGCATCGTATTTGCCGTTCAGTGCCTGGTAGAAGACCGAGTCCGCCGGCACCGGACCGACCGCGTCTATACCATCTTTCACCGCGAGCTCAATGCCCGGCTTGATTTGCTCGATTTCCTCCCGGCCGAACAAGCCGCCTTCCCCGCTATGCGGATTCAAGCCTGCCACCGCGAATTTGCCTTTTTTAACTCCAAGTCGCTGCAATGCTCGATTACAACGAATCAAGTAATCATGTACTCTTTCTTTTGTCATTTGATCAATGGCATCTTTTAATGACAGGTGGCGGGTGAGGAAGAAGATGCGCATGCCGTTCACCTCGAACATCGTAAGCGGATCTTCTGAACCGGCCAGATCCTCCAGCATTTCGGTATGCCCGATATACGGCACTTTAGCCGCTTTCAACGATTCCTTGTTAATTGGTGTCGTCGCCAGTGCTTTAACTTCTCCGGCCATGGCAAGCTCCACGGATTTTTTAATGTATTCGAATGCGCCCCGGCCGCCTTGGGCGGAAACCTGTCCGTATTCAAGCTTATCGATGTCGATATTCGCCAGATTGATCACATCGACTGTACCGAATTCATATTTTCCTTCTGCAGGTGCTGCAACTTCGTTCACTTGCAGATCCGCTTCCACGATCCCGATCGCTTTTTTGATGACTGCTGTATCACCGATCACAAGCGGTTTGCATACATCGTAGATTTCCTTCTTCGTTAAAGATTTCATCGTGATTTCCGGGCCGATTCCTGCCGGATCTCCCATCGGAATTGCAATAATTGCTCGTTCTGCCATGATAGATTCCTCCTTAAAATGTTGCTTCAAGATATTTCACGCTTGTGTAAATTGCTTTCGTATCGCCTGCCGTACCGCCTTTTGTAACAATCGGAATACCATCCAGGTAGCCTCCGATGAATTTTCCGTAGGCGACTAGCGGCAGGATTTCGTCGATCAATTGGATGCCTTCCGCTCTTGAGATCGAGCAGAGGGAAGCGGTTACATCTCCGCCGCTTGTAAAACAGCCGCCAATGTCAAACCGGCTGTTTTGGATCACGAGCCTTGTCATCTTGCCCAGGCCGTCGGCGATGCGCTTTGCCAATGCATCCTGGCTTACATGCTCCTTCTCAGCGAGCGTTTTCAAATCCAGGATTTCTGATCTTCGCGAATCGGTCGTGATCAGAAGAATGTCCTGCTTTTCCATCTCTTCTGCCGCTCTTTTGATGACACGGTCTATTTCTTGATCCCACGTTCCGCCCATTGTCGCAAGCTTTTTGGCATCCACATAGACAGGGCGGAGATTCGTCCTATCGATCAAATATTGCAGCTGTTTGGAGCTGTTGGATGTGACGCTGCCGACGGTGATGATAATTTTTTTGTCCTTCATCTGCTTTCTGCTGAACGCTCGGGCGTACGCGGAAGTCAGCGGCCCGGGATCGGCGGGGACCATCTGATACATATCCAGCTCCGCCATAGCACATGCGATTGATTCAATGTTCTCATTCGTGATGGCATCAGGAACGAGGATTCGGGCGCCTTTTTGGATTTTCTTCAGCATGTCCGCTTCGATCGCTTCTTTGCCGGCGAGGATGGTCTCCAAACCGATGCCTGCAACCTGATAATCGCTTTGCTTTTGTACAAGCTTCGGGATATGCGATTCTGTAACAGGCTTGACCGGATCCTTTCCGACATCAGACAGCTGGACGGGTACGCCGTGGATCAGCAGATAGCCGCCTGACACGATACGGCCTGAGTCTGGATATGCCGGAACGACGACCGCGATGGACTCTTCGCCCAATTCATGAAGAAGGGTACCCAGCTCTACTACGATGTTGCCGCGCACCGTGCTGTCGATGCGTTTGCAGACGATATCCGTTTTCCACTTTTTCAGGTTCGCTGCCGCCGTCTTCACCCGGCGATGTGCGACTTCCTCTTTGGCATACCGGCTGTCGGTATCGATGATCACACCATTGATCTCTTCAGATGACGGCAAATTTTCGTAAAAGACCATCGTCGCCACGGTGTAGCCAAGCTTTGTCAGCTTGACGCCGGTGCCATTGCCTCCGGTGAGATCATCTGCGATAACGCCTATTTTCATTCGGGTTCCTCCTCCGCTGCTATGACATCTAAAAGCTCCCGCAACTCATGAGGATGGTAATCGACGATGCCGGAATCTGAAATGATGCCGGATAAATCCTTTAAGCCGCACACCTTAACAAGTGCTTTTTGATCAAGCTTGCTGGCATCAGCGACGAGCCAGGTTGCCCGGGCGGATTCGATCATGAGCTTCTTAATTGATGCCTTTTCGAATGTCGGTACTGTGACCCCGGCATGCAGGTCGACGGCGTGCGCTCCGAGGAAGCACAAGTCAACGTGCACATTGCGTAACGTCTGTTCCGTCAGCGGACCGAAAAGTGCGCCAATATTATTCTGCACCTCCCCGCCTGTGAGAATCAGCTTGACTTCGCTGTCCATCAGCTCTGCTGCAATCTTGATGTCATTTGTCACGACCGTCAATTTGCTTTTGTGCTTCAGCAGCTTGGCGATCTCGAGTGTAGTCGTTCCAGAGTCAAGCAGGATGGTGTAATTTTCTTTCACGAGCTCTGCCGCTTTTTGGGCGATGCGCTTCTTCTCTGCTGCACGTTTTCCTTCCTTTGTCAGAAAGGAAGATTCCATGACAAGCGGCTTATTGAGAACAGCGCCGCCATGCGTGCGGATGATCTGTTCCTTCTCCTCCAGATACGCCAAATCGCGCCGGATTGTCATGGCGGAAACATCCAGCTCCGCCGCCAATGCTTCAATATCGATTTTTTGGTGCTTATTCAATTGTTCCAGAATTACATTTCTGCGTTCATTCGGTTGCATTTTCCTCACCTTTTGTTAGATATGAACAACTTATATGTTTATAATAAACATATTTGCGTGGAGAGTCAACGTTTTTTTGTGAGAAATGATCATCGTAAGGAGGCAGAATGTTAATCATGAACAATCGAGACACATCTGCTTCGGGCGGAAAAACAAAAAAACAGCCGGCGAGGTGCCGGCTGCCGTTGTTCGTACGTCTCATTATGCCTTAATTACCTTGCTTGGTCCTTATTTGTAGATAGTCGTAGTGACAAAAACACAATATAAAGGAATCTTCTTTTGTATTTGAAATGACCGATGCTTATAATAAGTTTACGTTTGTCAAAATTCAATATGTAGTCCTTGTTCAACCAACAATGCAGGTATACTTAATTAAAATTGAAATAAGTTAATCTGTGAAAAGGAGGATTTTTTATGGATGATCATTACCTCTTACAAATCGAACAAATAATGAAAGCATTGTCTAAATCCTGGTCTTTAGACTCAAGCTCAAAATGGAGCAAGGATAACCCTGCAAATGGACAATGCGGCGTAACCGCTCTAGTAGTAAATGATATATTAGGTGGAGAAATAAGGAAAACAAAACTGCCTGATGGATGGCATTTTTATAATTTTATCAATGGTAAAAGATATGATTTTACGGTTTCTCAATTTAAAGAAGACATTCTGTATATGGACATTTCCTCTAATAGAAGCGAAGCATATTCAGATACCGATGAAAAACAATATAACCATTTAAAACAATGCGTTATGAATCGTTTGTCTGTTTCAAATATTGAGTTACGTTATAATAAAGAAAAGGGAACCCCTTAAATATTGAGGGTTCCCTTCATTTTATACAAATATCAACATTAAAATGAACACAGCTTTTCGTTAAACTTGTCCAAAGCTATGATTAAGGTTGATATCATTGAACATGCCTTGTTTTTATTTTTTGGGGAGCGACGCAGAAAACTCCGCTGCGTTTAAGCCGGCAAGCCGTCCGGTGACGAGGGCTGATGTAATGTTGTACCCGCCGGTGTACCCGTGGATATCAAGGATTTCCCCGCAAAAATATAATCCGTCCTTTTTTTTGGACGCCATTTTTTTCGGATCGATTTCTTTTATCGAAACACCGCCTCCGGTCACAAAGGCTTTTTCAAGCGAAAGCGTGCCGTTCACCTTGACGGAAAACTCCTTGCAGTCTTTTACGAACGCCCTGAAACGGTCTTTGGAAAGGGTGAAAAAGGTTTCGGAAGGATCGATCCCGCTTCGTTCGAACAGAAACAGAAGATACCGTTCCTGCATCCAGGATTTGAGCACATTTTTAACCGATTTTTTCGGCGACTCTTTCAGCTCTTTCTGCATTCGCTGAAACAGCTGTTCTTCGTGGATGTCTGGGAACAAATCGATTTTCATCCTTACATGCTCCTGTTTTTTCAGCTCTTTTACGACAAATTGGCTGCACCTGAGGACGGCCGGGCCGGAAAGGCCGAAATGCGTGAAAATCATATCCATCTGATGGGTGATGACGGGTTTGCCTTTTTTGTTTAACACGCTTAGCGCGACATTTCTCAATGACAGGCCCTGCAATGTTTTTTGTTTAATGAACGGCTCGTCTGAAGTGACGGGAACCTCAGTCGGGAAAAGCTCGGTAATCGTATGCCCGGCATTCTCGGCCCATTCATAGCCGTCTCCCGTTGAACCGGTATGCGGGACGCTTTTGCCGCCGACCGCCACGACGACCGCCCCGGTCAGAATCTTTTCACCGTTATTCGTTACAATGCCGCATGCCTTCTGATCGTCGTATAACACAGATGCCACCTTTTCGTTCGTACGAATGTTGACATGCAGCTGTTCAAGTCTTTTCAACAGGGCGTCCACAACGCTTTGCGCTTTATCGGAAACGGGAAACATCCGCCCGTGGTCTTCTTCTTTCAGCTTCACGCCGAGACGTTCAAAAAACGCGATGATGTCTTCATTGTTAAACTCGGAAAAAGCGCTGTATAAAAAGCGCCCGTTTCCGGGGATATGCTTGATGATTTCATCAATCGGAAGGCGGTTTGTGACATTGCAGCGGCCTCCTCCCGAGATGGCGAGCTTGCGGCCGAGCTTGTTGCCTTTATCAATGAGCAGCACGTTCAGGCCCCGCTCACCGGCCGCGATGGCGGCCATCAGCCCGGAAGGCCCTCCGCCGATGACGATTACATCATAATGCTTCATAACATTTCCTCAACTTTCCTGCAGTGTAAGGCTGCGCGAAGTGAATCCGCGCTCCATCCTATTATTATAACGAAACAATCGCCCCTTTAAAAAAAGATCTGTTAAAATTTAGCCCAGTTATTATTACCTAGGTGAAGCACCTGTGTGTTAAAATAGAAAAGTTGAATCTATTTTAGAAAAATGGTGATTGGGAACATGTCAAGCAAACTGTTAAGAGGCACGTTTATATTAACGCTTGGTACCTATATTTCAAGGATCCTCGGAATGATTTATTTAATTCCGTTTGGAGCCATGGTCGGTGCCACCGGAGGTGCCCTGTTCCAGTACGGTTATAATCAATATACGATTTTTTTAAGCATTGCCACGATGGGCTTTCCGGCGGCCGTGTCCAAGTTTGTTTCAAAATATAATTCGATCGGTGATTATGATACAACGAGAAGGATGCTGCGCGCCGGAATGTCGATGATGCTCGTCACGGGAATCATCGCTTTTTCCCTTCTTTATGTAACCGCTCCGTTTTTTGCGGAAACGGCGCTCGGCGGGACGGAAAATAACGGTCTGACGATCGAACACGTCGTTTATGTCATTCGCATGGTCAGCCTGGCTTTATTGGTCGTGCCGGTATTGGCTCTTGTGAGGGGATTTTTCCAAGGCCACCAGATGATGGGGCCGACAGCCGTTTCACAGGTTGTTGAACAGCTTGCCAGAATCGTTTTTCTCCTCACTGCGACGTATTTGGTCATGAAAGTGTTAAACGGCGGACTTGTGGTAGCCATCGGCTATGCAACGTTCGCTGCATTGATCGGTGCGTTTGCGGGGCTTTTCACCCTTTATTTTTCCTGGCAGAAAAGAAAAGGGCACCTTATATCGATGAAGCCGAACCTCGTTCCGCCGTCAAATATTACGTACAGGCAGATGTTTAAGGAACTGTTCAGTTATGCCGCTCCGTATGTTTTTGTCGGGCTGGCGATCCCGCTTTATCAGTACATTGATACAAATACGTTTAATAAAGCGATGATTGAAGCGGGGTATCAAAGCCTCAGCCAGGATCTGCTGGCGATCGTCACGCTTTACGTTCCTAAGCTTGTGATGATTCCGGTTTCTCTTGCGACGGCGTTCGGACTGACATTGATTCCGGTTATTACGGAAAACTTCACCAACCGTGATTTTCCGGCTTTAAACAAGCAGATTGACCAGGCGATGCAGATTATTTTGTTTATCGTGCTCCCGGCTTCCGTCGGAATGTCGCTTCTCGCGGGACCGTTCTACACGTTTTTCTACGGATCGGAAAGCCTGCTTCCCGATGTAGGACAAGACATCTTATTCTGGTATTCGCCGGTGGCGCTTTTATTTTCTTTATTTACGGTTAACGCCGCTATTTTGCAGGGGATTAACAAGCAAAAATTCGCTGTTGTCAGCCTGCTGATTGGGGTCATCATCAAAGTCGTGCTGAACGTACCTTTGATCAAGCTCTTTCAGGGAGAAGGATCGATTTTGGCGACAGCTCTCGGGTATACGGCATCTTTATTGTATGGTTTCATCATGATCAGACGACATGCGGGCTACTCTTATAAAAAGCTGTTTAAAAGGTTTTTGCTGATGGCGATCCTGACCGCTGTAATGGGAGTCATCGTATTGATCGCCAAAGCGGTCCTCGGTTTATTTATTTCATATGAGGGCGGACAGATCCGCTCAGCTGTTATCATCGCCATTACATCGGCAATCGGCGGTATCGTCTATCTGTATTTGGCTCACCGTCTAAAACTGTTAGAAAAAATATTCGGTCAGCGGTTAAGCCGCTTTTTCAAAAGAAAGGCCTCGTAAGCAGGCTTTTCTTTTATTTTACGTTAATCTTTGAGAAGGTTGTTCCTTTGTTTTGAAAAGAGGGTACAAAATCGTGATGGACAATAAGGGATATATAGCATGCACACAATAACCATTCCGATCACGTTTAGGTACATGTCCGCAATTATTCGCAAAAAACGAACGGCAAAGGAGCAAGGAAACATCATGAAGGACATTGGAACATTAAGTTACCGGAGTTGGTTGAACAAAAACAGACTAAGGAAATGACTTTAGAAGCACATGTTGGACAAGCTTACTTCCGAATAGTCTGGCGGGAACGGAGCGGACAGCCGCGGAGCAGGGACGCAATTTATCAAACAGCCAGATTGAAATGTCCGGTTGTTTTTTTGAAGTCATAACAGCATAATGAACAAAGCCTTTTATTTATATTAAGGAGGAATCACCTTATGAGATTGGATAAGCTTCTCGCGAACAGCGGCTATGGATCGAGAAAAGACGTGAAAAAAATGCTGAAGAACGGAGCGGTTCGCGTAAAAGACAGAATCGTCAAGGATGCGAAAGAACAGGTTGATCCGAATCATGACGAAGTAACCGTATACGGCGAGCCCGTCCATTATCGGGAGTTCATTTATTTGATGATGAACAAGCCGCAGGGTGTGGTGTCGGCAACAGAGGACAGCCGAGAAGAGACGGTTATCGATTTGCTCGAACCGGAGTTTTTGCACTTTGCGCCGTTTCCGGTCGGAAGGCTTGACAAAGATACCGAGGGCCTGCTTCTTCTGACAAACGACGGCGGGCTTGCGCACCAGCTTTTGTCGCCGAAAAAGCATGTCCCTAAAACGTATGAGGTGCATGCCGAGAAGCCGGTCACAGAGGCTTGCGCCGCCAGACTCGAAAGCGGGGTCGATATCGGGGACGGGTATGTCACAAAGCCGGCGAAAGCGGTGATTCTGGAAAATGAAAACGGCAGACATAAGCTGCTGTTGACGATCACGGAAGGGAAATTCCATCAGGTGAAACGGATGCTGAAAGCCGTCGGCAATGAAGTGACTTACTTAAAACGGCTGAAGATGGGAGATGTGGCGCTCGACTCAGACCTTTTGCCGGGAGAGTACAGAGAGCTGACGGAATCGGAGCTTGCGGCTCTGAAAAAATAAAAGACACTCAAAACTCTGAGTGTCTTGTTAGAAGCAGTTTCAAAAACTCACAAAGCAAAGTGAGTCTTATTTATATCAATTGTGTCTGGAACATTTCTATGAAGATATTCTCACTTTTTTTCTTGTTGTTTCCCATTTGCCTCTGCTCGGGCTGCGAACCAAATCGTTGTATGCCAACACATTCAGATCACGCTGGATTGTTCTCGGTGTAGTGCCAAATTCATCAACCAGTTCCTGGGTTGTAACGAGTCCCTTTTCTTGAATGAACATGTAGACTGACTTAATCCTGGTTAGCATTCGGTTTGTTGAAGGTTTCAAACAACCACTCCCTATCATATGATCGAATGGACTTGACTACCACAACTTACGACTCCAAAATGCAGCATGGACGATTAACAAACAACTCGTAAAAATAATCAATAAATATTATACACGATGTGTCAAAGAAATATCCAGAAAAAAGCCGGAACCAAAATTATGAAAAAATGAAAATCGAAAGCGAAAACGCTTGAAATCAAGAGGCTGGCTGCCGCCTAAGCCTCTTTTTCTATATTAATGGCCCTGCAAAAAGAACAGGTGGATGAAAAACAGGATCGCGAAGATCAGGACGAGCGGATGAATCTCCCGCCATTTTCCTTTCGCGGCTTTCACGATCGGATATGAAATAAATCCGAGCGAAATCCCTGTTGCGATGCTTGATGTTAAAGGCATGGCAAGGATGACGAGAAAAGCCGGGAACGCCTCGTCGAGCTCTTTCCAGCGGATGTCGGCGACGGCTCCGATCATCATGCTTCCCACAATGATCAAGGCTGGAGACGTTATCGCCGAAATGCCGGAAACAGCGCCGACAAGAGGACCGAAAAACAGAGCTGCGCCAAAGAGAACGGCGACTGTCAGAGACGACAGCCCGGTTCTTCCTCCGGCTGCTACCCCGGCCGATGACTCAATATAGGCGGTTGTCGGGCTTGTCCCGAACATGGCGCCGATCGTCGTGGCCGTCGAATCGGCGAGAAGCGCCTTTCTCGCGTTCGGAAGCTTGTTGTTTTTCATGAGTCCCGCCTGTTCGGCGACGCCGATCATCGTGCCTGTCGTATCGAAAATCGTGACGAGCAGAAAAGAGAAGACGACCGAATAGAGCCCGTAATGGATGACGTCAGAAAAGGCCGTCAAAGGATTCGCGATGATCAGCTTTTCAGGCAGATGAGGCATGGATAAAACGCCTTGGTCAAAATGGAGCTGACCGGTGAAAAAGGCGATCAGGCCGGTGAAAAGCATCCCGAAAAACAGAGCGCCGTTTACATTCATGATCATCAGAACGACGGAAAAGGTAAGCCCGATCAAGGTCAGTACGACTTCCGGCGAGCGCAGGTTGCCGAGGCCGATCAAATTGGCTTCATTGGCCGTAATGATTCCGGCTCCTCTTAGTCCCACAAATGCGATAAACAATCCGATCCCTGCGGTAATCCCGTGTTTTAAATTGGCGGGAATCGCTTCGATCAGTTGTTTTCTGAGCGGTGTTAAGGATAAGATAATAAAGAGAATCCCTGCCGCGAATACGGCGCTGAATGCCGTTTGATACGAAATTTCACCGTTTGATGAACCGACGACGGAAACTGCAAAATACGCATTAAGCCCCATTCCCGGTGCAATCGCGATCGGGAAGTTGGCCGCAAGCGCCATCCAGAGCGTTCCGACGACAGCGGCGATGATCGTAGCGGTAAACACCTGGTCAAAGGGAATGCCGGTGCCAGAAAGAATGCTCGGATTGACGACAACAATGTAAACCATCGTAAAGAAGGTTGTGATTCCTGCAAGAATTTCTTTTTTAACTGTTGTTTTGTTTTCTTTTATGTTAAACATAATTCCTCCAATAACGAACATTATAACGAAACAATATCTATAATATTCGTTAACAGGCATTTTTGCAAGTCGTTTTCGCGAATCTGATAAAAGGAAAGGATGAAACGATGAACTGGGAACTGGAAGTAGAAAAGAGAAAGGACGGCATTGTTCAGGATATACAGGATTTCTTAAAAATAAACAGCGTTCTAGATGAAAAGACCGCCGGGCCTGGCAAGCCGTTTGGAGAAGGGATTCACAAATGTCTGACGGCTTTGCTTGAAAAAGGGGAGACAAACGGCTTTACGGTGAAAAACCTCGATGGCTATGCGGGCCATATCGAATGGGGAGAAGGCGAAGAGATCATCGGCATCCTCTGCCATATTGACGTCGTCCCGCCCGGAGACGGATGGACAAGCGATCCGTTTGCCGCCGACATCAGAGACGGCCGCATTTATGCGAGGGGCGCGCTCGATGATAAGGGGCCGACAATGGCCGCTTTTCACGCCCTGAAAATCGTGAAAGAGCTGAATCTTCCGTTGTCAAAGCGGATCAGGCTGATCATTGGAACAGATGAAGAAAGCGATTGGCGGTGTGTGGAGCATTATTTTAAACACGAAGAAATGCCTTCAGCCGGATTTGCTCCTGATGCCGACTTTCCGATTATTTACGCGGAAAAGGGGCTGATTGACGCAGTTTTGCACTTGGATTGCCCTAATAGCGGAAGCGGCGGGGGATTGGTTTTGGAATCGCTTCGGGCAGGGCGCCGTTTCAATATGGTTCCTGATGAAGCTGAAGCTGTCCTTTCCGGAACGGTTACACCGTATGTTGAACAATCGTTTGCCGATTTTGTAAAAGAAAAGCGGGCCGAGGGCCGAATTACGAAAAACGGAGACCGTTGCAGGATAAAAGTTTTCGGAAAATCGGCACACGCCATGGAGCCTGACAACGGCATCAATGCAGGGCTGATTCTGGCAGAGTTTCTACATACGCAAGCGCTTGATTCAGCGGGCCGCCATTTTGTAAAAGCGGTGTCAGATGCCTTTAGCGGTGACACGAGAGGGAAAAAGCTCGGGATCGCCGTAAGCGATGAGATCAGCGGTGACCTGACCTTAAACGTCGGACGGATCGCTTACGGGAAAGAAAAAGAAAGTACAGTCGGCATCAACATCCGCTATCCGGTGACAGAAACGAGCGGTCCGGTCAAAGAAGCGCTCGAACGCGTACAAGGCGGAAAGCTTGTGAGCTTTAAAGACAGCAAGCCGCACCATGTTCCAAAAGACCATGAACTGATCAAAACGCTGCAGCGGGTATATGAAGAACAGACAGGGGAACAAGCGGAATTGATTTCGATCGGAGGCGCGACATACGCGAGGTCGCTGCAAGCGGGGGTGGCGTTCGGCCCGCTCTTCCCCGGGCGCCCCGACGTTGCCCATCAGAAAGACGAATATATGGAAATTGACGACCTCTTGCGGGCGGCATCTTTGTACGCGCAGGCTATATACGAACTTGCGAAGTGATACAAAGTGAGAAGAGGCGTTTCATTTGAAATTCCCAACCGCGGCGGATGGTTTCTATCCGATATGTTACAACCGATTCGAATTTCTAAGTACGATTGGCTGCTTGATGGATACGAATGGTATATCGTTCAACACGAACAGCTGACAGATGAGGAGCTTTTTCCGGATGATCAAAACGTCGTGGAAGGTGAAACGCTGCAAACACGCTTGGAAAACACGTCATATACGATTTGTGCAGAAATGAAAGCATTCCCGAAGAATCAGCATCCTGAGCAAATCGAGACATATGGAGAGATCATCAAAAGCGAATGCAGTCTGATTGTTCTCATTGCGGATTCCTGTTATGTATCCATCTATGGCAAAGACCACAAGCAGATTGGCTTGTTGTACAGAAATGCAAGAGCTTGCGGTTTTGAATATATAACAGATGAAAATGATGCAAGGACAGCGCTGCATGTATAGAATCTGTTACATAAAAAACACTTGATTTCGCACGTCGAAATCAAGTGTTTTTCTTTAATATTGAAATAAATCGCTTGATAGATAGCGTTCTCCGGTATCGGCGGTCATACAGACGACAATTTGATCGGCCGGCAGTTTTTTAGCCGTTTCAATCGCGGCAAAGCAAGCCGCACCTGAGGAAGGGCCGACAAGAATGCCTTCTTCCCGGGCCAGTCTGCGCGTCATCTCATACGCTTCCTCGTCGTTTATTTTCAAAATTTCATCATAGACGTTTTCGTTTAAAATATTCGGGATAAAACCGGGGCTTGTCCCGACGAGTTTATGTTTTCCGGGCTTGCCTCCGGATAATACGGGCGACCCCGCAGGTTCCGCCACATGGACCGTTATTTTCGGAAACAGCTCCTTCAGCTTTTCACCCGTTCCGGTAATCGTGCCGCCCGTTCCTGCAGTCGCCACAAACGCAGCAAGCGGTTTGCCGATTTCTTCTATTGCCCGGGCAATTTCCAAAGCGGTTGTTTTTCGGTGGGCCTCGGGGTTCGCTTCATTATCAAACTGCATCGGGATGAAGCTTCCCGGAATTTGTTCCGCAAGTTCCTGCGCTTTTTTGATGCTTCCCGGCATTCGTTCATCCCCCGGTGTAAGGACGACTTCTGCTCCGTACGCTTTTAAAAGGTTGATCCGTTCTTTCGTCATCGTATCAGGCATGACGAGAATCGCCTGATATCCTCTTGCGGCGGCATTCATGGCGAGTCCGATTCCCGTGTTTCCGCTTGTCGGCTCGATGATCGTAGCCCCGGGCTTCAGAAGGCCTTTTTCTTCAGCGTCTATGATCATTTGATATGCCGCTCTGTCTTTCACGCTTCTGCTCGGGTTGAAATATTCGAGCTTTACGTAAACCTGTGCCGCATCCTTCGGCTGAACCCGGTTCAATTTAACGAGGGGTGTATCTCCGATTAAGTCTGCTATATTGTGAACGGCTCTCACACTTGTGCACCCTTTCTAAGAAAACATGTTCTTTTCAATATCCTATCACAACCCCGTAAAAGTGAAAAATAGAGAGGTTATAAGTCC
The DNA here is from genome assembly GCF_001042475.2 of Bacillus glycinifermentans. GTDB lineage: Bacteria > Bacillota > Bacilli > Bacillales > Bacillaceae > Bacillus > Bacillus glycinifermentans. The sequence goes on from NZ_LECW02000005.1 coordinate 89,379, forward strand.
CTTTGTTTTTTGTTAAAATAGTAAGAAGATCAATGGAAGGATGGCATGCCATGCATATGTCTGTAAAACCGCATTTTTTTATTGGAATTCCTTTTCCGGCTGAGCTTGCTGAGCCGCTTTATCATTCCATCAGCAGCCGCCCGGAGTTTTCTTTTCATAAATGGGTTCATCCTTTGGACTATCATTTTACGCTCGTATTTCTTGGACCGGCTGACAGTGAGCCGCTTTCGGACCTTGAAGAAAGCTTAAGTCTGATCGCTTCTGACACGGACTCCTTTGAACTCCGCCTCAAAAAAACGGGGACGTTCGGCAAGCCGTCTGAGCCGAGGATCCTCTATGTTGAACCCGAATATTCCGCCGCTCTTTTTGAATTAAGGGAGCGGGTGAAGCAGGCGGCGGCCGGCGCGGGCTTTGAAATTGAGAAGCGGCCTTTTCATCCCCATATGACGGTTGCGAGAAAGTGGAAAGGGACCGCCTCCTTTAACGGGCGCTTAGATCCGCTGAATGATGAGGTTTCGTTCACGGCACGCAATCTCACCGTTTTTCAGACGCATCTGGACAAGGTTCCAAAATACGAGCATAAAACTGTTTTTCCTTTCGGCGCAAGACATCAAGCAGCAGAAATGTAAGATTCGGAGTTGAAACAACGATGGCACAGATTATTAAAATACAGGATTGCATTTCAAGATATGAACAAGACCCTTATCACTATATGAATCAGTTCATCCGCTTAAAAAAACAGCGATGGCAGTCAATGACGGCCATCGCGGAAGAGAAGGAAGCGGGCCGTTTTCAGATCGCCGCAGCCGCCCGGGAAGAAACGGGCGGCACGAAGAAGAAAAAATTTTCATTAAAAAGAAAAAAAGAAGCATCCGATATGAATAGTGGAAGAGAAGTCGATGATCAATGGTTTAACGGTTTGGAAGCCGAAATGGACGGAAGTTTTATCGCAAAAATCCCCGCCGGCAAAAAAGAGCTTGCTCCATTTTTTAAAGAATACCTTTATCAATTTCAATTAAAATGGGCAAGCTCGACGATTTCTGACATATCCAGCCTTTCCCGGGAAATACATAACGATAAAATTCTGCAAATTTTGGCCCAGCAGCTTCCGGATTCGTATTTTCTGATGTACAAGCCTGTTTTGCAAGTGAATCAGGCGACGGTCGAATTAAGCATCATTCTGTTAACGCCGCTTGAAATCTATTGCATAATTTTCCTCGAAGGTGATAAGGAAAGCACCTTTAGCGGTTCCAAAAATCGTTTTTGGAAGGAAAAAACCGTACGAGGCAGAGAAACATCCGTTTTAAATCCGTCAACTGAACTTATCAGAACCGGTTCTGTCCTTTCGGGGCTTTTGAAGGGGGCAGACATTGACCTGCCGATTCGCAAAGCGATCTTCAGCAGGACTTCGTATATCGATTACCCCGAACCTCCGTACGGAATCGACATTTATGACCGGAGAGAGTGGCGCAACTGGATCGCGAGACAGCAAAAAAACATCGCTCCGATTAAAAACAGGCAGCTGAAAGCCGCGAAAATTCTGTTAGCTCACGGCGTTTCCGATTCAAAGCGCAGAAAGGAATGGCTCGATTAACCGTCTGAACGTTATCCGGCTTTTTTCATATTATAAAATGGAGAATTGAATCATGAGTGAATGGTATATCATCATTAACCCAAAAGCAGGAAGATCGTCGGCTCTCAGAGTATGGAAGTCGCTGCAAAAAGAGCTGCAAAAAGCAAACGTTTCGCACCGCTCGTTCATCACCAAGCATCCGGGGCATGCCGAAGTGCTGGCAAGGCAAATATCGACGATCCAGGATGACCGGCTGAAGCGCCTGCTTATCATTGGCGGAGACGGCACCATCCATGAAGTCCTAAACGGATTGACCAGCCTCCAGGACATTCAGCTTAGCGTAATCCCGGCAGGCTCTGCAAACGATTTTAAAAGGGGATTCTCCATTAAAAAATCGGATGTCATCAAAGAGCTGAAAAAAGCCGGAAAATCACTGACCAGGACGTATGCACTCGGAAGCTTTCTCACAAAGGACAGTGCAAACGAGCTTTATTTTGCCAATCACCTCAGCATCGGGTTTGACGCTGTCGCCGCCAAAAAAATGTCTGACATGCCGAAGTGGACGACCGTTTTCAGATTGAATCATCTGATTCAGCCGTTTTTGTTTTTGGCCGCCGCCTTTACGTTTAAACCGTTTGTCCTTTCTTTTGAAAGCGAAGACGAAAAGCGGACGTTTAAAAAAGTTTGGTTTGCGGCGATTTCAAATCATCCATACTATGGCGGAGGAATGAAGATCGCGCCGGATGCAAATCCGCGCGAAGAACTTTTAGATGTGACGATCATCGAAGACCGGCCGGTGCTAAAAAAAGCGGCGCTGTTATTTGCGATGTCTTTCGGCAAACATATCGGTAAAGACGGGGTCACGTCGTTTAAGACGAAAGATATTTATTTTCATACGAACGAGCGGGTGCTGTTCCAGGCGGACGGGGAGATCATCGGTTCAGCGCCTGTTTTTGTAAAGACCGGGGAAGAATCGCTCCGCTTAAAAACATAAACCATTCGCATGAAAGGGAGACTTGGGATGCGGTTGAAGCTCCCTGATACCAAGCGCTCTTTGGCATATTGCGGCTCTTTTCAAATTTTCGATAAAACGCTTTGGGCAAACGGCAAGCTTCAGCTTAAGCGGCATCGGCACACATATTCTTTACGAGCCGGAGGGAATTTCTAGTTTTGCTTGACGAAGTTTGGCGTATAGCGCTAAAATTTATAAGACGGCTATTGTTTAGCACAGATGACTCTCAATAGCCGTCTTTTTATTTTAATAGAGAGATGATCAATACAGCATCTTGTTTTCCGGCCAAGGAAGGCAAATGCTTTTAAAAACTTTTAATGAAATGATGGGTTGAAAATCGATATGAACTGGTTGGGACAATTACTAGGTAGCGAATGGGAGATTTCCCCCGCAGGAGGAGCTACAGGAGACGCATATTATGCAGAACATAATGGGCAGCAGCTTTTTTTAAAGCGGAACAGCTCCCCTTTTTTGGCTGTCCTGTCCGCGGAAGGAATTGTTCCTAAGCTCGTTTGGACGAAACGAATGGAAAACGGGGATGTGATTACGGCGCAGCACTGGCTCAGCGGCAGAGAGCTGAAACCGAAGGACATGAACAGCCAGGCGGTGGCTGAGATGCTTCGGAAAATTCACACCTCCAAAGAGCTTTTGGATATGCTGAAAAGACTCGGCAAGCAGCCTTTTCAGCCAAGCTCCGTGATCACGCAATTAAAGCAATTTATCCAAGCCCGGCAATATCCGATTCCGCTGCTGGATCAAGTGCTCTTTTACCTTGAGCACCATCTTGATGACGTTCAGACGGGTGAAAAAGTCGTCTGCCACTGCGATATTAATCATAATAATTGGCTTCTTACAGATCAGAACCAGCTTTATTTAATCGATTGGGACGGTCCTATGATTGCAGATCCTGCCATAGATCTCGGGCCCCTTCTGTACCACTACGTTGAGGAGAAGGAATGGGAAAGCTGGCTCGAGCGGTACGGCGCTTCATTAACGGACAATCTAAAGCTGAGAATGGCCTGGTACGTATTGGCAGAAACAGCGATGACAACGCTCAGGCAAAAGGCGAAAAGAAATCAAGAGGGCTTTAACCAGGGGCTCGAACAGCTGCACTTGCTCCTGAAGCGTCTCCTCCGCACTTCATGAAAACGAGCCTATTTCTCTGACCCATTGCGTGAGACGGTCCTGGTGATCTGAGATATGGTCGTTGATTGAAGAAGTCGATTTCCCTCTCTGGCTGTACAGGTAAATGTCTTCAAGGATGCCTTTAAGGTTTGCATCAACATGTGTATTGGCCATCAGCGACTTAATAATCCGTTCCATCTGTTCGCATTCGGCGACGGTGCCCGTGCAGTCCGCCTGATGATCGGAGAGGATGTCCTGTAAGAGACGAATTTGATTTTCTTGATTTAATCCCATGATATTAGCTCTTCCCTTCATTTGCATATATGGATTAAATTGTTCAGAACGCTTATTTTTTATACATGAAAGACCCGGGGTCGAAAGCCCCGGGTCTTTCGCGTCTCTCCAAGAGGCCTTGCGGGGCGGTGGATTTCGTGGTATGTTGTTAGACGATATAACAGATAGAGGTGTAAAGTACATGCGAATGCGTCACAAGCCTTGGGCGGACGATTATTTGGCTGAAAACTCCGATATTGTCATCATCGACCCGTCCCAGTATAAAGGGAAATGGCATTCCGTTTTTGGAAATGACAACCCGCTTCATATCGAAGTAGGAACCGGAAAGGGCCAATTTATTTCAGGAATGGCGCTCAAACATCCGGATGTAAACTATATCGGCATCGAATTGTTTAAAAGCGTCATCGTAACGGCGGTCGATAAGGTAAAGCAGACGGGGGCGCCGAACGTAAAGCTTTTAAACATCAATGCTAACGATCTTTCCGAAGTATTTGCGGAAGGGGAAATTGAGCGGGTGTATTTGAATTTTTCCGATCCGTGGCCTAAAAAACGCCATGAAAAACGCCGTCTGACAAACCATGCTTTCATAAAAAAATACGAGCGCGTCTTGGGGGGAAAAGGTGCGATTCACTTTAAAACGGATAATCGCGGATTATTTGAATATTCCCTGACGAGCTTTTCCGAATACGGACTCGTTTTGACGTTCGTCAGCCTTGATTTGCATCAGAGCGATTTTGAAGGGAACGTCATGACGGAATATGAAGAAAAATTTGCTGCCAAAGGCCAGCCGATTTACAGGGTTGAAGCCGAGTGGAGAACATGAAAAAACAGACGATCTAAAAGTCTGTTTTTTTTTGCGTACAAATTGGCCGGATTTTTTTGCTACGATAAGGTGGGAGGGATCATAATGGAAACTTTACACATCGGCGGTATCAAGCTGACCTGGCTGAACGGCGGCGTAACGCATATGGACGGCGGCGCCATGTTCGGCGTTGTTCCAAAGCCGCTATGGTCAAAAAAATATCATGTAAATGAAAAAAATCAGATCGAATTGAGGACAGATCCGATTCTTGTCCAAAAGGACGGAACCAATCTGCTGATCGATTCGGGAATCGGGTGCGGGAAGCTCTCGGACAAACAAAAAAGAAATTTCGGGGTGACGGAAGAATCTTCGCTGGATGAGTCGTTACAGGCGCTTGGCCTTTCAGCGGAGGATATTGACGGGGTGCTGATGACCCACCTTCATTTCGACCATGCCTGCGGCTTGACGCGGTATGAAGGGGATAAACTTGTCTCCGTTTTTCCGAATGCCGCCATTTATACGTCCTTGATCGAGTGGGAAGAGATGAAAAACCCGAACATCCGTTCAAGAAATACATATTGGAAAGAGAACTGGGAACCGGTTCAGCAGCAAGTGACAACATTTGAGCAAAAGCTTGACGTACTGCCCGGCATCACGATGCATCATACTGGCGGGCATAGCGACGGCCACTCTGTGATCGTTCTCGAAGATTCCGGTGAGACGGCGCTTCACATGGCTGACATCATGCCGACGCAAGCCCACCGGAACCCATTATGGGTGCTCGCTTATGACGATTACCCAATGACATCGATTGCCGCAAAACAAAAATGGCAGGCTGCCGCTGCCGAAAAAGACGCATGGTACATTTTTTACCATGATGCATCTTACAGGGCTTTGAAATGGGATGAAAACGGCGATATCAAAGTTTCAGTGAAAAGGCAAAAACAGTAGTTCTCCTTTTTTTGTGAATGGTTTACCCGAATGTTATCCATCCTATAGGTAATTAACATGTGAAAGGAAGGCTACGGGTGAGCTACAAAGATCTGAACGAGCATGTCATTGAAACCAAATTAAGAGGATTTGAAGTGCTTTCGACTCCCATGCTGAATAAAGGGGTGGCGTTTCCGCTTGAGGAAAGGGAAGCCCTGGGCTTAACGGGCCTTCTTCCGCCGAAGGTGCTGACATTGGAGGAGCAGGCAAAGCGGGCTTACAAGCAGTTTCTCTCACAGCCTGATGACTTAAGCAAAAACGTATATTTGACCGCTCTTCATGACCGAAATGAAGTGCTCTTTTACAGGCTGCTGAATGATCATATGACAGAGATGCTGCCGATCGTTTATACTCCGACCGTCGGTACGGCGATCCAGCAGTACAGCCATGAGTACAGAAAGCCGCGCGGTCTGTTTTTGTCCGTCAATGACCCGGCCGGGATGAAAACGGCTTTTGAAAACCTGGCGGCTGAGAAGGATAGGATCGACTTAATCGTGGCTACTGACGCCGAGGGGATTCTCGGCATCGGAGACTGGGGAGTCGGAGGGATCGCCATCTCCATCGGAAAGCTTGCCGTCTATACGGCTGCGGCCGGAATTGACCCGAACAGGGTGCTTCCTGTCGTGATTGATGCGGGTACGAACCAGGAGAGGCTCTTAAACGATCCCCTCTATGTCGGAAACCAGCATTCGCGAATCAGGGGCGAGCGTTATGAATCATTTATCGAGCAGTATGTCGAGATTGCGACTAAGACCTTTCCGGGCGTCTTGCTGCACTGGGAGGATTTCGGCACGCAAAATGCCCGCCGGATTTTGAAAAAATATAAAGACAAAATATGCACCTTTAACGATGATATTCAAGGAACCGGAGCGGTCACGCTTGCCGCTGTGCTGGCGGCCGTGAAAATCTCAAAAATTCCGCTGAAAGACCATAAAATTGTGATATTTGGAGCGGGTACGGCGGGTATCGGCAACGCCGAACAGATCCGGTCCGCGTTCATCAAACAGGGGATGTCGGAAGAGGAAGCGTACCGCCGTTTCTGGTGCATCGACCGGAACGGACTGCTGACGGACGATATGAACGATTTGCAGGACATGCAAAAGCCTTATGCAAGGCCGGCCGATGAAGTGAAGGATTTTGAGCGGAACGGTCCCGGACAAACGATTGATTTGGAAGAGGTCGTCAGGAAAGTGCAGCCGACGATTTTGATCGGAACATCGACCGTCTCAGGCGCATTCACCGAAAAAATCGTAAAAGAAATGGCGTCTCATACCGAACGCCCGGCGATATTCCCGATGTCAAATCCTACGCCTTTATCAGAGGCAAAGCCGGAGGATTTAATTGCATGGACGGAAGGGCGTGCGCTCGTCGCTACTGGAAGCCCATTTGATCCCGTGCAGTATAACGGCACGGAATACGTCATCGGCCAGGCGAACAACGCTTTTGTGTTTCCGGGCCTCGGACTCGGAACGCTCGTCTCAAAGGCAAAACTCATCACCGACAACATGTTCTTTGCAAGCGCCGAAGCGATTGCCAATATGGTTGATGTCGGCAAGCCGGGAGCGGCTTTGCTGCCTCAGGTGGAAGATTTGCGGACGGTGTCGGCGACCGTCGCTGTGGCTGTTATTAAAGCGGCCGTCCAGGACGGGGTTGCCGCATCACAGCCCCAGGATATCATCCAGGCGGTGCAGGACGCGATGTGGTATCCGGTTTATCGGCCGATTCGCGCCATATAGCAAAGATGCGGCACATTCAGATGGCCGCATCTTTTTTCATTACGCCGCTGTCTCAATGACATCAACGATCATTCCTGTTTTTGCGTCAACCATGACTTCATACTGTTCAAGCTCTCCTAAACATGATCGGGTGATCCCTGTTTTATAGACGATGACGGTTTCGCCGTTGACGGTATAAGGCTCTGGGACGGTATATATCCAGGAACCGTCGATTGGTCCCCTCTGCTTAAAAGCCGATTTGACGATCCGCAGCGCTTTTTCAGAGGAAATATAAGGGGTCATGACATATCGTTTGACAGCGACGGCTGCGGCGATGCCTATCCCGGCTCCGATGAGAAAATGGCGCAATTTCATAATCATAGCACCTCCAAGGCTTCTTTTTTCCATTATACAGAACATGTCCTTCTCTGTTAAGGATGGGGTCTGCTGTGGAAACATATTGTATACTTGCTGTAAAATGTGTTTGAGATACATAGGAAATGAGGGAAACTGATGAATCAGGAAACGAGAAAGCTTTTTCAAACGCTGACCGAACTTCCCGGCGCTCCCGGCAATGAACATCACGTCCGGGCTTTTATGAAAAAAGAGCTGCGAAAATACGCCGACGAGATCATTCAAGACAGGCTCGGAAGCGTATTTGGCGTGAAAAAGGGACGCGAGGGAAGCCCGAAAATCATGGTCGCGGGCCATATGGACGAAGTGGGATTTATGGTCACTTCCATTACGGACAACGGAATGCTCCGGTTTCAAACGCTCGGGGGATGGTGGAGCCAGGTTCTTTTGGCACAGCGCGTTGAAATTCATACGGAAAACGGACCGATTCCAGGTGTTATCGCCAGCACTCCGCCGCACCTTTTAACAGATGAACAGCGGAAGCGTCCGATGGATATCAAAAACATGCTGATCGACATCGGTGCGGATGACCGCGAAGATGCCGAAAAGATCGGTGTCAAGCCGGGACAGCAAATCGTCCCGATCTGTCCGTTCACCCCGATGGCGAATGAAAAGAAAATATTGGCGAAAGCATGGGATAATCGCTATGGCTGCGGGCTGAGCATCGAATTGCTGAAAGAGCTCCACGGGACGGAGCTCCCGAATACGCTGTATTCAGGAGCGACCGTTCAGGAAGAAGTCGGCACGCGAGGCGCCCAGACCGCGGCAAACATGATTCAGCCCGATTTGTTTTTCGCGCTTGATGCAAGTCCGGCAAACGACTCCAGCGGGGACAAAAACGAATTCGGCCAGCTCGGCAAAGGCGTGCTGCTGAGGATTTTCGACCGTTCCATGGTAACCCACAGCGAAATGAGAAACTTCGTGCTGGATACGGCCGAATCGAACGATATCCCGTATCAATATTTCGTCTCTGCAGGCGGAACGGATGCAGGACGCGTCCACATTTCAAACGAAGGAATTCCTTCAGCCGTTATCGGAATCTGTTCAAGGTACATTCACACATCGGCCTCGATCATTCATGTTGACGATTACCTGGCTGCGAAAGAATTGATCATTCGTTTGGTAAAAGCGTGTGACAGCTCTTTGGTCAAATCGATTTTGCAAGCCGACTAAAATGATGAAACCTGTGCCGTAAGCACAGGTTTTTTATTCGCTTTCAAACACGTATGACAGCGATTTGATCGCCTGGTTGACGGTTTCGACGGTGATATTGGCTTTGTTTGACAGCTCTTTCAGCGGATGATGCAGAGATTTGGGGCGGATGATGATCAGCGGTTTTCCTTTCGCGATGGCGTAGGAAGCATCCATGGCCGTGTTCCATTGCTTATACTTTTCGCCGAAAAGGGCGATGACAATATCCGCTTTGTTCATTAAAACCGATGTTCTGAAATTGTTTAAATCGGAAGCCGCATCGTCTTTAGCGACCGGGTCGGTCTGCTTGCCCAAAATTTCTTCTCCGATGTTGTCTGACCGGTCGTGATGTTCCATCGGTCCGACAAATGTGACAGGCAGTTTCAGCGATTTCGCTTTTTCCTTTACTTCCTCGCGCCAGTTGCTATGTATTTCCCCGGCAAGATAAACGGTAAATTCCATACAGGATTTCCTCCTTCCTTGTTTTAAGCTTTGTACGCCTTATCGGATATTTTTACCCGTTCAGCTTTCATGTTAAACGAGAATGGGTTGATAAAGCAAAAAAATTATGCTAATGATATGAAGAAGGTTTCAAGCAGGCGTCATATCAGATTTTCCCCGCTGAAAAGGGGTATGATACATAAAAGAACAGTCATCCTTGGACCGGTCCCGGCAAAAATCTGGCGATAGAACCCGTTGTCTGGTATGATCCGAATGGATGATAAGAACAATACACTGGAGGCGTTGACCATGAAAAAAATCGAATCTAATGAAGAGCTGCAAAAAGCCGTCAATGATGACTTGTCCCTGCTGATGTTTTCAGCTGACTGGTGCCCGGACTGCCGGTTTGTCGAACCGTTTTTACCCGAGCTTGAAGCGAATTATCCCGAATTCGCATTCTACTATGTAGACCGCGACAAATTTATTGATACATGCGCCGAGTGGGATATTTTCGGAATCCCGAGCTTTCTTGTATTCAAAAACGGAACAGAAATCAGCCGCTTTGTCAGCAAAGACCGGAAAACGAAAGAGGAAATTGAGCAATTTTTGACCGATTCCCTGAAAAAGTAGCAGAAAGGAAGTTCCCTCTATGAAAATGACGTCAAGGAAACTTTCCGATATCTTAAAAAAACGATTGCAAAATGAAAGCTGGACCTTTTATTTTGACAGAGAAAAAGATACGCTGAGGATTGAAGATAAAGCCACTAAAAAAGGCATTACCCTCGAGCTTCCCGGCATCATCGCAAAATGGGAGCAAAAAAAAGGCGAGGCCATCGATGAAGTCGTCTATTATACCGAGGAAGCGCTGAAGGCAATGAAGGGCCAGGCTCAAGAAATGGAAGGACGGGAAAGCCTGATTTACCCCGTCATCCGTTCGACGTCATTTCCTGAAAAGTCCAGCGCCGGGATTCCGCTCATATTCGACGATCATACCGCTGAGACGAGAATCTACTACGCGCTGGATCTTGGCAATACGTACCGGCTGATTGACGAGAAAATGCTTGAAAAAGAAGGCTGGACAAAAGAGCGGATCAGGGAAACGTCCTCTTTCAATCTTCGCTCGCTCAAAACCGTTGTTAAGGAAGACGTTGTAGCCGACAACCGCTTTTACTTTTTCAGAGCAAACGACGGCTATGATGCAAGCCGCGTGTTGAACGAATCGATCCTTGCCGCGTATGAACAAAAAGCCGAAGGAGCGCTCGCGGTCTCCATTCCGCATCAGGATGTATTGATCATTGCTGACATTCGCAATCAGGCAGGGTATGACATTCTCGGGCAAATGTCGATGAGCTTTTTTGCGAGCGGAACAGTACCGATTACGGCGCTTTCGTTTTTATATGAGGATGGAAAGCTTGAACCGGTCTTCATTCTCGCTCAAAACCGCCCGAAAAAGAAATGATAGAAAGGATTTTTTTGATGAACGCATTTTATAATTTAGAAGGAGTAGGCGACACGCTTCTCATCTCTCTTCACGACATTCCACGCGAGAACATGGCTTTCGAACGCTTCGGAGATGTCGTTAAAATCTTTGATAAAGAAACAAAAGAAACATCAGGATACAACATTTTTAATGCCTCATCTTACATGAACCTGGCCGAAAACGGACCCATCGCCCTTTCTGAAAGCTTTGTCCAGGATGTAAATGAAATTCTGGTCCGGAACGGATTAAAAGACGAGCTGACTGTCGACCTTTCTCCGAAGTTCGTCGTAGGTTATGTCGAAGAAAAAGAAAAGCACCCGAATGCCGATAAATTGAGCGTCTGCAAAGTCAACGTGGGAGCAGAATCATTGCAGATCGTTTGCGGAGCTCCGAATGTTGAAGCAGGCCAAAAAGTCGTCGTCGCCAAAGTCGGAGCCGTGATGCCAAGCGGCATGATCATCAAAGATGCCGTGCTCCGAGGCGTGCCGTCAAGCGGGATGATCTGCTCTGCAAAAGAATTGAACCTCCCCGATGCACCGAAGGAAAAAGGGATTCTCGTCCTTGATAACAGCCGTGAAGCCGGAGAAACCTTTGAATTTTAAAACGGCATAAAATGAACCATACGTTCGAATACATGTGAAAGAAGCCGCTGGGTCAAAAACTTGGCGGCTCTTTTATTCGTCGGACGGCAGGAAGCACCTTGTTCTTTTCTGGCGGGTGAAGCAATGGTATACTAAAAACCGTCCCCGAAAAATTCAAGGGAGTTAGAGAGTGATGATTCATGAGCTGGATTAGCAAAATGTTCGGCCTATTTTTAGGCGAAGATGAACATAACGAAAAAAACACGAAAAACATGTCAGAGGAGCCGCTTTCAGGCTCGTCTTTTGAAGAAAACGAAGATATGCCGCAAATATCAGACGCAAAAGTCGTTTATGAATACCCAAAAGGCAAGTTCCGTTTCCCGGTGATTCCTGATCAAAAGGCACAGCAAAGGGAAAATACAAGGGAGCCTCAGCAAAGACAAAGGCAACGCCATTCCTACAACAACCCTGCAACAAGGCAGCGCCAATCCGAAGTTTCAATAAATGATACGGAAAAACCGGCTAAAAAGCCGTTCAAACCATCGGTCATCCCTTCGCCGATTTACGGCTACCACGAACAAAAAAGAATCAAGCCGAACCATTTGCCGGCCAAAAAGCAAAAAGAACCGCGCGTGACGCTTTTCACGGAAGAAATGGAAAGGGAACAGCGCTTTTTTGAACAGCCGATCCAAAAAGCACCTTCTCACACTGTCAGTCAGCCGGCGGCAGAGCTGGAAAAACCGGTTCAGAAAGCGTCTGTCGTACGGGAAGATAGCATTTTTGGTGGAGCATCAATATCCCATGCATATGATGCGGAACAGGAAGAACCGCGGACCGTTCGGGAAGAAAGCGATACACAAGCGGCGGAAAAATCCGCAGGCTATGTTGAAGAAAAAGAAACCCATGCATATGTCGCGGAACGGGAAGAACCGCGGTCCGTTCGGGAAGAAAGCGATACACAAGCGGCGGAAAAATCCGCAGGCTATGTTGAAGAAAAAGAANNAAAAGAAACCCATGCATATGATGCGGAACAGGAAGAACCGCAGACTGTCCTGGAAGAAAGCGATGTACAATTGGCGGAAGACCGCGGAGCCTCTCTTGATGAAAAAGAAGTAACGGATGAAGAGCCGGTCGAAAAAGCCGGAGAAAGCGGGGAAGAGCACAGCTTTTTCGAAGAAAACGAGGCATCTGTACATCCGCCGTTCTCCTCAGAGGAAACGGAAGTGCTCTTGAGAAAGGCAGCAGCCCCTGAAAACGAAGCGATGTCAAGTCCAGGCATTCAAATGGGTGAGGAAAACGGATCGCCTGAACAAGCAGAAGAAAACGAACAGGCATTTCCTGCTGAACGAAACCGTAAGGACCCTGAACCGCTTGATCCGTTAGAAAGAGACAACAGCGAATCGCAAGCCGCCGTACGTGAAAAGAATGAAAGCCAAGAACTTTCCGATTCGAAGGCGGGCGGCAATGCAAGCGGAAATTTGACTGCGCCGAAACCGAAGCACAGGTCATCTTCCGTACCGTTTAATGTCATGATGTTTGCTGCAGATAAACAAAAAGAAAACGCGCCAAACGCCTCCCGCGGATACGAGTTCCCGAGTTTGGCCCTGCTTGATGTTCCGCCAGCTCAAAAGCGGGACGATCAACCATGGATAAACGAGCAGCGGGAGCTGTTGGATGTGACCCTCGAAAACTTCAATGTCAGAGCGAACGTTGTTCATGTTACACAGGGACCGTCGGTGACGAGATTCGAAGTGCACCCTGAACCGGGAGTGAAAGTCAATAAAATTACAAACCTTTCGGATGACATCAAACTGAGCTTATCGGCAAAAGACATCCGCATCGAGGCGCCGATTCCCGGAAAGAATACGATCGGAATCGAAGTTCCGAACCTACATAGCAAGATGGTGTATTTGCGCGAAATGATCAGAAGCCCGGAATTTAGAACGAACCCGTCTCCTTTGACGGCGGCTCTCGGGCTTGATATTTCCGGACAGCCGGTTGTCTGTGATCTGAAAAAAATGCCTCACGGATTGATCGCAGGGGCTACGGGATCAGGAAAAAGCGTATGTCTGAACACGATTTTAGTCAGCCTGCTGTTTAAAGCCGACCCTACAGAGGTGAAGCTTTTGCTCATTGACCCTAAAATGGTCGAGCTTGCTCCTTACAACGAAATTCCGCATCTTGTCAGCCCTGTCATTACGGATGCAAAAGCGGCTACGGCGGCCTTGAAGTGGGTCGTTGAAGAAATGGAGCGCCGCTATGAATTATTCGCTCATTCCGGAGTGCGCGATATTGAGCGCTTCAACGAAAAGGTTCATGAAAAGAAAATGGGCGAAAAACTTCCATATCTCGTCGTCGTCATCGATGAGCTTGCCGATCTGATGATGGTCGCTCCGAATGAGGTCGAAGAAAGCATTTGTCGAATCGCCCAAAAAGCCAGGGCATGCGGCATTCACCTGCTGATTGCGACACAGCGGCCGTCGGTCGACGTCATCACAGGCTTGATCAAAGCGAATATCCCGACCAGAATCGCATTTTCCGTTTCAAGCAACGTCGATTCAAGAACGATTATCGATATGGCCGGGGCGGAAAAGCTGCTTGGAAAAGGAGATATGCTCTTTTTGGAGAACGGATCCGGCAAACCGGTGCGCCTTCAGGGCAACTTTGTATCTGACCGCGAAATTGACCGGGTCGTTTCACACGTCAGAAAACAGCAAAAGCCGTCTTATTTATTCGAGCAGGAAGAGCTGGTCAGACAAAATCCGGCAGGCTTTGATCATGACGAACTGTTTCTTGAGGCGTGCGAATTCGCCGTTGAACAAAACAGCGCCAGCACCTCGAGCCTGCAGAGGCGGTTTAGGATCGGCTACAACAGGGCCGCCAGATTAATCGATATGATGGAAAGAGAAGGCATGATATCGGAAGCAAAAGGAAGCAAGCCGAGAGAAGTGCTGATCACGCGTACGGATTTGGAACAGCTGATAGAAAGTAGTTCACTTTTCAGCTAAACATGGTATGATAGCTGTTGGGCGTGTTTTTTTAAAAAGTTTGGTGCGCCATACGAAGAAAGCGCCGTAAGCGGCGTTTTCAGCCGTTTTAAGAGAACCTTTCGGAAGGTGCAAAAAATCTTTCGAAAGGAAGGTTTAATCAATCTTAAAAATGCCTGATACTAAAAATATCGAAGCAAGTTAGAAGAACATTGATGCGGCCAGGCTTTAGGTTGCAAATTGAAATAAGCGTCATATACTGGGAAGCAGATAGACGTTTGTTGGAGGTACAATTATGACTGTTTATCATTTTGTCGGAATAAAGGGGACAGGTATGAGTCCGCTTGCCCAAATTCTCCATGATAATGGATATACTGTCCAAGGATCGGATATCGAAAATTATATTTTTACACAAAAAGCGCTGGAAGAAAGAAATATTCCGGTTTACCCTTTTGATCCCGAAAATATTAAACCGGGAATGACCGTTATTGCCGGGAACGCCTTTCCCGATACGCATCCCGAAATCGAGAAAGCCCTTGCAGACGGGCTTCCTGTCGTTCGGTATCATAAATTTCTCGGAGAGTACTTGAAGAATTTTACAAGCGTTGCGGTCACGGGCGCTCACGGAAAAACATCGACGACAGGTCTGCTGTCGCATGTTATTCAAAAAGCAAAACCGACATCGTATTTAATCGGCGACGGAACAGGAAAGGGAAGCGAAAACAGCGAATATTTCGTACTTGAAGCGTGTGAATACAGAAGGCATTTTCTGAGCTATCAGCCGGATTATGCAATCATGACGAATATTGACTTTGACCATCCCGATTACTTTGCAAACATCGATGATGTGTTTGACGCCTTTCAAACGATGGCTCTGCAGGTTAACAAAGGGATCATCGCGTGCGGGGATGACGAATACTTGATGAAGATCCACGCCAACGTTCCTGTCGTATACTACGGCTTTGCGGACGAAAACGATTTTCAGGCGAGAAACGTTATCAAAAATACGGAAGGCACCACCTTCGATGTTTTTGTCCGGAATACATTCTATGACACATTCTATATACCGGCTTACGGAAGCCATAATGTCCTGAACGCGTTGGCTGTCATTGCGCTTTGTCACTATGAGCAGGTCGATGTCGACATCATTAAAGAAGGGCTTAGAACCTTCAGCGGCGTCAAACGGAGATTTAATGAAAAAATCGCCGGAAATCAAGTGTTGATTGACGATTACGCACACCATCCGACTGAAATCACAGTAACGATTGAAGCGGCAAGGCAGAAGTATCCTGACCGTGACATCGTTGCGGTGTTCCAGCCGCACACTTTTACGCGGACGCAGTCTTTCCTGAACGAATTCGCAGAAAGCCTGAAAAAAGCCGATTATATCTATCTTTGTGACATTTTCGGCTCAGCCCGCGAGAATGCAGGAAAGCTGACAATCGCCGATCTGCAGGAAAAAGTCGGGCAGGCAAAGCTTATCGATGAAAATGACACAGCCGTTTTGAAAGAGCATGAAAACGGAGTTCTGATTTTTATGGGAGCCGGAGACATACAAAAGTATTTAAAAGCATATGAAAATGTATTAGCGTAACATAAAAAAAGGCAGTGTGAGTCCATTCCGCTGCTTTTTTGTACATAAAGGAATTCAATGGTCCGTGTAGAAAAATATATACAAAAGAGGTTTACAATTCGGCCAGTTGGGTATATACATCACTGTAAGCCCGTACATAAGGAGGATTAGATGATTATTATTCTTTATTTAAGCGTTGCACTCATTGCTGTAGCTTTTCTCATTTTAGTAATCTACTTATCAAAAACGTTAAAATCGCTTCAATTGACGCTTACAAACGTGGCATCGACTTTAGAGGGGCTTGAAGGACAGATGAAGGACGTGACAGCGGAGACCGCAGAGCTCCTTCATAAGACGAACCGCCTGGCGGATGACATCCAGGAGAAATCGTTGAAGCTGAACACGGTGGTAGACGCGGTTCAGGAAGTCGGCACGTCGGTCCGCCAGTTTAACGCTTCGATTCAGCAGGTGTCAGACTCTGTTACGTCAGCAGCAGAACAAAATCGCGAGAAAATTTCTCAAGTTGTGAGCTGGAGCAATGCAGCTTTGGAAATTTGGAATAAATGGAAACAAAAAAGATGAAGGAGGAATAAAACATGGGCAAAGAAGGAATGAATACTAGAGATTTTCTCATCGGCACATTCGTAGGCGGTATCATCGGAGCAGCGACGGCGTTGTTTCTGGCGCCAAAATCAGGGAAGGAGCTGCGCGATGACATTGGAAGCCAAGCCGCTGTGATCAAAGATAAAACGTGCAAACTGACAAACGAAGCGAGAGAAAAAGGTGTGGAATACGTCAGCATCGCAAAAGATAAAACGTCTTCGATTTCACAGCTTGTCTCCGATCGATCCACACAACTCATGGATAAAGTCAAAGACCTTCGCGCCCAGGGAGCCGAGAAGGCCGTTGAGCTGAAGGAAAATGCTGCCTCTGCCATTGATGAGGCTGAAGAGGAAACAAAAACTGAAGGAAAAGAAACAGAGACAGCCCAGAACTAATACGCAGAAAGGGAAGGTCATCATGTCAAAGCAGCTCATTCAAACAGAGGATGAATTTAAACAGCTGGAAATGGACGGCACATTCGTCTTTTTTAAGCACAGTACGACATGTCCCATCAGCCGGCGCGCTTTCGAGGAATTTGAAGCATTCGCTGACGGACACGAAGACATTCCGGCATATTATTTAACGGTGCAGGAGAGCCGCCCGTTGTCAAACTATATCGCCGAGCAGTACGGGATCAAGCACGAAAGTCCCCAGGCAATCGTTTTTGAAAACGGGGAAGTAAAATGGCATGCTTCCCATTCACAGATTACCGCTCTGGCGCTTGCAGAAAACAGCAAATAGGCCTTTAGAGGCAAAAAAGACCAAATCGTACAGCGTTTTTGGTCTTTTTTATATTTTTACCTTTAGGAAATGCCTTTTTGCCAAAATGCATCGTTTGACCCGCAGTTCTTCGATATAATAAAACAAGCGGGAGGTGATATGGTGAACAGCGATTTAAAGGACATGCTTCAATCCGTTTTAAAGGAAGAAATCAATCCGATCCATCAGCGTCTGGACGGAATCGATAAGCGCTTTAACACTGTAGACGAACGCTTAAACGCAATAGATGAGCGTTTTAATGAAGTAGACGAGCGCTTCAGCTCAATAGACGAACGTTTAAACGCAATGGACGAGCGGTTTGACCGTCTTGAAACAAGCGTAAAAGAAGTGAAAAAAGGGCAGGAGCAGCTTCAGCAAAACATCATTGACAATATGGGGAAATTTACCGATCATCTAACCGAATATGTCGAGGATAAAACCGCCGCCCTGAATCAGCGGGTTTATAAAATAGAGACCGATTTGCAGCGGTTATACAGACAATCAAGTTAAAGAATCAATCCCTGATTCTTTTTTTTATATTTTTCGAAAACAAGGGATAAACTGCATATCATACTTTATCGCTTAAAAGCGTTTGGGTAATAAAGAATTTTTTCGTGACAATTCAACAAACATTGTTTATAATAAACCCTAATAATTGAATCATTCTTATTTTCTAGGGTGAGGCCAAAAAGAAAGGATGGAAAAAATGAGCAATACTGAACTGGATTTGCTGAGGCAGCAGGCGAACGAATTGAACTTGCAGATTTTGAAGTTGATTAACGAACGGGGCAGAATCGTTAAGGAGATTGGCAAAGCGAAAGAAGCGCAAGGAATTAACCGCTATGATCCTGTAAGGGAAAGAACGATGCTGAACAGTATCATTGAAAACAACGACGGTCCGTTCGAAGATTCTACCATTCAGCATATATTCAAAGAGATTTTTAAAGCCGGACTTGAGCTTCAGGAAGATGACCACAGCAAGGCTCTCCTCGTCTCCCGGAAGAAGAAGCCTGAAGATACGATTGTCAATATAAAAGGCGAAACAATCGGCGACGGCGAACAAAGATTCATCATCGGTCCGTGTGCTGTTGAAAGCTATGACCAAGTAGCCGAAGTCGCAGCGGCTGCAAAAAAACAAGGCCTGAAATTGCTTCGCGGCGGAGCATTCAAGCCACGTACAAGCCCGTACGACTTCCAGGGTCTCGGTGTTGAAGGCTTAAAGATCTTAAAGCGTGTAGCTGACGAATATGATCTCGCCGTCATCAGCGAAATCGTAAATCCGCAGCATATTGAAGAAGCGATCGATTACATTGACGTTATCCAAATCGGTGCCCGCAACATGCAAAACTTTGAGCTGTTAAAAGCGGCAGGCTCTGTGAAAAAGCCGGTCCTTTTAAAACGCGGTCTTGCCGCAACACTGAAGGAATTCATCAATGCGGCGGAATATATCATTTCCCAAGGAAACGATCAAATCATTCTTTGCGAGCGCGGAATCAGAACGTACGAAACAGCGACAAGAAACACGCTCGACATTTCGGCTGTACCGATTCTTAAACAGGAAACACACCTTCCTGTATTCGTGGATGTCACTCATTCAACGGGACGCCGCGATCTCTTGCTTCCGACGGCAAAAGCAGCGCTTGCTATCGGGGCTGACGGCGTAATGGCGGAAGTTCATCCAGATCCATCTGTTGCCCTTTCAGATTCCGCACAGCAAATGGATATCCCGACATTCGAAAAATGGCTGAATGAGCTGAAGCCGCTTGTACAAGTAAAAGCATAAACGCTTCATTTAACCAGGACCGCTTTTATAAGCGGTCTTTTTTTGTACATACTAAAAATTGTCGAAAAAAGTTCTTTTTTCATAACATGACGCGATTTTTGTGTTTAAATTAATTATAAAAATAAAGGGAACGTTTTCATATTAGGTAAAACCGTGTATAATTTCAGGAGAGCGCTTTTTTGTTTGAATATTAATGAAAAATAATGTAAACTTAGTCTTTGCTTATTTTACATAAAGTTTTACATTTTGACATTTCTCTACATGAAAATGTTTATGCTATAGAAAAAGATTGTACCCAGTTGAAGGAGTGGTAAAAAATGAGTAATGTTACAATATATGATGTCGCACGTGAAGCAAATGTAAGCATGGCGACGGTTTCCAGAGTCGTGAACGGGAATCCGAACGTAAAGCCGACAACCCGAAAAAAGGTGCTTGAAGCAATCGAGCGTCTCGGCTATCGTCCAAACGCCGTCGCAAGAGGACTGGCCAGCAAGAAAACGACAACCGTCGGCGTCATTATTCCCGATATCTCAAGCATCTTTTATGCGGAGCTGGCAAGGGGAATCGAAGATATTGCGACAATGTACAAGTACAATATTATTTTAAGCAACTCTGACCAAAACATGGACAAAGAGCTGCACCTGCTTAATACGATGCTCGGCAAGCAGGTCGACGGCATCGTGTTCATGAGCGGGAACGTCACGGACGAGCACGTTGAAGAATTTAAACGGTCACCGGTTCCGATCGTGCTTGCCGCGTCTGTCGAAGAAAAAGGGGAAACGGCTTCTGTTGCGATCGATTATGAACAGGCTTTATATGATGCCGCAGTCATGCTGATCGAAAACGGCCACAAGCGCTTGGCATTTGTATCAGGACCGATGCAAGAGCCGATCAATAAGGCGAAAAAGCTTCAAGGCTTTAAAAGAGCTTTGCAGGATAAAGGTCTCGAATTTAAGGAAGAGTACGTCGTAGAAGGAGACTATACGTACGATTCCGGCATGGAGGCGCTTGATGCGCTCATGAAGCTTGATGAAAAACCGACGGCCGTCATTTCTGCAACAGATGAGATGGCGCTCGGAATCATTCATTCCGCACAGGACAAAGGATTATCGATTCCGGAAGACCTTGAAGTGGTCGGATTTGACAATACGCGCCTGTCATTAATGGTTCGTCCGCAGCTGACGACGGTCGTTCAGCCGACATATGACATCGGTGCCGTAGCGATGAGGCTGTTAACAAAGCTGATGAACAAGGAAGAGGTCGAGGAGCATATCGTTCAGCTTCCGCATCGGATCGAACAAAGACAATCAACGAAATCATAAAAAATAAAACAAGAAAGAAAGCAAGTTTTCACAGCTTTTTTCGTGAAGATCTTGCTTTCTTTTACGTGAGTGGAGAGAATGCAAAAAGATGAAACGTTTTGATTATCTTACACCGGTCGGATTTATGTTAGGCATGTTGATTTTGACGGTCGGCGTGATTTCGGGAGCAGGCCTTTCCGGATTTTATTCGTTTATCGATGTAACGTCTTTTTTTATCGTGACAGGCGGATTATTCGCAGCCGTTTTTATGAGCTTTTCTCCGAAGGATCTAAAAAAAGCGCCGGCGGTTCTGAAGCAGGTGTTTGTTTCGGAAGATGACGACATAAGGGACTTGGTCAAAACGTTTGTCATCCTTTCCGAACAGGCGCGAAAACAAGGGATTTTATCATTGGACGCCAATATCGGCGAAATGAAAGATCCGTTTTTAAAAAAAGGCTTGCTGCTTGCTATTGACGGGTGGGATGAAGAGACGATCCGCAACGTCATGAACTCGGAGATTGCAGCGATGGAAGAAAGGCACAGAAAGGGAAGACGAATCTTTGAAAAAGCAGGAGAATTTGCGCCTGCATGGGGCATGATCGGTACTCTCGTCGGACTGGTGATGATGCTCAAAAATCTGAACAAACCGGAAACCCTCGGCCCGAATATGGCCGTCGCCCTTTTGACGACGCTCTACGGCTCGCTGTTGTCCAACATGCTGTTTATTCCAATCGCAGCAAAGCTAGAGGAAAAGACGGAAGCCGAGATCTTTAAGAAGCAGGTCATGATCGAAGGGATCATCGGCGTACAGTCGGGAAGAAACCCCCGCAATCTTGAAAGTCAGCTCGTCGTATTCAGCTCCAAGGAGGAATGGAGAAAAAAGCAGGCGGAAAACGTAAAGGGTAAGGCCCATGAAGCTTAGGCACGAGAGACGAAAACGCGAGGCCGGCCGCAAATCGCCGTCATGGATGATTACTTTTACCGATTTGATTACGCTGATTCTCGTGTTCTTTATTTTACTGTTTTCGATGTCGCAAATCGATTTGCAAAAATTCAAGACCGCTGTCGGCTCTTTTCAGGAGAGAGGGGACAAAAAGGCGGCCGCAGAAGCTGGCAGCGAAGAGAGCAAGCTGCCGGGCAAAAGCGAAGATGACTTATTAAAGAAAATCAATGATTATATCGAAAAAAACCGGCTGTCACGCCTGATTACCGCAAAGCGCGATGAACGGGGCGTCGTCCTCGTCCTGCAGGAGGCGGTTCTCTTTGATTCCGGAAAGGCGGACATTAAAGATCAGGCTTACCCGCTATTACACAAAATGGCGGTACTGTTTAAAACGCTTCCCAACCAGATCGATGTTGAGGGGCATACGGACAACCGGCCGATTTCCACATACCGGTTTCCGTCCAACTGGGAGCTCTCTGCCGCAAGGGCAAGCACGGTCATCGGCTATTTTACGACCAAAGGAAAACTCGACTCTTCACGCTTTCTGGCGGTCGGATATGCCGATACGAAACCGGTCAGGGATAATCGGACGGAGAGCCATATGAAGGAAAACAGGCGCGTCGAAATCGTAATCAGAAAATAAAACCAAAAAGGCCTTGCATCGTGCAGGGCCTTTTATATGCATGCTATGACGGACGGGAGGCGGAACGGATCGGGAACAGCGCTTTTGAAACGGTCCGCGCATTTTTTTCCGTAATCTCGGCTTTTCTCGGAATCGGAGCATACAGGCCGTCAGGATCGCTCCAGGCGGCCGGCAGCGGGACGGACGCTTGTTTTTCCCAGCGTTTCAGCCATTTTTCGGGCATACGGCCTTCAGCCTTGATTCCTTTCATTTCGAGCCAGATTCTCCCCCATGCCCGCGGCACGACCCTCCAAATGTCATAGCCTCCGCCGCCGACGGCAATCCATCTGCCGTCGCAATACTTGTGCGCCAATTCGTGAGCAAGCTTTGGAATTTCTTCATAGATTCTCATTGTTGTGCACAAGTGTGTGAGCGGATCATAGTAATGAGCGTCAGCGCCGTTTTGCGTCAAAATTACGTCAGGCTTGAAAAATTCGGCGATTTCACGTACAGCCGTGAGATAGGAATCGATGAAAGACTGATCCTCGGTAAACGCGTCAAGCGGAATATTAAACGCGTACCCGTAGCCTTCGCCATGGCCCCTTTCCTGAACCTGGCCCGTTCCCGGGAACAGATAGCGCCCTGTTTCATGAATCGAGACGGTGCAGACAGATGGATCGTCGTAAAAGGTGAATTGCACGCCGTCTCCGTGATGGGCGTCTGTATCAATGTACAAAATTCTGGCGCGGTAGTTTTTCTGCACATAGCGGATCACAACCGAGCTGTCGTTATAAATGCAAAAACCGGAAGCTCTCCCTCTGAATCCGTGGTGAAGCCCGCCGCCAAGGTTGAGGGCGTGCCTTGCCTTGCCGGTCATGACATAGTCAGCAGCAGTCAGCGTTCCGCCCACCAAAAGCGAAGCGGCTTCATGCATGCCGGCAAAAACGGGCGTATCTTCCGTGCCGAGTCCATAGCTCTCTCCGTCTGCTTCGGGAAGCTTTCCCCGTCCGGCAAGCTTTACGGCTCTGATATAATCTTCCGTGTGAACGAGGCTGAGTTCAGATTCCGTCGCCATTCGCGGCGCGATGATTTCTCCCTGTCCAAACGCATTCATCGTGTTCAGAAGGTCATACGTGACATAGACTCTGAGCTGGTTAAACGGATGGTCTTGATGAAGTTGATAGGTTTGGTAGGAGGGAGAAAAGACAAAGACGCAGTCTTTCATAGCAAATCCCTTTGCTCTGCGGGCCAAAGCACTTGATACCCTTTTGATTTCACATCTTTTATGCTTGCTTCGGGATTCATCGTCTGCACGCGAAACACGAGAATCTTTTCATTTTCTTCTTCGCCTGGATAAACGAGCACGCTTGAAATGCCGATTTGCCGCCTGCTGAAAATCATGCTGATATCGGCGAGGCTTTTGGCGATATCATCGGTTTTGATTTCGATCTGCGAGCCGGGAAAATGGGCGCCCGTCAGCCTGACAAACGTATGAAGCAAGTCAGACTTCGTCACGATGCCGACCAATTTTCCGTTTTTCACAATCGGAAGGCAGCCGATTTCGTGTTCGAAAAACACGGCTGAGATTTCCTCGGCGAAATCGAGCGGATGCCCTGTCACGACTTCTTTTGACATGATCAGTTCAACCGGTTTATGCAAAGCGTCGGCTGAGCTGTTTTGAGCAAAAATACTCGGGGTTGCCGTCTTTACATCCCGATCCGTCACAACGCCGATGACGGTTCCCCGTTCATTGACGACAGGGAGGTGTTTAATGCGGAAGGTCCTCATTCGTTTGATCGCTTCTTCGATCGTATCTGTTCTTGAAAGCGTCACAACGTCCCTTTTCATGATTTTTTCAACAATCATATTTAGATCCCCTTTGCTCCCTTAATACATAAAGCGGTTATGGAACCGGAGCCTGTCAAAGCGCTCGATCGATTCCTGGCTGACCTCTTTTCCGATGCGGGCCATTAAACAGTTGGCGGGATGAGAACTGATTTCCGGATCGTCCGTGGCAAACCAGACAAGGCCCCCGGCATTCATCATCTTTTCCATCATCTTTCTGTACTCCCAGACATCTTTGTTTGTCCCCTTCAAATCCCAATGCCAGTAATATTCAGTCGTAATGATAATGTATTTTTCCATTTGTTGATCCATCATGCTGACCTCTAAAAGCGTTTTTCCGACAGAGTGGCCTCTGAACCTTGGAACCACCTCGATGGCGCCAAGTTCGATTAAATTTTCCATGTTTCCTTCAGACCATCTTTCAAGCGGGTCGGGATAAACGTAGGTGACATAGCCGACAATGGTGTGATGGAAACGAGCGATGATAATCCGTCCTTCGGGAAGCCCTGCGATTTCGATTAATGCTTCATGCTGTTTTTCAGATGGGCGAAAGGCTGTAAGCTCTGCATGAAACTCATACTCTGCGAGTTTATCGGGGCTGATAGGGCCCTCTATCAGCAATGTGCCTTCCCCCGTGTGCAATTCTTTGGCATGATAGGTTTTGTGATGCTTCACGTATTCACCGCCTCACGTCTTAGTTGAAGTCTTTTACACATAACATACCAAAATATTAAGCGTTTTCAAAGGAAAGAACAATATTTTTTAAAAATTGAGAAAATAAAAAATCTATACTATAATATATTTTGATGATCGAACAAAGGGGGATGGGCATGGAATTGAAAGCGTTGCCAGCCATGAAGGGAAATTATAATTTAAACGGCTATGAGGAAGTATACCGGACGTTTGACTGGAAAGATGCTGAAAAAAACTTTTCATGGCACAAAACAGGAAAAGTGAATGCGGCACATGAAGCCATCGACCGCCATGCTGAATCGCACTTGAAAAACAAAGTGGCTTTTTATTACAAAGATCCGGCCCGTGACGAAAAGTACACCTTCAGAGAGATGAAAAATGAAACGAATAAAGCCGGGAACGTCTTAAAAAAGCACGCCGATGTCAAAAAAGGCGACCGTGTGTTTGTTTTTATGCCGAGATCGCCCGAGCTTTATTTTATTATTCTCGGCGCCGTCAAACTTGGGGCCATCGTCGGGCCTTTGTTTGAAGCGTTCATGGAGGGTGCGGTAAAAGACCGGTTGCAAAACAGCGAGGCGAAGGTCATCGTCACGACGCCTGAACTGCTGGAGCGGATTCCGCAAAAAGAGCTTCCGGATCTGAAATCGATTGTGGTCGTCGGGGAAGGCGTGAAGGAAGAAGGGCCTATTGTAGACTATTTTTCAAAAGCTGAAGAAGCGGACACCGATCTTGAGGTTGAATGGGTCGATCCGGAAGACGGAATGCTTCTTCACTATACATCAGGCTCCACAGGCACGCCAAAAGGGGTTCTCCACGTCCATCAGGCGATGGTCCAGCATTACCAGACGGCGAAATGGGTCCTTGATCTGCGGGACGATGATATTTACTGGTGCACGGCTGATCCGGGCTGGGTAACCGGAACGATCTACGGCATCTTCGGTCCGTGGCTGAACGGGGCGACGAATGTCGTCGTTGGCGGCCGATTCAGCCCCGAGTCGTGGTATGAGACGATCGAACAGCTGGAAGTCACCGTATGGTACAGCGCCCCGACAGCCTTCCGGATGCTGATGGGAGCCGGCGACGACCTCGTAAACAAATACGATTTAAGCTCATTGAGGCATATCTTGAGCGTCGGAGAGCCATTAAATCCGGAGGTCATCAGATGGGGACACAAAGTGTTCCATAACCGGATTCATGACACATGGTGGATGACCGAGACAGGCGCACAGCTCATTTGCAATTATCCTTGCATGGAGATCAAGCCGGGTTCGATGGGCAAGCCGTTCCCCGGCATCGAGGCAGCGATCGTTGATAATCAGGGAAAGGAGCTCCCGCCTTACAGAATGGGGAATCTCGCCATCAAAAAGGGCTGGCCGTCGATGATGCGCTCCATCTGGAATAATCCCGAAAAATACAGCTCGTATTTTATGCCGGGGGATTGGTACGTATCCGGAGATTCCGCATACATGGATGAAGACGGATACTTTTGGTTCCAGGGACGGATTGACGATGTCATCATGACGTCAGGCGAACGCGTCGGTCCGTTTGAAGTCGAAAGCAAGCTCGTCGAGCATCCGGCCGTGGCTGAAGCCGGCGTCATCGGCAAACCTGATCCCGTTCGCGGGGAAATTATTAAAGCTTTCATTGCGCTCAGGGAAGGATACGAGCCGTCAGACGCCTTAAAAGAGGAAATCAGGCAGTTTGTCAAAAAAGGCTTAGCCGCGCATGCTGCGCCAAGGGAAATCGAATTTAAAGATAAGCTGCCGAAGACGAGGAGCGGAAAAATCATGAGACGCGTCCTGAAAGCGTGGGAGCTGAACCTCCCGGCCGGCGATCTGTCGACGATGGAAGACTGATGCTTCATTGACAACGAGGAAATATTATGTTAAAAAAGATTTAGTCTTAAATAAGAAAAGGTGAAGACTGAGATCAGTAGAACGCATCCTTCCCTGTCTTAGAGAGCTGATGGCCGGTGAAAATCAGCACAAATGGATGGTTTGAATTACACTCACGAACCGCTTTTACGAAAAAGCCTGTCGCTTTGTAGTAAAAGAACGGACGATGTCCGTTATCAACAAGAGTGAAAAGGACGCCCCGTGCGTTCTTTTAAGCAGGGTGGTACCGCGATGTTCATCGTCCCTTCGTTTACACGAAGGGGCGTTTTTATTTTAGGAAAAAAGGAGCCAATAATGATGACACATTTACTTGACGATTTGTCCTTCAGAGGACTGATTCAGCAGCAAACCGATGAGGAGGGATTAAGGGAGCTCCTCGATCAGGAGAAGATCAGCCTGTACTCAGGTTTTGACCCGACGGCTGACAGCCTGCATATCGGGCATTTGCTGCCGATCTTAATGCTCCGCCGTTTTCAGCAGGCCGGGCATCGCCCGATCGCGCTCGTAGGCGGCGCGACAGGCCTGATCGGCGATCCGAGCGGAAAAAAAGCCGAGCGGACGCTGAACAACGAAGAGATTGTCCGCGAATGGTCGCAGAAAATCAAGAATCAGCTATCGCGTTTCCTTGACTTTGAAGCTGACGAAAACCCGGCGGTAATGGCCAACAACTATGACTGGATCGGGCAAATGAACGTGATTGACTTCCTGAGGGATGTCGGCAAAAACTTCGGCATCAACTACATGCTTGCCAAAGATACGGTAAGCTCCAGAATCGAAACGGGTATCTCATACACAGAATTCAGCTACATGATTCTGCAGTCTCTCGATTTCTTAAATCTATACAGAAACGAAGGGTGCAAGCTGCAGGTCGGCGGCAGCGATCAATGGGGCAACATTACAGCCGGCCTTGAGCTGATCCGGAAATCGGAAGAAAGCGCAAAAGCTTTCGGATTGACGATCCCGCTTGTGACAAAAGCGGACGGCACGAAATTCGGAAAAACGGAAGGCGGCGCCATCTGGCTTGATAAAGAGAAAACGTCGGCCTACGAGTTCTACCAATTCTGGATCAACACAGATGACAGAGATGTTGTCAAATACTTAAAATACTTCACCTTCCTTTCTAAAGAAGAAATCGAAGAGCTGGCAGAAAAAACAGAAACAGCTCCTGAAAAACGCGAAGCGCAAAAACGCCTTGCCGAAGAAGTGACAGTCCTCGTTCACGGCCGCAAAGCGTTCGAGCAGGCTGTCAACATTTCAAAAGCGCTCTTCAGCGGAGACATTAAACAGCTGTCAGCCGAAGAAGTGAAGGTCGGCTTCAAAGGCGTTCCTTCCATGGAACTCGGGCAAACCGATGAACTGCCGCTCGTCGATGTCCTCGTCCAATCGAAGCTGTCGCCATCCAAACGCCAGGCGCGCGAAGACATCACAAACGGAGCCGTCTACATCAACGGCGAACGACGCACTGACGTAAACAGCGTCCTCAGCCGCGAAGACCGCATCGAAGGCCAATTCACCGTCATCCGCCGCGGGAAAAAGAAATACTTCCTGCTGACATATAAGTAATCAGCGAACCCTTGCCATTTGGCAAGGGTTTTTTACGTTCTTGGGACGTGCGAAAATGATAGTGGTGAATAGCTTTCGGTTCTTGTTTCTTGCAGCGAAAGAAAAGAGGAAGAACAGGCGATGGTTGAGGGCAATCGTTGAATCAGGCAGAAAAGATTAAAGAGCAGAAATAAAAGGAACTTTGATGATCGAACAGTAACCGGTCGAGGGAGTCGACTGCAAACATACCTCAGCTGCATTTTTGTTCAATATTTTTTATGATATAATGGATATGTTTTGCATTAATCAATACAGTTGGCAACGGAGGAAATTGTATGAAGTGGTATTGGAAAGGTTTAAAGAACTATGCAAATTTTGAAGGGAGAGCAAGGCGAAAAGAATATTGGATGTTTCATCTCTTTAATGGGATCATTTGTTTTCTTTTATTAATGCTATCATTAATAATAGTAGGTTTATATATTGCCGAATTACTAGGAGAAGGCGGATTTCAAGCAGGATATGTAGTCGGGTATGGAGGAGGATTGCTCGCATACATTCTGATCTTTATTTATCAGTTAGCTGTTTTGGTGCCGTCATTAGCTGTCGGCGTCCGCAGATTGCATGACATCGGGAAAAGCGGCTTATGGATACTCATTGGCTTGATTCCGTTTGTCGGTGCTATTATACTTCTGATCTTTTACTGCCAAGATAGTGAAACAAAAGATAATCAATATGGACCAAATCCAAAAGCCAATTTAAATTAATTGTAAATTGCACCCTGATTGTTAAACAATGAATCCAGCGATTGGGGTGTTTTGTTTGTCTTAAAAAACTCAAAGGAAAAATTTAAAACCGGTTTGGTCGTTCTTTCAAAATAGGTTTCCAAATGTCTCTTTAAACTGCCGTAAATATCAAAAAAGAAAGGAAACCTGATGTCTATTCTCCCAAGTTGTATTGATTTTTACTGGGCATGTTGTGAATGGGCTCGTCTGCACTTTCGCAGCACAGCCTTGAAAAACAAATATTTCCGTTTGTTTTTCATATAACTTTATTCTAATCCTGAATATGGATTTTCAACGTTTCCTTCTAATTCCTCTATAAGCTCTTTAACTTCATCACTAAATTTTTCTTCTATCATCATTTCCTGTAATGCTTGAAAACTTTCCGGAAGTCCCAAATAAGCAATTATTGACGTTGCATTATCTATTAGGTCATAAGAATTCACATCCAAGATGTTTTTTATTAAAATATCCACTTTATGTTTAATTTTGCCGTTGAGAATTTTATAAGTATGCCATTGTCTTTCTGAAAGTTGGTATATAGCTTCAGATAATTCAATTTTGCTGACAGTGCCTTTTGTACTTTCATACATTTCAATCATTTGATTGAAATACTTTTCTAAAGTATCTTCAGATAAAGAATCGGGTAATTCGTCAAACTTGGAAAAATCCATGTTTGTTCCACTCTCCTGCAACTGGTATGTGTGTTATATTACTCGTTTTTTATGGAGGTTACCATCTCGTCCTAGAGGTTTATTTGACAGTCCGCATATGTTTTCCTTTCTTGCTCCCGCAGCAGGCTGTCCATTTTATAATTCCTTGATTTTTCAATGGCGTTCATCTGCTTGAGATGGTTTGTCTGCTCGCTTGTTTGATTTTATCCTCCAAAACCCCCAAAAATTGATGGGGGAGAATGCAGAAATCCGCAAAGCAGCAAATAAACAAAAAACCCTAGAATCGTTGGTATATCAACGATTCTAGGGTTTCCATCAATACTCTTTGCAGAGCATTTCTCTTAACGAGAGTAGAACTCAACGATAAGCGCTTCGTTAATCTCAGCAGGAAGTTCAGAGCGCTCTGGAAGGCGAGTGAACGTACCTTCAAGTTTTTCAGCATCGAAAGTCAGGTATTCAGGAACGAAGTTGTTCACTTCAACCGCTTCTTTGACGATTGCAAGGTTTTGAGATTTTTCGCGAAGCGAGATGGTTTGACCAGGTTTTACCTGGTAAGACGGAATGTCAACGCGGCTTCCATCAACAAGGATGTGACCGTGGTTTACCAGTTGGCGAGCTTGGCGGCGAGTGCGCGCTAAGCCGAGACGGTACACGATGTTGTCAAGACGTGATTCAAGAAGAACCATGAAGTTTTCACCGTGTTTACCGGCCATTTTCGCAGCTTTGTCAAAAAGGTTGCGGAATTGGCGTTCGTTTACACCGTACATATGGCGAAGCTTTTGCTTCTCTTGCAATTGCAAACCATATTCAGATAGTTTTTTGCGTTGTCCCGGACCGTGCGGACCTGGTGCATAAGGACGTTTTTCTAATTCTTTACCCGTACCGCTTAAAGAGATTCCCAAACGGCGGGATAGTTTCCAGCTTGGACCTGTATAGCGAGCCATAATGTGACTCCTCCTTTGGTTTTATTTTGTGAAAATAAAACCCATCTGTTCAATTCAGCCATGTCCATTTTGTTTTCATGTATCCTCGCTCCAGCAGCAAAGAGTTACACGATACACCTTATATAGCATAAGGAACAAAATGAAACACAGATGCAGAACAAAAAGGCTGCAATATTTCACACAAAGTCGATTATATAATGTTCAAGGATGAAAGTCAACCATATGTGACAGGAGTCGAAAATACTATATGTCAACGAGGATAAAGTCCTGGTTTTGTGATATAATCGGGAAAATAAAATGAGATTTTGTGGATATTTTCGGGTGATAATCATGAATAAACAAACGGAAGACCTATATTTGTCTTTTCATCAGGAGTTGCTGCAGTTTTTATTGAAAAACCGGGATGCCTCTTACAGCGAGTCAATCGCCTGGCTCAAGGGGGCGGCAGAGTCTTTTTTTTCGTTTATGTCCTTAACCTTGCACGCTTCATCCCGATCGGACGAGCAGTACGAACCTGATAAAGAGGCCGATAAATATTATACCATAATAACAATTGAAGAATATAATAAATATATTAAGATTTCATGTCAAAAGAATCATAAAATATTGCATGATTTGACTGAATCCGTCCGCTTGTTTTTGCAGAACTGCTTAAAAGCAGAAGCGTCTGCGGAGGAAACGCGCCGCCAAGCGAGGATCTATGAGCAGACAGCGTTGTTTCATGAGCTCATGGGTCAGGAAAAAGTGCTCAAAACGATGCTTGAGAGCTTACAAGGAGAGTTTTCTTCCTTGTCATACGGCCTTTTTCTGTCTTATGACCAAGACCAGTATTTGCAATTGCCTGCAAAAGAAATCGATGTCAATGGTGAATCGGCCGATTCTTTTGCACTTGAAGCCTATCTGTCGGGGCAGGTGAAGCTGATCAACGGATCTACCGTCTATATTCCGCTGAAAGGCAGGCAAGGTACGTACGGCGTTTTGCGTGCCGAGGGAGAGAATGCAGCCGAAGTCGCTGCTGACATCGGCATGATTGCCAATGCTGCGGGAATAGCCTTCGAAAACGCGCGGCTTTATGAACAGGCCAAAAACATGATTTCCAATCTGGAACTTATCAATGAAACGTCTCATCAGCTCAATCAGACACGGCAGCTTCCGGAAATGATGAAATATTTGTCAGAACGGCTGATCGGGTCATTTGGCGCCGATGAAGTGGGCTTTTTTTATAACAACCACTTAGAGGAACAACGGCTCTTGCCTGGGAGCACCGTCTTTTTTCAAACGGGTGCAGCGGATCCGTACATCCGCTATGTCAAAGAGAAAATTTCAGAAGAGGACGGGGTTTTTGTCGGCAGCGGATCATCGATGTTCGGCCCTGACGGCTACGCGTCATTAATGGGCGTTCCAATGATCCAAAACAATGAATACATGGGATTTGCGCTCGTTCTGAAGAAAAATGCCTATTCATTTTCTTTTGAAATGTTCAAGCTCTTTCAGACGCTGATCAGGCATTCCGCACTTGCCGTGACGAATTCGATGCTCCGTGACCGTCTGAAGCATATGGTTCAAACGGACCAGCTGACAGAGCTGTATTCGAGAGCCTATCTCGACGAAAAAATTCAATACAGCATGGAAGCTCATCAGGAAGGGGTGTTTTTGCTGATTGACATTGATAATTTTAAACGGATCAATGATACGTACGGGCACCAGACCGGGGATGCCATCCTTATTCAGGTTGCCCGGGTGATACAGCAGAACATCCGTGAACAGGATGTAGGAGCGAGGTGGGGCGGGGAGGAACTGGCCGTGTACGTTCCGAAAATCGATATGTCCGCCGGGGAAAAGCTGGCTGACCGTCTGATCGCGCCCGTCAGGGAAAACACGAATCCGAAGGTTACGATTTCCTGCGGAATTTCGCACTGGTCGGCGGATGATCCGAAATCCCTGACATCTCTCGTCAAGCAAGCCGATATCGCCTTGTATGAAGCAAAGAGAAACGGAAAAAACAAGCTGATGATTTTTGAAGCCAATTAAAAAAGAGCCGGGATTACCGGCTCTTTTTACTGATACGCTCCCCGAGCTGTTCGGCGAACTTTTTCAAATACAATTCATCTATTTCGTCAAAGCGGTTTGTAATCGGGCTGTCGATGTCAAGCAAGCCGATCACTTCGCCGTCTGCTTCAAGCGGAATCACGATTTCGGATTGTGAAGCAGCATCACACGCGATATGACCCGGGAATGCATTGACATCATCCACGCGTTCGACCTGTTTGTTGGCGAATGCCGTACCGCAGACGCCTTTTCCGAACGGAATCCTGACGCAGGCCGGAAGCCCTTGAAACGGTCCTAACACGAGCTCTCCGTCTTTTGCAAAATAAAAGCCGGCCCAGTTGACGTCCTCAAGCGAATGGTAAAGGAGGCTTGAGGCGTTGGCCAAATTCGCAATCATATCAGGCTCGCCTTCTGTCAGCGCATCCGCTTGTTTAAGCAGGAGCTCGTATTTTTTTTCTTTGCTGCCTTCTGTTTTTTCGACATGAAACATGTTATTTCCCTCACTTTTTATTTGAAAATGCAAAATCGCGGCTTTGCGTGATGTGATTTGTCGAGCACTTTTTACAGGAACAATTCCTGGTGCGTGGAATTGTTTTTGTAAGAAGGGGTGAACAAGATGGGATCAAACTCATTTTTTACCACAAAGGACAGAATTATCGAATCTGCCGTGCAGCTGTTCAACCAAAAAGGGTTTTCAGGAACGTCCGTCCGTGAAATCGCAAAAGCAGCGAATGTCAATGTGGCCCACATCTCTTACTACTTTAATGGAAAAGGCGGATTAATGGAACATTTGGTATCCCGTTTTTATGAAGGATATTTGAGAATCCTTGAAAAGGGATACGAGCGTCTCCATGGCACAACTGCAAAGGATTGCCTTCTTCAGCTGATTTTTGATATTCTATCGTATCAGCATGAACACCGTCAATTAACTCGATTCGTCTATCGCGAGGTAACGATCGATTCGACGCTGATTCGTGAAGTGATGTCGACATACTTAACAAAAGAAAAGTACATTCTCCATTTGATCATTGAAAAAGGAAAAGAGAACAGAGAATTTTCTCATTTTCCCCTTTCGCATTTTATGATCCAGTTGAAATCGCTTTTGACGATGCCCTATTTGCAGCCGCAGTATATTTCTGAGGTACTGTATTTGCAGCCCCATGAACCTTACTTTTACAGGGCGTATTATCAAGAGGTCAAAACATGGATCATCAGCTTGTTTGACAGGAAACAGGAACAGATTGCCGCTATTTAACGATATGTTCAAAACGTTCATAGCCAAACCCGGCATCCTTTGCTTGATGGGCATCAGACCCATAAACAAGCGGGATGTTTTTTTGTTTGGCTTCTTCGATCATCCACTTCTCCAAATAAATGTCCCCGGCATGCGGTTTGCGGAGGCCTGACGTATTGAAATCGAGCTCAAGCCCGCGTGCTGCCGCTTCTGTCAGACATGAGGACACCGATTGGCGGACCTTTTCTGACATGGTGTATGGAAAAAGTTTGACAAACTTTTTAATCAATGTGAGATGACCGATTCGTTTTGGCTTAAAGACGCCGAGCGATGATACAATAGAAGAAAAGATTTCCTGATAGTATGCGAGATACACTTCTTCGATCGTTCCATAATGCCTGATCAGTTGTTGAAACGCGGCATCATCATAATCAAGGCAGATATGAGACTCACCCGCCGGCAAAAAGTGAACCGACAGGATGCCGTCGTCAAGAACCGGGCCGAAATCATCGAGAAATGACTGGATTTCGCGTTCAAAGGCGCGGATATAGTCGACTTCAAGACCGATTAAAATATCGATTTGCCCTTCATATTCTTTTTTCAGCGCCGTAAGGCTTTTCAAATAGCGCTCCAGTGACGCCATCGGCATGGCGCTGTCCTTCCCGGGTGTCGGGTCAACGAAAGAAGGCGGCAGGGGGGCATGCTCTGTAAAGGTAACGGAATGAAAGCCTTTTTTGCATAATTCTTCTATATATTGTCTGAATTCATCCTTTGATCCGTGAGGGCAAAAAGGAGAGTGGACATGACCGTCTCGTTTCAGCATGATGTCACCCCGTAAAGAAATAGTCAGATGTTGTCACTTTGATGTAAAAAAATTAAAAATTCTGCTCAAAAAATGTTGGTTACATGGTATCATAAGAACAATGAAAACGATAGCTTTACTTCTTTTTTACATAACAATTTTTCAAAATATTATAACCCTGACAGAACAAGTTAAACAGCAAGGGGGCTCATTATGGAGTTTGTCATAGGCTTATTAGCGGCTTTTTTGATTTTATTCGCTGCAGGCTACTTATTCAGAAAAAATATATATAAAGAAATCGACCGTTTAGAAGCATGGAAAATCGAAATCCTCAACCGTTCGATCGTGGAGGAAATGTCGAAAATCAAGCATTTGAAAATGACGGGACAGACCGAAGAATTCTTTGAAAGATGGCGCAAAGAATGGGATGAAATCGTCACATCGCACATGCCGAAGGTTGAAGAGCTGTTGTTCGAAGCGGAGGACTGCGCCGATAAATACCGCTTTCAAAAGTCAAAGCAGGTGCTCGCCCACATCGAAAACCTATTAGCAGCGGCCGAGTCCAATATAGAGGACATTTTAAAGGAAATCGCCGACCTCGTTTCAAGCGAAGAACAAAACCGCAAGGAAATTGAAGACGTGAAAGAACGGTATACAAAGGTGCGCAAAAACCTTTTGGCGTACAGCCATTTGTACGGTGACCTTTACCCGAAAATCGAAGCCGATCTTGATGAGGTATGGGAAGGGATCAAGCGATTCGAAGCCGAGACCGAAGGCGGAAACTACATAGAGGCAAGAAAGGTGCTGCTTGCTCAGGACCGCTTGCTTGAAGAGCTTCAAGCACATATAGACGATGTGCCGAAGCTGCTTGCCAGCTGCAAGCAGACCGTACCGCAGGAGCTTCAGAAACTGAGGGCGGGCTACCAGGAAATGATCGGCAAAGGCTACAAGCTTGACCACATTCAGATCGACAAAGAACTGGAAAACCTTATGAAGGAACTGAAGCGCGCCGAAGCAGCGCTCATGGCAGACCTCAATCTGGAAGAAGCATCACAGATCGTGCAAATGATCGATGAGACGATACAGACGCTGTATAACGATTTGGAGCATGAGGTCGAAGCCGGTCAGCTCGTATTAGGCAAAATGCCGGAGCTGGCTGTCACGCTTGAAAAGCTTGAATCGAACAAAGAGGAAACAAAAGCCGAAACAGAGCTCGTAAAAGAAAGCTACAAGCTGACGACGAGTGAGCTGGAAAAGCAGCAGTCGTACGAAAAGCGGCTTGAAACGATCAACAAGCAGTTTGAGCAGGTGAAGGAAAGGCTTGATCAGAAGCATGTCGCTTATTCCCTCTTGAAGGAAGAGCTGCTGGACGTCGAAAAGCAGATGGAAACGGCTCAAAAAGAGCACGATGAATACAGGGAAATGCTTCAATTGCTGCGAAAGGAAGAGCTTCAGGCAAGAGAGCTTCTTGAACAGTTGAAGCACACCGTCAAAGATACGGCAAGACGTCTGGAAAAAAGCAATGTTCCGGGCATTCCCGAGTCATTGACAGAACAGATTCAAGAGTCGCGCTCCATCGTTTTGAAGGTGAATGAACAGCTTGATGTTCTCCCGTTAAACATGGATGCCGTCAACGAGCGGCTGAAAGAAGCCGAAAAGCTTGTCACGGGTGTGAAAGAACAGACGGATGATCTTGTTGAAAAAGTGTTGATGACCGAGCGCATCATTCAGTACGGAAACCGCTTCAGAAGCCAGAACCATATGCTTTCCGAGCAGCTGAAAGAAGCGGAAAGGCGCTTTTATTCATACGATTACGATGAGGCGTTTGAGATTGCCGCAAGAGCGGTGGAAAAAGCCTCTCCGGGTTCTGTGAATCACCTGAAATCGCAGGCCGATCAGCCTGAAAGCTAAAAGCACAAAAAGCCCCCCTTCCAAAAGAAGGGGGGCTTATCATTTTAGCTGACTTTCTCTAAACGGTCCGGACTTACAGGGATAAGGAAAGTCAAGATGTAACCGATCACTGCGCCGATGATGGCCGGGATGAGCCAGCCGATTCCGACGCTGAATAATGGAATGTGCTCGCCTAAAAATTTGTTCAGCGCTCCTAATGGAATGTTCGCGGCATTCAAGCCGTCGATAATGCTGAAAATGCCTGTTGCGAAAAGCGCTCCGATATACACCTCGCGCCGTTCGTTAAACAGTCTGTCAATAAACGAAAGGAATACAACGACGATCGCAAGCGGATAAATCGCTGAAAGAATCGGCACTGAAAGCGAGATGATTTCATTCAATCCGAAATTCGCGATCACCAGGCTGAACAGCGATACAATGATCACGACGGTTTTATAGGAAAGACCCGGAATCAGCTTTGAAAAATATTCTCCGCACGAAGAAACAAGTCCGACGCTCGTTGTCAGGCAGGCGAACAAAATGGCAACCCCGAGGACGACATTACCAAATGAGCCGAACAAAAAGGTGGAAGCCTTAGATAAGATGGCTCCTCCGTTATCGAGTGACCCGACCGTCTCAACGCTTGTCGCTCCAAGATAAGCAAGTGATACATACACAAGCGCAAGTCCAACTGCAGCCACAACCCCGGCTTTAATACAGGAGGCCGCGATTGATTTCGGATTTGTCACTCCGCGCTCTTTTACCGCTGAAATAACGACGATGGCGAAGACGATCGACGCAATGGCGTCCATTGTTTTATAGCCCTCTAAAAAGCCTGTGAAGATCGGAGCGGCCTCATACGCTTTCGTAACAGGACCAATGCTGCCCATCGGCGTAACGATTGCTTTGATTACGAGTATAGCGATGACTGCCAATAAGATCGGTGTTAAAATTTTACCGATGCGGTCAACAAGCTTGCTCGGATTTAAAGCCAGGAAAAAAGTGATACCGAAGAAAATCAGGGTAAAAATAAACAGGTAAATCCCTGATGAATGGCTGCCCAAAAACGGTTCAACGGCAATGACGTACGAAACGGTTCCCGTTCTTGGAATCGCAAACAGCGGTCCGATCGTCAAGTAAATGCAGACGATTAAAATGGTGCCAAAGACGGGGTGCGCTTTATCCGCCAGCCCTTTTGCACTGCCGGTAAGGGCTACGGCAATCACGCCGAGAAGCGGCAGGCCGACGCCTGTCAGCAAAAACCCGATGATGGCCGGCCATACGTTTTCTCCCGCAGCTTGGCCGAGCAGGGGAGGGAATATCATGTTTCCCGCTCCGAAAAAGAGAGCGAACAGCATCAAACCGATCGCTAACGTTTCCTTAGCGGATAGCGTAGTTTTCATTAAAAAGACCTCCTGTTATTGTTAAAATTTTCTGTCAATTATTTTTGCGATATAATGTGACAAAAGTCCAAAGACTATTATATTTTAAAAATCAGATAAGTCAAACATTTATTTTAATTTTCAATTTCGGGTTGATATGATAACATATACAGTCATGAAAAAGAACGTTCAATTCCAAAGGAGCAGATTATGATTTATCTTGATAACAGTTCGACAACTCAACCTTATCCTGAAGTGTTGCAAACGTATGAACAAGTCAGCCGTCGTTTCTTCGGCAATCCATCCTCGCTGCATCACCACGGGGTGGAAGCCGATCAATTATTGGCTGAAGCAAGAAAACAAATCAAATCGGCTTTGTCCGTCACTGATTATGACGTCGTATTTACGTCAGGCGCTTCAGAAGCCAATAATATGGCGCTGAAAGGCATTGCGCTTGCACACGGCCAAAAAGGAAAGCATATCATCACTTCTTCCATTGAACATCCTTCTGTTTCCGAATCTTTGGAACAGCTGAAAACCGCGTTCGGTTTTGACATTACGTATCTTCCCGTCGACGGTCAGGGGCGCGTGTCGCTTGAAGAGCTGGAAAAAGCGATCAGGAAAGATACGATTCTTGTCAGCATCATGCATGTTAACAATGAAACGGGCGTCATTCAGCCTGTCGAGGACATTGGGAACATCGTAAAAAGGACGAGCCGTGCGTTCTTTCACGTCGATTTTGTTCAAGGGATTCATAAAGTTCCGCTGGACATCGCCCGTGCAAAAATCGACCTTTGCACAATATCCGGCCATAAATTCCACGGCTTAAAAGGGACCGGAGCTCTCATACTAAAAGAAGAAATTACCCTTTTTCCGTTAATTTCAGGGGGCGAACAGCAAAACAGCCGAAGGGCCGGGACAGAAAACACAGCCGGCGCGGCAGCGCTCGCAAAAGCGATCAACTTATCAGCAAAGGATTATTCCGGTTATATAGAGGAGATGAAAGCGGCAAAAGCGGATTTCATCAAGCAGCTTAAAGGTTTGGAAGGCGTGATTTTAAATACGCCTGAAGATGCGAGCGCACCGCACATCATCAATTTTTCCGTTCCGGGAATTAAAGCTGAAGTCCTCTTGCATATGCTCGAAGAACGGGGTATTTTTGTATCGACGACATCCGCATGCTCATCAAAGCAGCATAAGCCGAGCAAAGTGCTGATGGCTATGGGAAAAGGGGAGCAGGCGGCCGAAAGCAGCATCAGAATCAGCTTAACTTACCGGGGAAACGAAGGGGTTGTCGAGCCGTTTATGACAGCTCTAACAGAAAGTGTACACAAACTAAAAGGAATTATGAGGTAGAGAAAAAATGAAATATGACTACATGTTAATCCGTTTTGGCGAAATTTCAACAAAAGGAAAAAACAGACGCCTTTTTGTCGATCGTCTGAAAAGAAACATCAAAATGGTTTTGCGCGATTTCAGAAACATCCGTTACGAAGCAACAAGGGACAGAATGACGCTCACATTAAACGGCGAGGATGCCGAAGCCGTAACCGCCCGCTTAAAAAACGTTTTCGGCATTCAATCGTTCAGCCTCGCCGTCAAATGTCCGACAGACTTGGACAGCATTAAAGAGACGGCCCTTGCATCCGTACAAGAGCAATACAAGGCCGGTGACACGTTCAAAGTATCGACAAAAAGAGCCTATAAACAGTTTGAATTAAACACCAATGAAATGAATGCCGAAATCGGCGGACATATTTTGCGGAATACTGAAGGCCTGACCGTTGACGTTCACTCGCCTGACATTCATTTGCGAATCGAGATCAGGGAAGATGCGACTTATTTGACGTTCCGCGATGAAAAAGGAGCCGGGGGACTGCCCGTCGGCAGCGGAGGAAAAGCGATGCTGATGATCTCGGGCGGCATTGACAGCCCTGTCGCCGGATTTTATGCGATGAAGCGCGGCCTTGAAATTGAGGCGATTCACTTTTTCAGTCCGCCGTACACGAGCGAGCGCGCCAAGCAAAAGGTGATCGACCTTACCGAAAAGCTGACGGCGTTCGGCGGGGACATCAAGCTTCACATCGTGCCGTTTACAAAAACGCAGGAGCACATTCAAAAGCAAATTCCCGAAAACTATTCGATGACGGCAACCCGCAGGCTGATGCTGCAGATCGCAGACAAGATACGCGAACAAAACAACGGCCTCGCCATTTTTACGGGAGAAAGCCTCGGACAGGTGGCAAGCCAGACGCTTGAAAGCATGTATGCGATTAATGCGGTGACGAATACGCCGGTTTTGCGTCCGCTGATCGGAATGGACAAAACCGAAATCATCGAAAAGGCGAAAGAGCTCGGCACATACGACATCAGCATCAGGCCGTACGAAGACTGCTGCACGATCTTCACGCCGTCAGCGCCGAAAACGCGGCCCAAAAAAGAAAAAATCGAGCATTTTGAAAGCTATACCGACTTCGAGCCTCTCATTCAGGAAGCGGTAGAAAAGACGGAAACGATCGTTTTAAGCGGCAAAACGGAGGCGAAAGAGAAGTTCGCCGACTTATTTTAAAGGCGCATTCCCAAGGTCGATACCGTCTGTTTTGCATACAATTACCAAACATTCTTTGCATGAAGTCATGTGTTTCTACACAATCTATACTCACAAGGAGGTGAGAACACATGGCTCAAAACAACAGACAAAGCAATTCTAACCAACTATTGGTTCCAGGAGCTGCTCAAGCAATCGACCAAATGAAATTCGAAATCGCTTCTGAATTCGGTGTTAACCTTGGAGCGGAAACTACTTCTCGTGCAAACGGTTCAGTTGGAGGAGAAATCACTAAGCGTTTAGTTTCTTTCGCTCAGCAACAAATGGGCGGAGGTACACCTCAGTAACTTAAAAATTAAACAAGTAATGGATAATGAGAGTGGGGTTTTCCCCCACTCTTTTATTGTGCGAAAAGAACGTGTCAGCAGTACACACTCTTTATATCTGCCGAACATACTGTATTTTCATGGGACAAATCGTTTTAGAAAATACACAATATTGTTTATAATGAAATGATGGCAAATGTGAGGAGAGGAAATCGTTGAAAAGAGAAGATTTGATAGCTCCAGAGAAGTATAATGCGGTTGATGAGATTGAAAAATTCAATGCTTTTCCAAACAAGACGGCTTTAATCTGGGAAGATGAATCAGGTCGAACAGCTTCCTGGACATATCAGACGCTGATCGATAAAACTAACAGGATAGCAGGCGTTCTGGCCGATTCAGGTTTGCAAAAAGGCGATAAGCTGATCGTGATGATGCCGCGCGTTTTGGAAACCTATGCCGTTTATATGGCGATTCTAAAAGCGGGAATGGTTGTCATTCCTTGTTCTGAGATGCTTCGCGCAAAAGACCTGGACTACAGGATCGAGCATGCCGGTGTGAAAGGCGCCGTTATTTATTCTTCGTTTATTGATTCTATAGAGGGAGTTCAGTCCAAGGAAAAGCTGAAGACTTTCTCGGTCGGAGAAAATGAAGCTGGATGGCCGGATCTACTAAAAGAGATGGAAACGGGGAACGGAGCATCCTTTCAAGCGGCAGAAACGAGCCGCGACGATATCGCGTTTTTATCGTATACATCCGGCACGACAGGCCAGCCCAAAGGCGTTGTTCACACACACGGCTGGGCGTATGCCCATTTAAGAACGACGGCTTCCGCCTGGCTAGATATCAAAGAAGACGACCTCGTCTGGGCAACGGCCGGCCCAGGGTGGCAAAAATGGCTGTGGAGCCCGTTTTTGGCTGTGCTGGGAAGCGGAGCGACAGGATTTGTCTACCACGGAAAATTCGATCCAGAGACGTATTTGTCGTTAATGGAACGCTATCGAATCAATGTGCTTTGCTGTACGCCGACAGAGTACCGATTTATGGCAAAGGTCAATGATCTGTCAGGCTGGGATCTTTCTTCTATCCACAGTGCTGTTTCGGCGGGCGAGCCTTTAAACCGGGAAGTCATCGACGCGTTTAAAAAGCATGTAAACGTTGAAGTGCGGGACGGCTATGGACAAACGGAAAACACTTTGCTCGTCGGCGTCCTGAAGGGAATGAAGGTCAAACCGGGCAGCATGGGTAAGCCAACCCCGGGCAACATCGTCGAAATCATAAATGAAGACGGGGGTATCTGCGAACCCGGTGAAACGGGGGATATCGCCGTCCATATCAGTACGCCGGCCCTTTTCAAAGAATATTATAATGATCCGGAACGGACGCTTCTTCAAAGAAGAGGGGATTACTTCATCACCGGCGATAAAGCGAGCAAAGATGAAGAAGGCTATTTTTGGTTTGAAAGCCGAAACGATGATATTATCATCAGTTCCGGCTATACGATCGGCCCTTTTGAAGTCGAAGATGCGCTGATCAAGCACCCGCGTGTAAAAGAATGCGCCGTTGTCGCAAGTCCTGATGAAATCAGAGGAGCCATCGTCAAAGCGTACGTTGTATTAAAGGATTGCTCCGGAGACCAAAGCCTGGTAAAAGAGCTGCAAAACCATGTCAAGGCATTAACAGCTCCGTACAA
Source organism: Bacillus glycinifermentans (assembly GCF_001042475.2). Lineage (GTDB taxonomy): Bacteria > Bacillota > Bacilli > Bacillales > Bacillaceae > Bacillus > Bacillus glycinifermentans. The sequence goes on from NZ_LECW02000005.1 coordinate 131,861, forward strand.
ATACCCGCGGGAAATCGAATTCATCGACCAGCTTCCTAAAACCCCTTCAGCGAAAATCAAACGCTTTGAATTAAGAAAACGGGAACTCGCCCGGAAAACGGAAAGAAATCGCTGAACGGCAAACTTTTAATAATAGGGAGACCTCCTTTGAGCCGTGACTCACTCCGAACCATCGAGAAAGAAATCGCGCTCCTGGTGCGCCTGACAACGGCCTACAGTCCGCGATTCGGAAATTTGGACCGTTCCGAATACCTGCTTTTGAGCGAACTTGACAGCGAAAGTCCTCTTGCGATCAATACATTAGCTGACAAGCTGATGATGAATCCTCTCGACTGCAAGCCGGCAAGTTCCGGCTCTTAAGCGGAAAAACTGATCAGGCGTTTTCCAGATCCGCAAAACGGCCGGATCAACCTTGTGGAGATGACTCAGGAAGGAATTGACAAGCTGCATAAGGTGCAAAAGGCCAGCTGTGATGTTTATGCCGAGGTTTCCCAAGAATGGCCGGATAAAGTGGATATTACCGCCTGACGGTAATCAGGACACAACATTCGAAGGGGAAGTAAAGGACATCGTCAAAGCGACAAACTCTGCATTTTCAATGTTGCCGGAGAATACGAACGGAAACTGTACAAAAGTGACTGAGAAGGTGCAGGTTAAGATCTCTATCGATCATCCTTCTTCCAGCGTGCTTCCCGGCATGAATGCGAAAGTTAAAATGTCGATATAACAAAAAAGAGGCAGGTGCTTGGCACCCGCCTCTTTTCATCTTGAAAAGGCTTCCAATATTAAAGAAATGTACGCTTTACTTTTTCCCAGAATGAATTGTCTTTCAGCTTGACGGTTTTCATGACTTTTCCGGACAGGCTGACCTCAACCTCTTTTACATTCATCGTGCTGAATGCTTCGTTATCAAGGCCGATGATCGGATAATCGTTGCCGTCCTGGGCGATTTTAAGCGTCAGCTTACGGTCGGCGCTTAAGATAAACGGCGAACCGAGCGTCCTGTAGGTGTTGTTGTTTAATGAAGCGAGCTCTGTCACCTGTATGCATGGAAGCAACGGATCGACAACCGCCCCTTCGACAGATTTATTATAAGCCGTGCTTCCCGTCGGGGTGGATACAATCATTCCGTCCCCGCGGAATGTTTCAAAATGAAGATCGTCAATATATACATCCATCACAAACGTTTTAATAATGCTTGAGCGGATGGATACCTCGTTCAGACAGTGAAATCGGTTCGTCCCGTCAACCGTCACATCAATCAGCGGGTATTTTCTGACTTCGATTTGTTCCGAGTTTGTCGCTTCAATCATTTTATCTGTATCATGAATATTAAAATCAGCGTAAAGGTGAGCCTTCCCCTTTTTGGCTATCCCTACATACAGACAGTCATCCCTGAAATTCGTTTTTCGCACCGCCTGCAAAAAAGTACCATCGCCGCCGATACTTGCGATAATGTTGGCCTGCCGATGATCGTCGACGACTTGAAATCCATGTTCTTTGGCAAGCTGCTTCAGCATATTGCACTGTTCATCTGTTTCCGCATTTTTCTTGTAAAAGAAATAAATGTTCCGGCGGTCTGTCACAACCATTCTCCCCTTTGTTTGTGAAATTTAGATTTCTCTGCCATCCAACATATATGTTAAAATGACCTGTGACCCTAGTTTATCATGTCCTCAGGAGTTTGTTGTATATGAAGCGTCATCATATCGAACTTTTTCTCTTCGTATACGTACTATGACATGCAACGTTTTTTATTAAAGGAGGAGAACAAATGAATCCTAAAAGGTGGATAGCGCTCGTGATCGCTGTGGGTATTTTCGGCGTTTCTTTGATCATGAGCCTTATTTTGACGGTTTTTGAAAGTTTCAGCGATGACAGCAAGATGCAGTTTGGCCTCACTGACGGCCAGGAAGAAACGGTTTTGGAGAACGGGAGCGGTTCAAATAAAATCGCAGTCCTCGAAGTGGATGGAACGATTCAAGACAACGGTGATGGCTCAAGCCTTCTCGGCTCTGACGGATACAACCACAGATCGTTCTTGAAAATGCTGGAGAGAGCGAAAGATGATTCCGCGGTAAAAGGGATCATTTTACGCGTGAATTCTCCGGGAGGCGGAGTATACGAAAGCGCTGAAATACATAAGAAACTCGAAGAAATCAAAAAGGATGCGAAAAAGCCGATTTACGTATCAATGGGTTCAATGGCAGCGTCCGGAGGCTATTACATTTCCACCGCGGCGGATAAGATTTACGCAGCGCCCGACACCCTGACAGGCTCTCTCGGGGTCATTATGGAAGGCCTGAATTACAGCAAGCTTGCCGAAAAGCTCGGGTTGAAAACGGAAACGATCAAAAGCGGAGAATATAAAGACATCATGTCACCGACGCGCGATATGACGAAGAAAGAGCGGGAGATTATGCAGTCCATGGTCAACGATTCTTATGAAGGCTTCGTTGGCGTAATTTCCGAAGGGCGCAATTTATCAAAGGCCGACGTGAAAAAAATCGCCGATGGACGGGTTTATGACGGACGGCAGGCGAAAAAGCTGCATTTGGTCGATGAACTCGGCTATTACGAAGATACAGTAAAAGCAATGAAAAAAGACCATAAAGATTTGGCTAAGGCGTCCGTTGTCAGCTACAAAGAATCGACAGGCCTTTCATCGCTCCTGTCGATGAGCGCGAACAAGATATTTAAAAGCGAAGCTGACTTTTTGAATATTAAAGAAGCCGTTTCGCAATCCGGCGCGCCTAGACTGATGTATCTTTACGCTAAATAGGAGGGGGACCGAAAAATGGATGTGACTTATGATGGAAAGGATCATAACGAAGTATCTGCGCCCGCTGACGTTTCTCAAGCCAAATCGGCCCCGCCTTTGGAGCATGCATACGCCGGTTTTTGGATCAGATTTTGGGCGTTTCTGCTTGACGGGATTGTGATCGGCAGCATCAACCGCCTGCTCATCTCTCCTGTTTTCAGTTTGCTTCATTTACCGAAAGAAACAGGGCTTTTCACTTTTTCGCTGTATTCGATTACGTCGGCTGTCGTGTTTTTTGCCTATTTTGCCATTATGACGAAGTGTTTCAAGCAGACATTGGGCAAAATGGTATTCGGGCTCAAGGTGGTTTCACTTGTTCCCGAAAAAGGGCTTACCTGGGATGTGATCCTGTTCAGGGAAGTCATCGGCCGCTATATCAACAGCGTGTATATCACCTATCTCATTGTCGGTTTTACGCCGAAGAAACAAGGAATCCACGATTATTTTGCCGATACTGCGGTCATTCACGAAAAGCTGTATCGGAAAAAGTGAATACACCATTCAGGAGCCCGGCAGCCAGACTGCCGGGCTTTCCTGAGCCATGGCGATCTTCCACGTTTATTTTTTTTGCGTTTATCCCATAATGCCTAATATAAGAGGAAGTGAAAACATGGTTTACATATGGATAGCAGCCGCCATATCTTTGCTTGCGGCTGTTTGGTTTATGAAAATCCGCGTTTCAATCGAATATGTTCATGCACAAGATGACGACCGGCTGACCGTTAAGATTCGGACGCTTTTCGGCCTCCTTCATATCAAAAGGGAAATTCCTTTGATCAAGGTCAATCAAAAGAATATGACCATTGATGTGAAGGAGCGGACGAACACGGCTGTCAGGAAAGATAAAAAGAAGCGAAAAGTGGGGTACAAAGACGTACTTAAAAGCACGGGTCAGATCAAAAAACTGGTCGAACAAATCCGGAATCTTCAGCCGGTCATCCGCAATTTCATGAAGCGCATTCATGTAACGAAGCTTGAGTGGACGTCAGTTCTCGGGCTTCCTGACGCGGCTTTGACCGGTATCGCAACGGGGGGCGCCTGGTCCGTTAAATCCGCCGCGATAGCTATTTTGGACCGGATTTTAAGTTTTGACCGGCGCCCTGAGTATCAGGTGATTCCCGTTTTTAACAGCCCGTCCTCCCAAACGCACCTGACATGTATATTCCATTTTCGCGTTGGACATGCTATAACCGCAGCTTTCAGAATCGTGGTTAATTGGAAAGGAAACAGGCGCGGCTTGTTTAAGCTGACGAAACATCAGTCAGGTTCAACAAAGAAAGACTCATCTGTATAGGAGGAATGGAGTATGGCTGAACATCCAATTCAAGGTTTGATGAAAACCGCCATGGAAAATTTAAAAGAAATGATCGATGTCAATACCATTATCGGAGATCCTGTAGAAACACCTGACGGCAGTGTCATTTTAACCGTCTCCAGAGTAGGCTTTGGATTTGCGGCCGGAGGAAGCGAATTCAGCGGTAAGCAACCTGCGGAATCGAAAGCAAGCGACGGTGAACGGGAACGAAAAGAAGCGAAGCTTCCGTTTGGCGGCGGGAGCGGCGGAGGCGTATCGATCACCCCGATTGCGTTTTTGATTGTCGGCACATCAGGCGTAAGAATCCTCCATTTGGATGAAAACACGCACGTCATTGACAAAATTTTGGATTCCGCGCCGCAGACCATCGAGCGGATTCAGCAAATATTTAAGAAAAACGATAAGCAAAAACAAAAAATGAATCAAAAAGATATGCCATTATAAAACAACGCTCTGAAAGTTAACTGTTTTTAGAAGCAGTTAACTTTTTTTGGTCTCAAACTTAAGCTTTGCAGTTTGGCTCAAACTCTTTTATAGTAGAGTCATACATAAGTGAAGGAGGAATGAAGATGGCTTCAATAACATTTAAAGGAAACCCTGTGACATTGGTTGGTTCCGAAGCACGCGTCGGTGATCAAGCTCCCGATTTTACGGTGCTTTCCAATTCGCTTGAGGAAGTGACGCTTCAAGACATCAAAGGCACACCTGCGATTATTTCAGTTATACCATCCATTGATACGGGAGTTTGCGACGCACAGACCCGCCGTTTTAACGAAGAAGCCGCAAGCCTCGGTTCAGTGAAAGTGTACACGATCAGCGCGGACCTTCCGTTTGCGCAGGCGCGCTGGTGCGGATCGAACGGAATTGAAAATGTGGAAACATTGTCAGATCACCGGGAGATGTCATTCGGGGAAGCATTCGGCGTCTATATCAAGGAACTGAGATTGCTCGCCCGCGCCGTGTTTGTTTTAGACGAAAACGGAAAAGTCGTTTACACTGAATATGTAAGTGAAGCGACAAATCATCCGGATTACGAAAAAGCGATTGAAGCTGCAAAGTCGCTTGCAAAGTAAAAAGTACGTTAAAAAGGGCTCCAGGTGAACAACTCCCGGAGCTCTTTTCATGGCTTTACATTTTCATAAGGAGAGACATTGCATGCAAAACAACCAAGTGGAAACGATATACGGATGGCTTGATGACGGAGCACACATCATCGCCCGCGACCGGGAGATCCCATACATAGAAGCGTTGGCAGATACCGGAGAAGCGTACTTTCTGGGAGAAGCAAGCCGAACGTTGTCAGAAGCAGGCGAACAAAAGATGAAAGAGCTGATCGAAAAAGCGGATTTTTCCCAATGCAGCCATGAATCCATACGAAAAGCCTTTCAGCTTGCGATTCTCAAAGGGCTGAAAAATATCCCCCATCCGAACCGGCAGATGACGCCGGATACGATCGGTTTGTTTATCGGATATCTCGTCAACAAGTTCATGGGCCGCAAAAAAGGGCTCACCCTTTTCGATCCGGCGGTCGGCACAGGAAACCTTCTGCTCGCCGTATTGAACCAGCTTGCAGAAACACCCGGCAAAGCTTTCGGTTCCGAGATTGATGATGTACTGATCAAACTCGCCTATGTTCAAGCGAATCTTCAGCAAAAAGAAATTGAATTGTTCAACCAGGACAGTCTGCAGCCTATTTTTATGGATCCTGTCGATGCGGTCATCTGCGATCTTCCCGTCGGATATTATCCGGATGATGAAAGCGCGCGGGCGTTCCGGCTGAAAGCCGACGAAGGCCACTCTTTTTCGCATCATCTGTTCATCGAACAAAGCCTGACATATACAAAACCGGGCGGATATTTATTTTTCATGATTCCGAACCATTTATTTGAAAGCAGCCAAAGCGACCAGCTCCGGACCTTTTTAAAGGAAACCGCGCACATCAATGCAGTGCTTCAGCTGCCGCTTTCGATATTTAAAGATGAAGCACACGCAAAAAGCATCCTTGTGCTGCAAAAGCAGGGAGAAGGGGCAAAATCGCCGAAGCATGTACTGCTTGCCGAACTTCCGTCCTTCTCCAACAAAGAAGCGATGCTGAAGATGACCGCAAAACTTGACAATTGGTTCAAACAGGAAAAAAGCTAAAACAGTCAGAGATAGAATTCTCTGGCTGTATATTTATTTTCAGAAAATAATAAAATCTTTTTGAAAGCGTTAACAATCAGAATCATACTTGAAAAGGATTCTTTTGAATGTTTAAATGAGAAAGGCAGATATTTTTTGAATTTACTAAGAACGATTTATACATATTTTTTATGATCCGGGTAGAACATAAAATAACCGGACTCTAGGTAAAAAGGAGCGTCATTTATGTCCAAAATTATCGCAATCAATGCTGGGAGCTCATCATTAAAATTTCAGCTTTTCGAAATGCCCAGCGAAAAAGTATTAACAAAAGGCTTAGTCGAACGGATCGGGCTGGATAACGGCATTTTTACGATCTCTTTCGATGATCAAAAAAAGAGCGAAACAACTGACATTCCGGATCATTCCGTAGCGGTAAAAATGCTGCTCGGCAAACTGACGGAATACGGCATCATTAAAGACTTAAACGAAATCAACGGCATCGGCCACCGCGTCGTCCACGGAGGCGAAAAGTTCAGTGACTCCGTTTTATTGACAGACGAAATGATCCGCGAAATTGAAGAAATTTCTGAATTGGCGCCGCTTCACAACCCGGCTAACATCGTCGGAATCAAGGCGTTTAAAGAAGTTCTTCCGAATGTTCCTGCGGTTGCTGTATTTGATACGGCTTTTCATCAGACGATGCCTGAACAGTCTTACTTATACAGCCTCCCTTATGAATATTATGAAAAGTTCGGAATCCGCAAATACGGCTTCCACGGAACGTCTCACAAATATGTCACTGAACGGGCTGCGGAGCTTCTCGGCCGTCCGCTTGAGGAATTGCGCCTGATCTCCTGCCATTTAGGAAACGGAGCAAGCATCGCTGCTGTTGAAGGCGGCAAATCGATCGACACGTCAATGGGCTTCACACCGCTAGCTGGCGTGGCGATGGGAACGCGGTCCGGAAACATCGACCCTGCACTCATCCCGTTCATTATGGAAAAAACGGGACAAACTGCTGACGAAGTGCTGAACACGCTTAATAAAAAGAGCGGTCTTTTGGGCATTTCCGGCTTTTCAAGCGATTTGCGCGATATCGTAGAAGCGTCTAAAGAAGGCAATGAGCGTGCGGAAACGGCTCTTGAAGTATTTGCAAGCAGAATCCATAAATACATCGGTTCTTATGCAGCGAGAATGAGCGGCGTTGACGCGATCATTTTCACTGCCGGCATCGGCGAGAACAGCGTTGAAGTAAGAGAGCGCGTTCTTCACGGCCTGGAGTTCATGGGCGTGTATTGGGATCCGGCGTTAAATAACGTCCGGGGCAAAGAAGCGTTTATCAGCTATCCGCATTCTCCGGTAAAAGTGCTGATCGTTCCGACCAACGAAGAAGTCATGATTGCAAGAGACGTTGTCAGACTTGCAAAATAAATACAGCCTTCCCCCAGGTTACGGGGGAAGGTTTTTTATATGTTTCAAGAAAGCTTTCTCCTTTATAATGAAAAAGATCGCTAAAAAAGGAGGCGGATGTAACATGAGCGTCGAAGAACACAAAAAAGAAGCGCCGGACTGCGTGTCCTGCAAGGTGATCACGGTCAGCGACACAAGAACGGAAGATACGGACAAAAGCGGCCGGCTGATGAAAGAGTTTTTGACAGATGCCGGCCACGAAATTGTTTCCTACGAGATCGTGAAAGACGAAAAGGAAGAGATTCAGGCGGCGGTGCTTGAAGGATGCCGCGATGATCGCGTTGAAGCGGTACTGTTAAACGGAGGGACAGGCATTGCAGCGAGAGACGTAACGATCGAATCGATTGCACCGCTTTTTTCGAAAGAGATTCCCGGCTTCGGAGAAATCTTCCGGATGCTGAGCTATACCGAGGATATCGGATCAAGCGCGATTCTTTCCAGAGCATCAGCCGGCGTCATTCAAAACAAAGCCGTATTTGCGACGCCGGGCTCAAGCGGAGCGGTCAAGCTTGCGATGGCAAAACTGATTGTTCCGGAGCTTGCCCACGTGATCAGGGAATTGAGAAAAGACGTGCAGAACCTGTGGTGAATATGCTGAATACTGACGAAACTTCATTCATAAAAAATGAATGAAGTTTTTTTTATAAAAAGGTTGAAAAAACGTGACTTCCTTGATAAAGTGTATACATATTAAATGTATTTTTATTAAATGAAACTTATTTTTATACAAAAGACACCGATGTGAGGGGAGTTTTTCAAAATGACGGAAAAGAAAAAAGTGGTTTTAGCATACTCAGGAGGTCTTGATACTTCTGTTGCGATAAAATGGCTGCAAGAGCAGGGATACGATGTAGTTGCCTGCTGCCTTGACGTCGGCGAAGGCAAGGATCTAGCGTTTGTTCAGCAAAAGGCGCTTCAAGTGGGTGCCGTCAATTCTTACATGATTGATGCAAAAGAAGAGTTTGCCCGGGAGTTTGCGCTGGTCGCCCTGCAGGCCCACACAATGTATGAAGGCAAATACCCGCTGGTGTCAGCCCTTTCAAGACCGCTGATCGCCAAGAAGCTTGTAGAAGTCGCCGAAAAAGAAAACGCAGTCGCCGTCGCTCACGGATGCACAGGCAAAGGAAATGACCAGGTCCGCTTTGAAGTTTCCATTAAATCGCTGAACCCGGATCTCGAGGTTCTCGCTCCCGTACGCGAATGGAAGTGGTCGCGCGATGAAGAGATCGCATACGCGGAAAAGCACGGCATTCCGATTCCGATCAATTTAGACAGTCCGTATTCAATCGACCAAAACCTGTGGGGCAGAAGCAATGAATGCGGCATCCTTGAAGACCCTTGGGCAGCGCCGCCTGAAGGAGCGTATGACTTAACAAAGCCGCTTGAAAAAACGCCTGATGCGCCGGCTGTTGTCGAAATTGCTTTTGAACAAGGCGTTCCGGTATCGATTGACGGCGTGTCTTATACCCTCTCTGATTTGATTTTAAAGCTGAACGAATTGGCGGGGGAACACGGCGTCGGCCGGATCGACCATGTTGAGAACCGCCTGGTCGGCATCAAGTCCCGCGAAGTTTATGAATGCCCGGGAGCCGTGACGCTGTTGAAAGCGCACAAAGAGCTTGAAGATCTGACATTGGTGAAAGAAGTCGCCCACTTTAAGCCGCTGATCGAACAAAAAATGGCTGAAGTCATTTACAACGGCCTTTGGTTTTCACCGCTGAAAGACGCGCTTTCCGCTTTCCTGAAGGAAACGCAAAAGCACGTGACGGGCGTCGTCCGCGTCAAGCTGTTTAAAGGCCATGCAATCGTGGAAGGCCGCAAGTCCGATTATTCCCTTTACGACGAAAAATTGGCGACATACACAAAAGACGATGCATTTGACCATCACGCGGCAGTCGGTTTTATCGAACTGTGGGGGCTGCCGACAAAAGTAAACAGCATCGTCAAACAGAAGGAGAAGGTTAAAGCATGAAAAAGCTTTGGGGAGGCCGGTTCCAAAAAACACCGGAAAAATGGGTCGATGAGTTCGGAGCATCGATCCACTTTGACAAAACGCTTGTAAAAGAAGATATCTCAGGGTCTCTCGCCCATGCTTCCATGCTGAAAAAGTGCGGCATTTTGACAGAGGAAGAAGCGGAAAAAATAAAGGAAGGCCTCACATCTCTTTTGCATAAAGCCGAAAAAAACGAACTCGATTTTTCCGTCGATTATGAGGATATTCACTTAAATATCGAAAAGATGCTCATCGATGAAATCGGACCGCTCGGCGGCAAGCTTCATACGGCGAGAAGCCGAAACGACCAGGTTGCAACCGACATGCACCTTTATTTAAAGGAACACACCGAACACATTCTCGATTTGATCGCGGCTTTTCAAGGCGTGCTTGTCGAAAAAGCGGAAGAACACGTCGAAACGATTTTGCCCGGCTACACGCATTTGCAGCGGGCCCAGCCGATTTCGTTCGCCCACCATCTGCTCGCTTATTTTTGGATGCTTGAACGCGATAAAGAACGCTACCGCGATTCGCTGAAGCGGATCAATACATCTCCGCTCGGATGCGGAGCGCTCGCGGGGACGACCTTTCCGATCGACCGCGGATATTCCGCAGAGCTGCTCGGATTCGATTCGATTTATGAAAACAGCCTTGACGGCGTCAGCGACAGGGATTTCATCCTTGAATTTTTAAGCGCAAGCAGCATTCTGATGATGCATCTGTCGCGTTTTTCTGAAGAAATCATCCTTTGGTGTTCACAGGAATTTAAGTTTATCGAGCTTGATGACACATACGCGACAGGCAGCAGCATGATGCCGCAAAAGAAAAATCCGGACATGGCGGAGCTGATCCGCGGGAAAACCGGACGCGTATACGGCAGTCTGATCGGCCTGTTAACGATTATGAAAGGCCTTCCTTTAGCTTACAACAAAGATTTGCAGGAAGATAAAGAAGGTATGTTTGACACGGTCAAAACAGTCGAAGGAAGCCTTGAGATTTTCGCCGGCATGATCAAAACGATGACCGTCAATCAAAACATGATGAAAAAAGCAACCGAGCAGGATTTCTCAAACGCAACCGAGCTGGCCGATTATCTGGCGAAAAAAGGGATGCCGTTCAGGGATGCGCACGAAGTCGTCGGAAAGCTCGTCTATACGTGTATTGAAAAAGGGATTTACCTCAGTAGCCTTCCGTTTGAAGAATTCCAAAAGGCGAGCGGCCTGTTTGAAGAGGACGTCTATGTCGTGCTCGATCCGCACCATGCCGTCGAAAAAAGGATGAGCGAAGGCGGTACCGGATTCAAAAAAGTTAAGGAAGCCCTGCAGAAAGCAAAGCAAAAATTGAACAATTTTTAACACTTCGCGATTCGATTCATAACTGAGAATGCTCAGACGCAAACTACACGTATGAATCGAAAAGAGGGGTGTGGGAATGAAGCAGGATAAGCTAAAACAAGCCTACATGTATGATGCCGACGGGGAAAAGGAAACCGTCCAGCAAATATCTGATGCTTATTTCAGCGGCTTTGTTAGTTATGACGAACAGCAGTCTGATCAAGACGAACAATAGAACCCTTTCGATAAAGCTGGAGCCTGATGGCTTCAGCTTTGTTATTGTAATCTTCTCAAAAATTGCCGATGCTCAACATGTGATATCCTCCCGATTTTGTAGTAAAGTATAGATAGAAAAGAATATCATGCCAATGATGGTGAATACAGAGAACCAATGCCTGGGAGGGAAAGATGTGCGCCATGCGTTAATTACAGCCGGTTCAAAAGGTTTAGGGCGTAAAGTGACAGAAGCGCTGCTCGAAAAAGGATATTCCGTGACGGTGAACTACAGACGGGATGAAGAAGCTGTCAAGCGCCTGAAAACCGAATGGCAGTCTTGCCTTGACCGATTGCAGTTTGTAAAGGGAGATGTCACGAAAAAGGAAGATTTGCATCACATGGTGAATGCGGCTCTCGAGCGGTTCGGAACAATCGATCTGCTGATTAACAATGCCGGCCCATACATATTTGAGCGGAAGAAGCTTGCCGATTATACTGATGATGAATGGTATGAAATGCTTGAAGGAAATTTGAGCGCCGTCTTCCATCTGTTTAAAGCGGTCGTTCCGGTCATGAGACGCCAGCAGTTCGGACGCATCATCACATACGGATTTCAAGGGGCTGACCATGCTCCGGGCTGGCTGCACCGTTCAGCTTTTGGAGCGGCGAAAGTCGGACTTGCCTCCCTTACCAAAACGATCGCCATCGAAGAAGCGGGCTCAGGCATTACAGCAAACATGGTCTGTCCGGGCAACATCGTCGGGGACATGAAAGAATCCTCGATCTCAGACGCCCGTGCTTCCCTTGATCGGGAAACGCCGATTGGCAGATCGGGAACCGGAGAAGACATCGCAAGGATCATTGCATTCCTCTGCGATGAAAATTCGGACTACATCACGGGAACGGTTATTGAAGCAACAGGCGGCCTGAACGTGATTAACCGTCACTCTCACTAAAAGTTTTGTTTCATAAAAAACATGAAATTGGGGTGGATATGATGAAAGTGACATACCATGGTCATTCGGTCATTACAGTTGAAACAGAAAATCACCATTTAATTTTTGATCCGTTTCTTACTGGCAATCCTTTAACAGACTTAAAGCCTGAAGATGTTAAAGCAGACGCCATCCTGCTGACACACGGCCACAGCGACCACGTCGGCGACACCGTGGAAATCGCCAAGCGAAACGGCGCGCTTGTCGTCGCTCCGAACGAACTTGCGGTTTACCTCGGATGGAAAGGCTTGAATGTACATCCGATGCACATCGGCGGTTCGCACCGGTTTGATTTTGGAAAAGTGAAGCTGACACAGGCATTCCATGGCTCCGCTTATACGGAAGAAGACAATCAAAAAATCGTTTATACCGGAATGCCGGCGGGGATCTTGCTGACTGTTGAAGGTAAAACGATTTTTCATGCGGGAGACACGGGTCTTTTTTCAGATATGAAGCTCATCGGTGAGTTAAACCACATCGACCTCGCATTCTTGCCGATCGGCGACAATTTTACAATGGGACCTGAAGATGCAAAACTGGCTGCGGAATGGCTCAGAGCCAAACAGGTTGTTCCCGTTCATTACTCGACGTTCCCGGTCATCGAACAGGATCCGCACGCCTTTGCCGACAGCCTGCCGGGCGGCGTCGGGAAAGTGCTGGAAGTCGGCGAATCGATCGAATTGAAATCATGAAGGCAGCATGGGGCCCCTTGATCGCGGGCTCCTTTTTTGTATGTAAATCAAAACATGTGCAGCATGATATAATATCATCACGATATACGTTGGAGGATAAACATGAGGGTACTGAAATACGCCATTTTGGGTCTCTTGGATAAAGGCAGTCTGAGCGGCTATGATATGACGAGCCATTTTAAAGCAGAGCTTGGCCAATTCTGGAGCGCGAAGCACAGCCAGATTTACCCCGAGCTGAAAAAGCTTACAGATGAGGGGTTCATCGAATTTGAAACGGTTATACAAGGATCGAAATTGGAAAAAAAGGTCTATTCCATAACCGCCGCCGGAAAACGGGAGCTTCATGAATGGCTGACGGCATATCAGCCGGTTCCTAACACGGTGAAAGATGAATTTATGCTGAAAGCCTATTTCATTTCGGCGATGGAGCCGGGTGAAGCAGAAGGCCTTTTTGCCGACCAGCTCGCCAAACGGAAGCAGAAGGCCGCTTTTTTAAAGGAAAGGCTTGAAGAGCTGAAACAGGAAGCCGGACCAGAGTTTTCCTTTCAGTCCCCGCACTTTGGCCACTACCTTGTCCTGACGAGGGCGCTCGAACGGGAAAATGGCTATTGCAACTGGCTAAAGAAGGCGCTGGAGCTGATGAAGCGCGGATGAAGGCAGCCATGGGCCCATGAACAGCTTATTTTTATTTTGCGCGGGCCGGATTGCGGCAAAAACGTCCAAGCATTTATAATATAACCATATCATGCAGTCAGAGGATGAAGGTGAAACGATTGGCGACAAAACACGAACAGATCTTAAAATATATTGATTCCTTGCCCGTCGGTGAAAAAATTTCCGTCAGGCGGATTGCCAAAGAAATGAAAGTGAGCGAAGGGACGGCTTACAGAGCGATCAAAGAAGCGGAAAACAAAGGCTTCGTCAGCACGATCGAGAGAGTCGGGACGATCAGGATCGAGCAAAAGAAAAAAGAAAATATTGAAAAACTGACATACGCCGAAGTGGTCAACGTCATCGACGGACACGTACTCGGCGGCAAAGCAGGGCTTCATAAAACGCTGAATAAGTTCGTCATCGGAGCGATGGAGCTCGATGCGATGATGAGATACACCGGAGCCGGCAACCTTTTGATCGTCGGGAACCGGATCGATGCGCACCGCCAGGCTCTTGAAGCGGGCGCCGCTGTTTTGGTAACGGGCGGGTTTGATACCGAACCGTCGATCCTTGAGCTTGCCGACAGGCTTGAGCTTCCGGTCATGTCGACGAGCTATGACACCTTTACCGTCGCAGCCATGATCAACAGGGCGATCTACGATCAGCTCATTAAAAAAGAGGTTGTGCTTGTTGAAGATATATTGACCCCGCTTGAAAAAACGGTCTGCTTATCTCCCCTTGAAAGGCTTGAAAGATGGTACGAAAAGAATTTTGAAACGGGCCACGGGCGCTTTCCGGTTGTTGACGACCAGATGAAAATCCACGGCATTCTGACGCCAAAGGATGTTGCAGGATATGACCGCTCCGTGCTTATCGAGAAAGTCATGACGAAAAATCCGATTACGGTCGTCGGCAAAACGTCCGTAGCCTCGGCAGCACAGATGATGGTCTGGGAAGGAATCGAAGTGCTTCCGGTGGTAGATGAGCGGCAGAAGCTGATCGGCATGATCAGCCGTCAGGATGTGTTAAAAGCGCTGCAAATGATCCAAAAACAGCCGCAAGTCGGTGAAAAACTAGATGATATCGTCACAGGCGGATTCAAGGAATCAGAAATTGACAAACAGAATCCTTCCCCCGTTTATCAATATGAAGTGACACCGCAGATGACGAATCATTTGGGAACGATCTCTTACGGTGTATTCACGACAATTTTGACCGAAGCGGCAAACCGCGTTTTGCGTTCGCGCAAAAAGGGTGATCTTGTTATCGAAAGCATGACGATTTATTTTTTAAAGCCCGTGCAAATGGAGTCTGTCATTGAGATTAAGCCGCACATCCTGGAAGCGGGAAGAAAGTTCGGAAAAATGGATATTGAAGTTTTTCATCAGGGAGCCCTCGTCGGCAAAGCGATGATGATGGTACAGCTCATGGAAAGAAGCTGAAGGGATCCGGCCGGATGCCGCTCAAGCGTTTTCCCTCTCGTTTTCCTTTGCGAGCAAAGGGACATAATGTTTATAAGCCCTGTATCCGGCCCACATGCTTCCGATTCCGGTCAGAACGAAAATGACCCCGATGGCAGCGCTTAAAGCGCCCCTGTTTAATAAGAGCTGATTCAGTCCGAAAAACATAATAAAAAGGCCTAAAGACATGCTCGATTTAGCGGACAGGTATTCTTTCAAAAGGGCCCTTTTTGTTCTTACATATTGAATCTTGTAATACACATAAAGAATCGCTGAAACCACAATGAAAAAAACAAAAAACGGCATATTCGACATCCTCCATTGTAAGTTTTACAAACCCATTGTATACATAAACGGGTTTGCTTTCTACAATAAAAAGTCATAACTTTCACTTTCCACCAACTACAGTTTATGATTTAATGGTTAAAAATAAGTGTAAAGAAGGGGCACGGCATGAAAAAAGAAATCATCAGAACCATATCATTATATGACACTATCATTATACATAGACATGTGAGGCCTGATCCTGATGCCTACGGATCCCAGTGCGGCCTTACGGAAATCTTGAAAGCAACCTATCCTGAAAAAAATATTTTTGCGGTGGGTACGCCAGAACCGTCTTTGTCATTTTTATATACGCCGGAAACAATCGAAGACTCCGTCTACGAAAATGCC
The DNA here is from genome assembly GCF_001042475.2 of Bacillus glycinifermentans. GTDB lineage: Bacteria > Bacillota > Bacilli > Bacillales > Bacillaceae > Bacillus > Bacillus glycinifermentans. The sequence goes on from NZ_LECW02000005.1 coordinate 147,610, forward strand.
CTTGTCATCGTTTGCGATACGGCAAATCAGGAAAGAATTTCAGACCCCCGCTACAATATGGGCGCAAAGCTGATTAAAATCGACCACCATCCGAACGAAGACCGGTACGGCGATCTGATCTGGGTCGATACGGATGCAAGCTCAACGAGCGAAATGATTTATGAATTGTATTTGGCCGGGAAAGAAGCGGGATGGAAGCTTCCGGTAAAAGGGGCCGAGCTGATTTATGCAGGCATCGTCGGCGATACAGGGCGTTTTCTGTTTCCGAACACGACCAAGAAGACATTGAAATATGCGGGCGAGCTCATCGAATATCCTTTCTCATCTCAGGAACTTTTTAATCAATTGTATGAGACAAAGCTCAATGTTGTGAGGCTGAACGGATACATTTATCAAAATGTTTCATTGACGGAACACGGTGTTGCCTCTGTGCACATTACAGAGGACATATTAAAGCAGTACAATATTACGCCGTCTGAAGCATCGCAGCTCGTCAGCACGCTTGGCAATATTTCCGGAATTAAGGCATGGGTGTTTTTCGTCGAGGAAGCCGATCAAATCAGGGTAAGGCTGCGGTCGAAGGGGCCGATTGTAAATGAAATCGCAAAAAAATACAACGGCGGAGGCCATCCTCTGGCGGCCGGCGCTTCCATTTACGACTGGAAAGATGCCGAACGCGTCATCGCCGACTTGGAGCACATATGTAAAGAACAAAAATAAGAGGGGAAACCCTCTTTTTTTGTGCTGTCTAATTGGTAGCGTTTGCATTTTCAGGTAAACAAAACAGCCCACATCGCCGGTTTTCATGCGTGTTCATCGTGCGGACGCCCTCCGTGTTTTCGCCTATTCGGGTATAAACCAAGATCCGAAATCCGTCACATCTTCAAATACGCGGATGTTTTGTGCCTTTAATTCTTTTTTGATAAGGGACGCGAGAATATCAGTTTCCGCATAAGCCGAATAGCCCAGCTTGATTCGGTTGACTTTATCTCTTGCCAGCTGATGGTAACTGTAAATGTACATTCTGCTTTCCTCCCTTTTTCGATTGTCATCATATCATGTAATGACAGTTTAAAATAAAAAATGGAAAAAAGCGACGAAAGTCTTTAAATAGTTAAAAAAAATCCATATTTTTATTCGGAAAAAGAAATTTTGATCTCGACGGAAAGCCTTGTATAAATCGTCAGCTCCGTAACCTTTGCTTTGTAGGTTTTATCGTTGATCGTATACACTTTGTTTTCAATCGTCCGTTTCAGAAGCTCCCTCGTTCTGTAAACACTTTCGATGTCCTTCGTAATGACGTCGGAAATATTATCTTTAATATTCTCTTCAACATTCATCTGATCTGGCTGGGACAGTTTGTATTGCTTGGCGTTTACAAGCTTGACGTCAACGCTTTGGATCAACAGCTTTCTTTTGTTGTCTTCATTCAGTTTATGGAGATCCTCCCGGTAAATGTCGATTTGTTTATTCAAATCCGTGATTCGTTCCTTCTGCTCGCGTATCATGATAACCTGTTTCTCCTGGAATGTGCCGTACGTAAACAGGAATACGCACCAGCTGATTACGGCTCCGCACATGATCCCCGCGAAAAAACGTTGCCAGCCCGGCTTTTTATGATAAGGAGGGACCCTCATGATGAAATATGCTCCTGCGTAAGCCAATTGATGATCAGAAATCCCGTCTGCGCTCCTCCCATTGCCGAAAGGATCAGAAGAAGCTGCTTCACGATGTCTCTCGTATTGCCTTCGATAATGCCTCTTTCAAAACTGTAGACCGCATCGAATGTACCGCCGATTGCGGCTACCAATGCCCATATCTTCAGACGGTTTGCAAGACTCGTAATAATCGTTAAAGGCGGCTGGCCTGACAAATAAGCGCCGATTCCGCCGATTAATGCACCGCCGAGAAGAACGCCGAGCGCGATAAAGTAACAGCTGATAAAGTTTGGAAAAAAAGGCTGTTCCGGGTCCATTTCGATCACCTCACCTTTTAACATGATATGGACAATGTAAGACAAGTATGAATGATGCGGGAAGAAAGAACATTTGTTTCTAATTCATTCACATCATATAATGAAAGGAGATTGCTCGAAAAGGAAGGGGTGACAGAATGCCTTTTGTTCACCTGCAAGTGCATAGCGGCTACAGTTTATTAAGCAGCGCCGCCTCTGTGGAGGATCTCGCTGCCAAGGCCGAAGCGCTCGGCTACGGCGCGATGGCCCTGACGGATGATGAGGTCATGTACGGGGCGGTTGAGTTTTATAAAGCATGCAAAAAACGCGGGATTAAGCCGATCATCGGGCTGACCGCTTCCGTTCTTACAGATGAAAAAGAACAGCTTTCATATCCGCTCGTTCTTTTGGCTAAGACGAATAAAGGATATCAAAATCTGCTGAAAATCAGCAGCGTGCTGCAGTCAAAATCAAAATCAGGCATAAAAGAAAAATGGCTGAAAAGCTATCATGAGGATATTATTGCGCTCACAACGGGCGAAACGGGTTATATTGAAACGCTGTTAAAAGGCGGGGAGCCCGAAAAGGCAAAAGAAGCCGCACTCCGGTATCAAGCGATTTTCGGCGAGGAGCACTTCTATCTGTCTTACCAGCCGTATAAGGCCGATCCGCTGCTTTCCGAGCGCATCATGGAGCTTTCGCAGGCGGCGGGAATTCCGATTGCTGCCACTGGAGATGTGCGGTACATCGAAAAAGAGGATGTTACGGCTTACACTTGCTTAAAAGCGATTAAAGCGGGGGAGAAACTCGGGGAAACGGTTGAGGCTCAAGGCGATCTGCACCTTGATCTGAAGCCTGCCTGTGAAATGCTGGACATTTACCGGAATCACCCGGATGCGCTCGAGAATACGGTCAAGATCGCAAATCGATGCCACGTCGATTTAAGCCTCGGCCAGACGCGTCTCCCGAAGTATCCGGCTCCCGGCGGCAAACACGCGGATGAATTTTTAGCTGAGCTTTGTTTTGAAGGGCTTTCCAAGCGGTTTGCCTCGCCTTCCCGTGAATACGTCGAAAGGCTCGAATATGAGCTTTCCGTTATTAAAGACATGGCGTTCAGCGACTACTTTCTCATCGTCTGGGACTTTATGAAATTCGCACACGAAAACGGCATCATCACCGGCCCGGGCCGCGGATCTGCGGCAGGGTCTCTTGTCGCCTATACGCTGTTTATTACGGATGTCGATCCGATCAGGCACAAGCTTCTGTTTGAACGCTTTTTAAATCCGGAACGGGTCACGATGCCCGATATTGACATCGATTTTCCGGATACGAGAAGGGATGAAGTCATTCAGTATGTGAAAAATAAATACGGCGCCATGCACGTCGCCCAGATCATTACATTCGGGACACTCGCCGCAAAAGCCGCGCTCAGGGATGCGGGAAGGGTGATGGGCATCAGCCCGAAAGAAGCCGATCAGCTGGCAAAGCTGATTCCGTCAAAGCCGGGTGTGACCTTGAAAGAGGCGAAAGAGCTATCTCCTGAACTCGCAAGGCGCCTGAATGAATCAAAGCGGCTGCAGGACATATTTCAAACGGCCCGGAAAATCGAAGGCCTGCCCCGGCACACGTCCATTCATGCGGCAGGCGTCGTATTGAGCGAGGAGCCGCTCACGAATATCGTACCGATACAAGAAGGTCATGACGGGGTGTATTTAACGCAATATTCAATGGGCCATCTCGAAGATCTGGGCCTTCTCAAAATGGATTTTCTCGGCCTGCGCAATTTGACGCTGATCGAGTCAATCAAATCGCTGATCGAAAAAAAAGAGCGGATCACGATCGATTTTTCCGCTATCCCGTATGATGATGAACAAACGTTTCAGCTTTTATCAGCGGGCGACACGACAGGCATCTTTCAGCTCGAATCCGCCGGAATGAGAAATGTGTTAAAACGTCTCAAACCGAACAGCCTCGAGGACATCGTTGCGGTCAACGCCCTTTACCGGCCCGGCCCGATGGAAAATATCCCGCTGTTTATCGGCAGAAAGCACGGTCAGGCGCCCGTTTTCTATCCGCACGAAGATCTTGAGGACATTTTAAAAGATACGTACGGCGTCATCGTTTATCAGGAACAAATTATGATGATTGCCTCAAAAATGGCAGGCTTCAGATTGGGGGAAGCCGACCTTTTGCGGCGGGCCGTCGGCAAAAAAAACAAGGAAATTCTCGATACAGAGAGAAATCATTTTATAGATGGATGCCTGAAGAAAGGATATTCCGTTAAATCGGCAAACGAGGTATATGATCTGATCGTCAAATTCGCCAATTACGGCTTCAACCGAAGCCATGCGGTCGCTTACAGTATGATCGGCTATCAGCTCGCTTATTTGAAGGCCCATTTTCCCCTGTACTTTATGTGCGGCCTTTTGACGAGTGCAATCGGCAATGAGGATAAGCTCGCCGAGTACATCTATGAAGCAAAGGGTAAAGGGCTTCGCGTTCTGGGGCCTTCGATCAATAAAAGCGGCTACCCGTTCACGGTTGAAAACGGAGCGCTCCGCTACAGCTTAAGGGCCGTGAAAGGCGTCGGAATATCGGCTGTAAAAGAAATATACAGGGCGAGAAAGGAAAAGCCGTTTGCAGACCTGTTTGACTTTAGCGTCAGGACATCCGCGAAAAGCGTCAACCGCAAGACGATAGAGGCTCTCATATTTGCCGGAGCAATGGATGAATTCGGGGAAAACCGCGCCACCCTGCTCGCTTCCGTAGATATCGCTCTGGAGCATGCCGAGTTGTTTGCGGGGGACAATGAGCAGCTTGGATTTTTTCTCGATGAAGCGCTGACCATCAAACCGAAATATGCGAAAACGGAAGAGATGCCGCTCGTCGATCTGCTTGCCCGCGAAAAAGAAACGCTCGGCATTTACTTTTCAGACCATCCGCTGACCGTCCACCGCACCTTGCTGGACCATGCGGGCGCCCTTCCGATCATTCAGCTGACCGGAAACAGCCGGACGAAAGCCGCTCTCGGCGCTCTTGTAACAAAGATGAAAACGATACGGACGAAAGCGGGACAAACGATGGCATTTCTCGAATTAAGCGATGAAAGCGGGGAGATGGAAGCGGTCGTGTTTCCCGAACAGTTCAGACGGCTTTCTCCGATATTGGAAGAAGGGGTCGCGCTTTACGCCGAAGGGCGGCTTGAAACAAGAAACGAAAAACGCCAGCTTATCATCGCCAGGGCTTCTCTCCTTGAGGCGCTGCATACGGAGAAAAAGCCTGCTGTTTATATCAAGGTTGAAGAACATCAGCATTCCCAGGAGATCCTTGAAAAAATCAGCGCGATTTTACGTGAGCACAAAGGGGATACACAGGTCTGCATCTATTACGAAAAGAAAAAGCAAACGATGAAGCTTCCCGAAGGCTATAATATAAAAGCTGATCACGCCGTGCTGTACCGCCTGAAAAGCGTCGTCGGAGAAAAAAATGTCGTACTGCGGTAACAATTTCGTGAGCATTTAGGGTTAAAAAAGTCATGAATTGTGTTATCATTTTTAAGATTCTATTGTTCGTCCAAAAAGAATCTTACAGCAGTATACGAAGCAAAATTTTAGGCAAAATTCCCTTGAAGGAGTGTTTGTTAACATGTCATTGAAAGAAAAAGCGCTGCACATGCATAAAGTCAACCAGGGTAAACTGGAGTCAAAATCAAAAGTTCAGGTTCGAAATGCGGAAGACTTAAGCCTCGCTTATTCTCCAGGTGTCGCCGAGCCTTGTAAAGCAATCTATGATGATAACAGTAAAGTATACGATTATACAATGAAGGGAAACATGGTAGCAGTTGTATCCGACGGAACGGCTGTGCTCGGCCTCGGAAATATCGGCCCTGAAGCTGCGCTTCCCGTTATGGAAGGTAAAGCGGTTCTTTTTAAAAGCTTTGCAGGCGTAGATGCTTTCCCGATCTGTCTCAATACAACGGACGTTGATCAAATCGTTGAAACCGTAAAGCTTCTTGAGCCGACTTTCGGCGGCGTCAATCTGGAGGACATTGCAGCGCCGAACTGCTTTGTCATCGAAGAACGCCTGAAAAAAGAAACGAAAATCCCGGTTTTCCATGATGATCAGCACGGAACAGCGATCGTTACAGTCGCCGGGCTTGTAAACGCCTTGAAGCTGTCAGGAAAATCAATGTCTTCCGTCAAAGTGGTAGCAAACGGCGCCGGTGCGGCCGGAATCGCAATCATCAAGCTTCTGTATCATTTCGGCGTCCGCGACATCATCATGTGCGACACGAAAGGCGCGATTTACGAAGGCCGTCCGAACGGCATGAACGCCGTCAAAGCCGAAGTGGCGAAATACACAAACAAAAACAGAATAGAAGGATCGCTTCAGGACGTGATTAAAGGTGCGGATGTCTTTATCGGCGTTTCAGTCGAAGGCGCCCTGACAAAAGAAATGGTTGAAAGCATGGCAGATCAGCCGATCATTTTCGCCATGGCAAATCCAAATCCGGAAATCATGCCGGACGAAGCGCATGCAGCAGGAGCCAGCGTTGTTGGAACCGGACGTTCGGACTTCCCGAACCAGGTGAACAATGTCCTCGCATTCCCGGGCATTTTCCGCGGAGCGCTTGACGTAAGGGCGACACATATTAACGAAGAAATGAAAATTGCCGCCGTCGAAGCGATCGCATCGCTTGTTTCTGACGAAGAGCTGCGCGCGGAATACGTCATTCCGGCTCCGTTTGATCCGAGAGTCGCCCCTGCCGTTGCCAAAGCGGTTGCAAAAGCAGCTATGGAAACGGGTGTGGCAAGGATTGACGTAGACCCTGAGGAAGTCGCTGAAAAAACAAGAAAACTCGCGATTATCGAAGTAAAATAACACACCGCCGTTTGCTTTTATCAGCGCGTGATCACTCGGAGCTTTCCTCGAGTTGTCACGCGCTGTTTCTTGAATCAATTGATTGATTTTTCCTCTTTTTGGACACGCTCCCAAGGGAAATTCTCGCTTGAAAAAATTTTTTTCGGCCAAGCTGTTCCGGACGTTTGTATCCGCTCTCAAGGCTTATATATCGGTTTGTCGGTCCAAAAGCTCATAAACGCGAGCCGCGCCTTTGCCGATTAAAAATTGTCGAATTGAGGATGACACCGTTTGACAAAAAAAGTACAATAGTTTCGGTATAGTGATGTTCTAGTCTAAGAGTTAGGACAGGCATGTATGAGGAAACCCTTCAGAAAAGGGAGGTAATCTTTTGTTAAAGGATATATTCAGCAAAAAGAAGAAAAAATACGCTTCCGTTCCCGCGGAGAAAGCGAAACAAGACGTACCTGAAGGCATTATGACAAAATGCCCTGATTGCAAAAAAATCATGCTCACAAAAGAGCTGGATAAAAACTTAAGGGTCTGCATGAACTGCGGCTACCATTTAAAAATGAACGCGAAGCAGCGCTTCAAAAGCCTGCTTGATGACCAGTCCTTTGAAGAATTCAATCAGGATATGGTGTCTGAAAATCCGCTGGGATTTCCGGGATACTTGGAAAAGCTGGAAAAAGACCGGGAGAAGACCTCTTTAAATGAGGCGGTTGTCACCGGAAAAGGCACGATCGACGGGTCACCTGCTGTCGTTGCCGTGATGGATTCGTCATTCAGAATGGGGAGCATGGGGTCTGTCGTAGGCGAAAAAATTACGCTGGCGATTGAAAAAGCAAGGGAAGAGAAAATCCCTTTCATCATTTTTACCGCCTCCGGCGGGGCGAGAATGCAGGAAGGCCTTCTCAGCTTGATGCAGATGGCGAAAACAAGTTCGGCATTAAAGCTGTTCAGCGAAGAAGGCGGCTTGATTATTTCCGTCATGACGCATCCGACAACCGGCGGCGTTTCGGCAAGTTTTGCATCCCTTGGCGATTACAACCTTGCCGAACCAGGCGCCCTGATCGGCTTTGCCGGTAGAAGGATCATCGAGCAGACCATTCGCGAAGAGCTGCCTGAGGATTTTCAAACCGCGGAATTTTTGCTCAAGCATGGTCAGCTTGATGCCGTCGTTCACAGAGCCGACATGAAAAAAACGCTCGGCAGTATTTTAAATATGCATCAAACTGGAGGTGATCTCGAGTGGCTGGAGAATTAGAATTTGAAAAACCGGTAATCGAACTGCGTGAAAAGATTGCCGAACTGAGAAAAATCACGCAGGATTCAGATATGGATTTAAGCTCTGAAATAACAAAGCTTGAAGCACGTCTTGAAAAACTTGAAGAAGATATTTACACAAATCTGAAGGCATGGGACAGGGTGCAGATTGCAAGGCATCCGAACCGTCCGACAACGCTAGACTATATAGAACGTCTCTTTACCGATTTCTTCGAATGCCACGGGGATCGTTTTTTCGGTGATGATGAAGCGATTGTAGGCGGTATCGCCAAGTTTCGCGGCCTGCCCGTGACGGTGATCGGCCACCAGCGCGGCAAGGATACAAAAGAGAACATCCGCCGCAATTTCGGCATGCCGCATCCTGAAGGATACCGGAAAGCGCTCAGGCTCATGAAGCAGGCTGACAAGTTTAACAGGCCGATCATCTGCTTTATTGATACGAAGGGTGCCTATCCGGGCAAAGCGGCTGAAGAAAGGGGACAAAGCGAAGCCATTGCGAAAAACCTTTTTGAAATGGCCGGACTTTCCGTACCCGTCATCTCGATCGTCATCGGTGAGGGTGGCAGCGGGGGAGCGCTTGCTCTCGGCGTCGCGAACCGTTTATTTATGCTGGAAAACTCCACATATTCGGTGATTTCTCCGGAAGGAGCGGCAGCGATTTTGTGGAAGGATTCAGGACTTGCGAAAAAAGCGGCTGAAACGATGAAAATCACGGCTCCGGACCTGAAAGAATTAGATATTATTGATCATGTTATAAAAGAAGTGAGAGGCGGAGCGCACCGCGATGTGAAGAAGCAGGCGGCATATATTGACGAGACGTTAAAGCAGGCCCTTCAATCGCTGATGAAGCTGGATAAAAACGAGCTTATCCAGCAGAGATACGAGAAATACAAATCAATTGGAAAAATTTCGACTGAAAACCAATTTGTTGGGGTAAAATAAATAAACGTGAGGCCTTTTGGCTCACGTTTATTTTTTGTGGCAGCATAGAAAGTGAAAGGATTGTGTCATTACCTCGAATTTTCCATGAGTTTATTTAAAATTTATTTAAAAACTTTTTGTTTAATTGTATAATAAATAAGGTTTACAAGGGACTCGGGCAAATTTGCATCCCTTTTCATTGTTTTTGCGGCAATGAACATGGTAAGGTAATTTATATATGTTTTCGAGGTGAAAAAGATGAAGCGAATCGGAGTATTGACAAGCGGCGGGGACTCCCCGGGAATGAATGCGGCTGTTCGGGCGGTTGTCAGAAAAGCGATCTATCATAACGTAGAGGTTTACGGAATTTATAATGGGTATTCAGGTCTAATCAGCGGAAAGATAGAGAAGCTGGAAATCGGTTCAGTCGGTGATATCATCCACCGCGGGGGAACGATGCTTTATACAGCAAGGTGCCCTGAGTTTAAAACTGTTGAAGGACGGGAAAAAGGCATAGAGAACTTAAAAAAATACGGGATAGAAGGATTAGTTGTCATCGGAGGCGACGGTTCATATATGGGTGCCAAAAAGTTGACCGAACACGGCTTTCCTTGTGTGGGCGTGCCGGGAACGATCGACAATGACATTCCGGGAACCGATTTGACGATCGGCTTTGATACGGCATTGAATACCGTTATTGATGCGATCGACAAGATCAGAGATACAGCAACATCCCATGAACGTACATATGTGATTGAAGTAATGGGCCGTCATGCAGGAGATATCGCTCTGTGGTCAGGATTGGCCGGAGGAGCGGAATCCATTCTGATTCCTGAAGCAGACTACGATATGGACGAAATCCTTGCCAGACTGCAAAGAGGACACGAACGCGGCAAGAAACACAGCATCATCATCGTTGCCGAAGGCGTCGGCAGCGGAGTGGAATTCGGAAAACGAATTGAAGAAGCCACTAATCTCGAAACTAGAGTATCTGTGCTTGGTCACATCCAGCGCGGAGGTTCGCCGACAGCTGCTGACCGCGTATTGGCAAGCCGGCTCGGCGCATTTGCAGTTGAGCTGCTGCTCGAAGGAAAAGGCGGCCGCTGCGTCGGTATTCAAAATAACGAACTTGTGCATCATGATATTATCGAGATTCTTGATGAAAAGCACACCGTTGATCAAAGCATGTACCGGCTGTCTCAAGAACTGTCAATCTAGTGTATAACCCGAGGAGGAAGTAACAAATGAGAAAGACGAAAATAGTTTGTACGATTGGCCCTGCCAGTGAAAGCGTTGAAAAGCTTACCCAGCTGATGGAAGCGGGAATGAACGTAGCGCGCCTTAACTTTTCCCACGGAGATTTTGAAGAACACGGCGCAAGGATTCAAAATATCCGTGAAGCAGCAAGCAAGCTTGGAAAAGACATCGGGATTCTTCTTGATACAAAAGGGCCGGAAATCCGTACGCATACAATGGAGAATGGCGCAATCGAGCTTGTTACAGGCTCCGAACTGATCGTTTCAATGGATGAAGTCATCGGAACGACCGATAAAATTTCAGTGACGTACGAAGGTTTGGTTCATGACGTTTCCAAGGGTTCGACGATTTTGCTTGATGACGGCCTAATCGGCCTTGAAGTACTGGAAGTGAACGCAGACAAGCGCGAAATCTTGACGAAGGTGCTGAACAACGGAACATTAAAAAATAAAAAAGGCGTCAACGTGCCGGGTGTCAGTGTCAATCTTCCGGGAATTACGGAAAAAGACGCAAAGGACATCGTGTTCGGCATTGAACAGGGCGTTGATTTTATCGCCGCATCCTTTGTGCGCCGCCCGTCCGACGTTCTTGAAATTCGCGAATTGCTAGAAGAGCATAATGCAACGGATATTCAAATCATTCCAAAAATCGAAAATCAGGAAGGCGTCGACAACATCGATCAGATCCTTGAAGTGTCAGACGGCCTGATGGTTGCGCGCGGAGATTTAGGCGTTGAGATCCCTGCGGAAGAGGTTCCGCTCGTTCAAAAAGAGCTGATCAAAAAATGCAACGCGCTCGGCAAGCCTGTTATTACGGCTACGCAGATGCTCGACAGCATGCAGCGCAATCCGCGTCCGACGCGGGCCGAAGCAAGCGACGTCGCGAATGCGATTTTTGACGGCACTGACGCGATCATGCTTTCCGGGGAAACCGCAGCCGGAAACTATCCGGTTGAAGCCGTTCAAACGATGCACAATATTGCATCCCGTTCTGAACAGGCGCTCAACCATAAAAAAATCCTGTCCGCGAGAAGCAAGCAGGTCGGCATGTCGATTACGGACGCCATCGGACAGTCTGTTGCGCATACGGCAATCAATTTGGACGTTTCTGCGATCGTGGCCCCGACCGAAAGCGGCCATACGGCGAGAATGATCTCCAAATACCGTCCAAAAGCACCGATTGTAGCGGTTACGGTCAACGACTCCGTATCGAGAAAGCTGTCCCTTGTATTCGGCGTTTTCGCAAAAAGTGGACAAAATCACAGCACAACGGACGAAATGCTCGAAAATGCCGTGCAAAAGTCGCTTGACAGCGGCATCGTCCACCACGGCGATTTGATCGTCATCACGGCCGGCGCTGTCGGTGAAGCCGGTACAACGAACTTGATGAAAGTGTATGTCGTCGGCGATGTGATCGCAAAAGGCCAGGGGATCGGACGCAAATCAGCATACGGAGAAGTGGTCACAGCTCAAAATGCGAATGAAGCGGCCGAAAAAATGAAAGAGGGCGCTGTTTTGGTCACGAAAAGCACTGACCGCGATATGATGGCTTCCCTTGAAAAAGCGTCTGCTTTGATTACGGAAGAAGGCGGCTTGACAAGCCATGCGGCAGTCGTAGGCTTAAGCCTGGGCATCCCTGTCATCGTCGGATTAGATAACGCGACTTCGATTTTGACAGATGGCGAAGACATTACGGTCGACTCTGCCCGCGGAGCGGTGTACAGAGGACACGCAAGCGTGCTTTAATCGCATATGCTGAAAAGAAGGGGAATCATATTTCCCTTCTTTTTTTACACGGTAGAAAGGACTTTAGTCCGGCCGTTCTCTTCCTTACAGAATTTGAGGTGAAAACGATGAAGTTTTTCCTGTTGTTTCTCATTATCTTTCCGGCATGTGAAATCGGTCTGTTCCTATTTTCCGCAAAATCGATCGGCGTTTTGCCGACCGTGCTGCTGATCATTTTGACGGGCTTTCTCGGTGCGGCTCTCGCTAAAAAACAGGGCATAGAGATTTACCATAAAGTTCAGCGCGATCTGCAATACGGAAAGATGCCGGGTGATGCGATGTTAGACGGGCTGTGTATTTTCGTCGGCGGCATGCTGCTTCTTCTTCCCGGGTTTTTATCCGACATGATCGGTTTGTTGCTTCTGCTTCCGCTGACGCGCAATCGGCTAAAACCGTTTTTATCACGCAGGCTGAAAAAAATGTCTGAAGGAAGACGGATAAAAATTATTAAATAAAGTATAGCGGCAGCCTGCTGTAAAGCGGATTGTCGTTTATTTTTGGTTTCCTTTAATAAAAAACCAGATTTCCTTGAATATACCTGTTGTAAACAGGGCCTGAATCAGAACGAAAAGAGCGGGCCCCATGATTAGTCCGAGAAACCCAAACAGCTTGATGCCGGCAAAAAGGGCGATCAATACGCCCAAAGGATGAATTCCGATCGACCTGCTCAATATTTTAGGCTCGGCAAGCTGCCTGAACGTCAGGACAACGATATACAAAATGCCGATGCCGATGGCAAGCGGAAGCTGCTTCGTCATCACCAAATATAAAATCCAGGGAACAAATACCGATCCTGCTCCTAAATACGGAAGAAGATCGACAAGCCCGATAAAAAAAGCAATTGCCACAGCGTGATTGATGTTCAGTATGATAAGACCGGTCAGGACGAGGAGCATCGTGATCGAAACGAGCAAAGCTTGAGCTTTCAAAAAACCGGCCACCGCTTTTTTTAGCTCGGCGTAAACCGCGATTCCCCCTTTGATCAGACGGTCAGGCAAAACCGTCTGCACCCATTTTTTCAATTTGTGCAAATCCTTGCTGATGAAAAAGGTGGCAAGGAGCGAAAAAATCAGCACGGCCGCCATGTTCGGCAAAAAGGCGAAAAAGAGCGGGACCATTTCTAAAATTTTGGAAAGAAATGATGCGGTGCCGGAAGCGAATTCGCTTCCCACATTCTCGATCTGGGCAATGATCGATTCCTGCTGGCCGGCATCCAATCCGTCAAAAAATGCGGCAAGCTGGTTATAAAGCGGCATGATCTGATCGGTGAAAAAACGCTCGGCATAAAAAGCTGCTTTTTGAAATTGAGCGGGCAGCACTTTGGCCAAATAAGCAGCGCCTGAGACAACTTCGGCAACGATCAGTGTCATAAAGCCGGCCCCCGCGGTCAAAAAGCCGACGAGAACGATGCCAACATTAACGCCCCGCGGAAATCCCGTCCATTTTTCCAGCCATTCCACAAAAGGGTTGATGATGATGGCCAGAATAAGAGCGATCACAAAGGGATAGGTTAACGGAAACGAGTAGTATCCTGCTATTCCGGCCGCTGCCGCCAAGAAAAGCACACAGCATGCCCGGAGCGCAATTGTTACATAGGATTGATTCAATTCTAAAATCCTCCCGCGAAAAAAGCGTGTCCTTTTTTTCATTTTATTCATGAGTCTTGCGATTATGAGACAGGTCATTAAAAAATGGAGATGAAACAGATGTTTACACAAGCCAATTTATTTTTGCTTCTTTTGCTGGCGGTCGCTTTAATAGCGAAAAACCAGTCTCTCATATTTGCCGTCGCAGTGCTTTTGGTCATCAAGCTGATCGGGCTCGACCAAAAGCTGTTTCCCGCGATTCAGTCAAAGGGAATCAACTGGGGCGTTACGGTGATTACGATTGCCGTCCTTGTACCGATCGCCACCGGGGAGATCGGGTTTAAGCAGCTCGGAGAAGCGATGAAATCGTATTATGCGTGGATCGCCCTTGGAGCCGGGATTCTCGTTGCATTGATCGCCAAAAACGGCATCACGCTGCTGGCGGACGACCCGCATATCACCACCGCCCTTGTTTTCGGAACGATTTTGGCCGTCGCGTTATTCAAGGGCGTCGCAGTCGGCCCTTTAATCGGCGCCGGCATCGCATACCTTGCTATGCAGATCGTCCAGTATTTTACATCATAGATCCTGAAATCCTCCGACATCCCCTTTGTGAAAAGGGGATGTTTTGTTTCGTCTCTAAAAAAATTTCAGGGCCGTATTTTTTCAAAAAAACATAATTGAATATAAATAAAACGGCTGAAACTACTAAAAATCTGTAAATAGAAGACAGCAATCTCAAAAAATAAGAAAAAAAAACTATAGTTAAACATTTAACAAATGTCTGATAATTGTTTATAATATAAATACGCTTAATCTTTATTAAGCATATCGGAGTATTGAATGGTATAAAGACGCACGATTGTTTTATTTGAAAAACAATTAAAATGTAAGCATTTTCTTTTTGGGACAAAGAGGGTGCATACAGTATGCGTTGTGTTTGCTCCATGGTTTTGGTTTAATTTTAAAAGGGGAAATTTTTAAAAAAAGGGAGAGATGTATATGACAGCAACACGCGGCCTTGAAGGGGTAGTCGCGACTACGTCATCCGTAAGCTCAATTATTGATGATACTCTTACATACGTAGGGTATAACATCGATGATTTGACAGAAAACGCAAGCTTTGAAGAAATCGTATATCTGCTTTGGCATTTAAAGCTGCCAAACAAAGCCGAACTTGAAGAACTTAAAAAGCAGCTTTCTGAAAATGCCGGTATCCCCACCGAATTAATTGATCATTTCAAATCCTATTCAAATCGAAAAGTCCATCCGATGGCAGCGATCCGAACAGCCGTTTCTTTATTGGGGCTGTATGACGATGAAGCTGACCAAATGGATGCGGAAGCAAACTACAGAAAAGCGGTTCGCCTGCAAGCCAAGATGCCGACTCTTGTCGCTGCTTTTTCAAGAATCCGCAAAGGGCTTGAACCCATCGAGCCAAATCCTGAACTCGGCGTTGCCGCCAATTTTCTCTACATGCTGAACGGAAAAGAGCCTTCCCCTGTCGAAGTGGAGGCCTTTGATAAAGCATTGATTCTCCATGCAGACCATGAACTGAACGCCTCTACATTTACGGCACGGGTATGCGTGGCTACGCTTTCAGACGTGTACTCCGGAATCACGGCTGCGATCGGCGCCTTGAAAGGCCCGCTTCACGGCGGTGCAAACGAAGGAGTTATGAAAATGCTTACAGAGATTGGCGATGTAGAAAACGTAGATTCCTATATTCATGCCAAGCTCGAAAAGAAAGAAAAGATCATGGGATTCGGCCACCGCGTATACCGTCAGGGCGATCCGCGGGCCAAGCACCTGAAGGAAATGAGCAGACGGCTGACGAATTTAACCGGTGAGAGCAAATGGTTCGACATTTCTGAGCGGACTGAGCAAATTGTCACAACTGAAAAAAAGCTCCCGCCAAACGTAGACTTTTATTCTGCTTCGGTTTATCATAGCTTAGGAATCGACCATGATTTATTCACTCCTATTTTTGCGATCAGCAGGGTGTCAGGCTGGCTGGCGCATATTCTCGAACAGTATGAAAACAATCGTCTGATCCGTCCGCGAGCCGATTATACGGGGCCGGACATGCAGAAGTTCATTCCGATTGAAGAAAGAAGCTGAACGGATGGAGGAAGAGGCTGTCCGTACTTCACGGGGGCGGCCTCTTTCACTCGCGGTTTGCAAATGAACGTATGAATCTATGAAAAAACATGCTTGTCCTCTTGCTTAGGAGGAAACAAATGTTTTTCAATATTGCATTACATAATATGGGAGGTTTTATTGTGGCACAAGGTGAAAAAATTACAGTCTCTGGCGGAGTATTAAACGTTCCAAATAACCCGATCATCCCGTTTATTGAAGGAGACGGAACCGGTCCTGATATTTGGAGAGCGGCTTCAAGGGTTTTGGAAGCAGCCGTTGAAAAAGCATACAAAGGCGAAAAGAAAATCACCTGGAAAGAAGTCTATGCCGGTGAGAAGGCATTTAACAAAACGGGCGAATGGCTTCCGGAGGAAACGCTTGACACGATCCGCGATTATCTCATCGCTATCAAAGGTCCTTTAACGACACCGGTAGGGGGCGGAATCCGCTCGTTAAACGTTGCGCTCAGACAGGAGCTTGACCTGTTTACATGCTTGCGTCCTGTCCGCTATTTCAAAGGCGTTCCTTCTCCGGTTAAACGCCCTGAAGATACAGACATGGTCATCTTCCGCGAAAATACTGAAGACATTTACGCGGGCATTGAATACGCCAAAGGCTCTGATGAAGTGAAAAAGCTGATTTCCTTCCTGAAAGACGAGCTCGGCGTCAATAAAATCCGTTTCCCTGAAACGTCAGGCATCGGCATCAAACCGGTTTCTGAAGAAGGAACATCAAGACTTGTCAGAGCGGCAATCGAGTATGCGATTGAGCACGGCCGCAAATCCGTGACCCTCGTTCACAAAGGAAACATCATGAAATTCACTGAAGGAGCCTTTAAAAACTGGGGCTATGAAGTGGCTGAAAAAGAATTCGGCGATAAAGTATTTACATGGGCCGAGTATGACCGCATTGCCGAAAAAGACGGAAAAGACGCTGCCAATAAAGCGCAAAGCGAAGCTGAAGCGGCTGGGAAAATCATCATTAAAGACAGCATCGCCGACATTTTCCTTCAGCAGATTCTGACGCGCCCGGCAGAATTTGATGTCGTAGCGACAATGAACCTAAACGGGGATTATATTTCTGACGCTCTTGCCGCCCAAGTCGGGGGAATTGGGATTGCGCCTGGAGCGAACATCAACTATGAAACAGGGCATGCCATTTTTGAAGCGACTCATGGCACGGCTCCTAAATATGCCGGTCTTGACAAGGTCAACCCATCCTCAGTCATCCTTTCCGGCGTCCTGCTTCTTGAGCATTTAGGCTGGAATGAAGCTGCAGATCTTGTCATCCAGTCGATGGAAAAAACGATCGCATCAAAAGTCGTCACTTACGACTTTGCCCGTTTGATGGACGGTGCGACAGAAGTGAAATGCTCTGAGTTCGGAGACGAGCTCATCAAAAACATGTCTTAAACGGCAAGCTTTATCCAAATACAATCATTTAAAGGGGTAGAAAAAATGGGTAAGAAGCGAAATAAAGTATCTGTTATCGGAGCGGGTTTCACGGGTGCAACAACTGCATTCCTGACGGCACAAAAAGAATTGGCAGATGTCGTATTGGTCGACATTCCGCAGCTCGAAAACCCTACGAAGGGGAAAGCGCTCGATATGCTTGAATCGAGCCCGGTCCAAGGGTTTGACGCCAATATCACAGGAACGGCAAATTACGAAGATACGGCTGATTCCGACATCGTCGTGATCACCGCGGGCATCGCAAGAAAACCGGGAATGAGCAGGGACGACCTGGTCGCTACAAACGAAAAAATCATGAGAAGCGTCACCAAAGAGGTCGTCAAATACTCTCCGGACTGTATCATCATCGTTTTGACGAACCCTGTTGATGCGATGACTTATGCGGTATACAAAGAATCCGGTTTTCCGAAAGAGCGGGTCATCGGCCAGTCCGGCGTTTTGGATACGGCCAGATTCAGAACGTTTGTCGCTCAAGAGCTGAATCTTTCCGTCAAGGACATCACGGGCTTTGTACTCGGCGGCCATGGGGATGATATGGTGCCGCTTGTCCGCTATTCGTATGCGGGCGGTATTCCGCTTGAAACGCTTCTTCCAAAAGACCGCATCGATGCGATTGTCGAAAGAACGAGAAAAGGCGGGGGAGAAATTGTCAATCTGTTAGGGAACGGAAGCGCGTATTATGCGCCGGCCGCTTCGCTGACAGAAATGGTTGAAGCGATCTTGAAAGACCAGCGCCGCGTATTGCCGACGATCGCCTACCTTGAAGGCGAATACGGCTATGAAGGAATCTATCTCGGCGTGCCGACCATTATCGGAGGAAACGGTCTTGAGAAGATCATTGAGCTTGAATTGACGGATTTCGAAAAAAGTCAGCTTGATCAGTCTGTCCAATCTGTGAAAAACGTCATGAAAGTGCTCTCATAAGTCAATCACCACAGGAAGGCTCTTACGCGAGCCTTCCTGTTTTTTTGCCTTCCAAACGCGCAAAAATGAAAACGAAAGACATAAATACAGGCTCCCGGCATATACCTAATCTTAATGAGCTTCCCGGACATTTCCGTCTTTTACGTTCTCGCAATTTTTCGGACTTACGGGACCGGCGCCGGCTGTTTTACCGAAATTTCAGAAAGTTTATGTGATACACAGAAAAAATCAAATTGTCGAACAGACAGGCTTTCGTTACAATAAGAGTGAAAACGTTTATGAATCAATAAAGAGAGATAGAGATGTCGGGGAAATATGAAGCCTGGAGGCGTGTCATGAGCAAAAAGATATTAGTTGTAGACGATGAAGAATCAATTGTTACCCTTCTAAAATATAATCTTGAACGGTCCGGCTACCAGGTCGTCACGGCCATGGACGGAGAAGCCGGCTTATTAAAGGCGGTAGAGGAGAAGCCGGATCTGATCGTGCTCGATCTGATGCTCCCTAAAATGGACGGAATCGAAGTCTGCAAGGAGCTCAGGCAGCAGAAGCTGATGTATCCGATATTGATGCTTACCGCAAAAGACGATGAATTCGATAAGGTGCTTGGCCTTGAACTCGGTGCGGACGACTACATGACAAAGCCGTTCAGCCCAAGGGAGGTTACGGCAAGGGTCAAGGCGATCTTACGGAGAACGCAGACGATACCTGTTCATCAGGATGAAGCAGAGGAAACGGATGCCGGCGAACTGATCATCGGCGAGCTGAAAATTCTGCCTGAACATTATGAGGTGTATTTCCAAAATGAACGGCTCGAGCTCACGCCGAAGGAATTTGAGCTCCTTTTATATCTTGGAAAGCATAAAGGAAGAGTGCTGACGAGAGACCTGCTTTTGAACGCTGTCTGGAATTATGATTTTGCAGGAGATACGAGGATCGTCGACGTCCATATCAGCCACCTGCGCGATAAGATTGAAAAAAACACGAAAAAACCTGAATACATTAAAACGATCAGAGGTCTTGGCTACAAAATGGAGGAGCCGAAACTGAATGATTAAATTCCGGACCCGGCTTCTGGCTGCCCTGCTGTCGCTCTTGATTCTCGTGTTTGCTTCACTCGGCTTTCTGCTCGTGCACTTGTTTCATACGTCTTACGATGAAAAGCTGGAAAGCCGGATCAAAAAAGAAGCAGGATTCATTGCCGGCCTTTCGGACACCGATCATCTTCAGTCTCCGGAGCAAGGGGAACGATTGCAAAAAGCAAGCCGTGAACTCGACAGTGCTGTATCGCTGATAGATACAAAAGGTCAGGTTCTTTTTCATTTTGGCGGCCGCCCTGATCGATCCGTCATAAAAAAAGCGGTTCAATCAGTAGATAGCGGTGAAGGTGTCCGGATCAACCCGGATGATGACTCGCGCTTCAGCTTTGCACAGCCGCTGAAAAAAGGAGGAAAGCTCTACGGTTATATCCTGATCGATTCGCCTGTCGATCCCGACGCCGGCATCAACCAAAAGATCTGGATTCTCCTCGGCGTCAGCCTCGGAACGGCGTTTCTGATCATAGCGGGCCTCGGGGCGAGAATCACCTCGCAATATACCACTCCGATCGAATCTGCGACTCAGGTTGCGATTGAGCTTGCAAAAGGAAACTATAATGCAAGGACATTTAACGAAGATGAGACGATGCTGAGCCAGTCGATCAATATGCTGGCCCAGAATTTGCAGGATATGACAAGAGCCCAGGAAATGCAGCGCGACCGGCTGCAAACCGTGATCGAAAATATCGACTCCGGGCTGATTTTAATCGATGGGAAAGGCTATATTCATCTTGTGAACAGAGCCTACCAAAAACAGTTTCACGTTCAAGCCGACCAGCTTCTTTACCATTTTTACCACGAGGTGCTGGAGCATGAGGAAATTATCAATCTTATAGAAGAAATTTTCATGACCGAAACAAAGGTCCGCAAGATGTTTCATTTGCCGATCCGGATTGAAAGAAGATATTTTGAAGTCGACGGGGTTCCGATCATCGGCATGAATGACGAATGGAAGGGAATCGTCCTCGTGTTTCACGATATGACGGAGAGAAAGCAGCTTGAAGAAATGAGAAAGGATTTCGTCGCCAACGTCTCGCATGAGCTGAAAACGCCGATTACGTCGATCAAAGGATTCACTGAGACGCTGCTTGACGGAGCCATGAACGAACGGGAAACCCTGCAGCAATTTCTCTCGATTATTTTAAAAGAAAGCGGGCGCCTGCAAACCCTCATTCAGGACCTATTGGACCTTTCCAAAATCGAACAGCAAAACTTCACCTTGAATATCCAGGATTGCGAAATCGGTGAAATCCTTACAGAGATTGAAATGCTGTTAAAAAATAAGGCGGAGGAAAGAGGAATCGCGCTGAAGCTCGAAAAGCCGGAAGAACCGGCCATTGCATCTGGAGATCCGCACAGGCTGAAGCAGATCTTTTTAAATCTGGTCAACAATGCCCTCACATATACGCCGGAGGCCGGCAGTGTGACCATTTCTGCCGAGGTGCTTGAAGATGCGGTCCAAGTGAAGGTGAAGGATACGGGCATCGGCATCAAAAAAGCGGAAATCCCGAGAATTTTTGAACGGTTTTACCGGATCGATAAAGACAGAAGCAGAAATTCGGGAGGCACGGGGCTCGGCCTTGCAATCGTCAAACATTTGGTTGAAGCGCATCACGGAGAAATCGATGTTGAAAGCGAGCAGGGGAAAGGGACCGTGTTTACAGTCCGCTTGAAACGCGCGCCGCATTGAGAATAAGCAATCTTTACAAAGGCTTTACAACTTTTATAAACACATTTAAAACTTGATTGGTAGGATCATTAGTGAACCCCTTCATCCAAGGAGCCAAATGGACGGACGCGAGATCATCACGCGTCCCTTTTTTTGTTTGCTTTAAAAGGACTCCCGATTTTCCTTTCAAAATGAACTTTGCTAAAATAAAATAAGCAAAATATGAGCATGAAGTGAATGGAAGCTTCCATACCGGCTTCTTAGGAGGATAAAAATGACTGAGAGAAAAAAATTAGTATTGGTTGACGGAAACAGCCTGGCATACCGTGCGTTCTTCGCTCTGCCCCTTCTCAGCAATGAAAAAGGGATACATACGAACGCGGTGTACGGTTTTTCGATGATTTTGCTGAAAATGCTCGAGGAAGAAAAACCGACACACATGCTTGTCGCATTTGATGCGGGAAAGACGACGTTCAGGCATAAAACGTTTAAAGAATATAAAGGCGGCAGGCAAAAAACGCCGCCGGAGCTTTCCGAGCAATTCCCGTTTATTCAGGAGCTGCTGGACGCCTACCGCATTTCCAGGTACGAGCTTGAAAACTACGAGGCTGACGATATCATCGGAACGCTTGCCAAATCAGCAGAAGAAGACGGTTTTGAAGTTAAGATTTTTTCCGGTGACAAAGATTTGACGCAGCTTGCGACAAAAAGAACAACAGTGGCCATCACGAAAAAAGGGATTACCGATGTCGAATATTATACACCTGACCACATTCAGGAAAAATACGGCCTTTCCCCCGGCCAGATCATCGACATGAAAGGCTTGATGGGCGATGCCTCAGACAACATTCCCGGAGTGCCGGGCATCGGCGAAAAAACGGCAATCAAGCTGTTAAAGCAGTTCCATACGGTTGAAAAGCTATTATCGTCAATAGACGAAGTAAGCGGTAAAAAGCTGAAAGAAAAGCTGGGCGAATTTAAAGAACAGGCGCTAATGAGCAAGGAGCTTGCGACGATCACGACAGATGCGCCGATCGAAGTCGGTCTCAACTCGCTCGGGTACGAAGGCTATGACAGGGAAGCGGTCATCAAGCTCTTTAAAGATCTCGGCTTTAACTCTTTGCTTGAGCGGCTTGGCGAAGAACCGGCGGAAAAAGAGGAAGAGCGGTTTGAAGACATCAATGTGACGATTCAGACGTCCATCACGGAGGAATTGTTTGCATCACCAGCTTCGTTTGTCGTCGAACAGCTCGGGGACAATTATCATGAAGCGCCGATCCTCGGGTTTTCCATCGCCAATGAAAACGGCACATTTTTCATTCCGACTGAAACGGCCATAGGTTCTGACCGCTTTAAGGAATGGGCTGAGGATGAGTCGAAAAAGAAATGGGTGTTTGATGCAAAACGCGCCGCCGTCGCCTTGCGCTGGCACGGAATCGAGCTGAAAGGGGCCGAATTTGACGTCCTTCTTGCAGCCTATATCATCAATCCGGGACATTCGTATGACGATATCGCAAGCGTGGCAAAGGAACATCAGCTAAACGTCGTCTCCAGCGATGAAGCGGTCTATGGAAAAGGCGCCAAACAGGCTGTTCCCGGCGAGGATGAACTTGCCGACCATTTAGGCAGAAAAGCGGGGGCGATTTCGATGCTCCGCGAAACGCTGCTTGACGAATTGGAAAAAAACGAGCAACTTGAGCTGTTTGAAGAGCTCGAAATGCCGCTTGCCCAGATCCTTGGCGAAATGGAATCCACCGGCGTCCAGGTCGATGTCGACAGGCTGAAAAAAATGGGTGAAGAGCTGTCGGGAAAACTGAAGGAATACGAAAAGAAAATCCATGAGTCAGCCGGTGAAACGTTCAACATCAACTCGCCAAAGCAGCTCGGCGTGATTTTATTTGAAAAGCTCGGACTGCCGGTCGTGAAAAAAACAAAAACGGGCTATTCCACATCAGCGGACGTTTTGGAAAAGCTCCGCGATAAGCATGTCATCATCGAAGACATTCTTCATTACAGGCAAATCGGCAAGCTGCAGTCAACATATGTCGAAGGGCTGTTAAAAGTCATCCGGAAGGATACGCATAAGGTGCACACCCGCTTTAACCAAGCTTTGACCCAGACCGGACGGCTCAGCTCGACGGATCCGAACCTGCAAAATATCCCGATCCGCCTTGAAGAAGGCCGGAAAATCAGGCAGGCATTTGTTCCGTCGCAAAAGGGCTGGCTCATGTTTGCGGCAGATTACTCGCAAATCGAGCTGAGGGTGCTTGCCCACATTTCAAAAGACAAAAACTTGATCGAAGCCTTTACAAATGACATGGACGTCCACACGAAAACGGCGATGGATGTGTTTCACGTACCCGAAGATGAAGTCACGCCGGCCATGAGAAGGCAGGCGAAAGCCGTCAACTTCGGAATCGTATACGGCATCAGCGATTACGGGCTTTCCCAAAACCTCGGAATTACAAGGAAGGAAGCCGCTGCGTTTATCGAACGCTATTTCAACAGTTTCAAGGGAGTCAAAGAATACATGGACGAAACCGTTCAGGAAGCAAAGCAGAAGGGATATGTTACGACTCTGCTGAGCCGGAGACGATACATTCCGGAATTAACGAGCCGTAACTTCAATTTGCGAAGCTTTGCCGAACGGACAGCAATGAACACCCCGATCCAGGGAAGCGCCGCTGATATCATCAAAAAAGCGATGATCGCCATGGCGGAAAAGCTGAAGGAGAAAAATCTCCAGGCTAAACTGTTATTGCAGGTGCACGATGAATTAATATTTGAAGCGCCCGAAGAGGAAATCAAAGAGCTTGAAAAGCTGGTGCCCGAAGTGATGGAAAACGCATTGCAGCTTGATGTGCCGCTCAAAGTCGATTATGCCTCAGGGCCTTCATGGTATGACGCGAAATAATGAAAAGGAAGTGATGATGTGCCGGAGTTGCCAGAAGTCGAAACCGTCCGGCGCACTTTAGCCGGACTTGTAATAGGGAAAACGATCGAATCTGTTGAAATTCGCTGGACAAACATCATTAAACGCCCGGCAGAACCGGAGGAGTTTGCAAGGCTTCTCATTGGGGAAACGATTCAGTCGATTGACAGAAGAGGGAAGTTTTTGGTGTTTCATCTCGATCATTTTGTCATGGTCTCACATTTAAGAATGGAAGGAAAATACGGGCTTCACAAAAGCGATGAGCCTACGGATAAGCACGTGCATGTCATTTTCAGATTTACGGACGGAACGGAGCTTCGCTACCGCGATGTCAGGAAATTCGGCACGATGCATTTGTTTGCACCGGGTGAAGAACAGACTGAGCTGCCTCTCCGGCAGCTCGGCCCGGAGCCGTTCAGCGGCGAGTTTACCATCCGGTATTTAAGAGAGCGCCTCAAGAAAACGAGCCGCTCTGTCAAAACAGCGCTGCTTGATCAGCGGACAGTCGTCGGACTGGGAAACATTTACGTGGATGAAGCGCTCTTCAGAGCCGGCATCCATCCGGAAACCGCCGCGAACAAGCTGACAAAAAAACAGACCGCCCTTTTGCATGATGAAATTGTCAAAACGCTGAAAGAAGCCGTTGAAGCAGGAGGAAGCACGGTCAGGTCTTACATCAATTCGCAAGGAGAAATCGGCATGTTTCAGCTTAAGCTCTACGTTTACGGCCGAAAAGACGAGCCTTGTAAAAAGTGCGGATCCGCGATCGAAAAAACGGTCGTCGGAGGAAGAGGCACGCATTTTTGCACGAAGTGCCAAAAAAAATAAATACGACAATTCTGTCCAGGCAGTCACAGCCGGTTAAAAACTTTCTAAGTGAAACAATACACGGACGGTTCTTATCACTCATATATATAAGAAGCCTATAAAGCTGTTAAGGCTAAAACTACACCGCCGCATCAACAGAAAGGAAGAACCGGATATGATGTTTGCATCTTTCTTGCTGCTGGCTATTGCTGTCAGCCTGGACAGTTTTTCAGTCGGATTTACTTACGGGTTAAGAAAGCTGAAGATTCCTTTCAAAGCGATTTTGATTATCGCCTGCTGCTCGGGAGCCGTCATGCTGGTCTCCATGATGATCGGCACCCTTTTGATGAAGCTGTTTCCCGTCGTTTTGACGGAAAGGCTCGGGGCCATTATTTTAATGGGGATCGGGGCTTGGGTGCTGTATCAGTTTTTCAGGCCGGAGAAAGACCAGGAACATTCTCCCTCAGAGAAAACGCTCGTGAATCTTGAGTTGAAATCGCTCGGAATCGTCATCCATATATTAAGGACGCCGACGAGCGCGGACATCGATAAATCGGGCATCATCACAGGCATCGAGGCCTTCCTGCTCGGTTTTGCCCTTTCAATCGATGCCTTCGGTGCGGGAATCGGGGCCGCTGCGCTGGGATTTCCGCCCGCTCCGATGAGCGTGACGGTCGCCGTCATGAGCTCTTTATTCGTATTTATGGGCATTCAGGCCGGGCGCTTTTTATCAAGGTGGAACTGGATGAATAAACTGACGTTTCTTCCCGGCATCATGCTGATTTTGATCGGAATTTGGAAACTGTAAAGAGGGGTGTGGGCCTAATGACATTGGTCATCGGTTTAACCGGTGGTATCGCCAGCGGAAAAAGCACTGTCGCACACATGTTTCAGAAGCGCGGCATCACGGTTGTCGACGCAGACGTCATTGCGAAAGAAGCCGTCGAAAAGGGAATGCCGGCATATCGAAAAATCGCGGAAACATTCGGGGTGGGCGTGCTCCTTGACAACGGCGGGATCGACCGGAAAAAACTCGGAGAACTTGTATTTCAAAACGAAGACAAAAGGATGCAATTAAATGCGATCGTCCATCCCGAAGTAAGAAAAACGATGATCAAAGAGCGGGATAAGGCCATTCAGGCCAGAGAGCGTTTTGTCGTTCTCGATATTCCGCTTTTATACGAAAGCGGGCTTGAGCACCTGACAGACAAGGTGCTCGTCGTCTGGGTGCCAAAAGAGCTTCAGCTCGAGCGGCTGATGGAACGGAATTCATTAAGCGAAAAAGAGGCGCTGAATCGAATTCACGCTCAGCTTTCCCTTGACGAAAAAAAGAAAAAGGCTGACGCCGTGATCGATAACAGTGGCAGTCTGAAGGATACAGAAACACAGCTTCATCAGCTGCTTGATACATGGTCAAATACTGAAAAGTGAGCGCATTTTCGCGCTCACTTTTTTCATTAATCATTTTTAAACTGGCTGTAATTCGCATAATACAGTGCGGTGCGTTGTGCACCTGCATAGCGTTCGGCAAAATCCTTGGCATTGGCTGCTTTCATCGTCCGATAGCTGTAATCGGATGAAGGTATCCAGTTTGTCTCAGGCGATTTCTGCCCCTTTATCGCCGGATATGACCCGACATCTTTAAACCAGCCGTCTCCGTAATCGTCCAGTATGCCGCCTTTCTCGCTTCCAGTGCCAAAGTAATTGGCTTCAGAGTATATTTTGGCCATTGTCGTAATCGTGAAGCCGAGGTGGAAATTGTTGATATAATTATTCTTCACATGAAAATAGCCGTAGCGCATCAGTCCGGGCGCTCTGACATAGAGATTCTCAAACCGATTGTGGCTGATCGTCATCCGCGGGTATCCATTATATATACTGTGATACTGCTTGCCATCTTCAGGCCAGCCGAGAATCAGGCCGTACCTGTGGTCTGTAAATTTGCTGTGAGACAGTGTGACGTAATCGGCTTTGGCGCCGACATATAAGAGTTTGTCGAGATCGTGTCCGTTTGCCGAATAGCTGTGGCCCTGGAATGTGACATGGTCGATCCAGTAGTTTCTTGAATCGGTAATATAGACAGGGATGTCATTGTTTTCACGAATCGATTGATCATGCGCGATAACCAGATTTTTAAAGATAACGTTGCCCGAGTTTACTTTAGTCTTAAAGTAAACATTGTTCAGCTTATGTTTTTCAAACGAACCGACAATCGTTTTATTCGCTCCCACCGTCAATACCGTTTTAGCTGAAGCACCGATATTGCTGGAGACGACAATGGTGCGGGGCGTTGAATCTTCGATATTGGCCTTTAGTTCGCCCAGATTGTTGACATAGACGACTTTTCCAAGCAGGCCGCCGGTTGTGCCTGTTTTCTGTCTGCCGTTCGTTTCCTTTGCATAGCCTGCGAACCCTTCGAGCCCGTCGCTTGGAAGCTTCCACTTTTGGAGAGAGCTCCCCTTATATTTGGCTAGCTTCACTCCGCTTCCGTTTTGTGTCAGTGCAAGACTGTTGTTTTGCGCACTGACGATTTTATACGTGATAAAATCACCGTTTCCGTCTTTGTCAGCCCCGATAATGTTCCACAACTCTTCCTTCCGTGAATTGTCATAGTAGACCACAGCGGGATTGTTGTCTGACAGTGCGTAATGAGCAGGGATGATAATTTTGCCGTTATCCATATTTCTGATTTTAAACTGTTTGCCGTCGGATGTATCAAGCCTCCACCTTTCTTCCTTTTTCCCGCTCGTCTGTGTTGTTGTAAGCGGTGCGTTGTCCTGATTCCCGATGGGCGTGATGTTGAAGCCTGATAAGCTTTCCAGCCTGATCATCTGTTTCGGATAATCTTCGCTTGCCGCAGAAGCGGCCTCTGTGCTGAATACAACATAAATGATAGCCGCAGCTAAAAAAGAAATGATAAAAGATGTGTTTTTGTTCAGTTTCATGGATGTCCTTTCTTGAAGACCTGTCTTCTATCATGTGAAAATTTAGCGCCGTTGGAAATTGTAGCACTTAATATGCAATCGAAATATATGACTTAAGAATTATTTTTCTCAGTCCTTTGGCCGCTTTATTACAAAAGCGCGTAAATTTGCTATAAAAGCAACAAATGGTATGGCTAATTGAAAATAATGTGTTATACTTATTTTGAATAAAACACGATATGGAATGACATAAAAATAAGGGGTGTTTGTTTGATGAAGGTTAAAGTTGCAATAAACGGATTCGGCCGTATCGGCAGAATGGTGTTTAGAAAAGCGATGCTTGATGATCAAATCGATATTGCGGTGATCAACGCGAGCTACCCGGCGGAAACGCTCGCTCATTTGATAAAGTATGACACAAATCACGGACGGTATGAGCTCGATGTGAAAGCTTGCGGTGATCACCTTTTGGTAAACGGCAAAAAGGTGCTGCTGACGAGCCAGAGGGATCCGAAGTTTCTTCCGTGGGCGGAGCATGACATCGATATTGTCGTTGAAGCGACCGGGAAGTTTAACTCGAAAGAAAAAGCGGAGGCTCATATTGAAGCGGGAGCGAAAAAGGTGATTTTAACGGCGCCCGGAAAAAATGAGGACATTACGATCGTCATGGGCGTAAATGAAGGTGACTTTGATGCTGAGCGCCATACGATCATCTCGAACGCGTCCTGTACGACGAATTGCCTGGCGCCTGTCGCAAAAGTCCTCGATGATGCGTTCGGAATCGAAAACGGCCTTGTCACGACTGTACATGCCTTTACAAACGATCAAAAAAACATCGATAATCCGCACAAAGATCTGCGGAGAGCGCGCGCCTGCGGTTCTTCGATCATTCCGACGACAACCGGCGCAGCAAAAGCGCTGTCGCTCGTCATGCCTCATTTAAAAGGACGAATGCACGGCCTTGCTTTGCGGGTGCCTGTTCCAAACGTTTCTCTCGTTGATCTTGTAGCGGATTTAAAAAGCGATGTAACGGCCGAGGACATCAATGAGGCGTTCCGCATGGCGGCGGCGGGTTCCATGGCCGGGATTATCGATGTATGCGATGAGCCGCTCGTGTCTTCGGACTTTAATACAAATCCGTTTTCAGCAGTTATTGACAGCCTGTCAACGATGGTGCTTGAAAACAGGAAAATGAAAGTGCTTGCATGGTATGACAATGAATGGGGATATTCGTGCAGAGTCGTCGATCTCATCAGATACGTTGCGTCGAGAATGAAACATCCATCAGCTGTATAAAATAAGAGCATGGACGGATAAAAATAAAAACCCCTTAACCATCAAAACCGCCTTGCAAAAAATATTCAAACAAAGTATACTATTTTTCGTGAACTTCTAGTCGTGAGCGCTTCGGCATTACTTAAAGGGTTAGGACCTCTCCGGACTAACTTTCCCCCGTGGTAAATGACCGGTTTAGTTGCTTGGAAATTCACTTTTTAATTCTTGTTAAGGGGGGTCCATGCTATGGAAACAATGGGGCGTCACGTCATCTCCGAACTGTGGGGATGCGATTTTGATAAGCTGAATGACATGGATTTTATTGAAAAAACGTTCGTAAATGCTGCACTGAAATCAGGTGCTGAGGTGCGGGAAGTTGCGTTTCATAAGTTTGCGCCGCAAGGTGTAAGCGGGGTTGTCATTATTTCTGAATCTCACCTGACCATCCACAGCTTTCCTGAACACGGATATGCCAGCATTGATGTTTATACTTGCGGAGATTTAGATCCGAACATTGCTGCGGATTACATCGCAGAAGAATTAAGAGCGGAAACAAGAGAGAATATCGAAATACCAAGAGGCATGGGGCCTGTACAGATCAAGCAGGCAAAAGCCAAAGCACAGGCGCTTTAATGCCTTTTAAGAGGAGCCGGATGAAAAAGCGAAAACCGCTTTTTAGATCCGCTCCTTTTTCATTTCCTGCAAAATGTTGCCCGTATTCTTTTGCCATTTTGTTTTCTCTTGGAAATAGAGAGTTTTTTTAATAAAATATAGAGAAGAAAGGCAAAGGGGATATGGAATATGAGCGTTTTCCAAAAGGTTCAGGGATTTTTTTCGACCCATGCCGAAACGTCCGACCATCATCATTTGGACGAGCTGAAGAGCCGTTACTATAAAGCGACTGCTAAACAGGCCCTGGAAGCCGTAGCAGAAATGCTGGACGGAATGCGCGGCTGCACCGTGACTTCGGTGTCGGAAGAAAGAGGGGAAATAAGCGCAGAGGTTACAAAGCCGAAAAAGGCTTTTTTGGTGGCGACTGTCGTATCGATCCGCCCTTTTGAGACAGCGGTAGATTTTAATGTATCGACGGAAACGGTTATGCCGACTGATTTTGGATACAGCCGCAGCATGGTTTCGTCGGTTTATCGGGAATTGGACCGAAAGCTGGCTCCTGCTGTAAAATGAAACAACTGAATAGGGAGCTGAAAAAATGAAATGTCCAGCGTGTCAGCATAATGGGACGAGGGTTTTGGACTCCCGTCCCGTTGATGAAAGCAGATCGATTCGCAGAAGACGCGAATGCGAATCTTGCAGTTACAGGTTTACAACATTTGAAAAGGTGGAAGAAATTCCGCTGATCGTCGTTAAAAAAGAAGGAATCCGTGAAGAATTCAGCCGGGAGAAGATGCTCCGCGGCTTGATCAAAGCGTGCGAAAAGCGGCCTGTCGCTTTAAAGCAGCTTGAAGATATTTGCTTTGAAATCGAAAAAGAGCTTAGAAACCAAGGCGTTTCAGAAGTGAAAAGCGAGAATATCGGCGAAATGGTGATGGACCGCCTGGCGAAAATCGATGAGGTCGCATACGTCAGATTTGCGTCGGTATACCGCCAGTTTAAGGATATCAACGTGTTTATCGAGGAACTGAAAGATTTAATAAAGAAAGAACGGTAAAGAGCTGAAAACTTGATGCAGCTCTTTTCTCATGACAAAAATCGCGGGCGGATGATGCTGTCCGAAAAAAGGTGTAAAATGAGGACAAGAAACAAATTGGAAGGTTGACAATCGATATGAGTAATTACTGGAAAGATTTGCTTCCCGTTGATCCTTACGTCGTCAAGAGCCACGGGCTGCTTCAGGAGTTGGACCGGCAAATTGTCACCCTTTTGTATCAGCCTTTGATCGGGTCTTTCTCGCTCAGCCTGTTTTTTACGCTCTGGGGAGAGCTTGAGCAAAACAGGATATGGGGGAACAGCTCGACCCACAGGCAGCTGATGGGGACGATGCAGGCCAGCCTGAAAACGATTCACGCCGAAAAGGAAAAACTTGAGGGGATCGGACTGCTGAAGACATATGTAAAAGAAACGGAGCAGGAACGCTTATTTATATACGAATTGATCCCGCCGCTCAGACCGGACGAGTTCTTTCAGGACGGAATGCTGAATGTGTTTTTGTACAACCGCGTCGGAAAAGCGCGGTTCCAGCAGCTGAAAGATTATTTTTCTCATCCGTCAGTGCCACAAGAGGCGCGTGATGTCACGCGCTCGTTCAACGAAGTCTTTGCCGCCGTGCAGCCGAGCGAATGGAAGCTGTCGGATGATATGGCGGAAGCTATGAAGCTTGCGGATGACCGGGAATATACAAAAGAGGGGCAAAGCAAGCCGGTCGCGGTGACAGACGACGCGTTTGATTATCAGCTGTTTCTGGCAGGGCTGTCCGAAACGCTGATTCCGAGAAAGGCGCTGACAGGCCAAGTAAAAGAAACGATTAAAAAACTTGCTTTTCTCTATGGAATCGAGCCGCTCGATATGCAGAACGTCGTCATGTCAGCCGTTGACGAACATGATATGATCACGACGGAAGCGCTGAGGAAAGCGGCGAGCGACTGGTATCAGATCGAAAGAAACGGCCTGCTGCCTGAGCTTGTCGACAAAGTGCAGCCGCTCAGGCTGCGCGAGCATACGAATGAACAGCCGGCGTCAAAGGAAGAAACGTTGATCGCCCTTTTGGAACAGGTGTCCCCGAGAAAACTGCTCCAGGATATCGCGGGAGGGGCGGAGCCTTCCAAAGCCGATTTAAAAATCATCGAAGAAATCATGCTTGACCAAAAGCTTGAGCCGGGCGTCATCAATGTCCTGATTTATTATGTCATGCTCCGGACCGACATGAAGCTTTCGAAAAACTACATTCAAAAAATCGCTTCCCATTGGGCAAGAAAAAAAGTGCAGACGGTAAG
Organism: Bacillus glycinifermentans; assembly: GCF_001042475.2. GTDB lineage: Bacteria > Bacillota > Bacilli > Bacillales > Bacillaceae > Bacillus > Bacillus glycinifermentans. Next base: position 179,452 of record NZ_LECW02000005.1, read on the forward strand.
GGAAGCGATGAAGCTCGCAAAAGAAGAAAACCGTCAATATCTCGAATGGGCGGAAGGAAAGAAAAAGCAGGGTAATAAAAAAGTCATCAGGGAAGAAAAACTGCCGGATTGGCTGCAAAACGAGGCGGCTGAAGCCCTGCCTAAGGGTGAGCAGACTGCGGCAAGCAAGGAAGATTTTGAATTGCAAAAGCAAAAACTGCTCGAAGAAGTAAAAAACCTGAGAAACCATTCCCCCCTTTAAAAGTGAGGTGAACAAGAGGTATGGAGCCGATTAAACGAGCTTTACAAGGCGTGACGACGAGGCCTGATTTCCAAAAGCGCCTTGAGGATATGAAGAAAAAAGTCCTTTCCGACCATGATGTTCAGGAATTTCTGAAAACGCACCGGACGGAAGTGGACGAAAGAATGATTGAGAGAAGCTTGAACAAGCTGTATGAATTTACGCATCAAAGCAAAGCATGCAGCGGCTGTCCAAGCCTGAAAGAATGTAAAAACCTGATTCAGGGCTTTTATCCAAAGCTTGTGCTGAACGGAAAAACGATTGACGTTCAGTATGACACATGCCCTGAAAAGCGAAAAGCCGATGAAAGGGAAAGGCAGCGTTCATTAATCAAAAGCATCTACATTCAAAAGGATCTATTGGAAGCTACATTTGCTGATATTGACGGAGACGATCCGAGCAGGCTGAAAGTTCTTCAGCTTGCGACTGAATTCTTCCATGACTATAATGAGACGGGAAAGGGAAAAGGAATTTATATCCATGGGAGATTCGGCGTCGGCAAAACCTTTATGCTGGCGGCCATTGCCAATGAGCTTGCTTCAAAGGACCATCCGTCGATTCTCGTTTATGTTCCCGAGTTTGTCAGGGAGCTGAAAAACGCGATTCACGACCAATCATTGGAGGAAAAGCTGGATATGGTGAAATCCACGCCGGTCCTCTTGCTGGACGATATCGGAGCAGAGTCCATGTCAAGCTGGGTCAGGGATGAAGTGATCGGCACGATTCTTCAGCACAGAATGGCTCAGCAGCTGCCGACGTTTTTCTCTTCAAACTTTGACCCGGATGAGCTGAAGCATCATTTTACGTATTCCCAAAGAGGGGAAAAAGAAGATGTAAAGGCGGCAAGGCTGATGGAACGTGTGCTGTACCTGGCTACGCCCATCCGTCTTGATGGAAAGAACCGCCGCCAATAATTTCCTTTCATACCAGGAGATGAGGATATGCCGAAAAAAGCCCTCGTGAAGTGGGCGGCGGTGCTGGCGATAGCGGCTGCCGGATTGTGGTTTAACGCAAAGTACCTCAATCTGAATCCCCGACATATCAGGGAAGGTGTTCTATCCTTCGGCGTTTTCGCCCCGCTCATGTATATCGGATTATTAATGGTCAGGCCGTTTTTGCTTCTGCCCGCCTCCGTTTTTGCCGTAGGCGGCGGACTCGCATTCGGCCCGATCTTTGGATCTCTGTATTCTTTTATAGGAGCCGCCGGCGGAGCGTTTTTATCGTTTGCCGTTGCATACAAGCTCGGCGGAGACGTGAAAAACATGCCTTTGAAGCTTGATGCGTTCCGCGCTTTCTTGCAAAAAAACGGTTTTTTCAGCATTTTGCTTTTACGGCTTGCACCGATCCACTTTGATGCGGTCAGCTATGCGGCCGGCGTATCAAAAGTAAAACCGCTGTCGTATTTGGCGGCCACGGCTGCGGGCATTATCCCAGGAACCGTTATTTTAAACGCGCTCGGATCGAGCATCATGTCCGGAGACCTCCTGGCGATTTCGGTGATGGCCGCAATCTACCTTCTTTTTATCACTGTTCCGCTCTTGTTCAGAAAAAAAGTGCAGGAGCTGCTTGATTAAAGGCTTATCCTTTTTTTACGTCTATTTTAGTTGTCCCCCCCATATACATGTACCAGATGTTGTTAGGGGGGACAAACATGCTCGAAATTACATTTGAAGATGATTATGATACAGCCGCGTTTTTGCATCTCCTTCGCAATGCGGATGAAAACCGGCATATCAAGATTCACGAGGCGCCAGGGAAGATCGGAATTGAAAAGACCCATTCCTCTGTCAGTATTCAGGAATACATCCAGCCGATTCTGACGAGATTTTTTACAGAGTGCAAAGAAGACGAATACATGCTTTCGGTCATTGAAGGCGATTACTATTTTTTGGACCGGGATGAGCAGCAGCAGATTCTGCAACTGGCCCACAGCATCATGGAGGGGGAGCTCGAAGGTCTTCCGCTTAATCATGATGATACCCCTCGCGAATATTTCATCGAGCAGGAGCTCAAGACGATCTGTCTTGAAGAAAACGTCTTTTCGATCCGCTCCTTCATGACGTTCCGGCTCGGGAAATATTATGAGCGACTAAAAGGGTATGTCGAGGCGGCGATCGATGAATACAAAATGGAACAGGAATATCAGACGTTCATTCAATCGCTGAGAGACTACGTGACGAGGAAAGAGCCGGTACTCGATCATGTGCGCATCGTGCATGACGGCCATTTCGTATTGTGGGAATTGAAATATATTTCAGAGCGGGAACAAAAAAAATACATAGACAGGCGGTTCGTGAGAGAACACCCGATGTATATCGATTCCCATCTGCTCGCTCCGCTCGTGTCGATCGCTCCGAAAAAAATCGACCTGTATACGAAAAACAGCGAGCATGCCATGGTGCAGACGATCCAAAATATTTTCCAGGAACGGGTCCGGATTTTTTCACTTGAATCCTTTCATCCGCAGGAAAACATTTTGGAAGAGCGTTCTTGATTTTGCTTGCAAAACGATTTATAATACATTGTAAACTTTACATTCCATGTATTGATAAGGACACGAAAAAATGAACACCGGTTTGGCAGAGAGGGAGACCAAGGCTGCAAGTCTCTTAACCAAGGATCATTTTTTTACCACCTTTGAACATCAGTTGTGAACGGCGTATTGTCAAGTAATGACTGACGGGACTTCCCGTTACAGAACCGAGAGCCGAAAAAGGCAGGCGATTTTCTGCGTTTTCGGGAAAAAGGGTGGAACCACGAATTCCGTTTATTAATCCTCGTCCCTTTCTTAGGGGGCGGGGTTTTTATTATGCATAAAAAAGGAGTGACTAGGATGTCAGATATGGTAAAAATCACATTTCCTGACGGAGCGGTTAAGGAGTTTGCAAAAGGGACGACAACAGAAGATATCGCGGCATCGATCAGTCCCGGCTTAAAGAAAAAAGCGATCGCCGGAAAATTAAACAGCGAAGAAATCGATCTGCGCACACCGATCCATGAGGACGGCGCGATTGAGATCATTACGGAAGGAAGCGATGAAGCGCTTGAAATCATGCGCCACAGCACTGCACACTTAATGGCCCAGGCGATTAAGCGGCTTTATCAAAACGTCAAGCTCGGCGTCGGCCCTGTGATCGAAAACGGCTTCTACTATGATGTTGACCTGGAAGAAGCGCTCACACCGGAAGATCTCCCGAAAATCGAAAAAGAGATGAAAAAAATCATCGGGGAAAATCTGCCGATCGTCAGAAAAGAGGTCAGCCGCGAAGAAGCGAAAGCAAGGTTCGCCGAAATCGGCGACGACTTGAAACTGGAGCTGCTTGATGCGATTCCTGAAGGAGAGACGGTATCGATCTATGAGCAAGGCGAGTTCTTCGATTTGTGCCGCGGCGTTCACGTTCCGTCGACGGGAAAAATTAAGGAGTTCAAGCTGCTCAGCCTTGCCGGCGCATACTGGCGCGGCGACAGCAACAATAAGATGCTGCAGCGCATCTACGGTACGGCGTTCTTCAAAAAAGCCGAGCTTGAAGAGCATCTGCGTCTGCTTGAAGAAGCGAAAGAACGCGATCACAGAAAGCTTGGAAAAGAATTGAAATTATTCGCGATTTCGCAAAAAGTCGGCCAGGGGCTGCCGCTTTGGCTTCCGAAGGGCGCGACGATCAGACGCGTCATCGAGCGCTATATCGTCGATAAAGAAATCGCCCTCGGTTATGAGCACGTTTATACGCCTGTGCTCGGAAGCAAGGAGCTTTACGAAACATCAGGCCACTGGGATCATTATCAGGATACGATGTTCCCGCCGATGGAAATGGACAATGAAACATTGACGCTGCGTCCGATGAACTGCCCGCATCACATGATGATTTATAAAAACGACATTCACAGCTACCGCGAGCTGCCGATCCGGATCGCAGAGCTCGGAACGATGCACCGCTACGAAATGTCCGGTGCGCTTTCAGGACTTCAGCGCGTCCGCGGCATGACGCTGAATGACGCTCATATTTTCGTCCGTCCGGATCAGATCAAGGAAGAATTCATCCGTACCGTCCGCTTGATTCAGGACGTGTACAAAGACTTCGGATTAAACAACTATACATTCCGCCTGTCTTACCGCGATCCGGAGGATACCGAGAAATATTATGATGATGACGAAATGTGGAATAAAGCGCAATCGATGCTGAAAGCAGCGATGGATGAGATGGGGCACGACTACTATGAGGCGGAAGGTGAAGCGGCGTTCTACGGACCGAAGCTCGACGTTCAAGTCAAAACGGCGATCGGCAAAGAAGAAACGCTGTCAACCGTTCAGCTTGACTTCCTGCTTCCTGAAAGATTTGACCTGACATATGTCGGCGAAGACGGCAAACCGCACCGTCCTGTCGTCATTCACAGGGGCGTCGTATCGACAATGGAGCGCTTTGTGGCGTTCTTAATTGAAGAGCATAAGGGTGCGCTTCCGACATGGCTTGCGCCGGTGCAGTTCCAGGTGATCCCTGTATCGCCGTCCGCGCACCTTGACTACGCAAAACAAGTCCAGGAACGCTTGCAGCGTGAAGGATTGCGCGTTGAAGTCGACAGCCGCGATGAAAAGATCGGCTATAAAATCCGTGAAGCGCAAATGCAAAAGATTCCGTACATGCTCGTCGTGGGCGACCAGGAAGCCGAAAACAAAGCGGTCAATGTCCGCAAATACGGGGAGCAAAAATCAGAAACGGTTTCGCTTGAAGATTTCGTAAAAAAAGCCGTTGCTGAAGCAAGAAAATAAAACGAAAAAAAGCATGATTCCATTCGGAGTCATGCTTTTTTTGCGGCCAGAATATCGAACAATTCGCTTAAATGACGGATTTCGTAGTCCGGTTTTACTTCGGTTTCGTTCCCTTTGCCTTTGCGGTTGACCCAGACGGTCTGAATGCCGGCTCTGGATGCGCCGAGAATATCTGTGTTCACATTATCCCCGACCATCACGGCGTCTTCTTTCGCAATGCCGAGAAGATGAAGACAGTGTTCAAAAATGCTCGGGTCCGGCTTTCCTTTTCCGAAATTTCCGGAAATGACGATTTCCTTGAAATAAGGTGCAAGTTCAGGCACGCCGGCCAATTTTTCTCTTTGCAGGCTCGGATCACCGTTTGTCAGCAATAAAAGCTCGAATTTTCCTTTTAATTCATCCAAAACGGCAAATGTTTCTTCGTAGACGAAAGGGCTCTTCCGGCGCACGGCTGCAAAATATTCGCCAAGCTCTTCCCCGAAAGCGGGATCATCGATTCCGAATGCTTTCAGCCCGTTTGTCCATGCATTTTTTCTGTATTCAGGGACGATTTTGTTCAGCTTTTGAAATCCTTCGCTGATCGGGTCGCTGAAATTCGACCAAAGCCCTTCAAACGGATTGATGCCGATCATCACGGTGTAAGGATACGTTTCATAAGACGTGTAAAGATCGCGCGCTGCCCGGCGTACAGCGGCTTCAAATTCATCTGCGCCGATCCCGTATTTTTTTTCGGCCTTCATACATGTTTCGGCAAATGCCGTACTGACGCTTTTTTCATCCCAGAGCAATGTGTCGTCTAAATCAAAAAATACGGCTTTCATGATCGTCTCCCCTGTCTTGGATTTATCAATGTCTCATTTATTTTACAATAGATCAATAGGATGATAAAGCAGAGATTTTAAGAATGTGATGTGATAAAGCGTAAAAGTTTGAATGGCGACAGATATGATAAAATGAGGGCGAACTTTAAATTCTGTGAGAAAGCAAGGGGATAACATGATCCATTTAATGATCATGATGCTGGAAAGAGTGGGGATCATTGTGATCCTTGGCTTTATTCTCGCCCATATGAAGGTGTTCCGGCAGCACCTTCAGCATCCGGAAGGATATAAGGGGAATGCCGTTCTCATCTGTATCTTTTCACTTTTCAGCATCATCAGCAACTATACAGGAATCGAGATTCGAGATCACAAGATTTTAAACAATGATTGGATTTTTGCGATCGACCCGTCGAGCTCGATCGCCAATACGAGAATTCTCGGAGTCGAAATCGGCGGCTTGATCGGGGGGCCCTTCGTCGGCGCAGGGGTCGGGATTCTTGCGGGAATTCACCGTTTTTCGCTTGGAGGAAGTACGGCTTTAAGCTGTGCGGTTTCTTCCCTGTTGGCGGGGGTTATCTCGGGTTATATCGGGCGTTTTTTCCGGAAGCGGCACCAAATGGTGACGCCGCGGGTCGCGGCTCTTGCAGGCATCTCAATGGAAGCGCTGCAAATGGTGATGATCATCATGCTTGCTGCACCGCGGTCAGACGCTGTAGCGCTCGTTCAGATGATCGGCATCCCGATGGTCATCGTCAATGGGACAGGCAGTTTTATCTTTCTGTCGATCATTCAATCGATTATCCGTAAAGAAGAGCAGGCAAAAGCCATGCAGACGCACAAGGTGTTTTCGATTGCCGATCAGACGCTGCCGTTTTTCCGCCAGGGGCTGAATGAAACATCGTGCAAAAGCGCGGCCCTGATTATTCATCAGATGACAGGCACGGATGCCGTGTCGATTACAGACAGGGAAACGATTCTCGCGCATGTCGGCGAAGGGGCTGATCACCATATTCCTTCGAGAAGCCTGATCACCGGTTTATCGAAAAAAGTCATCAAAACGGGGAAAGTCATGAAGGTGAAATCGCGCGACGAAATCGAGTGCACCCATCACTCTTGCCCGCTCCAGGCCGCGATTGTGCTGCCCCTGACCTCCAACCGGAAGACGATCGGCACGCTGAAGCTGTACTTCAAGAATCCGGCCGGGCTAAACCGTGTGGCAGAAGAGCTTGCCGAAGGCCTTGCGATGCTTTTTTCAACACAGCTTGAGCTCGGGGAAGCGGAGCTGCAAAAGAAGCTCTTGAAGGATGCCGAAATCAAAGCGCTGCAGGCTCAGGTTAATCCGCATTTTTTATTCAATGCGATTCATACGATCTCTGCATTGTGCCGGACAGACGCCGAAAAAACGAGAAAGCTCCTGCTTCAGCTCAGCGTCTATTTCCGCTCAAACCTGCAGGGAGCGAGGCAATTATTGATTCCGCTGTCAAAAGAGCTGAACCATCTTGAAGCATATTTATCCTTGGAGCAGGCGCGTTTTCCGGGGAAATATACAATCGATTTTCACATCGAGGAGGGGCTTGAACATATGGAAATACCGCCATTTATTTTGCAGATGCTTGTGGAAAACGCGCTGCGCCACGCTTTTCCGAAAAAACAGAAGACGTGCAGGGTGACCGTTTGTGTCCGCTCGGAGCACGGCGGCGTCCTCATGAAGGTGTCAGACAACGGCAGGGGAATCGAGCCCGGGATGCTGGACCAATTGGGAAAAACGCCGTTGCCTTCAAAGGAAGGAAACGGGACGGCGCTTTACAATCTGAACCAGCGGCTGACCGGCCTGTTCGGACAGCAGGCCGCCTTAAAACTGACCAGTGAAAGCGATTCAGGAACTGAAGTTTCTTTCAAAATTCCTTTTAAATCGCAAAGAGAGGGAGAAGATCGATGCTTAAGGTATTAATCGTTGACGATGAAATGTTTGCCCGCGACGAATTGAGATATTTGCTGGAGCGGACGAAAGAAGTGGATGCGATAGACGAAGCTGAACATATCGAAGAAGCATTTGACAAAATGGCGGACCAAAAGCCGGATATTCTATTTTTAGACATCGATTTGTCAGGGGAAAACGGATTCGACATCGCCAAGCGCCTGAAAAAAATGTCGGCGCCGCCGGCTGTCGTGTTTGCCACCGCATATGACGAATATGCGCTGAAAGCATTTGAAGTCGATGCGATCGACTATTTGACAAAGCCATTTGACGAAGAGCGCATCAGACAAACGATCAAAAAATACAGACGAATGCACCCGGAAAACAAAGAGGAAAAGCCGCCGTCCGGCCATCAAAGGCTTGCTCTCAACGTTGACGAGTCGATCGTGATCCTCGACACTTCTGAAATCGTCTATGCCGGATTAAAAGACGGCCGCGTCGTCGTCAAAACCTTTGATGCGTCGTATGCAGTCCACGATACGCTGGTCGTGCTTGAGCAAAAGCTTCCGCAATCTCTGTTTATCAGGGTTCACAGAAGCTTTTTGGCCAACATGGACCATATGAAAGAGGTAAAGCCGTGGTTCAATTCGACGTATAATCTGCTGATGAAAGACGGCTCAACGATTCCTGTCAGCCGTACATATGCAAAAGAACTGAAAAAACTGCTTCATATGATGTGAAGCAGTTTTTAATGAATCCTTTGCAGTCCCGGACGGCCCGCTTCAATGACAAAGCCCGCATAGGTCGAGACTGGAGCTCCCGGGCGGGTAATGTAAGGAAGAACCTGAAAGTCGGCTTTGAGCTGTTTGGGAGTCATCGTACAGCGGACGTAGCCGCGCTGTGCATTGTACAGCTTGACATGGGGATTTCCCAGCCAGATCGGTGCGAGCGAATCGGTTTCTGCCCCATCGCCGTCTGAGGAGATGGATGTGGCAATCAGCTCTGTGCCGATCGTTTTTGACTGAGGATCATTGAAATCTGCTTTCAGATCCGCGGCGGCGTGTCGATGGATGTCCCCTGTCAGAACGACTGGATTTTTGATGCCGCACGTTTGATATGCGGAGAAAAGCCTGTCGCGCGTAGCGGGATAGCCGTCCCACTGATCCACGCTGTAAGCCGTTCCCGGTCCGGTGTCGCGGTCGATTTGCGCCAAAACGACCTGCTGTGTGAGCATATTCCAAATTGCATTCGACCTGCTCAGCCCGCGGAACAGCCACTGCTCCTGGGCTTTTCCGAGTATGGACCGGGCCGGATCGAGCCGTTCCCTCTCGTTTGCCGGATATTTGCTGCGGTACTGCCGGGTGTCAAGGACGTTGAATTCGGCCAGGTTTCCATAGCGGAAACGCCGGTACATGAGCATATCCGGCCCCTTTGGAATCGAGGTGCTCCTGACCGGAATGTTTTCATAAAAGGCTTGATAGGCGGCTGCGCGCTGCTTGAGAAACTCTTCGACAGAAGGGTTATATTGCGAATACACGCCGGCATAGTTGTTTTCCACTTCATGGTCGTCCATGGTCACGATCCAAGGCGCTAATGCGTGGATCGCCTGGAGATCGGGATCGGTCTTGAAAAGGGAGTACCGCAGACGATACTGGCTGAGGGTGACAGTCTTTGCATTGTGCGCATCGGACAGCTTGACATCCCGGTAAAGATTGTTTTCATTAATGGGATATTCGTAAATATAGTCGCCAAGGAAAAAAACGACGTCGGGATGGTCCGCGGCCATATGACGATAAGCGGTGAAATAGCCGTGGTACCAGGCCTGGCACGATGCAAGGGAAAACGACATCCCGGCAAGGTCGGCATACGGGGGAGGCGCGGTTTTTGTGCGGCCGGCCCGGCTGATTTCCTGACCTGCTTTGAATCTGTACCAATAATATCTTGCCGGCTTCAGTCCGTTCACTTCGACATGGACCGAGTGGGCAAGCTCAGGGAGGGCTGATGCCGTTCCGCGCCTGACGATTTTGCGGAAATGCTCATCTTCGGCGATCTCCCACCTGACCGGTACACTCCTGTCCGGCATTCCTCCCAAACCGTCTTCAGCAAGCGGATCCGGTGCAAGCCTCGTCCATAATACAAATCCGTCCGGGAGCGGTTCACCCGAGGCGACCCCCAGTTTAAACGGATCATCCGTAAACACAGGTGATTCGGCGGCGGGGGAATCGTCTTCAGGTTCCAATCCACGGTTGATCAAGGATGCAAGTTCTACGCGCTGTCCGGGCATGCCGGTCTGTTTTCCGGTATGCATATTTTTCTTTAGGCCCCCTTTCTTTTTTCACGTTACTAACTATACGATGGCCCCTTGCTAATTAGCACAAATTGGAATGGATTTATTGTGAAAATCGGCAAGCGCCCATAACGAGGGAGATCTGTATTTCACCGCCCGATTTCTGCACCTGGTCTTCGATATCCGGCGAGTTTTAATGAAAGCGCTTTTTTTCTGGGCTTTGTTTTATATAATGGTGCCAACAAAGCCAAAGAGGTGATCGACATGAGTGCGAAAAAGGTATACGGCTTTTTAACACAGGCATTTATTTTTGCTGTCATTATGCTTGTTTCAAACGGAATCGCCGGGTTGCTGCCCATTCCGATTCCGGCATCAGTCATTGGGTTGGTTCTCTTATTCACGCTGTTATGCATGAAGGTGGTCAAGCTTGAGCAGGTCGAATCGCTCGGTGCAGCATTAACCTCTCTCATCGGATTTTTATTCGTTCCTTCGGGAATTTCTGTCATGAATTCGCTCGGTGTCATGGAAAAATACGGGTTGTTGATCGTGTTTGTTATTCTTCTGGCCACCGTCATTTTGCTTGGCGCAACAGGGCTGTTTTCCCAGATGATTCTGTCCGCCGGCGGCAAAAAGCGGGAAGCCGGGACGCTTGAAACGGAAACGGCCAAAAAAACAGCTTCTTAAAGGGGGTTTTCAGGTATGTCACCGTATTTCGGCATTGTCGTATCGCTTGCCGCTTTCGGCATCGGCACTTATCTTTTTAAAAAAACAAACGGATTTTTCTTGTTTACGCCTTTGTTCGTCGCCATGGTGCTCGGCATCGCTTTTCTTAAAATCGGGGGTTTTTCGTATGAGGATTACAAAAGCGGGGGAGATATCATTAAGTTCTTTTTAGAGCCCGCAACGATCGCGTTTGCGATTCCTTTGTACAAGCAGGCGGCTACATTGAAGAAGTATTGGTGGCAGATTCTCTCGGCCATCGTTGCCGGCTCCGTCTGTTCGGTCGCCGTCGTTTATCTCATTGCAAAAGGAATCCACCTTGACGACGCCGTCATGAAGAGCATGCTGCCGCAGGCTGCCACAACGGCGATCGCTCTGCCGTTATCAAAAGGCATCGGCGGCATCACCGATATTACGGCGTTTGCGGTTATTTTTAATGCTGTCATCGTCTATGCGCTTGGGGCGCTTTTCTTAAAACTCTTTCGCGTGAAGAATCCGATCGCAAAAGGCTTGGCGCTTGGTACGTCAGGACATGCCCTCGGCGTGGCTGTCGGGATCGAAATGGGGGAAGTCGAAGCCGCCATGGCAAGCATTGCGGTCGTTGTCGTCGGCGTTGTGACCGTGTTCGTCATTCCGGTGTTCATTCAGATCGTCGGCGGATAAGAGGCTCGAAAAAAGAAAAATAAAATCACCATTGCGATTTTAAATATCACCTGTTATAATAGCAAATGTTGTGATGAATTTTATATCTTGACTTGAAAGATTTATTTATGTAAGATAGATAATGAATTGAATATATATCAACAAGCAGAAGCACCCGCTTCTCACCTGATTGACACATTCTTGTAGTTGGCAGGTTAAACGTACATTCTTATTTTTTCATGCAGATGTTCGCAGTGTGGGTGTTTTTATGCCCGCACTTTTTGTTTGCCTGTGAAAATGCAATGAAGCGGTCAAATGAGTTGTGAAATCAATTCAAAGATTCTATGGAGGTGGCTCATTATTAGCAAAGATCAATTGGTTAATGAGGGTATCCGTGCGCGTGAGGTCCGTTTGATCGGACAAAATGGCGACCAGCTTGGGATCAAATCCCGCCAGGAAGCACTTGAAATTGCCGGTCGCGCAAATCTTGACCTTGTGTTAGTTGCAGCAAATGCAAAACCGCCTGTCTGCCGGATTATGGACTACGGAAAGTACAGATTCGAGCAGCAGAAAAAGGAAAAAGAAGCACGCAAAAATCAAAAAATCATTAACTTAAAAGAAGTGCGGCTGAGCCCTGGTATTGAAGAGCACGACTTTAATACAAAGCTTCGCAACGCCATTAAGTTCCTGCAAAAAGGGGACAAAGTGAAAGCATCCATCCGCTTTAAAGGCCGCGCGATCACGCATAAAGAAATCGGACAGCGCGTGCTTGACCGTTTTTCGGAAGCATGCGCGGAAGTTGCGACCGTTGAAACAAAGCCGAAAATGGACGGCCGCAGCATGTTCCTGGTGCTCGCACCTAAAAATGAAAAGTAATTAAGGAGGAAACATCCATGCCAAAAATGAAAACTCACCGCGGATCTGCGAAACGTTTTAAAAAGACAGGTTCCGGGAAACTGAAACGTTCTCATGCATATACAAGTCACTTATTCGCAAATAAATCTCAAAAACAAAAACGCAAGCTTCGCAAAGGCGCGATCGTCAGCGCAGGCGATTTCAAACGCATCAAGCAGCAGCTTGCTAACATTAAGTAATTCGGAAAAGGGATAATTAGGAGGGAAATCTTATGCCAAGAGTAAAAGGCGGAACTGTTACACGCAAACGTCGTAAAAAGGTTCTTAAATTAGCAAAAGGTTATTTTGGTTCAAAACATACATTATATAAAGTAGCTAACCAGCAAGTGATGAAATCCGGAAACTACGCTTTCCGTGACCGTCGTCAGAAAAAACGCGATTTCCGCAAACTGTGGATCACTCGTATCAATGCCGCAGCTCGTATGAACGGCCTTTCTTACAGCCGTTTAATGCACGGTCTGAAACTTTCCGGCATCGAAGTAAACCGCAAAATGCTTGCTGATCTTGCTGTAAACGATCTTTCTGCATTCAATCAGCTTGCTGACGCTGCAAAAGCTCAATTAAACAAATAATGAAAACGGCCGCTTAAACGCGGCCCTTTTTATTTAAGGGCAAGGGGAGAACACCAATGCATCTGGTGCTGATATTCTTTATTATCATTAACGGATACGGCTTTTTCATGATGAGAGCAGACAAGCGAAGAGCCGTCCAACACAAATGGAGGGTGCCTGAACGCCGCATCTGGCTGACTGCGGCCGCGTTCGGTTCCGCGGGTGTCTGGCTCGGCATGATCCTTGTCAGACATAAAACGAAGCATTTGTCCTTTCGGCTCGGAATCCCCTTCCTCTTCGTGATTCAAGCCGCATTGGCCGGCTTTTATTTCATGAACTGAAAAAGCAGAAGAGGCGCTAATGCTCTTCTGCTTTTTTATGTTTCCATTTTTTAATCGATGAATCCCAATCGATTTTGCAGTCCGGGTAGTGGGCTTTGATTTTGTTTTCCAATTCGCTGAAATCCTCATTTGTGAAAGTTCTGAGCTTTTCTTCTGAAGCATCCGTCCACACGAAGATCGTATGGATGAACAGGGGGTGGTCTTTGGAAGGAATGTGTTTTTCCCCTTCGAACAGTACGCCTTTAAACGTTAGTTTGAAATTTTTGCGCGTGTTTTTTTGTTCGTCCAAAAAATAAAAATCCTTTTTTGCCTGCGCCGATTTCAGTCTGCGCTTCGGATCACCGAAAAACTGAACAACTTTGAATACGACATAGAGCAAAAGCGCAAGCAAAACGATTCTCAGAATGATAACAGCCATTTTTAAATGAACCTCCTGTAAAAGAAATTCAGGTATATCTGAATATATACGAACGGCACAGCGGAAGGTTTCATTTTTTTATCTAAAAAAGCGGCTTGATCGTATTGAATAGGATTGTTTTTGTATAATAGTAATTAAGGGTTAATTAAAGGAGGCTGTAAGAGAAATGGCAATGCTAGATGAAACGCTTACGATGCTGAAAGAACTAACAGATGCAAAAGGAATTCCAGCGAATGAAAAAGAACCCAGACAAGTCATGAAATCATACATAGAGCCGTATGCCGACGAGGTTACCACAGACAGACTCGGCAGTTTGATCGCCAAAAAGACCGGACAGACAGGCGGGCCGAAGATCATGATTGCCGGTCACCTTGATGAAGTCGGTTTTATGGTGACGCGTATTGATGACAGGGGATACCTTCGCTTTCAAACGGTCGGTGGCTGGTGGTCCCAGGTCATGCTGGCGCAGCGTGTAACGGTCGTAACCAAAAAAGGGGACATCACAGGCGTGATCGGTTCCAAACCCCCTCATGTCCTGTCGCCTGACGCGCGTAAAAAACCGGTTGAGATCAAAGACATGTTCATCGACATCGGGGCTTCAAACAGGGAGGAAGCGATGGAATGGGGCGTTCTTCCCGGAGATCAGGTCGTCCCGTACTTTGAATTCACGGTCCTGAACAATGAAAAAATGCTGCTTGCAAAAGCGTGGGACAACCGTATCGGCTGCGCCATTGCGATAGACGTTTTAAAAAACTTAAAAGGCTCTGACCATCCGAATGTTGTGTACGGCGTTGGGACGGTTCAGGAAGAAGTCGGATTGCGCGGCGCAAAAACCGCCGCACATACGATCAAGCCTGACATCGCATTCGGGGTCGATGTCGGAATTGCCGGAGATACGCCGGGAATTTCGGAAAAAGAATCGACGAGCAAAATGGGGAAAGGCCCGCAAATCATTCTATATGATGCTTCAATGGTTTCCCATAAAGGGCTCCGCGATTTCGTCACAAAGGTTGCAGATGAAGCCGGGATTCCATACCAATATGATGCCCTTTCAGGAGGAGGAACCGATTCAGGCTCGATCCACCTGACCGCAAACGGAGTGCCGGCCCTTTCGATTACGATCGCCACCCGCTACATCCATACGCATGCAGCGATGCTTCATCGCGATGACTATGAAAATGCCGTCAAATTAATTACCGAAGTCATCAAGCGATTGGATAACGAAACGGTCGAGCAGATTACGTTTGATTGATCAAATAAGCTGACAGCTGCTAATCCATGCTGTCAGCTTATTTTTTGGAATATCTTAGAAGACGCTTACATATATTCCGGAATGACTTCTGAAAGAGGTTCAAATTCATCGGATGGGAGAGTGGTTTTGTGAAGCGTAAATTGCGGGCAATTTGTATCGCGGGGGCATTGATCATCGGGCTGGCGCTGGCGGCTGAATCCGCTTCAGCCGCATTTTGGGATACGAAGGGAGACAACATCATTCATGATCCTTCCATGATCAAAGAAGGAAATACGTGGTATACCTTTGGAACGGGGATTGGAAATGGACTGCGCGTCATCAGGTCGAATGACGGAATCGCGTGGAGCGCGGCACCGAGTATTTTTTCAACGCCGTTATCCTGGTGGAAAACGTACGTACCAAATCATGAAAAAAATCCGGGCGCCGGATATCAGCTACTATAACGGGAGATACTGGCTTTATTATTCGATCTCTTCGTTCGGATCAAACACTTCGGCGATCGGGCTCGCTTCGACAGACAGTCTCGCTTTAGGGAAATGGCGCGATGACGGACTTGTGGTCAGGACGACTTCAGCTGACAATTATAATGCGATCGACGGAGATTTAGTGATTGACAAAGACGGAAACCCGTGGCTTTCTTTCGGCTCTTTTTGGAGCGGCATTAAGCTGACAAAGCTCGATAAAAAAACGATGAAGCCGACGGGAACGCTTTATTCCATCGCGGCAAGGCCGAATAACGGCGGGGCTGTTGAAGCGCCGAACATTACGTATAAAGACGGCTACTATTATTTGTTCGTTTCATTTGACAGATGCTGCCTCGGAGTAAACAGCACGTACAAAATCGCCTACGGCCGTTCAAAAAATATAACAGGTCCTTACTATGATAAAAACGGCAAAAATATGCTCGAGGGAGGAGGGACGATATTAGACGCCGGAAATGACCGCTGGAAAGGACCGGGGCATCAGGATGTAGTCGACAATTCCATCATCGTCAGACACAGCTATGACGCGCTTGACAACGGAGTCTCCAAACTGCTGATCAATGATTTGTACTGGGATTCCGCGGGCTGGCCGGCGTATTAGCGATTGCAGCAAGCTAAGCAGATGTTTTGCTTGGCTTTTTTTCTTTTTTGTTCAAAAAAATGCCGGAAATGTAATTGACAGTATGTGGTGTTAAGAATATAATGAACTCGTTCGTACAAATATATATCATGATTTTAGATGTCCGTACGTATTGAGAGATTTTTGTAAGCGTTCATTTTGGTAGTTTCATAATGTATGCCGGAACAAAGGGGGAAAAATCTTGATTCAATCAAAAGCGTACGAATTTTGGTTTGTTGCGGGGAGTCAGCATTTATACGGAGAAGAAGCAGTCAGAGAAGTAGAAGAGCATGCAAACATCATGTGCAGGGGACTAAACGACGGTTCAATGAGGTACAGCGTCAAATATAAAGCGGTTGCCACCTCGCTTGACGGAGTCAGAAAACTGATCAGAGAAGCGAATTGCGATGATGCATGCGCCGGCGTCATCACTTGGATGCATACGTTTTCACCGGCGAAAATGTGGATTCCGGGACTGACGGAACTGAAAAAGCCGCTGCTCCACTTTCATACTCAATTTAACAGGGACATTCCGTGGGAAACGATCGATATGGATTTTATGAATATCAACCAGTCTGCACACGGAGACCGCGAATACGGATTTATCGGAACGAGATTGGGGCTGAATCGAAAAGTCATCGTCGGCCATTGGGAAGACGCCGGAGTGAAAAGGGAGATCGACCGGTGGATGAGCGCTGCTGTGGCCTCAATTGAAAACCGCCATATCAAAGTGGCCCGCTTTGGTGACAACATGCGCAATGTGGCGGTCACGGAAGGGGACAAAATCGAAGCTCAAATTCAGCTTGGCTGGTCTGTCGACGGATATGGGATCGGTGACCTCGTCCGGGAGATCAACGCGGTTTCGGAAGAAAGCGTAAATGAACTGCTTGCCGAATACGAAGAGCTTTACGAGTGCCCTGAAGACGGTGCGGCCCGTGAAGCCGTAAAAGAGCAGGCCCGCATTGAGCTTGGTTTAAAGCGCTTTCTTTCGGACGGGGGCTATACCGCCTTTACGACGACCTTTGAAGACTTGCACGGTATGAAGCAGCTTCCGGGGTTGGCCGTTCAGCGCCTGATGGCTGAAGGCTACGGCTTCGGCGGAGAGGGAGACTGGAAAACGGCTGCACTTGTCAGGATGATGAAAGTGATGGCAGACGGAAAAGAAACGTCGTTCATGGAAGATTACACATACCATTTTGAACCGGGCAACGAAATGATTCTCGGGTCGCACATGCTTGAAGTGTGCCCGTCGATTGCCGAAACGAAGCCGCGCATCGAAGTGCATCCTTTGTCGATCGGCGGAAAGAACGATCCGGCCCGTTTGGTCTTCGACGGAATGGCAGGCCCTGCGGTCAACGTTTCTTTAGTCGATATGGGCGGGCGTTTCAGGCTTGTCATCAATGAAGTCGATGCTGAAAGGGTTCCGCATGAGATGCCGTACCTTCCGGTGGCGCGCGTCCTTTGGAAGCCGCAGCCTTCCCTCAAAACGTCTGCAGAGGCGTGGATATTGGCGGGGGGAGCCCACCACACGTGCCTTTCCTATCGGCTTACGGCAGAACAAATGCTGGATTGGGCTGACATGACGGGCATTGAAGCGGTGCTGATCAACCGTGACACAAAGATAGTAAACCTTCGCAACGAACTCAAATGGAGTGAAGCTGCATACCGGCTTCGCACGTTTTAAGGAGGCGCGCAAGCTTATGGCATTTGCAATCGGTGTTGATTTCGGAACATTGTCAGGGAGAGCCGTCCTGGTCAACGTCCAGACGGGAGAGGAAATTGCGACAGCGGTAAAAGAATATACGCACGGCGTGATTGACCGCGAATTGCCGGGGACGAAGAAAAAGCTTCCGAGGGACTGGGCGCTTCAGCATCCGGCTGATTACACCGAAGTGCTTGAAGAGACGATTCCGAGCCTGTTGCGTCAGTCAAAAGTCGATCCAAAAGAGATCATCGGTACCGGCATCGATTTTACGGCATGTACGATTCTGCCTGTAGACAAAGACGGGACGCCGCTTTGCATGAGGGAGGAATACGCGGGAGAGCCGCACAGCTATGTGAAGCTTTGGAAGCATCACGCCGCACAGGAGCAGGCAAACAGGCTGAATCAACTCGCAGAGGAGCGAAACGAAGCGTTTCTGAAAACATACGGCGGAAAAATTTCCTCCGAATGGCTCGTGCCGAAAGTGATGCAAATCGCTGAAGAAGCACCGCATATATACGATGCCGCCGCCGAGATCATGGAAGCTGCGGACTGGATCGTATACAGGCTGTGCGGGAAGATGAAACGAAACAATTGTACAGCGGGCTATAAGGCGATCTGGAATCGTACTGACGGCTATCCTTCCGTAGATTTTTTCGCAGCTTTGCATCCGAAGCTGAAACATGTCGTTCAGGAAAAATTGACGGAAGACATTTATCCGATAGGGGAGAAAGCCGGCGGTTTAACTGATGAAATGGCAGCTAAAACGGGTCTTTTGCCGGGTACCGCGGTCGCGGTTGCCAATGTCGATGCCCATGTGTCAGTTCCGGCGGTCGGCATCACAGAGCCGGGGAAAATGCTGATGATCATGGGGACATCCACTTGCCACGTGCTGCTCGGCGAGGACGTCCGAATGGTGCCGGGAATGTGCGGAGTCGTGGAAAACGGCATTCTGCCGGGCTATGTCGGCTATGAAGCGGGCCAATCGTGCGTCGGCGATCATTTTCATTGGCTGATTGAGCACTTCGTGCCTGAAAGCTATGCGAAAGAAGCTGAAGCAGAGGGGATATCGATTTACGAGCTGCTGTCCCGAAAGGCGGACAGATTGCGCGTCGGCGAAAGCGGCCTGCTTGCATTGGATTGGTGGAATGGAAACCGCTCGACGCTCGTCGATGCGGATCTGACCGGGATGATGCTCGGGATGACCTTATCAACGAAGCCTGAAGAGATATTCCGTGCGTTAGTTGAAGCAACCGCATACGGTACGAGAATCATCATCGAAACGTTCCGGCAGAGCGGCGTGCCGATCGAAGAGCTGTATGCCGCCGGGGGAATTGCCGAAAAAAACCCGTTCATCATGCAGATATATGCTGATGTGACAAACATGGAAATTAAAATTTCCGGTTCTCCGCAAGCTCCGGCGTTAGGTTCGGCGATATTCGGAGCGGTTGCGGCCGGAAGCGAAAACGGCGGATATGATCAGATCGAAGAGGCTGTCAAGCATATGGGAAAAGTGAAAGATCACACATACAAGCCGATTCCGGAAAACGTGATATTGTACGATCAGCTTTATGCGGACTACAGGGAGCTTTACGAATTCTTCGGAAAACAAAACAATGTCATGAAACGCCTTAAAAAGTTGAAAAACATCCAGTCAGTCAGCGCCGCCGCCCGGTAAATCGAAAAGTCAAAAGGAGGAGAACCTTGTGCTGGAGGCTTTGAAGGAACAAGTGTTAAAAGCGAATTTACAGCTTGTGGAGCACCGGCTCGTCACCTTTACATGGGGAAATGTCAGCGGGATCGACCGTGATAAAGGCTTGGTCGTCATCAAGCCGAGCGGTGTGAAATACAGCGAATTAAGAGCGGAAGATTTAGTCGTGCTGAATCTGGACGGAGAGGTTGTCGAAGGGAAGCTGAAGCCGTCTTCGGATACGCCGACACACCTTTACCTTTACAAGGAGTTTCAAACGATAGGAGGGATCGTCCACACTCATTCCCCGTGGGCGACGAGCTGGGCGCAGTCCGGCAGGGACATCCCTTCATTGGGAACGACTCACGCTGATTACTATCACGGCGATATTCCCTGTACGAGGGAAATGTACGCTGATGAAATCGCGGAACAATACGAATTAAATACCGGAAAAGTCATCAGGGAGACGTTTCAGCACCTTGATCCGCGCGACATTCCGGGCGTTCTCGTCAACAATCACGGTCCGTTTTGCTGGGGGGAAGATGCCTTGACGGCCGTGCACAACGCTGTTGTCTTGGAAGAGGTCGCAAAAATGGCCTATCATTCGCTCATGCTGAATCCGTCGTTACATCCCATCAGCGGTGTCTTGCTCGATAAGCACTTTTTCCGTAAGCACGGGGCTGACGCGTATTACGGCCAATAGGAGGAGTGAGGGATAATCATGAATGACTTGATCTCTTATATGAAAAAGACGTTGGGGGAATGCGAGTGCGGAGCCGTCCATTTCCCGCTGACGGTCGAAAAAATCGCGATTGGCGAACATGCTGTCGAAAACGAAATGCCTGCCTTTATAAAAGCTTCATTTAAAAGCGTTGCTATCGTTTGTGATGAAACGACCGGCCGGATCGCGGGAGAACGGCTGGCGTCTCTCCTTCAGGAAACGGCAGAGGTATCCCTTGTCAAGCTTGAGGCGAATGCGGCAGGGGATGTTACGGCAGATGAGAGAACGTTGGTCAAGGCATTGATCGATGCGCCGGTTGACGCGGATGCGCTCATTGCCGCAGGTGCGGGGACGATCCATGATATCGTCAGGTTTTGCGCCTATCAGCGCAGCATTCCGTTTATTTCGGTGCCTACTGCGCCGTCGGTTGACGGTTTTACATCGGCCGGAGCTCCGCTCATTTTAAACGGTACAAAGCAGACGATTCAAACGTCGGCGCCTGTTGCGCTATTTGCAGATATCGAGCTTTTGCGGAATGCGCCGCAAAACATGATCGCCGCGGGATTCGGCGATATGCTCGGCAAAATAACGTCGCTCGCCGACTGGGAGATCTCCCGTTCGCTTGCTGATGAACCATACTGTCCGACTGCTTCCGCCATCACGAGAAAAGCGCTTGATCAGTGTCTTTCCAGGATCGATGACATCGCGGCAAAATCGCGCGAGGGCATCGAAAAATTGATGGAATCGCTGATCGTCTCAGGCCTTGTCATGCTGATGCTCGACCATTCAAGACCTGCTTCCGGAGGTGAGCACCACCTGTCCCATTACCTTGAGATGAAAGCGCTCGAAAACAACAGGCGGCAGATTCTCCACGGGGCAAAAGTAGGCTGCGCCTCCATCATGCTAGCGGATGTTTACCGCTCTCTTAAAGACCGGGATTTCGGCGATGAACACGTCGCAAAAACGGTTCGTTCCGTCTATGAAAAGCTTCCCGGCGGAGAGGAGATGGCGGAATGGATGAGAAAAGTCGGCGGGCCGGTATCATTTGCAGACCTTGATGTTGACGAGCCTTTGCTTATGGAGGCAATGGCCCGGGCCCACAATCTCAGGGACCGGTACACGGGTCTTGCCATCATGAATCAATACGGACTTTTGCCTGACGCCGGGCAGCATGTCAAACATGAAAGGGGTTAAAACGTGAAAAGGTTCCTTTCATTTTTCCTCATGATCATCATGGCTTTTAGCTTGCTTTTGACAGGATGCAGTGCGAGTCCCACCGCCGGCAAAGATGACGATGCCACAGAGCTGACATTTTGGACGTTCAACGGCCTTCATGAACAGTTTTATGCGGAAATGGTGAAAGAATGGAATAAAGCATATCCGGACCGTAAGATCAAATTAAATACCGTCGTTTATCCGTACGGACAGATGCACGACAATCTTTCGATATCACTTTTGGCGGGAAAAGGGGTTCCCGATATTGCCGATGTTGAGCTCGCCCGCTTCTCCAGCTTTTTGAAAGGCTCTGACATTCCTTTGACAGACCTGACCTCCCTTGTCGAAGATGAACGCGACAAGTTCGTGGAAGCGCGGCTTACCCTGTACAGCAAAAACGGCAGACTGTACGGCCTCGACACCCACGTCGGGACGACGGTGATGTACTATAACATGGATATTTTGCACAAAGCGGGAGTCGATCCGGACGATATCAAAACATGGGAAGATTACAGAAAAGCGGGCAAAAAAGTCACAGAGGCTACAGGCAAACCGATGACGACGATCGAAACGACAGATCCAAATTCGTTTTTGCCGCTGCTTACCCAGCAGGGGTCGGGCTACTTTAATAAAAAGGGGCGCCTGACATTAAACCATGATACAAATGTCAAAACGCTCGAATTTTTGAAAACCTTGATCGAAAAGGACAAAATTGCGATCACAACGCCTGGCGGAAATCATCATAGCGAAGAATATTACGGCTTCATGAATCAAGGCGGGGCAGCTTCCGTTTTGATGCCGATCTGGTATATGGGCAGATTTTTGGATTATATGCCTGATTTAAAAGGGAAGATTGCGATCAGGCCGCTTCCGGCATGGAAAGAAGGCGGAGACCGATCGGCAGGGATGGGCGGCACAGCGACCGTTATTCCAAAACAAGCGAAGGAAGCCGGAATGGCCAAGGACTTTTTATCGTTTGCCAAAGTGTCAAAAGAAGGAAACATCAAGCTATGGACCGTCCTCGGGTTTGACCCGCTCAGATGGGATGTGTGGGATTCGGAAGAACTGAAGAAACCGAATCAATATACAGAATATTTCCGAAATGGCAGCGGGATTTTTTCGATGCTTCTTGAGGTGAAAGATGAGATCAATCCGCTTTATTTAACAGAGGATTATGCGAAAACATCCGATCTGGTCAACAAAAACGTTTTATACGAAGCTCTTAAAACGAAAAGCAAAACACCGAAGGAAGCCTTGGACAAAGCAGCCGCCGAGGTAAAGGGACAATAGTCTTTCATTACTGTAAAGCGAGGCGATAACTTGAAGACTGTCAAAACGGATACAGTGCATTCGTTTCCGCCGGTGAGCAGAAAAAGAAAGATGACCCGCCTATTATATTCAGCAAAAGCCGCACCTTACTTTTTTACAGCACCTTTCGTACTCTCCTTTTGCATCTTTTTTCTTTATCCGCTTATCAGCGTCATCATCATGAGCTTTCAAAGCATTCTCCCCGGGGAGATCCGCTTCGTCGGGGCGGAAAACTATAAAGCTTTAAATAATCCCACTTTTTATACCGCACTATTCAATACAATCAAATACACTTTTTGGACATTGCTTATTTTAATACCGGTTCCTCTTATTCTTGCAGTCTTTTTGGATTCAAAGCTTGTAAAGTTTAAAAATGTGTTTAAATCGGCTTTATTTATCCCTGCCTTGACATCGACGATCGTGGCGGGCATCATTTTCAGGCTGATTTTCGGAGAAATGGAAACATCGCTTGCGAACTCGATTTTGCTGAAGCTCGGAGCCGCGCCGCAAAACTGGCTGAACAATGAGCATACGGGAATGTTTTTAATGGTTATGCTCGCATCATGGCGGTGGATGGGCATTAATGTGCTGTATTTCCTGGCCGGCCTGCAAAATGTTCCGAAAGAATTGTACGAAGCGGCCGAAATTGACGGCGCCGGCACGCTGAAGAAATTTTTCTATATTACGCTTTCGTTTTTAAAGCCCGTCACCGTCTACGTGCTGACGATCAGCATCATCGGCGGCTTTCGGATGTTTGAAGAAAGCTATGTGTTGTGGCAAAACAATTCCCCGGGCAATATCGGGCTGACAATGGTCGGATACATTTATCAGCAGGGGCTTGCCTACAACAATATGGGCTACGGTTCGGCGCTCGGCATCGTGCTGCTCGTCATTATTTTCATCGCAAGCCTTATATCGTTAAAGCTGTCAGGATCATTTAAAAAGGAGGGCTATTAATGCATGCGAGAGGCTCAAACATTGCGAAAACAGCGACATTTTTCCTGTTTGCGATCTTAAGTTTTTTGTTTGTGTTTCCGCTGTTTTGTCTTGTGCTCGGCTCGCTTAAGCCGTCTTCGGAATTGCTGAGGTTCGGGCTTAATTTAAGGTTGAGCCCCGAATTGTTAAGCCTTGACAACTATGCCTATT
Organism: Bacillus glycinifermentans; assembly: GCF_001042475.2. Classification (GTDB taxonomy): domain Bacteria; phylum Bacillota; class Bacilli; order Bacillales; family Bacillaceae; genus Bacillus; species Bacillus glycinifermentans. Next base: position 203,244 of record NZ_LECW02000005.1, read on the forward strand.
TGTTTAACGGAGGAAGCATTTATTTTAAATGGTTCTCGAACAGCCTGATTCTTGTCGTCATATCGACCGTTTTAACGCTTTTGTTTTCATCGATGGTCGGTTACGGGCTTGCCGTGTATCAGTTTAAGGGGAAAAATCTCCTGTTTGTATTTGTGCTCTTGATCATGATGGTGCCGATTGAAGTTTTGATGCTGCCTTTATTTAAAATGACGGTCGCGCTGCATATCGTCGACACGTACGCCGGGGTGATCCTTCCGTTTATCGTATCGCCCGTCGCCGTCTTTTTCTTCCGGCAGTATGCGCTCGGCCTGCCGAAAGATTTGCTCGACTCGGCGAGAATGGACGGATGCACCGAATTCGGCATTTACTTCCGGATTATGGCCCCGCTCATGAAGCCGGCTTTCGGAGCGATGATTATCCTCCAGTCATTAAACAGCTGGAACAATTTTTTGTGGCCGCTGATCGTGCTGCGGTCGAAGGAAATGTTTACGCTTCCGATCGGATTATCGGCTTTGCTCAGTCCGTACGGCAACAACTACGACATGCTGATCTCAGGTTCAGTGCTGGCGATTCTGCCTGTCATACTGATTTTCTTGTTCTTCCAAAAGTACTTTGTGTCAGGTTTGACAGCAGGCGGAATTAAAGGCTGATCATAAAATATTCTCTGGGAAGGAATGATTGAAATGACTGCAAAACAAGCAAAAATAACGATCGACAAGGAATATAAGGTTGCGGAGGTTGACAAGCGGATCTTCGGCTCGTTCGTCGAGCATCTCGGAAGAGCCGTCTATGAAGGCATTTATGAATCGGATCATCCGGAGGCAAATGAATCGGGCTTTCGCAAAGACGTCATCAAACTCGTCAAAGAGCTGAAGGTGCCGTTTATCAGATATCCGGGCGGAAACTTTGTATCGGGGTATAACTGGGAGGACGGAGTCGGCCCTGTCGGAGAGCGGCCGACAAGGCTTGATCTGGCATGGGCGACGACCGAACCGAATTTGATCGGCACCAATGAATTTATGGACTGGGCGAAGCTTGTCGGCGCGGAAGTGAATATGGCCGTTAACCTTGGCACGAGAGGCATTGACGCAGCCCGCAATCTCGTCGAATACTGTAACCATCCGTCAGATTCATACTACAGCGATCTCAGAAAATCGCACGGCTATAAAGAGCCGCATAAGATCAAAACGTGGTGCCTCGGCAATGAGATGGACGGTCCTTGGCAGATCGGCCATAAAACGGCCGCCGAGTACGGAAGAATCGCCGCTGAAGCCGCAAAGGTCATGAAATGGATGGACCCTTCCATCGAGCTTGTCGCCTGCGGAAGCTCAGGAAGCGGAATGCAGACGTTTATCGACTGGGAAACGACCGTGCTCGATCATACGTATGAACACGTCGAGTATATCTCGCTTCATTCGTATTACGGAAACCGTGACAACGATCTTCCGAACTATTTAGCGAGATCGCTTGATATGGATCACTTTATCAATACGGTGATTGCCGTCTGCGACTATATGAAAGCGAAAAAGCGCAGCAAAAAAACGATCCACCTTTCCTACGATGAATGGAACGTCTGGTATCATTCGAATGAAAAAGACAAACTGGTCGAGCGCTGGGAAAGAGCGCCTCACCTTCTTGAAGACATTTACAACTTCGAGGATGCCCTTCTTGTCGGCTGTATGCTGATCACGCTCTTGAAACATGCCGACCGCGTGAAAATCGCCTGTCTCGCACAGCTTGTCAATGTGATCGCGCCGATCATGACGGAAAAAGGCGGAGAAGCCTGGCGGCAGACGACATTCTATCCGTTCATGCACGCTTCTGTCTACGGACGGGGAACGGTATTACAAACGGCCGTTTCATCGCCAAAGTATGACAGCAAAGACTTTACAGATGTTCCGTATTTAGAGTCTGTCGCCGTTTTCAATGAAGAAGCCGAAGAATTAACGGTATTCGCCGTCAACCGCGATACAGACGGCGGCCTGCAACTCGAAGCCGATACCAGAAGCTTTGACGGCTACACCGTCTGCGAGCACATCGTGCTTGAACACGAAGACAACAAAGCGACGAACGAAAAAGACCGAAACAACGTCGTTCCGCACAGCGGCGGAGACGCCAAAGTATGCGACGGCAGGCTGACGGCGTGCCTCCCTAAGCTTTCCTGGAATGTGATCAGGCTTAAAAGACAATAAATGTAAAAACCGGCCGTTGTGCCGGTTTTTTATGTGTGTGTAGAATAATATAAAACAGGGGGGAGACATATGAAATGTTTTTCTGCTGCGTATTGGTGTTTGATATACGGGTTTTTGGCATACCTTTGGCTTTTGTTTATATCGGAAATCATTGAGAGAACACAGTCTTTTAAAAGCTCATTTTTAACGGGAGCCGTCATATTGACCGGCACCGTGTTGTTTTTGACGCTGGTTCATCGTGTTACAGCTTCGGCTGAAAAGAAGAATGTCAATAGAATCGCAGGATCAGCATCGTTTTGCCTTGTGATCCTCATTCATTTTTATGTCGTTCCGCTTTGCTGAAACAAAAAAGGCGGGCATCCGGTGACTCCCGCCAATTATGCCTTGAAAAGGCAGCAGATGAAGCATGTGTTTATTTTAATCTTATTATTCCTATTAGTCAACTAGGTTTTTGTTGTTTTAATGGCATGTTGATAAATAGCTGTCGCACTCTCTATCGGAATATGGTTTAACGAAAACTTTACGTTTTCTTTTCCGGAAGCAACGGCTATCTTAATGGATGCCAAGTTTTTTCTCTCTTGCATAACTGTTTGGCCTAACGCTGCCCACTGAATGCGGCCGTGTTTAATGATGACCGTTCGCCGGGCAAAAGTTCCGTACTGCAAAGTTAAAAATCGGCTGCTTTGATTCCAACGAGTCCTTCGATACCCCATCCATCCCATCCATAGTAATCCAAGCGGCAGAATGGCAGTCAGATAATGAAAGGGATAAGGAAGGAACATCCATATCGGTATTGATAGAAGACAGCCTGCTGTAAATGGCAGAACCATATAATGAAGTCTGGCTTCTTTTGTAAGCATGCGCAAATTGCGGTTCCTCCGGTAACCTGTAAACGGTTCAAGCATGGAATGGGCTTTTTCTTTTTTAACAAAGGGAAGAATCGTAATCGTTTTTTGGCTTTGTTCATTTGGACTGTTACGTATAACGACAGCTTTAATTAAGACGAATCCCAAGAGGCGGTGAATCGGCGGCTCAATGATGAGAATCGCCTGTATCCGGTTTGGGGCAATCGTTCGCTTTTTCTTCTCAAACAGGCCTTGTTCGATTTCAAGTTCTCCTTTGGCATTCTTGCTTAATGTGAAATGATAGTCGGTTACAAATGTCAGCATTAATGAAAGTGCAAATGATAAAACCACCAGCATGACCACCGTGATCATGATCCAGTTGGAACCGAACCAGCCGGATAGGCAGGTGAACAAAGTGTCCCGGTCAGTGTCTTTCGTTATATCCTGATATTTTAGCAATCCCAGTGATAAAAGCGTAAGCACAATCCCAAATTTAGGCGAGAGAAGGCTGTGCAATATGAGATCATTTTTATATAGTTGAAACACTGACTCTCCAGAATGATTGATCGGCCTGCTGTTTGCTTCTGCTTTTAAAACCGTTCGAATGCGCTGTTCTTCTTCTTTTGAAATACAGCTGAGAATGATGCTGGATTCATCACCTCCGGCAAGTTCAATCGTTAACGTTCGCGTAGAGAATAAATGGTCATATACACGGACCGTAGAATCGACGGATTGAATGCGGTCCGGCTGCACCCATCTTTTCTTTGTCACAAACAAACCAGATTCAATATATATCGCTTTCTCGTGTATCTGGTAGGAAAATGCCCGCCATCTCAATACACCAATTATGAAAAACGCGATAATAAGCAAAGAACTAAAAGCAATCATGATGATGAAACCAGGGATGTGGCTGCCCAGTTTATGAATAAATAGTACGAGCAGCGGAACCAGCCATATGAAGGACAACGATTCCTTGATCGCTATCATGACAAAATAAAGGATCGAAACAGGATGGAGACGATGTTTTATTAATGTTTCAGACTTGTTCATCGCTTAACCTCGCATAGGCTTCAATATCTTGGCGGATAGATTCGGCGGTTCCTTCGGCTAATCCCCGAATTTCATGGCTTCCGGCTGCTGTCGATAAAGTAATCGTATATAAATTGTACTTTTTTAAAATAGGGCCTTGTTTTGCTTCGACATGCTGGACTTTACCCATGGGAATTAATACTTTCCGCTTAAAAAAGATCCCTTTATGGATTTGGATGCTTAATTCACTTATCCGATACCGCCATAAACGATATTTCCACCTCGGCAAAAGATAAAGTTCAAATGGTACAGAGGCAACAGCCAAACACGATGCTCCAGCCAAAATCCATGTTGGCCAGCCGAATGTTAAAGTACAGTATAGCAAGGCAAGGATAACGCATGTATACACGGATAACGTGATCACACCTTCAAGCTTCCTTGCGGCAACAATTTTTTTGTCTAATTTCTGCAATTCGCCAGTTCTCATGATAGTCCCCCTATTTAATTGTTTTTCTCGTTGCGTAATCGAACGTATCAACAATTTCAGATATCGTGCTCTCCATGTCTGATATATCATGATTTGCGATTTTTGGTCCCAATGAATCGATTACGCTTCGCACGGTTCTAGCCATAATAAGCGGGGAAAACTCCCTGAAACTCCCTTCTATTTCCTGTCCCCACTTGAAAATGTCAATCAGCGGTTCATATATTGATTCATCTTCGTCCTTATAATACAGCTCACCGCTTTCTGTTCGTAAGTTGGAAACCACTTCAATGATTGCGGTAACGTATTTGGGGTGTTCAAACATGAATCTGAGATTTGATTCAATATAGGCACGGAGTGTAGCCGGTGCGCTGTCTAAACCATCCATGAACTTTTCCATATAAGGCGCTGCAAGTCCGTAGGAATGCTCCACAACAGCCTTCATCAGCTGCATTTTATTCGGAAAATGATACGTGACAACTCCTTTGCTAATTCCTCCCTTTTTTGCGATATTGCCGATAGAGGCATTCGCATAGCCTTCTTCGGCAAGCACTTGAATGGCGTCTTCAATAATTTGCAGTCTTCGCTTTTGTGTTTTTGTATTCATGGCTTCATTTTAGTACGATCGTGCTAAAGTGTCAATCTGAAAATTGGTTTATATGGAAAGAAAATAAGATATAAGAGCAGGTGAAAATATGATTGCGCTTACATAAAAGATAGGCTATGTTAAAAGGGAAACAAAGGGGGAGGAATTGGGATGAATGCAATTACGATTGTGATCGCTTCTATCTGCATATTGGCGATCGCCTACCGTTTGTACGGAACATTTATGATGGCAAAAGTGCTGAAGGTGAATGACGACAAACCGACTCCTGCCCATCTTCAAAAAGACGGCAAAGACTATGTGCCGACAAATAAATGGGTGTCGTTCGGCCATCACTTTGCGGCCATCGCGGCGGCGGGACCGCTTGTCGGACCGATTTTGGCGGCGCAATTCGGCTATTTGCCGGGCTTATTATGGCTGTTGATCGGAGCGGTTATCGGGGGAGCCGTTCATGACATCGTCGTTTTATTTGCATCGATGCGAAGGAATGGAAAGTCTCTTTCAGAAGTCGCCAAAGAAGAGCTCGGGCCGGTTGCCGGATTTTGCACCGGGCTTGCAATGCTGTTTATCATTACGATCACGATGGCCGGGCTTTCGATGGTGGTGCTCCATGCGCTTGAACGCAATCCGTGGGGGACGTTTGCCGTGGCCATTACGATTCCGATTGCGATGGGAGTCGGTTTATTTTATAAAAAGACGGGCAACTTAAAGCTCGCATCAACCGGCGGGTTCATTCTGCTCATGGCCGGTGTGTTCATCGGTCCGGCCGTCGCGAATACACCGCTCGGCGAAGCGCTGACGCTTGATGTGAAAACGCTCGCGATCGCGCTTCCGGTCTATGCGTTTTTTGCGGCGGCGCTCCCTGTCTGGCTGCTGCTTGCGCCGCGCGATTATTTGAGCAGTTTTATGAAAATAGGCGTGTTTGTCGCGTTGATTGCGGGCGTTTTTGTCGTGAATCCGGCGATTCCGTTTCCGGCGTTTACCGAATTTACGAAAGGCGGCGGCCCGGTCTCGCCAGGCCCGGTTTGGCCGTTTATTTCGATCACGATCGCCTGCGGGGCAATTTCCGGATTCCACGCGTTTGTTGGTTCAGGAACGACGCCGAAAATGCTCGACAAATGGAGCGATATGAAATTCGTCGGCTTCGGCGCCATGCTGGTCGAGTGTCTTGTCGGGATTATGGCGTTGATTGCGGCGACGGCTTTGCAGCCGGGCGATTATTTTGCGATCAACAGCGCCCCTGAAGTATTTCGGACGCTTGGCATGGACACCGTCCACTTGCCTGAGCTCAGCCGCGAAATCGGTCTTGATCTGGAGGGAAGGACGGGCGGAGCCGTGACGCTCGCTGTAGGCATGGCTTATATTTTTACGGATATTCCGTTTTTCAGCCACTTGGCCTCATATTTCTTTCAATTTGTCATCATGTTTGAAGCGGTCTTTATCTTAACGGCGATCGATGCCGGAACGAGGGTGGCCCGCTACTTGATTCAAGACTTTTTCGGCGAAGTGTACAAACCGCTCAAAAAAACGGATTGGCTTCCGGGGTCGGTCTTCGCAAGCGCGCTCGCATGTTTAATGTGGGGCTACCTCTTGTATTCGGGCGATATCAGTTCCATTTGGGCGCTTTTTGGCGTCTCCAATCAGCTGATGGCATCCGTCGGGTTGATCATCGGGGCGACCGTTGTCTTAAAAATTGCCGACAAAAGGCGGTATATGCTGACATGCCTCATTCCGCTCGCTTATTTATATGCAACGGTCAATTATGCGGGATATTGGATGATCAGACACGTGTATTTTAATGCCGAAGCCGCCGGCTACAGCGTCTTAAACGGCATTTTGTCGATCATCATGCTGATTCTGGGGCTGGTGATTATGGTAACGGCCATTAAGAAGTGGACGGTGCTTTGGCGTGATCCGGTGCTGAGAATGGAGCCGTCGATTCCAGGCTGAAAAAATAAACCGGGGGCTGCAGCCTCCGGTTTATTGCTTCGGTTTTAATCCTTGCTCCAGCGTCTCAAGCATTTCATTTTTGTCTGATTCTGAAGCGTTCTGCCAAATCACTTCAAACAAAACGCCCAGTCCAGGCAGCATTTTTTCTTCTCCGCTTTGGATTGCATCGACGATCGTGTGTTCAAGCTCCTCCTGAGTGTTTCCTGTTACATTGGCGATAACCGCGTGTCGCAGATTCAAATCCACTTTTTTCACTCCATTTCCTTATCTGATTTTCTATATTCTGTCTCGTTTCCGGGTTTATTATGTATCATTCATGAGATATAATGTGACTATTGCCAGACAAAGGAGTCAAACGATTTGAAACGAATTGAATCAGCCAAAAATCAAAAAGTGAAGGATTGGAAAAAACTTCATACGAAAAAAGAACGGATAAAAACCAATACATTTTTAATAGAAGGCGAACATCTTGTGGAGGAGGCGCTAAAAAACCCCGGCATTGTAAAAGAAATCATGGTCAAGGATGAAGCGGACATCCCGTCCGGACTGGATGCGTCTGTTCCGTGCTATATCCTGAGCGATGACGCTTTTTCTCAAGTAACGGAAACGGAAACGCCGCAGGCAGTCGCCGCTGTCTGCCGTATCCCTGAACAAGGGCCCCTTCAATACGAAAAGCTGCTTCTGGCAGATGCCGTCCAGGACCCCGGCAATTTGGGAACGATCATTCGGACCGCTGATGCCGCAGGAATCGATGCCGTTGTCATCGGAAACGGGACGGTTGATCCGTACAACGCCAAAACGCTCAGGTCAGCCCAAGGCTCACATTTCCATATCCCGATCGTAAAAGCGGAGCTTCCCGGGCTGATCGAAGAGCTTAAAGAAAAGCGGATTCCGGTTTACGGCACCGCGCTGCAAAATGCCGTGCCATTCAAGGAAGCATCACCGTCGAAGTCGTTTGCCCTTCTGATAGGAAATGAAGGAGCAGGCGTTGATCCCGATCTGCTCGGCCTGACGGACAGGAACCTGTACGTTCCCATTTACGGCAAAGCCGAGTCTTTGAATGTGGCCGCCGCTGCGGCGGTTCTGCTTTACCATCTGCGCGGATAACCGCTTGCACACGATGATGGAATTCACTATAATGAATGTAATATGTTGAAAAACAGTGACAGAGGACGGTTTTTTTTAAAAGCGCCGCCATTCAGGGAGAAAATGCCCCAGACTGAAAGCATTTTTATGGCAGGCTAAAAAAACGTTTCACCTCTTGAGTTGTCGCCGGGACCGCATGATATGCGTAAAGGCGAACCGGAGCCAATCCGTTATGTCAATGAAGCGAGAAACAAAGCTTGTTTTGCTTTGTTTAAAAAGGGTGGTACCGCGGGCCACGATTCGTCCCTTTCAATAAGAAAGGGGCTTTTTTATTTGTCATTCATCGGTTTGTCCAGATAAAAGGAGGAATTGCTAAACATGCAGGAACAGCTGAAACAGCTTGAAAAAGAAGCGGTAGCCAAAGTTGAAGCCGCACAGTCATTAAAAGAAGTCAACGATGTCCGTGTCGCGTATCTCGGCAAAAAAGGACCAATTACAGAAGTGCTCAGGGGAATGGGCAAGCTTTCCGCAGAAGAAAGGCCGAAAATGGGCGCATTGGCAAACGAAGTCAGAGAGACGATTGCCGCCGCGATTGCTGAAAAAAACGCCCGTCTTGAAGAAGAAGAAGTCAAAAGAAAGCTCAAAAGTCAAACGATCGATGTCACGCTTCCGGGAAATCCCGTCAAAGCGGGGGCAAAGCATCCGCTGACCATCGTGATCGAGGACATTGAAGACCTGTTTATCAGTATGGGATATTCTGTAGAAGAAGGCCCTGAAGTGGAAACGGATTACTACAATTTCGAAGCATTGAACCTTCCGAAGGATCATCCGGCGCGCGATATGCAGGACAGCTTTTACATCACCGAAGACACGCTGATGAGAACACAGACTTCAGGAGTTCAAACGCGGACGATGGAAAAGTATAAAGGAAAAGGCCCGGTGAAAATCATTTGTCCGGGAAAAGTGTACCGCCGCGACAACGACGATGCAACGCACTCTCACCAGTTTATGCAGATCGAAGGGCTTTGCGTCGATCATAACATCAGCATGAGCGATTTGAAAGGAACGCTTGAAACCGTCGCGAAAAAGATGTTCGGCGAAGAGCGCGAAATCAGACTGCGTCCAAGCTTCTTCCCGTTCACAGAACCATCTGTTGAAGTTGACGTTTCCTGTTTCAAATGCGGAGGAAAAGGCTGCTCCGTTTGTAAACAAACAGGCTGGATCGAAATTCTCGGTGCAGGAATGGTCCATCCGAACGTGCTTGAAATGGCGGGATTTGATTCCAAACAATATCAGGGCTTTGCGTTTGGAATGGGTGTCGAACGAATCGCGATGCTGAAATACGGCATTGACGATATCCGTCATTTCTATACGAACGATGTCAGATTTTTATCTCAATTTAAACAGGCTTAAAGAGGAGGACGCGTGATGTTTGTTTCATATAAATGGTTGGAAGAGTACGTGAATTTAGACGGAATGACGCCTGAGATTCTCGCGGAAAAGATTACGAGAAGCGGGATCGAAGTAGAAGGTGTTGAATATAAAGGCGAGGGCATCAAAGGCGTTGTCATCGGACATGTTCTTGAGCGGGAGCAGCATCCGAACGCAGACAAATTAAACAAGTGCCTCGTCGATATCGGTGCAGAGGAGCCCGTCCAAATCATTTGCGGCGCCCCGAACGTCGATAAAGGGCAAAAAGTAGCCGTTGCAACGGTCGGCGCCGTACTGCCGGGCAATTTTAAAATCAAGAGAGCGAAGCTCCGCGGCGAAGAGTCAAACGGTATGATCTGCTCGCTGCAGGAGCTCGGCATTCAAGGCAAGCTCGTGCCGAAAGAATACGCGGAAGGCATTTTCGTATTCCCGGGCGATGCTGAAACCGGAACGGACGCGCTGAAGAGACTTGCGCTCGATGATGCGGTGCTGGAGCTCGGACTCACACCTAACCGCGCCGATGCGATGAATATGCTCGGCGTCGCTTACGAGGTGGCGGCGATTCTCGGACGCGATGTAAAGATTCCTGAAACGTCTTATCAGCCGGGTACTGAAAAAGCGGAAGAGTACATTGCGGTTCAAATCGAAGATCGGGAAGCAAATCCTATGTATGCGGCAAAAATCGTTAAGGATGTCAACATCGGTCCGTCTCCGCTCTGGATGCAGACGAAGCTGATCAATGCAGGAATCAGACCGCACAACAATGTCGTCGATATTACAAACTTTGTCCTGCTCGAATACGGCCAGCCGCTGCACGCTTTTGACTATGACCGCTTCGGCTCAAAAGAAGTCGTCGTCCGCAAAGCGAAAGAAAACGAAACGATTGTGACGCTCGATGAGCAGGAAAGAACGTTATCAGCCGACCACCTTGTCATCACAAACGGCTCTATTCCGCAGGCCGTTGCAGGCGTGATGGGCGGAGCAGATTCTGAAGTCCGCGAAGATACGAAGACGATTTTGCTTGAAGCGGCATATTTCAGCGGAAACACCGTCCGCAAAGCTTCAAAAGACCTCGGACTTCGCAGCGAATCAAGCATCCGCTTCGAAAAAGGAATCGATCCAGAACGGGTGCGCCTCGCCGCAGAACGAGCCGCAGACCTGATCAGCCGCTATGCAGGCGGAACCGTGCTGGAGGGCACAGTGGAAGAAAATCACCTCGATATCAAGCCGAAAGTCATCAGCCTGTCCGCTGATAAAGTGACGAAGGTGCTCGGCGTGTCCATCAGCAAAGAGGAAATGGCCGATATTTTCAAAAGGCTCGGCTTTTCTGTCGAAGAAGCTGGCGGTAAGCTCATCGTAACCGTTCCGACGAGAAGGGGCGACATTACGATCGAAGAGGACCTGATCGAAGAGGTCGCACGGTTGTACGGCTATGACAATATCCCGTCTACGCTTCCTGAGGTGACAGGCTTTACCGGCGGTCTCACCCCGTATCAGGAAAAGCGGAGAAAGGTCAGACGCTTTTTGGAAGGCGCGGGGCTTTCGCAGGCGATCACGTACTCGCTGACAAACGATAAAAAAGCGACCGCATTCGCCCTTGAAAAGTCGTTCAAAACGATCCTTTCACTGCCGATGAGTGAGGAAAGAAGCGTATTAAGGCACAGCCTGCTTCCGAACCTGCTCGACTCTGTCGCCTACAACCTGGCGCGGCAGACCGATTCAGCGGCCTTTTACGAAATCGGCTCTGTTTTCTTAAAAGTCGAAGAACAGACAAAACCGGTCGAAAAAGAGCATGTCGCCGGAGCCGTGACAGGACTGTGGCACAAGAACCTTTGGCAGGGCGAGAAGAAGCCGGTTGATTTCTTCGTCGCCAAAGGCATCGTCGAAGGGCTTTTAGAAAAGCTCGGAGTACAGGAAGGCATCGAATTCGTTCAATCTGAAAGAAAAGAGCTACATCCGGGACGGACGGCCAATATTTTGCACAACGGCAGCCTGATCGGTTTCATCGGCCAGCTCCATCCATCAGTCGAAAAAGAGCTTGATCTGAAAGAAGCGTACGTATTTGAGCTTGACTTGCACGCACTTTTTGCACTGGACGTGCCGGCCATCGCGTACAAGGCTATTCCGAAATACCCGTCCGTCACACGCGACATCGCGCTTGTCGTAAACAAAGACATCGCAAGCGGCCAGCTTGAAGACGTCATCAAAAAAGCCGGAGGGAAATTATTGAAGGAAGTGCACGTCTTTGACGTCTACGAAGGCGAACATATGGAAGAAGGCAAAAAATCGGTCGCTTTCAGCCTCCAATATTTAAATCCGGAACAAACGCTGACAGAAGAAGAAGTGACAAAAGTTCACGACAAAGTGCTGAAAGCGCTGGAGGAAACGTATCAAGCTGTGTTGAGAGGATAAAACTTAAAAAATAACCGGTTCCTATGTATCAGGAACCGGTTTATTTTCGTTATTCATACCAAACTTTATTTTTCTCGATGAGCTCGTTATGAGCCTCATCCCAGACATCGACTGTGTATGCGTAGTCATAGTTCATAATGCAGCGGATTCCGCTTCCTTGCGGATCATGTTCCACGCCGAAGTTATGGGAAAATTCGTGTCTTGCCGCTTTTGCCGAATTCTCTGTTCCCATGTCGAGCGTGACGCTGAAAGCGGGACCGTCCGGCTTAACAGGGTATTGAAAAGCGATGCCGCCCGCTTCAAAATTGTCGTTGGCTGTAAAGCCGGCAACAAATTTATAAGGCTGGCCCTCGAATTTGGCCGCAAGATTGTCAAGAATGTCAGAGGCGTTCTTTCCGGAAGAATTCCAAGGGGCAACGGCTTCCACGACAAAATCAATATCATGGTCACGGTTAAACATTTCGTCCGCCTCCTCAACAATTTGGACGATTCTTGTTTTCCAATCCTTATATTTCGTCCGAAATTGCTTATCAGCCACTGCCAATACGCTTACCTTTTGTTTGCCTGTGCTGGCTTGAGTCGAAAATTTGCTGTTGTTTACATTCTTTTTAAAAGTGATCGTACTAGTTTCATTTCCTTTCTCATCCAGTACTTTTGTTTTCGTTGTTTTTTCAATGTGAACTTTGCCGGTTAAATCTTTAAAACCCTCCTTAGGTTTAGGCAATGCTTCCTTATGAATCCCTTTTGCTTCAGGAGTATGCTCATGACCGCCCGTTTCCGCGACTCCGGCCGCCCCGGGTATTAAACTTGCAGAAAGCAATAAAGTAAAGAATAAAGACCGTTTTTTCATTTGAAAAATTCCCTCCTTAGTTTTTAACAGACTAAAGATTCGTCTAGTTAACTAGAAATCCCTTCTTTTTATCCAAAAAGAGGAAGATGTACATAGATTCTTATGACAAACCTTTCAATATAACTACAAAGTTCGCTAAAATCCGACAAGAAATCTGCCGTTTGACAGGTCTTTTCAATTAGATCTATAGGCCTTTTATTTGCTAATTTTCTGATAGATTGTAATAATCTTCAGCAAAAAGATCGAAATTCCGTAAAGGTTGCGCCGCTTTGGTTACCTGCGGCAAAAAAAGCAAGAGAAAGGCGCTGCCTGACCATATCATTGTTGTTTCGCATTAACGATGGACAAACTTTCCTCCTCTATGAACCTTATTTTGTACCTCATTCTTTCTCTCAATAAATTTTAACCAAATCGCTTTCCTCTGGATCGCTGGAAAAAACTATTTCATATTTCTTTTTTTTAGTATAAAATCATTAATAGTGCAAAATAACCATTCAGAAAGGATCGGGACTATGACGAAAAACCCAAGCAATAATACTCAAACATTTATCATTTTAGGCTGGATATGTACCGGTATATCACTGCTGCTTATTCCGATTTTATTTGGTGCAGGAGGAGTTATTTTTGGATATCTAGTAAGAAGTAACGGGAAAGTACAACACGGCACAATTATGATGATCGCAGCTATCGCTTGTGGTTTATTTGGTGTTGTATTAGGAATGGCTACGGCCGGATATTAAATTCATTTCAAGCGATAACGGGAATCTGGGACAGTCAGTATACATAAAAAAAGCAGGCCGGGTGGTCTGCTTTTTTACTTGATTATGATGCCGGGATGCCGATGGACCGTGATCCCAGGACGTACCTTTTGCTGCCCCTGTTTTTCAATGCTCTTTAAGAAGGGGTTATGATAATTGGGATTGATTTATGTGGAATATCTCAGTGATTCCAATATAACTAAGTACATGACATAATAAAGCAAAGCTTAATCAGGAGAATCTGTTATAGAATGTGACTGCCGTGACACCGAAGAATTGAAATATTTGTAGAATGGTTACTCTTATTGGGAGCTAGCATAAAAAATTAATGAAAATGACAGAGAAATAATCCTTATGACCATGAAGATCATTATGTCTTCCCAAGACGATACCCATTCCGTTTCGAATATTTACTGTAAATGGATCGATGATAAGAATATTGTCAGTTCATCGTGAAAAGCCGGGATTAATGCAGGATATAGCCGCGAGCGGAAATACTCCCCCGGAAACCCGTGAATTTGCCCTCGAGCTTCCTGCCAAAACCGCCGGGAACCCCTGCAAGTCAGGAATTCCCGCTTTTGGCGTATTCAGCTTTTCGACGCCAGCCTCATCGCTTTCTGTGTATTTGCAAAGTGGCGTTTCGTGAAATGACCGAGCGCTGCTTCGCCGTGTTTCCTGATCAGCTTTGCCGCCGCTTCATCGACGAACGGTCCCGCTCCTTTCGGCAGTGTCATGCCGGCTTCTTTTGAAAGCTTGTTCATTTCCATTAAAAATGAATAGCGCGCGATGATCGAAGCGGCGGCGACGGACAGGTGAATGCCTTCCGCTTTTGTGCTGAAATATGTACGTTCTTTGATCGCGTTTCTGCCGGCCAGGTGTTTAAAATAAACGGCCGGTTCTGCGAACTGGTCGATTAAAATGGCTTCAGGCCGGGTTCCGTCCAGTTTTTTCAGAAGGTTTGTGATCGCCTGGTTGTGCAGGAGGGCTTTCATTTTTCCCTGGCTCATGCCTTTTTCCTGCAATTCATTGTATTTTTCGTTTTTTAACACGAGCAGGCTGTATGGGACCGTCTTGATGAGGTCGCGGGCGATTTCGACGATTTGCGGATCTTTTAAATGTTTGGAATCCTTGACGCCGAGCTCTTGCAGAAGCGGAAGCTTTGTTTTATCCGCATACACGCATGCGACGGTCATCGGACCGAAGAAATCGCCGGTCCCGACTTCGTCCGAGCCGATGACAGACATTGAGCCGATGCCTTCAGGCGGCTGATAAAGAGAAGCGGTACGCGGTTTGGCAGCGGATTTTGCTGCTGTCGGTGCTTCGGTTGACGCCGCCCAGCGCCCGGCTTCTGTTTCGGCGTTTTTCCCCTGAAACAGCACCTTTCCGGATTTATATGCCGTAATGGTGCAGCCTTGGGGCTTCGCCTGAAAAACCGCTCCCTGTACAGAAAGAGAGGTGATGTCGGAACGGTAATGGCTTTTCATGCGTTCAATAACAGACTGGGGAACTTTTAAAACTGAATGTGACACGGTTTAATCTCCTTTTTTAGCCGGTAAAACAGGCTTTTTCACACGTTTTTATAAGTGTATCATAACAGCGGAAGGCTCGTCTTTCCATTCAATCTCTAAACATGTTATGATAGAGTCTAGGATTCTCGTTGAGGAATGGAGGAGAAACGTTGTCTGATGGTCGAAAAACGAAAACAACAGTTGACATCTACGGTCAGCAATTCACAATTATCGGCGATGAAACGAAAAGCCATATGAGGCACGTTGCCTCAATTGTCGATGATAAAATGAGAGAAATCAATGAAAAAAATCCGTATCTTGACATAAATAAACTCGCCGTTTTGACAGCGGTGAATGTTGTGCATGATTATCTGAAGCTGAAGGAAGAATTTGAGAGATTGAAAGGACAAATTAAAGAAAAGGATTGAACATCACGATGCTAGATATCATCATTATTGTTTTGCTTTTGTCCGGTCTGTTTATCGGTCTGAAAAGAGGATTTATCCGCCAGTTTATCCGTTTGGTGACGTTTATCGCAGCGATTGCCGTGGCGGGGATCTATTACCGCGATCTTGCGCCGAAGCTGAGCTGGATTCCGTCGCCGGATTTCACGGGCGGGCAGTCCGCGCTTACATTTATCAACGGAAGCATTGAAAATGCCTACTATAATATGATTGCGTTTCTGATTCTCTTTTTCCTGACGATTATCCTATTGAGAATTGCGGCATCATTTTTGGATGCTGTCGCGCAAATCCCGGTTCTTAAACAAATCAACCAAATTTTCGGAGCTGTGCTCGGTTTTGCGGAGATTTACCTGTTCATTTTCATCGTCCTGTTCGTCGGATCGCTGCTGCCGATCGACGTTCTGCAAAACATGATGGCCCACTCTGTATTGGCTGATGTGATTGTGAATAAAACCCCGTATTTATCAAACTTGTTAAAGAATCTGCCGGTTCAGTACGGATCTTAAAAACTTCTCTTTTCGGAGAAGTTTTTTTTCCGGCTGCAATTTGTCGAATGATTGTAGGATCAGTCAAAAATTTGTATGATTGAATCAGGTGAACACGGGGAAATAAGAGGTGAAACATATTGCATAAAAAAGATGTCATCAGATTGCTTGAAACGATTGCGATTTACATGGAGCTAAAAGGGGACAACCCGTTTAAAATATCCGCTTTCAGAAAAGCCGCCGCGGCGCTTGAACAAGATGACCGCAGCCTCTCCGAAATCGATGATATGATGTCTCTTTCCGGGATTGGCAAAGGGACGTACGCCGTCATTAAGGAATATATGGATCACGGGGCATCGAGCACGCTTGAGCGTTTAAAAGAGGAGGTTCCGGAAGGACTTATTCCGCTTTTGAAGGTGCCCGGGCTCGGCGGCAAAAAAATCGCCAAACTCTACCAGGAATTGGGCGTCTGTGACGCGGAATCATTAAAAGAGGCCTGTGAGCAGCAAAAGGTTCAGGGGCTGGCTGGATTCGGCAAAAAAACGGAGGAAAAAATCCTTCAGGCTCTCGGAGAAGCCGGAAAACGCCCTGAACGGTATCCGATCGCGGCGGCGCTCGCCGTCGCCCAGGTGATCGAAGGGCAGCTTGAAGGGCTCCCGGGGCTGATCAAGTTTTCGCGCGCCGGAAGCCTCAGACGGGCCAAAGAAACCGTGAAAGACCTGGACTATATCATGGCCGTCACAGATCCGGCCCTGGTCCGCGAGGGGCTCCTGAAGCTGTCAAACATTAAAGAGGTCATTGCCAGCGGTGATACGAAAGTATCGCTGACATTTGCGTTTGAATACGAAATCAGCGCCGATTTCAGGCTTGTGACCGAAGAGCAGTTTCCGACGACGCTCCACCATTTTACAGGATCAAAAGATCATAATATAAAAATGCGCCAGCTCGCCAAAGAAAGAGGCGAAAGAATCAGCGAGTACGGAGTCGAGACGGTTGAAACGGGAGACATTCAAACGTTCTCAAGCGAAAAAGAGTTTTTCGCCCACTTCGGACTTCCCTTTATTCCGCCTGAGCTGAGGGAGACAGGGAAAGAAGTCGATGAGTACAGCGACGACATCGGACTGATTACCGCAGATGATATCAAAGGGGATCTCCATATGCACTCGGCGTGGAGCGACGGCGCGTTTTCGATCAGGGAAATGGCCGAAGCCTGCATGGCAAAAGGATACAAGTATATGGCGATCACCGATCATTCGCAATATTTAAAAGTCGCAGGCGGCTTAACGCCGGAAAGGCTGCGCATGCAAGCGAAGGAAATTGATGAACTGAATAAAGAATTTACCGATTTTCACATATTCAAAGGCGTTGAGATGGATATACTGCCTGACGGATCACTCGACTATGACGATGAGCTGCTGGCGGAAATGGATCTTGTGATCGCTTCCATCCATTCAAGCTTTTCACAGCCGGAGCACGTCATCATGAAACGGCTCGAAAACGCGCTGAAAAATCAGCACGTCGATATTATCGCCCACCCAACCGGCCGGCTCATCGGAAGACGGGCGGGCTATGAAGTCGATATCGACCGGCTGATCGAACTCGCCAAAGAAACGAATACGGCGTTGGAGCTGAACGCCAACCCCGCCCGGCTAGATCTCAGAATGGAGCATTTGCTCAAAGCGAATGCCGCAGGGGTGACGCTTGTCATTAATACGGACGCCCACAACACGTCGATGCTTGACGATATGGAAACGGGCGTTACGGCAGCGAGAAAAGGATGGACCCCTCAAGCGAACGTATTGAATGCCCGTTCGCTTGACGAAGTCCGCGCGTTTTTGTCTCGCCGCCGATCTTAAGGAGGTTTAATTGATTTTGCAGCAAAAAGCGCTATCAGCACTCGAATTTCATAAAGTAAAAGAGCAGCTTGCAGAGCATGCGGCATCTTCTTTAGGGAAGGAGATGCTCCTTGACCTGAAGCCTTCCCGTTCATTTGAGGAGGTCAAAAAGCTCCTGGAAGAAGTCGATGAGGCGGGGACTGTCCTGCGCCTGAAAGGCAGCGCCCCTTTCGGCGGGCTGTCGGACATTAGAAAAGCGGTCAGAAGAGCCGAAATCGGCAGCATCTTAAGCCCGGCCGAGTTTACGGAAATATCAGGTCTGTTATACGCCGCCAAACGGATGAAGCATTTTCTCGAAAGTTTGTTTGAAGACGGCGTTGAGATTCCTCACCTTCATCAGTATGCGGAACAGCTGATTCCGCTGTCAGACTTGGAGAAAGACATTAACTCGTGCATCGATGACCATGGAGAGGTGCTTGACCATGCATCGGAGAGCTTAAGGGGAATCAGGACGCAGCTGAGGACGCTCGAATCAAGAATCAGAGACCGTCTGGAAGCGATGCTCCGGTCCTCTTCAGCGCAAAAAATGCTTTCAGACACGATCATTACGATTCGAAACGACCGTTTCGTCATCCCCGTCAAACAGGAATACAGGTCAAGCTACGGGGGGATTGTGCATGACCAGTCATCTTCCGGGGCTACGCTGTTTATCGAGCCCCAGGTCATTGTCGATATGAACAATTCGCTCCGCCAGGCGAAAGTAAACGAAAAGCAGGAGATCGAACGGATTTTGCGCGTGCTGACAGAAAAAACGGCAGAGCATACGGATGAACTGTTTCACAATGTAAAGATCCTGCAAACCCTCGATTTTATTTTTGCAAAAGCGAAATACGCGAAGGCGACGAAGGCAGTCAAGCCTGCGGTCAATAGAGACGGCTATGTCCGCTTCATCCGGGCGCGCCATCCGCTTTTGCCCGCCGATCAGGTCGTTCCGAACGATATCGAGCTCGGCGGTGATTATACGACGATCGTGATCACGGGTCCGAATACGGGCGGAAAAACGGTTACGCTGAAAACGCTCGGCCTTTTGACCTTAATGGCGCAGTCCGGACTTCACGTTCCGGCTGAGGAAGGCTCGGAAACCGCGGTGTTTGATCAAGTATTTGCAGACATCGGGGACGAACAGTCGATCGAGCAAAGCTTGAGTACGTTCTCGTCACACATGGTGAACATCGTCGATATTTTAAAGGACATGACGCCAAACAGCCTGGTACTGTTTGACGAACTCGGAGCCGGAACCGATCCGCAGGAAGGAGCGGCGCTTGCGATCAGCATCCTTGACGAAGTGTGCCAGACCGGCGCCCGCGTCATTGCGACGACCCACTACCCGGAGCTGAAAGCGTACGGTTATAACCGCGAAAATGTCATCAATGCAAGCGTCGAATTTGACATCGAAACATTGTCTCCAACGTATAAGCTGCTGATCGGGGTGCCGGGGCGAAGCAATGCGTTTGAAATATCGAAACGCCTCGGTTTGCCTGAACGCTTGATCGGCCGCGCGAAAGCCGAAATGACGGCTGAGCACAATGAGGTCGATACGATGATTGCCTCGCTTGAAGACAGCAAAAAGCGCGCGGAAACAGAGCTGGCTGAAACGGAAGCGATCCGTGCGGAAGCGGAAGCCCTTCACCGCGATCTGAAAAAGCAGATCAGCGAGTGGCAGGAGAAAAAAGACAGGCTCTATGAGGAAGCGGAGCAGAAAGCTGCCGAAAAAGTCAAGGAAGCGATGAAGGAAGCCGATGACATTATCCAGTCGCTCAGAATGATAAAAGACGAACAGAAAACGTTTAAAGACCACGAATTGATCGAGGCGAAAAAACGCCTCGAAGAAGCGGTGCCTTCTTTTGAAAAAACAAAAAAGCCCGTTCAGAAAAAAACGGACAAGCGTACGCTGAAACCGGGCGACGAGGTCAAGGTTCTCACCTTTGGCCAAAAAGGAACGCTGCTTGAAAAAACAGGTGCTGACGAATGGAACGTGCAAATCGGCATCTTGAAGATGAAAGTGAAAGAGAAGGATCTTGAATTTTTGAAATCGGCGCCGGAACCCGAAAAACAGCAATCGATCGCCAAAGTCAAAGGCAAAGATTATCACGTATCGCTCGAGCTCGACCTCAGGGGAGAACGCTATGAAAACGCGCTTCACCGGGTTGAAAAATATTTGGACGATGCGGTTCTCGCCGGATATCCGCGGGTTTCGATCATTCACGGAAAAGGAACGGGCGCTCTCAGGAAAGGCGTTCAGGACCTCCTGAAAAACCACCGCAGCGTGAAAAACTCCCGGTTCGGCGAAGCGGGAGAGGGAGGATCAGGAGTTACGATTGTCGAACTAAAATAAAAAGGGAGTCTGGAAACATGAAAGAGTTTTGGGAAAATGATCTCGTGGAAATCGCCGCCTATTACAGCGTTTCCGTTCTTTGCCTGGTCATCTTCTTGACCGTATTCGAACTCGTCACAACGTATAAAAACTGGGAGGAGATTCAAAAAGGAAACATGGCGGTGGCGATGGCCACAGGCGGGAAAATTTTAGGCATCGCCAACGTTCTGCAAAAGTCGATCAGCCAGCACAATTCCCTTCTGCAAATGATGGGGTGGGGATTGTTCGGCTTCATGCTGCTTTTGATCGGCTATTTCATTTTCGAATTCCTGACGCCTCGATTCAGAATTGACAAGGAAATCGAAAACGACAACCGAGCCGTCGGTTTCATTTCATTTGTGATCTCCGTCGGCCTGTCATTCGTCGTGGCCGCCGGAATCTAAAGGGGGCAGACATGGAGAAATTAGCGAAAATCCTGTTTTGCGCTGCCGGGGTATTTGTGATCATCGGTCTCATTTATATGCTGTTTTTTGCTTGAGAAGTGAATCTGCTGACTCGGATCACCGGGTGACTTCTGCGGAAGAAGGCAGTTCGGTCCGTTCGTCCGCATAAAAGGAAAACAGATACCAAGGAGCACGGGCCTCCTTGGTATTTTTTCATTTGAACCGGATAGAGCTGCCGACAACGTAAGCGAGCGTTTACAAAGCAGCTTTGTGACCGGAAGGGAATTTGCATGGCTGATCAGGGCCTCGGAGTCTAACTTGACTGCACTTGATGAAAAGCTGCAAGACCGATGCCTAAAGTTCGAAATTTCGAAAAAACAGTGCTTTACATGAAACGATATAACGCATATAATGCTATTGATTGATCAATAAATAAAAAAGAAGTGATGTGTAATGACTAAACATAAAGGAGAAAATCGCCGGGAGGCCATTTTAGAGGCTGCGGTACACGTTTTTGCCCATAAAGGGTACTATCGTGCCACAACCGGGGATGTAGCCAAAGAAGCCAACATTTCCCAACCTTATATATATCATTTTTATAAGAATAAAGAAGAGCTTTTAACAGCAGCGTTAAGAAAGGCCTGGGATCGCATCCTTCGATCTTTTGACACGGTTTCCGGCGATCCCGGGGATATTGAAGAGCGGTTTATTAAGACGTACGAAAATCTGATGCAAACGCACAAAGATGAAATATTGCTTCAGGTGCAGGCACAGGCTATACGGGAAATGGCTGTGCAGGAAGTGATGCAGGAAGGTTTAAGAACAATTAAAGATTATGTTCTAAATCGATTTCAAGCTGCAAATATTGAAAACGCACCTCAAAAAGTCAGCGATTTTTTAGCGCGGGGGATGCTTTGCAATGTCGCTGCAGCTCTTGATATGCCTGAACTAATGCCTAACAAGCATAAAAAGTAGAGTACGAACTCTGCTTTTTAAAAGCATTTTATTTATTGATCAATCAATAAAATAAATGGAGGAAAAAACAAAATGAAACATTTGATTGTTTATGCACACCCATACAACAAAAGCTTCAATCATGCGATTAAGGAAACGGCGGCAAACACTCTTCGCGCTGCGGGGGAAGAAGTGGCCATAAGGGACTTATACGAACTGAAATTTGACCCTGTGCTAAGCGGGGAAGATATCGCAGGCTTTAAGAATGGAAAAACAGCATCAGATATTTTAACGGAACAACAATATATTTCATGGGCTGATGTGATTACGTTCATATACCCGATATGGTGGACGGGGCTGCCTGCTATCATGAAGGGATACATTGACAGGGTCTTTAGTTATGGATTTGCCTACAAATATGAAGCTGGTGTACAGCACGGCTTATTAAAAGGGAAAAAAGCCGTTATTATAAATACACAGGGAAAATCGCATCACGAATACCAAGCTTTAGGAATGGATAAAGCGCTGCGTTTGACATCAGATAGAGGAATTTTTGAATACTGCGGCTTTGAAGTGATTCACCATGCTTTTTTAGAATCAGTTCCGGTATCTACATTAGAGAAAAGAGAACATTGGCTGAACGAAATTGAAGAGCTTATGAAATCAATAGCGATCAATGCTTGAACATTAGTTGAAAAGAAGGGCTCCTCAGCAAACTTGCGGGGCTTCAGCTTGCCGGTAAAGCTGCAGAAAACCGCTGCCCCGGCAAGCTTTTTGTTTTTTTGTGAATCTCGGTTTTCCAAACAACAGTTTCAATTTATTGTTTTAAGGAATCTTGATGCCGCTTGCTGGACAACTCCGCGGGAAAACATTGCTATGATCATCATGCGAAATGGAGAGATCCCAGCCCCTGAATAAATTAAAAAATCATTACCTTCTGAAAATTGTTTTGATATACTGAAATCGAGACTATATTTTGTTTAAAGGGGGGATCTTATGCCGACTGAAAAGCCGTGGCTGCTTCACTATCCAGAACAAATTCCTCATGACCTCCAGTTTGAAGATCAGACACTGCACTCCATCCTGCAACAATCCGCCCAACAGTTTTCTGAAAAAACAGCGATTCATTTTCTCGGAAAGAAACGAACGTATCAGCAAGTATACGAAGAAGCGTTAAAAATGGCAGATTATTTATTGTCGCTCGGCATGAAAAAAGGAGACAGGGTATCGATCATGCTGCCGAACTGCCCTCAGGCCGTCATCGCGTACTACGGCGTACTCTTCTCCGGCGGGATCGTCGTCCAGACAAATCCTCTCTACACGGAAAGGGAGCTTGAACATTTGCTGAAAGACAGCGGGGCTGAAATGATCATAACCCTTGATGTGCTGTACCCGGCGGCTTTTAAAATGAAAGCGTTAACAAACGTAAAGCATATTATTGCAACGGGAATTAAAGATTACCTGCCTTTTCCGAAAAATTTGCTGTATCCGTTCGTCCAAAAAAAGCAGCAGCGGTTTTCGATCGAAATCGCGGAAAATGAAACGATGCATCTGTTTCGAACGATCATGAAGTACCCCGTCCCTCCGCATCCGCCTGAAATCGACATTGATCCCGTTCGCGACATCGCGGTTTTGCAATATACGGGAGGCACGACAGGAACTCCGAAAGGCGTCATGCTCTCCCACCGAAATATTTTAGCCAATTTGGAAATGTGTGCGGCGTGGTTTTACCGATTAAAAAAAGGAAACGAGAAAGTGCTCGGCATCGTTCCGTTTTTTCACGTATACGGAATGACGGCCGTCCTCAACTTTACGATCAGGCAAGGGTATGAAATGGTCCTTTTGCCGAGGTTTGATGCAGAAACCGCCTTGAAGACGATCGATAAAGAAAAGCCGACCATATTTCCCGGCGCGCCCACTATTTATATCGCCCTGTTGAACCACCCTGATCTCAAGCGGTACGATCTGTCGTCCATCAAAAGCTGTTTAAGCGGATCGGCAGCATTGCCCGTCGAGGTCAAGCAGCAGTTCGAAAACGTCACCGGAGGCAAGCTTGTTGAAGGGTACGGACTGTCTGAAGCGGCGCCATCACCCATGCCAATTTTATTTGGGACAAAAATAAAGCGGGAAGCATAGGCTGTCCGTGGCCCGGCACAGACGCCGCCATCTTTTCGGAAGACACGTGCGGTTTTCTGGAGCCTTATGAGCACGGAGAAATCGTTGTGAAAGGCCCGCAGGTCATGAAAGGATACTGGAACAACGATGAGGAAACGGCAGCCGTTCTCCGTGACGGCTGGCTTTTTACCGGGGATATCGGATACATGGATAAGGACGGCTTCTTTTACATCGTCGACAGAAAGAAAGACATGATCATTGCCGGCGGCTACAACATTTACCCGCGCGAAATCGAAGAGGTGCTTTACGAGCACGAAGCCGTACAGGAGGCGGTCGTAGCGGGACTTCCCGACGAATACAGGGGAGAGACCGTGAAAGCCTTTGTCGTTTTAAAAGAACATGTTACAATTACGGAAAAGGAATTGGACGAATATGCCAGATCGCGCCTTGCTCCTTACAAAGTTCCGAAGGTGTATGAGTTCAGGGACGAACTTCCGAAAACGGCGGTCGGGAAGATTTTGAGAAGGGCGCTCGTTCAAGACGAAAAGGCGAACGTGTAATATCCCGATCCGCCGTCTGCCGCCGGCGGCGGATCGGGAAGAAGTTCTTTTCTCGCGCTTGACAAAGCGCGTCAGTTTATTTACGATTAAAACATGAATGAATAATCATTCATTTAAGCGGAAAGGAACGAAGCCAATTGAAACAAAAGCGACCAAAGTATATGCAGATCATCGATGCAGCTGTTATTGTGATTGCAGAAAACGGATACCATCAGGCACAGGTTTCAAAGATCGCGAAGCAGGCCGGCGTGGCGGACGGGACCATTTATCTTTATTTTAAAAATAAAGAAGATATTCTCATTTCGTTATTCAAAGAGAAAATGGGCCAGTTTATCGAGCAGATGAATGAAGAGATGAAAGCGAAGCACTCGGCGACCGAGAAGCTTGCGCTGTTCATCAAGAAGCACTTTGAGCTGCTCAGCGGCGACAGGCACCTGGCGATTGTGACCCAGCTTGAGCTGAGGCAGTCGCACCGGGAGCTGCGCCTGAAAATCAATGAAATTCTAAAAGGTTATTTAATGATTCTGGAGGACATCATCACCGAGGGAAAAGAAGCGGGCGAATTTAAAGATAAGCTTGATGTGCGGCTGGCGAAACAGATGATTTTCGGAACCGTCGATGAGACTGTCACGACCTGGGTGATGAATGATCAAAAATACGATCTGCCGCAGCTGGCAGACAGCATTCACGAATTGCTGATACACGGTTTCAGCAAGAAGGAGGAGAAATAATCATGGGGACAATAACTGTTGCGACAGACGGCCATGTTGCCGTCATCACGATTCAGCATCCGCCGGCAAATGCGCTTTCCACAAAGGTGCTTGACGATCTGTCAGCATGTCTTGATCAGCTTGCCTCAGACAACAATGTCAGAAGCATTATCATTCACGGGGAAGGAAGATTTTTCTCAGCGGGTGCGGATATTAAGGAATTTACCGAATTGATGGACGGATCGGATTACTCGGCCCTTGCCGACAAAGGACAGCAGATGTTTGAAAAGGTCGAATCGTTTCCGAAGCCGATTATCGCCGCCATTCATGGCGCAGCGCTCGGCGGCGGGCTTGAGCTGGCGATGGCCTGCCATATCCGGATCGCTGAGGAACAGGCAAAGCTCGGCCTTCCAGAGCTGAATCTCGGAATCATTCCGGGGTTTGCCGGAACACAGCGCCTTCCGAAATACGTAGGCACGGCCAAAGCGCTCGAAATGATCGGAACGTCTGAACCGATTTTAGGAAAGGAAGCGTTTGAATACGGCCTTGTCACCATCCTGGCGAAAGATGAAACCGAAGTGCTCGAGAAGGCAAAAGAGCTGGCCCGTAAATTTGCGGAAAAAAGCCCGAAAACAATGGCTTATGTCATCGAGCTGCTCCATTCAAACAAGGTGTATTCGTATGAGGGAAGCCTGAAGCTTGAAGGAAAGCATTTTGGCGACGTATTCCGTTCAGAAGATGCAAAAGAAGGGATCCAAGCCTTTTTAGAGAAGCGCAAGCCGCATTTCAAAGGGGAGTAACAAGCGCGAAAACAAGGGGGATAAGCGAATATGTACATTTATGTCTTAATGAAGCGCACGTTTGATACGGAAGAAAAAATTCACATTGAACAAGGGGAAATCAGCCGGGACGGAGCGGAATTTATCATCAATCCGTACGATGAATACGCGATTGAAGAAGCGCTCCAATTAAAGGAGAAGCACGGCGGCGAGATCACGGTCGTCACCGTCGGCGAAGAGGAAGCTGAAAAGGAACTCAGGACGGCTCTGGCGATGGGGTGCGACAAAGCCGTTTTGATCAACATTGAAGCCGATTTGGAGGAAGCTGATCAATATACGGCGTCAGCTATCCTTTATCATTACCTAAAAGACCGCGATTATGACATCATTCTCGGCGGAAATGTCGCGATTGACGGCGGATCCGGACAGGTCGCGCCGCGGCTGGCCGAGCTGCTCGGGATTCCGTGCGTCACGACGATTACAAAGCTTGCGGTAAACGGCAGCGATGTTGAAGCAGAACGCGATGCAGAGGGAGACCTGGAAGTCGTGCAAACGTCTCTTCCGCTCGTTGCGACCGCTCAGCAAGGGTTGAATGAACCGCGCTATCCTTCGCTTCCGGGTATCATGAAGGCGAAGAAAAAGCCTCTTGAAGAGCTTGAACTCGATGACCTCGATCTTGATGAAGAAGACGTAGCCGCGAAAACAAAGGCGATTGAGCGCTTTCTGCCTCCGAAAAAAGAAGCCGGCAAAATCATTGAAGGTGAGCCGGAAGAGCAGGCAAGAGAGCTCGTGTCACTGCTCAGAAGCGAAGCCAAAGTGATTTAAGGGAGAAACACGGTCATCAAAATACAGGGGGAAACGGATATGAGCAAAAAAGTTATCGTATTGGGAGAATGCCGGGACGGCGCATTAAGAAATGTCACCTTTGAAGCCATAGCCGCGGGAAAAACGATCGCCGAAGGGGGAGAGGTGATCGCGGTTCTGATCGGTGAAGGCGTTGCAGATTATGCAGGCGAACTGATCCATTACGGCGCAGATAAAGTACTGACGGCCGAGGATCCGCTTCTGAAAAACTATACGTCAGACGGCTTCGTGCAAGCGTTTATGCCGATACTGGAAAAAGAAGAGCCGGATGCGATCATTGCCGGGCACACATCAGTGGGAAAAGATTTCACGCCGAAGGTTGCTGCCCGCCTTGGGACAGGGCTGATCTCAGATGCGATCGACGTCAGTGTGACAGGCGGAAATGTCGTCTTTACGCGGCCGATTTATTCAGGCAAAGCGTTTGAGCGGATCGTTTCTGACGATGATACGATTTTCGCGACGATCAGACCGAACAACATCGCGCCGCTCGCTAAAGATGAAAGCCGGACGGGACAAGTCGAAAGCGTTCCGGTCAAGGTTACCGATATCAGAACGATCATCAGGGATGTCGTCAAGAAAACGTCTGAAGGCGTTGATCTGTCAGAGGCAAAAATTATCGTCGCCGGCGGACGCGGCGTGAAAAGCGAAGACGGCTTTAAGCCGCTTAAGGAGCTTGCCGATGTGCTCGGAGGCGCGGTCGGAGCCTCGCGCGGGGCGTGTGATGCAGATTACTGCGACTATTCCCTGCAAATCGGGCAAACCGGAAAAGTCGTCACACCCGATCTTTACATCGCCTGCGGCATCTCGGGAGCAATTCAGCATCTCGCCGGCATGTCAAACAGCAAAATCATCGTCGCGATCAACAAAGATCCCGAAGCCGATATTTTCAAGGTTGCGGACTACGGCATTGTCGGAGATTTGTTTGAAATCGTCCCGCTTTTGACGGAGGAATTTAAAAAGCTGATTGTCAGCACATAACGGGCCGGCCTATGACGGGCCGGCTTTTTATATAGGCACATTCCGCCCCGGGTGAAAATAACATAGGATAGGTGTAAAACTTTGCAGATAGGGAAACGTATACTCAAGCAATATGTTAGCGTGAACCAAAGGGAGATGCTATACTAAAAAGCATAATTTCACAATTGGAGGAATGAAAGAATGGCTATCGTAAAAGCAACTGACCAAACATTTTCATCTGAAACAAGCGAAGGCGTCGTACTTGCCGATTTCTGGGCACCTTGGTGCGGACCTTGCAAAATGATTGCGCCTGTACTTGAAGAGCTTGATCAAGAAATGGGAGACAAACTGAAAATCGTAAAAATCGATGTTGACGAAAACCAGGAAACAGCCGGCAAATACGGCGTCATGAGCATCCCGACTCTGCTTGTGCTGAAAGACGGCGAAGTTGTCGAAACATCTGTCGGCTTCAAGCCGAAAGAAGCGCTTGAAGAGCTTGTCAACAAACATTTGTAATATAAAACGAGAAAAAGGCGATTCCCAAGGGGATCGCTTTTTTCATACGATCCCGCTTTCTAAAAGAACCTCTAATTGTGGAGAACGTGTGGTCGCCCGTGGTAAACTAAAAGCAAGTAAAACGCCGAAACAAGGAAGGATTTTTGATGAATAAAACGATCAAAGAAAAGCTTGCCCTTCTCCCTGATCAGCCGGGCTGCTACCTGATGAAGGACAGACAGCAGACCGTGATCTACGTCGGGAAAGCGAAAATATTAAAAAACAGGGTCCGCTCTTATTTCAGCGGGTCCCACGATGCCAAAACGCAAAGGCTTGTCAGCGAAATCGAAGACTTTGAATACATTGTCACTTCGTCAAACATCGAAGCGCTGATCCTTGAGATGAACTTAATCAAAAAATACGACCCAAAATATAATGTGATGCTGAAAGACGATAAAAGCTATCCATTTATCAAAATCACGAATGAACGGCATCCGAAACTGATCGTAACAAGGAAGGTCAAAAAAGACAAAGGCCGCTATTTCGGTCCGTATCCGAACGTGCAGGCCGCCAGGGAAACGAAAAAACTGCTCGACCGCCTGTATCCGCTCAGAAAATGCGCGAAGCTGCCTGACCGCGTCTGCTTGTACTATCACCTCGGCCAGTGTCTCGCGCCGTGCGTCTATGACGTAACAGAGGAGACGAACAGAGAGCTGACCGAAGAAATCACCCGCTTTTTAAAGGGCGGATACAGCGACGTGAAAAAAGAACTGGAAGCGAAAATGCTTGAAGCATCGGAGAACCTCCAGTTTGAAAGAGCCAAGGAATACCGCGATCAGATCGCCCATATCGAGTCGACGATGGAAAAACAAAAAATGGCGATGAACGATATGGTTGACCGCGATGTCTTTGCGTACTCGTACGACAAAGGCTGGATGTGCGTCCAGGTCTTTTTCATCAGGCAGGGGAAACTGATCGAAAGGGATGTCAGCATGTTTCCTTTATACAGGGAAGCGGATGAAGAATTTCTTACTTTTATCGGCCAGTTCTACTCCAAAAACAATCATTTTCTTCCCAAGGAAATTTTGGTGCCGGACAGCGTCGACAAAGACATGATTGAAGAGCTTTTGGATGTCAGCGTCCGCCAGCCGAAAAGGGGAGCGAAGAAAGACCTGCTTCTCCTTGCCCATAAAAACGCGAAGCTTGCCTTGAAAGAGAAGTTTTCGCTGATCGAACGCGATGAAGATCGAACGATCGGCGCGATCGAAAGGCTCGGCCAAGCCCTCGGAATTTACACGCCGTACAGAATTGAAGCGTTCGACAACTCGAATATTCAAGGGACGGACCCGGTTTCGGCGATGGTCGTGTTTCTTGACGGAAAGCCGAATAAAAAAGAGTACCGGAAGTATAAAATCAAGACGGTCGAAGGGCCTGACGATTACGCCTCCATACGCGAAGTCGTCAGAAGGAGATACACGAGGGTGCTGAAAGAAAATCTGCCCCTGCCCGACTTGATTTTGATCGACGGAGGGAAAGGCCAGGTTTCAGCCGCGCTCGATGTACTTGAAAACGAACTGAGCCTCGATATTCCTGTAGCCGGCCTGGTAAAAGACGACAAGCACAGAACATCGAACCTCCTGATCGGCGATCCGCTTGAGATCGTCCGGCTTGAACGGAACAGCCAGGAGTTTTATTTGCTTCAGCGCATTCAGGACGAGGTGCACAGGTTTGCGATCAGCTTTCACAGGCAGCTCAGGGGAAAAAGCGCTTTCCAATCCGTTCTCGACGGGATTCCCGGCGTCGGCGAGCAGCGGAAAAAGCGGCTTTTAAAGCACTTCGGCTCGGTCAAAAAAATGAAGGAAGCGAGCGTCGAAGACATCCAGCAAGCGGGCATTCCGCTGAAGACGGCCCAATTGATTTTCGAGGCGCTGAAAAAATAGCATTGACTTTTTGCAGGAATCTGATAGAATTTTTACTAATTTCATAATAAGATCGTGTGATATGGTGAAGATAGAGGTGCGAACTTCAAGAGTAGGCTTTCTGAGAAAGGTGGATTTCGATGATGAAAGCTGAAAGGGGAGCGTCGCCGAAGCGGGTAAAAATCCATTCGTTTTATCTGCTGGCTTTACATTGAATAAATGTGAGGCTGTCAAGAAAGTCACTTTCTTGGAGAGCTATCTCGTTGTTTAAGATCATCGGCGCAGTTTGTCGGTTAAAGCAATGAGGGAATTCTCTCATTGCTTTTTTGTTTTTCGCGAACAAACCGCAGGGCCGGCTTTCCTCTTCATACATAACCAAACACGACTGAAAACAAAAAGGGTGGTATATATGGGTCTCATCGTCCAAAAATTTGGCGGAACTTCAGTAGGATCAGTGGAAAAAATCTTAAACGTCTCAAACCGCGTCATCGAGGAAAAAAAGCGGGGCCATGACGTTGTCGTCGTCGTGTCTGCCATGGGGAAATCGACCGATTCCCTCGTTCGTCTTGCCAAGGAAATTACCGAACAGCCGAGCCGCCGGGAAATGGATATGTTGCTTGCGACCGGTGAGCAGGTGACGATTTCTCTCTTGACCATGGCCTTGCAGGAGAAAGGATATAAAGCCGTTTCATATACCGGCTGGCAGGCGGGCATCCAAACCGAAAACATTCACGGCAATGCGAGGATCATCGATATCAGGACGGCAAAGCTGAAGGAGCGCTTGGAAGAAGGAAAGATCGTCGTTGTTGCCGGATTTCAGGGTGTCACAGAAGGCGGGGAAATCACCACACTCGGAAGGGGCGGCTCTGATACGACGGCGGTCGCACTCGCTGCCGCTTTAAAAGCCGATAAGTGCGATATTTACACAGACGTGCCGGGCGTTTTCACAACAGATCCCCGCTATGTCAAAACGGCGAGGAAGCTTGACGGCATTTCCTACGACGAAATGCTGGAGCTTGCCAATCTTGGTGCAGGCGTCCTGCATCCGAGAGCTGTCGAATTTGCGAAAAACTATCAGGTCCCGTTAGAGGTCCGTTCAAGCACTGAAAAAGAAGCCGGAACATTAATCGAGGAGGAATCATCCATGGAAGAGAATTTAGTCGTCAGAGGGATTGCATTTGAAGATCAAATTACGCGCGTCACGGTGTGCGGCCTGTCAAGCGGGCTGACGACATTGTCGACGATTTTTACGACGCTCGCAAAACAAAACATCAATGTTGATATCATCATTCAATCGGTCACAAGCACGAGCCAAACGTCGATATCCTTCTCCGTGAAAACGGAAGACCTGTCAAGAACCGTTCAGGTGTTGGAGGAATACAAAGACGCGCTGCAATATGAGCGGATTGAGACCGAAAACAGACTCGCCAAAGTGTCCATCGTCGGTTCCGGCATGATTTCCAACCCGGGCGTGGCCGCTGAAATGTTCGCCGTGCTTGCCGAAAAAAACATCCAGGTCAAAATGGTCAGCACGTCCGAGATCAAAGTCTCAACCGTAATCAATGAAGGCGATATGGTAAAGGCCGTGGAATCATTGCATGATGCATTTGAATTGTCAAAAATCAGCGTTCCGGCCAATTGAAGCAGCATCCTGGAGGGACACCTCCAGGATTTTTTTATTTGAGGAATGTGAAATTTGTGTTAATATTTCCATATTGAGGATTTTAGCTGATAAGGAGAGAATGGAATCATATTATGACTGCATTGTTACATAGCATAGGACCATTGGCCGTCGCAGCTATCGCAAGCATTACCGTACACGAGCTGGGGCACATCCTTTTCGGGCGGATCGTCAGGCGCAAGGCTGATTGGCTGGCACTCGGGCCGTTCATCATATTTAGAGACGGGAACATCATATTTCGCTGGAAGCACGAATATTTTGGCGGAGCCGTGTTTTTATACGGTGAAGCCATTACAGACAAGGAAGCGTATCGTAAAGAAAAAATTAAAACGGCAGTGAGTCTTTTAGGAGGCCCAGTCACAAGTTTTCTGTCGGGATTTGTTTTTCTGTACGCTGTTCAAAACAATGAATACGCTTTTTATTTTGGCATTTTTTCAATTTTAATAGGAACAGCCACACTGCTATTTACGGATGGCCTTCCTGCCATTCTCATTTTCACGAACAGCCTGTATGCATGTTATTATTTTTTGAGTTTAGAATTGATGTCTTCCAAAGAGGAAAAGCAATTTGATTTTTTGCTGAAGGAATTGAGGGGCGAGCTGCAAAAGGTGAAGGCGGACTCCATTGAGAAGGTCAGCCTGAATTGTTTGGGTGCATTGTATTTTTATTTATATTGTTCTCAAATTAATTTTGATATGACAAGCCGAGGGAAAGTAAATATTTACCAAGATATATTGGGCGAAATTGAACATAAAGGGCTTGGCTTGTTCAAAAATAAGCAAAAACGGTCTATATTAACCGCCATTGTTTATCTGGAAGAAATGAATTTATTAATGGAAGGTAATGCGGAGGCTGCTGAAACGCTGTATGCAAAGCTGGCAGATGCCGATAACCGCCGTTTACATGAGCTGAAGCGCGACGCCGTCATCAAGCAGGACCACAAGGCAAAAAGCCTTTATATCAGCGAATTGCAATCCGATGTATTTAACAGAAATACAATACTCCTTAAAATGGAAGAGCGATTTATTCAAAAAGCAGGCGAATACATGGCGGATGTACGGGGAGAAAGGTCGTGTGTGACGGATGGAAATGGGAAAATGTAACAATATCATACCGGGGCAGAATTCTTGTCATGGTAAAAAAGGGCTGCATGATATCATGCAGCCCTTTCTCATGTATTACGCCGGATCTTTCAAATCCCACTTCACCGTCAATGCGACTTTTCCGGCTCTTTTTTTTACCTGTTCGTATGACTCGGCGATGTGCTCGTTCATCTGCTGGATTTGTTCGGCGATAAACCCGGCTTCAAGCTGAAAGCAAGGCTCTTTTTGAAATTTGAGACGATTGGAGACCAGCGGGCCTTCCAGTTCAAATTCGAGTTCCTGTTTTTTTGAATGGACCATTGTGAGCGTTCCCCATCCTGCATCATGAAAAAACGCAGGGATATTTTCCCATGATTCGAGCGGGAACTTCCGGGCGAGGTTTTTCCCGGCCCAGTACATCATGTCGGCATAGTCTTGTCCCAGCATATCCGGAAGAACCACTTCCCTGATTAATTCATAGGCATATGCGGAGACTTCCAGCTCTTTTAATTGCGCTAAGTTTGCTTCATATTTATTCATATCCAATGTCTCCCCTCTTTCCTCCGTATATTATAGCTTAAATGGGGCTCAAGATTACAGTGCGGACATGCGTTTTAACAGAAAAAAATTTGATATATTTATATTTTAATAAAATAAAATTTTCTGAAATATAATTAAATATTAGAAAATTTCAATTTATGTACGCGTTTTCTTGACGCCTATTTCTCATAGGAGTAAAATGAAATTGTCATAAAATCTTAACAAAGTGCGATATTTGAAACAGGACGGGGATAGGAGACCTTTCAATTTTTCTGCACTTTTCAACTACTAGGGGGTAAAGCAATTGGCCGGGAACAGAGAATTTGTGTATCGAAGATTGCATTCTTTACTTGGCGTCTTACCGGTTGGCATTTTTTTAATCCAGCATTTGGTTGTCAACCAGTTTGCGGCAAGGGGAGAAGAGGCATTTAACAGTGCCGCTGGTTTTATGGAAAACCTGCCGTTCAGGTACGCTTTGGAAATCTTCGTGATTTTCCTACCGCTGATTTATCATGCTGTTTATGGTGTATATATAGCGTTTACAGCAAAAAATAATGCGAGCCAATTTGGGTACTTTAGAAACTGGATGTTCGTGTTGCAGCGGATTACTGGAATCATTACCTTAATTTTTGTCAGCTGGCACGTCTGGGAAACGCGGATTGCCGCCCAAATGGGGGCGGAAGTAAACTTTGACATGATGGCTGATATTTTAAGCTCCCCGATCATGCTCGGCTTTTACATTGTAGGTGTCCTTTCAACGATCTTCCACTTTTCAAACGGTTTATGGTCGTTTGCTGTCACTTGGGGAATTACCGTCTCCCCGCGTTCGCAGCGAATCTCCACGTTTGTGACAATGGGAGTCTTTGTTGTGCTGTCCTATGTAGGGCTGAGAGCGATTTTGGCATTTGTGTAAAAGAACTAGATTACTAGAGGGAGTGGGGCTGGCATGAGTAACTCAAGCATTATCGTCGTCGGCGGAGGACTCGCGGGTCTGATGGCGACCATTAAAGCTGCGGAAGCAGGAACAAACGTAAAACTCTTTTCGATCGTCCCTGTGAAACGGTCGCATTCTGTATGTGCGCAGGGCGGAATCAACGGTGCGGTCAATACGAAAGGCGAAGGAGACTCTCCTTGGGAGCATTTTGATGATACGGTATACGGCGGTGACTTTTTGGCCAACCAGCCGCCGGTTAAAGCGATGTGCGAAGCTGCGCCGTCGATCATTCACCTGCTCGACAGGATGGGGGTCATGTTCAACAGAACACCGGAAGGGCTCCTTGACTTCCGGCGCTTCGGGGGAACGCAGCATCACAGAACGGCATATGCCGGAGCAACGACGGGTCAGCAGCTTCTGTATGCGCTCGATGAGCAGGTTCGCCGTTTTGAGGTCGAAGGACTTGTTTCAAAATACGAAGGCTGGGAATTCCTCGGCGCCGTACTTGATGACGAGAGAACATGCAGGGGGATCGTCGCGCAAAACTTAACGACGATGGAAATCGAATCGTTCCGTTCTGACGCGGTCATCATGGCGACCGGCGGACCCGGGATCATCTTCGGAAAATCGACAAACTCCATGATCAATACAGGATCGGCGGCTTCGATCGTCTACCAGCAGGGCGCATATTACGCAAACGGAGAATTCATCCAGATTCACCCGACGGCCATCCCGGGAGATGACAAGCTGCGGCTGATGAGCGAATCGGCCCGCGGTGAAGGCGGACGGGTCTGGACCTATAAGGACGGAAAACCTTGGTACTTTCTTGAGGAAAAGTATCCGGCATACGGAAACCTCGTACCGCGCGATATTGCGACACGCGAAATTTTTGATGTCTGTGTCAGACAAAAGCTCGGAATCAACGGCGAAAACATGGTGTACCTCGATCTTTCCCATAAAGATCCGAAAGAGCTTGACATCAAGCTTGGCGGAATTATCGAGATCTATGAAAAATTCATGGGGGATGACCCTCGCAAGCTGCCTATGAAAATTTTCCCTGCGGTTCATTACTCAATGGGCGGACTTTGGGTCAACTACGACCAAATGACAAACATTCCTGGACTGTTTGCCGCAGGAGAGTGCGATTACTCGATGCACGGCGGAAACCGCCTCGGCGCGAACTCGCTCTTGTCTGCGATCTACGGCGGCATGGTAGCCGGGCCGAAAGCGGTTGAATACATCCAGGGGCTTGAAACATCCGCAGAAGATTTATCTTCATCACTTTATGATTCATATATCAGAAAAGAAGAAGAAAAATGGGCGGACATCATGAAGATGGACGGCAATGAAAATGCTTACGTCCTTCACAAAGAGCTCGGCGAATGGATGACGGACAACGTGACGGTTGTTCGGCACAACGACATGCTACTGAAAACCGACGAAAAAATCCAGGAGCTTATGGAACGTTACCGCAACATCAATATTAACGATACAGCGAGATGGAGCAACCAAGGGGCCGCATTCACGCGTCAGCTGAGAAACATGCTGCAGCTGGCAAGGGTGATCACGATCGGCGCATACAACCGGAACGAAAGCCGCGGCGCCCATTATAAACCGGATTTCCCTGACCGAAATGACGAGGAATGGCTGAAAACGACAATGGCGAAACATGTCGGCGATTTTGAAGCCCCGAAATTCCATTATGAGGATGTCGACGTTTCATTAATCACACCGCGTAAACGGGATTACACGAAGAAAAAGGTGGCGAAATCATGAGTGAAAATAAGACAATCAGGTTTATCATCACTCGTCAGGATACAGCAGAATCCGGTTCTTACCAGGAAGAGTTTGAAATTGCTTACCGTCCGAACATGAACGTCATTTCCGCTTTAATGGAAATCAGAAGAAATCCGGTTAACGCAAAAGGAGAAAAAACGACGCCCGTCGCCTGGGATATGAACTGCCTCGAAGAAGTGTGCGGCGCCTGCTCCATGGTGATCAACGGAAGACCGCGACAATCGTGTACAGCGCTGATCGATCAGCTCGAACAGCCGATCCGCCTTGAGCCGATGAAAACATTCCCGGTTGTCAGAGACCTTCAAGTCGACCGGAGCCGGATGTTTGATTCATTGAAGAAGGTCAAAGCATGGGTACCGATCGACGGCACATACGATCTCGGGCCTGGACCGAGAATGCCGGAAAAAAGACGGCAGTGGGCGTACGAGCTGTCAAAATGCATGACATGCGGCGTCTGCCTTCAAGCTTGCCCGAACGTTAATGATAAATCAAGCTTCATGGGGCCTGCCCCGCTTTCGCAAGTCCGGCTGTTTAACGCCCATCCGACAGGAGCGATGAACAAATCGGAGCGGCTTGAAGCAATTATGGGAGACGGCGGCCTTGCCAACTGCGGAAACTCGCAAAACTGCGTGCAGGCATGTCCGAAAGGAATCCCTCTCACAACGTCGATCGCTGCATTAAACAGGGATACAACCGTTCAAGCGTTTAAGAACTTCTTCGGAAGCGACAACACGGAATAATGAAAACGCACCTCTTCAGTTTTGAAGAGGTGTTTTCATGATATAAGGGGATGAATACATTGAAATTGCCTGCATATATTGAGGGGTCATTCGACAAATGGCGCAAGTCGTTTTCCTTTTTTGAAAAGGTGTCTGTCCGTTTTTCGGAAACGGATATGTTCGGCCATATGAACAATGTGACGCCGTTCATCTATTTTGAAGAAGCGAGAATTTCTTATTTCAAACATCTTCAGGCGATGGATAACTTAACAGTCAGCCGGACGATTCCTGTCGTTGCAAGCCAGCAGTGCGACTACCTTAGGCAAGTCATGCTCCATGAGAACGTAAACATCGGCGTCAAAACGGCAGCTCTCGGACAAACGTCGCTCACGCTCCATTACCTGGCAGAAAACGAAGCGGGGGTCCCTTGTTTTACTGGAACAGCCGTCATGGTTCAAATTGGAAGGGATACGGGGAAACCCGAAAGCTGGACAGAAGAACAAAAAATGAAATTGTCAGGTTCATTTCCTGAGAAATAATATGGAAGGAGAAAAGAGATGAAGAAAGCAGCGGTGATCGGCGCAAGTTCCGGAATCGGAAGAGCGCTCGCCAAACAGCTGTCAGAGAGCGGTGTTACCGTCGGGCTTGCTGCAAGGCGGGTAGAACTGCTCAAAAAACTTCAGAAGGAACTTCCCAATCCTTCATATATCAAAAAAATTGACGTTGCCGACGCTGAACGGGCGAATATACTCTTAAAGGATCTGATTGATGAGATGGGACAGGTGGACGCCGTCTTCATTTGTTCCGGTGTCGGCTATACCGAAAGCGAACTGGACCGGAAAAAGCAAACAGAAACGATTGATGTGAATGTATCAGGGTTTGTCGTTTGTGCAAATCTGTTTCTCGATCATTTCGTCCAAAACGGTCGCGGCCATCTTGTCGGCATCTCATCGATTGCCGCATTACGGGGAAGCGGATCAGCCGCCTTATACAGCGCTTCAAAAGCTTTCGTTTCAAATTATGTAAAGGGCCTGAGACGAAAAATGAAAAGCACGGATGCTGACATCGCCGTAACCGAAATTCAGCCCGGCTTCGTCAACACCGCGCTTGCCAAAGGGGAGAGGCTGTTTTGGGCGGCTTCTCCTGAAAAAGCAGCTGCACAAATTATCAAGGCTGTCCGAAAAAAGAAAAAACACGCGTATATTACAAAAAGGTGGCGGGTCATTTCCTGGATTTTGAAGTACTTTCCTTAAAAATGGCGATTTGCCCCGCCGTTTTTCATCAAAACGAAAAATAGGTGTTAGCGGTTACCCTTTTCTCCTTCGGAAACGTCACCGACTTCAGGGATGTTTCATATGATATCACGACTATATCGAAACCCATTCGTTTCAGATCAGCTCTCACCTAGCAAGGAGGGTTACAATACTTGAAGGAGAAAGAGTTTCAATCAAAGCCGCTGCTAACAAAGAGAGAAAGAGAAGTGTTCGAACTGCTCGTTCAAGACAAGACAACAAAGGAAATCGCAAGCGAGCTCTTTATAAGTGAAAAAACTGTTCGTAATCACATTTCCAATGTTATGCGTACCTACGGCAAACGATTAATCCATGATTGAGCCTTTAAAGGCTCTTTTTTTGATTATATAATTAGGCGGGTTTTGCTGAAGTACATATTCAGGCGGGTCTTTGCGAAAGGTTCAGAGACTTTGAAGGTGTTGGCAATGAAGCGGACATCAAAAAATGGGTTATGAGTAATTTTTATTGTATGCAGCATAAAAGTGGGGATACAAAAGTGATATGAGAAGTAATTTGCTTGTCCCTCCTGATAATCTGACCAGAACTTTGGCATTGTTTTTTTGTCTCCTTCATGTCTGAAGAGGTGGCACAATTCGTGTGCAAAGTCATCCCACTGCTCACAGCGGATTTTCCGACTATCTAATGAAATCGTATACACATCATTGTATTTAAAGGAAAAAGACGGAGATGGTTTGAAATAAACTCTGATTCCTAACAGCTCGGCGATGAGCTCGAAATTAATTTGCTCGGGTGTTGTGATGTTGATTCTTTTATACAAGTTTTCAATCCAATCTTCTAAATGACTGTTGGTATACACCAAGATGAATTCCCCCTTAAATGTCAATGATTAATAGGAATATATGTTCTGTTTTTTATACATAAGAAAATCCCTGCAAATAGGGATTTTCTTATGTATCAATTACTTCACAGGAACAGTGAATGATACGTCTTTATTTTTCATAAAGTCTTCAGTAGTAACATCACCGAATTTTAGTTTAACCTCTTTCACGCTGTTAACATCGATTTCTTTACCTTCAGGTACAGTAAATTCAAGTACGCCATCTTGTTTTACGCCGCCTTCGACGTCTCCACCTACTTGACCGTCGGTTAAGAACATATTAGCGTCTAACTGCATGTCACCCACTACTGCTTTACCTTGGTCAGGATAGAAGTGTAGCTGTTTTTTTGTAGTGTTTTCAATGTTGATTCCTACATTAACTTTATCTTTCATAATTTTAACATCGCCTAGGTTGATCTTCATTCCTAAAGCTTCTGTTTTTTGTTTGCTTGCATCAACTTTTTTAGACCCGTCATCTTTCTTTTCTTCTGTCTTCTTGTCTTTGGAAATGTCTGCCCCTGTTGATACGTCATCTGTTGATCCGCAGGCAGCTAAGGCCAGAGCAAGACCAAGAGATAAAAATAAGACTAAAAATTTCTTCAAAATAAAGCCCCCCAGTTCATATATATGTACGTCTTTTATAATAGGCTAAAAAACTCAAAATTTCAACATTATATTACAAAAATGTCAAAATATTCACTGTTGTTTGCGGGCTTTTAGTGTATGAATCTCGAATTCTGCATCGGCTACCTTGCGATTAACAAAGATGACGCCTTCTTTAAGGGAGCTGATTTCTTCAAGAAGGAGATTATCTGAATTGATGTTCTCAGCATGCTGTGCGTCGACCTTTTCATTTAGTTTATCGATTTTCTCATTGATGACATTCAACTTGGAACTTGTGTCCTGTTTGAAGGAATCGAAGTCCGTTCTGAATTCTGTTATGGCATTCAGAATCATATCCAGTTTTTTGTCTTCCATCGTTTTCACCTCTTTTTTAGACTCGAAAACGCCAAAATTTTTGGTACTCCTTTAGTAATCCATTGGGAAACAGAGAGAACTCCATTGGGAAACGAACACCCCTCAAATCCCTTGATACACAAGGGCCGAAAGGCTTGTATATTTTTACATCGGGAAACGGATAGACTTGAATTAGTTTCCATTCGTCTTTTTTGGGAAACTTCTATAGATAACTAAATAACTAAAGAATAACTAAATAATATATATAAGGAGTCGTTCTTCACTCAATCAGATTTCTTTTTCCGACCTTCTTTAAGTTGCTCCGTGATGATTTCGAGGGCAGCATCTAAAATCTCCGGTGTAATCTCTCCGTCACGGGCAGCGAGGAAGGTTTTGGGATCCTTTAAAATTCTCTTTGCTTCGTCTTCAAAAATTTTATCTTGAAAGTCTTCGTTTTCATCTCTCAAAAGGAAATCCAAGGAGACTCCGAAAAAGTCGGCTATTTTCACCAACGTAGCATGATCAGGTTCCCTTTTTCCTTGCTCGTATGATGCATATGTGGTGCGGGCTATACCTAATTTATCAGCAACATCTTGTTGCTTTAACTTTTTTTCTTCCCGTAATTTTTTTAATTTGGTTGGAAAATTCATAATTTATCGCCTCACAGAAATTGTAACACTACAGACCATTATAACTACACATTTAGCGTATCGTAAGTGATGACTCAAAAAGAGTATTTTTTTAAAAAAAGGGGTTTACAAGACTCAAAATGCGTAGTATATTATAAGCAACGACACGAAATGCGTAGTGGAGGTGAAGAAATTGGCCACTAAAACCAAGCAACAAACATGGCTAAAACATCAGCGTTTAAGAAAAGGATTAACTCAAAAAGATGTAGCTAGTAAAGCGAATATTGCACGGACGACCTATGCCTCTATTGAACAGGGCGAGCGTAATGCATCTGTCCCGACAGCAAAAGCTATAGCTGATGTCCTTGATTTTGATTGGACTCTTTTTTTTGATGATCAAGTACGCGATTCGAGTAGTGGTAAAAACACTGCATAGAACCATGGTCAGTCCAACTGTCCAACACGAATACACTGACGTGAGGTGATCGCGATGGCGAAAGAAAAAAAGAAAAAGCAAACGATCCTCAAGGTCGGCAAAGAAGTATACGGCACGATGGACCGGGAAGAATGCTTCCGTAAAGCCCTCGAACCGTACTTTACAACAGATAAAGAATTAAAACTCAACGCTTGAAACATTTTTGCTTCACCCTTTTTTGATGGACAAGCTGCAAGGAGGTTATAGCATGAATCAATTACAAACGTTCAAAAATGAGCTGTTCGAAGTTGCTGCAAAAATCGAAAATGATCAAATTCTTTTCGATGTGGAACAGGTCGCGAGATCATTAGGAATTGTTGATGTTAAAAACGGCGTTAAATACGTCAGATGGAATCGAGTGAATAGCTATCTCCCTAAAAATTCGCCACTTGTGGCGAAAGGCGATTTCATCCCTGAACCATTGGTTTACAAATTGGCTTTTAAAGCCTCGAACGAAGTTGCTGAACAATTTCAGGACTGGCTTGCTATTGAAGTCATCCCAACAATCAGAAAAACAGGCCAATACGGCAGCCCGAAAATTTTATCTGAAAGAGAGCAGCGCATCGTATCTCTTGAACTCACTTTAGAAACTGCAAAGCGTCAGGACGAAATGCAAAAAGCCCTGAACAAACATGAAAATAAGTTGCTCGAACTTAGCGAAAAAGTGGACGAGCAAATCACACTTGATCACGGAGAACAGCGCAGGCTTCAAAAAGGCATAGCTCGACGAGTCTATTCTTTCACAGATGACAAGAAAGAAGCGGGGAGGCTTTTCAAGGAATTACATCGTGAAATTAAAGACCGATTCGGGGTTCCAAGCTATAAAGATGTGAAGCGTAAGGAGCTGTTAACCGCGATCAACTATATCGAAAATTGGGTGCCTCGAAAGGTTTCCTAAAACCTGTCGAGTACCCTCATTAATAAATTTTACCAAATAAATTACCGTGAAACAGGAGGCGAACGTATGGAGAACAACCCGTATAATCTGGATAATTTGCCCTCAATTATGCGTGAAATCCGAAAACGATACGGATTCAATCAATTTCAGTTAGGGAGATTACTTGGAGGAAAAGGACAACAGTATATTTCAGATGTCGAAAATGGTTTGATCACTTTGACACCACAGCTTTGTATAAAGTGGTTTGAGGCGTGCGAAGCGTACGAGCATATCGATCTTGTGCATTACCTTTTCCGGCTGCACCCGACGGCGGCGGCCCCGATAGATCCGGCATTGAACGAAAGCGCCAGCACGGCAGTGATCAATATGATTCACCAATTAAAAGAGGCGCTGCAAGCGACTGAAAACCTCGGGAAGTGGTTAGCTCGGGAACGACCCGGACGAGCTGCGGAATTACCGATAAACGAGATAAAACAAATTTTCGATCTGATCCCGGCCAATAAAACGCTGATCTACTCATTAGCCCGGAATCACGGTCTAAAAATTCAAGAGGTTGCCGACAGATGGACGCGAAAGGCGTTAGTCGATCATGTGGCAATGGCAAGAAAAGAAGAAAGGCAGGCGGTATAAGGTGAAAATCAATCATTTTCTAAAAACAGATATTGAGGCGGCTAAAAGAAAAATGGAATCAGTGGAAGATTTGTCTGG
This sequence comes from Bacillus glycinifermentans, assembly GCF_001042475.2. GTDB lineage: Bacteria > Bacillota > Bacilli > Bacillales > Bacillaceae > Bacillus > Bacillus glycinifermentans. Next base: position 245,897 of record NZ_LECW02000005.1, read on the forward strand.
CATGCTTTCAGAAGCATTGAGTGATGGGGATTTTGAGGAAGCAATTAGTATGGCGGGAACCATCAAGGTTTTAGCTGAGGATTTAAACAGAATGGCAAACAAAGCACGATTGTATGAAACAGCTTTAAAAATGAGAAAAAGAGAACTTAATGTAACTGTGGTTAGCAGGTGTTTAAGATGATACTCCATTACGTTCATAAGCCGGCGACAGCGTTAGAAGTGCGTGCATGGTGCGCGAGAATCCGAAACTATCCTGAACTGCATCTTATATGGGATCAGCGTTTTAAAAAATTCAGAGAAAGAGGGTTGAAAAATGGCTAATGTATATGACTTGAAAGCGGCTTTAGATGCGGTTGAGGATTTCCGTGACGAGGCAGCAAGCGGAATTGAAGAGGCTATCGAGAAAGCGGATCGATTATCAAGTTCGGATAATCTCGAAGAACTACAAGAGGGATATAACGAGGTTATTTCTATATTGGAAGACACCTTGAAGAAATTACGATGAGGAGTTGTTTCAAATGAACATCGAGCACCCAATGATCACAGAAATTAACCGTTTCGGCTACCCAAAAGAGTATTTGAGGTATGAGGACGAGGAAGAGCAGGAAGATGATGAGGAATAAAAAAAGCCCACTTGGCAGAGTGGACTCAAATTGATTGATTGGGAAAGTATCATTTCTCTTATTATACCAAATCACCCCATAAAAGACAATGGAGGTTTGAAATATGGCAAAGACAATTACAGCACCATTCAGCAACAGACGTGAAGATCAGCAGAGGCTTTATAAGGTCAACGGCTCTATCGTGATCGACAAAAACGGCAGGACGTATTTCAGTTTCCCATCTATGGACGCGTATCGGGAATGGCAACAGCTTGGGACGGAAGCTCACCAAAGAAAGGTGGGAGCTCTCTGATGCTGGCACGAGTATACAAGCCAACTGAAAACATGACGGAGGAACAATGGCTTGAAGCAAGGAGGGCGGGTATCGGCGGTTCGGATGCCGCGGCCATTGCCGGGTTGAGTAAGTGGAAAACACCAGTTTCCGTTTATTTAGACAAGATCGGACAAGCACCGAAGGAGGATTCATCAAGTGAGGCGGCATACTGGGGCCATATCCATGAGGAAACGGTTGCCCGGGAGTTTTCGAAGCGGACGGGCAAAAAAGTGAGACGCCGTAAGGCTATTCTCCAACATCCAAATTATCCATTTATGCTTGCCAATGTGGACAGGCTCATTGTTGGTGAGCAGGCAGGTCTTGAGTGTAAAACGGCGTCAGAACACCTCAAGGACGAATGGAACGGCGAGGAAGTACCGGATGCTTATCTGGTCCAATGCCAGCATTATATGGCCGTTACAGGCTTTAAAGCATGGTGGATTGCGGTTCTAATAGGCGGGAACAAATTCGTTTATAAAAAGGTGGATCGTGACGAAGAGTTGATCGCGTATCTCATTCAGATTGAAAAGGAATTTTGGGAAAACCATGTCATGAATGAGATCCCACCAATGTTTGATGGTTCTGAGGCTTCCACGGAGCTTTTAACTCATATGTACCCTGTTGGTCTCGAGGATGAGAAAGAGCTTCCATTAGCAGCGAATGAACAAATTGAGAGCTATAAAAAAGCCAAGGAAGAAGTCAAAGAAGCGGAAGTAAAACTAAGAGAAGCAGAAAACCAGCTAAAGGGGATGCTGGGAGAGTATGAAATCGGGAATGCCGGCAATACTCGCGTGACTTGGAAAACAGTAACGGCAAACCGGTTTGATACAAAAGCGTTTGCTGCCGAGCACCCTGAACTCTTTGCAAAATTCAGTAAGCCTAAGTCTCATAGAAGATTCCAAGTAAAGGAGATTAAAGCAAATGGCTAAAAATGCAGATATTCGGAACCAACTAGCAAATAAAGCTAACGCTGTTCAAAAATCGGAGAAACCCAGAACAATTGCGGATTATTTGGAAGACATGAAGCCGGAGCTTCAAAAAGCTTTGCCGGAACATATTACGCCGGAACGAATCACACGTATTGCATTAACCACTATAAGGACCAATCCGGCTTTGCAAGAGTGTTCGCCAGCTTCATTACTTGGCGCGGTAATGCAATCAGCACAGTTAGGACTTGAACCGGGATTAATTGGACACTGTTACTTTGTTCCATTCAACAGAAAAATCAAAGGCAAAAATGGAGCGCCTGATCAATGGGTAAAAGATGTTCAATTCATTATCGGCTATAAAGGCATGATTGATCTTGCCAGACGGTCGGGACATATCGAAAGCATATACGCTCACACTGTCCATGAAGCGGATGAATTTGTCTATGAATTGGGGCTGCATCCTAAGTTGATCCATAAACCGGCTACAGGTCATAGAGGGGAAATGACCCATGTTTATGCTGTTGCCCATTTTAAAGACGGAGGATATCAATTCGAGGTGTTCAGTAAGCAGGATGTTGAAAACGTGCGGAAACGGAGTAAATCGAAAGATAACGGCCCATGGCAAACCGATTATGAAGAAATGGCAAAGAAAACTGTAATTCGTCGCATGTGGAAGTACCTGCCGATCAGTATTGAGATTCAATCACAAGTTGCTCAAGACGAAACGGTCCGGAAGGATATAACAGCAGAAGCGCAGTCAGTCTATGATGACGAATTTGTTCTCCCGAGCGGGACTGGCCCAGTTATTAATGATCCTGAACCGGAACCAATTCAAGAAGAAAAACCGAGTGTGCAGGACGTCGATCCTTTTGACGGCAAGCCTGTAGATATGAGCGAAGATGAACTCCCATTTGATTAAGGTTCCGATCCCCTTCTGTTTCAAGTGGATATCAGAAGGGGCACCGAATCGCGCAAAGCTGTTCCGTTCCTACGTTGAAAGCTACTTAAAGACAAATGAACCGGGCTTGAAATTAGTCCGAATCAGCGGAATGACAGCGCTGTGTGAAAGGAAGTAGGTGAGTGTATATGGATATGGAAGGCTGGGGTTATGTAGTTGCACCTGCTCGTGTATTTAAAAACAGGCGCGAAAAAATACTATACATGTGCTTACTTGAGGAAGCTGCTTTCGCTCCGTTTGGATCTTTAAAAACTGGCGAAGCTTTGATAAACGTGACGGAGTTAGCAAGAGATGCCTCCATTGATGTAAAAAAGGTCCGTTATTCGCTCAAGAAATTAGAAGAGGCGGGCTTCATCAAAACCCGACGGCTAAAGCAAAACAGAGGGCTGATCGTTACCATCTTGAATTACGAAAAACTTCAAAATACAAAGAATTACGGAAAGAAAAAAGCCCCGGCACCGGAGGAATCCGGAGAGTTAACGGAACATCAGGGAAAGGGTGAGGACATGCAGGAACAAGGTAAATTCAAAAACATTCCTGAATATGCTGAACACTTGAAAAAACAGAGTGTCAGTGACGAAGACACATTGAAAGATGCACTAGAAGCAGCGGAACTGAAAAATATGAACCTTTCAAGCGAGAAAGAGATCGATAAATTCGCAGACATGATAATCAAAATGGGCGCACTTCCTGAAGGAGTGAAAAAAGGCATATTGGTTAAATATCTCGACTGCATCCGTCTAACCCGAAGTCATTGCAAAATATCGGCCAAGCTTTTGGCGAATCACCTTGAAAAAATGAGTAAATACAGCGTTGATCAACTACATTATGCAATGTGGACGCATGCAGAGCATTATGACGACAAACGAGAAAAGTATACACTCGGAATTCTTCGAAACACAGACGACCATAAAGCACGGCAAGGCCTCATGAAATTGATGAACCGGGGAGGGAAACGAAACGATGAACAGTTTAGCACTTACCCTAAAGCAGTTGGAAAAATCCAATCCGGATCTAGCCAAGAGGTTGAGAGACTCGAAGCACTTGCAAGAGAAAAGGGCCTATCCGGAAAGATACGAGACACTCACTGTGATTTCTGAGGAAAACTGCATTTATAAGCAGTGTGATGGCTCCGGTCTTATCTGGATAAAGGATCATCAAGAAAATAGAGAGTTCATGAAAGAATGCCCTTGCAAGGCCGTCAAACTGTTAGAAAAAAAGCTGTTAGGCGCTCGGTTGCCTGAAGAATTTAAAGACGTAACCTTAAATTCATTTGAAATCGATGTCTATGAACAAGACATATCAAAAGAGCGTGCGGCCAACGCAAAACGGATTTCAAAAAACTATGTTTTGAAATTTGAACAGATGCGAGATCAAGGAAAAGGACTCTATTTTTACAGTAAGGAAAAGGGCAGCGGAAAGACAAGGCTTGCCGCAAGCATTATGAAGGCCATTATTAAAATGCACGACAAACCAGATACACCATTAAAAATTATTTATTCCTCAACAGCTGACCTGATCGGAGAAATTAAAAAGACGTTTGAAGAGGGTTCGAAGATAAAAACATCTGAAATTATAGAAGCGGCAAAGACAGCAGACTTGGCTATTTTTGATGATATCGGTGTTGAAAACGTAAAAGGTTGGATTGAAGAAACGTTTACACGAATCTTAGATTTTAGGCTGCAAAATAAAAAGCCAACGATCTTTACCAGTAACTTGGCTATCAATGAACTGGACTTGAAATATCCAGACGGCCGTATCAGCAGTAGGGTTGAAAAGCTTGCTTTCCCTGTTAGAATGCCAGATGAAAAGATCAGAAGTAAGATTGCACAACAGGAAAACGAACAGCTTTTGCAGTCACTTTTTGAATAAAGGAGATCAAACATGACAAACGTTCAAGTCAATCAATTAATGCCGGGAGTTTTTGAGGTAACGCCAAAGCAACCGGGTAAAGGGCAGGATCTAACCCCGGTCATCCGGGTTCTTGAAGAAAAAATCAAACAAATGGAGCTGATTCAGAGTGCTTAGAGCGGTGCCGGCCTTGCTGTCGATCCTGCTGCTGGCCGGATACAGAGAAAAACAGATTCAACAATGGTTACAAGATGACGGGAGGTAAGGGGCATGCGAGCAAATAAATTCAACGCCAAGAAAACATACGTTGACGGTATCAAATTCGACAGCAAAGCCGAAGCCAAGTATTACTTACAACTTAAATGGCTCAAGCAGGCGGATCAGATCAAAGACTTTAAGCTTCAGCCTCGATTCCTGTTGCAAGAAGCATTCATAAAGAACGGAAAAACTTTTCGGAAGATTGAGTATGTCGCAGATTTTGAAGTTCATAACTTGGACGGCAGCATCGAGATAATCGACATCAAGGGCGTTGCGACGGAAAGCTTTAAAATCAAGCGCAAGCTGTATGAACGCCGATACGATACACCCCTTAAAGTGCTCGTCTATGATGAATCGTTCGGCTTTATCGAAATAGACAAGCTGAAAAAAACAAAAGGAAAGGCGGAGAAATCCACTGCAAAGCGTAATAATCGCAGACGATCGGCCGTTGTGGGTTCGCGAAGAAGATAAGCTCATGGTCTGTATGACACGCTGTTCGCTTTATAAACAATGTTCCAGCCGGATGGGCGCAGATTGTAAGAAGCTCGGCGGCTCGGAAATACCGAAAATCAATTCAGGAGGTCGTTATGATGCAAGAAAACAATAACCCGTATAAACCCGGACCGGTTCACGAATGGAAGATGACGCCCGAGCAGCTGGCGGAATACGTCAAAAAGAACCCGATTATCTACCGGGAACACCTGAAACCGTCGCCAGCTTTCACAATGGAAAAATGGCAACCTGAACAGTATTAAAAAAGCACCGAAGCGCGCGGCCTCAGTGCTCTGATATGAACTGGTACTTCTATCATAGCATAAGGGGGCTGCCTAGTGTACAAACCAGAGCGAATAAATTTAAACGATGATTTAAGCTTCACAGAATCTATTGAGTCGGGGAAGGTCCGTGTCATCGTGTTAGATGGGAAGCAAGGAGCGGCCCACATCATGGATGCCCCAGAGCATGGAAAATCTATTATTCAAACGATAAACGGAAGTTTTAAACGTGTAGATTATGAGATTGGTTACAAAGTCGACTAATGAGCAGGGGCTTTCCCTGCGAGGGAGGAACAGGATGGATAATATCAAGATTCGTTATGTATTCAGACATAAAGCCAGCGGCAACATTGAAATGAAATGGTATAACATCGCGCAATTAGAAGCAAGGGCGGCCGCCGAGCTGTCTCCAGCGTTTTCCGATGAATATGAATTGATCAGCCGGGATTTATACACCGGATTAAAAGACAAAAACGGCCGGGAGATTTACGAGGGGGATATTATTCATTGTGTTCACTGGTTCTTTGATGGAAACGAAATAGAAGAACACTTTACTGCTTCAGTCGGATTTCGGGATGGATCATTTACTTTGGAGAATATTAATAGTCGTTATTATTCAGATTATACAGCTGAAGAAAACGGGAAAGGTATTTGCTGGATCGGGGATATAAATTACTGCGAAGAAGATTATGAAGTCATCGGCGATGTATATCGAAATCCTGATCTATTGGAGGCTACAAAATGAGAGAGATTAAATTTAGAGGTAAACCCATTGAGGATTATGGCGATATTAAATGGTTTTATGGCGGCATCGACTTAAACCATGATGACAAATTAGCTTATATCAGTACGCCTTATAACGGTCATGTACCGGTAGAGTGGGAATCAATTGGGCAATACACCGGATTAAAGGACGATACTGGCCGCGAGATTTACGAGGGGGATGTCGTGAAGTTCAAGTCTGTCTATTACGAAAACAAGATTATGAAAGCAGTGGTCAAGTTTAAAGATTCTCTTGGGGCGTTTGTATTCGATATGGGAGACGATCAAGGCACTTGGATAATGAACGCATCCATGAGAGAAATCGAAGTCATCGGCAATATCTACGAAAATCCTGATCTATTAAAGGCGGCGGAGTGATGCCACGAATATTTTGGGGATTCGTACTCTTGAATTGGAATATCGGTTTTGAAATACATTCGGTCGGCGGCATGAAACTTATTAGATTTACGTTCCTGCCCTTTACGGTAATCGTCAGGATAGGGGGAACAGAAAAATGATCACTCTTAACATACCCATTACACCCATGGGAGCCGTTCGGATGACCGGGCGCGGGCGATTGAGGAAGGAATGAAGTTTTATTTAAAAATCGCTCATAGTGCACCTAGCGAAGAAGTGAAACAGCATAATGGCCCGGCGGAGTATGCAAGAATAGTGTTCGTTGTACAGCATTTATTTATCAAATCAGGCGACGCTGAACCGTGGGAGGATTTATTCGAACCGTTGAATAGTCTATCGGTGTATGACTTGAATCAAGCGATTTTAAAGGGTTATGTCATTAAGGAGGCGGCGGCCAAATGCCAAAAGTGAATGGAACATTATTCGGATACTATTGCGACGAATGCGAGGAAAGGACATTTTTAGAAAGTCCTGCCTATACGTCTGAAATTTATTGCCCTTTTTGTGGTAACCAAACTCTTGCGATGGATTCCGATGATTTAAGATTACTGGAAGAGGCGATGCAGGAATGACACTTTTACAATCTTCTTTACTCCATACTATCAAGGCACAACGGGACAACATGATGACCATTGACGAGCTGGCTGAGAAGTACGCGCTACACCCGGAACACGTGAAATCTCTCGTTGAACGAATGGACGTGCTGGCGATAAAGGGCAACGTCGTCTATGCTCCGAAACAATCTTTTCTGCTGCCGATACTTGGGGTTGCCGGTCTGTTCTCGGCAATCGTGATCCTGCCGCAGCTGATAGGAGGGTAAACGGATGAAAAGCATTGAATTGTTCGCGGGTATAGGCGGAATTGCGCTAGCTGCCGAATGGGCCGGCATCGAAACCGTGGCTTTTTGCGAGAGAGAGCCATTTTGCCAAAAGGTATTACAGAAGAATTTCCCCGGTGTTCCCATTTTTGACGATGTGTGCACCTTGAATAGACAGCTTTTAGAGGAAAAAGGAGTGATCGAACCAGGTGGAACAGTTGACATTATTTCCGGAGGATTCCCTTGCCAGCCTTACAGTATTGCCGGGAAGCGAAAAGGCAAGGAAGATGACCGCGACCTCTGGCCTGAAATGTTTAGGATCATCAAAGAACTTAGGCCCACTTGGGTTGTTGGTGAAAACGTTGCTAACTTCGTCAATATGGAGCTCGACCGCA
>NZ_LECW02000006.1 GCF_001042475.2 Bacillus glycinifermentans
TTAGGGGGTTAACCCGATCAATAGACATGGAACAGGTTAATAATTTGTCACAATTTAAAGAGATGGTGCAAAAACATTCAACAGGAGAAACATATTATAGAGGTCAACTATCTCATTATACTGATATCAATTCAAGTATTTCGAGAGATAAGGGATATGTATTAAATGAAGATAAAATTTTCAACGAGTCAGTTTTAATAATGCCAAAAGAATTCGAACACATTCATGAACCTATTGATTATTTGGCTAAAATGCAACATTATAATATTCCTACTCGTTTAATTGACATGACTGTAAATCCACTTATAGCCTTATTTTTTGCAGTAGAGAATGTTGATGATGAAAATGATGGTATCGTTTATATTTTTAATAAAAATGGTGAATTGAAAGATTGTAAACATGTACGCCTACTTTCATTGTTAGCTAAAATTAATGATTATACCTTCTCTTTTATACAGAAAAAATTTGAAGAACATTATGGCGAAATCATTACCATTCCTGAAATAACTCATTATTCAACAAAACCAGCGTTTATAAAATATAGTCAAAATGAAGATAAAACAAATATTCGAATCACAAATCAAAAAGGCACATTCGCTATTTGTTGTAACGAAATGTCTCCTAATGGTACGCTAGGACAAAATATTATGCCTTTAGTAAGTGACATTAAGGTTAAAATCCGAATCCCATATGAATATAAAAAAGTAGTTAAACAAGAGTTAGATAATATAGGGATAAATAAAGCTTTTATATACCCTGAATTACCGTCAGTAGGGGATTATGTAAGAGAAAAATACAAATACAGAAACTATGTTAAGGAAAATATATATACTATTGTTAATACTAAGGACGAATCCACGGGTGCTGCAAAACGTCTTTCAATGGTGGTGGTGTTGGAAAAGCCACAGCAAATAGAACAAATTAAAGTTATTTGTAAAACTATAATAAATGGTTATAAAAAGTCACAAGATGTTGTCTGGATATACATAGCGAAAAGTGGTGAAGATTACAAAAATACAAATTGGATAATGAGAGCTCAGTGGATTAGACCTACATTAAATGAGATGTTTAAACCTCTTCCAATTGGTAATTCACAAGATGGGGAATATTACTGGGATTATTCAGAGGATTATTCTGTTAGATCAGATTTCTACAAAACAATGTCTTGAGTTATCATTGAATTTGGTGCCCAATTGGTGCCCAGAATTCATGATACTTGATCAAAATCAGTGTAAATAAAGTAAACGGATGCTATAAATAAAAGCTTTTGTAAATGGTGATATCTTTTTACTAGGTTGAGGGCCTAGTGGGTGAATAACCCGTGGAGGTTCAAGTCCTCTCGGCCGCATCAATGATACCAAGGGTTTTGACGCCCTTGGTGTTTTTTTATTTTGATTTCTTTTATTTTTTTACTCCACATTTACTCCAGTTACTTAAAGTAAGTCATCTAAACGGTCAGCAGTTTCTCTTTGTTTGTTGGGGAAAAGGTGTCCGTAAACATCTATTGTCGTATTTATAGAAGCATGTCCAAGCCGTTCTTTGATTGTTGCATACATAGACAGCAAGATTTAAAGATTGAAAATTTGAAGGAAAAAAACCAGGACTTAGAAGAAACTATTAAAAAATTGAATCAAAAAAAAATACAGAAAAACAGCGCTTCGGAAAATAAGGCACTTTTTGAAGCGCTGTTTAATTATTCTGATGTAGATAAACGTTTTGAGGATGTAAAGAAGCTAACAACTGAAAAGGGATTGGATTATGCTTTTCCTTCCTGCACCAATGAAAAGCATACAGTCAGCATACAAAGTGAATTGCTTTCATTGGAAAGCTATTCGAGAAAAGTTGATGAATCCCGTGAATTGTTTTTAAATGTCGTGGAACTCGCTGCTACAGCGAATTCTGTTACAACAAATTAAACGTTGATTGTTCAAACTACATTAAAAAAGTAAATATGAAGGGTTGGCTGATGATGTGCAGGTTAAAGAGAATGGTGGAATACGAAAAAACAGCGATAATTTATATATAATGAAGATTGAAAAGGGAGGGGACGGCTTAAGATACGTTTTTATTTTCCTTAGTCTTAGCTGCCTGCGGGGGCAATAAATATGATGATAATATTGATGAAGTCATCAGCCTTGAGAAAAAAGAATATAAACAATATGATCTTGATACGGATGGTATGGAGAGAGAAAATGCGTTAATTCGGGTATATGATGGAGGAAAATATATTCAACTTGGCTTTTATTCAGATGATCAGAAAAGAATCATTTACTCTTATTATGAAACGACTGGCGATTCTTATAAAAAAATAGGCTCAATAAATACATATTCATCAGATTCAGTTTCATAGAGTGGAACTTACTTCGTTCTGCATGTGGCATGAATTCCATAAACCCAGCCGCAGTTCCATCGGGATAGGATAGAAGGAATTTTATATCCTTTTTGGTATGCCGGTAATAAGAACTTCGGTGTAATCATAATTGATCACTTTCAGCCAATAATGAGAACGTTTATTAATTTCATAAGGGGAGTCAGCTTTCTTGAGCACGATTCCCTCTAAATTTTTTTCTTTGGCCAAGGCAAAGTAAGCTAGTCCGTTTCCTTGAATTCCTTCGATAACAAAGACATTAGGATGATTCAGTTCAAGTGAATTCAGAACTGTTTTACGCACAGTGAGCGGCTTAGAGGCAATTGACTGACCGTCTTTGTAGATAACATCGAAGACACAGTAAACAATCTTATGAACTGACTTTTTGGACATGAAACGTTCCATTACAGCTTCAAAGTCAGGAGCACCATCTGGGGCAGCTACAATGACTTCACAATCTCTAATGTAAATCTCTTTTATACGAAATGGTTCGAATGGGGATTAATTACAGATATTAATTCATCAGGTTTAGAAACAAGAATTGTGATTCACGAAAAAGGATAAGGCTATGGTGTGACAAGACCACTTATAATGCAATTTTTCAGGACTTTGTAATTAAATTACAGATATTCTTGATATTCACTCATGAATTCGTGGTATTATATTGAAAAGGACGATCAAAAGCTTTGGCGTTAGTAATTAAAAAGTTTAAATATATACGAGTGCTGTATTATAGGAGGAAACATATGTTTAAGTTTAAAAAGAATTTGTTAGTTGGATTAACTGCAGCTTTAATGAGTGTTAGCTTGTTTTCGGCAACCGCCTCTGCAGCTAGCACAGACTACTGGCAAAATTGGACTGATGGTGGCGGAATAGTAAACGCTGTTAATGGGTCTGGCGGGAATTACAGTGTTAATTGGTCTAATACCGGAAATTTCGTTGTTGGTAAAGGTTGGACTACAGGTTCGCCATCTAGGACAATAAACTATAATGCCGGAGTTTGGGCGCCGAATGGCAATGGATATTTGACTTTATATGGTTGGACGAGATCACCTCTCATAGAATATTATGTAGTGGATTCATGGGGTACTTATAGACCTACTGGAACGTATAAAGGTACTGTAAAAAGTGATGGGGGTACATATGACATATATACAACTACACGTTATAACGCACCTTCCATTGAGGGCCCAAGCAGTACTTTTACACAGTACTGGAGTGTTCGTCAGTCGAAGAGACCAACCGGAAGCAACTCTAAAATCACTTTCAGCAATCATGTTAAAGCATGGAAGAGTCATGGAATGAATCTGGGTAGTATTTGGTCTTACCAAGTCTTAGCGACTGAGGGATATCAAAGTAGTGGAAGTTCTAACGTAACAGTGTGGTAACAGATCATCTTTAATCAGGGGCTGCTAACGGGCTGCTGCTGATCGTTCCTTGAGAAATTTTATAACCATGGTTATGCGACGGTCTTTTAGTTGGAATTCCAATATATGCCTCGGGTATGGTAAATGATTATTAAAATCGTTAGTAATGGTTAAAGGTCGTTTCTACTAGGCGAACGGCCTTGGCATTGTTTAGATCATTTGCCTGGGAGTGAGGGAAACGATCGTTTAGGTCTTGATAGGAAAACACCGGATTATGAAGAGGATAAAGGGAAAGAAACAAAGTTATAGAATTTGAACCGATATAAATTTTAAAGCAGGCATATGCCTGCTTTATTTTAATGCGTTATTAATGATTTTTGCATGTATTCCATCTGATTTGTACCCTAAAAATATTTCCTCAGTTGCTTCATTCGTAAAGTGAGGTATTCCTTTTATTTCGGCTAATTTTTCTCTGAAATCTTCTTTAGATAGGTTTAATTTTTTCATAGCAACATCAAGTGAAAAAATTGTAGAATTTTGAAATTTGTTCTTCTGTAAAACCATGTTTTAAGAGAACTAAATCTCTTGTTTTGAAGTCAGGTGCTAGGTGTTCGTGTAAAGAAGTAATAGAATTTCTCATTAACATTAATTGTGTAGCAATTTCTTCGTTATTCATTCTTAGAGTTCCTTCCTACAATATCCATCTTGTACATTGTGTAATGAAATAGGCAAGGTTACGCGCGGTACTGTTTTTTATTCCGGTATTATGGAGTGCGGTGGCAATATGCCCTTCTAAAGTTCCCCAAGCCAATTCTTCATATTTCAGAATATCATTTAAAGTAGGTTTTACATACTTATCAAATCTTAGTTAAGAGATTTTCTTGTCCGTTAACAAGAAATTTCATTGCTCACGGAGAAAACCAACCTGTTTATAAAGAATTTTTTAAAGATTTAAGAATTATGAAGTTATTATTTTTATGTAATGGTACTTGATGATTTAGATGTTTCAAGGGAAGAAATTAATAATGCGCTAGATAAGTTGTTTTTTCGACATTAACTGAAGAAATGCTGTGTTAAATGGGAAATAATATTTTATGGTGGAAATTTAAATTCAATACAAAAAAACATAATCCGTTTTTACTCCATAATTCATAAAAAATAATGAAATTTTGTGTAATTGATGTAAAGAGATGCAATGAAAATAAGCTTTCATAAACCATGATATGCTTCCACTTTATTATGGGCCTTGTGGGGGCAACCCCGTGGAGGGAATAATACCAAGGGTTAACCACCTTTGGTATTATTTTTTTATACGGAAAATACGGTTATTCTTGAAGAAGATATGTTCTATGTTTAAGCTGATAAGCCGCTGGTTATTCGGAATATAATGCGGTTATTTACTAATCTGTATATGTTATGTTTTAATGGTAAGTGGTGATAAATATTACTTATAGCTGCCATTTGACTGCATATTCTTTCATTGAATAATACAAAATGGTGATGAAAATTGAAAAAAGGCAGGGTACCCGTTTTTAGGTACATTTATAAAAAAGGAGCATAACGATGTTGAAAAGGTTTTCTCTGGTTTTTCTGACACTGATTATGTCTATATTTGTTGTACTAGCGGCAGCTAGAGATTCCGTTGGAGATCATGTCATTTCATTTGATGAGCCTATTATCTTAATGATATCGATTGGAATAGTTGTATTTCTATTCATCCCTCCATTAGCCATGTCCTTTTTTGGCAACTTGGTTGTAAGAATCATATCCGGAGTATATCAATGTTTTATAGTTTTAACTTTTATGGTGCTAATTCCAATTGGATTTCTTATTCCCAATGGCTTTTTGACGATTCTTGTTTCTATTGCAGGAACTTTAGTCAGTATAACCAGTGTTGTAGTAACCTTATTGATTGGTAGAAATAAAGATGTTAAACAATAATAAAATAGTTGCTTTTATTGAACTGCCCCTGTCAAGTTGACAGTAATCATAAAACAAGGTGAGAAGGTTTTATCCCTAATTTCGGGGAAAAAGGCCTTCCGTTTGATCAGTGACACCAACATGATTGTGATAAAATGCTTTGAAATTATTTGCTCCTTTATCAGAAAAGCAACAGCCTTAAATGCTTTTCTTAGCTCTACCATTTTATTTATCATTCAGCTTCAGTTTTTTATACAACATTTAAAAGCAGGCATATGCCTGCTTTTTCAAGTGATTGCTTTTTCAGAAGTTTGAAATTCATTGATCGATGATGTAATCATTCTGCCAGAAGTTTGAAATTCATTAATCGATGATGTAATCATTCTGCCAGAAGTTTGAAATTCATTAATCGATGATGTAATCATTCTGCCAGAGGTTTGAAATTCATTAATTGATGATGTAATCATTCTTCCGGCGAGTTGGTAAGAGTCGGATGGGGTAGCAAATTTAATCGAAATCGTTGTTAATGCGGCCAAAGAGAATAAAGCAATACCGAGTAGAATTTTGTTTTTCATGAAAATCAACTCCCCTTTTTATTCATATGCATTGCCTGAATCGTTTTTCGGTAAAATTGGACTGATTCGTCAAGTTTACCAATTTTATTATAATATTCTGCCGCGTCAAAAGCCAATTCCTCAACATCTGCATACAGGCCTTTATCTTCAAGATATTTAAAATCCTCCTCTGCAGAGCCATGTTCAAGATAGATTTTTCTCAATATGTTAAGCTGGGCTTCATGGGATTTGTCATTGATAGACCTGGCTTGTTCAATTCCTTGTTCATAGAGGCTTAGTGCCTCTGTATCGTTTTCTTGTTTTAAACAAACATACATGAGTTGAAATAAAGCTTTAGGGATATGTCGGGAATTTTCTTTTTTAAATATTGATAAAGACTTCAGTATATGTTCGTATGATTCAGAAAATTGTTTCAAATAAAAATAACAGTTTCCCAGATTAAAATAAGCTGCCGCTATCAAGTGGTTATTATCCGTTTTCCTGGCTTCAAGTAAAGCGGATTGCAAGGTTGTTAAGGCGTCTTTATATTTCATGGTATCAACTTGATTTCCGGCTATCACGAAGTAACAATATATTTCTTTTTCTATCAAGGTCTCATGGGCTTTGAATGTATCGAGCGCCATTGTGGCATAATTCATGGATATGTAGTTTTGTCTAAGGTGATAATAAATTTCCGATAGCTTATAATAAAACTCGGCTTTTTCTTCTTCGCTGTCAACTGATGCCAATTTTTTTTCGGCGATTTTGTAACAGGTTATGGCCGTATTGAAATGATGTTGCTTAAATTCGTACATCCCTTTAAAAAACCAATAGTAGTAGTGAATCATTTCATCAACTTGGGTGTTTTGCATGTCCTCTTTCTTGGTTTCAATACTCGATAATGAATCAGAAATGTCTATTGCGTCGTTAGGCTTCATATCTTTTAACATGAGATTGTGGCGGAAATCAATTAAAGAGTAATACAACAATACTGTTTGATTTTCTTCCATTTCTTCAAGCTCTTGTTGAATTTCGGCTTTAATAAATTCTGCGTCTGTGACTTGGTTTCGGCGTATCATCGAATACCAATCATTTATTTTTATAGCAATATTCTCTGATGGAATTTTTTGCTTCATGATGCAAACCCCTTTCATAATCAAGACGTTCTCTGTATCCATTTATTGCATATGTTAACACATTTGCTCAGTTTGGAGAATTAAAAAAATGAAAGTTTTCGGTGTGCCGCAATAGAAGGCTTTGATAGAATGGTTGGTTGGGATTATTCAAATCTCTTGGCGCATTATAGGAATACCAAGGATTTATAAACCCTTGGTATTTTTTATTTTGCTTTCTTATTTTTTTACTCCACATTTCCTCCAGTTACTTGAAGTAAGTTATTTAAACGTTTATAGAAGCATATCCAAGCCTTTCTTTTATTGCTGCATACCTTCACCTTAAGCTTAATCCATTGATCAAATGGATGACAGAAGAATAAAACCAATACCATTATGTCAAAAATAAATTTGACATGACACCGATTAGTGTCCTATGATCGAGACACCAATTAGTGTCCAATTAAGGGGAGGAGGACTTTGAACGAGAACAATCAAGAGCGTGATATTTATGCAGCTGTCGCTGACCCAACAAGACGTAAATTGCTGCGTTTGTTGGCTGACGCGGAAGAATTGCCACTCAAAGAGTTGACCGTTCATTTTGACATGGGTCGCACTGCGGTATCGAAGCATTTGGCCATCCTAAAAGACGCAGGTCTCGTCATCAGCAGAAAGGCCGGCAGGGAAACGCGCTATCGGCTGAATGCTGCCCCATTGAAAGAAATTGAGGAGTGGGTATCGTTTTACAGGAAATTCTGGAATGAAAGAATGTTGCTTTTAGACCAAATATTACAGGAGGAACAAAAAAAATGAGTTTAACGGTATCACAAGATTTTCATTATAAGAGCCCGATCGAGAAGGTATGGCACGCCTTAACGGATGCAAATACGCTTGCAAAATGGATCATGCCTAATGATTTTAAGCCTGTCGTCGGACATAAATTTCAGTTCCGGAATGAACAGTGGAATTTAGTTATTGATTCTGAAGTTCTTGAAGTAGATGAGCCTTACAAGTTATCTTACACTTGGGCAGGCGGCGGGATAAACACGACAGTCACATGGACATTAAAGCACGAGGATGGAACAACCCGCTTACATCTTGAACAAACAGGATTCGAAAAAGAAGATCAAGCGTTTAAAGGTGCGACATATGGCTGGGCGAGAATGGGCGAAGAACTTAAGGAATTGTTAGCGGAAATGTAAGGTTTGCTAACGCATAGGAAAAAGCAAACTGCTCGGAAAGAGGGGGTTTCTTGATGACAAACAGCGGAATGAATCCTAAGGTTGATGAATTTTTAAGTCAAGCTGCAAAGTGGAAGGAAGAATATGAGAAGCTAAGAAATATCGTTCTTGACTGTGAGCTGACCGAGGAATTTAAGTGGATGCATCCCTGTTACACGTTTAATCATAAAAACATCGTGTTAATACATGGATTTAAAGAATATTGTGCGCTTCTGTTTCACAAAGGTGCCTTGTTAAAGGATCCCCATGGAATTCTCATCCAACAAACGGAGAATGTACAAGCGGCGCGCCAGATTCGGTTCACAAATGTTCAAGAAATCGTTGAAATGGAAACCATCTTGAAAGCCTATATTAATGAAGCCATTGAAGTTGAAAAAGCCGGTTTGGAAGTGGAGTTTAAAAAGACTACAGAATTCGCCATACCTGAAGAACTTCAACATAAGTTCGATGAAATCCCTGCCTTGAAAACCGCTTTTGAAGCATTGACCCCGGGACGGCAAAGAGCATACATTTTTTATTTTTCTCAAGCCAAACAATCCAAAACCCGAGAGTCAAGGGTTGAAAAATATGTGCAGAAAATTCTCGATGGAAAAGGTTTAAAGGATTAGTCTGTTCGATGAGAAAATAACTGAATCAAACGTTAAGATATTACCTCACTTTGCTTTCGATCAAACTCCTTTTTGGATCGCGGTAACACCCAATCAATAGTTAAGCGAACAGGGCATCAGTGACATGTATTCAGTGATTGATTTACAGTCCAAAACAGTACCTATTTTGTGCCCAAAATGATGCAAATGAGTGTAATGAATATAAGTCCTCTCGGCTGCATGATAGGAATACCAAGGGTTTTGATGCCCTTGGTATTTTTGGTTCTCGCGTATTTTTTTGTCCCACATTTCGTATGCCTGCTCTGGCTGTCGAGAAAACCACGGCAGTCTAAGAATAATGGGTTTTAGGCATATTTAATGTGGATCATCTGTAGTGATTTTAATACATGGATCTGTTTTAATGCTCCAACTGTATTTATCATTCCGATTATGAGTTTATTGATTTAAAATAGGCATCTCCCCAAGCAGGTTCTTTAAATGAATTGAATCCCACGGCAAATGCTCCGTGATACCTAATCCGACTACATCTGTTTCTTCAGAGAGTTCTTTCAGCAGATTAAGCAGTTGAGGCATTTGCATTGTTCCCTCAGGAGAATAATTTACAGGTGCTTCAGGGTTGGCGAATAATATAGAACGAAATGTCTTTGGGTCGAGCACGTCTAAATCAAGGTGAATCGCCAGGTGTTTAATGCCGCTTTCTTTAATCCACTCTTTTATTGATTCCGTACTGTTCGTTAACTCTTCGGTTCCAGCAGTTCTAATACCGAGTCTTTGAATCATTTCTGTGTCTTGTTCTGCAGGGGCAATACCCAGTCTTTGAAATTCTTCTGAAATCACTTTTGCTTCTTGTTCTGTTGGAGCTGCTAATCCTGCGATAAAGACATTTTCAGGTTTTAAAGGGATTTTCACACGTTTTGCGAACTCTTCATCTCCTTCTCCCAAAAGGTTCCCGAGAGGTAATGTATGTCCGTTATCATACCCGACATATCGAACTAAATCGCTGTGGGCATCGATCCAAATTAAACCTAATTCCCCGCCGTATCGTTCGTTTAAATAAGCAAATGGAGCTTGTTCGACTAAGCAGTCACCGCCAAACATGACAATGCGGTCCGGCTTGTGAGCATGAATGATATGCTGTGCAGCTTCTAATTGTTCAAGCAGCTGTTTTCTCCCGTTTATGCCGTTCTCGTTTTCAAGCGGAGTTCCATCATAAGCTTGAACGGGAACATGAATAAGGGTTTGATCATTGTCAGGAGCCAGCCAAGCAAGCAGTTTGGCTCCAAACGAGTAGTTAGGGTTGTTTCCACCTTGCCATTGCGGCATTAACAGACGTATCGTTTTTTTAGCCATGTTTTAGTCTCCTTTACTTCAAAGTAAGGTTAGTATAAAATGAACGCAAATAAAAAAATAGTACGCACTTTAATGATAGGTACTATCCAAAGGGAGAGTGTAAAGATGAGTATGGCTGAATATAAAGGCAAAGTTAAAAACATTCAAGATACACCTTTTGGCTACACATTGTCCGTGATCGGCGGCAAATGGAAAATGGTTATTATTTACCTCCTCGCAGAAAATCAACCGGTTCGCTTTAATGAGCTGAAAAGACAGATAGGGACTATTACTTATAAAACGTTGAGTGCACAACTTAAAGAATTGGAAGCGGATGGTCTGGTGAACCGGAAAGAGTATCCTCAAGTTCCTCCTAAAGTCGAGTACAGTCTCACCGAAAAAGCGGAAACTTTATTACCGGTTTTGGAAGAGTTATGTGAGTGGGGCGTAAAAAATCAAAATAATTAAGAACATATAGAAAAAGCCAAATGAGAGTGAGGTATCTCTGCTTGGCTTATGGTTGTCTGCGATTTCCATTAGTTTTCCCGCCTGATATGATCACGGATTTATTAGTCTTTAAAGAAGGCTCCTTGTTGAAAGCCAATATTAAAGTTATACCTATAATACAGGCAGCACCAACCCATTGAAAAAAACCAAACGGTTGTTTTAACCAGACGACAGTTGTTAAAACTGCCGATAGCGGTTCCAAACTGCCTAAAAGGCTTGTTTCTTTAGGTAGAAGGCTTTGCAAACTTTTTATGACGAACCAAAATGCAATCATTGTTCCAAATATGGTAACAAATAAAATGTAAACATAGGCATCAGTTGTTAAACTTTTGACATCCATCTGCCATGGCGGGTGGATAAAGCTTAGTGCAAAACCCCCGATGATCATAGCCCAACCTACAATCACGAGAGAGTCAAATTTATGTAATAAACCAACTGCATACAACGTATAAAAAGCTGCCGCCACTCCTGATAAGACTCCCCAAACGATTGCAATTGTCGGTACCGAAAGTTGAGAAATTGACCCATTCGTTAATAAAAAAAAGCATCCGGCCAGAGCAAGAGAAACTGTTAGCACATCTTGTTTTGTAAGAACCGTTTTTTTTCGTAAAAGCGAGTAAACGATAACCATGGCAGGAGATAAATATTGTAATAACGTAGCAACAGCTGCATTTCCATGTTCAATTGCTGCCATATATGTGTATTGCACAGCAAGCATACCGAACAATCCAAAAATGATAAGCTGACAAGCTGTTTTCCTATTTTTCCATACCCCTATGATCTGGGAACGCTCCTTTCTGAATAGTTGAACCATTAAGAGTAAAAAGCCGGCAATCAGCAGGCGGATCGTGACAAGCCAATTGACATCTATTTGATAATCTTGAAACAATTTTTTTGCTACTGTACCTCCAATCCCCCAAAAAGTCGCCCCTGTTATCACAAAAAACAGTCCGCTTTTTCTTTTGGAAGTATTCATATGTATGATCCCTCACTCAATAATTGTAATAATAGTGTTATGATAAATGCGAAACCTCATAAAAAATACTCAAATCGAATGAAAAAATATAAATATATTGAGGAGATACAATGCAAATCAAAAATTTTATGATTGATCAACACTTAAAAGAACTAACCGAACATCGTACATTAGAATTACCGGTTGCATGTTACGAAACAACGATCAATCAAAATATAAATGGTTATATACCGCTTCATTGGCATGACGAAATTCAATTTGTTTTGATCCTGAAAGGAGAAGCTGTATTTCAAATAAATGAAGAAAAAATCGCGGTTCAAGAAGGAGACGGACTGTTTATCAATAGCGGCTTCCTGCATATGGCAGAAGAAAAGGACCGCTCGGGGTGTACATATATTTGCTTAAATGTTTCACCGCGTTTCGTTTTAGCCCAGGAGCTTTATACAAGCTATGTGCAGCCATATATTCATTCAACAAATCTGCCTTATTTAATTTTGGATGCAAATGAACAATGGGCGAAAAACATTTTGAAAGCCCTTAAAGAAATCAATCAATTGGTGAAACAAAAAACATCGCTCTTTGAAATTGACATCACCATACAATTAACTTTAATGTGGAAAAACTTAGTCGTTAATGGTTTTCAATTGGAGTATGATCAATCTGAAATGATAAAAAGTCATCGAATGAAACAAATGTTAAATTGGATACATCTCCATTATGCCGAAAAAATGACATTAGAGGACATTGCAAAAGCCGGCAACCTGAGTCGTTCCGAGTGCTGCCGGTATTTTAGGCGAATGCTGAATAAGACGCCGTTACGTTATGTAATGGATTATCGAATTCAAAAAAGCTTATTGCTATTGCAACAGCCGGAAACCAATGTGACAGAAGCGGCCTATCAAGTCGGGTTTAACAGTACAAGTTATTTCATTAATAAATTTAAACAAGCCATGAATATGACGCCTTTTTCATACAAAAAAATTCGTATGAAAAAATAACATCACTCGTGATAAAGTTTATTCTTTGATCAGTTGAATCCTGGTATATTCAACAAACGCGCCGGATGATAAACCAGTACCACCAATGGAAATACGGATCGATGTGTGACAGAGAAGATTTTTACACCAGCTGAATCATCAGCCCGAGATGCTCATTTACTTCCATCAATAATTCTTCTATACTAACAATACCTTAAACTTGTGACAGAGGTGAATAAACATGCTGTGGACTCCATTATTTGAAAATGATGTACCAGTAGCACTTCTCCGCCCTTAGTGGAGTAAGGTGACTACTGCTCTCCGTTAAGGGCAATGATTGACCAAAACAAAACGGAGGGTGCAAAAATGAAAAACACTTTGTTAGGTTCTATATATTTAGCATTAGCTGCCGGTATTTGGGGCGGCATGTATGTTGTTGTAAAGGTTGTAGTAGCGGTTATACCCCCATTGGAGCTCGTATGGATGCGATATGCAGTAGCGATTATCGCCTTGCTCATCATTGGTTTTGTAAAAAAGCTATCCTGGCGAATTCGCAGACATGACATTTTATTAATCATAACCATCGGGATCATTGGCAATACAATTTCGATTGTTACGCAAGAAATTGGCACCAGTCTATCTTCGGCACAAATGGGAGCGATTATTACGTCTTCCACACCTGCATTTATGGTGATTTTCGCCAGGTTACTGCTTAAAGAACGGCTGAACTTACAAAAGGGAATATCTGTGTCTTTAGCGACCATCGGAGTTTTACTGATTGTAGGAAACGGCCAAATTGACATGTCTAATCAACTTGGCGGACTGTCGCTCCTTATTGCTGCTTTAACATGGGCCCTGATGTCTGTCCTTTTAAAGCGTGTTCCAAGTGATTATTCTCCGATTGTGGTGACAACTTATTCAATCTTGGTTGCCATCATCATATTGACTCCTTTTGTTTGGGTGAATGCAGACGAAATTCATTTCTCGCAGCTGACCCATCCGACAATTTGGGGCGGGCTGTTATATTTGGGGATCATTTCAACAGCTTGTGCATTTATCCTTTGGAACCGCGGACTACAAATGCTGAATGCTTCAAGCGGAGGTTTATTTTTCTTTTTCCAGCCTCTGGTTGGAACATTGCTTGGCTGGATTTTGTTAGGAGAAAGTCTTGGCGGGACGTTTTGGATCGGTTCAATATTGATTTTAATTGGTGTTTTGTTAGTGATTCGGGAGAAAAAATAGAATAATAAAAAAGAAACCTACGGAACTATAAATTCCAAAGGTTTCTTTTTTAGTGCTGCGTTATAAATCAGCGGAATTTATAAAAATAAGCAGTCAGCTTGTTCCTGACTGTTTATTTTTGGAGAAAGACCTATTTCTCTGTGGCAAAATAAAGCAAGGCGATGACCGGAAAAGCGATTCCAATCGATAATGCTGCACTCCATCCACCTGAGGCGTATGCCCATCCTCCAATTGATGATCCAATAGCACCGCCTAAAAAGAAGATAGCCATGAATAATCCGTTTAATCGACTGCGAATTTCCGGTCTCAAAGAGAAAATGGTACGTTGACTGAGCACAAGATTTGCAGATACGCCCATATCCAATAAAATAGCTGCGATTACTAGAACTGCTATTCCGACAGGGGAGCTGCTCTGAATAATCAGCGGCAGCAATAAAGAAACGATGACAACAGAAAGAGCTATTCCAGTGGCAAGTCGAGTCAAGCCGCGATCAGCCAGGCGGCCGCCGATGGGTGCAGCAACTGCACCTGCAATTCCCACAAGTGCGTACAGTGCTATAGCCTTCTGGGAAAAATGAAAAGCAGGACTGGACAATAATAATGGAACAGTAGTCCAGAACAAGCTGAAAGCTCCAAATACAAATGCATGATAGATAGCCCGGCGACGTAAGACTGGTGTTGTTCGCAGCAGCTTCCACATTGAACCTAGTAAGGCAGTGTAGTCTGTGTTTGCTGTTGGTTTTCTGGCAGGGAGTACTTTTGACAATACGATTGCCAGGACAACACTTACTGCGGCAGACAAAGCAAATATTGCATTCCACCCCCACATATCCGCAACTAAACTGGATATCGGGCGAGAAAGCATGATCCCGAGTAATAGACCGCTCATGACATTGCCAACAACGCGACCGCGTGTGGCTTCTGATGCAAGGTATGATGCGAAGGGTACGAGTACTTGTGCTGCGATCGATCCCAGCCCGATGAAAAATGCAGCTGCTAAAAACAGTATTCCATGCTTCACAAATGCCGTTGCCGTCAGAGCTCCTGCGCTTAGAAGCAGCGATACAATGACAAGTTTTTTGTTCTCTACAATATCTCCGAGAGGTACAAGAAATAGCAAGCCGGCAACATATCCAAGCTGGGACAGTGTAACAATCAATCCGGCACTGCCAGCAGAAAGTCCAATTGCAGTACTAATGTATCCTACCAAGGGTTGTGCATAGTAAAGGTTAGCGACAATGATACCGCATGCAGCTGCTAAAAGTATGGTTAAACTTGGTGAAATCTCTTTATTAATTGTTTGGTTATTTAAATTAGACATGATAAACTCCTTTTTTGAAATAATCTTTAGCTTTTTAAAATGCACGCCACTATGTGAATGTACTGTTCGCTAAGCATTCTCCTTTCCGTTTATTTTAGTCGTAAGATTTCTCGGGGGGGGCTTGGAATTCAAACAGATGACTTCTCTCCTGCCATTTTAAAAACTGAACGTTTAGTTTTGTTACATAAATAATATACTGAACGTTCAGTTTTGTAAATGGGTTTTTCTATTTTCTTTTTAATTTTCGTTAAGTATACTAAACGTATAGTTTATATTTTGGAAAGGAATGATTCATGTGCAGAGTAAACGGGGACGGCCGCGTGATGAAGGAACGCATAAGGCGATTCTTTCTGCAGCCTATGAACTATTGTTGGAAAACGGCTTTGATGCCGTTACAGTCGATAAAATTGCAGAGCGTGCTAAAGTGAGTAAGGCAACGATTTATAAATGGTGGTCCAACAAGGCCGCTGTTGTAATGGACAGCTTTCTTTCTACTGCTACAGCCAGATTGCCTGTCCCTGATACAGGATCGACAGTAAATGATATTGTAACCCACGCCACAAATTTAGCAATGTTTTTGACAAGCCGGGAAGGAAACGTCATTACAGAATTAATAGGCGCTGGACAGTTGGATTCAAAGTTGGCGGAAGAATATCGCACCCGATTTTTCCAACCTCGCCGGCTCCAAGCGAAGCACCTTTTAGAAAAGGGAATTGAGAGAGGGGAATTGAAAGAGAATCTCGATATTGAAGTAAGCATCGATCTAATTTACGGGCCGATTTTCTATCGTCTGCTTGTAACCGGCGATGAGGTAGACGATTCCTACGTGCATGATTTGGTGATGAATGCATTGAGGGGAATTCAAGCTACCTGAATGAGTCATAAAAAGATTCCTAATCGGGCCGTTCCCTTATAGCCGTTCCAAATATGAAAACTGGCGTAATGAATGAAAAGCCGATTTTTATTCAACTTGCCGGGCAGGTAAATATTAAATTGTATCTTCGAAAACTTGAAGGAACTTGTTTATACAAGTGGAATGTAATTGCATGGACAAAAGGGTTGATTGACAATAAGGAGATTAAATCATGAAAACCGAAAAAGAAAAAATGTTGAATGGCGAACTCTATAACGCTGAAGACCCGGAATTACGAAGCGAAAGAATGAACGCCAGAAGGTTGACGAGGATGTTTAATGAGTCACTCGAAACCGATGGCAATAAAAGAACCGGATTATTAAAAGAACTGTTTGGTTCGACTGGAGAAAATATCCACATAGAGCCGTCGTTTCGGTGTGATTATGGCTACAACATACACGTTGGCGAAAATTTCTTTGCCAATTTTGATTGTGTATTTCTTGATGTTAATGAGATTCGAATAGGCGATAACTGTTTTTTTGCACCTGGAGTTCACATTTATACTGCAACTCATCCGCTAAATGCAAATGAAAGAATATCAGGGGCAGAATACGGAATTCCAGTACATATCGGTGATAATGTCTGGATTGGCGGAAGAGCCGTTATTAACCCTGGGGTTAAAATCGGCAATAATGCTGTTGTAGCGTCGGGTGCGGTTGTAACAAAGGATGTGCCTGATCATGCGGTGGTGGGCGGAAATCCTGCGAAAATACTTAAACGAATTGAAGAATAGTTGATAGCTTAATGAATCGTTCCTTCTTTTTAAAGGTGAGAGGAGCATAAGTTTAAAAAACCGAAATGAAAAACATACCGACATGATGTGGTATGTTTTCTTTTTAATATAGGCCGTTATCTCGCTCGCAGCTGATGATCCAGATTCCTGCGCTTGATTATTTCATTTAAGGATCATTTTCAAAAAACGGTTAATTCAGGGGTGAAACTTCATTTGATTTTTCTTTCCACAGCATTGTAAGGCTTAGACCGATAATCATAACGATTCCGGCAAAAAGGAAAGGATAATGAATGTTGACATCAAATAGAATTCCGCCCAGAGCCGGACCGAAAATATTCCCTAAGCTGGTGTAAGTGGAGTTCATGCCTGCTACGAACCCCTGCTGGTTACCGGCAACTTTGGATAAAAACGTTGTTAAGGCCGGGCGCAGCAAATCAAACGCCAAAAAAATAAAACAAGTGACAAGCAAAACGGCTAAAAACCCTGACATAACAGTAGACACGAACGCTAAGACCGCACCGATGATTAAGCAAAGCTGAATCATCCTTTTCTCGCCAATTTTATTAACCAATTTCCCGAATAATAATACTTGAATAATGACGGCAACAATCGAACTAATCGTAATAATAGTTGCGATATCCTTTGGTGTGAAGCCGAATTTATGATCGGAAAACAAGCTGAATACCGTTTCATAGGCCGATAAGCCGAAAGCCAGCACAAAGACGATAATAAATGCAATGAAATAGACTGGATGAATTGATTTTTTTAAGTCTTTAAAGAAATTGGATTCCCTTGTATGAGATGAGAGTTGTTCGCGTTCTTTTTTCGGCAATGACTCTTTTAATATAAAAACGGAAGAGACAGCGGCCAAGAATGCTAAGGCGGCAGCGAAGAAGAACGGCATGCGGATGCCATAGTCGGCAATAAACCCTCCAGTCCCAGGTCCGATAATAAAGCCGGTGCTAATCGCTGCAGAAACATACCCCATAGCTTTTGACCTTTCCTCCAGGGTTGTAATATCAGCTACATACGCTGTTACGGCCGGCATGATAAAGGCAGCGCTTATTCCGCCTAATATTCTCGATACATAAAAAATTGAAACATGGGTTCCTAAGCCGAAAATCAACTCTGATATACCGAAAATCAGTAAACCGAGGACAATCATTTTTTTTCTCCCGAAACGGTCAGCCCATCTTCCTGCAAAAGGTGACGTGATTAACTGGGAAATAGCAAAAACGGCAACAAGATAACCCATGGTGCTGCCGGATAAATGCATGATATCCATAAAAGAAGGCATAACCGGAATAATTAAACCGATGCCAAGAAATGCTATGAAAATGTTGATTAATAGTATAATCAATACCGTTTTTTGTTCTCTAATTGATTTTTTCATCTGAAAACTCCTCTAGCCTTTAATCAAGCTCCGCATGATCTATCCTTTTCTTTGTTGATTTCAGTTACAATAAAATCATAAAGTATATAGTTACCGTATAGTCAAGGGGGTTTTTATGAGCGAAGATTTAAGAAAGTACTTTACAACAGGTGAGTTTGCCAAGCTCTGCCACGTAAAAAAACAAACCCTGTTTCACTATGACGAGATTGGTCTGCTTTCTCCCGAAATAAAAAAAGAGAATGGATATAGATATTATTCCTATAATCAGTTTGAGCTTTTTCAAGTTATCAATTTGTTTAAAGAGGTTGGCGTACCGTTAAAAGAAATCAAGTTCCTCTTAAAAGGAAAAACACCAGGCAGAATCGTCCCGCTTCTTAAAGAAAAGTCAGCCGAAATTGAGGAAAAGATTAAAAAGCTGGAGCATTTGCAAAAGATCATACAGACGAAGGTGGCGTTAACTGAACAAGCGCTGGAAACAGATTTCTCCTCGGTTTCCTTTCAGTATTTAAACGAAGAAACATTTATGATAAGCAGGAATACATTACATTTGCCGGAACGAAAATACATTGCAGCTATTTCAGAACTCATTCACGATGTCGAGTCCCACGAATTAGATGAGGGGTATCCTGTCGGAGGGATCTTCGCACGAGAACAAATTCTTAAAAAAGATTTCTATAATTACAGTCACTTTTATATAAAAGTAAAAAAAGGAATCGATCATATAAACGTTCATGTGAGGCCAAAAGATCTGTATGCAGTCGGATATCAAAAAGGTGAAGAAGTTGAAGATGCCTACAGCAGAATGATTCACTTCATTGAAAAGAACGGGATGCAGATAGGTGAGTATGCATATGAGGAATATATGCTTGATGAAGTGATGGTCGACGGATTTGAAAATCAAATTACCAAAATCCTCATTCAGGTTAAAGAGATGTAACGAATTTTTTTGATGTAAACGGACATGGCGCTAATGATGAGAAAACAGTCCTTATTTTGTGCCCGGTAAAGATTCAAATCTTCCTGCCGCATTCCAAAAATACCAAGGTTTTGGAAGCTCTTGGTATTTTTCGTGGATTTTAATTTGATTCATTGCTAAAAAAGGATAAATAAAGCAGATGAATATGAGAACATCTGCAATGATACATAAATAATTCGGAATTTATACCGAAATTCAATTATTTGAAAGGTTTAAATTTTGATTAAGAGTGTTATAATTAGTTAGTTCATTCATGAACCTTTGATTTTCTTGAGTCGAAGGTAATAAAGAAGAAGCAGGAGTGGAATTTTAAAATGTAATAACTGCACATTCTATTACTTTTCAAACATCAAAGACAATATTCACAAAATCGGAGGATTACAAGTGGGACGAAAGATTCCTTTATCTTTTATAATCATTATAGGATTAATGTTATTTGCGCTATTTTTCGGAGCAGGAAATTTAATTTTCCCACCTATGCTTGGTCAATTAGCCGGAACAAATTTATGGACAGCTAATGCAGGTTTTTTAGTGACTGGAGTCGGGTTGCCGCTTCTCGGCATTACAGCGTTTGTGTTTTCGGGAAAAAATGATCTTCAATCTTTGGCGGGACGTGTACATCCGGTATTCGGGATGGTGTTTACTGTCGTTCTGTATCTGGCAATCGGTCCTTTTTTTGCGATACCCAGATCAGGGAGCGTATCCTTTGAGATTGGAGTTAAACCTTTTTTATCTGATCATCCGGGGCATGTCCCTTTAATTATATTTACGGTTGTCTTTTTCACAATTGCATGTTTGCTTTCGCTTAATCCGGCAAAAATTGTTGATGTCGTCGGAAAAGTGTTAACGCCGATTAAATTAACTTTTATAGGAATACTTGTAATTGTGGCAATATTCAACCCAATCGGATCTTTCCAATCGCCTTCTAAAGAGTATGCGACCCATGCATTTTTTAAAGGGTTTCAAGAAGGCTATTTAACATTGGATGCGCTTGTGGCATTTGTGTTTGGCATTATTATTGTGAATGCTATTAAAGAAAAAGGCACGACAGATAAAAAACAAGTCTTGGCTGTTTGCGTAAAAGCAGCACTTATCGCTGCGACACTCTTGGCGTTTCTTTATTCTGCCCTTGCTTATATGGGTGCCTCCAGCGTTGAAAAATTAGGTCATTTCGAAAATGGTGCTGAAGTGTTAGCTAACGTTTCAGAATATTATTTTGGTTCTTATGGCGCCGTCTTATTAGGATTGATGATTACCGTGGCGTGTTTGACCACAAGTGTGGGATTGATCACTGCCTGCGCTTCATTTTTTCATCAATTGTTTCCGAAGTTTTCTTACAGAAACTTTGCCATCGTGTTGTCTGTATTTAGTGCACTGGTCGCGAATTTAGGTCTGACACAGCTGATTAAGGTTTCACTCCCGGTGTTAATGACCATGTATCCAATTGCTATTGTGTTAATGTTTTTAACGTTTTTGCATTCTGCCTTTAACGGCAGGTCAGAGGTATACCAAGGCAGCTTGATCTTAACATTTATTGTGAGTTTGTTTGACGGCTTAAATGCCGGAGGAATAAATATTGATGGTGTTCACAATTTCTTCACGCATGTCCTTCCGTTCTATAGCATCGGTTTAGGCTGGATTCTTCCTGCTATTATAGGCGGTCTGGGCGGTTATATGATAAGTTTGACGAGAAAAAGACGGATTGCGTAATATTTGGGCTCAATGGGGACAACCCCCAGGGAGATTGAAGTCCCCGGCCGCATTATAGAGATACCAAGGGTTTTTTAGTTCCTTGGTATTTTTTATTTGCTTTCATTTATTTTTCAGGCCGGAACCCGGGGTTTCAAGGCTCTTGGTATTTTTTGTTTTATCCGCCGCTTTTCCTTTTGTTCTCTACGGATGTGCGTAAGATTGGAATATTATCGAGAAGGTTCGTTTACTTGCGCATCCCAATATTGTTAAAAGGGTTTCCCCATTAGCAAAAAAATCAGCTGCACAAGCACGCAGTCAATCGTTATATACATGGAAAAGCCGAAAACAAGTCAAAAAGATTTCAGTACACGTACAACAGACACGAGAGACACATATACTGGATGATACTTGTGATCAGATGAGAAAGGAGAAAGCAGCTTTGACAACATATCGAATCGTGTCCTTTGATGGAGGCGGCACCTTAGGCGCTTTAAGTTTACAGCTTATGAACAGACTGGTTCAACAAACACCGGAATTAATTAGCCGAACCGATGTTTTCTCGGGAAATTCAATCGGTTCATTCACCGCCCTTGCATTAGCAAGCGGAAGGTCCCCAAAGGGAACACTCCAGTATTTTGAGGATGAAATCCTGCCGGCGTTCAGCGTTTCCCGGCCAGGAGGGCCAGTTTTTAATCAGCAATTGCCATATTCCGGTTTTATTAAAGCGGTACGAAACTTTTTCCCGGCAGATCTTCGTCTCAAAGATTTAAAAAAACGAATGGTTGTCCCTTCATTTCAATTATACTCACCGGAGCTGGATCGTTGGACTCCTGTATTATTCCACAACTTTCCCGGCTCTCCCTATTTACATGAGAAAGTGAGTGATGTCATACTGCGGAGCAGCGGTGCTCCCGCGACGCAACGTGCCTATCAAAACTACGTGGACGGTTATGTAGTAGCGACGAACCCTAGTACAGCAAGTATCGCGTTTGCGGTTGGCAAAGCCAAAGTGCCATTGGATCAAATTGCGGTATTATCCATTGGAACTGGTGAAGCCCCGACGCAGTTGAGAAGGGATACGAAGGGGTGGGGAATGGTAAGTGCAGATAACATACGCCCTGAAAATCTGGAGAACCTTCCGCCAAATTGGGGAGTCCTTTTGGACCGGTCGCCTAATGAACCGTTACTGCCGTTTCTTCAGATTGTCGCTGGCGGAAATGGTTATTATGAATCCATGGTCAGTTCTCATCTTCTGGGAAATCGCTTTTTTCGGTTAGACCCGCGGATTCCTAACTTCTCCAAAACGGACCCAACCGTGTTTCCCGCTCTCATTGATATTGCTAACAAAACCAATTTACAACCTGCACTTCGATTTATAGAGAAAAACTGGAAATAATCAAAATACCAAGGGTTTTGAAGCCCTTGGCATTTTTTGTTTGATTTCAGCTGCTTAAAGAAGATCAGATTTATATTTCATCCTCAGTGTTGAGCGCAGTTTCGCTATGAACCCTATCTTTATATTTTTCACCCCAGTCTTTCATGTGTAAAATAATGGGTTCCAATGTTCTCCCAAACTCGGTTAAAGAGTATTCGACTTTTGGAGGGACCTGTTGATAAACCTCGCGGTGAACCACTCCATCCCGTTCCAGTTCCCTTAACTGCAACGTAAGCATGCGTTGCGTAATTTTAGGATATAGTCTCCGAAATTCATTAAATCTCTTTTTGCCGTCAATGAGATGATAAAGGAGAATGCCTTTCCACTTACCGCCGATCACATCCAATGTTGTCTCAACCGGACATCCTTCAAAGTGATCCGAAGAATAATCAAAACCGATTTTTCGATTTCTCAAGCCTTTCACTCCCAATAGTATAATTTTTGATACTATATACAATTAATGTGCGTACTTTTTATTGTTGATTATACAACATATAATCAATTCATATCAAAAGAATGAAAGGAACGGATCATATGAAAACACTGGTACTTGTTGTACATCCGAACATCGAATCATCGAGAATAAATAAAAAGTGGAAAGAAGCGGTTTTAAGCGAACCGGGCGTAACCGTTCATGATCTTTATGAAAAATATCGCGATCAACCCATTGATGTGGAATTTGAACAACGACTGCTCCTCGATCATGATCGCATTGTTTTTCAGTTCCCTTTGTACTGGTACAGCAGCCCGCCGCTTTTAAAACAATGGTTTGATGAAGTGTTTACTTTTGGCTGGGCACATGGCCCCGGCGGAACGAAATTGAGAGGAAAGGAATGGGTGATGGCCATGTCCATCGGTTCTCCTGAACATTCTTACCAGGCCGGCGGATATAATTTATTTTCAGTAAGCGAACTGACAAGGCCGTTCCAGGCATCTGCCAATTTAGTAGGCATGACTTTTCTGCCTTCCTTTGCCGAATACCGTGCTAATAAAATCAGTGACGAAGAAATCGCCCAAAGCGCGATTCGGTATGTTGAGCATATTACAAATGCAGAATTAAACCCGAAGGTTCGTTTTCGCAACTATTTGAAACAGCTTGAGGGTGTTGATTAAAAATCCTGCTTTGATCATGCAAGATTTTTTTCTTGTATGAAGCCCATCACGTAAAAAAGCCTGCAGCGGTTTTCTGCAGGCTTAAAAAATGCGTTCTTCCTATTGTTCCTTCGGCTTCTTCAACTTATAAATCACAACCAGTAAAATAAACCAAACCGGCGTGACAAACAGGGCAACACGGGTATCTTCCGCAAGTGCGAGCACGACGAGAATGAACGTCAGAAAAGCAAGAACAAGGTAGTTGGAAAACGGATAAAGCGGCATCTTGAATTTGTTCGCTTTCGCCAAGTCAGGCCTTGTTTTTCGGTATTTTAAATGGCAGATGACGGTGATTCCCCAAATAAAGATGAAGCATATCGTCGAAATGCTTGTAATGAGCGTAAATACTTCTTCCGGCATGATATAGTTCATCGTCACGCCGATAAGAATCACGACGGCGGAAAAGAACAATGCATTGCTGGGGACTTTACGGGAGGTAAGCTTTGTCATTGATCCAGGTGCATTATGTTCTTTTGCCAGCGAGTATACCATCCGGCTCGTGCTGAATATGGCGCTGTTGCTTGCCGACGCTGCCGATGTGAGCACGACAAAATTGATAATCGTAGCCGCTGCCGCGATTCCGACCGCCGCGAAGACCTGCACGAACGGGCTTTTGTCAGGATCGAGCACATTCCACGGGTAGATGCACATGATCACAAACAAAGACCCGATATAGAAAAGCAGAATCCTGACGGGAATATTGTTGATCGCTTTCGGAATTACGTTTTCCGGATCTTTTGTTTCGCCTGCCGTAAGACCGACGAGTTCAATGCCGACAAACGCAAAAACAACCATTTGGAACGAGAGAAGAAACCCGTGCAAGCCATTAGGGAACATGCCGCCTCGGCTCCAAAGATTCGTGAAGCCGGCTGTGCCTGAATGTGTGGAAAAGCCTGTGATGATCATAAAAAGGCCGAT
The DNA here is from genome assembly GCF_001042475.2 of Bacillus glycinifermentans. Lineage (GTDB taxonomy): Bacteria > Bacillota > Bacilli > Bacillales > Bacillaceae > Bacillus > Bacillus glycinifermentans. The sequence continues at coordinate 24,735 of NZ_LECW02000006.1, forward strand.
GGCGATCAGCGCAAGAATCGCGATGACTTTGATTAATGCAAACCAAAATTCCAATTCTCCAAACAGTTTAACGGTTGCCAAATTCATCATCAGCAAAATTACAAGGGCGATGAAGCCCGGCAGCCACTGCGGCGCTTCGGGAAACCAGTACTGGGTATAGAGCCCGACCGCCGTCAAATCGGCCATTGCGAGCGAAATCCAGCAAAACCAGTAGGTCCAACCGGTAATAAAGGCCGCCGTATCGCCCAAATAGTCTCTCACAAAATCTACAAACGAGTGATACCCCAGATTGCTGAGAAGCAGTTCACCCAATGAGCGCATAATAAAAAAGCAAATGATTCCAGTAATCAAGTAGGCGAATAAAATCGACGGCCCGGCAAAATGGATCGACTTTCCCGAACCGAGAAACAATCCTGTCCCGATGGCGCCGCCGATCGCCATGAGCTGTATGTGTCTGTTTTTTAAACCTCTCGACAATTTTTGTTCATTGTCATTTGTTATATCGTCTGTCAATGATGTGTTCCTCCAATATAAACTCCCGCAAGTTTTATCTTCTATTATAAGACTAAAATTTGTAGGAATTAATGGTGTTTTTTTGTCCGAAGAGAGCAAGACAGGGTATGAAAATGTTCTCATCTTCCTCCTTATGTGAAAACGATCTTTTTATTGAAATTATACTAATGATTGGTATAATTTTCTTGAAAAATCATTCAAAAGGGGGTAAGCAAATGGAACCATCCATCAGTATTATCATTCCAGTCTACAATGCAGAAAAATATGTATCCACGTGTTTAGACAGTGTCTTAGCGCAAACTTTGCCATATTTAGAAGCGATTGTGGTTGATGACGGCTCCCGTGATTCGAGCAGAGAGATCATCAAACAATACGCAGCAAAAGATGACAGAATCGTTCCGGTTTTTCAGGACAACGCTGGCCCAAGCACGGCCAGAAACCGCGCCCTAAAAATGGCCAAAGGCGAGTTTGTCGCTTTCCTCGATTCAGATGATTGGGTTGAGCCAGATGCTTATAAGGAAATGTACAATGCGGCAATTGACAATAACGCCGACATCGTATTCACTTCCTTGATATGGGAATACGATGGAACGGGCGAGAATCGTATCCAGCATTATTCTGCTCCGCCAAACCGGCCGCTGACGAAGGAAACGATTAAAGACGTCATTTTAACCGATTTTTTATACAACGGTGCATACGGACAAGTCTGCAAATTATTCAGGAAGTCTTTGTTAGAAGAGAACGGCATCACGTTTCCAGAGGGAAAATCTCTCGGAGAAGATTGGCTGTTTAATATGGAAGCTTTTACGTATTGCAATTCAGCTTTTTATATTGATCAACCATACTACCATTACAGAAAATCTAATAATACGAGTTTAATGAGGAGATATAACCCGGAATTATTCGATTCCTACATCAATCACAACACGCTGGAAAAATATTCGAAACGCTGGGGGCTTTATAATGAAAAGGTCGCTATAGACTTAGCAAGGAGAAAATGCTTTATCGCCGTAAATGGATGCATTCAAAATGAATTTAAACCGGACTGTAAAAAATCGATGCGGGAAAAATTGCAATTGATTTCTAACATCGTAAACCATCCCGATGTTCAAAGCGCTGCACACCTTTCATTACAGCACGAACGTCATTTGCAGAAAAAAATCTACTTGATGATGCTCAAACAAAAATGGAGAGACCCAAATAAAT
>NZ_LECW02000007.1 GCF_001042475.2 Bacillus glycinifermentans
ATTTATTTGGGTCTCTCCACCTAAACCAAAGGGGATTTCTCTTTTTTATCGATAGCCTTGTTGGTCTGAAGACTTTTCGCGTTGTTTAAAATATTCACCTTGCAACAGCCCCATATGCACAATGTCATGCCATACACCTTCCCTGAACAGAGCCTCTCGACTGGTTCCCTCATGGCTAAATCCCAGTTTCTCATATAAACGAACCGCCTTTTTATTAAATGAAAACACTCTAAGATAAACACGGTGCAGATTCATTTCTAAAAACGCGTAGTTCAACAGCAATGTCAATGCTTCACTTCCGTAGCCTTTGCCCCAAAAATCTTTTTCTCCAATGTCGATCATACATTCAGCATTTCTGTTCTTAGCATCGATATTCATTAATGATGTAATGCCAATCGGTTTTTCACTTTCTTTCTCAAGAATCATATAGCCTTTTGCTGTATTGGAACCCAGAATCACTCGTTCAACAAAGTCTCTCGTTGCTTCAATCGTATAAATATCTAAAGAAGGATTTGTATTTCGCATCACTTCCATATCATTTCTCCATGTATGGTAAAGCTCTGTATCCTCTATCGTAATTTTTCTTAACCTAACCTTGGAAGACTCAAATAACATGACGATTCACTCCTTGTCTATCGGGTTCATCATTTGTTCAAGAGAAAAAAGCAATACAGATAACATGTGCTTTTTTTAAAATAGATGTTTTTTATTCTGGAACAATCAAGTAGGACAAACAACGCAAACCCTCGACCTGCCGTATTCTTGGGGTTCTTATTTCGACTGAAAATAAAATAGTACAGTATTAAAAGCAGGTGTACAGGGAATACACACTTCTTTAAATATTGGAGGGTGAGGATATTCTTTTAAAAAATACTTGTCATTAAGCCACCCTTTGTGTATATTGTACATATTGTATATATTGTGTATAATGAGATATACATAATTTAAAGAGGTTTTGAAATGAAAATTATAATTTCGAATAGTTCAAAGCAACCCATTTATGAACAAATTTACACCCAAATTAAGGATCATATTCTTGCGAATGAGTTGAAACCCGGGCAGCCGCTGCCTTCTATGCGCCAATTGGCAAAGGACATGAATGTCAGTCTTATTACATCAAAGCGTGCCTATGAAGAACTGGAGAAGAACGGGTTCATTTATTCTGTGGTCGGGAAAGGCTCGTTTGTATCAGATCAGAATGATGAAATGATGAAAGAAGGAAAAATGAAAGCGATTGAAGACCAATTGTCGGCAGCAATCAAAAATAGTAAAGACATTGGCATTACCCTTACAGAATTAAAAGATTTGCTTACCATTTTATATCGGGAGGAAGAATGATGGACAATGTAATTGAACTTCGGCATGTTCATAAGTCATTCGAAGGCTTTCATCTAAAGGACTTTTCAATGACGGTAAAAAAAGGTTTTGTCACCGGGTTTATAGGCGGAAATGGTGTAGGAAAATCGACAACGATTAAACTGATCATGAACTTATTGCAGCCTGACAGCGGAACAATTACGGTATTTGGCATGAATTACAATGAGCATGAGAAAGAAATCAAACAAAGAATTGGCTTTGTATTTGATTCCAACATATTTTATGAACATTTAACGTTGGCTGAAATGAAAGATATTGTGAAAAGATCTTATATCAATTGGGATGACCAAGTATTTAATGATTATGTGAACACATTTAACTTGCCGCTCACGAAAAAAATCAAGACGTTCTCAAAAGGGATGATGATGAAAGCATCATTAGCCGTCGCTTTGTCCCATCATGCGGAATTAATTATTATGGATGAACCGACGTCCGGACTCGACCCGATTTTCCGCCGGGAGCTGTTGGAGGTCTTGCATCAGCTCATCCAAGATGGGGATAAGACGATCTTTTTTTCGACTCATATTACAACTGATTTAGATAAGATTGCAGATTATATAACGTTCATTCATAAAGGAGAGCATATCTTTACAAAGGACTTGTACGAAATTGAGGAACAATATGCAATTGTAAAAGGCGGAATGGAGTTGTTAGACCGGGAGACCGAACAGGAATTTATAGCGGTACGAAAATCAACTCATGGATTTGAAGCATTGACTGCGGATAAATCACGAACAGAAAACATTTTCGGGGATACGGTGTTAATTGAAAAACCGACTCTTGAAGATATTATGTTTTATACAAAGAAAGGAGCTAAAGAGCATGTTCAACTTAATACGTAAGGACATTGTCTTGCAGAAAAAAACATTGGCGGTTTTGTTTTTGGGGTTATGTGTTTATTTAACATTAGATGTTTCCCCCATCTGGGTTGGAATTGCATTTAGTATTGCTATTTTTATGAATGCCATTTCAATAGATGAAAAGTCTTCTATACATATGCTTCTCAATTCTTTGCCTTATACACGGAAGGAGATTGTCAGTTCAAAGTATATTGTCGTTGTTCTCTTTACATCTATGGTAGCTGCAGCCATATTTATCGTAAACTTTATCATTCACCGAGAACTTACGATCTGGAAAGACATTTTGCTAATGGTCGCCATTGTGATGACAGCTGCTTCATTCATGCTGCCATTCTGTTATAAATTCAAAAGCAACTATCTGTTGATTGCTTCTATTGTTGCATTTGGCTTGTATATGTTAACGATTAATTTTGTTGTCCAAAATTTGAACGATCAAATCAGAGAGTTCATTCGCATGCTTCTAACCTTACAAAATACTTCGCTGTATCTGGTCATCGCCATATCCGTTATTACCTTATATGGATGTTCATGGCTCCTATCGATTCGTATTTATAGAAATAAAGTGTTTTAAAGATATGTAAGGATGGACACCGGTTTACGGACTTATTCTTTCTTTTGCGCCGGGTGCCATAAATACACCAATTGAAGAAAGAAAAACCGAGATAAATAGCCTGTTAAGAGTTTCTTGACAGGCTGTATACACGTGCAAAAACATCTCTTTTTCACAAGCTGAGTACTTGCCTCCATCATTACCCATATCCAAGAATCCACTTCAAAGGATTTAAACTTCGCATCTTAATATAGCGACAGATTTCAAGGCAAAACGCTTTTCCCCGCTGTCACACTGTACAGATGATACATCATGCGGCCGATGGCGCTGACGGGCAGTACGCCCCCCCGGAACGTTCTTATTCCTGCTCAATAAACGAATACTTCTCGGGGGCGGCCAATACATAAAACAGCGCGAAGAACATCTTCCACCCATGCACCGGACTTCCACATCTGAACTTTAACACTTCACCTTCATCTAATGTAAACCTCACTGTTTGGCTTGTGCACCAATTAATTTTCACCTGGATAACGTGTTCACCAGGCTGTAAATCGATTCGCAGCCTTCCGCCATCTTTGATTTTTCCCGCCTCGACACCATCAATCAGCACTGAAAATCGTCTCATTTTATTGATGTACTGCGATGTTCTGTTAACTTCAACGTACGTCTCCTTGTTCACGATCACACATCCTCTAAGTAATAAAGTTATTATTTATACGGGCATCATGAAAACCGCCCCAACATGTGCTGGAGCCTTTTTTAGACTACCAGAAAAACACCGGATGGACACGTCTATTTTATTTCTTATTTCAATTCTATATCAGACTGATTATTCTTTTAAACATAAAAATACCCCTTCAGATCATCCAATCCAAAGGGGTAAAAACTTTTATTTCACACAGCCGCGGCGCAGTATGCGAGATGGCGGAGCGAACTCCGGGTGTATTTCAGGCAGGATAAACCGGTCGTCTGCTTCTTCCAGGCCTTTCAGTGAGATCAAGCATTGTTGGCGCCGCGGGCTGTGACTTCTTTGACGTTTCTGTGTGACGTGCTCCTGTGTTGCAAGGGCGATGACCGATGTAACGTCTCCGATCAGTGTGATCGTGCTGTGCTTCAGTTTGCAACGAGCAAAACCTTCTTTAAACAAAATCGCGAACTGAACGTTTCTCCTTTCCTGGTCATACGTTGGCATTCTAAATTATGCTATTGTATATGAAACCATTGAATCTCCAAAGCTCATCAGGCAGCGTTTTATTGATTGATTTCTTCTAAATGTGAAGCTTTCTCTTTAAGATGTGAGCCGAAAGTCATCAATGAAACAACAATCGCAATCATAACTCCCAATGCGCCAATCCAGGTAATCGAAGCCAATGATACGTTCTCTACAAAAATACCCCCTATTCCCGCGCCGACAGCCATCGCTAACTGCATCATCGACTGATTGATGCCAAGCAATACACCTGACAATTCCGGCTCTATTGTCGCTAAGTGATACTGCTGCGTCGGGCCTGTAGACCATGCCGCAAATGACCATAATATGAGAATGACCAATACGCCGATGTATGAGTGGGTGACAAGCGACAGCAAAATCAGTGTGATGATATGCAATGTCATCCCGCCGACCAGTGTAAAGGGCACTCCCCATTTATCGGTACTGTATCCTCCGAACTTCGATCCAACCAAACTGGCGATTCCGAATATAAGCAAGACTCCGCTAAGCAGCTTGCCGCTTATCCCTGAGATGGTCAGCAGGTATGGTGACAGATACGTATAAGCAACAGAATATCCTCCGAGCCAAAAGAAAGTGATCGATAATCCCATTGCCACTTTCGGTTTTTTGAAAAGAGAAAGCTGCTGAAGCAACGGGACCGGCTTATCCCCCTCAATTTGCGGAAGCGTAAGGAACATAACGGCCATTGCGATAAATCCCAACAAAGCAATTCCGCCAAATACAGATTTCCATCCTAAGGCTTCTGACATCATTCTTCCGAGGGGAACACCGATAATGAGAGAAGCGGTAAAGCCCATGACGACAGTAGCAATTGCACTGCCCTGCTTGCCTTCCGGAGCGATCTTGGCGGCAATCGTTAATGCGGTAACAACAACCATACCAGCTCCCATTGCCATAATGACCCGCGCTGCAATAAACCATCCATAACCAGGCAGTACGAAAGCCAGGATATTTCCTATCACAAACAAACCGAGGGCATAAATCATTAATTTACGTCTATCCATACTTGCTGTCAGCGCCATCAGAATGGGTGTGAAAAGAGCATAAACAAGCGAAAAGATCGTAATGAGCTGGCCGGCGGCAGCCAAAGTGATCCCAAGTGTATGAGCAATATTATCCAAAATGCCGGAAATGATGTACTCTGAGGTTCCTACAAGGAAGCTGACAATCGCTAAAATATAAATTTTCCAGGTGTTAGACAAAGACGTTCACTCCTAAATAAAAATTGTTATATCGCGAAATGACGATATATATGTTTTAAAAATAAACATATCGCAATATGTCGATATGAATGGTGTAAAAATAAACATCTAAAGATGCTTATTTTTCATATCTCTGTTTTAAGAAAGTCGGCAAGTTTTTGAATGGCTTCTTCATCTCTTTTGTAGTACGTGTACTTTCCGATGCGTTCAGCCTTAATCAGGCCGGCTCTTAACAGTATGGTGAGATATTGGGAAGCCGTTGATTGCGTCATTTTCAATTTGTCAGTTATTTGGCTGACACAGACCCCTATTGTGTTCATATCAATCCCTTCATGAGGCGTAAAATGACGATCAGGCTCCTTCAGCCATTGCAAAATTTGCAGCCTAGATTCGTTTGATAAGGCTTTGAATACTTCAATTGGTTCCATATGGATTATTATATCGTGATTTCACGATATGTCAATGTGTATTTTATCTTTAGATGTCCGGCTCCTTTGAACGTGGAAATACCCCTTTGGTTAAACCAAAAGGGGAATTCGATCCTTCATCCGATTTTCTTATTTCCGCCAAAAAGTTGAACAGTCTACTTTATCCTGAATATTAAATTCAATCATTTTCTCAAGCAATTCGTAATTAACCGGCTCATTCCACGGAATTCGAAACAAGCCTTTGGTAGCGCTGTAGCCCGCTTTTGCAATGTCATCGGCAAAGTGCGCAATGCCTGCTTCTTCGGGTGAAACGCTCAAATGATGCTTTGCAGTGGAAAAACCGATGATAAATGTGCCATGGTCGGAAAACATCGGCGTATTCCACTTGATTTGCGGTTCCAAATTGGGGAATTGATTAGCAACCCACGCCAAAATTTCCTCTGTTCGGCCGCGGTGGTCGGGGTTATCGATACCTGCTAAATATTCGGCGAAAACTTCCATGTTATTCCCTCCTATAATAAAAATTAATTTTAAACGATGTAATTTTTTATGCTAATACGCTATGACAGTCAATTGCTATAGCTTTTTAATTCTTCTCCATTTCGGTAAAGTCCGCAGACTTTTTTTAGGTTCTATATGCACAATCGGTTCGTAATCTAATTTCGTTGGATACTGTACCCCTTTTAGACAAAAAACCCCCCTTTGGCTAAGCATAACCAAAGGGGTGAACCCTCGCAACTTTTTTAAAAGCTGCATTTTCAAATCAGTATAATAAAAATCTTACTCCACCGTCACACTCTTCGCCAGGTTCCGCGGCTTATCAACATCACAGCCGCGGTGCAGTGCAGCGTAGTATGCGATCAGCTGCAGCGGGATGACGGAGACGAGCGGAGCGAGCTCCGGTTGTACTTCAGGCAGGACGAAGCGGTCGTCTGCTTCTTCCAGGCCTTTCAGTGAGATCACGCAGGCGTTGGCGCCGCGGGCGGTTACTTCTTTGACGTTTCCGCGGATGCTTAAGTTTACGTGTTCCTGTGTCGCAAGGGCGATGACCGGTGTGCCGTCTTCGATCAGTGCGATCGTGCCGTGCTTCAGTTCGCCGCCGGCGAAGCCTTCAGCCTGGATGTAAGAAATCTCTTTCAGCTTCAGCGCTCCTTCGAGGCAGACGAAGTAGTCGAGTCCGCGGCCGATGAAGAAGGCGTTGCGGGTAACGGTCAAGTATTCGCGTGCGATCATTTCCATTTCGTCTTTTTGATCGCAAAGGGCTTCCATCGCATTTCCGATGATGCCGAGCTCTTTCACGAGGTCAAAGCCAAGCGCTTTGCCGCGGCTTTCCGCAGTCACGGCTGCCAGGATGGCAAGGACGGCGATTTGCGCGGTATACGCTTTTGTTGATGCGACCGCGATTTCCGGACCTGCATTCAGCAGCAGCGTATAGTCGGCTTCACGTGAAAGCGTTGATCCCGGTACGTTTGTAATCGTCAGCGCTTTGTGGCCAAGCTTTTTCACCTGTACAAGCACGGCGCGGCTGTCAGCCGTTTCACCGCTTTGAGAAATAAAGATAAACAGCGGTTTCTCAGAAAGCAGCGGCATATTGTAAGAAAATTCGCTGGCAACATGGACTTCAGCCGGTACTTTCGCCCATGATTCAATGAATTGCTTGCCGACAAGACCGGCATGATAGCTCGTTCCGCAGGCGATGATATAGACGCGGTCAGCTTCAGCAACCGCTTCAGCGACATCTCCCGGAATCGAAAGCTTGCCGTTCTCGTCTTGGTACGTTTGAATGATTTTCCGCATGACGAGCGGCTGTTCATCAATTTCTTTTAACATGTAGTGAGGGTATGTGCCTTTTTCGATATCGCTGGCATCAAGCTCTGCGATATAAGAGGCACGTGACATCAGTTCACCGTCAAGATTTTTGATAACGACTTTCTTGTCGGTGACGATGACCATTTCTTTATCCATAAGCTCCACATATTCATTCGTCACTTGAAGCATCGCCATCGCATCAGATGCGACAACGTTAAATGTATCTCCAAGACCGACGAGCAGCGGGCTTTTGTTTTTCGCAACATAGATGGTTCCCTTGTTCTCAAGATCGAATAATGCAATCGCATAAGAGCCTTTCAGCAGCATAAGCGTTTGGCGGAACGCTTCCTCAGTGTCAAGGCCGCCTTTGACGAATTGTTCGATCAATTGAACGACAACCTCTGTATCCGTATCGCTTTTCAGTTCAACGTCTTGTAAATATTCGCGTGTCAGCTGAACGTAGTTCTCGATGACACCGTTATGAACAAGCGTAAAGCGGCCTGATGCGCTTTGATGAGGGTGTGCGTTTAGACGGCTTGGTTCACCGTGGGTCGCCCAGCGGGTATGTCCAATTCCAGCCTGGGACATCACGGTTTGATCAACGGCTGCGCGAAGATCGGCAATACGTCCTTTTTCCTTAAACACATGAACGCCGTCTTCATTCGCCACAGCGATTCCTGCTGAATCGTAGCCGCGATACTCCAATTTTTCCAACCCTTTTAACAAAATTTCCTTTGCATCAAGCTGGCCGATATAACCTACAATACCACACATAATGTTCTTCCTCCCGAATTCCGCAGGAAGGAGACGAAGAAAGTCTGCTTTAAGGCGGGGACGTTTCTTCGTCCCCTCCTACATGTTTTTTGATGGAAGATCATGCGATTTCCCTTTGTTCAAAGAGTCGCCTCTTTGGTTTGAGGAAATCCTTGCGGCTGTGATCTTTTAGGTCAGCCGGGAGGCATCCGCCGAATATTTCGATAACCTCCATCCTCGTCAACTAAGCTGTTTCGTCCGTACGCTTAGTCCGGGCGCTATCATTATAATAAACCTTTCAACCCTGCCTTTCCTTTTGAATAAAACAAGACAAGCTGATTTTACTACAGGTAAAAAGAACCGTCAAACGATTTCTAACTTGATTCACATTTATTTCAAGAAGTAAAGACGGTTCCCTTTATCTTATGTCAAATCAGCATGTCCTGTTCATGGTCCTTTGCGGAAAATTACTCCGCTCCCATTTCCGCCTTTACGACGTCAACGATGCGGCCGACATAGTTTTCGCAAAGTTCCTTTGTTCTTGCTTCCGCCATGACGCGGACGAGCGGCTCCGTACCTGAAGGGCGCACAAGGATGCGGCCGTCGCCGTTCATTTCCTTTTCGACCTCTTCAATAACCGCTTTGACTTTTTCGTTTTCGGTCACTTTATGTTTATCCGTTACTTTGACATTGACCAACAGCTGCGGAAACTTCTGCATTTCAGCGGCAAGCTCTGACAGCGGCTTGCCCGTCATTTTGATCGTGTTCATCAGCATGATCGCCGAAAGCAGTCCGTCTCCGGTTGTATTGTAGTCAAGGAAGATCAGATGTCCGGACTGTTCACCGCCGAGATTATAACCGCCGTTTTTCATGGCCTCGACGACATAGCGGTCGCCGACTGCAGTCTGAACGCTTTTCACACCTTCCGCTTCAAGCGCTTTGTAGAAGCCGAGGTTGCTCATGACGGTGGAAACAACCGTATTTTCCGCCAAACGGCCCTCCCTCTTCAAGTACTTCGCGCATATGTACATGATTTGGTCGCCGTCGACGACATTCCCTTTTTCATCTACAGCGATTAAGCGGTCGCCGTCGCCGTCAAACGCCATGCCAACGTCAGCGCCTTTTTCTTTTACAAATGCGGCAAGTGCTTCAGGGTGGGTCGAACCGACGCCGTCATTAATATTTAAGCCGTTCGGAGACGTGCCCATCGTCGAAACATCGGCATCAAGATCGGCAAACAGGTGCGTGGCAAGCGAAGACGTCGCCCCGTGCGCGCAGTCGAGCGCGATATGAATGCCTGTGAAATCCTCGTCAGCGGTCTGCTTGAGAAATTGCAAATACTTTTGTCCGCCTTCAAAATAGTCGTTCACCATCCCAAGATCTGCTCCCACAGGCCTTGGCAGGTTGTCTTCCGGCAGATCCATGAGACGCTCGATTTCAAGCTCCTGCTCATCGGAAAGCTTGAAGCCGTCGCCGCCGAAAAACTTGATTCCGTTGTCCTGGACGGGATTGTGCGAAGCCGAAATCATCACTCCGGCTTCAGCATCCATTGCTTTCGTCAAGTAAGCTACGCCGGGCGTTGAAATAACGCCGAGGCGCATGACTTCGGCTCCGATCGAGAGGAGACCGGCGACAAGAGCCCCTTCCAGCATATGTCCGGAAATACGCGTGTCACGGCCGATCAGCACTTTGGGACGTTCTTTATCTTTTGTGAGGACATAACCGCCAAAACGTCCGACTTTAAAGGCCAGCTCGGGTGTAAGTTCACTGTTAGCCACACCTCTCACACCGTCTGTTCCAAAATACTTGCCCATTCATATCGCTCCTTTTTGATTCATGAAGGTTGTGAATCTGTTTCAGAATGATCCTGTTCTTTTTCATCCTGACCTTTGTCATTTTCATTTTTAGATGTTTTAGAAGAAATTCTGACTTTAACACTTTTCTGTGGCAGCGACCATGTGATATTCTGCGGTCCGTTTACTTCAAGTTTGACGTTATGGTCGCCGTCGCTCAAATCGGCTGCATTCAGATAGAGCTCGATGTCTGACGGCTGAAGCTTTGATATCGCGGCATCTGAACCCTTTGCCGTAATATCCAGCTTGCCGGTTTTCGGGTCAAGAAACTCAAGATCCTGACTGTCGCTCAGCCCGACGGTTTTGATTGAAACGTTCTTCAGTTTTTTCTCTTCTTCTTTGTCAACTTTCACTTTGATGGTCACTTTTTCAGGCGACACTTTTTTGGCCCCTTCCGGCACTGGAATATCGGCCTCTATTTGAGTGTCATCTTTAATTTTACTTAAATCGATTTCGGTACCGTCAACAAATTCTAACGAATCAAGGACATTTTGCGGTCCGTAGACGGTCGCTTCCCCAGGGCTCATATCCAGGCTGGAAATGCTGATGCCGTCAGGGAGGCTTCCTTTTCGCTCAAGCTTGATCGGTACCTTTTTGCTCGGACTCGTCACCGGAACGGTGATTTTGACGACGGACGGAGCGACTTCGACCGGAAGAACGTTTCCGTCCGTGTCATAAACCGTCAGCTTAGCTTCCTTTTCAACCGTCTGATCCACGCCTTCCAAATTGATCGTCGCCTTTATGCTCGCGATTCTGTCGATCACGGCTTTCGCCCCGGTGACGCTGACGTTTTTCGGATTGACGATCGGCTGCTCCGGCGAATAGCCGTCCTTCATTTTATTTTTATTGTAGAAATCGGCTTCGACCGGAAATTCTTTCGTCGTCTTTTCTTCGATCGTTACGTTTGCTGCCGAAGGATTGATCGAAACGCTCAGTCCTTCGGCGACATTTCTTGCCTTCAATTCCACTTTATGTCTGCCGGTTTTCAGATTCTGCATGTCGGCATAGATTTCAAAATCCTTCACTTGCCTTACTTTCTTAACAGTTCCCGTCGGTCCTTTGATCGTGACGTTCACGGTTTGCGGCACGCCTGTGACGACGTAATTTTCATCATCATAATATGCTTTTACCGGTATATCGGTAAGGGTTGCTTCATCCGTCGTGGCGGTAGGAAAGAATGATTCGCCCGGTTTCTTCGGGGTCGGCGCTTGTGCGCTGTGGACCGCAAAGTAAAGAAGAAACGCGAACAATAACGCGACTAGTTTGACGGCCCATGGATTGTTTAAGAATTTATCCATTTTTCTTCCCCCTCCAATACCAGCGAGTTGAGGAAGTTTCCCGCGAATTTTTTTTGAACTCCGCTTCAAGCATGTCTTTTAATGCTTCCTCCGTTAAGTCACGGTGAAGGTCTCCGTTTTTGGCGACGCTGATGCCGCCGGTTTCCTCGGATACAACGATCGTCAGACTGTCGGTTACTTCGCTGATCCCGACCGCCGCTCTGTGCCTCGTGCCAAGCTCTTTCGAAATAAACGGGCTTTCAGATAGCGGAAGATAACAGGCAGCTGCGGCGACCTCGCTGTTTTTCATGATCACGGCGCCGTCGTGAAGCGGTGTATTCGGAATAAAGATGTTGATCAATAGCTCAGAGCTGACCTTTGCGTCTAAAGGAATCCCCGTTTCTATGTAATCGCCCATTCCGGTTTCCCGTTCAATGGTTAACAATGCGCCAATCCGCCGTTTTGCCATATATTTGATCGCTTTTGTAATCGCTTCAATCGTTCTCTGCTGCTCCTCTTCTTCAGGATTCCCGCTCCTGGAAAAAAACCGGCCGCGGCCAAGCTGTTCGAGCGCTCTCCTCAGTTCGGGCTGGAAAATGATGATGATCGCCAGGAACCCCCATGTGATCGCCTGGTCAACCAGCCACTGCAGTGTGCTTAAACCCAAATACTGGCTGGCCACCCGGACAAGAACAATGACTACGATTCCCTTTAAAAGCTGAACCGCCTTCGTTCCGCGGATGACCATCATTAGTTTATATATTACGTACCAAACAAGGAGAATATCAACGGCATCGCCGAGGTACTGCAAGAAAGGGATATCCTCAAAAGCCATTTCCTCGTCCTCCAAGAATTCAGTCATTAGTAAAGTTCATTTGTTTCAATATCGATTATTTGTAATTTTATATACAGAGGCTATTATACCACACTTTCATTTCCCAAGTGAAATGGCGGCCCCTGTATTAGAAAAGAGCAAAGCCATTAAATCAGCTTTGCTCTTTGTCTTTTGAATCATCTGCGCCGAAAACCGCTTTTCCGGCTGATTTGATTTGATACCAGATCCAATCAAACGCCTCGTTGATTTCGTGGATCTGACCGGTGACCTGTCCGGCTGAAGCTGTATATTTTTCCCCGTTTATGATCGTTACATCGCCATCGATCTTGCCCTTGATAATCAGCTTGCCGTTTTTAACGGTAACATCGCCATTGACGACTTTGCCTTCGGGCACGGTGACGGTGTTGTTTTTCACGACCAGATTAGGCTGGTTGGACACGCTGAAATCATGATCATTTTTCCAGCTTGAGAAAAGGCTGCCGCCCATCAGAATAATAAACAACGCCGCCGCCACGATAAACGGATGAGCTTTCAGCCATCTGTTAATGGAAACCGCCCGCTTTTCCTTCGGCAGATTAGCCAGCACATTGGCCGTAAAGTTCGCCGGAGCCGCAAGATGTGACGTGCTCTGCACAAGTGCAATCGACTTTTCCATTTCGCGAAGGCGTTTTTTGCATCCTTCGCATGACTGCAAATGGCTTTTAAGCTCCGTCTCTTCTTCCGGAAGAATGTCTCCATCAAGATATTTGTGCATAAGCTGAAAAATGTGCTCCGGACAGCTCATTTCATCACCCCACTTAAAGATCCCTTAATTGTTTTCTGAGAGCCTCTCTCCCCCTGTGTATTCTCGTTTTAACGGTGCCTACGGGGATGTTTAAGATTTCGCTGATCTGATTTAGCGAGAGCTCGTCAATGTACTTTAATACGATGACCGTCCTGTATTTTTCGGGAAGCCTTAAGATTTTTTCCTGAATGGTACTATGCAGTTCCAGGGAAAGAACTTCGTCCTCTGGAAGCGCAATGTCTGCTGCAACCTGTGAATACATCGTAAGCCCTTCTGTCCCTGCCACCTCTGCATCCAAGTAATAGTCCGGCTTTTTTTTACGGATACGATCGATGGTCAAATTGGTTGCGATTCGATAAAGCCACGTGGAAAATTTCCGGTTAATATCAAAACTGTCGATATTCACGTATGCTCTGATAAATGCTTCCTGCGCAATATCTTCCGCCTCATGCGCATTGCCAAGCATACGGTAGCAAAGCTGATAAATTTTGTCCTTGTAAATATCCACGATATCTGCGAATGCATTACGATCGCCTTTTTTCACCTGTTTGATTCTTTTTTTTATCATTGTATCCATATTTATCTAACCTCTGCCTTCACCGGTCTTTATGTATACGAGTTGATGTTTGAAAGGTTTCATTGAAATTCATAAAAATAGTTTAACAAAAAATTGGCAGAGTGTTGATGGTTTCCGGGGCCTCAGGCTCTTAATATTAGCTTAAAATTATTATACATCATAAATATTTTGAAATTGAGGCTTATGATAAAATGATCAGCGGCCGGTCCGGCCGCCGCTTCTACAGCAATTTTTCTCCGAACAATGAACCCATTAACGCAACAGCCGTCTCAGCCGTCCTGTTTTTCTCATCCAATATCGGATTCACCTCAACAAATTCGGCAGACGTTACTAAACTGGATTCCTCAAGCATTTCCATGGCCAAATGACTTTCCCTGTAGCTGATCCCTCCTGCAACGGGCGTCCCCACGCCCGGCGCATCATCCGGATCAAGGGCATCCAGATCAAACGACAGATGGACGCCGTCCGTCCGTTCCCGCAAATATTCAATCGTTTCCTCCATGACCCTCGTCATGCCGAGTCGATCGATTTCATGCATTGTATAGACCTTGATTCCTTTTTCCCGAATCAGCTTCTTCTCCCCATCATCAAGTGATCTCGCTCCAATGATGACGATGTTCTCCGGCTTGACCTTGGCACCATCCCCATAAATGCCGGTCAGCCGTTCATGCCCGATCCCCATGCTGATCGCAAGCGGCATTCCATGAATGTTGCCTGAAGGAGACGTTTCCTTTGTATTGACATCCGCATGAGCGTCATACCAGATCACGCCCAGGTTTTGATAATGCCTTGCCAGTCCGGCAAGCGTGCCGATCGCAATGCTGTGATCCCCGCCGAGAACGAGCGGAAAAGAATCTGAAGCAACGATTTTATCAACCGTTTGAGCGAGTTTTAAACTCGCATTTGTAATCGCTTTCAAATTCCGCAATTCTTCTGATGCGGATTCCCCGCCTTCCCTTTCATCCTCCCTCTGGCCGATTGTGATATCCCCCAAATCTTCGATATCCCTAGAAAGGCTTTCCAAACGTTCATTGACGCCGGCACAGCGAATCGCGCTCGGGCCCATGTCAACCCCCCGTCTCAATTGGCCAAGATCCATCGGCACGCCGATCATCGAAATCTTTTTTAACATCACATTTCCCCCTTTCAGATCTTCATTGTACCGTCTGATTGAAAATTGACTCAACAAGACACTTTTTTGAATAGTTATACAATAGGGGCAAAATAAAAAGGACATCCTGACAGGATGTCCAAAAACTGGGCTAGCTGGATTCGAACCAGCGCATGACGGAGTCAAAGTCCGTTGCCTTACCGCTTGGCTATAGCCCAAAAATGGTGGAGGGGGACGGATTCGAACCGCCGAACCCTGAGGGAGCGGATTTACAGTCCGCCGCGTTTAGCCACTTCGCTACCCCTCCAGAACAGTGCCGGCCAGAGGACTTGAACCCCCAACCTACTGATTACAAGTCAGTTGCTCTACCAATTGAGCTAGACCGGCATAATAAATATGAACATTTTACAAGTAACAGCGTTAAAACGTCGTCCCGAACTCGGAAAGCTTATTCGCGGAAGCCTCTCCTTCGGTACGCTGATGCCGATGCTGCCGAAGCATATTCGAACGTGCTCTACCAATTGAGCTAGACCGGCATATATCAATATCTTATGCAAAAACAAGTGCGTTTGACACTGCTTCGCAAAAATGGTGGAGGATGACGGGATCGAACCGCCGACCCTCTGCTTGTAAGGCAGATGCTCTCCCAGCTGAGCTAATCCTCCGAAGTACAGGACGTACAAGTGCATGCGTTGCAACAGGACGTTGCGATCTTAGCATGCCTTCCTTTAAAAAGCTTCGGTGCAAACCTTATGCTTTTTAGCGTGCTGTCCAAAAAATAATGGTGACCCGTACGGGATTCGAACCCGTGTTACCGCCGTGAAAGGGCGGTGTCTTAACCACTTGACCAACGGGCCAAAACCGAGTGTTTCCGGCAGCTCTCGTAAAGCTGACAAAAGTTATTATATACAGGTTGCTGCCTATTTGTAAAGGGGTAATTTAAAATTTTTATTTTCAAATTTTTCTCTGAAGTTATTTACAAATGAACGCCGATTTTGATTACACTGTTAGTATCTGAATACAGAAAAGGGGAACGCGTACATGATATTGGTTAGCTCTTGCTTAGCAGGCGTTGAATGCCGATATGACGGGAGGCACAGCTATATCGATAAAATCAATCAACTCGTTGAAGAACAAAAGGCGATGATCGTCTGTCCCGAATTGCTCGGCGGTTTTCAAACGCCAAGGGAGCCTGCGGAAATAAACGGCGGAACAGGTGAAGACGTTTTAAACGGAGATGCCGTCATTTTGACTAAATCGGGCGAAGACGTAACAGACCTTTATATAAAAGGAGCTTACAAAACGCTTGAGATTGCAAGAGAGATTCAGGCGGACACCGTCGTTTTAAAAGAAAACAGTCCATCCTGCGGAAGCAGCAACATATATAATGGAAGCTTCTCCGGCCAAAAGATTGCCGGAAACGGCATTACAGCGGCTCTACTTAAAAGGGAAGGCTTTCGCGTCATTTCTGAACACCAATTGGATGAGCTGTAAACCGAAGTGCAGTCTTTGACTGCGCTTTATTTTATTCTTCTGCAGCAATCATTAGAACCGTTTTAAAATAAAATTTCATAATTTCCAATTTCATGTTGAAATAAAATTCCATTAAAAATATACTGAAAATTAAGAAATATATCTACGCCATTTTTGATCAGGAGGATTCCGGATGAAAAACAGCAATCTCAGCTCCTTAACAACAGAACGCCGCAATGAAAACGCAAAGCACATCCATCAGGCGGACACATTGGACATTTTAAAAATCATGAATGAAGAGGACAAAAAGGTGGCTGAAGCGGTTGAAGCGGTATTGCCGGATGTAAAAACCGCCGTCGATTATGCAGTCGAGTCATTGCAGAAAGGGGGACGAATCATCTACATCGGTGCGGGCACAAGCGGACGGCTCGGCGTACTCGATGCAGCGGAATGCCCGCCGACCTTCAGCATTTCTCCCGATACAGTCAAAGGGCTTATCGCAGGAGGCCAAAAAGCATTATTCGAAGCCGTCGAAGGTGCCGAGGATCGTGAAGAGCTCGGAGCACAAGACTTGAAGTCCATCCATTTGTCAAACAAGGATACCGTCATCGGCATTGCCGCCAGCGGGCGGACCCCCTATGTACACGGCGCGCTGAAATACGCCGGAAAAACCGGTGCAAAAACGATTTCCTTAACCTGTAACAAGCAATCGGCAATCAGCCAAGCAGCCGACCACAGCATTGAAGTGATCGTCGGTCCTGAGGTTATCGCGGGATCGACTCGAATGAAGGCGGCAACCGCGCATAAAATGATTCTGAACATGATCTCGACAACATCTATGATTCGATTGGGAAAGGTTTATGAAAACTTGATGGTCGATGTGAACATAAGCAACGAGAAATTAAAACAGCGGGCGATCCGCATTATTCAAACCGTCACAGGAGCCGAACTGCAAACGGCTGAAAAAACGCTGCAAGCGGCCGGTAACCGCGTGAAAACGGCTATCATCATGATCAAAACCAATAGGGATGCCGCTGCGGCAGAGAAACTGCTGAAGCAAGCGGAAGGCAATATCGAAAAAGCACTAACGATAAACGAAAAAAACGCGTGAAAGAAGGAAAAAGCCATGGCCGCAGGAGGATTAGACATGATCCGCACGATGCTTCACAAGCTTCCGCAGTCTGAACGGAAACTGGCCGAGTATATTTTGGAAAATCCGCAGGACATCGTCAACGGCACCATCCAGGAAATCAGCGCATCCGCAAATACGAGCGGAGCCGCAGCGATCCGGCTCTGCAAATCGCTCGGGTTAAAAGGATACCAGGATTTAAAGCTGCGAATCGCCGGTGATTTAATGAGATCCGCAGATCAAGGCTACCGGGATATAGAACCGCAGGAATCGCTGTATTCAATCGCTCAAAAAACAGCAAGCAATTCCATTCAGGTGATCCGCGACACATTGGACAATATCGACCACCTCGAACTGTAAAAAGCGATTCAAATGCTGATCACAGCGGGGACGGTCCACTTTTGCGGCATCGGCGCTTCGGGGATTGTCGCACAGGATGCCCAGCAAAAATTTTTACGGATTAAAAAAGGGGCAACCGCATTTACAGACATGCACCTTATCGCAACATTAATCGCCAATGCTGACGAACATGACATTGTATTTGCCATTTCACATTCCGGCGAAACCAGTGAGATCGTCGATGTGCTGAAGCTGGCAAAAGAACGCGGTGTGAAAACAATCGGTTTAACCCGCTTCGGACAGTCAGCCGTTTCTTCAATATGCGATGTTGCCCTGTATACGTCATGTTCCAATGAAGCGCCGTTTCGAAGTGCTGCAACCTCCTCTCGTTTAGCCCAGCTTTATATGATTGACATTTTGTTTTTAGGTTTGGCCGCAGAGCGCTATGAAGAAACGATTCAATATATTGATCAGTCAAAAGCGGCCATTCAAACGATGGGAACAAACGGATCTTAACAACAAAGGGGGAATTGTCAATGAGCGAACAAAAGAAACACGCCGGCTTGGCAAAGCGCATTCTCGAATTTGCGGGAGGAGCGGCGAATGTTGCGGACTATAACCATTGCATGACACGTCTGCGGATCACGCCAGTTGATAAAGAAAAAGCAGACATCGATTCAATTAAAGCGCTTGAAGGAGTCATCGGCGTCGTCGAAGCCGAAACACTGCAAATCATACTCGGTACAGGCGTTGTTCAGCATGTATCAGATGAATTCGGGAAGCTGCTCAAAAAAGCGGATCACTTTGATGTAAAGGAAGCCGCAGCCAAAAACAAAAACGCAGTTTCAAAGAAAAACGCCACACCCTTTAAACTGTTTTTACGGCGGATCGCAAGCATTTTTATCCCGCTTATTCCCGCATTAGTGGCATCGGGTCTGATCACGGGCATCACCAAAGCCGCGATCCAGGCAGGGTGGCTCGCCGAAAAATCCCAGCCTGCCATCATCTTAACCGTCATCGGCTCCGGTTTATTTGCGTATTTGGGCATCCTCGTCGGCGTGAACGCGGCGAAAGAGTTCGGCGGCTCCCCGGCACTCGGCGGCTTGGCCGGCATTTTGATCATCAATCCGGCCGCCGCTGATATCAACCTTTTCGGCGCAGCACTTCTGCCTGGACGGGGCGGATTGATCGGCGTTCTATTCGCCGCCATTTTCATCGCCTTTATCGAAAAGCGAGTCAGACGCTTTATTCCCCATTCACTCGATATCATTGTCACACCTACCGTCTCCCTTCTGCTCACAGGAATCGTCACTTACGTTATTTTCATGCCGGTCGGCGGCTTTATTTCTGATGCGATTACTTCGGGACTTTTAGCCATATTAAATATAGGCGGCATATTCGCCGGGTTTATATTGGGCGCGACTTTTCTGCCGCTTGTCATTACCGGACTGCATCAAGGCCTGACGCCTGTTCATATGGAATTGATCAATTCGATCGGCGACGATCCGCTCCTGCCGATATTGGCAATGGGCGGTGCAGGCCAAGTAGGGGCCGCTTTTGCGATCTACTTTAAAACGAAAAAAGCGAAACTGAAAAGAGCGGTTGCCGGCGGACTCCCGTCAGGCTTGCTCGGCATCGGCGAACCGCTGATTTTTGGAGTAACCCTTCCTCTTGGGCGCCCGTTTTTAACCGCTTGCCTAGGAGCCGGAGTCGGCGGAGCATTTCAAGCCTATTTCAAAATCGCAACCGTATCGATAGGGGTTTCAGGACTACCTCTTTCATTCCTGGTTCATACCCATCAAATCATCTTATACATCATCGGTTTATTCATCTCATATGCTGCCGGCCTTTTCTTTACGTACGCATTCGGGTTTAACGACGATATGGCGGTTGAATTTGATTAAACGTTTGTTTAAAATTCCCAATAAAAAAGGAGGGATTGGCAGCATGAAAAAATTAATCATTAGCGCTGTTGCAGCGTTGCTCTTTCTTCCATTCCTTTACCCGCACCCATCATCTGCACAAACAGCTGTTGCAAATGACAGGCACCACCAGAGATACCCCGTTTTACAAAAAGCAAAAAACCCGGAAGATGCCGGTTTTTCTACAGAAAAACTAAAACGAGTTGACAGGCTCATCGAAGAAGACGTTGCAGCCGGATTCCCCGGCGCCTCCCTCATCGTCATCAAAGACGGAAAAATCGTGAAACAAAAAGCATACGGATACAAGCAAAAATACAGCGGGCTCACTCCTTTGAAGCATCCGCAAAAAATGAGAACCGATACAATGTTTGACCTTGCCTCCAACACGAAAATGTACGCCGTCAACTTTGCTCTGCAGCATTTGGCGAGCCGGGGTGAGCTCGACCTGAACTCAAAAATCTCCCGCTATATTCCCGATTTCAAAGATACTCCCGAAGATGCCATTAAAGGAAAAAGTGCACTTCGCATCGTCGATTTGCTGCATCATACGGCAGGATTCCCGGCAAGCTGGAACTATTACGATCCAAAAACGGCCGGAAAGCTCTACTCCCAGACAAGGGGAAAAACATTGGAATTTCTTTCAAAAACCCCTTTGGCATACAAACCGGGTACAAAACAAGTCTACAGTGATATCGACTATATGCTGCTTGGCCTGATCATCGAAAAGATAACGGGCCAGCGCCTTGATTCCTATGTTGAAAATCGGTTTTACCGTCCTCTCGGCCTGCGCCATACATTGTTTAACCCTTTACAAAAGGGCTTCAACCCTTCGCAGTTTGCGGCCACAGAATTAATGGGAAACACGCGGGACGGCACGATTTCATTTCCTAATATCAGAAGCTATACGCTGCAAGGTGAGGTTCACGATGAAAAAGCGTTTTACTCGATGGAAGGCATTTCAGGACACGCCGGATTGTTCTCAACAACCGAAGATATGGCGGTGCTGCTTCAGGTCATGCTGAACGGAGGAGGCTACGGCTCTCAAAAGCTTTTTGACCGTCCAATCATTTCTCAATTTACGAAGCCGTCAAACATGGATGCCACATACGGATTAGGGTGGCGTCTAAACAGCAGCACCGACATGGAGTGGATGTTCGGAAAGCATGCGAGCAGCAGAGCTTACGGACATACAGGCTGGACCGGAACGATTACCCTCATCGACCCGGCATATCGGCTCGGCATCGTTTTATTGACCAATAAAAAACATTCTCCCGTCATCAATCCCGCGGAAAATCCGAATCAGTTCGAAGGTGATCTATTTTCAACCGGAAAATACGGCAGCGTGATAACCGCTGTTTATGAAGCGCTAAAATGATAAATAGGAGGCGGCAAGCAGTATGAAAGGATTTTTTCGATACGCACTGATCGCCGTGTTGCTGGCATCTGCAGTTATACATCCCGATACGCGCACAGCCGAGGCAAAACATCCCCCCGGACATAGCGTCAAACAGCTGGTCAACAGCATGACGCTTGAAGAAAAAATCGGGCAAATGCTCATGCCGGATTTTAGAAATTGGAAGAAGAAAGAGGATTCAAGCGCCAAAGGATTGACGGAAATGAATAATGAAATAGCCGGCATCATCCAAAAGTATCATCTTGGCGGAGTGATTCTTTTTGCCGAAAATGTCACAGGCACGGAGCAAACGGTTCGTTTAACCGACGGTCTGCAAAAAGCAAGCCGCGGCATTCCGCTCTTTATCACGATTGATCAGGAAGGCGGTATCGTCACAAGACTTGAATCGGGTACAAACCTGCCGGGCAATATGGCCATCGGCGCTTCAAAAAGCGCGAAAAATGCTTACCGGTCAGGAAACATCATCGGAAAAGAACTAGCTGCATTAGGAATCAACGTTAATTTCAGTCCTGTTCTTGACGTCAACAACAATCCCGGCAACCCTGTGATCGGCGTCCGCTCCTACAGCTCCAAACCGGAACTCGCAGCCGGGCTCGGCATTCAGGCCATGAAGGGGCTTCAAAAAGAAAACATCGCTGCTACAGCGAAGCATTTTCCCGGCCACGGAGATACGTCGGTCGACAGCCATTACGGCCTCCCGCTTGTACCGCATGATCAAGAACGGCTCAAACGCGTTGAACTTTATCCATTTAAACAAGCGATCGATGCAGGCATCGATATGATCATGACGGCTCATGTCCAGTTCCCGGCAATCGACGATACGACATATAAAAGCAAAAAGGACGGCCAGGATATTATGGTCCCGGCAACACTGTCCAAAAAAGTGATGACAGACCTTCTGCGAAAAAACCTCGGATTTGACGGTGTCGTAGTGACAGACGCTTTAAACATGAAAGCCATCTCCGACAACTTCGGCCGTGAGGAAGCCGTCGTCATGGCTGTGAAAGCAGGCGTGGACATTGCGCTCATGCCTGCAGAAGTGACGTCACTGGAAACAGAGAAAAATCTGGCAAACGTATATGAAGCCCTTCTGAAAGCAGTCCGTCAGGGAAATATCCCCATTGAACAAATTAACCGATCAGTAGAACGGATCCTTTCTTTAAAGAGCAAGCGCGGCATTCTTGACGATAACTCTTCTGGATCATTGCAGAAAAAAATAAAGCACGCCTTAAAAACGGTCGGAAACCATAAGCATGCCAAAGCAGAAATGAAAATGGCGAAAGAAGGCGTAACCGTCTTAAAAAACGATGACCGCACACTCCCGTTTAAACCGAAAAAAGGGGACACCATCCTTATCCTGGCACCATACGAAGACCAAACAAAAGCGATGTCCAAAACGGTCAGGAGAATAAAGAAAACGGCGGTCGTGAAGGAATATCAATTTGCTGAGAAGGTTTTTAATCAGGATGTTCAAAAGCTGATCGATGAGGCTGACTATATCGTTACCGGCTCATATGTGGTCAAAAACGATCCGGTTGTAAACGACGGAGTGATCGACGATACCATTCAAGACTCAAGCAAATGGGCCACCGCTTTTCCGCGGGCTGCTATGCTGTATGCCCAGGCAAAACAGAAAAAGTTTGCCTTAATGAGTCTCCGCAATCCATATGACACAGCGAATTTTGAAGAAGCAAAAGCAGTCATTGCTGTATACGGATTTAAAGGCTACACAAACGGACGTTTCAGACAGCCAAACATTCCGGCGGGTGTAGAAGTCATTTTTGGAAAAGCGAGGCCTAAAGGAACCTTGCCCGTTGATATCCCTTCCGTAACGAAGCCGGGAAACACCCTTTACGAATATGGATATGGATTGAACATCAAAAACGGCAAACCGCTGAAACAGGAGGGATTGCAATGATGAAAAAAGCGTCCTGGCTGCTCGCAGGCGTCATAGTTCTCAGTACATTGACGGCAGCATCTGCCCACCCTGAAAAAGAAAAGAAAGCAAAGGTCTCTCCAGGAATAGAAGTGCTGATGAATAAGAAAAACATGTTAAAAGGAAAAAAAGTCGGCCTGATCACAAATCCTACAGGGGTGGACGCCAAACTGAACAGCAGCATCGATCTGCTCCATCAGGATCCGGACATTGAGCTTACTGCGCTTTTCGGACCGGAACACGGCGTGCGGGGCGACGCTCAGGCAGGGGACAAAGTCGACTCGTATATCGATGAAAAAACCGGGCTTCCCGTCTACAGCCTTTACGGCAATACGAAAAAACCGACGCCTGAGATGCTGAAGAATGTTGACGTTCTCCTGTTCGATATCCAAGATGTCGGAACCCGTTTCTATACGTACATTTATACAATGGCATATGCCATGGAAGCGGCAAAAGAAAATGACATTCCATTTATCGTTTTGGACCGGCCGAACCCGCTGGGAGGAATAAAAGTGGAAGGACCGGTTCTTGATCCAAACTATTCATCTTTTGTCGGAAGATACCCGATTCCGTTAATACACGGCATGACGGCAGGGGAACTCGCACAGCTGTTTAATGAGGAATTTAACATCGGCGCCGACCTGACCGTCGTCAAAATGAAAGGCTGGAAACGGCGAATGTCTTTTGAAGATACCGGGCTTCCTTTCGTCCTTCCATCACCAAACATGCCGACAGTTGATACTGCCACAGTCTATCCCGGCATGGGCTTAATTGAAGGAACAAATATTTCCGAAGGCAGGGGAACGACCAAACCGTTTGAGTTAATCGGTGCACCTTACATCAAAAGCACGGAGCTCGCCGAGAAATTAAACAGCTTAAAACTGTCCGGCGTCCGATTCAGAGCGGCTTCATTTACACCGACCTTTTCAAAACACCAAAACAAATTGTGCCACGGGGTGGAGCTCTATGTGACAAACCGGTCCGCTTTTCAGCCGGTGAAAACCGGCATTTCGATCATCAAAACGATCCATGACCTTTATCCGGATGGCTTTCAATTTCTTTCTTCCAACAACTTCAATCTGCTGATCGGCAACAGCTGGGTCAAAACAATGATTGAAAAAGGAGCTTCAGCAGAAGACATCGTCAAAAGATATGAAGGTGAACAGAAGCGGTTTATGAACATTAGAAAGAAATACCTGTTATATTAAGAAAAGCAGACGCGGTTTTAACTCATGTATGATATAAGGATAGACATCTCGCATACGTATTGCGTGACAAATTTGATTCGAACAATGCCCTGCCTTTTAAGAAGGCAGGCTTGTTTTATTCTCCAACTGACACGCCCTTTTCAACTCGCTTTTGGCCAGCAAATGCCCAAACAACGCAGCCAGGATTTGCTGAAACAGCATGCCGATCACAACAGGCACCGCTACCTGTGCCGGAAAAAAGCTGGTTGCCAAAACGGCCCCTGCGCTAATATTTCGCATTCCTCCCGTAAAGATTAAAGAAACGATTTCTTCGTGAGGCCGCTTCAGCATTCTGCCTAGCAGCCAAGCCGTCATATAACCGGTAAAAGCCACTAAAAACACCGTTACGGCTATCGTAACAAACCTTAAATCGACCGTTCTTAAATAAGGAGCGACAACTGAGCTGTTAATGGCCACCACAACGGCCAATCCCATTTTTGAGAACGGAGCACAATTCGCGCTCAAACGCGCCGTTCTGTCTGGTGCAGCAAACTGGTTGACCAGCATGC
This sequence comes from Bacillus glycinifermentans, assembly GCF_001042475.2. Classification (GTDB taxonomy): domain Bacteria; phylum Bacillota; class Bacilli; order Bacillales; family Bacillaceae; genus Bacillus; species Bacillus glycinifermentans. The sequence goes on from NZ_LECW02000007.1 coordinate 24,617, forward strand.
CTAACAGCGAAGGGATTACAACCATCCCAAACAGCCCCTTCATCATCCCCGCTATATCCATTTCGACCTGAGCTCCTGCCAGAATGGACAGACTAAATGGTACGACAAAAGGCGAAAGAATCGTATCAATCAAAATGACCGAAAGTGTTAACCCAATATTTCCTTTATACATGGCAGCCCAAATCATGCTTGTGATGCCGGTTGGAATCACAACCCCGAGAATGAGCCCCGTAATCGTCAACGAATCCCCGTTGAATACAATATGTCCAGTCCCCCATGCCAATACCGGCATAAACAAATGTAAAACAAATAAAGCCAGCAGCATCGGCAACGGGTGAACCACCGCAGCTTTCAGCGACTGAAAGTTGGCGCTCAAGCTTCCAGCAAAGGTCATAAAAGCAAAAATCCATGGTACAAATGCAGCAAATCCATGTAATTGTTCTGAAAGCAATACCCCGCAAACGACGCTTGCAGGCGTCAGCAAAGGCATTATTTTTCCAAGTGTTTTATTTATTGTCTGAAGCATAGATGCAAACGCCCGCTCTCTTTAAATGATCATACGTTCATTATAGCAAAAGACGGATGTCAAAACAGGAAGGTAAAAAGAAGTGGGTGTCCGGGGAAAGCCTATTTTAAGCGTGATGAGCTGAATGCATTCTTTTTTTAATAGGGAAAACTGCCAAAATCGAATCGACCTTAAACAGTCTGACTTGTTGTTTCTGAAAACAAAACGCTTTAACATACCCATTTTTGATGTCACTGACTAATATCGTCCGCTTAGAAAACTCATGTTTCTTCATGTAAATGATCTCAACGGGGAAACCCTCTGCCATAGCACGATTCAGCAGCTTTTTCATCCTCTCGCTCCTTTCGCATACCATCATTCTATACGAACACACGTTCTTTTTCAAGTAGAAAAATAAACAATGTATAAAATCATTTATTATTGGAAGAAACTTTTTAAGGGGATGATGCGTCAGTAAATACGTGACATTTATTAGAAGGAGCCCAGCCATGTCCAGAATATACAAAAGAACAAGAGTATACAAAAGAAAAAAACGGCGTAATAAAAGGCTTTTATTGTCTGCTTTCATTCTTGTTTGCGCAATCATTTACATCGCTTTTCCGAAGATGCCAAGCGATCATTATGAAAAACAGTCGCAAGCAACCGAGAAACAAATAAAGCCGGAAAAGAAAAAAAAACCGAAAGTGAAAAAAGAAAAAAAACAAAGCGAAATTGTCACGAAAAACGATAATAAACAACTGGATGATTATTTAAAAAATATTGGATTCAGCGGGACGGCATTGATTGTGAACGAAGGAAAAATCGTCACAAGCAAAGGCTACTCATATGCAAACCGCAAGAAAAAAGTGCCGAATACACCCGAAACCGTCTATTATGTCGGTTCATCGCAAAAAGCGATCATCGCCGCTTCCATTCTCCAACTTGAAGAAAGAGGTCTGCTGTCAGTAAGCGATCCGGTTTCTACATATATTCCTGATTTTCCAAACGGCACGAATATTACCCTTTACAATCTCCTGACTCATACATCAGGGATAAAAGGACACAACGAGGGCAGCGGTTATATTACACCGGACAATCTTTTAAAAGATATCGAAGCTCAAGGAATTAAAAATGCTCCAGGAAAATGGGATTACAAAGACTCCAACTATTCCGTACTGGCATACATCGTAACGAAGCTGAGCGGTGAATCTTTAAGCACATATGTTACAAACCATATCTTTAAACCTGCGGGCATGAAACACGCAGGGTTTTACAAAACGTTTGCAAAGCAATCCCAACCGTCAACAGGCTATAAGCTGAATGCTTTTAAAAAGCTGTATACTCCCGATATGCCCGATTTATCACAGCTGTACGGAGCAGGGGATATCTATATGACGGCATACGATATGTATTTATTCGATAAAGCGCTCTTAGAAAGAAAAATTATTTCTGATCAAAGTTTTACAAAAATGTTTACACCCAATCAGGCAACATACGGCATGGGCTTTTATATTTCTCCCGGAAGCTACTCAAACCACGGCGTAATGCCAGGTTACAATATTTTAAACAGCTTTAGCAAAACAGGGAGCAAATATGTAATTCTCTTTTCAAATATACAAAACAACATTAAATCATTTGGCGTCGTTAATAACCGGATCTTCTCTATTTTGAACGCATCTGAATGATAAAGCAGGAGACACTTTCACTCTGTTTAAACAAACGTTTGTTTAAGATAGAGATGGAAAGTGTCTTTTAAGTAACCGTCAAAAAACAAAAATAAGCAGGCATAATGCCTGCTTTAAAAATACCGTTAAAAACAAAAAAAGCTTTCCCCTTAATTGGAGAAACCTTGTCATATCAACATATTCACTTAAGCTTCCAAGCGGGCTCGAACCGCTGACCTCTTCCTTACCATGGAAGTGCTCTACCTGCTGAGCTATGGAAGCATTGGCTCCGCAGGTAGGATTCGAACCTACGACCGATCGGTTAACAGCCGATTGCTCTACCACTGAGCTACTGCGGAATAAAATAAGCTTCATTTCATGCAAGGTAAAGATATAAATAAACAGCTTGGCGGCGTCCTACTCTCGCAGGGGGAAACCCCCAACTACCATCGGCGCTGAAGAGCTTAACTTCCGTGTTCGGCATGGGAACGGGTGTGACCTCTTCGCCATCGCCACCAAACATATGCCTTCAGGACGAAGGTACTGGGCGTTCCTCACAGGATGTGAGGGCCTTTAGCCGAGTTTCCTTGCCTTTGGCTTCTTAAGAGATATTC
>NZ_LECW02000008.1 GCF_001042475.2 Bacillus glycinifermentans
ACGAGCTCAGTCCAAATCTCGTAAGCAAATGGGTAAAAGCTTTTCAGGAAAAAGGCAATCTAGATCATTCCGGCATTCAAGATATTGTTTCTCCCTCAGGGATCAAACAGTTGGAGGAGGAGAATGACCAGCTTAAAAAGCTGTTAGGCGAAAAAGATTTAGAAATTTCCATTCTCCGTGACGTACTAAAAAAGAAGAACCCTCACTTACTGAAACGCTTGAAATAGCGAATGAGTGGATTGCGAAAGGTTATGCCGTCCGTAAAGTCCTGAAGATTTTAGAGATTTCTCCTTCTACGTACTATTATCAATACAAGAAAGAAGAAAAGTCAGTAAGTGAGGGCAGACCCATTCCGGGCTATTCACTCACTAAGAACGGCAAAAAAATACCGGATGAACAAATACAGGAATGGCTGATGGAACTCATCTCAGGTGAAGCCGGTGTCTATGGCTATCGAAAGTTGTGCCTCCGCCTTCGAAGCGAGTATGCGCTACAGATTAACAAAAAGAAAGTGTACCGATTATGTAAGGAACTCGATATCCTACAGCCACAGCGAGAAGTGAAGTTCCACTATCCAAGAAAATTAGCGAGGAACCGGATCATCACTGAATCGAATCAGCTGTGGGAAGCAGATATTAAATACGGCTACATCGAAGGTGAAGAGCGTTTCTTCTTTATTCTATCGCTCATTGATGTATATGACCGTTCCATCATTGATTATCATATTGGTTTACATTGTACCGGACACGACGCTGGCCAACTCGTGCAGCGTGCCTTGTTTAAGCGTCAGCAATTTGAAAGAGAAACAAAGCCAGTCATTCGAACGGATAATGGTCCACAATTTATTTCTCTAGCGTTTCAGAAAGCATGTGAAACGTTCCACATCGAACATGAACGCATTCCGCCGAGAACACCGAATATGAATGCCCATATCGAGTCGTTTCACCGATTACTAGAGTATGAATGTTTGAGGCGGTTCGCTTTTCATTCCTACGCAGATGCGTATCATGAGGTGGCTGAATACATGGATTTCTACAATAATCGAAGAATCCATTCGAGTATTTTAGATTTAGCACCAAATGAATTTTATCAACGAAACCAAACAGAAGAGCTAACGATTAAAGAAGTGAGAGTATGAGGCAGGATGATTTTCTTGCCTCACCTAAAATAAAGAGCAATTCTATGAAATAATGAGCTAAGAGTAGTATGTGTCCAAAATTAGGGGGTTAACCCG
>NZ_LECW02000009.1 GCF_001042475.2 Bacillus glycinifermentans
ATTAGGGGGTTAACCCGTTTTCATGATTCTATCATACAGATCATCCATTATCTCTTCAGAAACCGACTGGCCCCTAATATCTATGATAACAGTTTGTTTTGTATTGTTTGGCAATTCCGTCAAGCGTTTTTCGACTTGTTTTGAAACATTGTTCACTAGTCTACTTCTTCCACTTGGTGTGGTTATTTTGTAATTTTTCACCTCTATGCTATGGCCTTTTTTATAAAAATCCGGTCGAGAGCTTCCCTTTTTTCCATATGGAACTTCTTTGCCGTCTATAAATGACTTTTGAGCACTGTAATTAGGATAGTCCTTTCCTACATCGACTTCTGATTGTCGCCAAGAAGGTCTTTTGGGGGCATCCGGCTTTTTAACATTTAGCTTTGTGTTAACTCCACGCAAGCCAAATGCTCCAATCATGGATAAAGCTCGGTTAAAGCTATCTTGTCTTTGTTCATCGGAAATCTTGTTTCCGAACATATCCCGGCCGGTGATTGTTTCGCTGAACCCGTTGGCCGCGGCTAGACCGTATAGACCCTTTTCAGAGTTTTTCAAAGCCTGGAATGTTTTCGGTGTTCTATAGGCAGCCAGGGCTTTATCAACTGTTGTGACAGCCTTTTCGGCTTTGTACATGCTGTATGCGCCTTTGATCCCTTTAGCACCTTTCCCGAACCACCCGACAACCGGGATGTATCCGGCGGCACCTATCGCTCCCGCAGCAACCCG
>NZ_LECW02000010.1 GCF_001042475.2 Bacillus glycinifermentans
TTTTAACGGGTCAGTTCAATGTAAAGCGGGGTTTTTGATCAGCTTTCAGGATTTCCGTAAAGCTCTTCAAGCGGTTTCATGATAATTTTGTTTAATTCGGCAATCAGCATGCTCATCCGCTGTTCTGCATCCATCAGCTTTGAAATTTTCTCGTGTTGCTGAACAAGTGCCACAGATTTTTGCGCTTGTTCAACTTCTTCCTGGGAAATCATTTCCCCATTCATTTGTTTTTGCTGAAGCCTTAGTTGGATATCGCGAAAATTGTCAAACATCCTTTTTGCCGAAGGATCAGCGTTTACATCATCGTAAAGGCCCTTCAATTGAGAGTATTCATCGCTTTGGCGCAAGGCTTTTTCCAAATCGTAAGCCGAGTCGTATAAATTGACCGTCATATTTCATACGCTCCTTTCCTGCCGCATTCTTATGGATATGGCACCACTCCACTATAACAGACTATGGAGCGTTTTTCACAGTTATACTTTCAATTCCGTTTCCATCTTCAAAACAGAATGACAAAAACGGCTTGAATCGCCCCGATGATTCCGCCGAGCAGCCCGCCCAAATACGTAATCATTTTAAATTCGCGCTTGGAAATCGACAGAACCATTTCCTCCAGCCGTTCAACCGGAAAGTTGTCGACCTGCTCCTTAACGATGTCTTCGAGACGAAGCTGTTTCAGCACGTCATCAAGATTGCGGCACGCCGCGTCAAGCAAACGGCCGGTCACCTCCGGCAGACGCTTTGCTGCATCCGTTTCAAACATGGAGACGTACGACCCCGTTGTTCTTTCGAAAAATGGCGCGAGGGAAAAGCGCGTCATGAACTTTTTCTTCACATTCATGATGAGGCTTTCCAGATTCCATTTTTCATCGGCTTCTTTAAACGAGTACTCTTTCAGCTTGTCCCATTCGTTTTGCAGCAGATCGGTTAAAAGCCGGGCGGTTTCATCGTTTTTCAAAAACTTCAGAATCTCCGGCTGGACGCGGTCAACGAGGCTGCTGTTTCCTAAAAACATCTGCACCATGCTGCCGATCATGCCGCGCTCCTTCAGAAAATCGTCAATCATATTGCCAAGCCGGCTTTTTCCCGCATCGCTTTCAAAGTAGCTGACAGCCCGCTCTAAAATATAGTCTGAGACCATCGGGAGTTTTTCGCTCAGCTTGTCCTGGGCTTCTTGTGGGATCAGGTCTTTCAATGGTTCGTTTTTATATGTCGCCAAATAAGCGGCCAGCTTTTCATCCGTCCATTTGTTTACAAATTGATCGGCTTTCTGAGCTGCATTGGCTACCCCGATCGCTTCAAGCGCTTCTGCGACGGTCATCTGTGAATCGCTTGCAGCTGAAACCAGCCGTTCACCCAGCTGTACCGCCTGTTTTTTGACTGCGTCAGAGGCCAGCCTTTTTTTGATTCCTTCGGTTGTCAGCAGATGGTTGACGACCATTTGTCCCATCTGCTTCGCCAATTCGTCGCGCCGCTTCGGAATCAATCCGGGAGTGAAAGGGATCCTCTTCCCGAATATGTAATGCGCCTTATAAGGGCGAAAAAGCATTTGAATCGCAAAATGATTCGTCACAGCTCCGATCAGGGCGCCGATGACGATCATGAAAATAAAAGTACCAACAACATTCATTCCTTCCACTGCCTTCCGTTTCACCTGACTTGTTACATAGACTGCATATCACAACTGTCATCTATGCATAACGTTATTATAGTAGCTGAACAAAAGACGAGCAAATTCGGGAATGATACGGGCGCCATAAAAATAGAATGGGTCAGGTGGATATTTTTGAAAAGCTTGTTAACGGGTGGCAGAACCCGAACATGGAATGCGAATCATGATACAGGAGTTCATGTACAGGAGGGTTTTTAACAAGGAGGAATAAGCATGATGACGCTTGGATTTATGTCGCTGTCCCATCAGCATGAAAAAGCCTATGCCGAAGAATTGGCGAAAAAGGCTTCAGATTACGGAATCGGTTTTATCCGGTTTACTCCTTTGGATATTTCCCCGGGATCCATGCTTGTGAAAGCATTGACCTATCACCCGAAATCAGGACAGTGGAACGAGGTTGAACGCGAAATCCCCGAGCTGATCTATGACCGCTGTTTCTACGGCAGAAACCAGCAGTCGAAAAAAGCGAAGCCGATCGTGGAATGGCTGAAAAAATACCCGAAAACAGAATTTCTCGGACTCGGACTTCCCGAAAAATGGACGGTCTACAATGCATTGAAAGCGGACCCCGTCCTTCAGGCTTACCTGCCGCCGACATCGCTCGCCGCAAGCGCGCAGACCGTCCTTCGGCGGCTGGCGAAAGAGAAATCGTGCATATTGAAGCCGGCATACGGCTCCGGGGGCCGGGGAATCATTCACCTTGAACTTTCCGGGAAAACGGTGAAAGCCGCCTATCAGGTCGGAAAGCATAAGCAAATCAAATCATTTTCAAAACAGGCTTCTTTTGAAACATGGTGCAAAAAAGTCCTTCAGCACCGCTACCTTTTGCAAACGTTTCTCGACATCCAAGATAAAGACGGGTATCCGTGCGACATCAGGCTGTTATTGCAGAAAAACGGCTCCGGCGAATGGGAGACCGTCGGAAAAACGGTGAGACGAAGCTATCAGCACGGACTGCTCACCAACTTGGCCGAAGATTCCGAATCCGTAAGCTTTGACAGCTGGCTGTCAAATGTTCCGAAAAAACGGCAGGCCGTCCTTCTCGACGATTTAGATACGATCGCAAACGCCGTCCCCCATGCGCTCGAATCAGGGCACGGCCCATTGTTCGAGCTCGGCCTTGATATTTGTTTGACGAAAGACGGGAAGGTCTGGCTCCTCGACGTTAATTCAAAGCCGGGAAAAAAAGCGTTTTTACAGTATGCTCCTGAAAACAGGGAGCTTTTATACAAGGGGCCCTTCGAATATTGCTCCTTTTTGGCGGAATCGCGGGACAAGAAAGGAGTTGGAAGGAAATGAACGCTAAAACGCTGACGGTCGGGATTCACCAAAACAGCGAAAACATGATGCTGCTTCCGGCTTCTTACAAACAGGAAGGCCTGTTGTACGCCGCTTTCGGAACGACTGTTGAAAGGTGTCATGTTTCTTTTGAGAGCGACTTGAAGCAAACCGTTTTGCTTTCTGAAAACCTGTATAAAAATTTACGGATTCCATACCGCGGCAAAGCGGCATTGCTGTTTCACGACAGCACCGTCTATATCGGCCCTTTAATCGGCATTTTCACCGCCGGCTTCGCGAAGTCGGAACTTGCGCCGGTCAGGGGGCGCTCTTTGTTTTTTTCTAAGCTTTTGACGATGGATCTTCCGGCCGGAGGCTACTGCTACATGTTCGGCGCCCACCAGATTCAGTGGGAGGACGGAACGGTGCGCGGCCTCATTTTCCGGGAAAATGGCTGGCAGGAAGTGATCGTTCCCCTTCCAAATGTCGTGTATGACAGATTGCCGAACCGGCAATCTGAGGATGAAGACGCCTTGCAGGAAACGAAAGCCCGGCTGATGAACGAGTACCGCATTCCGTGGTTCAATCCCGGCTTCTTTAACAAATGGGACATATACGAATCCTTGCGGGAAGACGAAAGAACGGAACCGCTCCTTCCGTACTCGGTTCTTGCGCCGTCGGCAAAAAAACTCGATGACATGGTCGCTCAATACGGCACGGTCTATGTGAAACCGGCCAACGGCAGCCTTGGAAACGGAATTTTCCAGCTTTCCAGACAAGGGGAGAACGGGCTCCTTGCCAGGCATGCGGAGGGTGACAAATCCTATTCATCTGCGGATCTGTTTTTGAATGACATACAAAAGCGAAAAGAAGAAATCCCCTATATCGCACAACAGGGAATTGAACTGATCAGGATTGACGGCCACCCGGCCGATTTCAGAGTCCATACGAACAAAAACAGAAAAGGCACATGGACGGTTACAGCGATCGCCGTCAAAATCGCGGAAAGGGGCGGGATTACAACCCATATGTCAAAGGGCGGCGTCGTGAAAACGCTCGCCCAAATCTATGATGATCCGAAAGAACGGCTTCATATTCTACAAAAGCTGACAAAAACGGCCCTAGTGATCAGCGGGGTAATCGATGAAAAAACCGAAGGCTTTATCGGAGAAATCGGTTTTGATCTTGGAATGGACGAATCGACAAACGTCTGGATGTTTGAAGCCAACTCCCGGCCCGGACGGGCAATCTTCGCCCATCCCGGCTTAACATCCGTCAGCCGGCTGACGAAACGAATGAATTTTGAATACGCTTCTTACTTAACCGAGCAATCGATCCTTTTTCCCGAGAAGCTGTGGCAAAACTCTTAAGCCGCGGAGAACATGACTCTTCGCGGCATTTTTCTATGAAAAGAGCCCTATGATCTTTCCTGTGAATAAGATACAATGATAACAAATCAAACGTCTATAGCAGCTTGGTTCGGCGGATCATTTTGAAATCGATGAAGGAGCGTGCACTTTATGATTTCTCACTTTCAATGGAAACCGTTGTTTAAAAAAGAAAAACTGCCCGGCTGGAAAATCTCGTTTTACCATAAAGGAACGCATTATGAAGGGATTTATCATCAATCAGGGGAAATCGAATGGGGAAGCGCCTACCCGCCGCACGATGATGAACCTTCGCTTAAAAGCGAAATTCATGAATTAATGCTTTTCCATATTTACGAGTAAACAGAAAAGGAAGTTTTTCAAATGCTGGAAAAATTAAAAGCTTTGTACGGAGAACGGCTGGTGGCTTCCGGCTCGGCTCCAAAACATAAAGCACTCTGGTTTCAAACGGAAGAAGGCGAGACATTCGGCGTCTTGAAAGAGGCGGTTACCGATCGGGAAAAACGGCTGCTTTTCGCGCTGTTCCGGCCTTTTTCTGAACCGTATCCATCGGAATTGACGCCCCGTGAGAAAGAGTGGCACCGGTATTTTTTCGAAAATGCCCCGTTGGAAAACCCGCAAAACGCTCAGTTCGTCCAAGGGCATTTTTTCAAAATGAAACATTCCCCCGAAGAAAGATACGCTATAAAGGAAGCGGTCAGCGGCTTTTTCGAACGCCCTCTCGTAGTGTGGTACAACCTTCACGAAGCCTTGATCATTCATGAAGATCCGTCACCGTCCCTTTCCAAACAGCAGCTCGCCGAGCTTGCGGACGCGCTGACGAGCGATTTTTTGGCAGATCCCGTCTTTTTCAGCGGCCAGCTTCATCACATCAATGCTTCGCTTCGGGAAAAAATCGGCTTTGAGAAACAGATGTTTCAGCATATTCTGACGAATCACGATCACGGCAGCGTCTCCTCCTTTTATCAGTTCCTTCCGTCTTTTATCACGGCAAAACCGGGAAAAATCACGACGGGGCCGTTTTCGGATCTGGTTAAAGACGCGCTGTCAGACCATGAGACAGCGCAGACCATCAAGACGTATATGAAGTGCAACCTGAATGCCTCCCTGACGGCGAAGCGGCTGTTTATCCACCGAAACAGCCTGCAATACAGAATCGACAGATTTATTGAAAAAACGGCAATCGATATCAGACAGTTCGAAGAAGCTTGCGCCGTCTATATGATCATGAATGTGTTGGCACACTAAACAGCAAAGTGCACGAACCCAAATTGTGCATCATGTCCATTTACACGACTGATTCAATTTTATAAACTGAAAACAATAAAAGCGCTTACATAAAAAAGGGGGAGAAACATGGCAGAGCTTGTGCTGGACCGGATTTACAAAGTGTACGACAACAAAGTGACGGCTGTGGACAATTTTAATCTTCATATAGAAGACAAAGAATTTATCGTGTTTGTCGGGCCTTCAGGCTGCGGAAAATCGACAACGCTGAGAATGATTGCCGGCCTTGAAGAAATTACGGAAGGCGAATTCACCATCGACGGAAAGCGGATGAATGATGTCGCCCCGAAGGACCGCGACATCGCGATGGTGTTCCAGAACTATGCGCTCTATCCGCATATGAACGTCTATGACAATATGGCGTTCGGTTTAAAACTGAGAAAATTTCCGAAGGATGAGATCAAGCGAAGGGTGCATGAAGCCGCCAAGATCTTAGGCCTTGAACAATATTTGGACAGAAAGCCGAAGGCGCTTTCCGGCGGCCAGCGCCAGCGGGTCGCATTGGGGCGCGCCATCGTCCGCGATGCCAAAGTGTTTTTGATGGATGAGCCTTTATCAAACCTTGACGCCAAACTGCGGGTTCAGATGCGCGCAGAAATCACCAAGCTCCATCAGCGCCTGAAAACGACGACGATCTATGTCACCCATGACCAGACAGAAGCGATGACGATGGCGACGAGGCTAGTTGTCATGAAAGACGGCGTCATCCAGCAGGTCGGCGCTCCGAAAGAGGTATATGAAAACCCGGAAAACGTGTTTGTCGGCGGCTTTATCGGCTCTCCGGCAATGAACTTTTTCACCGGCAAGCTCACGGAAAAAACCTTTACATTCGGCGATGTTTCCGTTCTCGTTCCTGAAGGGAAAATGAAAATTTTGCGCGCCAAAGGCTACGTCGGAAAAGAAATCGTCATGGGCATCAGGCCTGAGGACATTCATGACGAGCCAGTCTTCATCAAAGCCTCAAAAGAGTCAAAAATCGATGCAGCTATTGAAGTGGCTGAACTGATGGGCGCGGAAACGATGCTTTACTCCCAGGCCGGCGGCCAGCCGTTCATCGCAAGGGTCGATTCGCGGACCGACGTCCAGGCAGGCGATACGCTCGCTCTTGCTTTTGACATGAATAAATCGCACTTCTTTGATAAAGAAACAGAGCTCCGCATCCGCTCTGAAGGATGACGGACAGGAAATAAAGTTGACCGAAGCTTAGCACCTGCTATCCTTCGGTCAATTCAATTTCAACCCTTTCATCATAAGAACAGTCTTGGCATGTATATAAATGAATGCAGCTCGTTTCTTTCTGCTTAAAAGAATCAAACTCCATATACGGGCTGTAAGGGCCGTAAAAATCGGTCACTCTCCCGGCATCGGCCATTTCGCTGCCGCACCTCGGACAAATCCTTGCCTCGGCCAGCATTCCATTGCACACAGGACACATGTGGCATCCTCCTTGCTTTTTCCCTTAGCTTGCCCCTCCCGCTCAAATTTCACCTTTCAACATTTACCAGATCGATCCGTGCATGGATTTCGCTTCAATCCATCATAATACGTAGTACAAGGCAGCATTGGGCTTAGCCAAAGAGGCAGCGGCTTTCCCACGAAAAAGCCGCAAGCTGGTGCAAATCCAGCCGGCCCAACCACACTAATTGATAAAGGAGTTTGAAAAGAATGGCTAACCAAAATTCTTCAAATCAGCTGCTTGTACCCGGAGCCGCTCAAGCGATCGATCAAATGAAAAACGAAATCGCTTCCGAGTTCGGCGTAAACCTTGGTGCTGAAACAACTTCACGCGCAAACGGTTCCGTCGGCGGAGAAATTACAAAACGTCTCGTTGCTCAAGCTCAAGCTTCTATGGGCGGACAACAATAATCATCAACTTCATATCATGGCTAAAGCAGAAGGTGCACTCGTGCACCTTCTTTTTGCATGGGAAAATCCCGCACCCGTCTTCTCTGTTTTTCATATGCTGATAGAAAGGAGGAGTCGGCATGCAGCTTGTCGCAAGCATAAACTGGGAACTGCTTCAATTTGTCGGGATTTCCCTCTTGCACGAATATGTCGTCAATATTCGGCCGTTTTATGCGGTTTATCGCTTTCCTTGGACTTTTTCTTTCGGCCGATCTGACGTATGATAGACCAAATAGGAGGGATACGTCATGAAGATTGCGCTTTTTGGAGGTACAGGCCGTGTCGGACGAGCTTTTCTAAATCGGCTTGCAGCAGACGGCAGACATTCAGTCTACGCTCTTGTCCGTTCAGAGCATCCAAATCTGCCGAATACATGCTGCCGGACGCTTTCGGGAAACGCAAGAAACCCGGATGACGCTCAAGCTTTAATAAGAGAAGCCGACATCGTTGTCAGCTGTTTAAATACAGATGGAGACGATACATTGTCCGTCTCCATCCAAAACATCATAGGCGCCATGAATGAACAAAACAAAAAAAGGCTGATCACAATCGGAACCGCCGGAATTTTAAATTCGAGGCAAAATCCGTCAATTTACCGCTTTGAATCAAAAAGGCGCTCAACTCGTGCGGCAAAAGAACATGCCGACGTGTATGAGCGCCTCGTGAAAACAGATCTGGACTGGACAATCGTCTGCCCGACCTATCTTCCCGATGGTCCGGCAAGTGAAAGGTACCGGGTTGAGCGTGATTTCTTGCCGATCAATGGCAAAGAGATTACAACCGGCGACACCGCCCACTTTCTTTACACACAGCTGGAATGCGGCCGGTTTATCCGCGCGCGGGCCGGACTGGCTTATTGAACGCCGGGACTCACCCCACAAGCGTTCCCCGTCCTTTTTGGAGCTCATACATTTGATAATATTGCCCTTTTTGTTTCATGAGCTCCTCATGATTGCCCTTTTCGATGATCCGCCCTTTATCAAGCACAAGAATTTGATCAGCGTTTTTGATGGTTGACAGCCTGTGAGCGATGATAAAGGTCGTGCGCCCTTTTTTGACAACGTCAAGCGCCTTTTGGATCACGGCTTCTGTTTCGGTATCGATATTGGCCGTTGCCTCGTCCAGCACGAGAATGGCCGGATCAAAGGCGAGCGCCCTTGCAAATGAAATGAGCTGCCTTTCTCCCGAGGAGAGGGTGCTGCCTTTTTCAATGACCGGCTCGTCAAACCCTTTAGGCAAGTGGGCAAGCAGTTTGTCAGCCCCTACATGCTTTAATGCGGCTTCAATCTGCTCTTTTGTAATCTCTTCATTTTCAAGGCTGACATTCGAAGCAATCGTACCGGAAAACAGGTAGGGGTCCTGAAGCACGATGCCCATTTGCTGTCTGATGTCCTGCCGCGGCCGATCATAAATACTTGTTCCGTCGATTTTGACATCGCCTTTTTGGATATCGTAAAAGCGGAAAAGAACGTTCATAATCGAGCTTTTGCCTGAGCCAGTATGACCGACCAATGCAACGGTTTCACCCTGTTTCGCCTCGAATGAAATGTTTTTTAATACATATTCCCCGTCATCGCCGTACCGAAATGAGACATCCTCGAACACAACGTGCCCTTTTACCCTGTCTCCGCTCGTCTCTTCAACATCAACACCCGGTTCATCCAAAAGCCGGAATACACGCTCAGATGATACCCTCGCAAGCTCAAGCTTCGGAAATTGGTTGACGATCCCGGTAATCGGCTCAAACAGCCGGGTCACGTAATCGACAAATGCATAAAGAACGCCGATCGAAATCATTCCTTCTGCATTGAGCGCCGCTCCTCCGAAGTACCAGATTAAAACAGCGATCATAACTTTTTGCAGAACGCCGACAAGGTTATGCGACATCAGCGAATTCAAATTGAGCATTTTATTTTGATAACGGAAGTGGCTGTCGTTTAATTCTTCAAATTCGCGCATGATGTCCTTTTGGCGGCGGAATACCTGAATGATCGGCATTCCTTGAATCGCCTCATTCATGTTGGCGTTAATCTCGCTGTTGATCGATCTGAGTTTATGATTAAAGCCTGACGCAAATTTGCGGTAGAAGGCCGCCCAAACCGCAATCAGCGGCAATATGATCAGGCAGGGGGCCGCAAGTCGGGCGTCAAGCATAAACAAAGCTGCAAAAATCCCGGCCAGATATATCATGTTGGTCACAAACGTCGACAGGACGGTAACGTACAGGTCGCGGATCGCTTCCGTATCATTCGTTACCCGCGCGACAATTTTACCGGCCGGCGAATTGTCAAAATAGCGGACAGGCAGCCTTTGAATGTTGGCAAAAACATCCTGGCGCATCTTCTGAATAATGCGGTTGGCGCTCATCTGCAAAAGATAGAATTGCCCGTAATGAAAAAAGATCGAGACGATAAGAAGTCCGAGGTACAGCAATACGAGCGACAAAAGCCCTTTGATTTCAGGTTCGTAAAATGAGAAAACTTCAGACGCCGACAGACGGACGGCCGGAAAGGATTCAGTCTGTCCTCCGCCCGTGATCCGTAATGCTCCGTCCTTTACCGTCCTTTTTCCATCAAAAGGAACGGCTTCATCTACGAAATAATACGCCATGCCGACTTGGAAAACGCGGACCTCCTTCCGCTTGTTAAGCGTTGAATTTGCTCTGTCCTCCCTGACGTATTCCCTTCCTTTATAGGAAACTGTATATTCGCTCTTTTCCGAGACTTCATACCACGGTTT
This sequence comes from Bacillus glycinifermentans, assembly GCF_001042475.2. Classification (GTDB taxonomy): domain Bacteria; phylum Bacillota; class Bacilli; order Bacillales; family Bacillaceae; genus Bacillus; species Bacillus glycinifermentans. The sequence continues at coordinate 10,270 of NZ_LECW02000010.1, forward strand.
TTCAATCCCCAAAATATGGTCGTCAATCATTTTCTTGCCGATCATCGGCCCTGTCAGCTCGGCTGCGACGGCCACCGCGAGCATCAAGAGGGCGCAGATCAAAATGCGTTTATAAGAAAGTGCATATTGAAAAAGCCGTTTTCCGGTCTTCATGCCACAGTCCCCCCTTCTTCCCCTGAAGGCAGCTTCTGTGCTTCATACTGCTCAAAATACCAGCCTTTCCCTTCGATCAGCTCTTCATGCGTTCCGCGCTCTGAGATTTTGCCGTCCTCCAGGACGAGGATGAAATCGGCATGCTCGACCGCTGACATGCGGTGCGAGGTAATAAAAGTCGTTTTTCCTTTCCGGTTTTGGCGGATGTTTTGGATAATCGCCGCTTCCGTTTTCGCATCCACCGCTGACAGCGAATCGTCCAAAATTAAAATATGGGGGTTGGCGATCAAAGCTCTCGCGATTGAAATCCGCTGCTTTTGTCCGCCTGATAATGCCACTCCCTTCTCGCCGACCATCGTTTCAAGCCCCTCGGATAAAAGCTCAATATCCTTTTCCAAATGGGCGGCCCGAATCACGTTCTCTACTTCCTGTTCTTTTGCCCGTAATCCGCCGAATAAAATGTTCTCTTTTACCGTTTTTGAAAACAGCACATGGTCCTGGGGCACGTATCCGATCCAGCTATACAGCTGATCAAGCGGCAGACGCTCGATCGGCACTCCGGAAATGCTGATCGTCCCCTCCCCTTCCGGATACTGTCGTAAAAGCTGTTTGATCAATGTCGTTTTTCCGCTCCCCGTCTTCCCTACGATTCCAACGGTCTGTCCCTTTAAAACCGTGCATGAAATCCCGGAAAGATTGCGCGAGCTTGAGCTTGGGTACGTAAAGCTGACCTTGTCAAAGACGATATCTCCGGGTTCGGCTGTTTCAGGATGTGGTGCTTCTTTCACATCAGGCTGATAGCGAAGCGTTTCATTTACCCTGTCGAGCGATGCATTCCCTCTCTGCATAATATTGATCAGCTCGCCAATCGCGAACATCGGCCAGATCAGCATCCCCAAGTATACGTTGAAGGAGACGAGCTCCCCAAGCGTAAGCTGGCTGCGGAATACAAGGTAAGCCCCATACCCCAAACCGATTAAATAGCTGATTCCGACAAGCAGCTTCACCGTCGGCTCGAACAGCGAATCGATCAGCGCGACCTTCATGTTTTTTTGATAAACATCGGCCGTCATGCTGTTAAACCGCCTGACATCGTTTTTCTCCTGAACATATGCCCTGATCACCCGTACACCTGATACAGATTCAAGCACTTGATCATTTAGATCGCCAAACGCTTTCTGCGCTTCTGTAAAACGTTGATGGATTTTCCCCCCGTATATACTGATCGCCGCAGCCATCAACGGAAGGGGGATGATCGATGCAAGCGTCAGCTTCCAGCTGATCAAAAATCCCATCGTAAACAGAATCGTCAGCATAAACATGGTTGAGTCCACAAGCGTCAATATTCCGAAACCCGCCGTCATCGAAATCGCTTTTAAATCGTTTGTCGCCCTCGCCATCAAATCCCCTGTTCGGTTCTTTTCGTAAAACGGGGGCGTCATCTTTAACAAATGCCCCATCAGCTTTGACCTGAGGATTTTTTCGATCAGATTCGCCCCGCCGAAAAGCTGATACATCCAATTGTATGACAGCATGTAAACAACGAGCGAGAGCCCGATCAATAAACCGATATAACCGAGCATCCGCATCGGCGAAAAAGCGCCTGACTGCATATCGTCAATAGCATTTCCGAGCAGTTTCGGCGGAAACATCTCAAGTACATTTACGATTAACAACAGGACGATCGCGATCGTATAGCGCCGCCATGCGTTTTTAAAAAACCAGCCGAGCTTCCATAATACAGAAAACATTGATATCCTCTCCTTTTTAGCCGCCTTCAAGCTTTTCCTTACAGTCATTGATCTCGCGTCTTACATTTGGCATAACCCATTCCTCCTTTTGAAATATTCGAAAATCTGGCCGTTTTCGGCCGGCTTTTCATCTATTAGAAAAACACTCGCGCCCCGGGTCGGAAGACGGAATGTTTTTTCTCCGAAAAAAAAGACACGCCGGTTATGCAGCATGCCTTTTTGACATAAAAAAGGCGCATGTACGAAAGATGAACGTGACATGCGCCTTTCCTCTATTGTTTAAATGGAAAAGGTCAATCATGAGCCGGAAGGTATAAAGCCGTCACGCTGCGATTCAGTTGTCCGTTATGTGATGCATTGATTTTCCTGATCATGACGTTACCCTCCATTCTTATTAATATTTTCCATCTTATAGCACGGCCTTTTATTTGTCAATTTGATTTTTCATCAATCGGGAGACTTTCGATTCATATTCCCGTATTTTCGTTAGATTTTTTTAAAAGCGGGTAAATGTAAGTAAATCCATTCTGGAAAGGAATGATCAATGTGTTCAAAGCTGACCGGATCATTGTCGCGTTCGACGGAAAAAACGATAGTAAAAAAGCGCTGAAAAAAGCGATCGACCTCTCCAAAAGGCTCGGCGCCGAACTGACGGTCGCTCACGTCCATGAACCGAGGCAAACCATGGTAAACGAACAAAGGCCGGCCGCAGGCACGGCTTATATTTACGGCGGCATCCCAAGCGTTCCCCCTGTCCCGCATGATTCAGACATTGCCGGAGAACCCGTCATTTACGAGGACAGTGCCGAAGAAGCGATCGCAGCGGCAAAAATCATTTTAAACGAGCATCAGCTTGACGCGGAAATCGAAATTTTGGAAGGCGACCCGGCAAAGGCCGTTCTCAAACACGCCGAACACATCGGCGCCGATCTCGTCATCACGGGAAGCCGCGACCAAAACCGCCTGAAAAAACTGCTGTTCGGAAGCGTCAGCGATAAGATTACCGCCAAATCGGAAATTCCGGTGCTGATCGTGAAGTAAGAGAGGCCGGATGTTTTTCCGGCCCTCTTTCTCTTAAAATCTTCTTTTCTTTTTTCATAATCCGGTCTCCCAAAACGATTGCGATCAACACCCGATACAATGACCGCATGTACTGCAGAAAAACTCCCCACAACGCTCACTCCCGGTCTGTTCCGAAACTATAAATCTATTCATTCCTAATATTACACAAGACTCCCTGAAATCCTCCCTTTGTGAGCCCCCTGCACTGCCCTGTATCCCCGCCGGATTCCTCTTGTCCATGATCTTTAGCGGCCCTACGCCCAAATCCAAATCAAGGAAAATAGGCTTTCACATCAGTAACAATCACCTAACAAGTCTCATAGTTTGATCTTGAAAGTGCCCGGGGTATTTCGTTCATTTTTTTGTGTTCTGATTTTTTTAAAAAACTGTTTTTAATATGGGGAGGATTATATCAATGCAACATTTTCATGACGAACTGCAATCATTGGGAATGGATCATTTTCATGTGGATGAGATGACGGCTTTGGATCCTGGCCGCCACCATGAGAATATGAATGCGAAACACTGTGCAAGCTGTTGGAGTTGCGGAAGCTGTGCGAGTTGTGCGAGTTGCTGGAGCTGCGGAAGCTGCGGAAGCTGCGCGAGCTGTGCGAGTTGTGCGAGCTGCTGGAGTTGTGCGAGCTGTTGGAGCTGTTCAAGTTGCTGGAGCTGCGCGAGCTGTTGGAGCTGTGCGAGTTGCTGGAGCTGTGCGAGTTGCGCCGGTCATTGCTGCGGAAGCTGCTGGCACGGAGGCATGTATTAGAAGGAGACTGCCCCTGCCGATATGCCGCAGGGGTTCCTCTATCATAATGGACAAACAAAATTACATATAATGGTATGTCTCGTTTTCAGATCATCATAAGGAGGAACAGCATGAAAAATCTGACCGCTTCCGCCCGCCTGAAGGTGAAACAAGATACATGTTTTCTACCGGATCCGGCGGGCGGCGTGTATATCAGAAACAATGCCGGATCGTTTCGCATGAAGGGCGCTTCAATCTATCAGTGGATCGACAAATTGCTGCCGATGTTCAACGGAAAACACACATTGGAAGAATTGACAAACGAACTAGCGGCTCCATACCGTGACAGGGTGTTTGAAATCGGAAGCACGCTGTATGCCAACGGGTTTGTCCGGGATGTTAGCAAGGACCTGCCTCACCAATTGGATGAGTACATCATACAGGCGTTTGCTTCACAAATCGAATTTATCGAAAGCTTCGAGGATTCTGGTGCTTACCGTTTCCAATTGTGCCGCAAGGCGGGCATATTGGCGCTGGGCTCTGGCTTTTTTCTCGCTTCATTGGTCAGATCATTGTCTGAATCCGGTTTCGCCAACATACACGTTCTCTTTACAGAGGCATGTCCTGATCATCAAGCCGCTATAGAGGAGCTAAAAGAGCATGCAAGGAAAACGGGCGGTGATGTAGTCGACCTGACAGGTGTACAACATTGGCGGGAAGCCGTGCGATCGGCGGATTCGATTTTGTATGCTGCAGAAATCGACGATCTACAGGAGTTTCTTGCGCTTCAAACGGTTTGCAGGCAAGAAAAGAAACCTTTTTTTCCGGCGGTCTGTTTGAAACAGGTCGGGCTGGCGGGGCCTGTTGTGCATGAGGAGGACGATGGATGCTTTGCATCGGCATGGCGGCGGATACACCGATCAGCGCTTCATGAAGACCGGAAGCTTGAACCCTTTTCGTCCGCAGGAAAAGAGATACTGGCGAATGTAACCGCGTTTGAATTGTTTAAAACGGTTGCCGGACTCGATTCTTTAACGAAGCGCAATCAATTTTACCTTCTCGATCTTGCAACGCTTGAGGGCTCCTGGCACCCGTTTCTCCCTCATCCGCTCGTCAGTCCCGCAGGCGCCGCGGCCGAAAAGGTTCAAGACCTTGAAGAAAGGGTCAAGGAATGTGCCGAGCCGCAAGAAAAAGGACGGCTGTTTCAATTGTTCAATCAGCTGACATCGGCAACATCGGGGATTTTTCATCTGTGGGAGGAAAAACACTTAAAGCAGCTTCCGTTGTCACAATGCTTTGTTCAAGCTGCAAACCCGCTGTCGGAAGGACCTGCCAAGCTTTTGGCCGAGACGGTTTGCGCCGGTTTTACGCATGAGGAAGCGCGCCGTGAAGCCGGACTTACCGGCATTGAAATGTACGGATCCAAGCTGACGGACTTCTACATCCGTGAAGACGGCTTTCTAGGCGTCGGAACGGGAGAAACGGCAGCCGAAGGCGTGTTGAGGGGATTGCAGAAATGGCTTGATCACGAGCTGAAGAAGCGTCGAATATCCGGAAAAGAAATGGTGGCTCCTTTATCCTTAAACGCCATCAAGGATAGACGCGCCGAATTTTATTTCAACGCACTGTCCGTCATCCGCGATGAACCGTTGGTCGGTTTGGGACAGGACATCTCAGGCTTTCCCGTTATATGGGCAAACGCAGGCGGCCGCTGGTACCAAAGCGCCGGACTAAACATCACGATGGCGCTCACGAAAGCGCTCGAGCGGGCACTTACGGACACACAGCCGATCGAAGAGGATGCTGTCATGTTAACGGAAACCAGGAAGAATCTCGACATCCCTGTTTATGAAGGTTTGCAGAAAACGCTGCATTCGGCCTTGCACACTATCGAGCAGAATGGTCTGCAGCTGACGGTTTACGATTTGCCGATAGAGCCTTTTTTCAAAGAAGCACTCGCAGGCGTTTATGCTGTCCGGGTAAAAAAGGAGGAGGTCTGATGGAACGCTCCATTTTGATTGTTGGCGAAGGAATGATTGCAGAGGATGTGTCAGATCGGCTATCCGGGGAATACGACGTGCACCGCCAGCCGGATTTTGAGGCCGGGGTGCCGGAAGAGACCGGGCTCGTTCTTATTGTGCATGATGCCTGGCGCCCGTCGTTATATCGTGAGGCCGAGGAAATCTTAAGGCCGGCCGGTATTCCGTGGCTTCGCGGCTTTATTTCATTCGGTGAGGGGGTGATCGGTCCCCTCGTTTCCCCCGGAGGTCCTGGTTGCTCGGCATGCGCCGACATGAGACGGTTCATAGCCGGCCCGGACAGCAACGAAATGCGGGTGCTGGAACAGATCATCACAGACTTTCGCCGCAACCCGTGGGCTTCCAGGGCGGGATGCCGGCACATCGCCCGCTTAATCTGTACAGAGATCAAGACATTTATGGAACAAGGCCCCGGCAGTTTGGAACAAAAGGTAAGGCTGATCAATTTACTAACGCTTGAATCGACCTCCCACTTTTACATGCCTGAACCGCTGTGCGAAGTCTGCGGAAGCTGTCCAGACGATACGGCGGAAAATGCCCGCATCTCGCTTCAGCCGTCCCCGAAACCGGATCCGGACAGCTATCGTTCGCGCCCGGCTGAGGACATAAAGGACGCGCTGAGAGCCGGATTTCTCGATTCTCGAACAGGGATCTTCAACGGCAAAATGTATGACGCCATCTTGCCGTTTGCCGATACGATTGTCAACATGCCGTTATGGATCGGAAATGAAGGCGTCGGAGGACGGACCCATTCTTATGAGGAGAGCGAATTAACAGCGGTATTAGAAGGCTTGGAGCGATATTCGGGAATTAAACCGCGCGGCAAGCGGACGATGACGTTTGATTGCTACCGCAATGTAAAGGATCAGGCGCTTGATCCGAGAAAGACCGGGCTGCATGATGAAGGGCAATATGAACAGCCTGCTTTCCCCTTCAGGCCATTTGATCAAGACCGGCCGCTCCATTGGGTATGGGGCTATTCATTTTCAGAGAAGCGGCCGATTTTGGTTCCGGAATCGCTCGCTTATTACAGTCTCGGCCGGGAAGACAGCTTCGTTTATGAAACGTCAAACGGATGTTCAATGGGCGGAACGCTTGAAGAGGCAATTTTCCATGCCATATTGGAAGTCGTTGAACGGGATTCCTTTCTGCTGACATGGTATGCAAGGCTCCCTCTCCGTGAGATCGACCTTCGCTCGTGTGAACATGCGGAATTGAGAATCATGACTGAACGGGTGCGCGCAGTGGCCGGATACGATCTTCATGTCTATAATTCGACGATGGAACACGGCATTCCAAGCATTTGGGCGGTCGCCAAAAACAGAAAGAGGGACGGTTTGAATCTTCTTTGCACGGCGGGCGCACATCCCAATCCCGTCATAGCCGTCAAAAGCGCGCTTCATGAACTGGCGGGGATGATGCTGAAGTACGATTCGCGGCTTGAAGCCGAAAGGGGCAAATATGAGGAGATGCTGCAAGACCCTTTTTTAGTTCAGAACATGGAAGAACACAGCATGCTGTACGGTTTGCCCGAAGCCGAGGAACGCCTCCGTTTTTTACTGGATCAGCATCAGAAGCCGCAAACCTTTCAAGAAGCGTTTAAACAAGTGGCCAAAAACCGCGATATAAAAGAGGATCTTGAGGAATTCCTTGACATATTCCGCCGGCTGAACCTTGAGGTGATCGTTGTTGATCAAACATCGCCGATCACAAAGCGCAATGGTCTGTATTGCGTGAAAGTGCTCATTCCGGGGATGCTGCCGATGACATTCGGGCACCGCCTTATCCGCTTGGCCGGACTTGAGAGGGTGTTCACAGTTCCGGTGAAGCTCGGGTTTATGAAAGAGGCGCTGACACCCGGCGAGCTGAACCCCCACCCTCACCCGTTTCCTTAACATTTGCCATTTTTGACCGTTTTGCTTTATCATAAAGCAGAACTTTTTAGGCGGTGGTCACATGAAACAGGAATACAAACGGCCCGTTATGTTCGCTGCGGCCGTTTTCTTTGTCTTTTGCTCCATTTATTTCGGCACAAGGCTGATCGCTTTTTACTCCGCGGAGTACCCGAAGTGGACCGGAAAAAGCCGGGACGGAAATTGGCAGGCCGTGATAAAAAAAAGCGGCGACGCCCCGGGTTTCAGCGGAAATTTATATTGGACCGGCAGTCGCACCTCTCTTCGCGAGACGTATTTGGAAAGATTGGTTGTTACATTTGATGATGAAGTCGCCCTCAGTTCAGACATCGAAACGCCGATGGTCGATTATTCAGGAGGCACGTTTCCTGACGGAAGTTTAAAAGAAGAATCGGTTTCCTTTTTAGAAAGAATACGGGAGGCTGAACTAAAAGGGCATGATATTACCGTTCAATTGACATGGAGACAGGGAAAGCATGCGGATCATGCCGAGTTTGCGCTTGATAAGCGAACGCTGTTTCACTAAATGCAGGCGGAATGACATTACATTCCGCCGATCGTGATTTTGCTTCTCATCGTCAGCTCCTCATTCGTCCCCAAAGCCCGAAAACCGGTGATATCGGCGGGCAGATCAAGGTTCGGGGCGTTTGTCATCCACGTATAAGGCTCCAGACAAAGCAAGTCTTCCTGATCCGTTTTCCCATTATAGACGACCCAATGTTTAAAATGCCTGTCAACCTCATAACTGACGCGGATCCCGGCCAGGCGGTCGCGGATTTCGGCCGTGCTGTTTCCTTCTTGGTCATGTTCGGCTGCCAATATATCGTCAAGCCGGTCTCCTGCTGCCGATCTGCCTTCTGTAAATTCATCCGTTACGCTGAATTCCCCTGTCGGAAGCAGCCGGTCCGACAAATCCCATTTTTTCGAAGCCGGAAGCGAAAACACGCATTGCGTTTTATCCCCCTCCTTATTAAACGGGTAGCAAAAGGAAGTGTGGTAACCGAGTCCGAGCGGCATCGGATCTTCCCCGTGATTGACAACCGACGCGTCCACCGAGAGATTCGGCCCTTCCAAAATATAGGTCATTGTGATCGAAAACGAATGCGGAAATATGCGCCTGATCTCCGGACGATCATCGGCATTCAGCATGGTTTGGGCGATGATCTTCTCTCCTTCTGCCTCCGCTTTTTTCACCGTCCATTTTTTATCATAAAGAAATCCGTGCAAATGGTTTTGCAGCGGTTTTTCATTGATTGGCAGCGAATACGTTTTTCCCTCGTATGTAAACTTTCCGTGATCGATCCGATTCGGCGGAAAAAGGATGGGAATCCCGAACAAGCATGGATTTTCATCATATTCTCCCTTTGTTTCCGGCGTTTTTAACAAATGTATTCCTTCAGGTTTCCACTTCAATGAAATCAAATTGCTTCCCAAGCCAGGCACAAGTAATGCTTCCAAATAATCGTTTTCAAGCAATAGCGCATCTTCGTTTAAAAAGCGGTGCTTTCGTACGGTGCAGGACATCCTTTGTTTCCTCCCTTTCGTCGTTCGGTACAGGCATCCATCCAAGCGTTGATGCTGCCTTTAGCTTATTATATCTAAATAAGGCAACGCTTACAAAAAGCGGTGGTGAAAAATGTTTGAAATATTTTAATTTAAATAAACCTCCTATCTTTCTGTTATAATACGTTTACGCACAAAAGCATAAAAGGATTAAAGAATGATATTTTTGTAATGAGGTGTATAATTTGTCCAACGAAAAACGCTTATCGTTTTCTATATCGGCTTTTTTATTTTTGACCATCCTATCGATTATATTTATATGCTTATTTATGTTTCATGCCGAACCGCATATGCCTTTATTGATCTGTATCGGATTTTTGGCGGTTGTCAGCGTTTTAAAGGGTTTTTCCTGGAAGGAGCTCGAAAGCGGCATCGTTTCCGGTATTAAAAGCGGCGTTCAGCCGATTATCGTCCTGGCGCTTATCGGCATTTTAATCGGCGTTTGGGAGTACAGCGGCGCGATCCCGACGGTTACGGTTTACGCGTTGAACTTGATCGAACCGCAATTTTTGCTGTTGACCGCTTTATTCAGCTGCATGATCATCAGTTCCCTCGTCGGTTCCAGCTTTACGACGGTGAGCACGATCGGCGTCGCTTTAATGGGCGTCGCTTCAGCGGCCGGCCTTCCGCTGCCATGGGTCGCAGGAGCCGTGATTTGCGGCGCATGCTTCGGAGACAAAATGTCGCCGTTGTCAGATACGACGAATTTTGCCTCCGGCGTCGGCGAGATTCCGATTTTCAAGCATATCAGACATATGACGGGAACGACGATCCCCGCCCTTCTGATCACCGTTCTGCTGTTCTTTTTCATGGGGCGGTCTTTAACCATCGCATCAGCATCAACAGAAAACATTGAAACGATTGTTAACGGGATTGAAAACACCGTAGGAATCAGCGCGTGGTCCCTTTTATCGCCTTTAGTCGTCATTGTGATGGCGGTGAGGCGCATGCCTGTCATTCCTGCACTGGCTGCGGGGATTTTGTCAGCAGGCGTTCTTGCCGCCTTTATACAGCCTGATGCCGGCATTTCATCATTTTTATCAGCGATGCAAAAAGGACCGGTGTTTTCAGCCGGAAACGAAGCGGTCGAAAACATTCTGAATCGCGGCGGGCTCCAATCAATGCTCGGCTCGATCTCCCTGATCATGATCGCGTTTGCGCTCGGCGGGCTGATGGAAAAAACCGGGCTGATTAAGAGCCTTCTCGAAGGCGTAATCAAAGGAATTCGTTCAAAAGGACGACTTGTGTTTTCAACGGTTTCATCAAGCATCGCCATGAACCTTTTGACAGGCGAACAGTATTTATCGATTTTAATACCGGGACAGTCCTTCAAAGCGCTTTACGATAAGCTCGGAATCGACCGCAAACATTTGACAAGATCGCTTGAAGACGGCGGTACACTGGTCAATCCCTTGATTCCGTGGGGGGTCAGCGGCGCGTTCATGTCCAGTGCGCTCGGCGTCAGCGTCATTGACTATTTGCCGTTTGTCTTTTTCCTTTATATATCACCGCTCTTTTCGATTTTGTTCGGATTCAGAAAACAATGAGAAAAGCGCCGTTTCCTTACACAGGAGACGGCGCTCTTTTTTATGAAAATGCTGCGGTTACTGATAAAATGTGCTCCTCTAAAGCTTTTTGCACTTCTTTTGTACGCGGGCCCGGCACCCCTGTTCCGACATTCTGACCGTCGATGACGGTGACCGGAATAACCTCGGCTGTCGTCGATGAAATAAACACTTCATCCGCATTCATCAATTCATCTTTTGACATCGCTTTTTCTTTATACTGCCAGCCGTTTTTCCGGATCAGCTCCAACAGCGTCCTCCTCGTGATGCCGTTTAAAATAAGATTTGTCGCCGGATGTGTGTAAATCACCTGATCTTTGACAGCATATACGTTTGAAGAGGTCCCTTCCGTCACAAGTCCGTCGCGCACTAAAATCGCCTCAAACGAGGAAGCCTCATGCGCTTTTTGTTTGATCATCACGTTGTATAAAAGATTCAGGCTTTTAATATCGCACCTCAGCCAGCGCAGATCGTCTTCCGTGATGACGGAAACGCCGTTTTGCTGTTCGTTAACCGGTTTTTTGATCGGGAACGTATAAGCCGTCACCTGAGGAGCGAGTCCTGCAGGATATTGGTGCTTCCTCGGAGCCGTTCCCCTTGTCGCCTGAAGATAAAGTCCCCCGTCTTGAACCTGGTTGGCCTTGATGAGCTCTTTCAGATCACTTTGCAGTTCATCTTCTGAAAACGGCAGGTCAATGCGAATTTCCGCAGCGCTTTTGAAAAAACGGGCAACGTGTTCATCAAGCGTATAAAGCGTTCCGTTATATATGCGGATCACTTCATAAACGCCGTCCCCGAACTGATAGCCTCTGTCTTCAATATCAACCGCACATTCGCTCCGATCCATCAGCCGGCCGTTAAAAAGAACTTTCATTTCTCCATCCCCTTGCTATCAAAATTGGTTTCTCGATTTTCTCCCTTCCATTCTAACATGCCAGTTTCATTCTAAATAGTGCAAAAATTCTTAGAACGTCAACTTCCATCATTCAACATTTTCTCTTAAAATTTGATCATTTTTTCGTTGCTCCCGGTATCCAACTTCTTTCCAATCCTGTATACTTAAACATTGTGGTCCATTATTTTATAAGACTAGCAATCTATTTCATAATGGCATCTGAATAAGAACATGATATGGAGAGAGTAACATGCGCCAGGATTCAAAAAAAGCAGCCCCTTCAGCGGCTTATCTGCTGACGAAAACAGCATGTTTTGCCATTTTGTGCCTGATTCTTCTTTACGTCTGGGATTTGTCGAAGTCCGCAGGCACGCCGGGCAAAAAAGAGCTGACCATGTCGGAAAACAGCCAAATGCGGCATGAAGGGGACAGCATTCCGCTCAAAAAAGCAACGCACGGCAAGCTTCTCGATCACCTGAGCACAAAGCAGGAAATCGCTGAACGCAAAAAGGAAAAAGAAAAGAAAAAAGAAGCGGCGGAAAAAAAGCAGGAAAAAACGGTTTATTTGACTTTTGATGATGGGCCTTCAGCCGTAACCCAAACGCTGCTGGATATTTTGGACGAACACGATGTGAAAGCGTCATTCTTCATGCTTGAGCCAAACATGAAGATTCACAGGAAGGCCGTTCTCAATATGAAGCAAGAGGGCCATGCGCTCGGTCTTCACGGGGTTACACATAACCAGAAGCTATTTTATAAAGGCGCCAATTCTCCTAATCTGGAAATGAAGCAGGCTCAAAAAACGCTGAAGTCTATTACAGGAGTAAAAACCAGGCTGATCAGAACGCCGTATGGAAGCAAACCGTCTCTCACCGACGCACAAAAGGAAAAACTGAAAAAAAACGGGTTTATTTATTGGGACTGGAATATTGACAGCCTTGACTGGAAATACAGAAATCAACGATATGTCCCCGAAGTCATGAACCAGCTGAACATGATCAAAAACCGGCACACGAAACAGCCGATCGTCATCTTATTGCATGACATTCCTTCAACTGTTCACTCACTGCCGCTGTTGATCACCAATCTAAAAAACATGGGATATTCATTCGCAACGCTTGATGAGTCAATGACGCCTGTTCACGAATAGCCCATCCGCGTGATCCCCTGACAGCAGGGGATTTTTTTTGCAAAAGCGGTTTTGGTCAGTTTATCTGACACACTCGTTGCATTTTAAAACCGGTTGACTATATTAGGAAGATAGATTGATATCAAATGAGGTGTTCAGATGCAGATTCAAGACGTGACATCGATTGAAGGCCATCTTGATCAACTGGCCGACCTCCTCGTACAAGTCACAGACGACGGGGCGTCGCTCGGGTTTCTGTCTCCGCTTGACCGGTCGGCAGCAAGAGCATATTGGGAAAACGTGCTGGAGCCTGGCGTGATTTTACTGATTGCCAAACGGGACGGCGAAATCGCCGGAACCGTTCAACTGCATTTATGCATGAAACAAAACGGGCGCCATAGAGCCGAAATCTGCAAATTAATGACGTCCCCTTCCTTCAGGCGGCAAGGCATCGCCCGTTCATTGATGGAAAACATCCTGGAAAGGGCCCGGGATGAAGGCAGATCTTTGGTCGTTCTCGATACAAGAGAAGGAGATCCTTCCAACCTTCTTTACGCATCGCTCGGGTTTGCCGAGGCGGGACGAATCCCTCATTACGCCGAGTCGGCGAACGGCCGGTTTGATGCAACAATTATTTATTATAAAAATGTGGCTGCTGAGGAGACAACTCCTTGAACCGCTGCTGAAAAAGGCGCTTCTGCCGTTCACCAGCTCATAATCGAAGCTTTCGAGGAATCTTGACGTCCCGCCAAGCGCATAGACAGAAAACGCGGAAACATTAAAAACAGCTCTTCAAACCGTTCAGAACAAGCCGTTTTACGTTTTGGAGACGGCGTTCCGCTCGGTTCGGCAAGATTGATATTGAAGGGCGACGATTTGAGAACAGCCGCAATGGAAAAAACGCTGCGGCAAAAATGAAAGGCGCCCCCTCCGGGACGCCTTTTCAACTGCTGATTTCTTTGACAAACTCGGCGACTTTGCGGTGAATGACAACGTCGAACAAATGGTCAAACGGGGTGTCGTCAAGATTGATCATGATTTTCTTTAACCCCGGGATCAAATGGGCTTCCCCCGGAACAAAGCGGACAGGCGCCACTTCAAGCGAGGTGCCGATCACCAGAAGAAGGTCGGATTCATCAAGGCTTTCAAAAAGGGTGTCAAAATGTTGAACGGCGTCACCGAACAGCACGACATCCGTCTTCAAAATAAACCCGCACTCCTCGCCCTTCCGGTTGATGCGGCTGCATCTCGGCACATCATCCTTGAGAATGTGATCCAGTCCGTAGCGCTCGCCGCATTTTGGGCATGCAGCCGTTTGGACGGAGCCGTGAAGCTCGTAGACGCGGCGGCTGCCCGCCTTGATATGAAGCCCGTCGATATTCTGTGTGAACACCCTGACGTCTTTTCCCCGCTTCTCAAGATCGGCTAAATACATATGCCCTGCGTTCGGCTGAAACGTACCGGTCATCTTCATTTGGAAAAGCTCTTTGAACTTGGGCCAGAAAAGCTTTGGATAACGCTCATAATAGTCGCGGCTCATCGCTTCCATCCTTGACATATCTTCCGTCCATATCCCGCCGGCTGAACGAAAATCGGGAATTCCCGATTCAGTGCTCATTCCGGCACCCGTTAAAACGGTGATGCACTGCGCGTTTTCGATTGCTTTTATAAACGTTTCTGCTTCTCCGCGCACGATCAGTCCCCCTTTTCATCACGCTTGGTTTTCCAGAGCGGCTTTCATATCTTTCAGCTCAAACAGGCTGTGTCCGGGAGAAACAAACTCTATTTGCTCTTCGTTCATAATATCAATGATCCGATAATTGATATCCTGTCTGATGTCTAAATTTTCGGCCCAAACGGTCGTATTCGTATAGAAGTTGAAAAAGATGCTTAAATACGTATCCTGCAATACATCAAGGTTGACCATGATTACGTCGGGATGAACGCCATCATGCGTTTGCAGCATTTCCTTAAACCTTTGAATGCACCTTTCGACCTTTTCCCGCGGTGTTGACGGATCGATATGAAGCGAGAACGTGATCTGGCGTTTCCTCATTTTCGTCCAGTTCATGATCGCTTCATTGGCGAGCACCGAGTTTGGCACGGTGACAAGAGCCTCTCCAGATGTGCGGACCTTTGTACTTCTGAAAGAAATATCCTCGACCGTTCCGATTACGATTTTCGTTTCGATAAAGTCCCCTATTGTAAAAGGCTTCTCCATGATGATGACAATTCCTCCGAAAAAGTTCCCCACGGTATCTTTTGCGGCAAGGGCAAACGCGAATCCGCCGAGGCCAAGTCCGGCGACAAAACCGTTCACATCGTAATGGAATTCTCCGGCAATCACGCTGATTCCAAGGGCCACGATGACAAAGCGGAGAATCTTTGACAAAAACGGAGCAAGAATATCATCCATTTCAAGCTCCAGCCGCTTGTTGATTTTATGGAAGAGCACCGAAGACGAAGCCGTTAAATTATAGAGCCCGGTCACGACGAGAATGACGAGGGAAACTCTGTACAGCTTGTGAACGATCGCCATATGCGCGTCAAAAAACGGCGAATAGATAATGGCCAAATAGATACCGAGGATGGCAAAAAACCATCTGGCCGGCTTTTCAAATGCTACCGCCACTTGATTGAAGAAATCGGTTTTCGGTTTATGCGTTAATTTTAAAATCAGGTTAAACAAATACTTCGTAAAGATTTTTCTCAATAAGAAAAATAAAAGCAGGATGCCGATGCTGATCCCGATTTGACCGGCAAACTCGATTGTCATGTACTGTGTGAACATCGCTTTCTCTCCTTATATCGCTGTCAAGCATTTATTATACTAAAAGCTTCGCAAAATTTCTCATTTTATTGCGCGGCAAAATGTGTCAGGATATCCTTTTCGCCCGAAAAACAGCCGGCGCTAGACGCTTAAAAGGCTGCCGATTGTTTCGGCAGCCTTTGTTGACGATATTCAGTTGTTCCACGAGACAAATGATTCGGGCTGCGCTGCTATTCTTCCTTCGCAGACTTCGTTTGATCCAGGAGAGTCGCTTCAAACATTTCGGCATCGGTTTCGGCCTTGATCCGTTCTTCCACTCTAATTCTCCCTTTACCCATCATCTCGCCTCCTTTGCTCCATTATAAAATATCTGAATTTTTCGTAAATAGACCTTAAGAACTATTTTTGCCGAATTTTGTCGCAAACTTTGCCGACGGCTTTTGTCCAGCTCTTATTTTTTGCGATTCGAATCTGAGCCGATTTACTTGCGTGATCGATTCGGGTATCCTTGTTATGGAATAGATTTTTATAAAGAGGAGCTGACATGTTTGCACATCATCGGACATCGCGGTGCCTCAGCTTACGCCCCGGAAAATACGTTTGCCGCTTTTGAAAAGGCGCGGAAGCTGGGGGCTGACTTTATTGAGCTGGATGTACAATTGACAAAAGATGGGGAGCTTGCAGTCATCCATGATGACAAAGTGGACCGGACGACAAACGGAACGGGCTTTGTCCGGCATTTTACGATGAAAGAGCTGAAAAAGCTTGACGCAGGAAGCTGGTTCAGCCCTTCCTTTCAAGGCGAAAAAATCCCCGAACTCGAAGACGTTCTTCACAAATATCACAAAAAAATAGGGCTGCTCATCGAAATCAAGTCATCCAGAACACAGCCCGGTGTTGAACAAGCGATCGGCCGGCTGATTGAACGGTACGGCTTTTCAAACAACACGATCGTTCAATCCTTTGACGCCGATGCCATCATGACGCTGCACAACCTGTACCCTTCCATACCGGGCGCTGTATTGATGAGGCCGAGGTTTGGAATGCTGCCGCACGGCCGCCTTCGGCACATTGCTACATTTGCGCGCTATGTCAGCCTGAAACATACAATGCTCAACCCTTTTTTGATTAACTTCGTTCAGAGCCATAATCTGAAGGTGTTCGCCTGGACGGTAAACGGGCTGAAAACAGGACTCCGCCTGCAAGGCTGGAAGATCGACGGAATCATTACTGACTATCCAGATTATTTTGCGAAAGAAGGAAAAGCATGAAACCATATGTTGCTGTATTCATTGGGGGAACACTCGGTTCGCTGTTCCGCTATGCGGTAAACATGAGCGTTGGGGGCGCCTTTTTCCCTTGGCCGACCTTTATAGAAAATGCTTCAGGAAGCCTCCTTCTCGGTCTCTTGACAGGCTTTTTTTCGTCAAGGGCTAAACATAAGCTCATTCAGCTCATGTTAGGGACGGGTTTTTGCGGAGGCTATACGACAATGTCCGCGTTTTCAAAGGAAACGGCGCTGATCCTTCACTCCTCTTCGCCTCATATCGGAGTGCTCTATTTGGCGGCTTCCTTTGTCTCCGGGCTCTGCCTCGCTTTTATAGGGATTGTGTTCGGGACGCGGATCGGCCGGAACAAGGAGCGCTATGAATCATGATGACAGCGGGTTTTATGATCGCAGGAGGCCTGGGTTCTGTTCTAAGATTTTGGCTGGGGAATCTCATCAGCTCGAGATTGCAGGGCGCGCCGTTTCCGGTCAGCATTATGCTGATCAACATTCTCGGTTCTTTTATGCTCGGCATCTTCACGAGCTTCAACATGCAAAATCAAATGCTTTCTATTATAATAGGAACCGGTTTTTTCGGAGGGTTTACCACGTTTTCAACCTTCAGCGTCGAAGCCGTTCAGCTTCTGGCGGAAAAACGGCTGAAGGCGGGTGCAGCTTACATACTAATAACCATGATTTGCTGCATCGGGGGCTTTTGGGCTGGAAGCCTTCTTTAATAAAAAATGAGATGATAGGGTGTTTTGATGAAGCAATTGTTCTCGTTTGGTTTTGAACAGGCAAAATCGTGCCTGTTTCCGGTCGTTATTTTTCTTGCCCTCGCCATAACAAAGGTTGTTGAAGCGCCTTTCATCTCCCGCTATGATGCGATTCTGTTGATTTGTTTGCTGACGCAAATTCTCATGATCGCATTCAAGTACGAATCGTTGGACGAAGTGAAAGTGATCTGTGTGTTTCATTTGATCGGACTCGCTTTGGAGTTATACAAAGTACATATGGGATCGTGGAGCTATCCCGAAGAGGCGGTGACGAAATGGTTTGGGGTTCCTTTGTACAGCGGCTTCATGTACGCCAGCGTCGCAAGCTATATGTGCCAGGCGTGGAGAAGGCTCCGGTTAAAACTGACGAATTGGCCTCCTACTTGGAGCGTGTTTGTCCTCAGCACCGCTATCTATTTTAATTTTTATACGGACCATTTTATTTACGATTTCCGCTGGATTTTAAAAATCGCAACCTTGCTTATCTTTTATCGTACATTTGTATATTTTACGGTCAATCACCGCACATATGCGATGCCTCTGCCGATGTCATTCGCATTGATCGGCTTTTTCATTTGGGTGGCCGAAAATATCGCGACGTTTTTCGGCGCCTGGCAATATCCGAACCAGCACAGGCAATGGGAGATGGTTCACCTCGGAAAAGTCAGTTCCTGGCTGTTGCTTGTGATTGTCAGCTTTCTGATCGTTGCGCTTTTAAAACATATCAAAGAAGGCCGCACACAAACAGGCAGATTAAGCCGGGCGGGAGATGCCGGGTTCAAATCATAACAAAAAGAATCCATTTTGAGCTTTCAAAATGGATTCTTTTTCCCCATCTACCGTTTTTCAATTGTTGCCGTCTGAAAGGTCTCCCAATTTGAAGAAATCACTTTCAGCACGTCGTCTTTTTCTTGATAAGCCCCGATCTGTCCCCCGTCCATCGTCACTTTATATAATGTGGCGCTGCTTTTTTCGAGACCGAGGCATTTGGCAATTCCGTTGGCATGTCCTCTTGCCGTCTGTTCGATCCAAACCGTGCTCTTCATCTTCGCTGCATCGTCCGGGTGATCGATAAAACCGTTTTCCGTTAGAATCGCATGCATCACCGTTTCCCTGAGCACATGAAAATTCGCTTTTTTCATCCCTCTGTCCCGCAAACCGTTTTGTTTAATGACTTCTTCGTGAATGATTCTTTGGTAAAGAGCGGTGGCGGACTCGTCGGATAAGCCGCTGTAAATGTAGTCCTCATAACCGTAGGCCGTGCCGTCAAAAGCGTTGATATGAATGGAAACAAACAAATCAGCCCCCCACGAATTGGCGTCATCGGTACGCTCCTGAAGCGAGACCGTTTTGTCTGTCGTCCTGCTGAGCCTTGTCTCCGTATTGCTGTATTCCTGCAAAAGGATGTCATTGATCTTTAAAGCGATGGCCAATGTGACGTTTTTTTCCGATAAACCGTTTCCCGTAGCTCCCGGATCACTTCCGCCGTGTCCCGGATCCAAATAAATCTTCATGTTCGAATTCCTCCTTTTTCGTTGTTAAAACGTTTTTTGAACCTGAATAAAAACCGATTGATGACAACCCGAGGCAAATTCCGACCGCCATGTCTTCCTTCCAGTTTCCCGTAGTCAAAAAGAGCGAAATGCAAATTCCGAAAACAATCGCAAAGACAGGGAGAAATCGTTTCTGAATGCCGAGCAGGCTGACCATATGAACCAGCCCTGTAATCAACGGAACAAATGCCACATCAGAAAATCCCATGCTCTTTCTCCTTCCGTTACATGTTTTAAAATCCCCCCTGTTTCAAAAGGTTACATTCATCATATAAGGAAAACGCTCATGAGCCGTGTCATCATCCGGTCAAGAAGCTGTAGAAAAGCTGAAAGCATAAAAAAAGGACTTGTTTAAAACAAGTCGCTATATATTCGTGATCGCCGCCAGGCTGACGAGAAGCTTGTCCAATAACGCTTTTTTCAATAAAAACAACGTTTTTTCGCTATATCCGATTTCCATCGCGCACTTTCCCATGCTCCAATTGCGGATATAGCGGTATTCAACAAGCGTCCGCTCCATCTCATCCAATTCAGCCAAAGCCGTTTCCATGGACTCCAGCAAAAATTGATAAACCCTTTTTTCGGCGTCCAGTTGATAATGGGCTTCCGTCTCTTTGACAAAGCTGCCCGTATCCTCCTTCTCCATTCTCCTCTCCAAATTGACAACGGCGGCTTTGTAATTTTTCCAGTTCCGCAAATGAAATTCGATTCTCTTGATGTAGGTTTTCTTCTCACCCTCGGAAATGGTCTCATACCATAGCAAGGCATCTCCCTCCAAACAGAACGTTTGTTCTTATTATATACGAACAAACGTTCTTGTTCAAATGACATTTTTTCTATTTCAGACGGGTCTTTTTTCTTAAAAAAACGCAAAAAACCTTGAGCTTATTTTTCGCTCAAGGTAACTTCGTTTATCATCACCGGGTCGGCCGGCGCGAGCTCGACGTGTTCTGTCGTTTGCTCCTGTTTGATTTCAACGTGCTTAATCAGCCGTCCCTCCATCTCGAGGACCTTAATCGTATAAGAACCGACATGAACCGCCTGGCCTTCGGCGATGTCGATATTTTCTTTTAGAACGAGTCCGCCGACGGTGTCGACCTCCTCTTCTTCGATCGCATCCTCAAACAAATCATTTACCTGATCGATCCTCACTTTTCCGTCCATGATATATTCATGATCGGAAATTTTCTGAATGAGCGGTATCTCGTCTTCGTCAAACTCGTCCCTGATATCTCCGACAATTTCCTCGAGAATATCCTCGGTCGTGACAAGCCCGGACGTTCCTCCGTATTCATCCGTCAGGATCGCCATGTGGATCCGGTCGCGCTGCATTTTGATCAGAAGCTTTTGGACGGGCACGGTCTCAATAACTTCAATGACGGGGCGGATGTATGATTCAAGCGAAAGCCGCTTTTTTTCCTCCTCCGACATATACAGCATATCCGTAAACAGCTGTTTCGTGTTTACCATGCCGATGACGTGGTCCTTATCGCCCTTATAGACCGGCCAGCGCGTATATTTTTCTTTCAGCATGAGCTGTAGCGCCTCATCGATCGGCATATCGGCCGAGACGTAGGCGATTTCGGTGCGGGGCACCATGATTTCTTTCGCAATCCGGTTGTCGAATTCGAAGATTTTATTGACGTATTTATATTCAGACGGATTGATTTCTCCGCTTTTATAGCTTTCTGATAACAAGATGCGCAGCTCTTCCTCTGAATGGGAATCGCCCTTTTCCGAAGCGGGCCGCAAACCGAATAAACCGGTCAGCACTCTGGCTGAAGCATTTAAAATCCAGATGAACGGAAACATGACAACATGGAAAAAATGCAGCGGTCCCGCAAGCCAAAGCGTCATTTGCTCCGCTTTTTGGATCGCGATGGTTTTAGGGGCCAGTTCTCCAACCACAACGTTCAGGAATGTAATAACGCAAAAAGCAATGACAACCGACAGCCCATGTGAGATGGAATCTGGCACATGCAGGCTTTCGAAGAGCGGATGTAAAACCTTTCTGACCGTCGGTTCCCCCATCCAGCCCAAACCTAATGCCGTTATCGTAATTCCGAGCTGGCAAGCTGACAGGTATTCATCTAAATCCGATATCACTTGCTTTGCGCGAACTGCCCTTTTGTTTCCTTCCGTTATAAGCTGATCGATGCGCGAGTTCCTTACTCTAACAATTGCAAATTCTGATGCAACGAAAAAAGCAGTTAAAGCAATCAGAACGCCAATGATCATCAGACTAACGATATCGTCCATTTAACCTTATCCTTGTTGAAGGATAAGGAGTCACCTCCTGCTGAATTCAAGTTCCCGTAATAAGGCTGATGTTTGTTCTGTGTTCATGACTATACAGAGGGCCCCATCATACCACCTCCAAGCCAATATATACTATTATCTTACTTTATTAAAAAACGGTCAGTCAAATGTCTAAACTTTAAATCCGACAATATTTTCGCGAGTATTTAGAAAAATGGCAGGGATTTTATGCCCCTTTTTCATCAATTAACTTGTATAAACAACTTCTAATATATTAAAATATCTTTAACTAACTATAACGTGATGGTTGAGGAGGGATGCAGATGGGGCAGAGAAATATCGCATCGGCGAGTTAGCAGCTGCGGCAGGCGTAACAAAGCGCACTGTCGATTATTACACAAATCTGGGGCTTTTGACGCCTGCCAGATCATGTTCGAACTACCGCTATTATGATGAAGCCGCTCTCAAACGGCTGAAGTTTATTACGGACTGTAAGCAGCAAAGATTGGCCCTGTCCGACATCAAACTGCGGCTGGAAAAGCAGTTTCCCTCTTCATCCGCTAACGATGAAATCGGAAGCCTGACATCGGAAATCGACCATGTCAACGATACGATCTCCGTGATCGTCAACCGACTGAACCGGTTGAAGCCCGATGAACGGGCTGCTTTGAAAAGCCGGCTTTCTTCCGAGAAACTGGCGGTCATCCAGTCATTGATGCTGCTGCTTTAGTTAATCTTTTACTAAACAGGAGGTGTTACCTTCATTCTCACGTTAGAGTGAAGGTCCTAATTGGATATAGTTAATTTGATTTTTGTTGCTGTTTTAATTGCTTTGACAGCATTTTTCGTAGCGTCGGAGTTTGCGATTATCAGAATCAGAACCTCGCGGATCGACCAGCTGATAGCCGAAGGGAACAAAACGGCGATTTCTGTAAAAAAAGTCGTCACCCATTTGGATGAGTATTTATCAGCATGCCAGCTCGGCATCACCTTGACGGCTCTCGGACTTGGATGGCTCGGGGAACCGACCGTCGCCCGGCTGCTTGAACCGCTCTTTGTGAAGTGGAACATTCCAAGCTCTGCTTCGCATATTGTTGCGGTCGTGATCGCATTCAGCTTCATTACGTTTCTCCACGTTGTCGTCGGGGAGCTCGCTCCAAAGACGCTTGCGATTCAAAAGGCGGAAACAATCTCCTTCCTTTTCGCAAAGCCTCTCATTTTGTTTTACCGTGTCATGTTCCCATTCATTTGGGCGCTGAACGGATCAGCGAGACTGTTAACAAAAGCGTTTGGACTCGAAGCGGTTTCTGAAAACGAAATGGCACACTCTGAAGAAGAGCTGCGGATCATCCTGTCGGAAAGCTATAAAAGCGGCGAAATCAATCAGTCAGAATTCAAATATGTGAACAAAATTTTTGAATTTGATGACCGTCTTGCCAAGGAAATCATGATTCCGAGAACGGAAGTCGTCAGCTTTCCGCATGACATGAAAATCAAAGACATGATCGACGTGACAAAAGCCGAAGGGTATACGCGCTATCCCGTGGAAGACGGCGATAAGGACAATATCATCGGCGTCGTCAACGTCAAAGAAATTCTGACAGCCTGCATCAGCGGAGAATGCTCAAAGGAAGACACAATCGAACGGTTTATCAATCCGATCATTCACGTGATCGAGACCGTGCCGATTCACGATCTGCTTCTCAAAATGCAGAAAGAGCGCGTCCACATGGCGATTCTTGCCGATGAATACGGCGGCACTGCCGGTCTTGTCACAGTTGAGGACATCATTGAAGAAATCGTCGGCGAAATCCGCGACGAATTCGATATTGACGAAATTAATGAAATCCGCAAGCTTGATGAGGACCACTACATTCTTGACGGAAAAGTGCTGATCAACCAGGTCAACGATCTGCTCGGCATTCAGCTGGACAATGAAGAAGTTGACACGATCGGCGGGTGGTTCCTGACGCAGAAATACGAAGTTCAAAAAGGCGATATGATCACTGATCAAGGATTTGAATTTATCATTAATGAAGTCGACGGCCACCACGTCTCATATGTCGAGGTGAAAAGGGCAGCTGAACAATTGCTTGAAGAAGCGTAATGATAACTTGACGGAAAAGAGGATGCAGTTTGAACTGCATCCTCTTTTTGCGGCAGCCAATGTAACCACTTGATTACAT
>NZ_LECW02000011.1 GCF_001042475.2 Bacillus glycinifermentans
TGGTAGTTGGGGGTTTCCCCTGTGAGAGTAGGACGCCGCCAAGCAACCCGAAAGGCCAGCTTAGTAAAGCTGGCCTTTTTTGTATACTCCTGTTACACCAATCAAATTGATTTCATAGATTGGGAGTTCTTATGATAACCGGCAACCACATCACGGGTTATCCGCCCAAGGCGGCACAGAAGTCGATATTGTGATACAGACACCTAAAGTCTGCCGCTTACATATACTAATCTAACCTTCAAAAACTTTCTTAATTTTGTATACAAATGTTGTTTTTCGGGAATACTGAAGCCCATGGAGGTGGAATGAATGAGTAAGTCTGATCATGGGGAAACGTGCATCATTTGTGAGGAAAAAAAAACCGAAGGGATTCACCTTTATACAAAATTTCTATGTGCGGATTGCGAAAAAAAAATTATTTCTACATCAACGTCAGATCCCCAGTACTCTGATTACGTCAAAAAATTAAAAAGTCTCCGTACGCCGCCATTGTATTCTTAGACCGTTTCCAGGTCTTTTTTTTTGCCGCGGAACGGAAAACTTTAAGTTCATATGAAGGCCATGTATAATGGTATTATCGAAACTTGACACATTGACTTTTTAGGCATCTGGACGAAGATGTCTTTTTTTCTATAATTGCGGGAACTTTGTGTTATCGGGAATCGAGAAATGCATGAGGAGTAGATGGTGATGAAACAGATCCTTCAATTTTTGCTTCGTGTATTAACCGCAAGCACGATGTCAGTGCTTCTTTGGCTGACCAGCTTCTTTGCTTTTAACCAGACGTTTCTGCTGTCTTCTCTTTACGCTTGTGCCGGTTGGGCCGTGATTTACCTTGGGGGCAAATGGTATGAAACGCATGTATTTTTAAAACAACATCAGCTGACAAGACGGGAATACGCATACATCAAGCAAAATTTACAGGAAGCGAAATTAAAAATCGCCAGATTGAGAAAATCCCTGTTTGCAGTTAAAAACATTCAAACGATCAAGGAAAACCTGGAAATACTGCGGATTGTCCGGAAAATTTATATGCTGACAAAACAAGAACCGAAGCGTTTTTATCAAGTAGAACGTTTTTTTTATCAAAGCCTTGATTCGATTGTTGAACTGACCGAAAAATATGCTTTTTTAGCCTCGCAGCCAAAACGAAGCGCAAAGCTTGAAGTGTCCCTAAGCGAAACCCGCATGACAATTGACAAACTGTCCAAACAATTGGAAGAGGACCTTTACGACTTGCTTAAACCGGATATCGACGATTTGGAATTTGAGCTGGATGTCGCCAGGCATTCATTGGAAAGCGGGAGGGGAAAAGCTGAATGAGCCAGTATCAATCGCCATGGCAGAAGAAAGGCGATTTGTCCGTATCCTTTGGACAGGCAGAAAAAGAGGTTGATTCGTTGGCTGAGGAAAAACGCCGCCTAGCGTTGCAGCTGTCAGAGCAGATTGATCCGAAGAATTACCAAAGCATTGAATGGTTTGGAAACGAGGCCCAATCCAGACTTTTGAATTTTTCGCATGCCATGCTTGAGCGCGTTCAAAAAAACGATGTCGGCGAAATCGGGAATATTTTGAACGACCTTATGAAAAAGCTTGAACAGGTCAGTCCCGATGAGCTGAAGCCTGCAAAAAAAAATCTGTTTTCGCGTATCTTTGGAAGGATGCCCAGACTGGTTCAAGAAGCATTATCAAGATATCAGAAAACGGGAGCCCAAATTGACAGAATCAGCGTCAAGCTTGAGCATGCCAAAAACGCGCTGATCAAGGACAATCAGATGCTTGAACAGCTGTATGAAAAAAATAATGAATATTATGAAGCGCTGCATGTTTATATTGCAGCTGGACAGCTGAAATTGAAAGAGTTACATACAAAAACCATTCCGGCGCTAAAAGAAAAAAACGAAACAGACCAAAATCAAATGGCTGTTCAAGAAGTGAACGACATGATTCAATTTGCAGACCGGCTGGAAAAGCGGATCTATGATTTAACGTTAAGCAGACAAATCACAATGCAGAGCGCACCTCAGATCAGGCTGATTCAACATACAAACCAGGTGCTCGTTGAAAAGATCCAATCTTCGATTATGACGGTGATACCGCTTTGGAAAAATCAAGTGGCCATCGCTTTGACATTGCTGCGTCAGCGCCGCGTCCTAGAGGCTCAAAAGCAGGTTTCCAGAACGACAAACGAGCTGCTGTTAAAAAATGCGGAGATGCTGAAAACCAACACGATTGAAACCGCCAAAGAGAACGAGCGCGGCTTCGTCGATATCACCACGTTGAAAAAAGTCCAGGAAAATTTAATCGCCACGCTTGAAGAGACCATTAAAATCCAAGAAGAAGGCCGCACGAAACGCCTTCATGCAGAAGAAGAAATCAGGATGATGGAAGATGATCTTAGAGGACAAGCTGGTAAACAAAAAAATCAACCCTCCCTTCATGAAAGATGATAAAGATTTACCATAAGGTCCTTCTTTAAGTTATTCATCCGGAAGGGTATAATAAGGGCAGAAATCAGTTGTCATATTAAAGGATCGGATGACATGAAGACACCTCTATTTACAGCATTGGTAAACCATGCCAAAGAAAACCCTTATTCTTTTCACGTTCCGGGACATCACAATGGAGATGTCTTTTTTGATGAAGGAAAGTCACTGTTTAATTCCATACTTCAAATAGATTTGACCGAATTGACGGGGCTTGACGATTTGCATGAACCTTCGGGCGTCATTAAGGAGGCGCAAGATTTAACAGCCGAGTTCTACGGTTCAAAAGAAAGCTTTTTTCTCGTGAACGGATCGACCGTTGGGAACCTGGCGATGATTCTTTCGGTTTGCCAGCCGGGCGATCTTTTGCTCGTTCAGCGCAACTGCCACAAATCGGTTTTTCATGCGATCGAACTCGCCGGAGCCCGTCCGGTATTCTTAACGCCTGAAATTGATGATGAGATGGCTGTTCCGACACGCATTTTGCAGCAAACAGTGAAAGAGGCTGTTTCAAAATATCCGACGGCAAAGGGTATCATGCTGACATATCCTAATTACTACGGTCATGCCGCCGATTTGAAGCCGATCGTCGCAGAAGCCCATAAACATCACATGCCTGTTTTGGTCGATGAAGCACACGGCGCTCATTTTGTGTTGGGGCGTCCTTTTCCGAAGTCAGCTCTGGAGGCAGGAGCCGATGCCGTCGTTCAGTCTGCACATAAAACGCTACCGGCCATGACAATGGGGTCTTTTTTGCATCTCAACAGCCGGAGAATCGACAGGGATCGGCTTGTGCACTATTTAACCGTGCTGCAAAGCAGCAGCCCGTCTTATCCGATTATGGCGTCGTTGGATTTGGCGAGGGCTTACGCGGAACATCTGCTAAAAACAAACAAGATGGAACGTGCAGAGAAAGAGATCACCGCTATGAAAGAACAGTTTTTGAATATAGCAGGTGTAGAGATCGCAGAACCGGCCGATCCCCTCATTTGGCAAGATCCGCTGAAAGTGTGCGTCAGATCGAAGCAAGGCCACTCAGGCTACGAATTAAAGAATATATTTGAGCAAAATGGCGTGCATCCTGAACTGGCGGATGAAAGGCAGGTACTGTTCATCCTGCCGCTGGAAGGAAAAAGAAGCTTGGATCCTGAGACGATCAGGAGGATTGGAAAGGAAATAGAAAGCGGATCACCAGGGATTCACAGCCAGGCTCCGATCGGAGAGCCCGTAGAAAAAATCACGACCCTGCCTTACGAAAAAAGCACCCTGTCCTCTTTTAAAACGGAGTCAGTGCCTTTCTGCGAGGCCGCAGGACGGGTAAGCGCTGAACAGGTGATTCCGTATCCGCCGGGCATTCCTCTCATCATGGAAGGGGAAAGGGTGAAGCAGGAGAGTATCAGCCGGTTGTCCCGGCTTATCGATCTGCACGTACACATTCAAGGAAGCAGCCACTTAAAACAAAAACAACTAACTGTATATATCGAAGAGGAGAAATCATGAACGGTTTATTTATTACCTTTGAAGGCCCTGAAGGTGCGGGGAAAACAACCATACTTCAAGCGGCAGCAGAAGAATTAAGGAAAAACGGCCATTTCGTTCTCGCAACAAGGGAACCGGGCGGCATTGAAATAGCAGAACAAATCCGCGAGGTCATTTTACATCCGGAAAACACGGCCATGGATCCAAAAACAGAAGCGCTTTTATATGCAGCGGCGAGAAGGCAGCACCTGGTTGAAAAGGTAAAGCCGGCTCTTGAAGAAGGGAAAATCGTTTTATGCGACCGCTTTATCGACAGCTCCCTCGCTTATCAGGGCTATGCTAGAGGGCTTGGAATTGACGAAGTCTTATCCATTAATCAATTTGCAATCGGAAACATGATGCCGCATATCACCGTCTACTTTGCCATTGATCCGGAAGAAGGCATCAAACGGATCAATGCAAATGATTCGCGTGAGAAAAACCGCCTTGATCTTGAACAACTCCATTTTCATACGCTCGTTCAAAAAGGCTATCAGGAGGTTATAAACCGTTTTCCCGGCCGCTTCAGAACGGTCGATGCGAGCCGGTCTATTGAGCATGTGCAAAAAAGCGTAAACGAAATCATTGAAGAAGCATTAAAAACGATTCGACTGTGACCTGCTTCCCATTCTATTGTTATAATGGTAACAAGAATATCCTTAGGAGGCTTTTAAAATGAAATTAATCATAGCGGTTGTTCAGGATCAAGACAGCAATCGGCTTTTAAAGGCTTTGACTGATCATAATTTTCGCGTGACAAAACTTGCGTCTACCGGCGGCTTTCTGAAGTCGGGAAACACAACCTTTATGTTGGGCGTTGAAGATATTCGGGTTGATAAAGCATTGAGTCTGATTAAAGAAAACGGAAGTAAACGGGATCAGCTGATCGCTCCTGTATCACCAATGGGCGGAAACGCAGATTCATATGTCCCTTATCCCGTTGAAGTAGAAGTGGGCGGAGCGACCGTGTTTGTGCTGCCGATTGAACAATTCCATCAATTTTAAGGGCTGAGGATATGAAAATAAGTCAAGAACTGCGAACGATGATAGAAAAACAGCAGATTCCTCCCGCCAGAGGAGAGAACATTTCTGCTTCATTTAAGGAAAAGATGAACATCCAAACCGGCAAGCTCAGATTCGAACAGCTGACAGTGCTTTTGTCGGATATTGAGGCGTTTGGGAAACGGCTTGCAAAGTCGAGAAATTTTAAAGATTTGGCGAGATTTAAAGGCTTAATCAAGCGCTTTGTAAAAGAAGCCGTCGAAAACGGTCTGACGGTTGAGAATTCAAGGAGTTTTGACTTGTATGGAAACAGCAGGACATTGACCATTGTCAAAGAGCTTGATGAAAAGCTCGTTCAACTGACGGAGGAACTGCTTGATCAAGAAAAGCCCTCCATTGAACTGCTGGAACGAATTGGGGAAATAAAGGGTTTGTTGATAAACCTTTACACATAGAGAGTGATCGTATGGCTACAACATGGACAGAAATGCAAAAGCTTCAGCCGCGTGTTATGAAGCTTTTGCAAAATAGTATAGAAAGAAACCGGCTTGCCCACGCCTATTTGTTTGAAGGGCGAAAAGGGACGGGAAAATTAGACGCGGCCATGCTGCTGGCGAAAAGTTTTTTTTGCCTTGAAAAAGGCGTGGAGCCTTGCGAATCGTGCCGAAATTGTCAGCGGATCGCCTCCGGCAACCATCCTGATGTGCACGTCGTTCACCCGGACGGCCTGTCCATCAAAAAGGGACAAATCCAGGCTCTTCAGGAAGAGTTCTCAAAAACCGGCCTGGAATCGCATAAAAAGCTCTACATTATTTCGCACGCTGATCAAATGACGGCAAACGCCGCAAACAGCCTGCTGAAGTTTTTGGAAGAGCCGAACAATGATACGATAGCGGTGCTCTTAACGGAACAGCCGCAGAAATTGCTTGATACGATTATATCGAGATGTCAGGCTCTGGTGTTTCAATCGCTGCTGCCTGAATCGATTGAAAAGGAACTGATCAAACAAGAGGTCTCCCCGCATCTTGCAGCGCTTTTGTCGAATATGACAAACAATTTATCGGAAGCGCTCGAATTGAGTCGAAATGATCAGTTTGCAGAGTCCAGAGCGAAAGTGATAAAATTGTATGAAGTCTTACACCAGCGAAAAGGACATGCTTTTTTCTATATTCAAGATCAGTGGATGCCCTTTTTCAAGGAGAAAGACCACCAAGAAATGGGTCTTGATATGCTTTTATTTATATACCGTGATATATTGTCCATTCAGATAGGACATGAAGATAAAATACTATTTCAGGACTTATTCCAAACATTAAAACAGCACGCGCTGCAATCAACGCAACAAAGAGTGACAAACCAGATTCTTGCTGTTTTAGAAGCAAAAAAACGGCTTTATTCCAATGTTAATGCTCAAGGTTTAATGGAGCACTTGGTTTTAATGCTGCAGGAGGGATAAGCTTGTATAATGTCATTGGTGTTCGCTTTAAAAAAGCGGGCAAAATTTATTATTTTGATCCGAATGGATTTACGATAGATAAAGACAACTGTGTGATCGTTGAAACGGTTCGCGGTGTTGAATACGGGCAGGTCGTCATCGCGAATAAGAAGGTAGACGAGCATGACGTGGTGCTGCCTTTGCGTAAGGTCATCAGGGTGGCCGATGAGCGCGACCGCCTGATTGTCGAGGAAAATCAGGAAGCCGCTCTTTCCGCCTTTGATGTTTGCCAGAAAAAAGTGAATGAGCACGGTCTTGAGATGAAACTGGTCGATGTCGAATTCACATTTGACCGGAATAAAGTCATTTTTTACTTTACGGCTGACGGAAGGGTCGATTTCCGGGAGCTTGTAAAAGACCTGGCTTCTATTTTCAAAACGAGGATCGAGCTCAGACAAATCGGAGTAAGGGATGAAGCAAAGATGCTTGGAGGCATCGGACCGTGCGGAAGAATGCTGTGCTGTTCGACATTTCTCGGTGATTTTGAGCCGGTTTCCATCAAAATGGCGAAAGATCAAAACCTGTCCCTTAATCCGACGAAGATTTCCGGACTATGCGGACGGCTCATGTGCTGTCTGAAATACGAAAACGATGAATATGAAACGGCGAAAGAGCAGCTTCCGGATATCGGGGAAGTGATCGCCACGTCCAACGGACCGGCGAAAGTCGTCGGGCTGAATATACTCGAACGCATTCTTCAGGTTGAACTGACAAACTGCGAAAAAGTTGTGGAATATACGTGGGATGAACTGCTGCAAGAAGGTGTCGTATCTGCACAAACCACAGATTAACGAGGTGTGAAACCTTGGATAAAAAAGAATTGTTTGATACAGTCATAAGTTTAGAAGAACAAATAGGATCTCTGTACCGCCAGCTGGGAGACCTCAAGCAGCATATCGGAGAAATGATCGAAGAAAACAACCATTTGCAGCTTGAAAACGAACATTTGCGCAAGCGGCTGGAAGAAACCGACCAAAGGCTGAAGACGGCAAAGGCAGGCGGGAAAGAGTTAAAAGCGGAGAAGACGGGGCATGCTGATATTGGTGAAGGCCATGACAATTTGGCGCGCTTGTATCAGGAAGGCTTCCACATTTGCAACATTCATTACGGAAGCGTCCGCAAAGAAGGAGACTGCCTTTTCTGCCTCTCGTTTTTAAATAAAAAATAAAGGAAGGGCTTCCGGATCAAAACGGAAGCCCTTTTAACGGAATAAGTGCCAAGACTAGATTTTTTTCGGAAAGGGAAAAAACATGATTGAATTAAAAGATGATGAGCGACTCGATTATTTGCTGGCAGAGGATATGAAAATCGTACAAAGCCCGACGGTGTTTGCGTTTTCCTTAGATGCAGTCCTCCTGTCGAAGTTTGCATATGTTCCGATTCAAAAAGGAAAGATCATCGACCTTTGCACGGGAAACGGAGTTGTTCCGCTGCTTCTCAGCACCCGCTCAAAAGCGGAAATCACCGGGGTTGAAATTCAGGACAGATTGTACGACATGGCTGTAAGAAGCGTGGAATACAATAATCTGCAAAAACAGATCCATCTCATCAGAGACGACTTGAAGAATATGCCGCAGGTGCTCGGACACAATAGAGCCGATGTTGTCACATGCAATCCCCCTTACTTTAAGACACCGCAAAAAACGGAACAAAATCTTAATGAACACCTGGCGATTGCCAGGCACGAAATTTATTGCACGCTTGAAGATGTTGTCCGTGTCAGCAGCAAGCTTTTAAAGCAGGGCGGAAAGCTTGCTCTTGTCCATAGACCGGGAAGGCTGCTCGAGATTTTTGAACTCATGAAGGCGTATCAAATAGAGCCGAAGCGTGTGCAGTTCGTGTATCCGAAGCAGGGAAAAGAAGCCAATACGATTTTAGTAGAGGGTATGAAAGACGGCCGCCCCGACCTGAAGATTCTGCCGCCTCTTTTTGTATATGACGAACACGATCAATATACAAGTGAGATAAGGAAGATTTTATATGGAGACAAATAACCACTATTTTTATGTGCTGTCCTGCCGGGACGGCAGCTTGTATGCGGGATATACGAACGATATTGAAAAGCGGCTGAAAACCCATAATGACGGAAAAGGCGCGAAATATACAAGAGCAAGGCTCCCTGTAAAGCTTCACTATGCGGAACGCTTTTCGACAAAAAGAGAAGCCATGCAGGCGGAATATTATTTCAAAAAATTATCAAGGAAAAACAAAGAAATCTATATAGAAGAGAAGCGAAAGGCGGGTGTTCATCATCAATCGTCAACAGAGCTTTGACCAACGATCACACATGGGAACGTTATACCTCGTTCCCACACCGATCGGCAATTTAGAGGATATGACGTTTCGGGCCGTTGAAACATTGAAAACGGCTGATATCATCGCTGCGGAGGATACCCGGCAGACGAAGAAATTGTGCCATGTGTATCAAATCGAAACACAGCTTGTCAGTTATCATGAACATAATAAAGAGAGCAGCGGACATAAAATCTTGGAATGGCTGAAGGAAGGGAAAGACGTCGCGCTTGTCAGTGACGCCGGAATGCCGACCATATCTGATCCCGGTGCTGAAATCGTCCGCGACTTTATCGATATCGGCGGATATGTCGTGCCTTTGCCCGGTGCGAATGCAGCGTTAACCGCTCTGATCGCTTCCGGCCTTCCCCCTCAGCCCTTTTTCTTCTTCGGTTTTTTGGACCGGAACAAGCGGGAGAGAAAAAAACAGCTTGACGGTTTAAAAAACAGACAGGAAACCGTGATTTTCTATGAATCGCCCCATCGGTTGAAGGAGACGCTGTCGGCGATTTACGAGGTATTCGGAAACCGCCGGATCGCGGTGACGAGAGAGCTGACCAAAAAATTTGAAGAATTTATAAGAGGGACGGTAGAAGAAGTGCTGACATGGGCCGGGGAAGAACAAGTGCGCGGAGAGTTTTGCCTAGTCGTTGAAGGTTGCGGTGAAACTGTTGCCGAAGAAGCGGCCTGGTGGGAAAATCTCTCGGAAAAAGAACATGTCGAACATTATATCAGCGAAGGGTTTCATTCCAAGGAAGCCATCAAAAAAGCTGCCGTTGACCGAAACGTTCCAAAACGAAAAATCTATGACGCATATCATATCCAAAATTGAAAAAAACCGCTCTTGCTTCGGCAAGAACGGTTTTTGTATAATCAAATTAATTTTTTAGAGATTGAAGCTGTGCTTGAATTTCGTTGATGATTTGCTCAGCGCCTTCTGGGCTAAGAACCAGTTTACCGCCGGCAAGTTTAAGGTTGTCATCAGAAACTTCGCCAGTTACTTGGCAAGTCATGTTTGGTTTATATTTTTTCAAGATGATTTTTTCGTCATCAACATAGATTTCAAGAGCGTCTTTTTCCGCGATTCCAAGAGTACGGCGAAGTTCAATCGGAATCACCACGCGTCCTAGTTCGTCAACTTTACGTACAATACCTGTAGATTTCATATTCATTCTCCTCCCGAAAGATTCTTATTTTAATAAGTGTTATAATCTTCGTCATTATTCGACAAAATCCTTACAGTCCTAGCATAACAAGGTTTCCAATAAACGTCAATCATTTTCTTTTCTATAGTTTGTAAAAATTAGATCTTATAGTCAAAAGACCTTGAGAGAACTGATGAAACAAGGGATTAGAAGATGATATAACCTATCGATAATCCTAAAATATGTCCTTAAATCAAGACTTTCGAACTAAGGTTTTTCTTCATATCGATTATATACGACATTATTCGACAATGAAAGCATTTTTTTGTCGAAGTTGAATCGGATACTCAAAAAATAATATGTAAACGTCTATATTGCTTGTTTTTCGATATGTATATTTTCTTGAACTTAAAGGCTAAGATGGTATCATATAAAGAGGGAATATGTAATCAACGATATATTGAATGAAGACACTTGCCGCTCTCGTCCTTTGGGCGGGAGTTTTTTGACATTTTAATTGGGAGGTTCCATCATGCTGCAAGAAAAAAATACGTTTTACATTACAACACCGATCTACTACCCAAGTGGAAAATTACATATTGGACACGCCTACACCACAGTTGCCGGGGATGCAATGGCCCGGTATAAAAGGCTGAGAGGCTACGATGTCAGATACCTAACCGGAACGGATGAGCACGGCCAAAAAATCCAGCAAAAGGCTGAAGAGGCAAACATTGCACCGCAGGAATTGGTGGATCGTGCGGCAGAAGATATTCAGAAGCTTTGGAAAAAGCTCGATATTTCCAACGACGATTTCATTCGGACGACACAAGAACGCCATAAGGTCATCATCGAAAAGGTTTTTCAAAAGCTGCTTGACAACGGGGATATTTATCTTGATGAATATGAGGGCTGGTACAGCATCCCTGATGAAACGTTCTATACGGAGACTCAGCTCGTCGACGTTGAACGAAATGAAAAAGGGGAAATCATCGGAGGAAAAAGTCCTGACAGCGGGCATCCTGTTGAGCTGATTAAAGAGGAATCCTATTTCTTCCGCATGGGAAAATATGCTGACCGCCTGCTCGCTTTTTATGAAGAAAATCCTGAATTTATTCAGCCTGAATCCCGCAAAAACGAGATGATCAACAACTTCATCAAGCCGGGCCTCGAAGATTTGGCCGTATCCCGGACGACGTTTGACTGGGGCATCAAGGTGCCGGGCAATCCAAAACACGTCGTTTATGTATGGATAGACGCCCTCTTTAACTATATAACGGCTCTCGGCTTTGGCACAGAGAATGATGAACTTTACAAAAAGTACTGGCCTGCCGATGTCCACCTTGTCGGGAAGGAAATCGTCCGCTTTCATACGATCTACTGGCCGATCATGCTGATGGCATTGGACCTTCCTTTACCTAAAAAGGTTTTTGCCCACGGATGGCTATTGATGAAAGACGGAAAAATGTCCAAATCAAAAGGGAATGTGGTAGATCCGGTTACATTAATCGACAGATACGGACTTGACGCGCTGCGCTACTACCTGCTTCGCGAAGTGCCGTTCGGCTCTGACGGCGTTTTCACTCCTGAAGGGTTCGTTGAGCGGATTAATTATGATTTGGCGAATGATTTAGGAAACCTTTTGAATAGAACGGTCGCTATGATCAACAAATACTTTGACGGCGAGATTGCATCTTATCAAGGGGCTGTAACGGAGTATGACGAATCTCTGTCATCGTTTGCAGGAGAAACGATCAAAGCTTATGAACAGGCGATAGAAAACATGGAATTCTCTGTGGCGCTTTCTTCCTTGTGGCAGCTTGTCAGCAGAACGAATAAATACATTGATGAAACCGCACCTTGGATTCTTGCCAAAGATAAAGAAAAAGAAGGCGAACTCCGATCCGTGATGTATCATCTGGCTGAATCTCTGCGAATCACAGCGGTCATGCTGCAGCCGTTCTTAACGCAAACGCCTGAAAAAATCTTTGCACAGCTCGGCGTGGCAGATCCGTCATTAAAAACGTGGGAGAGCATCGCAAGCTTCGGACAGTTGAAATCGGTGAAGGTTCAAAAAGGAGAACCATTGTTCCCGCGGCTAGAAGCCGAAGAAGAGGTTGCATATATCAAATCAAAAATGCAGGGAACGGCTCCGAAAGAAGAACCGAAAAAAGAAGAAGCAGCACCGGAAAGGCTTCCGGAAATCACATTTGACGATTTTATGAGCACAGAGCTCAGGGTAGCTGAAGTCCTTCAGGCGGAACCTGTTAAAAAAGCCGATCGTCTGTTAAAACTGCAGCTCGATCTGGGCTTTGAAAAACGCCAGGTCGTATCTGGAATTGCCAAGCACTACAAGCCTGAAGAATTAGTCGGACGAAAAGTCATTTGTGTAACAAACTTAAAACCGGTAAAACTGAGAGGAGAATTGTCTCAGGGGATGATTTTAGCCGGTGAGGACAACGGGGTTCTGTCCCTTGCAACTGTAGACAGCTCTTTAGCAAACGGAACGCGAATCAAATAAAATCTGACAAAAGGTGTTTCACGTGTAACATTTCGTCGAACACCTTTTGTTTTTATCGACAATACATACGAAAAGGGTGGCAATGTTTTATGTTATTTGATACACACGCACATTTAAACGCAGAGCAGTTTAACGAGGATTTGGAAGATGTCATTGCCCGGGCAAAGGAAGAAAAGGTCGAGAATATCGTCGTTGTAGGCTTTGACCGTCCAACGATCAAGCGGGCCATGGAATTGATTGAGACATATGACTTTATATACGCGGCAATCGGATGGCATCCGGTTGATGCAATCGACATGACAGATGAGGACCTTGCATGGATTAAAGAGCTTTCTTCCCATGAGAAAGTCGTGGCAATTGGCGAAATGGGCCTCGATTACCACTGGGATAAGTCGCCGAAAGACGTTCAAAAAGAAGTGTTCCGCAAGCAAATTGCTCTGGCAAAGGAAGTTGGCCTTCCGATTGTGATCCACAACCGGGATGCAACTGAGGATGTCGTCACGATTTTGCGGGAAGAAGGGGCCGAGGAAGTCGGCGGAATCATGCATTGCTTTACAGGCAGCGCCGAGGTGGCGAAAGAATGCATCAATATGAATTTCTACCTATCTTTCGGCGGTCCGGTCACATTTAAAAATGCAAAAAAACCGAAAGAAGTCGTCAAACAAGTACCAAATGACCGTCTTCTGATCGAGACGGATTGCCCGTATCTAACGCCGCACCCTTTCAGAGGAAAGCGGAATGAACCGAGCTATGTAAAACTGGTCGCGGAACAGATCGCAGAATTAAAAGGAATGACGTATGAAGAAGTGGCTGCCATTACCACCGAAAATGCAAAAAAACTTTTCGGCATCTGCTGACAGCATTTGATGTCAATTTTTACGCAAGCCTGTCTTTTCGGGAGTTGATTCTTAGAAGTTCTACATGTCTGTTTACACTCATAGGATATCTTTGTCGACAAGTCTTCCTTTCTTTTATGAGGTTGTTTTCCCATAATAAAAGTAATGGCGGCTTGCGGATTAAAAAGGGAGGAGGGTTGACAGGCTTGTAGATACTCTATATAATCTCCCCGAGGAGAAGGAGGCGTTTTTCATCATACAAAAAATGAAAAAGCTGTTTTCCGTAAAGCTTAGCAGAAGCAGGGGGGTTCTGATTGCTGCCGGACTGCTGGTAGCAGGCACAGGAACCGCTTACGGAGCAAATGAGCTCACGAAACAACCGGTCTCGATTTCAATTAACGGGAAAAAGCAGAGCGTACGGACGCATGCGAAAACGGTAGGTGAGCTGATGAAAAGCTTAAACATCGAAACGAGGAAAGAAGATCACATCTCTCCCGCTGAAGATACAAAAATCACGAGCAGCATGAGTGTTGAATACGTTGCTGCCAAACCGGTCCGTTTGACGATGGACGGTGAGGAAAAGCAGGTGTGGACGACAGCGGGAACGGTCGGCAAACTTCTTAAAGAGTTAAATCTAGAGTTGGCGGAACATGATCAAATTGATCCCTCAGTTGATAAAGAGATAAAAAAAGACATGAAGCTGACTTTGCAAAGAGCTTTTAAAGTGACTGTAAAGGATGCCGGCAAAAATAAAGACATATGGACAACTTCGACTACTGTCGCTGACTTTTTAAGACATCACAAGATCAGCATAAAAGGCGAGGATGAAGTCAAGCCTGCGCTGGATGAAAAGCTGACGAAGGATCAGGCGGATATTCACATTACTCGTATCAAAAAGGTCACCGATGTAGTGGAAGAGGACATTCCTTTTGACGTGCGGAAGAAAGAAGATGCATCTTTGGAAAAAGGCACGGAAAAGGTGGTTCAGCAAGGCAAACACGGCAAGCTTAAAAAGCACTATGCCGTTGTGAAGAAAAACGGCAAAGAAGTTTCCAGGGAATTGATTAAAGAGGAAACAGCGAAAGAAAGCAAAGCCAAAATCATCGCCGTCGGCACGAAGAAAAAAACCGTAGCGCAAGTAAGCGCAAATGTATCGCGCGGCAATGAATCCTCTGGAAAAGAGTTCTACGTGTCTTCAACAGCGTATACGGCGAGCTGCAGCGGCTGCTCGGGACACACGGCAACAGGTGTCAATTTAAAGAACAATCCGGGCTCCAAGGTCATTGCGGTAGATCCGCGCTTTATTCCATTGGGCACTAAAGTCCATGTGGAAGGATACGGCTATGCGATTGCAGCCGATACAGGTTCGGCAATCAAAGGCCGCAAAATCGATGTGTTCTTTCCGAGCAAGTCTGCGGCTTACCGGTGGGGAAGCAAAAAAGTTAAAATTAAGGTTCTGAACTAAATATATATTTATTATTCTGATTGTAAGCAGAGGGATTTTGCGCCCTCTGTTTTTTTGGTTATAATAGATCCATCTTGTTTTCTAATCAATTAGACGGTTTTATTACAAAAAGGTTTCAGTTTTTTTAAAAATGTTTTTCAACATGCGGAGGAAGAAATGAAGATTAAGGAAATCATCGTTGTCGAAGGACGTGACGATACAGCAAAGGTCAAGTCCGCTGTTGATGCGGACACAATTGAAACGAACGGTTCCGCCATCGGGGAAGATGTGATTAAACGAATTCAGCTCGCTCAAAAAACGCGGGGCGTTATTATTTTAACGGATCCCGATTTTCCGGGTGAAAAAATTAGAAAAACGATCGCCGAAAAGGTGCCCGGCTGTAAGCATGCATTTTTGCCGAAAGATTTGGCAAAGCCTAAAAACAAGCGGGGAATCGGCGTTGAGCATGCATCGATTGAAAGCATCAGAGCCTGCCTGAAGACCGTTCAGGAGGAAATGGAACCGACTGAGCCGGAAATCGAAGCCCGCGATTTAATCGAAGCCGGTTTGATCGGCGGCCCTCTTGCCAAACAAAGACGGGAGCGGCTCGGTGAGATTTTAAATATTGGATATACAAACGGAAAGCAGCTTCAAAAGCGTCTGCAGATGTTTCAAATTAAAAAAAGCGATTATTTAAGCGCTCTGGATGCTGTGCTGCGGGAGGAAAAGAATGAATAAAGACATCGCCACCCCCAAAAGGACAAAAGAAATCCTCGATAAATACGGGTTTTCTTTTAAAAAAAGCTTGGGACAGAACTTTTTAATTGATACGAATATCCTGGACAGAATCGTCGACCATGCCGGGGTTACGGAGCGTACGGGCGTGATTGAAATCGGTCCGGGAATCGGAGCTTTGACCGAGCAATTGGCAAAGCGCGCGAAGAAAGTGGCGGCTTTTGAAATTGACCAAAGGCTTCTGCCTATTTTAAAGGATACGTTGGCGCCTTATGACAATGTGACTGTAATCCATCAGGACGTCCTTAAAGCTGATGTTAAAGCCGTGATGGACGAGCAGTTTCAGGACTGTGATGAAGTGATGGTTGTCGCCAATTTGCCGTATTATGTGACGACCCCTATTATTATGAAGCTTTTGGAAGAAAATCTGCCGCTTAAAGGCATCGTTGTCATGCTTCAAAAAGAGGTGGCAGACCGGATGGCTGCAAAGCCTTCATCAAAAGAATACGGCTCGCTTTCCATCGCGGTTCAATTTTATACTGAGCCGAAAACGGTTATGGGAGTACCGAAGACGGTTTTCGTTCCCCAGCCGAATGTCGATTCCGCCGTCATCAAGCTGACGCTGAGAGGAGCTCCGGCTGTAGCGGTCAAGGATGAGGCGTTTTTCTTTCAGGTCGTCAGGGCGAGCTTTGCCCAGCGCCGCAAAACGCTTTTAAACAATCTCGTCAATAATTTGCCGAACGGCAAGGAAAAGAAAGCGGACATTGAAAAAGCGCTGCAGGATTCGCATATTGACGGGAAGAGGCGCGGAGAATCGCTTAGCATTGAGGAATTTGCTGTGCTTTCCGACCGCTTGTCTAAAGCCTTTCTGTAAAAGAAAGGCTTTTTTTCATGGGCATGTGACGGCTTGCCACCTGTTCACCACTTGACCTCGAGGTACATAGGCTAAAGAAGCACCTTTATAATGTCTGTCAATTGTTTGAGTAGGGCTTAGTCTATGTGTGGAGTGAAAAGCATGCAGTTTAAAATAGGCGATATGGTAGTGAGAAAATCTTATCGAAGAGATATTTTATTTCGAATCATACGAATCGATCAATCGGCAAAGGGAGAACCGATAGCCGTTTTGCACGGGGATGAAGTGAGGTTAATCGCTGACGCGCATTTAACGGATCTGGAGATTGTCCGCGAGGCTGAGCGCCTGATGAGAAAACAGGAAGAAGAAACAAAAATGAAGGAATCCCTCGATTTGCTCCGTCAGGATTATAAGCTGCTGCGCGAAAAACACGAATACCGTGCAACAAATCAATACAGTCACCAACAGCAGTATTTTCATATGCCGGGAAGAGTCCTTCATTTAGACGGGGATTCGGCTTATTTAAAGAAGTGCCTCGCATTGTATGAAAAAATCGGGGTTCCGGTATACGGCATCCATTGTTATGAAAAGAAAATGTCAGCCGTCATTGAGGAGCTTATTGACGAGTACCGGCCGGATTTATTGGTTATCACAGGGCATGACGCGTATTCGAAGCAAAAAGGGGACATCAACAATTTGGATGCCTACAGGCATTCAAAGGATTTTATCGAAACCGTTCAAAAAGCAAGAAAAAAAATTCCCCATCTCGATCAGCTCGTGATTTTTGCCGGGGCGTGCCAGTCCCATTTTGAATCATTGATCAAGGCGGGGGCCAATTTTGCGAGCTCACCGTCAAGGGTCAACATTCACGCGCTTGACCCGGTCTATATTGTCGCAAAAATCAGCTTCACTCCTTTTATGGACCGAATTAACGTCTGGGAAGTGCTCAGAAATACGCTGACGAGGGAGAAAGGGCTCGGAGGCATTGAAACCCGGGGCGTTTTGCGAATTGGAATGCCGTATAAAACGAAAGCAAACGATTAAACCCGCCCGATTTTGGCGGGTTTTTGTCAAATCATCGCCTTATTTTTTAAAAACATACATAAATAAACGAAAAATGAGAAAAATAGGGGAAAGTTGGCGTACAATTTTCACAATTATTTTGTTGACAATAGCTCATAAACGTTGATATAATTTAAATTTTATTTGACAAAAATGGGCTATTGTAGTATACTGAATGTAGTGAGGTGGATGCAATGGCGAAAACGTTGTCCGATATTAAAAGATCGCTTGATGGACATTTAGGAAAAAGGCTTACGTTAAAAGCAAACGGAGGCCGCCGAAAAACGATTGAGCGTTCGGGCATTTTAGCTGAGACGTACCCTTCTGTTTTTGTGATACAACTGGATCAGGACGAGAATTCGTTCGAGAGAGTTTCATACAGTTATGCGGATATTCTTACTGAGACCGTCGAATTAAGGTTTTCCGACGACAAAACGGGCTCAGTAGCCCTT
The DNA here is from genome assembly GCF_001042475.2 of Bacillus glycinifermentans. GTDB lineage: Bacteria > Bacillota > Bacilli > Bacillales > Bacillaceae > Bacillus > Bacillus glycinifermentans. The sequence continues at coordinate 17,842 of NZ_LECW02000011.1, forward strand.
TAATAAGCAGTATACATTATGTTTACTGCTTTTTGTTTTGCCTTTTTTTATCCAATATTTTTCGGGAAAGATCTGACGGGGAAGAAGCAAAGCTATAAATGTCACTCGTTTATGAGGGTTCTGCTAATGGTATGATACTTGAAAGGGGCTGTTTCGCATGGGCAGACGTCGAAGCATCATGTCAGAGGAATTCAAATATGAATTGGCAAAAGATCTTGGGTTTTACGATACTGTAAAAAACGAAGGCTGGGGAGCGATTCGGGCCAGAGACGCCGGAAACATGGTGAAGCGGGCCATTGAATTAGCCGAACAGCATATGGCTCAAAATCAACAGAATCGATAAAACGGGTGACAACGGAGGGCGCTGCAGTCCTCCGTTTTTTCGTTATAAACGTCCGAACCTTGCCGCTCTACGTGCATTTGTACGTCCTGTACTATAAAATATGTTACAATGTGGATACTTATGTTTAGATGGAGAAGTAGGTGAATTTGGATTGCGTATTTTAGAAAAGGCGCCGGCAAAAATCAATTTGTCGCTCGACGTCCTCGGCAAACGTCCTGACGGGTACCATGAAGTGAAAATGGTCATGACGACGATTGATCTCGCAGATCGGGTCGAGTTATCGGAGCTATCGGAAGATAAGATTACGGTTGCCTCCCACAACCGGTTTGTTCCGGATGACCAGAGGAATCTTGCTTATCAAGCGGCCATGCTGATGAAAAAACGATACGGCATTAAAAAAGGCGTTTCGATTTTGATCACGAAGGTCATTCCGGTAGCTGCGGGGCTTGCGGGCGGAAGCAGTGACGCCGCTGCCGTACTGAGAGGCTTAAACCGCCTGTGGAATATGAAGCTTTCCGTAAATGAGCTCGCCGATCTAGGCGCAGAGATCGGATCTGATGTATCGTTTTGCGTTCATGGGGGGACAGCTCTTGCAACTGGAAGGGGAGAGAAGATCCGCCACATTGAAACGCCGCCGCATTGCTGGGTCTTGCTTGCAAAACCGACGATCGGCGTATCGACCGCAGAAGTGTACAGACAGCTCAAGACCGACAATATCGAACATCCGGACGTGCAAGGTATGATTTCGGCCATTGAGGAGAAAAATTTTCATAAGATGTGTGAAAAACTCGGGAATGTGCTTGAATCGGTTACATTAAATATGCACCCTGAAGTCGCAATGATTAAAAACCAGATGAAGCGCTTTGGAGCGGATGCGGTATTGATGAGCGGAAGCGGTCCGACGGTGTTTGGGCTTGTTCAGTATGAATCAAAAGTGCAACGTATATATAACGGGTTAAGAGGGTTTTGCGATCAGGTATATGCTGTGCGAATGATCGGGGAACAAAATGACCTTGATTAAATCCGTATGTTAAGTTATATTATTTTTAGAAATATTCGGATTTTGGAGGTAAGTGCATGAAGTTTCGTCGAAGCGGCAGATTGGTAGATCTGACGAATTATTTGTTGACCCATCCGCATGTCTTAGTGCCATTAACCTTCTTTTCAGAACGGTATCAATCTGCAAAATCGTCAATTAGTGAAGATTTAACCATTATTAAGCAGACCTTTGAGCAGCAGGGAATCGGAACGTTGCAGACGGTTCCCGGGGCGGCTGGAGGCGTTAAATATATTCCGAAGGTAAAGCTTGAGGAGGCGGAGGAATTTATCAGTGCACTCGGGAAGTCATTGATTGATTCGGAACGTATTTTGCCCGGGGGCTATTTATATTTGACGGATATTCTCGGAAAGCCGTCCGTGTTGTCGAAGGTCGGCAAAATTTTTGCTTCCGCCTTTTCAGACAGGGAAATTGATGTCGTCATGACTGTGGCAACGAAAGGAATTCCCCTGGCGTACGCGGTGGCCAGCTATTTGGACGTGCCGACCGTTGTCGTCAGGAAGGATAATAAAGTGACCGAAGGGTCAACGGTCAGCATCAATTATGCCTCAGGTTCATCCAATCGCATACAGACGATGTCGCTTGCAAAACGCAGCTTAAAGTCGGGATCGCACGTTTTAATCATAGACGATTTTATGAAAGCGGGTGGAACGATCAACGGCATGATCAATTTGCTGGATGAATTCAATGCGTATGTGGCGGGAATCGGAGTTCTTGTGGAGGCTCAGGGAGTAAAGGAGCGGCTGGTTGATGAATATATGTCACTTCTTACCCTTTCGGAAATCGATATGAAGGAAAAAAACGTCGAAATCCAAAACGGAAATTTTAAAGCGTTTTTTAAAGAAAATGAATAAAGAATGGGGAGTTTGAGATGACAAAAGTTGTTCAGACAAAAGAAGCGCCGGAAGCAATCGGACCGTATTCACAGGGGATTATTGTCAATAACATGTTTTACAGCTCAGGGCAAATTCCTTTGACTCCGTCCGGCGAAATGATAAACGGGGATATTACCGAACAGACGCACCAGGTGTTCCGCAATTTAAAAGCCGTCCTAAAGGAAGCGGGAGCTTCGCTTGAAACGGTCGTCAAAGCGACAGTGTTTTTGGCGGATATGAATCAATTTGCAGAGGTTAACGAGGTGTACGGCCAGTATTTCGATACGCATAAACCGGCGCGGTCATGCGTTGAGGTGGCTCGGCTGCCGAAAGATGCGCTCGTTGAAATAGAAGTTATTGCCCTTGTGAAATAGGATATTTTTAAAAAGATGATTTTGGTATACAAGATCATCTTTTTTTGTTTTGTATTTGACAATTCTGTGTGTTTTTATTCCAATATTGCAAAAATATTTTTAAATATGCAGGAAAACAAAAAAACCCGTTGAATAGTTAAACTAATGTTTTTATATTGGGAAAAGGTGGTGAACTACTGTGGAAGTTACCGACGTAAGATTACGCCGCGTGAATACCGATGGTCGCATGAGAGCGATTGCATCCATCACGCTGGATCACGAATTTGTAGTCCATGACATTCGTGTAATTGATGGAAACAATGGTCTTTTCGTTGCGATGCCAAGTAAGCGTACACCTGATGGAGAGTTTCGTGATATCGCTCATCCAATCAACTCAAGCACCCGCGGAAAAATTCAGGACGCGGTGTTAAATGAATATCACCGTTTAGGTGAAGTTGAGGAAATAGAATATGAAGAAGCTGGAGCTTCTTAAAAAGAGGGCTTATGGAAGCCCTTTTTATTTTGCAAAAAAAATGATGGTATGATAACAAATTGACAATATATGGTTGGTTGCGGCATATATCAGTAAATGGGGATAAAGAACGGGCGAATATCGGTATTCGGACAAAAGCGGCACCCGGAACGGCAAGTCGGGCATATGCCGCTCAGCAGGCGGATTCCAAGTATGATCAAACCATCTAAAATTTGTCTGGACAATTTGCTGATTTCTCATTTGGGCTTGCTTGAAATCAACTCATATTTAAGATATATTTTTCTATGGATAATAGGGATAATGGAGGCCAATAAATGGATAAGCGGTTTGCAGTTGTATTAGCAGCTGGTCAAGGAACAAGAATGAAATCAAAGTTGTATAAAGTTCTTCATCCTGTTTGCGGAAAGCCGATGGTCGAGCATGTTGTCGATGAAGCTCTTAAGCTATCATTGGCTAAACTTGTCACAATTGTCGGGCATGGCGCGGAAGATGTCAAAAAGCAGCTCGGGGAAAAGAGCGAGTACGCTCTTCAGGCTGAACAGCTCGGCACGGCGCACGCTGTGAAGCAGGCCAAATCGATTCTTGCCGGCAAAAAAGGAACGACGATCGTGATTTGCGGTGATACGCCGCTGTTAACGGCTGAAACAATGGAAGCCATGCTCAGGGAGCATCAGGAAAAAGGGGCAAAGGTGACCATTTTAACGGCGATTGCAGAGGATCCGGCAGGCTACGGGCGGATTATACGCAATGAAAACGGAGACGTTGCGAAAATTGTCGAGCATAAAGATGCGACAGATGAGGAACGGCTTGTCAATGAAATCAATACAGGCACCTACTGTTTTGATAATGAAGCTCTTTTCCGGACGATCGAGCAGGTGTCCAATGATAATGTCCAAGGGGAATACTACCTTCCGGACGTTATTGAAATCCTCAAAAATCAAGGTGAAACTGTTGCCGCTTATCAGACTGATAACTTCCAAGAAACGCTCGGAGTCAACGACAGAGTCGCTCTTTCCCAAGCGGAAAAGTACATGAAGCAGCGCATCAATAAACGCCATATGCAAAATGGCGTGAGCTTAATCGACCCCGATAACACGTATATTTCTCCGGAAGCCGTCATCGGCCGGGATACGGTCATTTATCCTGGAACCGTCATCAAAGGCCGGGTGGTGATCGGCGAGGACACGGTTATCGGTCAAAACAGCGAGTTGGAAAACAGTACGATCGGCAGCCGGACGGTCATTAAACAATCCGTGGTTGTAGACAGCGAAATCGGTGACGACGTAACGATCGGCCCGTTTGCCCATATCAGACCTGATTCGAAAATCGGCAATGAGGTCAGAATCGGAAATTTCGTAGAAGTGAAGAAAGCTGAATTCGGAGATCGAAGCAAAGCCTCTCATTTAAGCTACATAGGGGATGCGGAAATTGGTTCAGATGTGAATCTTGGCTGCGGTTCGATTACCGTTAATTATGATGGGAAAAATAAGTTTATGACTAAGGTTGAAGACGGTGCTTTTGTCGGCTGCAACTCAAATCTGATTGCACCTGTTACGATTGGCAAAGGCGCCTACGTGGCAGCCGGTTCCACCATTACCGACGATGTACCAGGCCAAGCTTTGTCCATTGCCAGGGCAAGACAGGTCAACAAGGAAGACTACGTTAAGAATATACACAAAAAATAATCCTAAAATCGGAGGTTTACAATGTCTAATCAATATGAAGACGACAATTTGAAGATTTTTTCTTTAAACTCAAATCCGGATCTTGCGGCCGAAATCGCGGAGATCGTCGGAGTAGAGCTGGGAAAGTGTTCTGTTAAACGTTTTAGCGACGGTGAAGTGCAAATCAATATCGAAGAGAGCATCCGCGGCTGTGACTGCTATGTCATTCAATCGACGAGCGCTCCGGTTAACGAGAATATCATGGAGCTGTTGATCATGGTTGATGCATTGAAACGCGCGTCCGCTAAAACGATTAATATCGTGATGCCTTATTACGGCTATGCCCGTCAGGACAGAAAAGCGCGGGCCCGTGAGCCGATCACCGCTAAGCTGGTGGCGAATCTGCTTGAAACAGCCGGCGCTACCCGGGTGATTGCACTTGATTTGCATGCCCCGCAAATTCAAGGTTTCTTTGATATACCGATTGATCATTTAATGGGTGTTCCGATTTTAGGAAGTTATTTTGAACAGAAAAATTTGAATGATATTGTTATCGTGTCTCCTGACCACGGCGGGGTTACGCGGGCGCGCAAGCTGGCCGACCGTCTCAAAGCGCCGATCGCGATTATCGACAAACGCCGTCCGAAGCCGAATGTGGCTGAAGTCATGAACATCATCGGACATATTGAAGGAAAAACCGCTATTTTAATCGATGATATCATCGATACAGCAGGAACGATCACGCTTGCGGCAAATGCGCTTGTCGAAAGCGGCGCATCTGAAGTATACGCCTGCTGTACGCATCCGGTTCTTTCAGGTCCGGCGATTGAAAGAATCAAAAACTCCAAAATTAAAGAGCTTGTCGTGACAAACAGCATCGAGCTTCCGGAAGAAAAGAAAATCGAGAAATTCAAGCAGCTTTCCGTTGCTCCGCTGCTCGCAGAAGCGATCATCCGCGTACACGAGAAGCAATCTGTCAGCTTCCTGTTCGATTAATTTGCTGATTCTGGTTTAAAGTTTTGTCGTTATGGGTATGGTTTTAGAAAAACCAATCTTACGATAGGATGGTGCTGGATATGGCAATCTTAAAAGCGGAAGAAAGAACAGGCTCCAAGCGCTCTTCTTTAAGAAAGATCCGGCTGTCGGGATTTGTGCCGGGTGTCGTTTACGGAAAAGAGTTAGAGAACAAGTCTGTTTCGCTGGATAGTGTCAAGCTTTTAAAAATTTTGCGCGATGAGGGAAAAAACACGATTATCAATCTGGATGTAAACGGTGAGCAGTACCCGGTCATGGTGACTGAGGTTCAGACGGATCCGTTGAAAGATTCGATTGTCCATGCCGATTTCAAGGTGGTTGATATGGAAGCCGAAATGGAAGCAGCCGTTCCCGTGAATCTGGCGGGAGAAGCTGAGGGAATCAAGCAGGGAGGCGTACTTCAGCAGCCGCTTTACGAGCTGTCGGTTACAGCTAAGCCGCAGAACATCCCCCAAGCCATTGAAGCGGACATTTCACACCTTGAGGTGAACGATGTATTAACGGTCGGCGATATCACGCCTGCAGGCGATTATTCATTCAACCATGAACCGGATGAAGTCGTCGCATCCATACTCCCTCCTCAAAAGCAAGAGGAAACAGAAGCCGAATCAGCAGCCCAGGAAGTTGAGGAACCAGAAGAAAGCAATGAAAAGGAAAAAAATGAATAAATGCTTAAGGCGTAATCCTCCCGCGGTTACGTCTTTTGTGCTAGAATGAGGGGAATTAAGGACGCTCCCCCTCATGGCTGGTGAGGCAGGGTTTTGATTAAGGGAGGAAATAGAATGCTTGTGTTTGCAGGTTTGGGCAATCCGGGTAAAACGTACGAAAATACGAGACACAACGTCGGTTTCATGGCGATTGACGTGCTTTCAAAGGAATGGAATATTGCCCTTGATAAAACAAAATTTCATGGACAGTACGGAATCGGATTTGTTTCCGGCAAAAAGGTTCTACTTGTTAAGCCGCTTACATATATGAACTTATCGGGAGAATGTTTGAGGCCTCTTTTGGACTACTACGAGGTCCCGATTGAAAATATGAAAGTGATTTATGATGATTTGGATCTTCCAACCGGAAAAATCCGTCTCAGGACAAAAGGAAGCGCCGGAGGACACAACGGGATTAAATCGATGATTCAGCATCTTGGGACATCTGATTTTAACAGGATCAGAGTCGGGATCGGCCGTCCTGTAAACGGAATGAAAATCGTCGATTATGTCCTTGGCGCTTTTACGGGCGAAGAGGAGCCGGCCATTCGGGAAGCCGTTCAAAAAACGGTTAAGGCCTGTGAAGCTTCTTTGGAAAAACCTTTTTTGGAAGTTATGAATGAATATAACGCAAAGGTATAAGCCGAACGGGAACGGATCATACTAGTCTTAAAAAGACTCGTTATTGGAGGTTCCCGTATGGCTTTGCATTATTACTGCCGCCATTGCGGCGTTAAAGTAGGAAGTCTTGACCATTCTTACGTCAACAGCAAACAATTGGGTTTTGACCACTTAACAAATGAGGAAAGAAACGATATGATTTCTTATATGGATAATGGGGATTTACACGTAAAGACGATATGTGAAGATTGTCAGGAAGCGTTAGAAAGAAATCCGGATTATCATCAATATCAGTCGTTTATTCAATAAAAAGCTTTGGTGTAGAAACTAGACCAAAGCATTTTTCTATTTGAGGAAGAGAGGAGGGGCTCATTTGAATAATATTCAATCCTTTATTACAAAAAGCGATGATTTTAAATCCATCGTCAACGGTTTAAACGAAGGGCTGAAAGAACAGCTGCTTGCGGGGCTCTCCGGATCTGCACGGTCATTATTTACAGCCGCTTTTTCAAAAGAAACAAACCGTCCGTTATTTTTGATTACGCATAACCTTTATCAAGCTCAAAAAATCACAGACGATTTAACAGGACTGATAAAAGATCAGCCTGTCCTTTTATACCCTGTCAATGAATTAATCTCATCCGAAATTGCGGTCGCGAGCCCTGAACTGCGTTCACAAAGGCTGGACGTTTTGAATAGGCTTGCAAGCGGTGAAACGCCGATCGTTGTTGCTCCTGCAGCAGCCGTCAGAAGAATGCTGCCCCCGGTGGACATATGGAAAAGCAGCCAGATTCACTTAAAAACGGGGCGGGACATCGATCCGGAAAAGCTCATTCAAACCCTTGTCCAAATCGGATACGAACGTACCGATATGGTGGCGGCCCCTGGTGAATTCAGTATTCGCGGGGGTATTATCGACGTTTATTCATTGACTGAGGACAATCCGATCCGGATTGAGCTGTTTGATACCGAGATCGATTCCATCCGCACGTTCAGCTCAGATGACCAGCGTTCGTTGGAAACGCGCGATGAGGTGACGATCGGCCCTGCCAAAGAATTGATCGTGCGTGAAGAAGACCGGAAGCGGGCCCTCGAGAAGCTGGAAAAAGGCCTTACTGACAGCCTGAAAAAGCTGAAGCTTGATAAACAAAAAGAAATCCTCCATCAAAACATCGAGGAGGACAAAGAACGGCTTACAGAAGGCAACATCGGCCAGGAAATGGTTAAATACCTTTCGTATTTCTATGAAAAGCCTGCTAGTTTGCTAGATTATTTTCCGTCTCATACATTGCTTATTTTAGACGAAGTCAGCCGCATTCACGAAATGGAAGAGCAGCTGCAAAAGGAAGAGGCCGAATGGATCACGAGCCTTCTTGAAGAAGGCAAGATTCTTCATGACATCTCGATGTCATTTCCTTTTCACAGCCTCATGGCAAAACAACCCCGTCCGATTTTGTACTATTCGCTGTTTTTAAGACATGTTCAGCATACAAGCCCGCAAAACATCGTGAATGTTTCCAGCAAACAAATGCAAAGTTTTCACGGGCAGATGAATGTGCTCAAAAACGAGATCGAACGGTTTAAAAAATCTAAATATACGACTGTTTTTCTTGGGGACAGCCGGGAACGCGTCGAAAAACTTGCATCCGTTCTGGAAGATTATGAAATAGAAGCTGCCCAAGCCGATGAAAATACAGCGCTCGCCCAAGGCCAGATTTATATCATGGAAGGCGGCCTTCAAACGGGCTTCGAGCTTCCATTGATGAAGCTTGCCGTCATCACGGAGGAAGAACTCTTTAAAAAGCGCGTGAAAAAGCAAGCGCGCAAACAAAAGCTGACAAACGCGGAGAGAATTAAGAGCTACTCGGAGCTGCAGATCGGCGACTATGTCGTTCACGTCAATCACGGAATCGGTAAATATCTGGGTATTGAAACGCTTGAAATCAACGGAATCCACAAAGATTATTTAAATATTCACTACCAGGGAAGCGATAAGCTTTACGTGCCTGTCGATCAAATTGACCAGGTGCAGAAATACGTCGGTTCGGAAGGAAAAGAACCGAAGCTGTACAAATTGGGAGGAAGCGAGTGGAAGCGGGTCAAGAAAAAGGTAGAATCGTCCGTTCAGGATATCGCTGACGACTTGATCAAGCTTTATGCCGAGCGGGAAGCGAGCAAAGGATACGCGTTTTCTCCCGATCACGAAATGCAGCGCGAATTTGAAGCGGCTTTTCCTTATCAGGAAACTGAGGATCAGCTCAGATCGATTCACGAAATTAAAAAAGATATGGAAAGAGAACGCCCGATGGATCGGCTGCTTTGCGGTGATGTCGGCTACGGCAAGACGGAGGTGGCTATCAGAGCCGCTTTTAAAGCAGTCGCTGACGGCAAGCAGGTTGCCATCCTTGTGCCGACCACGATTTTGGCCCAGCAGCATTATGAAACGATATTGGAGCGTTTTCAAGATTATCCGGTCACAATCGGCCTGCTCAGCCGCTTCCGCACGCGGAAAGAATCGTCGGAAACGATCAAAGGCTTGAAAAACGGCACGGTCGATATCGTGATCGGAACCCACAGGCTTTTATCAAAGGATGTCGTGTACAAGGATCTCGGTTTGCTCATCATTGATGAGGAACAAAGGTTCGGTGTTACGCATAAAGAAAAAATCAAACGGATTAAAGCGAATGTCGACGTTTTGACTTTAACGGCGACACCGATACCGAGAACCCTTCATATGTCCATGCTCGGCGTCAGGGATTTATCGGTCATCGAAACGCCTCCGGAAAACCGCTTTCCGGTTCAGACGTATGTTGTCGAATACAACGGCGCTTTGGTAAGGGAAGCGATCGAACGCGAACTTGCCAGAGGAGGACAGGTATACTTTCTGTACAACCGCGTCGAGGACATCGAAAGAAAAGCTGAAGAGATTTCGATGCTTGTCCCCGATGCTAAGGTGACGTATGCCCACGGCAAAATGACGGAAAATGAACTCGAATCCGTCATGCTCAACTTTTTAGAGGGAGAATCCGATGTTCTCGTCAGTACGACGATTATCGAGACAGGCGTCGATATTCCGAACGTCAATACGTTGATCGTGCATGACGCCGACAAAATGGGGCTTTCACAGCTTTATCAGCTAAGGGGACGCGTCGGACGCTCCAACCGGGTCGCATATGCTTACTTTACGTATCGAAAAGACAAAGTTCTGACCGAAGTGGCGGAAAAAAGGCTTCAGGCCATTAAAGAATTCACAGAACTTGGCTCAGGCTTTAAAATCGCCATGCGCGACTTGACGATCCGCGGAGCCGGAAACCTGCTCGGTGCGCAGCAGCACGGCTTCATTGATTCCGTCGGCTTTGATTTATACTCGCAAATGCTCAAGGAAGCGATCGAAGCACGCAAGGGAGACACGGCGCAAATCGAACGCTTTGAGCCGGAAATCGATTTGGAGCTTGACGCCTATATTCCGCAATCGTATGTCACGGACGGCAAGCAGAAAATTGATATGTATAAACGCTTCAGAGCCATTGAAGCGATTGAAGAAAAAGATGAGCTTCAAGATGAAATGATCGACCGTTTTGGCGAATATCCGAAGGAAGTCGAATATTTATTTGCCATCGCGGAAATGAAAGTATACGCCATAAAAGAGCGCGTCGAGCTGATCAAACAGGATAAAGACGCCGTCAGACTGACGATCGACGAGAAGGCGAGCGCTGAGATTGACGGACAAAAGCTGTTCGAGCTTGGCAGCAAATACGGCAGGCAGATCGGCCTCGGGATGGAAGGCAAAAAGCTGAAAATCTCGATACAAGTTAAAAACCGCAAGCCGGAAGAATGGCTCGAAACATTGCTGGATATTCTGAAAGGACTGGAAAACGTCAAGAAACAAACGATCGCTTCATCGTAAAATTTTGTTGTTTCTCGCGTATATTACATTTGATGTGACGGATACTAAAATCAATCAAGAGTGGAGAGTGTTAGTAAATACACAGCTCTGTTTTATCCACCAGATATATCATCAAATGAAAGAGAGGCAGCACAGATGAAAGCAACTGGTATCGTACGTCGAATTGATGATTTGGGGCGGGTCGTCATTCCCAAAGAAATACGAAGAACATTACGCATTCGCGAGGGAGATCCTCTGGAAATTTTCGTCGACCGCGATGGGGAGGTTATTTTAAAAAAATATTCACCTATCAGCGAACTTGGAGATTTTGCAAAGGAATACGCGGACGCCCTTTATGACAGCATGGGCCATTCCGTCTTGATTTGCGACAGGGATGTGTTTATTGCTGTTTCAGGAAGCTCTAAAAAAGACTATTTAAATAAATCGATCAGCGATATGGTTGAAAAAGCAATGGATCAGCGCAACTCTGTCCTGGAAGGAGACGCGAAAACGATTCAGCTTATTGACGGGATTGACGAAGAAGTCGCTTCATATACAATTGGTCCGATCGTTGCGAACGGTGATCCGATCGGTGCCGTTGTCATTTTTTCAAAAGACCAGTCGATTGGTGAAGTGGAACATAAGGCAGTTGAAACTGCCGCAGGTTTTTTAGCGCGCCAAATGGAACAATAGGTCTCATTCCTTTTCCTTTGTCATTCCTGATAAAGCGGAATGCCGAAACAACCAACTGGAACAGCACACCTTCGGGCTGTTCTTTTTTTAGTTAAAGGTGAATGGCACGGGATGTGGTATAATAAGCACGTTTCGTTGTGTTTTTCTAAAGAAAAGCACATTGAAAGGAGCTTGCAGATGAGCTTTTCAAACGTCCAAAGCAGACGGCTTTGGCAAGGTGCCTTTGTGTTATCATTGGCGGGAATTCTATCGAAAATATTGAGCGCTGTCTACAGAGTGCCATTTCAAAACATAGTCGGAGATGTCGGTTTTTATATTTTTCAGCAAGTGTATCCGATGATCGGAATTTCGGTGATGCTTGCGACATCAGGCTTTCCCGTTATCATCTCGAAGCTATTGAATGATTTTGGCCCGGGAAGCCAAACAAAAATTCTTCGCGTATCCATGCTGTTTATATCCGTCGTCGGCATTAGCTTTTTTCTTCTCCTTTTTGCCGGAGCGAAAAGCATTGCAGAGCTGATGGGCGATCCAGGCCTTGCCGAGGTCATTCGGGCCGTCTCGTACTCTTATTTGCTGCTTCCGTTCGTCTCTCTATTCCGGGGGTATTTTCAAGGAAACGAGCTCATGCTGCCGACGGCATTTTCCCAAATCGGCGAACAATTGTTACGTGTTGCTGCGATTCTCTTTTTTACATGGTGGCTGATCAGGAATGGCCATTCTTTATATGACGCCGGTGCCGGGGCGGCCTTTGGATCTCTGGTCGGAGGCCTCACGGCGTTTTTGATTTTGGCGGCGTTTTGGGTCAAGAGGGAAAGGAATCTGTCTAACGAACGGGCCGGTATCGGCACGAAGGCCATTTTAAAACAGCTTTGCCTGTATACGGTGGCCATCTGTGTCACAAGCCTTATGATGATTCTCATTCAGCTTGTAGATGCGCTGAACTTATATTCCCTGCTTGCAGGTCAAGGCATCGGTGAGCTTGAGGCAAAGCACACAAAAGGCGTTTACGACAGGGGACAGCCGCTTCTGCAGCTCGGAACCGTGTTTGCGGCGAGCATTTCGACTGCTCTTGTCCCGTCTCTTACGAAAGCGAAGAAACAGCAGCAGATGACGGAAGTTCGGGAAAAAACCCGGTATTCCTTAAAAATGAGCCTGGTCATCGGAATCGGAGCGGCGGCAGGTCTCATTTGCATTTTGGAACCGGTGAACACCATGCTGTTTAAAAACAGCGAGGGAACGGCGGCGCTTCAAATTTTCAGCGTGTCGATCTTTTTTGCATCACTTGCCATGACGATAACCGCCGTTTTGCAGGGTCTCGGAGATACTTTTTTTCCGGCTGCCTCCGTTTTATCAGGATTTTTCCTCAAGGCTGTTCTGAATGTGATGCTGATTCCCGCCTTCGGGATCTCCGGAGCAGCCTCGGCGACTGTGATGTCGTTTGCAGCTGTCGCGGGACTCAACCTTTTCCGTCTGAACAGGAATGGCCTGTTCAAGCTTTCGGATTATAGAATCGCCGGAATGGCCGTCTCCGCCATGATCATGTCCGCCGTATTATTGATTTGGCTGTACGCGTTTGAAGCAGTAATCCCGCAAGAAAGCAGATGGTTATCGGCGGTTGAAAGCATGACTGCCGTTTTCATCGGCGGAGGAGCCTATTTGTTCAGCATCTTAAAATGTCGTGTGTTTACGGAGAAAGAACTTGAGCTTGTGCCTTTTGTAAGCAAGCTGTTGAGATAAAAAAAGAAAGGGGCGGCAAAATGGCAGGTAAAATAACCGTTGTTGGCCTCGGGGCGGGCGATATGAATCAGTTAACCCTCGGCGTTTACAAACGTCTTACCCGGGCTGAGACGCTTTATGTCAGGACGAAAGACCATCCTTTAATAGAAGAGTTGAAAAACGAAATACCGAAGATTCATTACTTTGATGATGTGTATGAAAAGCACGACCAATTTGAAGAGGTGTACGAAGAAATCGCTGAGGCGCTTTTTCGGGAAGCGCAGCACCAGGACGTGCTTTACGCCGTGCCTGGACATCCGTTTGTAGCCGAAAAAACCGTTCAGCTTTTGCTTGATAAACAACATCTTCATCAGGTTGAGGTAGCGGTGGAGGGAGGCCACAGTTTTCTTGATGCGACGTTCAACGCCCTGAAGATCGATCCGATCGAAGGATTCCAGTTCGTTGACGCCGTCCAATTTTCGGCGGATGAAATCGAGCTTCAGCACCATTTGATCATCTGCCAAGTCTATGATCAAATGACGGCTTCGGAAGTGAAGCTTACATTGATGGAGAAGCTTCCCGACGATTATGAAATCGTCATTGTCACGGCGGCCGGAAGCAGCATGGAAGAGATCCGAAGGGTGCCTCTTTATGAGTTGGATAGAAGTGTCGGCATCACCAATTTGACGAGCGTTTATGTTCCGCCCGTCAAAGACGAAGGCTTGCTGTATCATGAATTTTCGGCGTTCCGCCGCGTTATCCGGGAATTGCGCGGGCCTGACGGCTGTCCTTGGGACCGGAAACAAACTCACCAATCGCTGAAAAAATACTTAATAGAAGAATGCTATGAAGTGCTTGAAGCGATCGATGAAGATGATCCGGATCACCTCGTTGAAGAACTCGGAGATGTCCTGCTGCAAGTTCTTCTCCATGCGCAGATCGGAGAAGACGACGGCCTCTTTACCATCGATGATATCATTTACGGCATTACCGAAAAAATGATCAGAAGGCATCCGCATGTCTTCGGAGATATCTCTGTACGCGATGAGGCTGACGTCATGGCGAACTGGGAAGAGATTAAAAAACAAGAAAAACAGGACGTCGAAAAATCGATTCTGGACGGCATTCCGAAGCCGCTGCCGGCCCTCTCAAGAGCAAATAAGCTTCAGAAAAAGGCCGCTAAGGTCGGGTTTGACTGGTCTGACGTGAAAGATATGTGGAACAAAGTCAATGAAGAAATAAAAGAATTTTCTTTCGAAGTGTCCGAAGCCGAATCTCACGGCGAGAAAATAAAGGAAGAATTCGGCGACCTTTTATTTGCCCTCGTCAACATCGGCCGCTACTATAAAATTGAACCCGAAGAAGCGCTTGCGATGACAAACTCCAAGTTTTACAGACGGTTCACGTATATTGAACAATCGGCCAAGCGTTCCGATAAAGATCTTGAAAGCATGACGCTGGAGGAAATGGACGAACTTTGGAATAAAGCGAAAGATATGGAAAGGGGCTGATAGCCATGAGGCTTGACAAATTTCTCAAAGTATCAAGACTGATTAAAAGGCGCACACTGGCAAAGGAAGTGGCCGATCAGGGCAGGATCACGATCAACGGCCAACAGGCGAAAGCGAGCACTGACGTAAAAGAAGGAGACGAGCTAGAGGTCCGCTTCGGCCAGAAACTTGTTACCGTTAAAGTGAATGAATTGAAGGATACGACGAAAAAGGAAGAAGCGGCAAATATGTACACCGTGCTGAAAGAGGAAAAACTCGGCGGAGAATAGGCTTGTTCTAAAAAAATCCCCTCTCTCATACAATGCAGTAACGAATCTTAGTATGAGGATATGGGGGATGAATAGATGAGTTTATATTACGATCAGCACAACCCTTCCGGTGGGTCATCTGTTCCTGAACATAACGTGATGATGAAAGGCCGCAAGCTGTTAGATATTTCCGGTGTCAAACAGGTCGAGAGTTTTGACAATGAGGAGTTTTTGCTTGATACCGTCATGGGGATGCTTGCGGTCAGAGGCGAAAACTTACAGATGAAGAATTTGGATGTGGAAAAAGGCGTTGTTTCCATTAAAGGAAGAGTGCTTGATCTCGTCTATTTGGATGAGCAGCAGGGGGAGAAAGCTAAAGGGTTTTTTAGCAAGTTGTTTAAATGACGCTGACCACACAATTCTACACGATGCTGGCCATGGCCGGAATGGGGGCATGGCTGGGCGCTTCCCTTGATACTTACACTCGTTTTGTGGTTCGCCCGAAAACGGCAAGGTGGCTCTTGTTCATTCACGACTTGTTGTTTTGGATGGTACAAGGTCTCCTGTTTTTCTACGTTCTCCTTAGCGTGAATGAAGGCGAGTTCCGAACCTATATTTTTTTAGCCGTCCTTTTAGGTTTTGCCGCATATCAAAGCCTTTTTAAGCGAGTCTACATCAAAATTCTGGATTGGACGATCGCGTTCTTCGTTTTCATCTACAGAATGCTCACAAAAATGATGCAGATGATGCTGTTCCGCCCCGTAGTGTGGACGATTCATGCCATTTTTGCGATTGTTCTGTTAACGTTGAGATATATCTATGTTCTTTTTCGTTTTTTTGCGGTATGTTTATATAAGATCATAAAAATTGCCGGTTATCCGCTCTATTTTGTTATCCGCCAATGCTTCAGGTTCCTTCCTGTTCGCATTCGGCTTGCATTGAAGCGCTTTTTTCGAAAGGGAGCAGGATTTTTCAAAAAGGGAAAGAAACTATTCATAACAATCAAAACGAAATTTTCGAAAAAGTGAAGGGAGGCCGTCTGACATTGAACGATTTTAAGAAACGCAATATATCTCAAATACAGAATGAGTATAAAGAACAAATGGAACGGAAACAGCAGTATTTAAAAAGAAAAAGACGCGGACTATACAGACGGTTGACGGTGTTTGGAGCTGTCGTGCTGCTGGCGGCGATCGTGTTTGCCGGATCGCTATGGTCGCAGGCGTCCGACATCAATACGAAGGAAGCGAAAAAAGCGCAGCTTTTGAAACAATTGGATAAGCTGGAAGCAAAAAAATCCGATCTGAAGGATGAGATTGTCAAGCTGAAGGACGAAGACTACGTCGCCGAGCTTGCCAGAAAGGATTACTACCTGTCAAAGAACGGCGAGATCATCTTCAAGTTTGATGAGAAGAGCAAGTAGCCTTGTTGACACTTAATTTTTTCTTTATGTATAATTAAACAAATGATCTTTTTTAAGTCTAAGGAGGAGCACTTTTTTTATGTCGATTGAAGTTGGCAGCAAGTTGCAAGGGAAAGTAACAGGTATTACAAATTTTGGAGCGTTTGTTGAATTGCCTGGAGGATCAACAGGTCTTGTTCATATTAGTGAAGTCGCCGATAATTACGTGAAGGACATTAATGATCATCTGAAGGTCGGAGATCAAGTAGAAGTGAAAGTCATCAACGTAGAAAAAGATGGAAAGATCGGCTTATCCATCAAAAAGGCTGTGGACCGTCCTCAATCAAGACCTAGAAATGATTTCCGCTCTAAAGAAACGTTCGAACAGAAAATGAATAAGTTCTTGAAAGATAGTGAAGATCGCTTATCGTCTCTAAAACGCAACACGGAATCAAAACGTGGAGGGCGCGGAGCAAGAAGAGGTTAACTTGCTGCTTTCTATATAAACGAAAGGCATTCGTCTTATCCCAACGGATGCCTTTTTATTTTTTAGAAAAAATTTTATTCAATTTACTATTGACGGAGCGAATAAACCTTTGTATTATAGAACTTGTGCGTTAAAAGAACAAATTGAATACATGGCGGTGTAGCTCAGCTGGCTAGAGCGTACGGTTCATACCCGTGAGGTCGGGGGTTCGATCCCCTCCGCCGCTACTTTTAGAAGGCCCGTTGGTCAAGTGGTTAAGACACCGCCCTTTCACGGCGGTAACACGGGTTCGAATCCCGTACGGGTCATCGCGAAAACCGGTTTCACATGGAAACCGGTTTTTTTGTTGCTTAAAATATAGCCGAATCTGCAAAATAGCAAGAATGAACTCGACTTACCAAGAGAGATTGAAGCTTTCTACAGAAACCGTCGAAGAGTTCTTTCGAATCGTTACCTTCTTTTGACAAAATCCTATTTCATCTTTCGTTATAATGGCAAGCAATGAATAATCCAGTGGGAGATGAGAGCATGGAAAAAGCGGAAAGAAGAGTTAACAGCCCGATGGCGGGGCCTCTTGTTCAAAAAATGTATGCATGGTTCGGCAAAATGGCAAAGCTCATGATGCAGCACTTGTATTCGCTCTTTTTTTATAAAGGGCTGATTTATATGGTCATTGGTTTTTTATTGGGACGAGCCTTCATTTTGTCAGAGGTTATTCCCTTTGCTCTTCCATTTTTCGGAGCAATGCTTTTGATCAAAAAGGACAAGGCCCTCATGGCATGTCTGGCGCTGCTGGCGGGCGCATTAAGCATATCCCCGCAGCATTCCCTGTTCGTTCTCGCGGCGCTAGTATCATTTGCGGTATGCTCAAAAATGACCTCTCTTATTATAAAAGACCGTGTCAGGACATTGCCTGTTGTCGTTTTTTTGGCGATGTCGCTGACAAGGTGCGGCTTTGTTTACGCTCAATACGGAACGGTCTCAGGCTATCATTACATTATGGCGTTTGTCGAAGCCGGATTATCGTTTATTTTAACGCTGATTTTTTTGCAAAGCCTGCCGATCGTTACGTCTAAACGTGCGAAGCATTCATTGAAAATCGAAGAGATCATTTGCTTTATGATTTTAATTGCATCTGTTCTCACCGGGCTTACGGGGGTTTCGTTTCAAGGCATGCAGGCTGAACTGATATTGGCCCGTTATGTCGTGCTGACTTTCTCGTTTATCGGCGGAGCCAGCATCGGCTGTACAGTAGGGGTTGTGACCGGGCTGATTCTCAGCCTTTCGAATATCGGAAACCTATACCAGATGAGCCTGCTCGCTTTTTCCGGCCTGCTTGGCGGCCTGCTGAAAGAGGGTAAAAAAGCGGGGGCGGCGGTCGGCCTGCTGATTGGCTCTTTGCTGATTTCCCTTTACGGCGGGGGCTCGGCCGAGCTTGTACCGACACTGTATGAATCGCTGATCGCGATCGGGCTGTTTCTGTTAACACCCCAGTCGATTACAAAAAAAGTGGCCAAGCATATTCCGGGAACGACCGAGCATGCGCAGGAGCAGCAGCAATATGCGAGAAAAATCCGCGATGTCACGGCTCAAAAAGTCGATCAGTTTTCAAGCGTGTTTCACGCTTTATCTGACAGTTTTTCTACATTTTACCACACCGTTCCTGAGGATGAAGTGAAAGA
Organism: Bacillus glycinifermentans; assembly: GCF_001042475.2. Classification (GTDB taxonomy): domain Bacteria; phylum Bacillota; class Bacilli; order Bacillales; family Bacillaceae; genus Bacillus; species Bacillus glycinifermentans. The sequence continues at coordinate 36,615 of NZ_LECW02000011.1, forward strand.
GAAGGAAATCGATTTGTTTTTAAGCACGGTGACAGAACATTCCTGTCAATCATGCTATAAGAAAAATAAATGCTGGGTGCAGAACTTTGATAAAACATATGATTTAATGAAGCGGGTTATGCAAGAAACGGAAGAAAAGCAATATTATAAAAACCGCAAGCTGAAAAAAGAATTTCACCAGCACTGTTCAAAATCAAAACAGGTTGAAGCGTTGATAGAGGACGAGCTGACTCATTTTAGAGCCAATCAGGCTTTAAAACAAAAGGTTCATGACAGCAGGCGGCTTGTTGCCGAGCAGCTTCTCGGCGTTTCTCAGGTGATGGCCGACTTTTCTCGGGAAATAAAAAGGGAAAGGGAACAGCATTTCATCCAGGAAGAACAAATCAGGGAAGCGCTCCAGCATTTCGGCGTTGAAATTCAGCAAGTTGAAATTTACTGCCTTGATCAAGGAAACATTGACATCGAAATGAGTATTCCGTTTTGCAACGGGCACGGGGAATGCGAAAAAATCATTGCGCCGATGCTTTCCGATATTCTTGAAGAGCAGATTATCGTCAAGGCAGAACAATGTGCCGGCCACCCGAACGGATACTGCCATGTCGCCTTCGGCTCAGCGAAATCGTACCGCGTGATAACGGGTGCAGCCCATGCGGCGAAAGGCGGCGGCCTTGTCTCCGGCGACAGCTACAATATGATGGAACTCGGAGCCGGCAAGTATGCCGCGGCCATCAGCGACGGCATGGGAAACGGTGCAAGAGCGCACTTTGAAAGCAATGAGACGATTAAGCTTCTGGAGAAAATCCTTCAGTCGGGAATTGACGAAAAAGTAGCGATTAAGACGATAAACAGCATTCTGTCGTTAAGAACGACCGACGAAATTTACTCGACGCTGGATTTATCGATCATCGACCTCCAGGATGCAAGCTGCAAGTTTTTAAAAATCGGTTCAACGCCGAGCTTTATTAAGAGAGCGGATCAAATCATCAAAGTCCAGGCGAGCAATTTGCCGATCGGCATTATTTCTGAGTTTGACGTTGACGTCGTCAGCGAACAGCTAAAAGCCGGTGACATTTTGATCATGATGAGCGACGGCATTTTTGAAGGACCGAGGCATGTGGAAAACCACGATCTCTGGATGAAAAGGAAGCTGAAATCGCTCAAAACCGAAGACCCTCAGGAAATCGCAGATTTAATTATGGAAGAGGTGATCCGGACGAGATCGGGGCTCATCGAGGACGATATGACGGTGATCGTCATCAGAATAGACCATAATACGCCGAAGTGGGCCTCAATTCCTGCACCTGCTTTTTTCCAAAAGAACCAAGAGATTTCTTAGCATTCGTATAAATCAGATTTCTTCTGGCGATGATGGAATTAAAGATATCTTTGTCCAGGAGGAATCGCAATGAAAAAGGGGCACTTAAATCAAATCCTGCTGATTACCGACGGCTGTTCAAACCGCGGTGAAGATCCGCAGGCCATGGCAGCCTTTGCGAAAGAGCAGGGAATAACCGTGAATGTAATCGGAATTATGGAAGAAAATACAATGGATCAAGAAGCAATGAAGGAAGTCGAAGGTATCGCTCTCGCCGGAGGCGGCGTTCATCAGGTGGTTTATGCCTCGCAGCTGTCGCAGACGGTGCAGATGGTCACGAAAAAAGCGATGACCCAAACACTCCAAGGCGTTGTGAACAATGAGCTCAAACAGATTCTCGGAAGACATGCAGAAATGGATGAACTGCCTCCTGATAAACGCGGCGAGGTTATGGAAGTCGTTGATGAACTAGGAGAAACCGTTCATTTACACGTCCTTGTGCTTGTTGATACGAGCGCCAGCATGAACCCGAAGCTGCCGACGGTCAAAGAGGCTTTGATCGATCTGTCCATCAGTCTGAATTCCCGGATCGGCGAAAACGAATTTGCGATGTTTATATTTCCCGGGAAAAAACAAGAGGTCGAACTCGTGCTTGATTGGACGCCAAAGTTTGAATCCCTTTCCTCAATATTTTCGAAGCTTGCCGCCGGGGGCATTACGCCGACAGGGCCGGCAATCCGGGAGGCTATTCAGCATTTTAAAAAAATCGGCTCGAGAAGGAGCATGTTAGAAGATGATGAAAGACGCTTCGACGAGTTTGGCGGGTAATCTAAAGCCGGGTTCAACCATTGTTGGAAAGTGGAACAATCATTCCTATAAGATCATCAGACAGCTTGGAAAAGGGGCTAATGGCGTTGTTTATCTGGCCGATTCCAAAGGAGGCCGCGTGGCGTTGAAAGTAAGCGATGACAGCCTGTCGATTACCTCGGAAGTGAATGTTCTCAAATCTTTCTCAAAGGCCCAGGCAAGAGCAATGGGGCCTTCTTTTTTTGACGTGGACGATATGCATGTATCGGGCGGCGGCAAAAAACTTTCATTTTACGTTATGGAATATATAGAGGGGCCGCTTCTTTTGCGTTATATCGCCGAAAAAGGGGAAGAGTGGATTCCTGTACTGATCAGCCAGCTTCTGTCCAATTTATCCATCATCCACCGCGAAGGGTGGGTATTTGGAGACTTAAAACCTGAAAATCTGATCGTAACGGGGTCCCCGGCAAGAATCCGCTGCATCGATGTCGGGGGAACGACAAAAAAAGGCCGGGCAATCAAGGAATACACCGAGTTTTTTGACAGGGGATATTGGGTGTGCGGGACACGCAAGGCCGAACCTTCGTATGATTTGTTTTCCGTTGCGATGATCATGATAAATTGCGCGGTGAAAAAAGAATTCAAAAAAACCGGAAATCCAATGAGCCAGCTTCTTTCAGTCATCGACAGCCATCCGTTTTTAAAAACCTACAAAACGGTTCTGGTATCGGCTTTTAAAGGAGCATACAAAACGGCTGATGACATGAAGAAGGGCCTGCTTGAGGCCGGCCGCCCCGACGGCAGCGAAAGGCTGCGTTCATCAAGAACCGGATATGCTTCTTCTGTGTCGGCTCCGCCGAATAGCGCGGCACAAAGGAGGCCGGCCGTGTCGCGCCAGCAGATGAGAAGCGGTCGCAAACTGAAAAGGAAGCGCCGGAAATCCGGGGGCATCTTTGAAACATTGCTGATTGTCGTCAGCGTCCTCGCCTTTTATTTTGCGTATATCGTTCTCTTTTTTATGTGAGCGGATTATCCGGCGATAGCTCTTCTTTGCAGGGAATGATTGAAAGTGTTAGGATATTTATATCTTTTGAAATACACCCTGCTTTTAGTGGGAGGACATCGTGAAAAGTATTGAAAAGTTTATGAAAAAAAACGATCTGTCTTTTGACGAAGTGACAATCATTGCAGGAGTCTCCGGAGGGCCTGATTCGATGGCTCTGCTTCATGCGTTGAAATATACGATTCCTGCTTCGGCAACACTGATTGCCGCACACGTCGATCACATGTTCAGAGGCGCTGAGTCTGAACAGGACATGCGGTTTGTACAGGAATTTTGCGAAGCGGAGGGCATTCTTTGCGAGGCGCTGCAGATTAACGTTCAAAAGTATGCCGCCGAAAAAAATCTCAACAAACAGGCAGCGGCAAGGGAACTGCGCTTTCGCTTCTTTAAAGACCAGATGGAAAAGCACCGTGCGGAATATTTGGCCCTCGCTCATCATGGGGATGATCAAATTGAGACGATGCTGATGAAATTGGCGAAGGGAACCATCGGCTTAGGACTAGCCGGCATCCGGCCAAAGCGGCGATTTGGAGAGGGATGGCTGATCAGGCCGTTTCTCGGTCTTTCCAAGGAAGACATTTTGGATTACTGCAAGGCGAATCATGTACCGTTTAGAACGGATCCGAGCAATGATGAAGATGATTATACACGGAACAGGTTCCGGCATCATGTTCTCCCTTTCTTAAAGGCGGAGTCGGAAGATGTCCATAAGCGTTTTCAAACAGTCAGCGATTCGCTGGCTGAAGATGAAATATACTTACAGGCATTAACGAAAGATAAAATGAATACAGTAATCACAGACAAGTCGAGTTCCAGCGTCAAGATCAGCGTTGAACGGCTTCTTGAACTGCCTTTGCCTTTACAAAGAAGAGGAGTTCAACTAATATTAAACTATCTTTATGAAAACGTTCCATCTGCGTTTTCAGCCCATCATATTAAAGTCCTTCTGGAATGGATTTCAAAAAAAGATCCATCCGGTTCGCTTGATTTTCCAAATGGGTTAAAAGTGGTCAAATCTTATCATACATGTTTGTTTACATTTCACCCGTTGCAATGTGAAAACATTTCCTATCATTATGAAATAAGCGGAGCAGACGAAGAAGACCTGATGCTTCCGGGCGGCTTCTCTCTTCATGTGACGAGACAAGGCAAAGATCTTACTTTGAAAGGAAATGATGTTTTTGCAACAAGTCCAAAGCAGGTTCATTTCCCCCTTTATGTGCGGACAAGGCAAAAAGGGGACAGAATCAAACTTAAAGGGATGAACGGCTCAAAAAAGGTAAAAGATATATTTATTGATGAAAAAGTGCCTCTTGCAAAAAGAGACAGCTGGCCCATTGTGACAGACGCGGAAGGAAGGATTATCTGGATACCGGGTCTGAAAAAAACCGATTTTGAGGAACTTGATGTTACAAACAATGATCGCATTGTATTACAATATAGACAGCATGAAAAGTGTAGGGGGCTAGCAAAGAATGAAACACGATATTGAGAATATTTTGATCTCCGAGGATGAGATCCAGCAGAAAGTCAAGGAGCTCGGCGCTTCCTTAACGGAAGAGTATAGCGACAAGTTCCCGCTGGCCATCGGTGTATTGAAGGGGGCCATGCCATTTATGGCTGACCTTATCAAGCATATTGATACTTACTTGGAAATGGATTTCATGGATGTATCAAGCTATGGCAATTCCACGGTATCTTCCGGAGAGGTTAAAATCATTAAGGATTTGGATACGTCTGTAGAGGGCCGTGACATCTTGATTATTGAAGACATCATCGACAGTGGGCTGACTTTGAGTTATCTTGTAGAGCTTTTCCGATACCGCAAGGCGAAGTCGATTAAGATTGTTACCCTTCTTGATAAACCGAGCGGACGCAAGGCGGATATCAAAGCGGACTACGTCGGTTTTGAGGTTCCGGATGCTTTCGTTGTAGGATACGGTCTTGACTATGCGGAACGCTACCGCAATTTGCCTTACATCGGAGTGCTAAAACCGGCGGTTTATGAAAGCTGATTGGGTAAGGGATATCTGTTGTATTGGAACGATTTTCTATGATACTATTGAACATAGTTGTGCTTACTGTGGGAGGAGGTAAGGAATGAATCGGGTCTTCCGTAATACCATTTTTTATTTACTTATTTTATTAGTTGTGATCGGAGTTGTGAGCTACTTCCAAACCGCAAATCCGAAAACCGAAAATATGACGTACAGTGACTTTGTTTCAAACCTTGAAAACGGGAAGGTTACTAATGTTTCCATGCAGCCTGTGAGAGGTGTGTATGAGGTCAGAGGGCAGCTGAAGAATTATGCCAAAGACCAGTATTTCCTGACCCATGTACCTGAAGGACGCGGGGCAGACCAGATTGTTGCCGACGCTAAGAAAATGAAGGTACTGGTTGAACCTGCTCAGGAAACGAGCGGATGGGTGACCTTCTTTACCACCATAATCCCTTTTGTTATTATCTTCATTCTTTTCTTCTTCCTGCTTAATCAGGCTCAAGGCGGCGGAAGCCGTGTCATGAACTTTGGTAAAAGCAAGGCGAAGCTCTATACCGAAGAAAAGAAACGCGTCAAATTTAAAGATGTGGCAGGAGCGGATGAGGAAAAGCAAGAGCTGGTAGAAGTCGTTGATTTCCTGAAAGATCCGCGCAAATTCGTTGAGCTCGGAGCGAGAATTCCAAAAGGCGTGCTTTTAGTCGGACCTCCGGGAACCGGTAAAACATTGCTGGCGAAAGCTTGTGCGGGTGAAGCGGGCGTGCCTTTCTTCAGCATTAGCGGATCAGACTTCGTTGAAATGTTCGTCGGGGTCGGTGCATCCCGTGTGCGCGACTTGTTTGAAAATGCAAAGAAGAATGCGCCGTGTCTGATTTTCATCGATGAAATTGATGCCGTCGGACGCCAGCGGGGAGCCGGCCTTGGCGGCGGTCACGATGAACGTGAACAAACGCTGAACCAGCTGCTTGTCGAAATGGACGGATTCAGCGCCAATGAAGGGATCATTATTATCGCTGCGACAAACCGCGCCGATATCCTGGACCCTGCATTGCTGCGCCCGGGACGCTTTGACCGTCAAATCACGGTTGACCGTCCGGATGTTAAAGGACGTGAAGCTGTCCTGAAAGTACATGCGAGAAATAAACCGCTTGACGAATCGGTAAACTTAAAAGCGATTGCGATGAGAACGCCTGGATTCTCAGGTGCGGATCTTGAGAACCTTCTCAATGAAGCGGCTCTTGTAGCGGCCCGTCATGACAAAAAGAAAATCGACATGACTGACATTGATGAAGCGACAGATCGTGTCATTGCAGGTCCTGCCAAAAAAAGCAGGGTTATTTCCAAAAAAGAACGCAATATCGTGGCATATCACGAAGCGGGTCACACCGTCATCGGCCTGGTGTTGGACGAAGCCGATATGGTGCACAAAGTAACGATCGTTCCCCGCGGCCAAGCGGGCGGTTATGCCGTCATGTTGCCTAGGGAAGACCGTTATTTCCAAACGAAGCCGGAGCTTCTTGATAAAATCGTCGGCCTGCTTGGAGGGCGCGTATCTGAAGAGATTACCTTCGGTGAAGTCAGCACGGGAGCCCATAACGACTTCCAGCGTGCTACGAACATTGCAAGACGGATGGTAACGGAATTCGGTATGTCCGAAAAACTTGGTCCGCTTCAGTTTGGACAGTCACAAGGCGGTCAGGTGTTCTTAGGCCGCGACTTCAACAATGACCAAAACTACAGCGATGCGATCGCGTACGAAATCGATAAGGAAATTCAGCGTATCATTAAAGAATGTTATGAACGTGCGAAAGAGATCCTGACCGAGAAACGCGACAAACTTGAACTGATCGCTCAAACATTGCTGGAAGTTGAAACGCTCGATGCTGAGCAAATCAAGCATCTGTACGAAAACGGAAGACTTCCTGACCGCGATGTTTCAGCTGATGATGAGAAAACAGATGACGTGAAAGTGAACATCAACAAACGAGAAGATCAAGAGAAAAAAGAGGATGAAAAAGAGTAACCGGCTCGCTTTCCATTCTTGAAAGAAAAACTGCCAAACATTGCTTTTGGCAGTTTTTTTGTTTTCCGTTCGGACATCGGTTTCCCCGGACAGTTTTGATTCGTTTACAAAAAGAATCGGCATCGTGTATTGTATGATGGTAGAATGTTTTATGTCCAAGTAAGAGAAACTAGTCAAAAGTGGTGATCAGATGTTACTTGTTATAGATGTGGGAAATACGAACACCGTCCTCGGTGTATATCATAACGGAGAGCTCGAATATCACTGGCGGATCGAAACGAGCCGCCATAAAACAGAGGATGAATTCGGTATGCTCATTCGTTCTTTATTTGATTATGTGGGATTGATGTTTGACCAAATTGAAGGAATCATCATTTCTTCCGTTGTCCCGCCGATCATGTTCGCGCTCGAAAGAATGTGCACCAAATATTTTCACATCGAACCGCAAATTGTCGGTCCCGGCATGAAAACGGGATTAAATATCAAATACGATAATCCGAAAGAAGTCGGGGCAGACCGCATCGTAAATGCTGTGGCGGCCATTCATCTCTACGGAAGCCCGCTGATCGTGGTTGATTTTGGAACGGCGACAACGTACTGTTATATTAATGAGCGCAAGGAATACATGGGCGGAGCGATCGCACCCGGTATTACGATATCGACCGAAGCCCTTTATTCGAGAGCTGCCAAGCTTCCGAGAATTGAAATTGCCCGGCCGGATAACATCATCGGCAAAAGTACGGTCAGCGCGATGCAATCCGGCATTCTTTACGGCTATGTCGGACAGGTCGAAGGCATTGTCAAACGGATGAAATGGCAGTCGCGGCAAAATCCGAAAGTAATTGCGACAGGCGGTCTTGCATCATTGATTGCCGATGAATCCGACTGCATCGATGTCGTAGATCCGTTCCTTACGTTAAAAGGGCTGGAACTGATTTACGAACGGAATCGCGTTGAAAGTGTTTAGGAGGATGACAATGGATTATTTAGTAAAAGCCATAGCGTATGACGGCAAAGTCCGCGCATATGCAGCGAGAACGACAGAAACAATACATGAAGCGCAAAGGCGCCACAATACATGGCCTACGGCCTCTGCCGCTTTAGGCAGGACGATGACGGCGGCCGTGATGCTCGGCTCGATGCTGAAAGGCGAAGATAAGCTTACGGTTAAAATCGAAGGGGGCGGGCCGATCGGGGCCATCGTCGCCGACGGGAACGCAAAAGGTGAAGTAAGGGGATATGTCTCAAATCCGCACGTTCATTTCGATTTGAATGAACAAGGGAAGCTTGACGTCAGAAGAGCGGTCGGAACTTCCGGGACATTAAGCGTCGTGAAAGACCTCGGGATGCGCGAGCTGTTTACGGGCCAGGTTGAGATCGTTTCCGGGGAGCTCGGCGAGGATTTTACGTATTACCTCGTTTCGTCCGAGCAAGTTCCGTCATCCGTAGGCGTCGGCGTTCTCGTCAATCCCGACAATACGATTTTGGCAGCAGGCGGGTTTATCATTCAGCTGCTCCCGGGTACTGACGATGCAACCATTACAAAGCTTGAAACCAATTTATCAAAAGTGGAGCCGATATCTAAGCTGATTCAAAAGGGCCTTACACCTGAAGAAGTACTTAGCGCTGTCTTGGGAGAGGAACCGGAAGTGCTTGAGACAGTTCCCGTCCGCTTTGCGTGCAATTGTTCGAAGGAGCGCTTTGCAAGAGGGATTATCGGACTTGGCAAACAGGAGATTCAGGCGATGATCGATGAAGACGGCAAGGCTGAAGCGCAATGTCATTTCTGCAATGAAACGTATTTGTTTACAAAGGAAGAGCTTGAAGCGCTTCTAAATGAGATATAATACCCGCTACCCGTTAGCGGGTCTTTTACAATAAGGAAAGGGGAGAAACAAATTTGAAATCAAGACTGGTGCCGATCGTATTGGGTGCACTTTTCGTCAATTGCATTGTAATCGCATACGTCCTTACAAAATCGATGACGGCTTCTTCTTCATCTGCTCAGGAGGTTATTGCCAATATTGGCAATAACGAAATTACGAGGGAAGAATGGCTGAGTAAAATGGAAGAGCGGTATGGGAAATCAACATTGGAGGATATGATTAATGACCGGGTCGTCGACCGGCTCGCCGAAAAAAACAAAATCAGCGTCTCTAAAGACGAAATCGACAGGGAATTTCTTCTGATCAAAGCCGTATACAATTCTTTTTACGAAGATGAAGGCACGACGGAAAAAGAGTGGAGAGAGCAAATCAGGCATAATATCCTTCTTGAAGAATTGCTGACGAAAGATATCGTCATTTCTGACAACGAATTAAAATCGTTTTACCAAAAAAACAAGGACTTATACACATTCGATGATTCTTACCGGCTGAAGCACATCGTTGTAAAAGAAAAAAGCGAAGCCGAGCGGGTTTTAAAAGAGTTGAAGGACGGTTCAAGCTTTGAAGCCGCCGCCGCGGAACACTCGACAGACCGGTATACGGCTCCATATGGAGGAGACCTTGGATTCGTCAACGAACAGCGGGATAACGTCCCTTCAGAATACATAGAGACGGCCAAACGTCTAAAAGACGATCAATGGACGACAGAGCCGCTTAAAGTCAGCCAAGGCTACGCGATCGTCCTGCGAAAAGAAAAGCTCGACGGGCGGACATTTACATACGATCAAGTAAAGGACCAAATCCGAAGACAGATTGCCATGGATCAATTAGGAGACAAAGCGTCGGTCAAAACGCTTTGGAAAGATGCGGATGTTTCGTGGTTCTATGACCGAAAAAATAAAGATTGACAAAATATTTTGATATTGATAAATTATTTATAATCCCAATAAAAATACTCGGAAATTGAGGTGTTCATAATTGGTTCGCGTTGCAAACTCTGTTTATGACTTAATTGGAAATACACCGATCGTAAAATTAAATCGACTAGCCGATGAAGACAGCGCTGATGTATATGTAAAACTGGAGTATATGAATCCGGGAAGCAGTGTAAAAGACCGGATTGCGCTTGCGATGATCGAAGACGCTGAAGAAAAAGGCCTTTTGAAAGAAGGAGACACCATCATTGAGCCGACAAGCGGAAATACGGGAATCGGCCTGGCGATGGTTGCTGCCGCAAAAGGCATTAAAGCGATTCTCGTCATGCCTGATACGATGAGTTCTGAACGCCGCAACCTTCTTCGCGCTTACGGTGCTGAGCTCGTGCTGACGCCGGGTGCGGAAGGCATGAAAGGGGCCATTAAAAAGGCGGAAGAGCTTGCGAAAGAGCACGGCTATTTCATGCCGCAGCAATTCAACAACCCTGCGAATGCCGAAATTCACCGCCGTACGACAGGCCGAGAAATCGCCGAGCAATTCGGCGATGAAGGTCTTGATGCGTTCATCGCAGGTATCGGTACAGGCGGAACGATCACAGGTGCAGGAGAAGTGCTGAAAGAAAAACACCCTTCCATCAAAATATTCGCGGTTGAGCCGACGGACTCGCCGGTTCTTTCCGGAGGAAAACCGGGTCCGCATAAAATACAGGGAATCGGAGCCGGATTCGTTCCTGAGATTTTGAATACCGATGTTTATGATGAAATCATTACGGTTAAAAATGAAGAAGCCTTCGAATATGCCCGCAAAGCAGCGAAAGAAGAAGGAGTGCTCGGCGGAATTTCTTCAGGTGCTGCGATTTTTGCCGCGCTTCAGGTCGCCAAAAAGCTTGGAAAAGGCAAAAAAGTGCTCGCGGTGCTTCCGAGCAACGGAGAAAGATACTTAAGCACGCCGCTTTATCAATTTGAATAAATACGGAAAGCCATAGGCCGTCGACATTGTCGGCGGTTTTTTGTGTTTTCGCGGTTTTTTACGTATTGGAAACGAAATTCTCTTTTCCTAGAAAAAAGAGATGCTTTACAATAGGGACAGTAGAATAACGGCAGAGGAATGATTACGATGAGACAACGAAGGCCCGTAGCTAGAACGTTTCCTTTTTCCAATGAGCGTTTTTTACAGCGGTATGAGCACCTTTCCAAAGGGAAAGAACATCATGTTCTTCTGGAAAGCGCCAGAGGCGGCGAATACAGTATTGCCGGCATTGACCCTGTGGCCATAGCGAAAGGAAAAGATGGCATCACAACGATCCATTATAAAGGGGAGACCATATTCAAAGAGGGAGATCCGTTTTTGCAGTTCACAAGGTGGTTTCAAACGCTGAAAACGGAGACGGTTGCAGATTTTCCAGATTTTCAGGGAGGGGCTATCGGCTTTTTAAGCTATGATTATGCCCGGTATATTGAAAAATTTAAGCTCCTGTCAATCGATGATCTGCAAACGCCTGATTTATTTTTTCTCGTGTTCGACGATTTGGCCGTTTATGATCATGCAAAGGAGCAGCTTTGGCTGATCACCCACACCGAAGAGGACGAGCTCTCCGCAGCTTATGAGAAGCTGGATCTGCTTGAAAAGATGTGGAAATTGGAGGACAGCGAAGCGGTAAAACGTGAAAAGCCCGCTGAAAACAAGGGCGCAACATTTGCTTCATCGTTTACCGAAGCCGGTTTTTCACAAGCCGTGGAGAAAATAAAGCAATATATTGCAAGCGGAGACGTCTTTCAGGTTAACCTCTCTTTGCGGCAGTCAGAAAGGCTGTCGGCACCGTCATTTGACGTCTATAAAATGTTAAGGGAAGTGAATCCGTCACCTTACATGGCCTATTTGGAAACGCCCGATTTTCAAGTGATTTGCGGATCGCCAGAACTGCTCATTAAAAAGAAAGGGTGGCTTCTTGAAACAAGGCCGATCGCAGGGACGAGATCCCGGGGAAGAGATGAGGCAGAGGATGAATCGCTTGCAAACGAACTGATCATGAATGAGAAAGAACGCGCGGAACATGTCATGCTTGTTGATTTGGAGCGAAATGACCTTGGAAGAGTGTCAAAATACGGTTCCGTGCGCGTCAATGAATTTATGGTGATTGAAAAATACTCCCATGTGATGCACATTGTGTCAAACGTGTGCGGGGAAATAAGAGATGAGTGCGACGCCGTAGACGTAATCCATGCCGTGTTCCCGGGAGGAACGATTACCGGGGCGCCGAAGGTCAGGACGATGGAAATTATTGAGGAGCTTGAGCCGACGCGGCGAGGGCTTTATACTGGTTCTATAGGATGGTTCGGATATAATCAAGATATGCACTTTAATATCGTCATCCGGACGATCTATGTTAAAGCAGGCCATGCGTTCATGCAGTCGGGAGCGGGAATCGTCATCGATTCAAACCCTAAGCATGAATACAAGGAATCGTTCAAAAAGGCCATAGCGATGAAAAAGGCGATAGAGCTGAGTGAAGAAGAGAAAAAAGAGCAGAGGAGAGTTGAGAAATGATTTTAATGATCGACAATTATGATTCGTTTACGTACAATTTGGTTCAGTATTTAGGAGAGCTTGGCGAAGAGCTTGTTGTGAAGCGGAATGATGAGATCGCGCTCGCGGATATCGAAGACATGTCCCCTGACTTTCTGATGATTTCACCTGGACCGTGCAGCCCGGATGAAGCAGGGATCAGCCTTGAAGCAATCCGGTTTTTTGCCGGGAAGATTCCGATTTTCGGCGTCTGTCTCGGACACCAGTCGATCGCTCAGGTCTTCGGCGGCGACGTGGTCAGGGCGGAACGTTTGATGCACGGGAAAACATCCGAGATTTTACACGACGGGTTAACGATCTTTAAAAATCTTGAAAACCCGCTGACCGCCACCCGATATCATTCACTGATCGTAAAGCCTGAAACGCTGCCTGAATGCTTTGTCACATCAGCATGGACAGAAGAAGGGGAAATCATGGCGATCAGGCATAAGGAATTGCCGGTTGAAGGCGTGCAATTCCATCCGGAGTCCATCATGACCTCCTTTGGAAAAGACATGCTGAAAAACTTTATTAAGACATACCGAAAGAAAGTGAATGCATGATCATTTACCTGAACGGTCAATACTTGGAGGAGGGGGAAGCGAGACTTTCTCCGTTTGACCACGGTTTTCTATATGGAATCGGTGTTTTTGAAACATTCCGCCTTTATGGAGGGAAGCCATTCCTCTTGAAACGGCATTTGGAACGGCTTGAAAAATCAGTAAGTGATCTGAAAATCGAAGTTTCGCTCACGAAGGATGATGTAATGGACGTGCTGACCAGGCTTCTGGAGCTGAATCAGCCGCCAAACGGAGATGCGAGGGTCCGCCTGAATGTATCCGCGGGACCCTCTCCGTCAGGGCTTTCTGCCGATTCGTACAAACAGCCCGGCGTCATGGTGATCATGAACGCCTTTGACCCTTCAGCTGTGCCGGCTGAAATTGAAGGGGTTGTGCTAAACGTCCGCAGAAATACGCCGGAAGGCCTGTTTCGCCTGAAATCCCATCATTTTTTGAATAATTTATACGGAAAAAGAGAAATCGGAAATGATCCGTTAAAAGAGGGGATCTTTCTGACGGACGGCGGAGCTGTTGCCGAAGGAATTGTTTCCAATGTTTTTTGGACAAGAGACGGATGCGTGTATACACCATCACTCAAGACAGGGATTTTAGACGGAGTGACAAGACGCTATATCATGGAGTGCCTTGAAAAAATGGATGTTGACGTCAGGCAGGGGGAATACCCGTTGGAACATCTGCTTGGTGCGGATGAAGCCTGGATGACCAATTCCGTTCAGGAAATCGTGCCTTTTCGGAAAATCGGCAATGCCCTATTTCCGGGAAAGGATGGAAGCCTGACAAAAAGTCTGCAAGAGGTATACACTAACGATAGAAAAAGCATCAAAGACTATAAATGATCTAAAGGGTGAAGGATATGGCGCCGCAAACATTGGCCCGTTCAAAACAGTTGATTGCAAAACACCATACGTTGTCATATGAAGACAAAACGTTGATTATGGGGATTTTAAACGTGACTCCTGATTCGTTTTCAGATGGAGGGAAATACAACAGCATAGATCGCGCTTTGATTCATGCAAAACAAATGATAGAAGACGGCGCACATATCATTGATATCGGAGGAGAATCAACAAGGCCCGGCTCAGTCGAGGTTTCTGCCGATGAAGAACTGGAAAGGGTCATACCTGTTATTGAAAAGCTGGTTCAGGAAATCGATGCGCCGATTTCGATAGACACATATAAGGCCTGCGTCGCGGATGAAGCGATAAAAGCCGGGGCTTCTATCATCAATGACGTCTGGGGGGGCAAGGCAGATCCGGACATGGCGACGGTCGCTGCTTCTCACGATGTGCCGATTATTTTAATGCACAATCGCCATGAGCGGAATTATAAAAATTTGATACCGGACATGATTTCTGATTTGATGGAATGCGTCAATCTTGCAAAAGCCGCCGGCGTCCCGGACCATCACATCATCTTGGATCCGGGGATCGGATTTGCGAAAACGTTTAAGGACAACCTTGCCGTCATGAACCAGCTCGAAGCGTTCTGCAATTTGGGGTATCCGGTTTTATTAGGGACTTCGCGCAAAACATTCATCGGCCGCGTTTTGGACCTTCCGCCTGAGGAGAGGGCAGAAGGTACGGGGGCGACGGTATGCCTGGGAATTCAAAAAGGATGCGACATTGTCAGGGTTCACGATGTCAAGCAAATCTCAAGAATGGCGAAAATGATGGATGCCATGATTGATAAAGGAGGCGCTTATCATCGATAAAGTTTATGTTGAAGGCATGGAGTTTTACGGGTATCACGGCGTTTTCGAGGAGGAGAACAAACTCGGCCAGCGATTTCGCGTCGATTTGACGGCCCATCTTGACCTGAGTGAAGCGGGGAAAACCGATCGTATTGATGCGACCATTAATTACGCTGAGCTGTATAAGCTTTGCAAAGAGGTCGTGGAAGGAGAGCCGGTCAACCTTGTCGAAACCCTTGCGGAAACAATAGCAGGGCGCGTGCTCAAACAATTTCAGACGGTTCAGGAATGCACCGTGAAAGTGATAAAACCCGATCCGCCGATACCCGGCCACTATAAATCCGTAGCTATCGAAATGACGAGAAAGCGGACATGACACATACTGCATATATAGCGCTGGGCTCCAATATCGGCCAGCGGGAAGAATATTTAAAAAAAGCCGTCGCTCTCCTTCATCAGCATCCGTACGTGACGGTTACCGACGTGTCTTCGATTTATGAAACAGATCCCGTCGGGTACACCGATCAGGATCTATTTTTAAACATGGCGGCAAAAGTCAGGACGTCTCTTTCTCCGTTTGAATTGCTCGATTTGACGCAAAGCATCGAAAATGAGCTCGGCCGGACCCGCGAGATCAGATGGGGTCCGAGAACGGCAGACCTTGACATTTTGCTGTATAATCGTGAAAATATTGAGACAGAGCAACTCACAGTTCCTCATCCGAGAATGCATGAACGTATGTTTGTACTCGTCCCGCTGCTGGAGATTTATCCGGATTTTGAGGGGTCTTGTGATCATGCAAAAAATCGAGAAGGTGTAAGGATATGGAAACGGAAATCTGGGGTAGACGAATTCGTGCGTACAGAAAGCTGAAAGGTTATACTCAAGAAGGGTTTGCAAAAGCGCTCGGTATATCCGTTTCTGTACTCGGCGAGGTAGAACGGGGAAATCGTATGCCGTCGGAAAGCATGCTCAGGGATGTAGCCAATACGTTAAATATAACAGTGGAGGAATTATCTCCATCAGAAGAATAAGAAAGGAGGACTCAAAATGTTTAAAATCGGTGATATTGAATTGAAAAACAGGGTTGTGTTAGCGCCGATGGCCGGGGTGTGCAACTCCGCTTTCCGCCTGACAGTCAAAGAGTTCGGAGCGGGCCTCGTGTGCGCCGAAATGGTAAGCGACAAAGCGATCCTCTATAATAACGCAAAAACGATGGGAATGCTTTACATCGATGAACGCGAAAAGCCGCTCAGCCTGCAAATTTTCGGCGGTGAAAAGGAAACGCTTGTCGAAGCCGCAAAGTTTGTTGATCAAAACACGACAGCTGATATTATTGATATAAACATGGGATGTCCGGTACCGAAAATTACAAAATGCGATGCGGGAGCCAAATGGCTGCTCGATCCGAATAAAATTTACGAAATGGTTTCTGCCGTTGTCGAATCCGTGAATAAGCCCGTTACGGTCAAAATGAGAATGGGTTGGGACGAAGATCACATCTATGCGGTTGAAAATGCGAAAGCCGTTGAACGCGCAGGCGGAAAAGCGGTGGCTCTTCACGGCCGGACCCGCGTTCAAATGTATGAAGGAACGGCGAACTGGGATATCATCAAAGAAGTGAAGCAGTCTGTCTCAATCCCTGTCATCGGCAACGGTGACGTAAAAACGCCTCAAGATGCCAAACGCATGCTTGATGAAACAGGGGTGGACGGCGTCATGATCGGCCGTGCCGCTTTGGGTAATCCGTGGATGATTTACCGTACGGTTCATTACCTGGAAACGGGCGAGCTGAAAGATGAACCGAAAGTGCGCGAAAAAATGTCTGTCTGCAAGCTTCACCTCGACCGTTTAATTAAGCTTAAAGGAGAGCATGTAGCGGTTCGCGAAATGAGAAAGCATGCAGCTTGGTATTTAAAAGGCATAAGAGGAAACGCAAAGGTCCGGAACGAAATCAACAATTGTGAAACAAGAGATGAGCTTGTTCAACTGCTGGATGCGTTTACGATTGAAGCCGAGGCAAAAGAGCTTCAGGATGCAAAAGTAGGATAAATCCGACCTCTGCTCACTGCCAGTTTTCACTGGCAGTTTTTCTGCTTTTTTCCTGAAAGAATAAAAGTAACGGAGTGATACTGATGAGTCATGAAGAGCATAATCATGAAGAATTGAACGATCAACTGCAAGTCAGACGGGAAAAAATGAGTCAACTAAGGGAGAGCGGCAAAGATCCGTTCGGTCAGCGTTTTGACCGCTCGCATCAATCAGGCGAACTGATCGACCTGTACAACGGGTTTTCAAAAGAAGAGTTAGAGGAGAAAGCAATTGAAGTCACCATTGCAGGACGGATGATGACAAAACGAGGCAAAGGGAAAGCCGGGTTTGCGCATATTCAGGATTTGCAAGGTCAAATTCAGATTTACGTAAGAAAAGACAGCGTCGGTGAAGAGCGGTATGAGCTGTTTAAAAGCTCCGACTTGGGCGATATCGTCGGCGTCACAGGCGTCATGTTTAAAACGAACGTAGGCGAACTGTCTGTTAAAGCAACATCATTTGACCTTTTAACGAAGGCCCTTCGCCCGCTTCCTGATAAATATCACGGCTTAAAAGACATAGAGCAGCGCTACCGCCAGCGTTATTTGGATTTGATCGTGAATCCGGACAGCAAAAAAACGTTTATTGCGCGCAGCAAAATCATTCAGTCTATGAGAAGATACTTGGACAGCCACGGATACTTAGAGGTTGAAACACCAATGATGCACTCGATCCCAGGCGGTGCGTCTGCCCGTCCGTTCATCACCCATCATAATGCGCTCGATATGCCGCTTTATATGAGGATCGCCATCGAGCTTCACCTGAAAAGGCTGATTGTCGGCGGATTGGAAAAGGTTTATGAAATCGGACGCGTATTCCGCAATGAAGGTGTCTCTACCCGTCATAACCCTGAATTTACGATGATAGAACTGTATGAAGCTTATGCCGACTATAAAGATATCATGAGATTAACAGAAAACCTCATTGCTCACATTGCTGAGGAAGTACTGGGCACTACAACTGTTCAATATGGGGAGCATGAAGTCGACCTGAAACCTGAATGGAAGAGACTTCACATGGTTGATGCCGTTAAGGAATTGACCGGCATTGATTTCTGGAAAGAAGTATCTTTGGCTGAAGCGAGAGCATACGCAAAAGAGCACGGGGTTGAAATTTCTGAGAATATGTCAGTAGGGCATATCATCAATGAGTTCTTTGAACAAAAAGTCGAAGAAACGCTTATTCAGCCGACCTTTATATACGGACACCCGGTTGAAATATCGCCGCTAGCAAAGAAAAATCCGGAAGATCCTCGCTTTACGGACCGATTTGAGCTGTTTATCGTGGGCCGTGAGCACGCGAATGCATTTACTGAACTAAATGACCCTATTGATCAAAAAGAGCGTTTTGAGGCGCAATTAAAAGAACGTGAAGAGGGTAATGATGAAGCCCATATGATGGATGAAGACTTCGTCGAAGCATTGGAATACGGAATGCCTCCGACAGGCGGTTTAGGAATTGGAATTGACCGGCTTATTATGCTGTTGACGAATTCTCCTTCAATCAGGGACGTTTTACTATTCCCGCAAATGAGGCATCGTTAATTTCCCCTAAGCCGAAGCCGCTTTTACAGCGGTTCCGGCTTAATTTAAAACAAATTTAATTTTTTCTTAAAAAAGTATTGCACAATCGTAAATACGGTGGTATATTATTATTCGTTGCCGCGAAACAGGCAATGAAACAAAAAAAGAACTTGAAAAAAGTTCTTGACTTTATATTAGAGATTGGATATAATATAAAAGTCGCTTTGATAAATGATCTTTGAAAACTA
>NZ_LECW02000012.1 GCF_001042475.2 Bacillus glycinifermentans
TTAGTTTTCAAAGATCATTTCCGCTTCGGTGAGAAGCGACTTTATCAATATAACATTCTAGTAAGGTGAATGTCAACAACTTTTTTTAAAAATATTGAATCAGCTGTTTTATAAAGCCGTCTTTTTAAGGACGAATATTAATATATCATCTATTTTCATTTAATACAATAGTTTTTTAAAAAAATAATAAAGTCATCAGCGTGAACAGATCGTCCGCTTTACATTCTTTCTGCCCGTTAAATGGATGTAAAACTCCCGCTGCTGCGGTTAGCAAATAGTCCTTTTCTAATATACCGCAGTTTTTTATGTCAGGCGAACTCTTTTCTTCCCGGCTTTGCTGAGATCATTTCTTCTTTATTATACCCGGCCGTGTTTCTTATTATAATCGTCATGAATTTAAAAAGATTATCATCGTAAATTCAATGACAGTGATCCAGCCTTTCATTTAGTATTTTAACCGTTCTTTAATTTTGCGGTCGATTGTCTGACGATCAATTCCGGCTTGTATACTGTGGAGTGTTCTAACTGATCTATATTCTTTCCTTCCACTTTCGCGATCATCCATTTTGCCGCTTCGGTTCCCATCTGCATCTTCGGATGGGTTACCGAAGTCAGCTTAACCTCCGACGCCTGGCTTAAATGCGAATCATCATAGCCGACAATCGATATGTTCTCAGGTATTTTCAGCCCGAATTCCCTGATCACGTCAAGCACTAAAAGAGCAATCTGATCATTATAGCAGAAAATCGCGGTAGGTGGCTCTTGTGAAGACAGACGCTTTCTCACTTCAGTGATCGTCTTTTCCTCTTTGTTCTCCGTCTCATAGGTGACGACCATTTCCGGATAAAATGACAGACCGTTTTCCCTGAAGGCGCGGATAAATCCTTTCATCCGGTTGACGCCTTGCATATCGTCCTGTTTAAAAAGGCCGAAAACCCTTTCATGGCCGAGCTTGATCAAATGGTCAGTCGCTATAAATCCGCCGTATTCATCATCCAAAATAAAGTGGGGCGGGTTCAGCTCCTGGTAAAACTGATTGATCATCAGGTAAGGGATGTGGTGCTGCTCAAGCGTCAAGTAATAGTTTAAATTCGGATTAAAGCTTCCTGTTTTCGTCGGCTCAACGATCAACCCGTCAATGTCTTTATCAAGCATGTTTACGAGGCACTGCTTTTCTTTTTCAATGTCATTATTCGTGCTCGCTACGATCAGCGTGTACCCTTCACTCGACAGCGTCGATTCGATCCCTCTTATAATGTAGGGAAATATATAATCGGACAAATAGGTCGTGATCACGCCGATCATTTTATGTCTTTCCCTGCCTTTTTCCGAAGGCCTGAGGCGGTGTGAACAGTATGTTCCCGACCCCTGCTCCCTATACAGGAGACCTTCGTGAACCAAGTCGCCGATCGCCTGGCGGATCGTATGTCTGCTGACATCGAATATTTTCATCAATTCATTTTCCGAATGAATCTTTTCTCCAGGCTTAACCTTTCCCTCATATATCCATGATTTAATGTGGTTTTTGACCATGCTGTATTTTGTATGTTCACTCATCAGATCAACCCCATCTTGTACGTACGAATAATTTCTATTATAAAGGAAAAGTTTCAATTATTGCTACTTATTGGAGAAATTAAGCAAAAAATTTTGAAAAATAACGCTTGTCGTTCGTTTCTTTTTTTAGTATAGTAGAAAACAACTAAATAAACTTGATGACCACAAGGGGAGCCTCAGGCTGAGAGTGAACAAACCGTTCTGACCCTTTGAACCTGTTAGTTAACGCTGGCGTAGGGATGTGGCAAAGTAAAACTTATTGCATCCAAAGCAGTGCGTGGAAACTATCCTATTTCTTCCCCGCATTGCTTTTTTATTGGGAAAGAAGTCCAGTACCCCTTTGTTCATCAAAAGTGAGGGTTACAATGAATCAATCAAAACAACTTGTCCGGCTTATTGAAATCGCCGTCATGACAGGCATCGCAATCGTATTGGACATAGCTTCAGGAATGTTTTTAAAAATGCCGCAAGGCGGCTCCATCGCCATCATGATGATCCCGATCTTTTTAATTTCTTTTCGATGGGGGCTGAAAGCCGGACTGATTACCGGATTTTTAGCCGGATTGCTGCAGTTTGTTACCGGGGAGCTTTATGCGGTTCATCCCGTACAGTTTTTCCTTGATTATTTTATCGCACCAACGGCTGCAGGAATCGGCGGTTTATTTGCCGGTCCGATCCGAAAATCTGCCGCGGAGAAAGCAAAGGGGAAACTCGTATCATATGTTACGGTTGCCGCCTTTTTCGGAAGCGGACTGAAATTTCTCGCCCACGTCATTAGCGGCGCCGTCTTTTTTGGAAATTTTGCGCCTAAAGGGACGCCGGTTTGGATTTATACATTAACGTATAATGCAACATACATGCTCCCGTCGTTCATCATTTGTGCAATCGTGCTGTGCCTGTTGCTGCTGACGGCACCGAGGCTTTTGGAACGGAGCATGGATAAGAGTTGAAAAAAAGCGGACACCTTATAGGTTCCGCTTTTTTTGCGTTTTTATTAATTCTGCAACCAATACGTACCGCTCCGGGGCAGAGCCTATAAAGTCAAACGGGTAGCAGGTCGAAACGGTTAATGTCGCCCTGGGTTTTGGAACGATAACGGTCCTGTCATCCGCATCGACGATCCTCACCTTTTTCACTTTATATGTAAAAGTTCCATATTCAGCTTCAACAATTAACCGGTCCCCTTTGCCGACTTCACCGAGCCTTCTGAAAATCGTGTCGCGATGGCCGGACAGAACCGAGTTGTCATCTTCGCCCGGCAGCACAGAACCTGCAAAATGCCCCACTCCCTTTTGCAGCTCGTCTTCGTCTGTTCCGTGGTAAATCGGAAGCCTCGCCTTTATTTTCGGGATCACAAGGTCGCCGATTTTTTCGCCGGTTTCAAACGTTTGCACAATCTCAGCTTTTTGTTTTTTTCCGGTTTGAACAGACGGTTTTTCAGAGTGCTTCTTCTCAGACGGCTGCTCAACGGAAAGTGCGCGTCCTTGAAAAAGCTTAAACGCATTGGTAGCTGCAACATACAGCCCGGCCATTATCATGGCGATCGCCAAAAGCCAAATTACCCTTTTTTTACGGGATGCTCTAATGTCAATTCACCTCTTTGTCTACGCCGCTTTGCGAAGCCTTCTCATCAAGAAAAACCCGCTGAGGATCAGCGCGAAACCGAGGATCAACCATTCCGCATAATGACCGGCCGTTTTTGGAAGCTTTGCCCCCCTCACCGTCTTTTTCACATGCTGCTTCTTTGCATCATGTTGAACGGCTGTTTGGGTTTGCTTCACTTTTGTTCCTGTTTCATGAAACAAATCTGATCCAATCATGTCAGGCGTCAGCAAAACGTCCAAAATGAAATTTCCTTCAAGATCGTAAACTTGTACCAGCAGGCTTGCACCTTTCAGCTCGTCTGCGCTGACAAGCGTCGTCAGAGATACTTCCTTTTTCTTGCCATCCTTGACTAAATAATATTTCGTTTTCACCTCAAGGGTTTGCTGAAGATCGTGTAAAATAGACAGCATTTGGGCGATATCTTTCGCTTTCAGCTCTGTTACCGTCTCAAAATCGGCAACCGCTTCAAGACGCTCCCCAATCGCCATTAACTCATCTTCAAGATTTGGATTTTTTTTATGGATTCTTATAAGGTGCCCAGTCAGCTTTTCCCATTCCTGTTCGTCTACGCCAAGCTCCCGAAACGGATTTTCGATTGCCGCGTCGCCTTCGTCAGTTGTGACGTTCCAAAGCGCATCATCCAGCTCATACTCAAACATGAAGGCATCGAGAATGCTTTGCCCTTCTTCCATATAACCATTATCAACGAGAAGTTTGACCGCTTCTTTTTCATTTAAGCCGTAATCTTTTAAATATGAAGCAAGCCGTTTTTCATCGAGCCTTTCTCCAAGAAAATCTCTTAACTCCTCCGCCGATTCAAATCCTTTCAAACTTTCATCATATGTATCTTGCAAATAGGCTTCCAATTCTTTTTCTGTCATCCCTATTTCTTTAAGATACTCGTTCAGCTCTGACTGTTTCGGTGCGGCGAAAGCTTCTGCAGACGGCACCAGAAACAACGCGCATATCAAAAACGCCATCATCCTTTTCTTCATAAAATTGTCCCCCTATTTATATGTTACCTTTTGATTATAATAGAAATTTTTTAAAAATACATGATTAAATTCAAAATCGTTTTCTCTATTTAAAAAAAGTCATAATCTTTGCTCTCGCTGAATGTAATATAGTATAGCGAAATAGAGGAGGTATAAACGTGAATCCTTACTATATGATGCTCTTTTGCTATGTTCTGTCGATCATCCATTTCCTGATCGGTTACAGAGAAGCCCTGAAAATAAGCGGAGCTGACGGACTCGTTGACGGAACCGTTATGATCTCCTGTATTCCGTTGGGCGTTGTTTTTGCTTTCTTTTCGCATTTCTTCTGGAAAATGACCATTTAGACCGGGGAACGATTCGAATGTCATTCGCTTTCCCGTTCGAAAAAGGCCCATCTCGCGTAAAAATGGGACAAAACGCTTAAATATCGTATGCAAATGCCGTTTTTTTGCTGCCAATGATCCTCAAAAAAGAAAAGCTCTCACTTTGGCATTATTCACAGGGCACGGCAATTTATGCTATGATAAATAGAACTTCAATTTACAAAAAATTCACAAAAGATTGGAGGGAAGAGAATGGGCAAAGCCGTGGCTTCACAAGAAGTCGCCAACATGCTGAACGACTGGTACATACTGATGAAGAAACGAGACATTTCACGCTCAATCGAAATGAAAGATGACATAGATAAAGCAATTGAAGAGATGGAGGAAGATCAGGACGTCCTTCTTTATTATCAGATGCTTGATTTCCGCTTGCGGCTTCTTCTTGAAGATATCAGCCAATCTGCTACCGAAAAGCTGGAAGCCATCGAGTTTCACGACAATGATCCGAAGAGTACGGATGATAAACTGAACTATTATTTTTACCTGTTTAAAGGGATTTATGAAGATTATAAACAAAACCACACAGAAGCGCTCAATTTTTTCAGAATAGCGGAAAAAAGGCTCGGAGCGATTCAAAACGAAATAGAAAAAGCTGAATTCCACTATAAAATCGGAGTGCTGTACTACAATTTAAAAGCGACCTGGCTGTCGATCCTTCATATCAATATCGCAGCCGGAATTTTTCAGGGCTATGAAGGGTATGCCAAGCGGGTTATCAACTGCAAAATGCTGATAGGGTTAAATTATATAGACCAATTTAAATTTTCCGAAAGCGAAGCCTTATTAAATGAAGCGATCGATAGAACGGAAAAAATCGGCGATCAATTTCTTCTTCCTTACACCTACTATAATATGGGCTTTTTAAAAAGCAAGGAAGAAAAGCATGAGGAAGCGCTTAAATATTACAATAAAGCTTTTGCCATCAAGGATTTTGAATCGAAGGCCCAATATGCTTACCTCCTCTGTGTGTACGAAACCGTAAGATCGCTTTTGAAAACCGATTCACAAGACAAAGCTTTTCAATGGATCGATGTAGGCTTTAAAAAGTCCCGTGAAATGAACAGCAAAATATTCGAGCTGAAATTCAAAATTTTACATACATTATACACAAGCCCGCCGAATAAAATGGAAATGATCAAGGACTTTGTTCACCAGTTAGAAACTGAAAAAGCTTGGGTTGATCTAGAGGAATTATTAATGGACGTGGCGAATTATTATAGGGAAAAGAAGCTATATGAAGAAGCCATATACTTCTACATTAAAACTGATAAGGCGAGCAAGCTTGCCGGAAGAGGAGGAGAATAAATGAAAAAGTTTTTATTAGCAGCCGCTGTTTTAGGGGCGGTACTGAGCTTTTCGTTGGCAAACCACCCATCCGAAGCTGTTTCAAAGAGCGACAATATCCTTCTGGCTTCTCGCGGAGCAGGCGGTTAAACATTTCCTTCAAAATCCCCATTCACTGCATAGCTGAATGGGGATTTTGCACCTTATAAAAAGTCGAGTTATTCAGCCTATATCAATCCAATTTTTCAGGAGCGATTTATATGAAAAAGAAAGTGCTGCTGACAGGTTTTGATCCTTTTGGCGGAGAATCCGTCAATCCCGCTTGGGAGGCGGTTAAGCGGCTTCATGGTGAAACGGCCCGTGACATTTCCATTGCAGCTGAAAAAATCCCGACCGTTTTCGGTAAATCGGCTGACGTTTTGGAGAAAGCGATCGAGAAACATCAGCCCGACATTATCATTTGTACGGGGCAAGCCGGCGGGCGTCCGCATATCACACCCGAACGTATAGCGATTAATATCGACGACGCCAGGATCGCCGATAATGAAGGCATGATGCCTATAGATGAAAACATTGCACAAGACGGCCCTGCCGCTTATTGGTCAACTCTCCCGATCAAACGGATCGTACAAACCTTGAAGCACAACGGGATTCCCGCATCTGTCTCAAATTCAGCAGGCACTTTTGTCTGCAATCATTTATTTTACCGGTTAATGCACCATTTAGCCCTTTCATCATCAGGTGCAAGGGGCGGATTTATCCATATTCCCTATCTTCCTGAACAAACCATCGATAAAAAAGAACCGAGCCTTAGCCTTGACGTGATCGTCGAAGCGCTGCGCATCGCGGCATTAACGGCTGCCAGCCATGAAACCGATATCCGTGAACAAGGCGGTTCTCTCGACTGATTCGAACTCGGGCGGATAAGCCGGATCGTGCCGACACGTATTAGCAGTCTCCCTGCGGTTATCCCCAAGAGATATTTTGGTTATTTTACCAGATTTCACAATAATAACATGACAATAGGAGGGGATATGATGAGCATTTTTAATGAAGCCAGAAAAGAAACATGGAGCGAAATACGGGGGTTGTCAGACGATGACATCAACAAAAGGCCCGAACAAGATGAATGGAGCATTCAGGAAGTCCTTGACCACCTGAAAAAACTCGATTTGCAGGCTGCCCGATTATTCAGGGAACGAATCAGAAGCGCGCCTTTTCGGACGGTTGAAGCCAAGCCGGTCCATGTGTCTGAGGACCGGTCTGTCAAACGAAAAGCACCAGGTTCTTTGGAGCCTGAGAGAAAAACGACGGATTCGCTGGCAATCAAAGCCGAACTGGATCATGCCCGCTCACAGCTTACAACGGTAATCGCCACGCTTCAGGCGGAGGATTTTGAAAGGGTGCTTCCTCATTCCGTCTTTAAAGAGCTTACGGTAAGACAATGGATCGACTTTATCGGCCATCATGAAAAAAGACATGTCAAACAAATTCAGGAGATCAAAAAGAAATTGTCGTGAAAAGACATTCGGGAGGCATGTTCATCAGGCTTTCCATACCTCCCCTTCTTTCTTATGCGAATGATCTTGCGCCTTTTACGGCGTTCGGTGAGTACGACCATACGTCAACCTGATCGCCTTGTGCAATCACCCCCGGCCGTTCAACGACACAAACGATCCCCCTTCTGCCCATGGCATGGCGTACAAAACGGGAAGCGAGCTTCGGCTTGTCCGGAAACTGTTTTTGAATAACCTCGCCGGGCTGGATGCACGGTTCATTTTCACCTTCGCACAAAAGCGCGGCTCCGCTCGGAAAAACGAGTCTGCTTCCTTCTCTTACATGCGTCAATTGAGGCAACCCGCTTAATGCGATATTGGCTCCGAGCCATTCCGGAAGTACGGCAGGGATGTTTAGCCTTTCGGCAATCGCCAGGCATTCTTCGACCGAGACGATCGAAATCTGCCGCCTGTTAAAAATCTCCGTACCTTTTTTATACATCGGTTCCCGGGCGCCGGCCGTCTTTGTCAAGCCGAAATGCAGATCACCGGGAATCCCTCCGTAGTCAATCGAAATTTCTTCTTTTTTCTCCGTCACAAATGACGGGGTATCGGCGATGTATACGTTCTCCGCCGTCGCTTTCCGCCTTTCCCACATTCAACCCATCTCCTTTTTTGAATATGAGAATTATTTTACAATGCTTCCTTTTTTTCTTCAAATCAAGCTAAAAACCCGCTGTGCTCGGGAGCACACGCGGGTTTTCAGCTGGGCTTATACAGTTTTCGGCGTTTTATTAAAACAGCGTTTGTAAATCCAAATGTAGGCTTGTTCATTTAGGTCTCTCGGGTTTCCGACCGTCTGCGGGTCTTTCATCGCCTCTTTTGCAAGGCGTTCAATCATATCAGGTGATACGCCTTGTTCTTCAAGGCCCGGAATCTCTAAATCCTCTACAAGCTGATACATCCAATTGACGGAGGCTTTTGCCGCTTCTTCCGTCGTCATGTTGCTTGTATCAATGCCGAATGCTTTTGCGATGCGCGCAAATTTTTCAGGGTAGCCCTTCCAATTGTATTCCATCACAGGTCCCATCATTGCGGCAACGCATTGGCCGTGGGCAACCGGGATGATTCCGCCGAGCGTCTGGCTCATCGCGTGAGCCGCGCCCGCTGATTCGCTGCCGTAGGAAAGGCCTGCAAGCATTGCCGCCTGAGCCATTCCGTATCTTGCTTCAAGATCTTCTCCGTCGGCAAACGCCCTGCGGATATAATGTGCGGCATATTCAATTGCAAGCAGCGCAACAGCATCGGTGATCGGCTGCGCAAACTTCATCGTATAGCATTCGATCGCATGGGCCAAAGCGTCGACTCCCGTCATCGCCGTGACATGGGGAGGCATCGATACGTGCAGTTCAGGATCGATGATTGTCAAATGCGCCGCGATCAGCGGTCCCCCCGTATTGAACTTGAATTCGCGATCTTCATCCGTAATCACCGCCCATTGCGTAACCTCTGAACCGGTACCTGCTGTCGTCGGAATCGTCGTGAGCGGAGGAATCCGGTTTTCAAGCGGTTTTTTTCCTTCTGCCGCTTCATAATCAAGCACCGTACCCTCGTGAGTCGCTTCAACTCCGATCGCTTTCGCCGTATCCATTGAGCTCCCGCCGCCGACCGCCACAAGACCGTCGCAGTTTTCTTCAGCGTAAAGCTTTGAGCCTTCTGCTACAAGACGCACGGGCGGATTAGGTTCGACTTTATTGAAGACGACGACTTCAATGCCGGCTTCTTGCAATGATTCAACAACGGGTTTTGTAACACCCGCTTTGTGAATGCCCGGGTCTGTGACAAGCAGCGCTTTCGTGACGCCAAGCTTTTTCACTTCTTCCCCGACATGCTTTACGGCTCCGATTCCGTGCTTAATAACGGTCGGAATTTCAAACGTATGGAATTTGTTCATGGCTTCTACTTTCATATTTAAAGTCATTCGTGATTCTCCTCCTCTTATGCTTTAAACCAATTGACAGCCGCCGGTTTTGTATTGCGGTAAACGTGCTTCACTTCCGTGTATTCATCAAGACCCATTCGGCCAAGCTCGCGGCCGATCCCTGACTGCTTGTATCCGCCCCACGGCGCCTGAGCAAAGTAAGGATGGAAGTCATTGATCCACACCGTGCCCATTCTCAGCTTGGAAGCGACGCGCTCCGCTTTTTCAATATCGTTTGTCCAAACCGCCCCGGCAAGGCCGTAGATCGTGTCATTTGCAAGCGAGGCCGCTTCTTCTTCCGTACGGAATGTTTCAACGGTCAAAACAGGCCCGAACACCTCTTCCTGCACGATTCTCATATCCGGCCGGCAGCCTGAGAAAATCGTCGGCAAGTAGAAGAAACCGTCCTGCAGCTCTTGATCTTCTGGACGCTTGCCGCCTGTTTCAAGCTTTGCGCCTTCCTTCAGACCGATTTCCACGTATTGTTCCACTTTGCTTCGGTGTTCAGCGGAAATGAGCGGACCGCTCTGCGTCTCTGGAGCGAATCCGTTGCCAAGCTTGATGTTTTTCGTACGTTTAACAAGCTCTTCCAAGAATTCGTCGTGGATCGATTCTTCCACGAGCAGCCGGGAGCCCGCAGAGCAGACTTGGCCGGCGTGAAAAAACACGGCGTTTAGCGCCTGGTCAACCGCGGCATCGAAATCAGCGTCTTTAAACACAATATTCGGATTTTTCCCGCCGAGCTCAAGGGCGATTTTCTTGACATTCGTGCTTGCTGCCTGCATGATTTTCTTCCCTGTTTCAATTCCGCCGGTGAATGAGATCAGATCGACGTCCGTATTTCTGGCAAGCTCGTCGCCTACCGTATCTCCCGGTCCGAGGACGAGGTTGGCAACGCCTTTTGGCACGCCCGCTTCTTCCATTAATTTAAATACTTTAATCGTTGTCAGAGGCGTGATCTCGCTCGGCTTTACAACGATTGTATTTCCGGCTGCCAAAGCGGGAGCGATTTTCCAGCTGGCTTGCAAAAGCGGATAATTCCATGGCGTGATTTGTCCGCAGACTCCGACTGGCTCCCTGACGATTTCGCTTTTTGAATTCGGAATCGGCGAGGAAACGATCTCTCCCCCATCCTTATCCGCAAGTCCCGCATAATATTGAAATACGTTTGCAATATCATCCATGTCGGCTTTGCTTTCTTCCAGCGTCTTACCGGTATCGAGCGATTCAAGCTCCGCAAGCTCATCATGATCTCGCCTTATGAGCTCCGCGATCTTCAATATAATATTGCCGCGTTCAAGACCGGTTGTATTTGACCATTCGCCTGCATCAAAGGCACGGCGCGCAGCAGCTATAGCCTTAACAGCGTCTTCTCTGTCTCCTTCACCGACGGTTTCGATATGCTCCTGATTAAAGGGATTAATAATCTTGCGAGTACCGCCTTTTTCAGCGCTCACCCATTTTCCGTCAATGAAAAGTGTTTGACTCATAAAAGCAACCTCCCGATCACGCAAAGTTTGTTAAATAAAAATTTAACGTTTTTAACACTTTGAATTTACCATGCGTATAAAACCGTGTCAAAGAAAAATCGGCCGGACGATTTGTTTGAATTTTATGTGATCTCAAGCCTCATGCGGACTGAGCCGTTTTCAAAAAAAATTTAATTTTGACTTTTTGATATCTTTCGTTAAGATAAAGAACATAAAGAAATTACTTAACAAATTTAACGCGGATTTCAGGACCGATCCCGATTTTTATGGGGATTGGGTCTTTATCATTGATGTTTCCGCTCCTTTGAAAGGAGGATAATGATGGACGAGCCCCGTGATCTTTCCGCAAAAGAAGCAATCGCACAAGCGAAAGATTTAGTCATCGATTCGATTGCAGAAACGATGGATCTGTACGGCATTACCCGGAGTGCGGGCATTTTGTACGGAACGATGTACCTTTCAGACGAAATGACGCTGGACGAAATGCGGGAAGAGTTGCAGATGAGCAAGCCGAGCATGAGCACGAGCGTTAAAAAGCTCCAGGATTTAAATATTGTGAAAAAAACGTTTCACAGAGGAAGAAGAAAACACAGTTTTGTGGCTGAAAAAGATTTCTTTACATTTTTCACAAGCTTTTTTCCGCAAAAGTGGGAGAGAGAAGTAAAGGTCAATCTGGCTGCCATTCAAGATGCCCAGCAGGCATTGCAGAATGTCGCAGAAGACGACGGGCTGGAACAAAGCGTAAAAGAAGAAGCGAAGGCGCTTTACGAGCAGCTCGAACAGTCAAAGCCGTATTACGACTGGCTGATGAGACTCGCACAAGCAGTGCAGTCCGGAGAGATATTCAAGTTCATTCCGATTGAAGACAAAAAATAAAAGGTTTTTAGCCGCTTCTTGACATGGCGGCTAAAAACCTTTTTTTATGCATAATTCCAATTTTTTATTAAAACACTAAATGAAAAGGAGGAAGATCCCTGATGCTTGATAAAGAAACGATTCAAATCGTAAAGTCGACAGCGCCCATTCTAAAGGAGCACAGCCACGAAATTGGCAAGCGATTTTACGAATTGTTATTTTCAAAAGTCCCTGAATTGCATAATATGTTCAACCAGACCAATCAAAAACGCGGAATACAGCAGGAAGCTTTGGCGTATACGGTATATGCCGCCGGTGAAAACATCGATCATCTGGAGGCTTTAGAGCCCGTCATTAAAAGAATTACTGAAAAACATCGGGCAATTGGCGTAAAGCCTGAACAATATCCAATCGTCGGCGAAACGCTGCTCGCAGCGGTGAAAGATGTATTAGGCGATGCTGCAACCGAGGAAGTACTTGGAGCCTGGAAAAAAGCTTACGGCGAAATTGCAAAGGCCTTTATCGATATTGAACAAAAACTTTATAAAGAAACCGAGCAGCTTCCGGGAGGATGGGAAGGCTACCGGAATTTTCGCGTGGATCAAAAGGTGAAAGAGAGCAGTCTGATTACATCGTTTTACTTAATGCCTGAGGATGGACAACCGATCGCTTCATATGAGGCAGGACAGTATTTGACGATAAAAGCGGAAATCGAAGGCGAGGCGTATACGCACATCAGGCATTACAGCCTTTCCGACGCCCCTGGCAAAGAGTCCGTCAAACGCGAAGATGCGCACGGAGACGCACCGGCAGGCATCGTCTCAACATACTTGCATCAGCAGGTACAAACAGGCGATATTCTTAAATTTTCCGCTCCGGCAGGCGATTTCGTGATCAGCAGCACCGATTTGCCGCTTGTATTGATCAGCGGCGGCGTCGGCATTACGCCGCTGTTAAGCATGTTAAACAAGGCGGCTGAACAACAGCCCAACAGACAAGTGACATTTATTCACTCAGCAAAGAACAGCGAATTTCACGCCTTTAAAAAACATGTGGCCGATTTGGCTGAAAAGAACGGGAATATCCGGTTTTTTGTATGCTATGAAGCGCCTTCTTCTGAAGACCGTTCCTTGCAAAACTTTGATAAAGAGGGCTTTATCAACTTAGAGTGGCTGCAATCCATCCTCCCGGGAAATGATGCAGATTTTTATTTTTGCGGACCGATTCCCTTTATGAAAGCCGTCAACGGGGCGCTGAAACAATGGGGTGTGCCGAAAAACAACATTCATTATGAAGTGTTTAATCCGGTTGCGATTTTAGAAGAGGAATAAGCGGGATATGCGGGCGTTCTTGTCTGCGAGAACAAGATGAATTCGGTTTTCTGTCCGGTGCAGGCAGCTGGATTAGAAATGATCCTTTCGTAGATAGGATACTGGGTGCCCTTTTTTTCATAGATAAGGCCGCCGCATTCATTTCAGTACCGGGCAGCTCGAAAAAATGTCCCGCTTGTTTGAAACTACGGAAATAAACTGCTGCTGTTTGCCTACTTCATCCCGGCGTCCACCATATTACCGGCTATTTTTCGGGCATTACCCAAATCCCTTTTCTTACATATATGCTATTCGCCTATTGCGGGGCTTTTCTTTGGGCCGGGTAGGCGATGCTTGTTTTCACTGTGTTGAATCAAAAAGCAGGATTGACCTAAATACCGGAAGAGAAAGTCTTAATGTTTAATGATCATGGCACTCATGCAAGCTTTCGGTACATTTAATTTAACCCTGACTGCAGAAACAAATGAAATGATACATAACATTTATTAAGCTAATCAGAGAAATATTTCTTTCCTTCCATCTATTAGAAAGGGATCATTCAAAAGAATCGAATCTAAAAAGCTTACACTCTAAAAGCAATCGGGCTTCTTTTAGAGAAATATCTTTCATCATCATAATTTCATTCTCTAATATTTCTTTAGCTGATTTTAAGATTCCCATTTCTTCAACAGATATTTTTGTTTTTGTTAAGTATATGTACTTTAAGTCCCTAGCGAGTTGAGTTATATTGCATAAAGTTCCTGATTTGAACTTTTCCTCCAGGATAACCTTTCTTTTCATCCCGAGGATGAGTTAAATTTACTCTATAATCATAAGGTTTTTTGCAAATTGATAAGAAATCTTTTATTGAAGAAATCGGCCGCAGCCCTAGTTTCTCTGCCCTTTCTTTAGGTACATATATTTCCAATCTGCGAGCAGGGATATAAATTTTATAGTATAATGTAGAATTGTTTTTAGCCTTTTGTATTTCTATTGATTTAAGATACCCAACTCCGTGTAAAGGGTACAGAACTTTATCTCCTTCTTTTAACATTTAACCACTCCTATTCATCCATAAAAAAATATCATCAATAAAATTATACCATCTCCATGTCAAGCGATTTTCGCGGTATATTATGTCTAAAATGTTACAATTAAATGAACTTTTGATATGGTGACTTCAATCTTTTGTTAAACGAAAAACCAAGATAGACATTAAATAGCGGTTTATTTGATTGGTGGATTCAGACCGGGAGAAGGTGGAGCATTGAATGGCATTATATGCGGATTAGACCAAAGGAGGCTTTTAGATTAAACGATTCATCCCTAAAACATGAAAACGGAGGTCATATGATGGATGAAGATAGACTTGGAGTAATAGAAAAAACAGCATATATCCTATCTCTTGTATTCGTACTTGTATGGAGTTTCACACCTGAATCTGTTCAATTATTCTTTAAATTAGCATCTTTTGTTATGCTTAGTATCGGATTTTTCCTGTCAGGCTATATAGAGAGAAAAGAAAAAAATCCTATATTGCTGCTTATAGCGTGGGTTATAATTACTGTTTATATTTTCTAGACCACAGAAAAACCCCGGTATTACCGATGCTTTTTCTTATTCACTGTTTTGGAGTTCTTTTGCTTCTAGAATCCCTAATGACTCATTAGCAGAAATGGAAAGCCGTACTATCACAACGCACCAACAAGAAAGTGGTCGAAGTTTAAAAAGAAATTTAAATTAAAGGATATAAGGTTACATGTCTTCGACACATTTTCACAGCATTACGTTCAGAATCAGGGGGGAACATGGATGCGATTCAAAAACGAGCTGGACATTCAAGCTACCACATGATCTGACACATTTGGTCATGTCACAGAAAAATGGGTATATTGCTCAATTTGATCCAGAAAACATTGGTATTGATCACTGAAAAAACGATTTGCCAACAACTCAGAAATCTGGACAATTTTTAAAAATAGCAATAAAAAAGAAACCCTTGAAGTATCAAGGGTTTCCAAGATGGAGCATAGCGGGCTCGAACCGCTGACCTCTACACTGCCAGTGTAGCGCTCTCCCAGCTGAGCTAATGCCCCGTTTATTTGAGACATGATTTATTATAGATGGTATTTTGAATAAAAGCAAGTGCTTTTTTGACTCAGCCGGGGAAAAGATGTTCTCGAAAGATCATCCGGACATTATTTGCCGATGATATGATTGACACCTGCGATCACAATATCTCTCATGATTTCTGTATAATCATTGTAATCATCGTTTTGGCTGATGAGAATGTCAAACACGTCCTTCATCTTGCCGTCTATCATAAGAGTCAATCCTTCGACTTCCTGTCCCGTTTCTCCATTTTCGAATGTTTCTCTCAGAATCGTTATTTTATCAGCCATGCTGCCGCATCTCCTTCATGTTTGTCATGGGTGGTTGCCGATGACAATATTTTCATCGCTTTCTCTATCATATCATTGATGGTGTTTTCATGTCTTCTTTCTTTTTTCTGTATCGCAACCAAAAGAAAACGCTGACCCCGGGTCTGGCGTTTTCCTTAGTTGTATAGGTGAACCGAATTCATCCGCATTTTTTCACACAAAATTGAAGAAACCTTTCACATAAATCAAAGATATCCTCTTTTCTCGCCAAAGCGTTGATCCATTCTTCCGGGATGCCGTTCATGCGATGATACATGCCTGCCATCGTTCCGGTTAAAAATGAGATTGTGTCTGCGTCCTCGCCCAAGTTGACAGCTGAGAGTACGGCCTCCGAATAATCATCATGATTGAGAAAGCACCACAGAGCCGCTTCCAAAGAGTGAACGACATAACCGTCAGAAAAGATGTCTTTTTTCTGAAGATCCGGCAGCTCGCGGCTGATGATTCTTCCATAGGCCTTAAATTCACCTTCGTATTCTGTTCCCGCCAAACGCTTTACACACAAATCCACTGCTTTCTGGTAAGCTTCAAATGGTCAATCATCATGAAATAATCGGATTAAAAACTCTATATAAAAAATGCATCCGAGGGTTGAACGGAGATGGCGGTGCGTTATCACCGCCCAGCGTTCGACCTCAGTTTTCCTCTTTGAAAAATCAGGCTCGCTGCATAACGTAAAAGCCAACGGGGCGATTCGCATCAATGCGCCGTTTCCGTTGTCAAACTCGGACTTTCCGCCGCATTCATCAATTGAAGCGCCCCTCTGAAAGCGCTCAATCGCCTCATCGGTCGCTCTCCCGATATCAAACATGCGGCCGTAAGGCGTCCAATACCCTTCACGATAGGCTATAAACTTTTTCATCAACCCGATTTCATCTTGCCCCTCAATCAAATTCTCCATCAAACACAGCGTTAGCGAAGTATCATCAGACCAGGTTCCAGGCGGCTGGTTGTAAGTCCCGAACCCGGTCATTCCTTTAATATTCAGCATGTTCCTGGCTTTAAATTCGACCGGCACTCCCAATGCGTCGCCGATGATTCCGCCGAGGATGGTTGGGAGGAGGCGGCTTTTATTTCTATAGAAAAAGTGATCATTATCGTTTAATTGATCTAGCATTATCTTCTTTTCCATTTATCACACCAGCTTTTATCATAAAGGAAACGCATGGAGAACAAATTTCCATGCGTTTCTTTTTATTATGTTGTATAGTAACCAACTTTATTTAAACTTTGATTATTACAATTTTTCTACAATTTGCTGATATATCGATTTGGAATTAAATCAGCTAACCACACCTTATCATTCCCCTGATAAAATTTGAAGCCATTAAACCAGGCTTCCTTCGCGTTAATTTGAAGTAAGATTGGTTGATTATCGTGGCGTTTTCCTACTTGAAGTGCTGTTTCTGTATCCACAGATAAATGAACATATTGTCTTAACTTTGGCACTAGTCCGTACTCTTTTATTGAATTAAAATATCTTCTTGCAGTTCCATGAAATAAAAACTCCGGAGGCTCTTTAACCTCTTTTACAATCTTATTTAATTTTGAATGGCCATATAAAGCCCTAATCTTACCTGAAATTATCTCATGTCTTTTCTTTTCAGATGATTTGATCATATATTCTAAATCTTTTTCCTCTATTTTTGCCCATTTAACATTTTCTCTTAAAGCATTTAATAATTGATCTGTATCTACCCAGCCGTTTTCATCAATTTCTAATTCATATTCCCATGGTGCATGCCTAAGCGCATAAGATACTTCTTTACTTAATTCTAAATAGTTGATAGAAAGCAACCCCCTATTAATCACCTTTATTAAATTCTATCATTTCTTGAATAGCAGCCTCTAACCATTCCCAAAAATTCATATATTCTTTTCTTTGCTCATAACCTTCTGAAGCAAAATCATGGATTATCTGTACTTTTTCTCCTTTACCTACCTCAAAACAAGCTATATCATCATTATCATCTCTTCTAGCAAAAGGTATTAGTTTTCTATTGGGATATCTCTCTTTAAGCCCCTCAAGTCTTCTTAATACCTGAGTTTCACTCATGATATACCATAAATCAAAGTCTACTAAATTTAATTCGATTATTTTTAAAAATGACTGGGGATACTCAAATCCCTCAATATTAATATTTTCTTCAGAAAACTGTATACTCATTATTATTTCCCCACTCTTTCCATATTCTCAGAACCTAAAGGATTATTATTTCTAAATGAAGCCTTTTGTTTTCCAATTCTTAATTCTATTGCCTCTTCCCATGTTTTTGGAACCCCTTTTTTTGTTGTAAATCTATCAATAAAATTTTCCGGAAGAGGTTCGTTTCCATCATGTATTTTTGCCTGAACTTTAATTCCTGCCTCTCTAGCAGCTACTACTCTTGTATTATCTATTGTTGTGTATTTCCCATCACTCATTTTCACAACATCAATAGGTTCACCTTTCCATCCATTCACTTTCATACTTTCAATAATTTCTTCAGCACCGTTTACCGAATTTTGACTAAACCTAATTTCATGAGGATTGAGTGCAATAGTTTTGCTTGACTGATCGATACTATGTATACGGCTGCCAGTCTTCCCAGTCTCAATCCCAGTCTCAATCCGCTGAATCGACTCCTGTATCTTCGCTTTCGAAGCTTGATGAG
The DNA here is from genome assembly GCF_001042475.2 of Bacillus glycinifermentans. GTDB lineage: Bacteria > Bacillota > Bacilli > Bacillales > Bacillaceae > Bacillus > Bacillus glycinifermentans. Next base: position 18,055 of record NZ_LECW02000012.1, read on the forward strand.
CATCATTAACATGCCCGTAAAAATCAGTGCCTTTCCGTGCAAGGGTCCCACCGGCTCCTGCTTCCGATCCCCGGGCGATGTCGCTCAAGGCGTCTGCGCTTTTTGCGAATTGTTTTTTGATGGCGTAGCCTGCGTCGTTGAGTTTGTCCTGGGCTTTCAGGCTGTTGACCCGCATGCGGTTTGACCAGGTGTTCTTGCTTTCTTTAAGAGATTGTACCACATTTTTCGCTTTGCCTGCGGCTGCTATTTCGCCGATTGTTGCTGTACTTTTGAAGGCTTTTCCGGCTAAACCGGCGGCCGGAAGCATGTCGAGTGCGCCGAACGCGCCTCTTTCAAAGCGTTCGCCAGTGTTTAGCTCGCGTTTCGTCATCCAGTCTTTTCCTGTGGCTGCGCTTGTGATTTGGGCTGTTCCGTATGCGCCTGCTGCGACAATGCCTGCCGGCGCGCAAAAGACGGTGAGGACGATTATGCCTCCGCCGATGATCAGATCCCGCCACAGTTCCTGACTCTTTTGGACGTCGCTGACCGATTCGTACTGAAAGCCGCGGGCGGAAAAGATCGCCTTCGAATAGTCTTCATAGTTTAAATCGATGTCGGGATTTTGTGCTTTAAACGCTTTATATTCTTCGCTCAGCACATGATCAAACGCTGCTGAGTCTTTGAAAATATCATTTACGGTGATTTCTTCTTTATCTTGTTGGACGGCCGTCTTGTTCATGCCGTAGCCGACATAGGTCGTTTCTTTGGAGCCGATGCGGTTTTTCGTTTTGTAGTTGTGGATTGACATGCCTTCCATCTTGTCTGCAAAAGCGTCGAGCTTTTTGTAAAAAGGATTGTCGATATGGTCTTCTACTAAGCCGCCTGCTTTCAGGCAGAAATCAGACAGTTTCTGATAATCGCTAAACAGCTCATCGATTTTGCTTTTTTGGCTTGAATGGCTGAAGCTGATGCTGCCGTCGCTGTCTTTATCATTGATTTTTGATTCGATGTCTTCCAGGAGGTCGTTGAGCTGCAAAAGGCCCGATTTCGCTCCGCCCCCGTACTTTCCTCCCGTTAATGTATCAAGGCCGTCTTTCATGCCTTGCCAGTCTTCGGGACTGTATTTTACATCCATCAGGTGAACACCTCTCTATTTCTGGATCGTGTAGAGTTTTTGGAGCTCTTTATCTGTTTCATACATTTTTTCCATCGCATAGTTGACAATTTGAGCGGCCATCGAATAATTATCAAACAGCTCCATCGTTTTTCCGAGTATCTCCGGATAGCTTTTAATCGTTTTCATGGCTTGTCCGGCTTTATAAAAATGGGTATCTGTGAGCTTTTTGATTTCGGGCTGAACCCCTTCCGCATAGAGGTCACAAATGGTTTGCAGTTTATTTGCAATGGTGATCATTTCTTCAAACTGAAGCTGGATGTTTGTACCTCCGCCTCCTGCTCCGCCTTCGGCATTCATATCATCGCCCTCCCTGCTCTGAAGTTAATGTGCAGCGCGTCATAAATCCGGTTGTTCATCATATAAAGGCTGACCCATTCATATCGGTCCTGCAGCGGATCGATGCAGATAAAGTCTTCGCCTTTTGTGAAGTATAAATTTGTCGTCTGAAATCCGGGGTTTGTCAAGCTTGGAACTGAAGCAAGGTTGAACGTTTCCACAGCGAGAACCTCTTTTTTATCCAAATCCATTTCCCGAACTTCCGCTTTTTCATCCGGATTCATCGGTTTTGTCAAGAAAGCGCGGTCTTTTTCACTTGGGCTTCTCCTTAAAAATGACACGTTTGAAATGATCGACAAATAGACTTCCCGTTTTTCCAGATAGTCAAATGTGTATTCTTTGCCTTTGCTTATTTCAGTCAGGACGAGCACGCGCTCCTCATCCTCCGGAAGAAAGGCGCACAAAACATTATTAAAGCGGACGTATTCTTTGCTTTCTTGAAAGCGTTTCAGCATTTCCGTTAAGAAATAAGCGGCACGCGTCAACTTGCCTTCTACTGTCAGGATTCCTTTTTTGATCAGGCTGTCTTTTGCTTCTGCTGCACAATCAGGCTCGATCAGAGCGAGCTGTTCACGCTCCGGAAGGCCGAAGATGTAGTTCACCCCGGCTGCTCCCGCCAGCACATAGAGCTCTGCCGCCGTCAGCGCATCTATTTTCATCTGCATGTCGTTCCCCCTCATAGATTTTGTATTTCTTTCACTTCGCTGAGCTTTGAAAAATCGCTGATGCTTTTCTCCAGCGCATCCAGTGCGGAGGTGTTTTCTTTCAATGCGTCTTTCATATCTGCATTCAAATCGATTATCAATTCAAGGTAGCTTAAAAATGCATCCCGGGTTTTCCCGCTCCATTTACCGCTTTCGATAAACACTTTTAACTCTTTCGCTTGACTTAGCGAGTCGCTGACATGCTTTTCGATTGCCTTTGCATGGGAAAGAGCCTTACTCGTTTCATTTAGTGAAATGTCAACAGTCTGTCCGCCTACTTTCGATTCAGCAGCGCTGTAGCCGTAATTGTAATAGCCATATCCGTCCATGATTCGGCTGCCCCTCCTCTATGCCTTTTTTTCTTCAGCTTCCGCTTTTGCCTTGTAATACTCCCATTTGCTTTTGGCCTTCGTCTTTGCCTGCTGAATATCGTCCAGCATGTCGTCAAAATGTGTGATCAGCGTCTTTAGTTCGGCATCTTTTATATGACGCGTATCCTCGAATTCGTGAGAAGGAATTTTCATGTCCGGGAGATTGCTTGTTTTATAAGAATTCTTTGCCGATTTGACCTCCGATAGTTTTGATTTGACATCGCTTTCCTTATCAGATAAATAGTCATATAGATTTTTGTACTGATCGCGCTTCCGTTCATACTCTGTATAAGAAATATGTAAAAAGTTACCTACTGAATCCCAAAATCCTTCGCTCACACACAGCGGCTCCTTTCCATTCTCCTAGTCAATACAAACTATTTTCCTGTCGTGGATGAATTTGTAATAGGGCTAATATGTTAATGTTACAGGAAGGTCCCGGACGAATGAATAGGTGAAATGGATTGTTTTCCAGAGGAGAAACAGGAGATATGTAAGGCTTAAGTCTTATTAGAAAGAAAAAAGACCGGTATTTTTATCCTGCCTGTTTCGGCATTCCAGACACAAATCTTTAACATTTAAAACAGAGGATATCTTTCACATGGCGTTTAATAATTACAAATGTATCCAAATATTATTCGGAGGAGTGTGGAAAATGAAGTTAAAACAAGCGGGCGTTTCCCTTCTGGCTGCTTCAGCACTTGCCCTTTCGATCGGCGGTGCTGCTTCAGCCGCGGAGCAGGCGCCTTCAAAACCGCTGCATGTGTCCGATATTAAACTGATGGGAATCGAAACGGTCGGGGAGTGGAACAAATCGATTTCAACCACCGGCGGAGAAGTCATCTTAGACACGGTCCTTTACAAGTACAATACGGTCATGTCGATCAGCGGCTATCAGGAGGCACAAGGGACGGCTGCAAGAGTCAGATACCAAATCCGCGAAAGAGTCAACAGCAGCGAAGTGGGTCCTGTTTTGGGCTATATTGACGTCACAAATGTGAACGGCTATTTTTCAAGAGAGTTTGCCACCAATATTTTAACGGCAGGCAAAACGTATGTGCTCCAGGCGGTCAATAACACGTCCGCGCCTGTGTCTATAAAAGGCAATGCAGTAGTGTATTACGACTAATCCGTTATCCGCGTGTTGCTTAAGCTGCTTCAGCATCCCCTTCTGGAGCAGCTCTTTTCAAAAAATTCGTGTATAATAAGCTGTATCATAGAAGCCAAGGAGATGACCCATGAACGGTAAAAAAGGATGTATCAAATGCGGCAGTACAGATGCAGGACAAAAAGAAATCGCAACGACCGGAACCGGCTTGTCTAAATTGTTTGATGTCCAGCATAACCGTTTTCTCGTCGTGTATTGCAAAAACTGCGGTTATTCGGAGCTATATAATAAAGAATCATCCAAAGCGGGAAACATCATCGACTTATTCTTTGGATGATTAGAAAGGGTGAATCCGCATGATGGAAAAGTACGGCTTATTTATCGCTGTGTTCATTTTCGCTTTATGCGTCCATTCAAATATCATCGTGGAAAACCAGCTGCTTCAAACGGCCGTCAAAACGGTTTCTTTAGCTGTGATGGTCGCTGCGGGGATTGCAGCGTTTGCAAAAAGCCTGAAGCAGCCGTCATAAGGCGGGAGATTCGCTCATCCCCCGCTTTGTGATTCCACGATCTGCTTTATCCATTCCTTCACATCGACGATCCGCTTATATTTTGGCTTTGAATCGGTTCCGGCGATGATCATGGATACGAGCGAATCTTGCTCGTGGAGTGCGCCGTGGCTCGCGCCGCCGATGTGCGTCGGTGAACCTTCGCCGATGAATTCGCAGCCGGGCTTTGCGCTGACGATCAAATAGTCGCCTTCATGTGAAAAGCATGAGCTGTACAGTCTTGCCAAGGCATCGGGAAATTTTCCGTACGCTACGCTTGTTTCTGCAACCGTCAAATCGAGCACTTTGCCGTCGCCTTCCAATGTCCACGATTGCCCGTATTCGTCCGCTCTATCGCCCCCCTGCTTGAATATCAGCTTTCCATCCCCTCCGCCTGATATCACCTCTACGGCATTCTTTTCATTTTTCCAGGCGATGATGTCGATTCTTTCGTCCTCTTTAAGCTGTTCGGCAACCTGTTGCAGCGGCAGATTTTCATGATCCAGCGTGTAGATGAACGCCATCCGTTCATTCACGGCCAGAACGATTTGATCATCAGATGTCACGCCTTTTTTCAGCTTTACGATTCGATAGCGATCCAAAAGACCCCTTAAGTCAATCAGCGCTACTTGTTTCTTTTCGCTGATCCACGATTGGCCGTTGTCCCCCAACACAATCCAGATGTTTTGCTTTAGCGCGTCTTCCCATGAACGGAAGCTGTTCAAAATCCTTTGTACATGGCTGTCGGCTTTTGCGACTCCTTTTACGTCGTTTCTCCCGTTTTTATGTACATGCTGGTCAAGGTCGGGAAAATATGCGAGAACGAGCGGAGGGACTTGATTTAATCGGATCAGGTGTCTCAATTCGTTCGCTGTAAAGCGGTCATTGAATCCGAATTTTTTCAAAAGGGAAAGGTTTCCCGGATTTATTTTTGAAAAACCTCCGTAAGAAAACAGCTGCGGCGCATTGATTTTCACGGTATGATTCAGCCCCGTCACCCAGGAAGCAAGTGCGGGAACATGCAGATAGGCGTCCCTGCTTCCCCTGTGCATGAGCGCATTGATCGAGCATGTTTCAATGCCGTTTTCGGCAAGCTCTTCATGAATCGTTTTCACCTGCTGATTCAAGTGCATTTGATTCAAATTGTAGAAGATATCGCGTGATGATTGTTTGATGCCCAGTTTGATCAGCTCGCGGATATGGCTGCCGTAGTTGATGATCCGGTTTTCTTTCTTGTTGAACCAGACGAGGGCCGGCACCTTGTGGCGGTCGCTGTATACCCCCGTTAACAGCGAGCTGTCAACGGTGACCGACATTGTCGGAAACGGGCTGATGACGTCCGGTTCATAATGGCCGTTTTCAAGCAAAAATTTCATGGCGGGAGCCTGTCCGCTTTTAATCGCCCGGCTGAGAGGCTCGTGCATAAGCGAATCGATCAGCAGCATGATGACAGATTTCTTTTTGTCTTCCGCTTCCATAACCCTTATCTCCTTTCTCTCGCGGCCGATTCTATCTATTTGCCGCCATCATAATCTTTTCCAGTATTTCGCCGACGTCCCGTTCGGACGTTTCGTGTACGTATCGGCTGATGTTTAAGGAATGGCGGACGGTGCCGTCTCTCGAGCTTAAAAAGGATAGCAGCTGTTTTTCAATCGGTTCTTCTTTTCCCTTTTTCAGCTCCATGACAAGCCTTTTTTTCTTGAGAATGTTCAGGTTCATTTCCTCCTGCCCAGGCAGCGCATCATAAATGAAAACCGGCAGCCTTTTTTCAATGCATTCGCTGATCGTCACGCCCCCCGGTTTTGTAATGATTCCCGAAGCCTGCTCGTATAATCTGTTCATTTCGGCTTTGCTTTCGATATAAGGCAGCGGTTTGATGAAAGGATCGTTTGCGCTTTTCACATAGCGGTAGAGCTTTTCGTTTTTTCCGCATAATATGTGGTATACGGCGCTCCCTTGCGGCGAGAGCTCCCTCACCAGTTTAAAAATGCCGCCTACTCCCATGCTTCCTCCGGTGATGAGAATGTTGTAGTGCGGTTGATTTCCCTCTTCTTCCATAAGCCCCGCAGCCGTTTTATACGAATGGTGGATCGGTATGCCGGTTAAAAAGATTTTTCCTTCATCAACTCCTTCAGATATGAGCTGGTCTTTTATGTCTTTGATCGGCGCAAAATGATAATCGATATGTTCCCTTCCCCATATTCGGTTGACGAAAAAGTCCGTATAGACATTCACAACGGTCAGCCCGGGATATTGAACTTTTAACCGATTGAGCAAATAGGAAGGCAGCGCATGCGTGCAAAATACAATATCGGGTTTTTTTTCAGCAATGATCTTCTGCATGTTCTTTAAAAACATCAGCTCATACATGTAATGGCGTTTTTTCGGGCGATGATTTCCGCACGCCAGGAGATGATAGACGGCGCTGTACACTTTCGGGAAATATTGGATCCACTTTAAGTATGCTGCGGAGGACATCCGTTCGACACGCCCGTACGCATATGAAAAAATATCGATTTTTTCGCATTGGTGCCCTTGGATGCCCGGATTTGTATGAAGCGAATCGGCAACGTGGTGATGGCCGGTCGAAATGCTGAGAAAAGGAAAAATCAGAATCGTTGTCATCTCTATCCTCCATGAAATTGTTTTCCATTTATATTTTTCAAATAATCAAGGCAAAATATAAGTGCATTTTCTGAAATAAAAGGAAGGTGACGACTTGAGAAGCTGTTTTTTGTCAATTTGGAGCGTGATTGACCCTTTTTATTATTTTTTTTCAAGACTGATGCTCATCGATAAAAGCCAATCAAACATTTTTCGCGTCCGCTTAACAAAATATAAAGGGATCGATGTGATATTAAGCGATGGAACGGTGATTAAAAAGAATGATGTTCTGATTAAAATTCATCTGCATAATATTAAACTGATCAAGGAGATGCAGCATATTGAGAGTGCTGTCAGAAGAGGCCTTCTCATTTATCAAAAGACGTGTATTTCAATGCCGGCTTTAGCGAAATATGTCAACGACCATCGGAAAGCGGACCAAATTAAAGGCATCATCGGCATTACGACGCTGCATAAAGGCGTGGAGAGACTCGGTTTCGAAGCCGTTGAGCCTGCCAATCGGTTCTACCGTTTTTTTAAAAAGCTGACACAAATCCCGATTTTATATTTAACGACTTCTCAATTTTCTTTTCGCGGCATTCCCCCTTCCCGCTATTTGTTTATCTCTAAAGAAAAGCTGTTCAATTCCTATCTGCATAAATAAAAAAAGAGACTGATACGCCAGCCTCTTTTTTTATGAAATATGGTGGAACGTCACTTCAGGACGGCTGCCAATGCGGATATTCGCTCCGGTCTGGCCCAGCCCTTCACTGATGTAAAACGGTTTGTTATGAAGATAGTGAAGCCCTTTGATCATGTTCATGCGGACGAGCTTTCCCATTTTGACAAGGTGATAAGGCTTCGGCCAATGGATCTGTCCGCCGTGAAAATGTCCTGATAGAAGATAGTCAAAATGAAAGTCCTTCATCTCAAGGACTACGTTTGGATCATGCGTCAGTACGAGACGATAGCCGTCCTTTACCCCTTTGTAGGAGTCGGTGATATTGCTTCTGTTCGTACTGTAATCATCGATGCCGATAATGTTCAGCGTCTCGCCGCCGACTTGAACGGAGACATTGTTGTTTTGAAGGGTGACACACCCGTTTTCCTCCAATACGCGTTTCAGCTTTTCGAAGTGTTCGCCTTTCAGGATATAGTCATGGTTTCCGAATACGGCGTACATGCCATAGGCGGGTTTGAGCTTCTGAAGAGCTTTCAAGTAGTTTGCAAGTTTAGGAATATTTCTTTTTCGATCGAGAAAATCGCCGGTTAACGCGATCAAATCGACTTGTTTTTTCTTTGCAAGGTCAAGAATCTGCTTCGGTGAAATCGAAATGTTTTCTAAATGAAGATCTGACAGATGAAGAATGTTGAGCTTTTTCTTGAAAGTGTCGCCTTTTGCCCGATCGACAGATATGGTGTTGACTTTCACATCTTTCGTATTGTGATTTGCTTTATATAAAAAAGGAACTAATCCTATGATCAACAATAAAAAAACAACAGCAAAAAACATTTCAATATCTCCTCCCTCCTACAAGTATAGTAAGTCAGGAGGCTGTTTAACAGTGGGAAATATTAGGATACGAATCTATTGACCTATATAAAAACCGATTTCGTAAACGAAATCGGTTTTGCATTCGAAGAAAGCCCGCCGCAGCAGCATTCTTCTTACAGCCTGATGCGGGATGATCTTCCATCTCTTACAGAAATAAAGCAAATAATACGATCCCTAAAATGATCCGATAGATGGCAAACGGAACAAGTTTAATTTTGTTGATCAATTTAAGGAAGAAACGGACGACAAACAGAGCAACAATAAAAGCGCTGATAAACCCGGCGATAAAAAACGGCAGAAGATCCGTGCTGAGATATTCCCAGTTTTTGACCAATGACAACAGGCTTGCCCCCGCCATGATCGGCATCGCCATTATAAACGTAAAATCTGAGGCCGCCCTGTGGTTTAATCCGAAGATGACGCCGCCGGAAATCGTCGAGCCTGATCTTGAAAAGCCCGGCCAAAGGGCGAGACATTGGAAGAGTCCGATGCCGAACGCCTGTTTATAGGTGATCCGGTCGACTGAATCTGTGGCAGGTTTTCTTTTGTTGATCCAGTCGGCGGCAAGCATCAGCACGGCCCCTGCGATCAGGCCGAATGCCACCGTCTTGACGGAGAACAGATGCTCGTCAATATAATCTTCGAATAGAAATCCTAATACCGCCGCGGGAACGAGTCCGACCGCGATTTGGGCGATCGTCAGGCGGCTCCCTTCTTTTTGGGCTTCCGTTATGTTTTTCTTCATTCCAAGCAGATTAAGAATCCTGTCTTTAAACACAATGGCGACGGCCAGAATCGAGCCGAGCTGAATGACGACTTTAAAGGTATTCGCCGCTTCCGGAGTCAAGAGCTCCTTTGACTTCAGCCAGAGATCATCGACGATGATCATATGGCCTGTAGAAGAAACGGGCGCATATTCCGTCAAACCTTCAACGATTCCTAAAATGACTGCAACAATGATATCCCAAATATTCATAAGTCCTTCCCTTCGCTTGACACGCTTCTTTGTGCCGAAATTTTTAAAACTTGTCTCTTATAGGCATTTATATATGTTTGAACGGCGTTTATGCCGATGAATTATGCGTTGTCCCCGTTCGCTTTTTCATAAAGGTCTGAACGCTGTTTAAACCAGTCAAATAAATGCGTGATCACCACTTTGATGACGGCGTATCCCGGAATGGCAAGGATCACGCCGATGACGCCGAACAGCTTGGCTGACGTCAAAAGCACAAAAATGATCGTAACCGGATGGATGTGCAGATTTTTCCCCATAATCTGCGGAGAAATGAATTTCCCTTCAAACAGCTGGACAACGGTCCAGACGATGATCAGCTTCACGAGCATGAACGGAGATGTGACCAAAGCGATAATAATCGCCGGCGTGATCGCGATCGTCGGGCCCAAATACGGGACGATGCTCGTACAGGCAGCAACAAGCGCGAGCAGTGAAGCATAATCGAGCCCGATGATCAAATAACCGATGAACAACAGGCATCCGATGCAAAAGCTGACAATGATCTGTCCCCTGATATAGGAACTCAGGCGGTGATTCATTTCCGACATGACGACATACGTCTGCTCCCGCAGACGGGTCGGGACAAATTTTAAGATAAACAGCGGCAGCTTTTTACCGTCTTTTAATAAATAAAACAGGATAAACGGTACCGTCACAATGGAAATCACGATTTCCGTCACGGCGCCGATGAAGGTTCCGACGCCTGTAAATGTACTGTTTAATATCGTGCTCGCCTGATCGGATACTTTGCTGGCCAAATCCGTCAAGTTGATGTTCAGCGTTTGCTGGGCCTGGTTGAAAAACTGGCTTCCGATCAGCTGTTTCATTTGGTCTTCGACAATATGGACATACCTTGGAAAATTGTCGACAAGGCTCGTGATCTGTTCTTTCAAAAGCGGAATCACCGAGACGATCGAGATCGTAATAAGCCCGATAATCACGATATACAGAAGAAGGATCGAATAAATCCTTTTTACCTTTTTCCGTTCTAAAAAATCGACGATCGGATTCAGCAGATAATAGGCGACACCCGTCAGCACAACGGGCAGGGCGACCGTTTCAACCAAAACGATAAAAGGAGTGAAAATAAAAGACGCTTTCGTAAATACTAAGATGTTCAATCCGATCAGCAGCAGGACGAGCAAAAACAGCACGAATTTGTTGTCTAAAAAGAACTGTTTAAACCTGCCGCCCCACATATGCAAAGAGTTCATGGCGATCCTCCATTATATTTGATCTTTTTTATAAATTGTACACTATTCCTCCTATACTGAAAAATAAAATCCGTATGCATTTTGGTCTTTTTTTCCGCTTTTACCTTTATACATATACGACGCAGCTTCTTCATTTTTGCCGCTCCCTTTGCCCGCGCTTGTCCGGCATTTACGGTATAATATGAAGTATAGCAAAGCGAAAGGGAGAGATTTGATATGGTACGGTTTGGGGTTATCGGGACCAATTGGATTACAGACCGCTTTCTTGAAGCGGCCGGAATGGCGGACGATTTTCAGTTCACTTCCGTGTATTCCAGGTCGGAGGAGCGCGGCCGGCTGTTCGCCCAAAAATACGGCGTTACGGCGGTTTTTACAGATGCTGAAGAAATGGCGAAAAGCGATCTGATTGACGCTGTCTATATCGCTAGTCCGAACTCCTTGCATAAAGAACAAGCAATCATGTTCATGGAAAACGGAAAGCACGTGTTGTGCGAAAAACCGCTGGCATCCAATGTGAAAGAGGCCGAAGCAATGGTGAAAACCGCACAGATCCAAAAGGTCGCTTTTATGGAAGCGATGAAAACGACATTTCTGCCAAACTTTACAAACATCATCGACCATTTGCCGCGAATCGGAAAAATCCGCCGCTTTACGGCCAGCTATTGCCAATATTCTTCACGGTATGACGCGTATAAAAGCGGAACCGTGTTAAATGCGTTTAATCCCGCTTTTTCAAACGGCTCGCTGATGGATATCGGCGTTTATTGCGTCCATCCGGCGGTTGTCCTGTTCGGAAAGCCGCTCGAAGTCAAAGCAAACGGTCTGATTCTCGAGTCAGGCGCCGACGGGGAAGGGACGGTTCTGTTAACATATCCGGAGCATGAAGCCGTTTTGATGCATTCGAAAATATCCAATTCCTTCATGCCGGCTGAAATTCAAGGGGAAGACGGGTCAATCGTTATCGATAAGATCCACCGCCCTGAAAAAGTCGAAATCCGCTACCGTGACGGAAGAGTCGAAGATATTACGGTTTCGGACGAAAAACCGGCCATGTTTTACGAAATAGAGGAGTTCATCAGTCTAATCAAACAGGGCCGGCTTGAATCCCGGCTGAATACGTTCGAACGCTCCCTTGCCACGTTATCCGTCATGGATGAAGCACGGAAACAGATCGGCCTCGTTTTCCCCGCCGATCAAGCATGATCAGCCTGAAGAAAAGGCTGCCGGAAACAAGTCCGGCAGCCCTTTTTGCTATTCAATTTTAAATTTTGTCGTTAAATCGCGGAGCTCTTCCGCCATTTGTTCAAGCGTTGCCGCGGACGAACTGATCTCTTCCATTGAAGCGAGCTGTTCTTCCGCCGAGGCGGCGATATCCTGAATGCTGCCCGAGCTTTCCCTTGAAACATCGGCAATCTCCTCAACGGCTCCTGCGACTTCCTCAGACCCTGCTGACAGCTGTTCAACAGCCGCGTTCATGTCCTTTAGCTTTTCGGCGATTTCGTTCGTCATATTGTAGATTTGCTTAAAGCTTTTGTCCGTTTCGTCCGTAATCGTAAGCCCGGACTGAACTTCGCGGTTGACGGCCTGGAACATGTCAAGCGATTTTCCGATCTCCTGAACGATTTCCTGAATGAGGCCTTCGATTTCCTTTGCAGAGGATGCCGATTGTTCTGCCAGCTTGCGCACTTCTTCAGCTACGACCGAGAAGCCGCGTCCGGCTTCGCCGGCTCTTGCCGCTTCAATCGCGGCATTGAGCGCCAATAGATTCGTTTGATCTGCAATGCCGTTGATCACTCTAAGAATGGCCGTAATATCTTTTGACTTTCCTTCAAGTCCTTTGACGACAGATTCCGCCTGTTTCACGGACTGATCGATTGAATTCATCTGTCCGACCGTTTGCTGGACGAGATCTCCTCCCGTACCTGCGATTTGCGTCGATTGTACGGACGAATCGGTAATCGCAGCGGAAACTTTAGACATTTCGAGCAGTCTGTTGTTCATCTCAGTCAGCTGCTGAGAGCTTGTTTCGACCTTCTCGCTTTGGCTTTCATTTCCGTTTGAAAATTGTTCGATCGCCATAGTAATGTGCTCTGTCGCTTTGCTCGTCTGATCTGCGCTTGCGGTCAGCTGTTCTGAAGAAGAAGCCACATTTTCCACGGACGTTTGGATAACGCCGATCAGCGAGCGCAATGATTCAGCCATTTCATTAAAGCTCATGCCGAGCTGTCCAATTTCGTTTTTGGAACGGACGTTGATGTTTTGCGTGAGATCGCCGCCGCTGATGCTTTTCGCCGAAGAAACGAGCTCGCTTAACGGTCCTGTGATCGATCTGATAATGAAGAACATCAGGATGATGCCCGCTGCGATGCTAACGGCCAGCGTGATAAGAGCGGCATGCAGAACAGGCTGGGACGCTTCTTCGATTTCATTCGTATACATCGTACCGCCGATCTTCCAGCCCGTCAGCTTGTTGTCGCAAAAGCCATCTGCTTGTCGCCGTCCAGGTTGAATTTAGCGATGCCTTCGTCTTTTGCATACATTTGCTTGGACCAGCTGCTGTCTCCAATATCTGTGCCGGCTTCCTTCGTCGGATGGGCAACGAACTTTTTGTCGGCGCTTGTGATAAAGGCGTAGCCTTTTTTCCCGATTTGGACGCGGTCGGTTGCTTTAATCAGCGCTTCAATCTTCATATTGACCGCCACAACCCCGGAGCCGTCTGACGTTTGCTTGGCGATTGTGACGACCAGCGTTCCGGTTGACGCTGTCTTATAAGGATTTGTAACGACCACTTTTCCTTTATTTGCAACGGCTTGCTTATACCAGTCCCGATCAACCGGATTATAGCCGCTCGGCATCTCCTGAAACGGATAGCGGACGAACAGCCCGTCTTTTGATCCGGCGAAAATGCCTTCAACATCTTGATTCAACTCGGTGTACTGTTCAAATTTTGCTTTTAAAGTGGCGTTGCCTTTCTCTTTAAACGTACTTTCTTTAATCCAGTCGCTGAAGTAGGATATAGCCGTCGATTTCTGGCTGATATTCTGATCGATAATGTCATTGAGCTGTTTTACGTTTTCTCGGGCATTGCTCATGATTTCTGTATCAAGCGTACTGCTGGCTGTATGATAGGCGCTGTAAGAGAGCACGATAATAGGAATGGTTAAAATTAACAAAAATGAAAGAATTAATTTCTTTGCAATTGAGGGACGTTTGATCCAATTTATCATTTTTGACATATTCTTGTTGACCCCTTTTCTTTTATATTTTTAATATCGGATTCTTATAAAAAACTTTTTATTGATTTTTTAATTTTTTATAATCGAGGTTCGCCAAAAAAACACCCGGGGAACGCCCGGGTGTTTTCGTTATTCGATTTTAAATTTCATTGTCAGATCGCGAAGTTCTTCAGCAAGCTCCGCCAAGGTCGTAGAGGATGCGCTGATCTCTTCCATTGAGGCAAGCTGCTCTTCCGCTGAAGCGGCTATATCCTGGATGCTTGCCGAACTTTCTCTGGAAACGTCTGCTATCTCTTCGACGGCGCCGGATACTTCCTGAGAGCCGATTGACAACTGTTCGACCGCTGCATTCATCGTTTGCAGCTTGCCGGCGATTTCATTTGTCATATCGTAAATCGTTCTGAAGCTCGACTGTGTTTCATCGGTTATTTCAAGCCCTGACTGAACTTCATGATTGACCGATTTAAACATATTCAGCGAGTTGTCGATTTCTTTGACGATTTCCTGAATCAAGTCTTCGATCTCTTTAGCTGAGCCTGCCGACTGCGCAGCCAGCTTCCGCACTTCTTCGGCAACGACTGAAAAGCCTCTGCCGGATTCTCCGGCGCGCGCTGCTTCGATTGCGGCGTTCAGCGCCAGCAGGTTCGTCTGGTCAGCAATTCCGTTGATCACGCGCAGTATGCTTGTAATGTCTTTTGACTTGGCTTCAAGCCCTTTGACGACAGATTCTGCCTGTTTGACAGACCGGTCGATCGAATTCATTTGGCCGACCGTCCGTTGAACGAGCTCCTCACCTTTTCCGGCGATCTCGGTTGATTTTACGGAGACACCGGTAATGGCTGCCGATGTTTTTGTCATGTCATGAATCCCGTGATTCATTTTATTTAGCTGATGCGCGCTTGCTTCCACTTTTTCTTTCTGGCTTTCGTTTCCGTCCGAAAATTGTTCGATCGCCATAGTAATGTGCTCAGTCGCTTTGCTTGTCTGCGCCGCGCTTGCGTGGAGTTCTTCAGAAGATGCGGCCACATTGTCAACCGACGATTGAATGACGCTGATCAATGAGCGCAATGATTCGGCCATTTCGTTAAAGCTCGAGCCAAGCTGACCGAATTCGTCTTTTGACTTCACTTCGATCTGCTGCGTCAAATCGCCGCTGCTGATGCTTTTCGCCGATGAAACGAGCTGATTTAAAGGCTTGCTGATGCCGCGGACGATGAAGTAGACGAGTATGGCGCCCAGCACAATCGCGACGGCTAAAATGATCACGGCCATGTTGAAGACCGGCTGCGCCGCTTGTGTAATTTCATCTGTGAACATCGTTCCGCCGATTTTCCAGCCGGTTAATTTATTTGTTGTGAAAGCCATCTGCTTTTCTTTGCCTTCGAATGTGTACTTAAATGAGCCGTTTTCTTTGCCGTACATCTGTGTAACCCAATCGCCCTGGCCTTCCGTTCCGGCTTTGATTGTCGGATGGGCGATATATTTTTTATCCGCGCTTGCAATAAATGCAAACCCGTCTTTTCCGATATTGACACGCTTCGTCGTTTTAATCAGATCATCTATTTTCATGTTGACCGCGACGACTCCTGAGCCGTCTGCCGTTTGTTTTGCAATCGTGACAACCGTCGTTCCTGTTGAAGCGGTCTTATAAGGATCTGTTACGACCACTTCGCCTTTTTTCTCAACGGCTTTTTTATACCAGTCTCTTTCAACAGGATTATAATCGCTTGACATCTTTTCTTCAGGATAGCGGACGAACAGGCCGTCTTTTGAGCCTGTATAGATGGCTTCAACATCCTGGTTGAGCTTTGCGTATTGCTCAAACTTTTCCTTCAACGTAGCGTTTCCTTTTTCTTTATAGAGCTTTTCATTAATCCAGTCGCCGAAATATGAAACCGCATTTTCTTTTTTTCCGATATTTTGATCAATGATTTCATTCAACTGTTCGACATTGTCGCGGGCGCTTCTCATAATTTCGCTTTCAAGGGTGCTTCCCGCGGTTTGATAAGCGCTGAAGGAGAGCGCCAAAATCGGAACCGTCAAAACCAATAGAAAACTTAAAAACAGCTTTTTGGAAATCGACGGACGTTTGATCCATTCCAATAATTTGTTCATATGATATAACTCCTTTTAGCTTCTAAATTCATGAAATTAATATCGGACCATTAACATGTTTATGTATATAAAAAAACTTTTTAAGAATTTCGAAAGATTCTAAAAATAAGCAACAAAAAGAAGCTGCCTGGCAGCTCCTTCTATTATTCAATCTTAAATTTTCTCGTCAGGTCGCGGAGTTCTTCAGCCATTTGTTCAAGCGTCGCGGCGGACGAGCTGATCTCTTCCATCGATGCCAGCTGTTCCTCCGCAGATGCGGCGATGTCCTGAATGCCGGCGGTATTTTCTCTTGAGACTTCGGCAATGTCCCCGACCGCTTCCGATACGTCCTGCGAGCCTTTTGACAGATGTTCGACCGCTGTGTTCATCGTTTGCAGCTTGCCGGCTATCTCATTTGTCATGTCATAAATATGTTTGAAGCTGGCCTCGGTTTCTTCGGTGATTTTCAACCCTGACTGCACTTCATGATTGACCGACTGGAACATCGTGAGGGAATGTTCGATTTCTTTGACGATTTTCTGTATTAAATCTTCGATCTCTTTAGCAGAACCTGCCGATTGGGCGGCCAGCTTCCTCACTTCTTCAGCGACGACGGAAAATCCGCGGCCTGATTCCCCGGCGCGTGCAGCTTCGATTGCAGCGTTCAGCGCCAGCAAATTCGTCTGATCGGCGATGCCGTTGATGACGCGCAGGATTGCCGTAATATCTTTTGATTTGGCTTCAAGCCCTTTGACGACGCCTTCGGCCTGTTTAACTGAGCGATCGATTGAATTCATCTGGCCGACGGTTTTTTGCACGAGCTTCCCGCCCGTTTCGGCCACTTTCGTCGATTGTACCGAGGAATCTGTTATCTCTTCAGATACCCGGGTCATATCCTTTAACCTGTCATCCATGTTTCTTAATCTGTGCGAGCTCGACTCGACTTTTTCACTTTGGCTTTCGGCCCCGTTTGAGAATTGCTCGATGGCCAGTGTGATGTGTTCCGTCGCCTTGCTCGTCTGATCTGCGCTTGCTGTCAGCTGTTCTGAAGAAGACGCCACATGCTCGACCGATTCCTGAATGGCGCTGATCAGAGAACGCAGCGATTCAGCCATCTCATTAAAGCTTGTGCCGAGCTGTCCGAGCTCATCATTTGAGCGGACGTCAATTTTCTGCGTCAGATCGCCGTTGCTGATGCTTTTCGCCGATGATACGAGCTGATTCAAAGGCTTGCTGATGGCACGGACGATGAAGTATACAAGGATGCCGCCAAGGACAATTGCGGCGGCCAATACGATTGCTGCCATGTTGAAAACGGGCTGTGCCGCATCTGTTATTTCATCCGTAAACATCGTTCCGCCGATTTTCCAGCCCGTCAGCTTGTTTGTCGTATAAACCGTCTGCATTTCCTGATCTTGATCATTGTATGTGAACATACCTTTTTCCTTGCCGTACATCTGCTCTGACAAGCTTGATTCGACTTCGGTTCCGGCCTTGATTTTCGGGTTGGCTACGTATTTTTGTTCAGCGCTTGAAATAAAGGCAAATCCCCTTTTTCCGATGCTGACGCTGTTTGCCGATTCGATCAGCTGGTCGATGTTCATGTCAAGCGCGACAACGCCTGAGCCATCGTCGTTTTGCTTGGCGATTGTGATGACCATATGGCCTGTTGAAGCAGACTTGTAAGGTTCGGTGACGATCGTCTCGCCTTTTTTCTCAACGGCCTGCTTATACCAATCCCTCTCAACCGGATTATAGCCGCTCGGCAGTTTTGCATTCGGATATTGAGTATAGGCGCTTTCTTTAGATCCTGTGTATACAAGCTCGACATCCTTGTTTTGCTTAATGTACTGCTCAAATTTTTCTTTTAAAGAAGCCTGTCCTTTTTCGGTGTAGGCCTTTTTATTGATCGATTCGCTAAAATAAGCGACATCGGTTTCCTTGCTTCCGACATTTTGATTGATAATGTCACTTAATTCATCGACATTATCTTTGGCGCTCCTCATGATCTCGTCTTTAAGCGTGCTGCTGGCCGTATAATACGAGCTTGCCGCAAGAACGAGAATCGGGACTGTCAAAACCAGAATAAATGAGAACACTAATCTTTTTGAAATAGACGGACGCTTGATCCAATCCAATACCCTTTTCATTTTCCTTACCCCTTTTTCATCGATTTACTCATTTAATATCGGAGAAGGGGCCCGTTTTTACATCGAAAAAGAAAAAAAGGAATTTTCAAAAAACAGCTCTTTCGCGAATCGATGCCGCCGTTTCCCCTGCCCAAGCTTTAGGCATACGATAATAAAAAAGGAAAAAGGGTGCTTTTTATGATCAATATTTCAGGATATTGGCTTCGCCCGGAAGACGCGGAGAAACTGAACATCAGCCAAATGCAAAAGAACATCGTCAACCAGATGATTTCAATGCCTGCACAGTATAGATATGATGCGGTTCGCGAGCTGCTGTTCGAACTCAGCTTCAGGGAACATACCGTCGAATCGGCTAAAGCGCTGATCAACAGCGGAGCAAAGTTTGCCACTTTTTCAAAGACGTATGGCAATGAGGCGTTCTGGAGGGTGACGCCGGAAGGAGCTTTAGAATTGAGGTACAGAGCGTCCGCTTCCAATGCGATTAAAAACATTTTTGGAAGCGGTTCTCTTTACGCGTTTGAATGTGCGACCGCGATCGTCATCATCTTTTATATGGCGCTGGTCAGGACGATCGGCGATCAGGCTTTTGACAGACATTATGACAGGATCATTTTATATGATTGGCATTATGAGAAGCTGCCGATCTACACCGAAAAAGGGAACGATTTTCTTCCGGGAGATTGCCTGTATTTTCAAAATCCCGATTTCGACCCGTCAAGACCCCAATGGCGCGGGGAAAACGCCATTTTTTTAGGCAATGACCAATATGCGGCACACGGCTTAGGCATTTTGAGTGCGGGAAGCATCATTGAAAAGCTGAACCGGCTGAGAAAGCCCGGAGCACAGACGTCCGCCCATCTTCTTAGCCAAACCACGCGGGTTGATATTCCGGCGTTATACCAGATGATTAGATAGCCCGGACGGCAGGGAAGCTGATCCAGCAGTCCCTTTACGGTTGTTTCCCTGCTCACCGCCTGCACTCCCTGACTGCACCATAGGGACATGTTTTCCGGATTTTCTTAAAGGAGCGCCTGTTTTCTCACCGGTTTTGTCAATGCGTTTTGAACGGGATACGGCAGTGTACCCTCTTCGTCATATTGCCCGTCCTGGTTGACGATGCCCCTTGCCGGCTTTCCTGAAAACAGCTTTGTCAGCCTTGTATCGGTTTCAGAATTGTTGTTTGTATACGGCAGGCGTTCCGCTTCAACGCATATCAAAAAAGCCGCTCCTGCTTGGGCGCCCTTGCGCCCAGTGCGAAAGCCGCGTGGTTGCCCGCTTCACTTCCTTGGACGACGAATGAAATTCACTCCCCAGCAATAACCGCTTTATGGAACTCATTCATCGTATTTCCTCCTTTTAACCGGCGATGATTTTAACATAACACGTCCTGGATCTCGGACCGTCAAATTCACAGAAATAAATCCCCTGCCATGTCCCGAGCACCAGCTTCCCGTCTTCAATGATGATATGCTGCGACGCACCGACTGTACTCGACTTCATATGTGCCGCCGTATTTCCTTCCATATGGCGGTCAAGCCGGTGTTCCCATGGATATACTTCATCAAACCGCCTCAGCATATCCCGTTTTACATCGGGATCGGCATTTTCGTTGATCGTGATGCCCGCCGTCGTATGCGGGCAATAGACGATAACAACGCCGCTAGACACTTCTTCTTCGCTGATAAATGTCTGCACTTCGTCAGTGATATCGAGCATTTCATCCCGCTTGTTCGTCTGAATGGCTATTTTTTTCAACATGTCAATCTGCTCCTTTCTTTCATCTTCAATTCGCTGTCAATTGCCGATCTCCTGTTTTGGCAGGACATAAACCCGTGCTTCATAAGGCTTCATCATAAACGAAGTCAGATGCTGATGAGGTTTTATATCCATATTGGAAAGCAAGAGTCCGCCGCTTGATAAAGGGTAAGCGGGATGACGGTAAAGCGCGGAATCCGGACTGAGATTTACCATCACTAGCGCGGTTTCTCCTTCAAGCTTGCGCAAATAGGCAAAAATTTGCGGGTCCTCCGCAAGGATGAGTTCAAACGCGCCGTCAATGAACACATCATGTCGTTTCCTGATGGCGATCATCCGTTTGTAGAAATGGTAGATCGAATCCGGGTCCTGCTGCTGGCAGGCGACATTGATCAAGCGATGATTTTCATTAACGGGCAGCCACGGCGTTCCGCTTGAAAAGCCGGCATTGCCGGAATCCGTCCATTGCATCGGCGTCCTCGCATTATCCCTGCTCCTCCTCCAAATCGCTTTCATCGTGTCTTCGTGCGATCTGCCGGCTTGTCTTTGACTGTCATAATAAAGTTTTACGGAAATGTCGTCATAATCTTCGATATCGAAAAACGCAACATTCGTCATTCCGATTTCCTGCCCCTGATAAATAAAAGGAGTACCCTTCATCAAAAAATACATAGCAGCCAGGGCTTTCGCACTCTCATTTCTGTATGTCCCGTCATCCCCCCATACCGAAACAGAGCGGGGCTGATCATGGTTTTCCGTAAAAAGCGCATTCCATCCCACCCCTTCAAGGCTGGTCTGCCAGCATGACAAGATGCGTTTCAGTTCAACGATATCGATTTGCGCTCCTGCCTCAATGTCCCAAAGGCCGAGATGCTCGAACTGAAAAATCATGTTGAACATCCCGTTTTTCTCGCCGGCCCATTCTGCCGCTTCATCCGCTTTAACCCCGTTTGCTTCCCCGACCGTCATGATGTGCCCGTGTTTCGCAAACGTTTCCTGCTTCAGCTCCCGAAGGAATTTCATAATCCCGTCAACATTCATGTGATAATCATAGGAGGGTACATAGGGAAGATCATTCGGATTGGTCAGGTCTGGGAGCCCTTCCTTTTTCTTAATATGGGAAATCGCATCCACCCTGAAACCGTCTATTCCTTTTGCAAGCCACCAGTTCACCATCCCGTATACGGCGCGGCGCATGCCGCTGTTTTCCCAATTCAAATCAGGCTGTTTTTCCGCAAATACGTGCAGGTAATATTGATCAGTTTGACGATCATACGTCCAGGCGGAGCCGCCGAATATGCTTTCCCAATTATTCGGTTCACCGCCGTCTTTCCCGTCCCTCCAAATATACCAGTCGCGTTTCGGCGATTCTTTATCAGCCCTTGATTCGATAAACCACGGATGCTCATCGCTGGTATGGTTGATGACAAGATCGATGACAAGCTTCATGCCGAGCTGATGGGCCTCAGACAATAAGGCGTCAAAATCGTCCATCGTCCCGAATTCTTTTAAGATGCTTTGATAATCTCTAATATCATAGCCATTATCGGCATTCGGCGAATCAAAAATGGGACAAATCCAAATGGCGTCAGCCCCCAGTTCTTTTATATAAGAAAGCTTTGCCCTGATTCCGTTAATATCCCCGATACCGTCTCCGTTTGAATCCATAAAGCTGCGCGGATAAATTTGATAAACAACCGCCTCTTTCCACCATGCCCTTGTCATCAGCACACCCCTTATCGGTTATTTCGTTTGATATATATAGTAAAAAGCGCAAAAAAATCACCGCCCTTTTAAAAGAGCGGTTGTATCATCTTTTAGCGGACCGTGACATCCCAATTGGAAATGTTAATCTGTCCCGTCCCTCCGAAAATTTCCGTTCCGAATTCGACGCTGCTGACATATTTGGTTTTAGAGAGCCATTTCTTTGAACCGGCGAGGTAGTTTGTGAAGTCGCGGATGTTTAAGCTTGCGCTTTGAACATTTGATGTTCTGACAAAGGAATACACATTCCAGCCCTTGCCGTTCCCTGAATCTACATATCCTTTATGCACGTTCCATTTGTGGCCGCCGATTGAAACCGTTTCGACGTATGAACCTAACGGCCCGGCGTTAGTATTGTTCAGCCAAATCATGATTTCATCGGTTGGAGCAGAGTCCCAGCTCGCTTTATTCGTGTTGTGCAGCCAAATGTCGTAGGCGGCATTATACGTTCCGTTCGCACTGATCGAATAGCTGACTTTTGTGTTGATATTTTTTCGATCCGACAGACGGGTCGGGAATCCGCTTCCTTTCGTATAGCCTTCGGTCCAATGCCAACCGCTGACAATCGACGGATACGCCTTCACAGAACTTGTGCTGCTCGGCCAATTCCATACCCAGCCTAAATCGGAATCGCTGTTATGATAAATGGTCTGCCACCAGCCGCTGACTTGATCAGCTCCCCATATATTGTTGAAAATGTAGTATTTTTTGTTTTTAAAATACATTTTGTCTGACGGGGTTGAGGACGAAGCGCCCAAGGCCGTCAGCGGCCCCGCCAATAACATAATGCATGCGATGCCAAATAGAAGAAACGATTTTACGGCATGTCTGTTCACGTTTTCCAAACCTCCTTATATGATGTACAGACGATATTATAAAAGAGATTGGACAACGGCACATTCGCAAAAAGTCATGATTTCCATGAATAGATCTTCTTATCTTTTTCACATTCCCCTTCAGACAGAAAGCAAACAGTGGCTATAGAACTAAAAAAGCAGCCGCACGATCCCGCAACTTAAAAATCCGTTTTTTTGACTTCGACAAAGCGAATATGATGATCCTCAGCGTCAAGAATCTTAAATTCGCATCCCTCCGAACGGAAAATATCGCCGTTTTTGAGCTCCATTTTTTGCGTGAGGAGCCATCCGCCAATCGTGTCGACTTCTTCGTTTTCGATTACGATGTGAAGCAGGTCATTCACCTCGTCAATGAGCGCTTTGCCGTCCATGATATAATGATGCTCGCCTTTTTTAACGATATGCGGCATTTCGTCCTGATCAAATTCGTCCCTGATTTCCCCGACGATTTCTTCCAAAATGTCTTCAACGGTGACAAGGCCGGCCGTTCCTCCATATTCATCGACAAGGATCGCCATGTGGATGCGTTCTTTTTGCATTCTGATCAACAGCTCCTGAATGGGGATGCTTTCGATCACTCTAATGACCGGCCTCATCAGCTCGGACAAGTCAATCGTCTGTTCGAGAAAGTACGATTTAAAGAGATCCTTGCTGTTGATGATGCCGATAATATGGTCTTTATCATCCTTTATCACCGGATATCTTGTGTAGCGTTCATTCATGACCGTTTCAATCGCTTCCTTCATCGACTGATCCGATGAAATCACCGCAATCTCCGTCCTCGGCACCATGATCTCCCTTGCCAGCCGGTTGTCAAATTCGAAGATTTTGGTGACATATTTATACTCCGACTGGTTGATTTCTCCTTTTTTATAGCTCTCGGAAAGCATGATCCTCAGCTCTTCCTCGCTGATCACCACTTCATGCTCCTTCACCGAATGAAAGCCGAACAGCTTCGCCAGCGCGCTGGCTGACCCGTTTAATAATTTAATGAAAGGAAACATGACCTTATAGAAAATAATAAGCGGCCTCGCCGTCCATAAGCTGACGGCTTCCGCTTTTTGAATCGCAATCGTCTTCGGCGCAAGTTCTCCAATGACGACATGCAGAAAGGTAATAACGACAAAAGC
The DNA here is from genome assembly GCF_001042475.2 of Bacillus glycinifermentans. Lineage (GTDB taxonomy): Bacteria > Bacillota > Bacilli > Bacillales > Bacillaceae > Bacillus > Bacillus glycinifermentans. The sequence goes on from NZ_LECW02000012.1 coordinate 41,652, forward strand.
CGTTACGACCGACGCGACCCCTAAAACCGTTTCAGGTATGCCGACGTAGGCAAAAACCGGATGAATGATTTTCTCAAACGTCGATTCCCCGAGCCAGCCGAGCCCCAGAGCTGTGATGGTAATGCCGAGCTGGCAGGCGGATAAATATTCATCAAGGTTTGAGACGACCCTTTTGGCTGCGATCGCCCGCGTATCTCCGGTCTCCACCAATTGATCAATTCTTGTGCCGCGAATTTTGACAATCGCAAACTCTGCGACGACAAAGAAAGCCGTAGCTGCGATTAAAAGCATGACGAGTATGACATTCAAGATATTCAAAAAAAACCCTTACCAAACATGGTAAGGGGTCACCTCCTCTGACTAAAGGTTAATCATCATTACGACCGGACAGGAAAATCGCCACAAAGCGCAGCAATTCGAACAATGAAACGAGCGCTGCGGCAACATACGTCAAGGCAGCGGCACCAAGCACCTTGCTTACGCCTCTTTCTTCATTGTTGCGGATCATTCCTTCTGAGACGATAATCCTCTTCGCCCTGGAGCTTGCGTTGAATTCAACAGGCAGGGTCACGAGCTGGAAGAATACGGCCGCTGAAAATAAAATGATGCCGAGACCGATCAAATTAAAGCTTCTGAGCAGCATACCGCCAAGGAACAGGAATGGCGCCACGCCTGAAGCAAAGTTTGCGATCGGAAAGATTTTATGTCTTAACACAAGCGCGCCGTATGATTCCTGATGCTGCAGGGCATGTCCGACTTCATGAGACGCAACGGAAATCGCTGCGATCGAACGGCCGTAGTATACAGGTTCTGACAAGCGCACGACGCGTGTCGTCGGGTCGTAATGGTCTGTCAAGGTTCCACTTACCGGTTCAACCGGCACATCGTAAAGGCCGTTTTGGTCAAGAATATGTCTGGCCACTTCCGCTCCAGTTCTCCCGCTTGAGGCCTCTACTTTTGAATATTTTTCAAAGTTGCCCTTTACTTTAAATTGTGCCCAAATCGACAAACCTAATGCAGCAAATGTCAACAAGTAAAAAATCATGCTCATGCAATCATCTTCCCTCTTTATGCTAAATAGTTTTTTTATCGTAATATTAAATATATTTTATTTGAGGGATCCTTTTTTGTACAGAAAAGTGCATCACCTGCTTTTTTGCGGGAAGCACACCCCGATAAACAAAAACACCATCCCCGAAATCATTACATATAAAGGCGGCCTCGTCACCAGCTCCTTAAAAAACTCCATCCAGAACACCCCGTCTGAGGAATGATGAACCTCATTTAAATCAAAAACAAATTGAACGGACGCCCCGGCCATCAGGTGGAACCCGATCAGCATCATGATGAGTCTCGCCAGACACGACATTCGTCTCTCATCCCTCACTCGTTTTGTAACAGTGTATGGAAAGACAAGAATCAATATGCCGGGGCACAACATGTATATTTCAAGAATGACATTATTTATTGTCCGCATAAGCGCGGAGTGTTATGACCTGAAAAATTTTCACAAAAGAGGGATATACTGATTAAAAAAACGCATTTCGGGGTGGTGACACGGTGAAAGTAACAGACCAGGAAAAAGAACAGCTCAGCACAGCAATAGACAAAATGAATGAAGGACTTGATGCATTTATTCTCCTTTATAATGAATCGGTAAAGGACGAGCCCCTGATCGACTATGAAGATGAAACGGCTGACGTTATTAAGCAGGCGATCGAGCAATACGGGAAGGAAAGCATTAATCAAAAATTAAATGCGATCATAAAAGAAATTTTATCCTTTTCTCTTTTGAAAGATGGTGAAAAATCGTGAAATCAAACCGCGTGTTTATCGGGTGGCTCAGATGGCCGATTTCTCTCCGCATCGCGACTATTATCATTTTGCTGATCATATTATTCGGACAGCTCATTTCATTGGTGGAGCCTGAACAATTTCCAAACGTTTTTGAAGGAATCTGGTGGGCGCTGATTACCGTTTCTACGGTCGGCTACGGCGACTATGTTCCCAAAACCCCTGCCGGGCAAATCGTCGGCATGCTGCTCGTGTTATTGGGAGCGGCGTTTGTCACGGCATATTTTGCGACGATGGCAACGGCCGCTTTCCATAAACAGCAGCGCTATGCAGAAGGCAAAGTGAATTACAAGGGACGCGGCCATATGATTTTGATCGGCTGGAACGAAAAAGCGAATAAATTAATGAGGACGTTGCAATCCGCTGATACAAACAAAACGATCGTTCTGATCGATGAAACGCTGAGGGAAGGGCCCCTGTTGGAAAACATCCATTTCATCCGGGGGTATGCAGCAGATGACGCCGTTTTGCAAAAAGCAAACATTGAAGAGGCGGAGATCGTGTTTATCACGGCAGACCAGCATAAAAACGAAGCAGATGCGGATATGCAGTCGATCTTGACATTGCTTGCGGTGAAAGGGCTCAATCCGTCGGTCTATTGCCTGGTCGAAATATTGACAGAAAGACAAAGAAAAAATGCCGAGCGCGCGGGAGCCAATCAAATTTTCAGCACGGCGGAGCTTTTAAAAACGGCGATGCTCCGGCACTTTCTCATCAAAAATCAGCTTTCTGACCCGCTCTTTCAAGAGGCAGACGTTCATTTGAAAATTCATGCGATTCCCGTGCCTGACCGGATGGCGGGCAGTTCTTTTCAGGAGGCGGTCAGCCATTTTATGAATGAGCACATTTTAATTATCGGCGTGCAGCAAAAAGACGGCCCGATTTTATCCCCTTCATTTTCTTACACGATAAAGAAAACGGATAAACTGCTGTCGCTTTAAGACAACAGGGCTTTTTCGAGATCCTTTACCGAAGAACGCCCTAGCTCTACATACACGTCCGGAATATCGGCGTCTTTTTTCTTCGGTTCGGCAAACTGGTCAAAAGACGCCCGGACATTTCCCTGTGTCACATGATCATCAAGCGCCTCCTGATAGACGTGACGGAGCAAAAAAGGCCGGCCCAGTTGGACAGTCGCGTTTTGCGAATCAAGCTGCCCGTCTTCAGCTTCAAACGGCAGCCGCAAAAAAAGGTAGCCGTCCGCGTCGTCGAGTTTATAATCAAAAAAGCCGCGGTCATACTCCCAGCCCCCGCCGATGATAAACCCGAGCGGCTTCAGCGTTTGTTCAAGATGGTAAAGCGAAAACGAACGATTTTCGAGTTCAGAAGGTATGCTGATCATGTTAAAACCCCTTTCCGATAAATGTCATGTTAAAAGCTGCTGCTGTTTTTTTTGAATTCTTTCCGATGTTCGTCAGATTTCTTTGAATAAATCGTGACATTTTGTCCTGCGGTGAGCCCGTTTTGCAAAAGTTTACTCATAACCAATTAAGCTGTTCTGTCAAGAGTCGCTGTCTTTACATCAAATATTTTTGAAATCCTGCATTTCCAACTGATCAACGGTCATTTTGTGTTTTTTGAGGTTTTTTTCATGCAGCTGTCCGTGGATAACGGCTGTTTTCGGAAATCATGGTTTCAAAAAAATTAAATCTCAAAAAATCGATGACCATCAGCGTGAAAATAAAGATAGTTACGGAAGCAATCGTTTTCCCAGACGCTGTTGCCGTCCCGAACGATCGGCTGGACAATCATCGTACCTATCAAAAAAACCGTAACAACGGTTGGTGCGACCGTCATCTGGTCTGCTTGAAATCCTCACCAGGCACATGCCTGCTAAAATTAGAAAAAATACTTTAAAAACAAAGTCCATTTTTCTCCTCCTAATTCATTACATTTAGTATTTCTTAAGAGGCTGTTCACTATGCCTGACAGGGGCTTTTTCAAAAACAAAAAAGCGCCCCGCCATGTTATACACGGCGGGACGCTCATATGAAGATTTTATTGATTCAAACGCTTCTCAAGCTCGGCTTTTTTCTCTTCAAAGCCCGGTTTGCCGAGAAGGGCGAACATGTTCACTTTGTACGCTTCCACCCCAGGCTGGTCAAACGGATTGACGCCAAGCAGGTAGCCGCTCATCGCGCAGGCTTTTTCAAAGAAGTAGACAAGATATCCGAACGTATAGGCGTTCATTTCAGGTACGTTAACGATCAGGTTCGGTACGTTTCCGTCCGTATGTGCAAGCATCGTGCCCTGGAACGCTTTCTTATTGACGAAATCAACCGTTTTTCCGGCAAGATAGTTCAAGCCGTCAAGGTCATTTTCCGCCTCTTCAATCGTCAGCTCATGTCTCGGCTTCTCAACGTTCAACACCGTTTCAAACATGTCTCTTCTTCCTTCTTGTACGTATTGTCCAAGAGAGTGAAGGTCAGTTGAGAAGTTGGCAGACGACGGATAAACGCCTTTTTCGTCTTTTCCTTCGCTTTCTCCAAACAGCTGTTTCCACCATTCTGCAAAGTACTGAAGGCCAGGCTCATAGTTGATCAGCATTTCGATCGTTTTGCCTTTATTGTAAAGGATGTTTCTGACGGCGGCATATTGGTACGCCTGATTGTCTTCAAGCTCTGAGGAAGCAAAGTCTTTGCTGGCATCGGCCGCACCTTTCATCATTTCGTCAATATCGGCTCCGCTTACGGCGATCGGCAATAAACCTACCGCAGTCAAGACAGAGTAGCGGCCGCCGACGTCGTCAGGAATAATGAACGATTCATAGCCTTCTTCATCAGCAAGCGTTTTTAATGCACCGCGCGCTTTATCAGTCGTTGCATAAATGCGGCGTTTTGCTTCTTCTTTTCCGTACTTTTCTTCAAGAAGCTTGCGGAAGATCCGGAAAGCAATCGCCGGTTCTGTCGTTGTTCCAGATTTGGAAATGACATTGATTGAGAAATCGGCATCTTCAAGAAGATCCATTACTTCTCTCATATAAGAAGAGCTGATATTATTGCCGACGAAAATCACCTGAGGCGTCTTCCGTTTTCCTTTCGGCAATACGTTGTAGAATGAATGGTTCAGCATTTCGATCGCAGCTCTCGCTCCGAGGTATGAACCGCCGATTCCGATGACGAGCAGAACGTCTGAATCGTTTTTAATTTTTTCAGCGGATGTTTTAATGCGGGCGAACTCTTCTTTGTCATAATCTGTCGGAAGGTTGACCCAGCCTAAAAAGTCGCTTCCAGCACCTGTTTTTTCATGAATGGAGTGGTGGGCGACTTTTACGAAATCGCGCAGATATGTAAGCTCCTGTTCTTTAAAGAAAGGCAATGCTCTTGAGTAATCAAAACGGACATGCGTCATGATAATAAACCTCCAGTACTCACTGTTTTGTTCAGATATCCCGCCAGCGCTTTCATTTTAAGTAAAGCCGGGGGTCTGACATGTCGATTTTCGGCGACAGCCTTTTCCCTTTTCACTTTATATGAACTCCATTGTGAAATCAAGTGATGAAAAAGGGTAAATGGCATATCTCCGGCCCGGAAAAAACGATTGTTTAAAGGAACTGATTGATTTTTGTCAAAATGGCGAACAAAAAACGGCCTGGGAAGAGACGGTCCTTCCCGAGCCGTTTTCCTTTCGCTTTTACAAAGAAGCCTTCAAAATCGATAACACGTCTTCTTTATTCAATGTTTTAAAGCGGCCGAATTCGCCGTTTGCCATCGCTTTGTCAGCAATGAGGTCCAGCTTTTCATCGGTGATGCCGTAATCGGCGAGGCGGTTCGGCGCACCTAGGCTGGTCCAGAATTCAGAAAGCTTTTCAATGCCTGAAAGCGCGATTTCACGGTCTGTTTTACCCGCATCATCAATATCGAACACGCGGACGGCAAGCTGTTTAAAGCGGCCGACATTTTCAGAGAGCGTATGCTTCATCCAGTTCGGGAACAGGATCGCAAGCCCCCCGGCATGCGGAATGTCGTACACTGCGCTCACGGCGTGCTCGATATTGTGGGTTGCCCAGTCTCCGCGCGCGCCCATTGACAGCATGCCATTGAGCGCAATTGTGCCCGTGTAGAGGATCGTTTCGCGCAGCTCGTAGTTTTCAAGGTCTTCGATCAGCTTCGGAGCTGTTTCAATCACCGTTTTCAGCAGGGATTCACACATCCGGTCCTGATATGGCGTATTTTTTGTATGGTGAAAATATTGCTCGAACACGTGTGACATCATATCGACGATGCCGTAGATCGTATGGTCTTTAGGAACCGTGAACGTGTTGACCGGATCGAGGATCGAAAATTTAGGGAAAACAAGCGGGCTGCCCCATCCGTACTTCTCATTGGTTTCCCAATTTGTAATCACGGACCCCGAGTTCATTTCCGAACCTGTCGCCGCTAATGTCAAAACGGTGCCGAACGGCAGCGCTTCGGTCGGAATGTGTTTTTTCGTAACGATATCCCAGGCGTCTCCGTCATATTTTGCACCGGCAGCGATTGCCTTTGTACAGTCGATGACGCTTCCGCCTCCGACCGCCAAAAGAAAGTCGATATCGTGTTCCTTGCAGAGTCTTGCGCCTTTATTGACGGTTGCGACCCGTGGATTCGGCTCAACGCCTGCCAGTTCATGAACATTCAGCCCCGCTTTTTCGAGGATGGAAACGACTTGATCATATAAACCGTTTCGTTTAATGCTGCCTCCTCCGTAAACAAGCAGCACGTTTCGGCCGTATTGTTTGACCTCATCGGCAAGCTTTTCGACTTCGCCGCGTCCGAAAATGAGTTTTGTGGGATTCCAATATGTAAAGCTGTCCATGCAATCTCCTCCTTTATCCATATTATCTTGAAAGACCTTCCGCCGTGTAAAGCGATCTGCTCTTCTACGCATAAACTTTCCAAAACCGTCACAATCTATAAATGTTTCATGATATGAAAAAGGAGGAACACAAATACATGAGTACGCTTCAACGAATCGCATTGGTACTTACGATCATCGGGGCAATTAACTGGGGACTGATTGGTTTTTTTCAATTTGATTTGGTCGCAGCCATCTTCGGAGGTCCAGGCTCCGCCATTTCCCGGACGATTTACGCGCTTGTCGGAATTGCCGGTTTAATCAACCTCGGGCTTTTATTTAAACCTAACGAGGAGACCGTTCGTGAAGACGCCAAAGAGCCTGAAATGCGCTAAAATATGCAGATATAAAAATAACTCCGGTTTTTAACCGGAGTTATTTTTTGTCGCCTTATTTTTTAATTAAATCTTTTCTGTTTGACTGCTCAATCCACTCTTCAAGCTTATCTTTCAACGTGTTGAACCCTTGAGGAGTAGTAGCTTCTTCCGCTTGAGCGGCCTTTTGCTTTCTAGGCTTGTTTTCTCTACGTTCAGGAGCTACCTGTGTCGCGCGGATGGAAAGACTGATCTTTCCTTTTTCTTCATCTACAGAAAGAACTTTCACCTGCACTTCATCGCCGATTGCCAAATGTTCATTGATATCTTTAACGAAGCCATGCGTTACTTCAGAAATATGCACGAGTCCCTGAGTTTCTTCATCTAAGGCTACAAACGCTCCATACGCCTGTAATCCAGTCACCTTTCCGGTGTAAACATTGCCCACTTCAAATTTTGCTGTCATACCTAACAACTCCTAAATCTTATGAATTTAATCTCTTTTTATACGCAATAAAAAATTATATCATACAAGTCATTTATAAGCAAAAAAACTTTTTTTGCAAATATATGTTTACAGCCCAAAGAAAAAGGGAATACTGAGAATAATTAGGCTTTCTAGTATTCCCCCCTTATTTTGGATGCGGACCTGTCAAGGTTTCGCATTTTTTTGTCTATATGCTTTGAACGAACCGCTTCATTCTGACGAGCGCTTCCTGAAGCTGCTCAAGCGATGATGCATACGAGCATCTGATGTAGCCTTCGCCGCTCGAACCGAATACATTTCCGGGAACGACGGCGACTTTTTCCTTCATGAGAAGTTCTTCGGCAAACACTTCTGACGTCATGCCGGTTTTTTTGACCGACGGGAATGCGTAAAAAGCGCCTCCCGGATGGTGGCAGTCCAGCCCCATCTCATTTAATGCGTCTACAAAAAGGTTCCTTCTGCGGCGATAGCTTTTTCTCATTTTTTCCACATCATCCAAACCGTTCTTCAGCGCTTCTTCAGCAGCAAATTGCGCCATGCTCGGCGCACACATCAGCGAATATTGGTGGATTTTCAGCATCGGGTCCCTTAAAAAAGCCGGAGCCGCGACATACCCGAGACGCCAGCCCGTCATGGCAAAGCCTTTCGAAAAGCCGGATATCAAAATCGTCCGCTCTTTCATTCCGCTGATCGCGGCAAAGCTCGTAAATGCTTCGTCATAGGTGAGCTCCGCATAAATTTCGTCGGCAATAATGATGAGATCTTGCTTTTCCGCAAAATCCGCGATCTCTTCCAGCTCTTCTCTCGAATAAACAGACCCGGTCGGATTTGACGGCGTACAAAGAATGATCGCTTTCGTTTTTTCCGTAAGGGCGGCTTCAAAATCTTCAGGTCGCGCTTTGAATCCGCGCTCGGCGTTCGTATGAATATGGACCGGATTTCCCCCGGCCAACGCGACGAGAGCTTCATAGGCGACAAAACAAGGCTCTGGAATCAGCACTTCATCTCCCGGGTCGAGTATTGCCCTGATCGCGATATCAAGCGCCTGGCTTGCCCCTACTGTCACGATCAGCTCGTCATCCGGGGAATAGTCAAGATGAAAGCGTTTATTTAAATAAGCGCTGATTTCCCTCCTTAAAGAAGGCAGACCGGCATTGGCGGTATAGGAGGTGTAGCCTTGTTCAAGCGATAGAATGCTCGCTTCCCTCACATTCCATGCCGTTACAAAATCAGGCTCCCCGACCCCCAAAGAAATCACGCCCTCCATCGTTGACGCAAGATCAAAAAACTTGCGGATGCCGGACGGTTTGATTTGCTGTGCTGCTTTTGATACATAGGTTGCTCTCATGTTAAGGAGACACCACGATTCTTTTGTCATCATTACCGGAGTCAAAAACTTTACCGTCGTGCTTGTATTTCTTTAAAATAAAGTGGGTGGTTGTTGATACGACAGATTCAAGCGTCGATAATTTTTCCGATACGAAGTGAGAAATATCCGACATCGTTCTGCCGCGGATGACGACAGACAAATCATAAACACCTGACATTAAGTAAACGGATTCAACTTCATCAAACCTGTAGATGCGCTCTGCCACCTCATCGAACCCGACGCCGCGCTTCGGCGTCACTTTGACATCGATCATCGCCGTCACGCCTTCATGGCCGTCTACTTTCCGCCAGTCGATCATCGCCGAATAATCGATGATTACCTTTTCTTTTTCAAGCTTTTCGATGATGGCCTTTGTTTCTTCCTGAGAAATATTCGCCATTTTCGCAATCGTTTCCGGATTCAGGCGGCTGTTCTCCTCTAATATTTCGAGTATTTCGGTTTCCTTTTCTGTTAGCTTCATCTGCTTCACACCTTTTATGTCGAGAAATCTTCTGATTATTATAGCACGATTTTTTGCGAATGTAAGTCCGGAAAAAATCGCGTGAAAAAAATTTTTTCGGGTACGATATGAAAGACTGGCTGACGATGTGCAGTTAGTTTACGTTAGTGCTGAAACAAAACCATTCGGAGTGATTTTTATCATGCTGTTAACAAAACCTTCGACACAGAAGATACAAGGGGTCGATATCTATTACGAACATTATGATAATCCCGGAAAAACAACGCTGATTTTAATACACGGATTTCTTTCGTCTTCGTTTTGCTACAGAAAAATCATTCCTTTATTAAAGGATGAATTTAACATCATCGCCATTGACCTGCCTCCGTTCGGTCAATCGGAAAAATCGCAGACTTTTATTTATACCTACAGGAATATGGCCAAGGTGGTCATCGATTTGATTGAACAGCTCACGATTAGCGAGGCCATCCTGGTCGGCCATTCGATGGGCGGGCAAATTTCGCTTTATGCCGTAAAAGAAAGGCCAGAATTGTTTAAAAAGGTCGTGCTGCTGTGCAGTTCCGGGTATTTGAAGCGGTCGCCCCGTTCGCTTGTTTTCGGAAGCCACATTCCGTACTTTTATTTGTACATTAAACGCTGGCTGTCCAAACAAGGCGTGCTGAAAAATTTGCGGAACGTCGTATATGACAGTAATCTGATCGATCAGGAAATGATCGACGGCTATTTGAAGCCGTTTCTCGACGACCAGATTTTCAGGGCGCTCGCCCGGCTCATCCGCCATCGCGAAGGAGATTTAACACCCGACGATTTAAAAAAGATCGAAACCCCCTCCCTTTTAATATGGGGTGAGGAAGACCGCATCGTCCCGGTTCAGATCGGAAAAAGGCTGCATCAGGATTTGCCTGATTCCACGTTTTATTCTTTGCAGCATACCGGGCATCTCGTTCCGGAAGAAAACCCCGATTACGTGTCAGATAGGATCGCAGAGTTTGTCCTCACATAAAAAAAACCGCCCATCAAGGCGGCTTCAGCGTGTCGACAAACCTTCGCATTCGTCGTCAGGTCTCAAGGAACGGCGGCTAACGGCCCGTACTGCCTGAACACCGCCGTCATCACGTCCTGTGAAAGTCTGATGCCAGGCCTTCCTAGACGGGTCACGCTGAATGGATGACAAAATCCTAAAACTTTAAATCGTTTTAGGATTTTGTCAACAATCTGAGGCCGCCGGAACACCGGCGGCTTTTCGTTTTCCGGCACACAAGGCTTGGCCTTAACCGGGTGCTTTCATATGATATCAGCAGGTGCTGCTGTCTTTAATGACGAGCAGCCGCTCCGCCAGCTTTTTGCAATCCTCCAAAGGCAGCTCTTTGTCAAACGATACGTCAAAAATGGTTTGAATCGCTTTTCCAAGCCGCTCGGGATCATCTTCTGTATAGACGGCCTGGACGATTTCCGCCGCTTCCGTTTCGTAGAAATCCCCTCCGGCCTGAAAAGGGTCCCATTTTTTTATCATTTGGATGATTTGCGCTGCTGCTTGACTTTCTTCCATGTTTATCACCGCTTAACGTGTAATTATACACGGCTATTGTACCACAAGGATCGAGGTGTCCGGGAAGAAAAGCTCGTTTTTTCCCTTTTCATTTTTCTTGCTTAACCATTGCAATCTCTTTTCATGATCGTTAATGTATTACATATGAAAGAGACATGAGGTGAGATCATGGATTTTAATACAGAACAAAACAGACTGGGAACCCAGTCCGTCAAATGGGATTTGACCGAGGAGCTGTTCGGCGTGAAAGACGCGCTGCCAATGTGGGTGGCGGATATGGATTTTCGCGCGCCTCAAGAAGTCATTGATGCGCTGCAACAGCGCATCGAGCACGGTGTATTTGGATACACGTCTCCAAATGCAGCCACGAAGGAAGCTGTCGCAGGGTGGCTCAGCCGAAGACACGGCTGGGAAATCGATCCGTCAGCAATCACCTTCAGCCCGGGCATTGTAACCGCTCTCGGCATCGCCGTCCAAGCGTATACAGAACCGGGTGACAGCGTGATCGTGCAGCCGCCCGTCTATCCTCCGTTTTTTGACATGGTGAAAAGAAACGGCCGCAACGTTTTACATAATCCATTAATAGAAAAAAACGGACGTTATGAAATGGACTTCGATGATCTTGAAAGGAAGCTTCAAGAGCCGAATGTAAAGCTTTTGATCCTTTGCAATCCGCATAATCCTTCAGGACGTTCCTGGACGAAGGATGAACTGGCAAAATTGGGCGAGCTTTGCCTTTCCCACCAGGTGACCGTCGTTTCGGACGAGATCCATTCCGACCTGATGCTGCACGGATTGAAGCATACACCGTTCGCTTCCATTTCCCGGGAATTGGCCGCACTTTCCATCACATGCATCGCTCCGAGCAAGACGTTCAATTTGGCGGGCCTTCAGGCGTCAGCCATCATCATACCGGATCTGACGAAAAGAAATGCATTCCTAAAGACGATGCAGCGCGTCGGGCTGTCGTCTTTAAACGCGTTTGCCGTCACCGGGATGGAAGCCGCTTATTCAAAAGGAGAACCATGGCTCGACAGCTTGATTTCCTATATCGAAAACAATATGGAAGAAGTCCGCGCCTTTTTGGCCCGTGAGCTGCCGGAGGTCAAGATGATGATTCCTGATGCTTCATATTTGATATGGCTCGACTGCCGGGCGCTCGGCCTCTCAGATCAGGAATTAAAGGACAGGCTGCTCCATAAAGGAAAGCTCATCCTTGAGCCGGGACCGAAGTACGGCCCTGGCGGAGAAGGTTTTGTGAGAATGAACGTCGGGTGTTCGCTGCAGGTCGTAAAAGAGGGACTGAAACGGCTGAAAACGGCCTTATCATAAGCACTCCGGCCGCAGGCCGGGTGCTCTTTTTACCGCTTATGCCATTCTTGATGCAGTTTTTTTTCAAGCTGTTCGGCTTTTTTCGCTTCTTGCCGGGAATGCTTGACGATCAGCCTAAATACGAATGCGGCGATGATAAAGAAAACAGCCAGCGTGATAAAAGAAGGAATGTATTCTCTTTTATCCTCAGGGAAATACAGCATGAACTGAATGAGCAGCGGCAATGTTCCTTCCTCCCCGATTATGTTTTTTATAACACCATCATACCATCAGGAGGGGTTTTTAGTGAATCAGTTTCAAATCGGAGATAAAGTGAAAGGCTTTTATAAAACAGGCGTATATATTGGAGAAATTACGGATATTAAACCGATGCACTATCTCGTCAAAATCCTCGCCGTCCTGACCCATCCGAAGCAGGGCGACCTTCACCACCCAAAGGATGCGGATGTGCCCTTTTTTCATGAGCGGAAGACGCTTGCTTACCGCGAACAAACAAACATTCCGCACCATATGGTGAAGCCGTTCGACGGTCCGGTGCCGGATTATGAGGAATCGCTTCGCGACGCTTTAGATCGTTTTAAAAGAGAACTATTACAAGACGCTTCCGATTATGCGGCAAAATCGCTGGAATGCGCCGCTGGACTCGAAAAAGAATATTTTCCAAACAAATAACCCAATCTTCAGTATAAGATTGGGCTTTTTATGTGGCATGCGGAAATACTTTCGAAAGTTCGATCCTGTCTCCGATCGTCGTCGGTTTAGGATTCTCCAAATACTGTTTATCCCGTTCCACCAGCTGAAACAGCTTATATGTTGTCATGGCATCGTCAAGCGCTTTATGCTGTTTTCCCGTCCCTGAGTCGCCGTATTCCTCCGCAGCTTTCCACAAATTCGTCAGCGTTTTGTCGCCGAAAAACTCCTTGTACTCCATTGACAAATCTCTCATTTCCCCTTTAAATGGAAACGGAATGTGGTTGAACATACAATTTTGCTTCAACACTTTCATATCCATGTTTCCCCACGTAATAATGACGCTGTTTTGATCAGAATCAAGCTCCCTCAGCTTCTCAATCAAGGAATGAAACGCGATGCCTTGATCGACTTTTTCCTGTGTGATGTTTAAAAACGATTTGCACCGTCTCGTTAATTTTGGAAATTTCTTTGGTTTCACATAGCTGGAAAACGTCTCTGTCACTTCACCATTCGCAACTTTGACAATCCCCGCTTCAATGATTTCCGGAAAAAAATTTTGCGGATGATATTTCCCCTCAGGCATTGTAAATTCAAAATCGATAATCAGCAATGAATCTGTTTTCACTTTTTCCACCTGCCTTTCTTATCGCAATATAAAGACTTTCACTTGGTTTGCACCGTCCCCGTCCCAATGCTTTCAGCCTGTTTTTGATTTCAAAAGACACGTTAACTTTTCTTTTATTATATCATTATATTTCTATCTTTAAGTGATTATTTTCTGAAAAGGTAGAAAATTCGTTCAAACATCTCTCTTTCATCGAACCCGGGAACGTCATTTCCGATATTCCGTTATAATGAAAAGGAATCCAACTTTTTAAGAAGGTGATTCCCATCTCTGTTTATAAGAAAAACCTTTTGATTATGTGGTTTGCGAACTTTTTTGTCGCGGCAAGCTCCACGATGGTTCTTCCGTTTCTCTCTCTGTACATCAAAACGCTCGGTGCGCATCCGGACGGATTTACCGAAAAATGGAGCGGATATGTTTTTGGCGTCACATTTTTAATGGCTTTTTTGGTTTCCCCTTTTTGGGGGAGGTTCGGCGATAAACACGGCTATAAAAAGATCCTGCTGATCACGGGCTTCGGAATCGGAACGAGCATTCTCCTCATGTCCCTTGTCTCGTCTGTCTATGAGCTGTTTTTTTTGAGAATGGCGATGGGACTTGTCACGGGCTTCATTCCTACGTCTCTCGCGATGATTTCTGCTCAGACGCCGAAAAAAGCAGCGGGCAAAGTGCTTGGCACCTTGCAGATGGGCACGGTTTCCGGCAGTTTATTCGGCCCTTTGCTCGGCGGGCTTCTTGCCGATCATGTCGGTTTTACATATACCTTTTATATCACGGCATTCGTCATTTACACAGCCGTCATTCTCGTACTGACCGGGGTGAGGGAGCGTCCTCTGAAAGCAACCCGGGACTCTTCCGCTTCCTATTCGAGAAAACAGGTATTAAAAACGATTTTGGGACATCGGCCGCTGATCACGGTTATGCTGCTGACAGCGGTCACCCAAATCGGAACCTTCAGCATTCAGCCGCTTCTTGCCTTGTACGTCGGCGAGCTGCACGGCACCGAGCATCTTGCATTCTTTTCCGGATTGGCGTTTTCCGCCACAGGACTTGGGAGCCTGCTGTCCGCGAGAAAGTGGGGCTCTTTAGGCGACCGGTATGGATATGGAAAGATCCTGATCATCCTCTCGCTTTCAGCGGCGGTTTTCTTTATTCCCCAAGGCCTGACATCGTCATATGCGATGTTCGTCATCTTCCGCTTTCTGTTCGGTATCGCCTTGGGCGGAATGATTCCGTGCATCACGGCGGCAATCCGCACACAGGCTCCGGGCGCCATTCAGGGGGAAGTGCTTGGCTATAATGTCAGTTTCAGATTTTTGGGCAATGTCATCGGCCCGGTGCTCGGCGGAATGATTTCAAGCCATTTCGGCATTTCTTCCGCCTTCTACGTCACCGCTTTTCTCTTTTTGATCGGAGCCTGCCTTTTGCTGTTCCAAAGATCTCAAGCAAAAAAATCGGAAGCAAAAGCAAGCTGACGAGTATAAAAATGAGAAATCTACTAAAATATCCTTCTCCCCGTTCAAAAAGAATGGTACGATATGGCTAGAAATTTGCGGAAAAGAGAGTGACTAAGTTGCGTTCAATCATTGGATGGTTTTTACTTATTTTATTAATTCCTATTTTTGTATATACGTTAATCGCCTCCGGACAGGAAGCCCAGGTCATGAAACCGTTGGATGAGGTGCTGGATGAGAAAATCGATTCAAAATTAAAAGACAGCGGCCTTGTACAAAACAGCTACATGTACGACAGCGACGGCGCTTTGATTTCTGAAATCGTCTCAGATCACCAGAATCGGGTGTTCGTCCCATATAAAAACATTCCCGAAAACGTCAAACAGCTGTTTCTGACGTCAGAGGACCGCCATTTCTTTCAGCATAAAGGCTTCGATTTCATGGGCATGGTCCGGGCAGCCGCGGCCAATTTCAAAAAAGGCGGCATCGATCAGGGAGCAAGCACCATTACACAGCAGCTTACGCGAAACTTGTATTTGAGCCATGAGCGCTCCTTCGACCGCAAGCTGACTGAGCTCCTGTATTCGTATCAGCTTGAAAAAAAGCTATCAAAAGAAGAAATTTTTGAGAAATATTTAAATACGATTTACTTTAATAATGGTGTATACGGGATCGGATCTGCGGCTTCTTTTTATTTCAGCAAACCGCTGAAATCCCTGTCGCTTGCTGAAATGGCCTTTATTTGCGCGATCCCTAATAACCCTACATTATATGATCCTTTAAAACATTTTGACTACACGAAAACCCGTCAGGAACGGCTTCTGAAAGAGCTGAAAAACGCGGGGGTCATTTCTAAGAAGGAATATAAAAAAGCCGTAAAGCAAAAAATCAAGCTTGACATTAAAGAAAAGAAAGATGCTTATCCCGACTATACGACTTATGTCAATGACGAATTCACCAAGCTCGTTTCCTCTTCCGAAGGGTTTGACGAACGGCTGAAAAAGGCTAAAACAAAAGAAGAGAAGAAAAAAATTGAGAAGGAGCTGTCCAACCGGATCACCGTCCTTTTGACAAAAGGGGTCAAAATCTATACGGCGCTCGACCCCGCGATGCAGAACCGGGTCGTTCAGCAGGTCAACAGCAAGCTTCCGTATGAGGGCGTCCAGGGCGGTGCGGTTGTCATCAACCACCAAACGCATCAAGTTGTCGCCATGTCAGGCGGGAAAGATTACAAGAAATACGATTACAACCTGGCTTACCAGGCCTACAGGCAGCCCGGTTCATCGATTAAGCCCCTCCTCGATTACGGCCCTTATATCGAGGAAACAGGTGCGACTGCGGAGAGCATGATCGATGCCAGCAGATTTTGCAGCAGGGATTACTGCCCGAACAACTATAACGAAAAAACGTACGGGACCGTTTCGCTCAAAACGGCTTTTAAATACTCCTATAATACGCCGGCCGTCCGCATGTTAAACCAGATCGGCGTGCAGAAAGGGTTCAGCTATTTAAAACCGTTCGGATTCAAAAAAATCGTTAAGGAGGACTACCTGCTCCCTTCTGCCCTTGGCGGATTCACTTTCGGCTTTTCACCGCTTGAAATGGCGGACGCCTATACGACCTTCGCGAATAACGGCAGCTACACGGCGAACCATGCGATTACAAAAGTGACGGATCTGAAAGGGAAAACGCTTTTCAAATGGAAGGACAAACCGAAACAGGTCTTCAGCATCAGGACGAACAATCAAATGCGCACGCTTTTGTCGGCAGTCGTTAAAGAAGGAACCGGGAAAAAAGCGAATTTCGGCGGCGGATACCGGGGAGGAAAAACAGGAACGTCAAACGACTTCAGAGACCTGTGGTTTGTCGGATTGACAGATGTGTATACGATGAGCGTATGGGTCGGAAAAGAAGCGAAAGGCAATGTGGAATTCCTCCATAACACCGCGCCTCAACTTTTGATTTGGAAAGGAACGCTGCAAAACGCATATTAAGCATGAAACGGGGGGCTCGAGATGAAAGATATGCCCGGCACAGTCGTCCTTTTCGACGGTGTATGCAATGTTTGCGACGGAGCCGTTCAATTTATCATCAAACACGATCCGAAAGGCTTGTTTTCATTCGCTCCCCTGCAATCTGACACCGGCCGGAAGCTGCTTGAGCAGCACGGGCTTTCGGCCGTACATTTTGACAGCATGATATTGATCAAAAACGGCCGCGTCTATGCGAAGTCCACGGCGGTATTGCATGTGGCAAAGAGCCTTTCCGGGCTGTGGCGGGCAGCGGCCGTTTTTCTCGTCATTCCAAAGCCGCTGCGCGACGCGATATACGACCTGCTGGCGAAAAACCGCTATAAATGGTTCGGCAAAAAAGAATCGTGCATGATCCCCGGCCCTGATATCAAAAAAAGATTTCTCGAATAACAAAAAACCGGAGCAGTCGTCCTGGCTCCGGTTTTTTCATGCCTCCCGGCTTACGCGGGCAGGCTGGCCATAATGCCGTTGTACAGCTTGATCATGAGATAAATCGTTCCGATGACAAACGTAAACCAAAACAGCAGCTCAAACATAATAAAGCCGATCAATGAACCAAATGAAAGCGTGCTGTGAATCGCATATACGATAAAAATAAAGTAAACAAGCGTCGCCACGAGGAAAAGCGCTGCAATTCCGACAGGATATTGGACAAAAATAAAGGATAATAGCCCTGCTACGAGATAGATGACAGAACCGACCCTGATCTTCCTCAAGTTGGCGCCTTCAGGATCTTTTGCAAAAAATAAAAGGGAAAGCTCTGTCACCGTGTTGGCGATTAATTTAAGCGCGGAAAACACCATAAAAGAAATCAGTGCGAAAACAGCAAACAAAGCCATCCTGATGCCGTTCTCAGAAAAAAACTCAAGCATCCCTTCGTAGATGCCGAAAGTTGACAAAAGCTGCATGGCATAGATAACGGCTGAAATCGCCAGTGAGGAGCTGAAAAGCAATATTGCAAAAAACGGAAAATAACCTGTTACATAAGTATTTTTCATGAAATAGACCCTTTCTGATATGTTCCATCATTCATTATGTACGACTTTAGCACCTGTTGACAAGAATATTTTCCATATTTTTATCTAAACCGGCTGTTTCGGCGGCGGAACATGCAGGATTCTTCACAAATTCGCCATTTGCCTGTAAAGTATTAATTGTTGACTTTATCAATAGATCGCGAGGAATCGCCATTGAAAAAAACATTAACACTCCAGACGCGCTTGACGATATTTGTCTGTGTTGTCGTATTTATTTCTTTATTGATCACCTTTTTTATGATCGGCTCTGAAACGGCAAGGAACATCAGGGAGCAGGAACAAGCGATCGCGCTCCAGACGGCGCAGCTTGTCGCTGAATCCCCGCTGACGGCGCACGCCCTTGAAAGCGGCACATACAAAGAACTTCAGGACTATACACTCCGCGTTCAAAAAATAACAAAAACGGATTTTGTCGTTGTGATGGATATGAACAGCATTCGCAAAACCCACCCCGATCCTCATAAAATCGGCAAGAAATTTGCAGGCGGAGACGAAAACGAAGCATTGAAAGGCCACCAGCATATCAGCACGGCAAAAGGCACGCTCGGCGAATCCAAGAGGGCTTTTGTCCCGGTTTATAATGAAAAAGGTAAACAGCTCGGAGCTGTTGCGGTCGGGATCACCCTCAATGAAATTCAGGAGATTATCAACCGTAGCCTCCGTCCTTTGTATACGGTCATCGTTCTCAGCATCTGCGCCGGCATCATCGGAGCTGTCATCGTAGCCAGAAAAGTCAAGACGATCATGTTCGGAATGGAGCCTTACGAAATTGCCACACTGCTGAATGAGCGGAGCGCCATGCTTGAATCGACGAAAGAAGGAATTCTTGCCGTCGATCAAAACGGCAGAATCAAGCTGGCCAACGCTGAAGCAAAACGGCTGTTCAAAAAAATGGGGATCAACGAAAGCCCGATTGATCAGGATGTAAGCACTCTTCTCCCAAACAGCCGGCTGAAGCAAGTCATCGAAACGAAGAAGCCGCTAAACGACCGGGACGTCAGAATAAACGGCCTTGAGCTTGTCTTTAACGAAGTGCCGATCCACTTAAAAAAAGGCAACATCGTCGGTGCCATCGCCACGTTCCGCGACAAAACGGAGGTTAAGCACTTAGCCGAACAGCTGTCAGGTGTTAAAATGTATGCAAATGCACTGAGAGCGCAATCCCATGAGTTCATGAACAAACTCCATGTCATCCTTGGACTCGTCCAATTAAAGAACTATGATGAACTTGGAAACTATATTAAAGATATTGCGATTTACCAGCAGTCTGAAACGAGTGAAATCATTAACCATATTAAAAATTCCGTCCTTGCGGGCTTTTTGCTCGGCAAGCAGAGCTATATCCGGGAGCAGGGAGCGTCTTTGGAAGTGGACTGTTCAACGACGATTCCGAACACGGCGAATACGGAAGTGATCCACGACCTGATCACCGTCATCGGCAACCTGCTCAACAATGCCTTGGATGCCGTCTCCGCTTCGGACAAAAAAAATATCTCGATATCGTTCAGATACCATGACGGCCAGCTTGATATCGAGGTGACCGATACCGGGATCGGCATATCTGAAGAAGACCAGCGGAAAATGTTTGAACAAGGCTTTTCTACAAAAGGATCAAACCGGGGTTTCGGACTTTATTTCGTCGAACAAAGCCTCGAAAATTTAAACGGACATATCATCGTAACGAGCGAAAAGAATGAAGGGACGACGTTCAGTCTCCGCATTCCGTACGAACCGAAGGAGGAAGACCATGATTGACGTATTAATTGTTGAAGACGACCCGATGGTGGGAGAGCTGAATAAGCGCTATCTCAGCCAAATAGACGGATTTCAGCTGAAAGGGATCGCCGCTTCTTTCCAGGAGGCAGTCTCTTTCCTGAGGGAGCACCATGTCGATCTGATCCTGCTTGACATATACATGCCGGGCAGAAACGGCGTTGAGCTCTTGACAGAAATCAGGCGCCAAAACCAGGCGGTCGATGTGATTGTCATTTCCGCCGCAAGCGAAATGGACGTTGTTCAAAAGACGCTTCGTTTCGGGGCAGTCGATTATTTAATTAAACCTTTTGAATTCGAGCGGTTTCAATCCGCCCTCACCGATTACAAGCGAAAACAGCAAATCTATGCAAGCAACCGGAATATCAGCCAAAAAGAACTCGACTTCGAGCTTTTTCAAAAGAAGCGCGCACCTGAAAAAGTCCATCTGCCAAAAGGGCTGACAAAAAGCACCTTGAAGTTGATCTGGTCAAGCATCAAATCGTTCGACAGCCTGACGTTCACGACGGAAGACCTGGCAAAACACACCGAAATCTCCCAGGTATCCATCCGGAAGTATTTGAAATTTCTCGAGGAAATCGAGGTTCTCAACGTTGAAATGGCCTATGGAACGATCGGAAGACCCGTCTTCCAGTACAAATTAAACACAAGCCAAATAAATGTGATTAACCAGTATTTATAGGCCCGTCCTCCCCCCTTCTCCGCGTGAAGGGGGGTTTTTTTGCCGAAAAAACGTGACAAATGATATTTCAAAATTGAAGTATTTTTTGAAATTCTGAGAATTTTCTATTTATTTATTCCGAACAAAGTGATAAATTTATGATTGATTGGCTGATTGTGAAATAAGACAGATGTCTTATTACCTGAAAATCGGGATCGGTACAGATGATATGCCGGCATTTATCGGGGATGGTGAGACATTGGTCCTCCCGCAGATAAATATTTATTCCGGAGCCGATCAATACAAAATTGGGGGGTTATTTCTTGAATAAGCGCAAAGCTGGACTGGCTCTTTCGCTTGTCGTGGCGGCAGGGGCAATCTTGACCGCATGCGGAGCAGGCGGAAATAAAACTGGTGCCGAGAAGAAAAAAGACGATTTTACGGTCGCAATGGTAACAGATGTCGGAGGGGTAGATGATAAATCCTTTAACCAATCCTCATGGGAAGGGATTCAGGCTTTTGGAAAAGCCAATAACATGGAAAAAGGCAAAAACGGGTACGACTATCTGCAATCGAAATCAGATGCTGACTATACGACAAATCTCAACAAGCTGGCACGCGAAAAATTCAGCCTCATTTACGGCGTCGGCTATCTGATGGAGGATGCCATCACCGAAATCGCCGAACAGCGTCCTGACAGCCACTTTGCTATTATTGACGCCGTCGTGAAAAAAGATAATGTGGCAAGCATCACATTCAACGAGAATGAAGGCTCATTCCTCGTCGGAGTTGCCGCAGCTTTATCAAGCAAATCGAAAAAGATCGGTTTTGTCGGCGGAATGGAGTCGGAATTGATCGAAAAGTTCGAAGCCGGATTCCGCGCGGGCGTACAGGCCGCTGATCCAAAAGCGACCGTACAGGTCAAATACACGGGGGCCTTCGATAAAGCCGATCTTGGAAAAGCCACGGCTGAAAGCATGTACAAATCGGGTATCGATGTCATTTACCATGCAGCCGGAGGAACCGGAAACGGCGTGTTCACCGAAGCGAAAAATCTGAAAAAAGAAGATAAAAACCGCAGCGTCTGGGTCATTGGCGTCGATAAAGACCAGCACGCAGAAGGACAGGTTGAAGGAACCGACTTAAACGTCACGCTGACCTCTATGATCAAGAAAGTTGATGTTGCCGTTCAAGACTTGACTGAAAAAGCAAGCAAAGGCGATTTTCCGGGCGGCAAAACGATCACGTACGGCCTTAAGGAAGACGGCGTAGGCATCGCTCCGACAACCGATAACCTGTCAGAAGACACGATCAAAGCGATCAACGAATGGAAACAAAAAATCATCGACGGCAAGGTCAAAGTACCTTCTTCCCGCGAAGAGCTAAAAAACTTCAAGATATAACGGTACTCAACACAATGTTCATAGCAGGCGGTCGGCTTTGCCGAAGCCTAAAGGAGCTGCAGTCATGCAGCTTTTCTTATGCTGATCTTAAAACAAAGGAGCGAACCTGAACCGTGGAATATGTCATTGAAATGCTAAACATACGCAAAGAATTCCCAGGTATCGTCGCCAATGACCATATTACCCTGCAAGTAAAAAAAGGCGAAATTCATGCGCTCCTCGGAGAAAACGGCGCAGGGAAATCGACTTTGATGAACGTGCTTTTCGGTTTGTACCAGCCTGAAAAAGGCGAAATCAAGGTGCGCGGCAAAACGGTGAAGATCACCAGCCCCAACATCGCAAACGACCTTGGAATCGGCATGGTCCATCAGCATTTCATGCTTGTCGACACATTTACCGCAGCCGAAAACATCATCATTGGAAAAGAGCCGAAAAAATTCGGCATGATCGACAAAAAACGCGCCGTCCAAAAGGTGCGCGAGCTTTCCGAAACTTACGGCCTGAAAGTCGACCCGGAAGCAAAGGTGTCGGACATGTCGGTCGGAATGCAGCAGCGCGTAGAAATATTGAAAACCTTATACCGCGGCGCCGACATTCTCATTTTCGATGAACCGACCGCAGTCTTGACGCCTCAGGAAATCAAAGAACTGATTCAAATCATGAAAAACCTTGTAAATGAGGGCAAGTCGATTATTTTGATCACCCATAAGCTGAAGGAGATCATGGAGGTTGCTGACAAAGTCACGATTATCAGAAAGGGAAAAGGCATCAAAACCCTCAATGTCAAAGACACGAATAAGGATGAGCTCGCAAGCCTGATGGTCGGACGGGACGTCTCTTTTACAACCGCCAAAAAGGAAGCTGAACCGAAGGGCGAAGTTCTGTTGATCAAAGATTTGACTGTCAAAGACAAGCGCGGCATCGAAGCCGTCAAGCGGCTCAATTTATCGGTCGCAGCCGGGGAAATCGTCGGCATTGCCGGAGTTGACGGTAACGGGCAGACAGAGCTGATTGAAGCGATTACAGGTCTGAAGAAAACGCATGCCGGCACCATCTCCTTAAACGGAAAAGAAATCCAGAACCTGACGCCGCGGCGCATCACGGAAGCAGGCGTCGGGCATATCCCGCAGGACCGGCACAAACACGGCCTCGTCCTCGATTTTCCGATCGGCGAAAACATCGTCCTGCAAAGCTATTACAAACGCCCTTTCTCCAAATTCGGTCTGCTGAACCAAAAAGAAATCTATCAAAAAGCAAGGCAGATCATCGGCGAATTTGACGTGCGCACACCTGATGAATACACGCCGGCCAGGGCGCTGTCGGGCGGAAATCAGCAAAAGGCGATCATCGGCCGCGAAGTTGACCGCGGACCCGATCTTTTAATTGCCGCCCAGCCGACAAGGGGCCTTGATGTCGGCGCGATCGAATTCGTTCATAAGCGTCTGATCGAACAGCGGGACGCAGGAAAAGCAGTGCTCCTTCTTTCATTCGAATTGGATGAAATCCTGAATGTGAGCGACAGAATCGCTGTCATATTTGAAGGCAGCATCATCGCTGAAGTCAATCCAAAAGACGCCACTGAACAGGAGCTTGGCCTCCTGATGGCCGGAAGCAAGAAAAAGGAAGCGGGGAAAGAAGCAAATGTTTAAACGATTATCGTCTTTACTCATACCGCTCACAGCCATTCTTCTCGGCTTGCTCGCCGGAGCCGTCATCATGCTTCTGAGCGGATATGACGTCATGAGCGGATATTCCGCTCTTTGGAACGGCATCTTTGGAGAAACCTATTATATCGGCGAAACCGTCAGACAGATTACCCCTTACATCTTATCAGGCCTTGCCGTAGCGTTCGCTTTCCGGACGGGATTATTCAACATCGGTGTCGAGGGACAGCTGCTTGCGGGCTGGACGGCAGCCGTTTGGATCGGGACCGCCGTCGAAGCGCCGATGTTCATCCACCTTCCGCTCGCTGTCTGCGCCGCCGCGCTTGCGGGCGCTCTGTGGGGATTCATTCCCGGCTTTTTAAAGGCGCGCTTTTACGTACATGAAGTGATTGTGACGATCATGATGAACTATATCGCGCTGCACGTCACCAACTATTTGATCATGTACGTCATGACGGATCATAAGGATAAAACGGAAAAGATTTCCGAAACGGCGTCACTCAGATCGGATTTTCTTGAGAGAATCACCGATTTTTCAAGGCTTCATTGGGGAATCGTCATCGCCCTCCTTGCAGCTGTCATCATGTGGATCATCATTCAAAAAACGACAAAAGGCTTTGAGCTGCGCGCCGTCGGTTTAAACCAGCATGCGTCACAATATGCGGGCATGAGCGTAAAGAAAAACGTGATCACGGCGATGGTGATTTCCGGTGCATTTGCCGGTATGGCAGGAGCGATGGAAGGTCTCGGAACGTTTGAATACGCCTCAGTAAAGGGATCGTTTACAGGGGTCGGCTTTGACGGAATTGCTGTCGCCCTTCTCGGCGGAAATACGGCGCTTGGCGTTGTACTCGCGGCTTGCCTGCTCGGCGGATTAAAAGTCGGCGCTTTGAACATGCCGATCGAAGCCGGCGTTCCGACTGAAGTTGTAGATATCGTTATCGCCATCATCATTTTATTTGTCGCATCGCATTACATCATCCGCCTTATGATTCAAAAATCGGGCAGCAAGGGGGGAAAATAAGTGGATATCCTGCAAATACTCGGCATTATCGTTCCGGCTACGCTCGTCTATTCTGCGCCGCTTATTTTAACCGCTCTCGGAGGCGTCTTTTCCGAAAGATCCGGTGTCGTAAACATCGGGCTTGAAGGCTTGATGATCGTCGGAGCGTTTACGGCCGTGATCTTCAATTTGTTTTTCGCCCAACAGCTCGGGGCTTTTACGCCGTGGCTGGGGCTTGCGGCCGCGATGGCCGCAGGCGGGCTTTTCTCCCTGATTCACGCCGCCGCTTCGATTTCATTCAGGGCCGATCAGACGGTCAGCGGAGTTGCCATCAACATGCTGGCGCTCGGCAGCACGCTGTTTTTCGTAAAGCTGATCTACGGAAAGGCCCAGACGGATAAAATTCCCGAACCTTTTTACAAAACGGATATCCCCGGTTTAAGCAGCCTACCGGTAGTCGGCGATATTTTTTTCTCAGATGTGTATTTCACGTCGATTTTGGCGATTGTACTCGCCGGCGTTTCCTGGTTCGTTTTGTTTAAAATGCCGTTCGGCCTGCGGATCCGCTCTGTCGGCGAACATCCGATGGCCGCTGATACGATGGGCGTGAATGTTTACAAAATCAGATACATCAGCGTTTTTATCAGCGGCCTTTTCGGCGGTTTGGGCGGCGGGGTGTACGCGTCAACGGTTACGCTCGATTTTTCGCACGCCACCATCACGGGACAGGGCTTCATCGCCCTCGCTGCGCTCGTGTTCGGAAAATGGCATCCGATCGGCGCCCTCGGGGCAGCCTTGTTTTTCGGTTTCGCACAAAGCTTGAGCATCATCGGCTCCATGCTCCCTCTGTTTAAAGAAATACCGAATGTCTACATGCTGATTGCGCCTTACGTCCTGACGATCCTCGCACTTGCGGGCTTTATCGGCAGGGCGGACGCGCCGAAGGCAAACGGCATTCCGTATATAAAAGGAAAACGATGACAAATAAAACCGGAATAAGAGAACATTGTGTTCTCTTATTCTTTTTTCGCCAATTCCCTTAATAAAACCTAAAATTTTTTAAGCAAAACCCATGTTTTTACCACTTTTATGGTATGATGAAAAAGTCTGGTTACTGTCTGTTTATTGCAGAGGCTGAACAAATGATATAAAATGTAATATTGTTTAATTTGAATATAAAACGGTTTTATTTAAAGGATGCGAAATCAATTGAAAAAAACGATCATACCTTCTTTGATTACGATTGGAAACTTTGTTTCGGGATTATCGGCCTTGCTATTGGCGTTCAGAGGGTATTTATTATTGGCGATTCTATGTGTTTTGATCGGCGCCATTTTTGATATGCTTGACGGCATGGCCGCCCGAAAACTGAATGCCGTCACTCCGTTCGGAAAAGAACTGGACTCATTGGCCGATATTATAACGTTTGGCATTGCTCCGGCCATTATTACATATTCTGTTATTTTTCACGATGCGCCGCTGATGGGCCTCCCTTCAACACTCTTGTTCCCTGTCTGCGGAGCCCTTCGGCTCGCCCGCTTCAATATTCAAGGGGAGCAGGAATATTTCACAGGACTGCCGATTACTGCGGCCGGCACAATTCTCGTGATCCTGAACCTTTTATTTGACATCCTTGGCAAAAAGATGTTCATTATGATCACCTTATTCCTGTCCTATCTCATGGTCAGCAGGATCAAAGTCATCAGCCTAAAAGGGAAAAATTTATTGAAGAAAGTGAGCTAGGGTTTAATGGATGTAGCAAAAGAATTGATTTCCCAGTACGGGTATTTTGCGATTTTCGGCATGCTCGTCCTCGGAATTATCGGGCTGCCGATTCCCGACGAAGTGATGATGACATTTGTGGGATACCTGTCTTCCATTCATATTCTACATTACGGTTTAGCCATTGTGATCAGCTTTTCAGGCGCTTTATCAGGAATGGTCATCAGCTATTTTTTAGGCAAGAAAATCGGCAAACCGCTTTTAGACAAGTTCGGAAAATGGATAGGCCTGACCCCGAAAAGGCTGGAAACCGTCCGCCGCTGGTTCGACAAATACGGACCGTGGACGATCGTTTTCGGCTATTTCATTCCGGGCATCCGCCATGTGACATGCTATCTCTCGGGGATGAACGAAATGAAAATGAAAAAGTTTCTGACCTTTGCCGGTTCAGGAGCTTTTATTTGGTGTATCGTCTTTATCACGATCGGGTACACAATCGGCGTAATTTAATAGCTTCCCGGATGATGCAGAAGGAGTGAACAGCTTGAAAAAGCGGCTTTACCGATGTTTGATAGAATTGACAAATAAAAAGGGCGTGTCCCGGGCATTGAAAAAATTTGCTCAGTCAAAACTCAGCAAACCGCTGATCCGCCCGTATATGAAAACCTTCCAAATCAATACGGAAGAAATGCTCGAGGATGTCAGCTCTTTTAACAGTTTGCACGAGCTGTTCATCAGAAGGCTGAAAGACGGAGCCCGCCCTATTCCTTCGGTCCCGGACTGCCTGATCAGCCCGGTTGACGGAGTCATAGAAGAAATGGGCACAGTCTCCGCAGATAAACAGTTTATCGTCAAACATAAACCTTATTCATTAGAGGAAATGATCGGCAATGATGCAATCGCAAACCGCTATTTAGGCGGAACCTATATCATCATCTATTTGAGTCCACGGGACTATCATAGAATCCACAGCCCGGCGGATGGCACGCTCGAAACGCAATATTCGCTCGGCAGCTCTTCATACCCTGTTAACAAGACAGGGTTGACATACGGCAAGTCGCCGCTGACGAAAAATTACCGGATGATTTCTGAAATCAGGCATCAATACGGATCAGCCCTTCTCGTAAAAGTCGGAGCGATGTACATTAATTCGATCGTCATGCTGCAGGAGGCGAAAAACTGGCGGCAAGGCGAAGAAATCGCCTACTTTTCATTCGGCTCGACCGTTATTTTGCTGTTTGAAAAAGATACTTTTATCCCGGTCGGCACCCTCTGTCCCTCATTGAAAGTAAAAATGGGGGACATTTTAGGCTCACTGGCAAGCGTAAAATAGACCTCAATCTCCCGAGTACACCTCCGGGGGATTTTTTAATCCGCTGATTTAAAAAGCTCCGTCTCCTAAATCAAAAAACAGAGAAAGGGTTTTCATTTTGATCCAAAAGACCTATAAAATAGGGAGTTTTGAAGGAAAGCGCTCTCTTAAGGGGTCTTTTTTCTCTTTAATTTAATTATCAATCACTTATTTTAATTTAAAAATACACAAAAAATACACTTTTCTTCTACAATTGTAACCATACAAATGTGGGGGTGTTTTTCATGGAAGCAGCAAAGAATTTGAAACCGATTACAACCGATCAAAAAGAACATAAAAATGCATTTCAAAAATTGATTCATTGGAAGATCGGCGTCATTCCGTTTCCGCTTTATCTGGCATTATCCATCATTATTTTTCTATCAGCTTATTTTAACCAGCTGCCTAACGATATGCTCGGCGGATTCGCCATCATCATGATTTTGGGAGTCGTGCTCGGAGATATCGGCCAGCGGATTCCGATTTTAAAAGATATCGGCGGACCTGCGATTCTTTCATTGTTCGTTCCTTCATTTTTAGTCTTTTATAAAGTGCTCAACCCGGCGTCTTTGGATGCGGTTACAACACTAATGAAAACGTCTAACTTTCTGTATTTTTATATCGCTTGTTTAGTTGCCGGAAGCATTTTGGGCATGCACCGCACGATTTTAATTCAAGGCTTTATGAGAATGTTCGTGCCGCTTTTGGCCGGTACTATCGCCGCCGTCGCTGCCGGAATACTCGTCGGCTTAATACTAGGCTACAGCCCTTATGAATCTTTCTTCTTTATTATCGTACCGATCATTGCCGGCGGTATCGGCGAAGGAATCTTGCCGCTGTCTCTCGCCTATTCGCATATTTTGGGACAATCTACCGACGTGTTTGTTTCACAGCTCATTCCGGCTGCGATTATCGGAAACGTCGTGGCGATCATCGCGGCAGGATTGATGAAAAAACTTGGCGAAAAGCGTCCTGAGCTAAACGGAAACGGACGGCTTGTCAAGTCGAAAAAAGACGATGACATTTTCAACCAAAAAGAAGAAGAGCCTAAAATTGATTTGAAATTAATGGGCGCGGGCGTTCTGATCGCTTGTACGTTCTTCATTTTTGGCGGCCTGGTTTCGAAATTCATCGCGATTCCAGGGGCGATTTTAATGATCATTGCAGCGGCTGCGGTGAAGTATGCGAAACTGCTGCCGGCCAGCATGGAAAAAGGCGCTCACCAGCTTTACAAATTCATGTCATCAAGCTTTACTTGGCCGCTTATGGTCGGACTTGGTATTCTTTATATCCCGCTTGATGACGTTGCATCAGTCATCTCTGTACGCTTCGTTATCGTCTGTGCATCCGTCGTTATCGCAATGGTTACTTCAGGGTATTTCGTCGGAAAATTGATGAACATGTACCCTGTCGAATCAGCGATCGTAACAGGCTGCCACAGCGGTCTTGGCGGAACCGGGGACGTCGCCATCCTTTCGGCTTCAGGAAGAATGGGCCTCATGCCGTTTGCGCAAATCTCAACGCGTCTCGGAGGCGCATCCACGGTTATTATGGCAACCATTTTATTGAGGTTTTTCACATCATAACAAACAAAAAGGAGTCTGATCGATACGATCGGATTCCTTTTTTGTTTTCAGCGTTTTACAACTCTGATATATTCCCTCGGTTTAAACGGAGCGTTTTCGTTTTCCATAAACGGCTGAGCTCCGCTTTCCGTCTGCATCGGAGCGAAATCGCCTTCAAACGTCCGCTCTTCTTCCGCCCCTGCCTCCGGGTCGTTTTCACAGGGCATTTCCCTGTTGATGATAAATGCTCCCGCAAACATCGAACAAAACAAACCGAGGCTGACAAAAGCTTTGATTCTCATCTTTTATCACCTATCGATTAGTTTGTTCAAAAAAAAATGTATTATACAAATGCCTCATTTTTTGATAAAATTATTTTCGAGTTCATATGACCCCATAAACACTCGATTCTTCACGGTCATGCAGCCGGTCAAAAATTGAGTTATAATTTGTCTAGGTCGCCGGTTCTAAAAAGTAGATAACGTTTGAAAATGATCGTATGGAGCAAAATGTATGTATACAAGCTATCAAAAGGAGGTTAACGATGACGTCTTTACATATTGCAATAGTAGCGCCTTTAGTACTCGCCTTCTTGATTCCGCTGTTGGCGAAATATGTCCGCAAGATTCATACGGGCTGGTTTGTTCTTATTCTGCCTGTTTTATTATTCGTTTATTTTTTCCGTATGATCGGCATGACTTCACATGGCGGGACGTTAAAAGCAACATTGGAATGGATTCCTTCCTTCGGCATTAATTTTACCGCCTATGTCGATGGCCTTGGACTCCTGTTTGCCCTCTTGATTACGGGGATCGGGTCACTGGTTGTTCTGTACAGCATTTATTATCTGTCCAAGGAAAAGGAACAGCTCGGGCCGTTTTACGTTTATCTGCTCATGTTTATGGGAGCGATGCTCGGCGTCGTACTCGTTGATAACGTCATTGTACTTTATTTATTTTGGGAATTGACCAGCATCTCTTCTTTCCTGCTTATCGGCTATTGGCACAAGCGGGAAAAGTCGCGGTATGGCGCGGCAAAATCGATGCTGATCACGATTTTCGGCGGCCTTTCGCTGCTCGGAGGATTCATCCTGCTTTATATCATCACGGGTTCATTCAGCATTAGGGAAATGATCAGCCAGGTTGACGCCATATCGGCGAGCGGCTTTTTCCTGCCGGCTCTCGTGCTAATTTTAATCGGAGCTTTTACAAAATCGGCTCAATTTCCTTTTTATATCTGGCTTCCGGATGCGATGGAAGCACCGACGCCGGTCAGCGCTTATCTGCATTCGGCGACGATGGTCAAAGCGGGCATCTATTTGGTGGCAAGGTTCACGCCCGTTTTCGCTTTTTCGGGAGAGTGGTTTTGGATCGTATCTTTGACCGGGATCGTCACGCTTTTCTGGGGTTCATTCAACGCCGTCAAACAGACGGATTTAAAAGCGATTCTCGCATACTCCACCGTCAGCCAGCTCGGAATGATCATGTCGATGCTCGGCGTCGGGTCGGCAGCTTTGCACTTTCAGCATTTTCATTATTATTTGGTCGCGGTCATTGCCGCCGTCTTTCATTTGATCAACCATGCCACCTTTAAAGGCAGCCTTTTCATGGCGGTCGGAATCATCGACCATGAAACCGGAACGCGGGATATCCGCAGGCTCGGCGGTTTAATGACGATCATGCCGATCACCTTTACTATTTCGCTGATCGGCGCGTTTTCGATGGCGGGATTGCCTCCTTTTAACGGATTTTTGAGCAAGGAAATGTTTTTTACGAGCATGCTCAGAATCACGGACTTCAACCTGTTCAGCGCTGATACGTGGAGCTTTTTGTTCCCTGTACTGGCTTGGACGGGCAGTGTGTTTACGTTTATTTACAGCATGGTGTTGCTGTTTCAGACATTCGGGGGGAAATATCAGCCTGAAAAGCTTGAGAAAAAAGCGCATGAAGCTCCGCTCGGCATGCTGATTTCGCCGATCATCCTCGTGTCTTTGGCTGTGATTTTTTTCTTTTTCCCGAACATTCTGTCTTATACGATCATTGAGCCTGCGGCTGCTTCGATTATGCCGGGCCTTTTGGACGGGGATGAAAAATTCAAGGTCCACATTTCGATATGGCACGGTTTTTCGCCTGAGCTCTTCATGACGATCGGAGTTGCAGTGCTCGGTATTCTCGCTTATCGAACCCTTGGCAAATGGAAGAAGGTCTATGGCCTGTTTCCTGATAAGCTGACGCTGAACAACTTGTACGACCGTTCCCTCTACGGGCTTGAAAAAGGCTCAAACAAAGCGACGCGGACGTACATGACGGGTTTCCTTCGGGATTACCTCGTATACATTTTTGTGTTCTTCATTATCGCAGTCGGCGGTACGCTTGTGCTGACGGGAGGCTTTTCCTACAGCGTGAAAGGGACCGCTCCAATCGGCGTTTATGAACTCGTCTTGTCAGCAGTCATGATTGCCGCCACTTTTGGAACGGTTTTTGCGAGATCAAGGCTGACGGCGATTATCGCACTCGGTGTCATCGGCTATACGCTCGCTTTGTTTTTTGTGATTTTCAGAGCGCCGGATCTGGCGCTGACGCAGCTGATTATCGAAACGATTTCAGTGGCGCTGTTCCTGCTGTGCTTCTATCATCTGCCGAAGCTCAGCTTCAAACCGAAAACGAAAACATTCAGGATCACGAATGCGCTCGTTTCGATTGGCGTCGGAGCTGTCGTGACGCTGCTCGCTTTGGCTTCAAACAGCCAGCGCTCCCTTGAAAGCATTTCGTCTTATTTTATTGAAAACAGCTATAAGCTGGCCGGCGGCCGCAATATCGTCAACGTGGTGCTGGTTGATTTCAGGGGATTTGATACATTGTTTGAAATTACCGTGCTTGTCATCGCCGCGCTTGGCGTATACGGCATGATCAGGCTCAGAATGGAGAAGGGAGGAGAAGAGCATTGAAAAAACAGCAGACAAACGATGTGATTTTGCAGACCGTTACAAAGGTCGCCTGCTTTATCATTTTGCTCTTTTCATTCCATCTGTTTTTGGCGGGCCATAACAATCCCGGAGGCGGTTTTATCGCAGGGCTGATGACGTCATCTTCCTTCGTGCTGCTCCTGCTTGCCTATGATTTGAAAACGGTGCAGAACATCCTGCCGATCAATTTTATTTATGTGGCTGCATCAGGCTTGTTCATCTCCGTCTGCACCGGGATCGGGTCGTTTGTATTCGGCGCTCAGTTTCTCTCGCATGCGTTTGGCTATTTTCATCTTCCGCTTCTCGGGAAAACGGAGCTCGCCACCGCCGTGCTGTTTGACACCGGCGTATACCTCGTAGTGGTCGGAGTGACGATGACCATTATTCAGACGATTGGAGAGAGAGAATAATGGAGATTTTAATGGCGTTTATTGTAGGAATATTGTTCACGGCGGCGACTTATTTAATGCTGTCAAAAAGCCTTCTGAGGGTGATCATCGGAACGGCCGTTCTCAGCCACGGCGTACACCTCCTTTTGTTGACGATGGGAGGTTTAAAAAAGGGTGCTCCTCCGATTTTAAAAAACGATACAGCGTCTTATGTCGATCCGATCCCTCAGGCTCTTATTCTGACGGCGATCGTTATCGCCTTCGGCGTCACGTCTTTCCTTTTGGTCATGGCCTTCCGCGCCTACCAGGAGCTGAAAATGGACGATATGGAACAAATGAGGGGAAATGATCAACATGAATAATCTTGTCATCCTGCCAATATTGATTCCTTTATTGGCCGCGGTTTTGCTTATCTTTATGAACAAATCGATCAAGCTGATGCGCGCCTTCAGCGCCGTCTCTTCCCTTGCAGCCGTGGCAGCGGCGGCCGTGCTCGCTCAGACCGTATTCACGGACGGGATACAAACCCTGTACCTTGGCGGGTGGAAGCCTCCGTTCGGGATCATCCTTGTCGCCGACCAATTCGCCAGCATTCTCGCATTGACGACTGCGATCATCGGATTCGCGACCGTCTTGTATTCGTTTCGTTCAATCGGGGAAAAGCGGGAGCGCTTCTTTTATTATCCGGCTGTCCAATTTCTGCTGGCCGGCGTAAGCGGAGCTTTTTTAACGGGGGATTTGTTCAACCTGTTCGTGTTCTTCGAAGTTCTTTTAATGGCTTCATACGTTTTGATCGTTATCGGCGGCACGAAGATCCAGCTGAGAGAATCGTTAAAATATATCGTGTTTAATATTATTTCTTCCGCTTTATTCGTGATCGGAGTCGCTTATCTATACGCCGTGACGGGCACATTAAACATGGCGGATCTCAGCGTGCGGATCAGCGAATCCGGACACGCCGGGCTGATCACCGTCATTGCCGTGCTGTTTCTCATCGTCTTTGGACTGAAAGGCGGGATTTTCCCGCTTTATTTTTGGATGCCCGGCTCTTATTATGCGCCGCCTGCGGCCGTTTCCGCTTTGTTCGGGGCGCTGCTCACCAAAGTCGGAATGTATGCGATCGCCCGGGTGTTCACGCTGATTTTCACGCAAAACGCCGCATATACCCATCAGCTGATGGTCTGGCTTGCGGCGCTTACGATCATATTTGGCGTTATCGGCTCAATCGCTTATTGGGACGTCCAAAAAATCATCATCTACAATATCGTGACAGCTGTCGGCGTGATTCTGTTCGGCATCGCCGCCAATACGCCCGCTTCCATCGAAGGGTCCATCTATTATTTGATACACGACATGATCATTAAGGGAGCGTTGTTTATGCTGGGCGGGGCGCTGTTTGCGCTGGCCGGAACGAACAGCCTAAAAAAAATGAGCGGCTATATGAAAACCCATCCCGCCCTCGGCTGGATGTTCATGATTTCTGCCGTTTCATTAGCCGGGATCCCGCCCTTCAGCGGCTTTATCGGAAAGCTGAAAATTGCCGAAGGCGGCTTTACAAGCGGAGAGTTCGTCATCACCCTGCTGATGCTGTTATCAAGTCTGCTTGTCTTATATTCCGTCATGAAAATATTTATATACGGGTTTTGGGGGGAAGAATGGAAAGACGCTCCGCGAAACAGATCGGTAAAAGGCTTCATTTATCCGGCAGCGATCCTGCTCTTTCTGTCACTCGCCGTCGGAATCGGCACCGAGTTCGTCGCTCCGTACTTTCATCAGGCAGCCGATACGCTGATTCACCCTGAAAAATACATTGAAGCCGTTTTGAAGGAGTAGATCGCATGGCATTACAAATCTTGCTGAATGTTATTCTTGCGTTGTGCTGGATGTTTCTGAACAATGATCCAACCGCCGTCGGCTTTATCACCGGCTACGCGCTCGGGTTATTCTCGCTTTTTTTATTGAGACGCTTCTTTCCGCGCCGTTTTTACGTCCTGAACATCTGGGCGATCATCATGCTTCTCTTGATTTTCATCAAAGAACTGCTGCTCGCCAATCTCAGCGTGCTGAAGACGATCCTGGCACCGAAGCTGAAAAATAAGCCGGGGATCTTCGCTTTTAAAACAGACCTGAAAGCAGACTGGGAAATTACGACCTTGGCGAACCTGATTACGCTGACGCCCGGAACACTGGTTATCGATATTTCAGATGACCGTTCCATTCTTTATATACATGCGGTCGATATAGACGATGCCGAAAAAGCCATCTACGACATTCGGCATTCGTTTGAAGAGGCCATTAAGGAGGTAAGCCGCTGATGTTTGAATTCATTCTCCAGCTCTCGCTCGGCATCCTGGCGGTCTCCACTTTTCTTTATGTCATCAGGGTGATCAAAGGACCGAGCATCCCTGACAGAGTGGTGGCGCTTGATGCGATCGGCATCAATCTGATCGGTATTACGGCTCTCGTCTCGATTCTTTTGAATACGTCCACATTTTTAGAGGTCATCTTGCTGATCGGCATTTTAGCCTTTATCGGAACCGTTGCATTTTCAAAATTCCTCGAGAAAGGAGAGATTATTGAAAATGATCGAAACCGCTAAAATTGTCATCGCCGTTTTTATTCTTTTGGGGTCGCTTATCTGCCTTGCCGCGTCATTTGGAACATTAAGGCTCCCTGATGTCTATTCAAGAATCCATGCCGCTTCAAAAGGGGCGACATTGGGCATTATCTGCGTTCTGCTCGGCGTCTTTTTTTACTTCTGGTTCCTCCACGGCATCATCGCGGCCAAGGTGCTGCTCGGGATCGTCTTTGTCTTCCTGACGTCTCCCGTAGGGGCCCATTTGATTGCCCGTGCCGCTTACAATACAGGGGTGAAAATGGAAGAGAAAAGCGTCCAGGATGATTACGAAGGATACAGAAATTTCGTCATCAAAAAGAAAGAAGACTCTTATTTATAAAGAAAACTCGCCGAAACGGGCGAGTTTTTTGATGAAAGGGTTATGATGATGAGGAATGCTGGACGACCGCCATGGTGCATCGTGACACACAAATGAGCCGGTCCTCTTCATCGCGGATGTCGATGTGGAATACCATCGTGGATCTTCCAACATGAAGCGGGGTTGCGACCGCTTTAACGGTTCCTTCCTTGATGGATTTGATATGGTTTGCGTTAATCTCAAGCCCGAAACAGGCCTGCCGCTTTGGATCGATGTGCTGATATGCTCCGATGCTGGCCACCGTTTCGGCCAATGCGACAGATGCCCCGCCATGGAGAAAGCCAAACGGCTGGCGCGTCCTTTCATCAACAGGCATAACAGCAACGCAGCGTTCTTTATTGCATTCCGTCACTTTAATGCCAAGCGCTTCAAGAAGCGTATGTTTCGTCTCCACTGCACAAGTCCTCCTTTCCTTAAAGTACGCCTTCGGATTTTGCGATCAATACAGCTTCCGTCCGTGAGCCGACATTCAGTTTGTTAAATACGGAAGTCAGGCTGTATTCGATCGAACGTTTGCTCAGATGCAGCGCATCGGCAATCTCCTGATTCGTATAGCCTTTTTCGACCTCTTTTAAGATCAAGCGTTCTCTTTCGGTCAATACGTCGTGCTGGGTCTCTTGGCTGCTTGATTTTGTTTTTTGCTTAGTGATCAGATCTTTTAAGTAATCATAATCGACGACGATTTTATTATCCAACACTTGATATATGTACTCAATAATCTTTTCCTTTGACTCTGTTTTGCTGATCGCACCATGCATACCGGAACGAATCGCTTCTTCAAAATAATCCTCTACTTCGTATCCGGTATAAACGATAATTTTGCATGATGAACAGGTCTCAAGGATTTTCTTGGAGAGGTCCATTCCGTTGATTTCGCCCAGATTCAAATCCATTAAGATCAGGTCATACGCAGAAAAATCATGTTTAGTCAGAAATTGTTCGCTGGCTTCAGGGCTGAGGCAATCGACAAGAAAATCCTGATTCGTTTCAAGAATTGCCTTTGTCCCCTCCATGACAGCCGGATGATCATCGATCACAAGTAATCTTCTCATAATTTCCTCCCTTTTCCGTTCACCTAACACCATTTTATAGAAAAAACTTGGCGGATGACAAGCAAAATTCCTTTACTAAACATTACAATTCCATTTCAATGATGACCTTGAATCCTTTTCCCTCTGCTGTTTTAATGTCCAGTTTTCCGTTCAAAGCGCGGACGCGCTCGCGAATTCCCGACAGCCCCATACTGGAGCTGTTTTGATAAAGCTTGTCCTGATCAAAACCGATGCCGTCATCTTCATAATGGAGCACGACTTTTTCCTTAATGCAAACGAGCATAACCAAAACCTCATGCGCCTTCGAATGTTTCACTGCGTTGCTCAAAAGCTCCTGAACGATTCTGTACAGATTCAGCTGTGTATCTAGATCGAGCACTTTTGAAAACCTTTCCGTATTTAATCTGATCCGCATCGAAGAGGATTCCTGATGCTGCGCCGCCAGTTTGGAGAGTGCTTTAACGAGGCCGAGATCGTACAATAGCTGCGGTCTCAGCTCCTGGCACGTTTCCCTCGTCATCTGGATCACATTCGACATTTGCTCATTCATATTGACAAGCCTTTGCTCGATTTCGGCCGTACACACTTTATCTTTTTCAAAATCGGCAAGAAACATCTCGCTTTGATGCTTCAAAGAAATCATATCCTGAAGCACCGAATCGTGTAAATCCCTCGCCAAATCGGACCTCTGCTTCTCCTCGATCGCAAACATCAGCTTATTCAGCCAAGCCGGATTCGGCCCTTCCTTTTTCACATTCTCAAGATGCTCCATCAGTTCGCCGATCTTCAGAACGTTTTCCAAGGAAACGCTCGTATAAAACGCCAGCGTCTCAAGCCACGAAATCTCATCACGGGTCAGCCTTGGCGTATTTAAAATCGACAGACACAACATGACATAAGACGTCCCGCCCCGTTCACCGATTTTAATGAGAAACCCGCGGTCGACTTCGACGATTTTGCCGATTTCGGTGACGGCTATAGAAACTTCCTTTTCAAATGGAAGCCAAGGTTGATCTTCAATATCATCTTCTAGCAATGATATTGTTCCATCGCTTTTCACTTCCATAACATAAGTTTGATTAACTAATAATACGTCAAGGATAGTTTGTTTCAGTTCAAATAGGACCTGTTTTAAAGACATTGATGTTCGAATTATTTGTGTGAACTTAAAAATACTGTCCTGGTAATTAAATTTTTCTGAAAAACGCTTTAAACGAAATCGAAAATCAAGAATTTCTTTAAAATAAAAAACGCCAAGTATAACCAGATAAATACAAGATGCCAGTCTTATGGCACTATATCCATCAACTCGAAAATGGGCAAAAGTAGCTACGTAAGCCAAAATTATTGTTGGTATAATTGCCAGCAAGCCATAGTATTTTAATCTTCCTAAAAGAAACTCTACATTATAAATTTTATTTGCCATAAACTGATAAACTAAAGACAATGGAATTAAAATGAGAAATGGTGCAACAAAAACTGCCGGAAATATGTAATCATCTAAAAATAGATATGGAAGTGCATAAAAAATTACAAAAGGTGAAATTGCTATTAAATTTGTAAACATCATCATCTTTAGAAAATAAGCTTGCTCAGAAAAGCGATGTTTTATTAAACCGTAAATAATCACAATAATAACGATCGTCATGCTAACTAAAAAAGAAAGCAGATTAATACTACCTACCATATCAATTGTAAGCCGATGACGAAAAAAACACTCTAAAATTATATTGAATAATGGCAGTAAATATAGTAAAAATACTTTATTGTTAAAAAACTTCTTTCCAGTTTCTTTGAAATATTGATGTATAAAATGCAGATAACTTATTGGTACAGATATAAAAGTGAGTAAATTAAAATATCTACTTAAAATGTCTCCTCGTGCCACACCTCCAGCACTCAGATAAGCCATTGAAATAATTAGTAGAAACATAATCAAAAAAAATGATGAATAACGTTTTTCTGATTTGTTTGATTTTAAAATAAGAAAAATACAAAACAGACAAAGTAAGTAACATATAGTGGGAATGAAAAAGACAAAAAGCATATCGTACCCAATAATCGTCTCTTGAGTGTTGATGCTTACTGTTTCTCCATTTCTTTCTACAGTCAGAGAATAGGCCCAAGAAAGAATGTTTTCAGGAGATAGCTTCTCTTTGGATATTTTTCTGCCATTAATCTCAAGAATTATGTCTCCCTTTTTTACCTCAGCGTACTCTGCTGATGAATTTTTCTCTACTTCAACAACTTCTAATTGATGACTAGAGTTATACTGCAACCTTGCACCTTCAAAACGGTCATGGAAAAATAAGTAGCCGACATAAAGGCAATAAACAAAACTTAAAATTAATAATATAATCGAAACTTTACGTAAGCTGTAGTTCATATCTGAACTCCTATCAATTAAAAGGTCTCCAGTATGTTACTTTTGCATTCAATTCGAATTCATTAAATGCTTTAATCAACGATATTAATTGATCATCATCTACACCTAATAGGCTTGCCCTACCATTAATAACCTGCTCTAGCACCTCTGGGTGTTGAACCAAAAAGCTTACAATATCCTGCAACATTAAACCTCCTCACTGAAAACATCCATAATAAACGATATTAAACGTTTTTTTTCCTCCTCCCCAATTGTAAGCTGAGCCATTCCTTTTTTTAATTTCTGAATAGCGAGCTGGTTCATGACATACATATACTGAGTAACGCCCGCGGTCTTCAGTTTCTCTTTATAGCATTTTATTTCTATATCGGCAAATTTATCCTCATTTTCAAATATATTTAACAAATCTATAGAAGCCTGGTTGAATTTTCGAGATAAATATAAATAAGCAAGCGTCCGCTTCTTTTTTACAATGTCGCTTTTTGTATTATAAAAAAGTGCTTTATAATCATTTTCGATTTGTGAAGCAATTCCCAGTTGGTATGCGTATGTTTCAACTGTCTTATTGAATTCGCCCGTGGCCAGCATCGTTCCCAAAACGCACGGAAGCGCAGTCAGGGAACCCGATTTGCGCTTGATCATGTCGAGGCATTCTTCTTCAGTGACAGGTTGATCTCTGAGATCGTCATGCTGCCCTTGCGATGATTCTAATATATACTCCATCAGTTTATGTAAAAACACGGGATTGTTTGAAACAGAGGTGCTGACTTTGATGCTAAGGGTATACAGAGCCGTCGCCGCATTGAGCGCAACTGAACGGTTCATCTTCATCCAAGGCTCATTCGGACTGTCTTCATCCTCCAAATCATCGAAGATGTCAAACGAAAGGATCAGCAGTTCAATCCCTGCTCCAAGGGTTTCCGCTTTATCCGTATCTGTGCCGCCGAAACTAAAGTAATGGTAAAAAACAAGCTCGCTGAAATGCAGATGGTCCTTTGCATCTACAAAAGAGCGCAACGTTTGATTTAAATCGCGGTTGGGAATTTCATCGTCTATAAAATGATTCATTTTTTGCTTGATTTTATCAAGGTCTAGACTGAAAAGCTCAGAGATGATACTCCCTCCTTTCTTCATATTTTACTAAATCAAATTCCTGATTGACAGAGCATTTTTCTTTTTTAACAATTATATAATAATTTATCCTTTTTTTGGGTCGGAAACCGCAAAAAAAAAAAAAGACTTGTCTGAAACAAGTCCTTTTAAGAGGTTTTTAAATATGTGTATTTATCGTATTGGTCGATACTTTTGTTAATCTTGCGCAAGGAGTCTTTCGTTTCCCTGATTTCATTTTCAAGCCGCCAAAGCAATTGCTTTAACTCTTCAATTTGTTGCTTTTCCACTGATTCCACACTCCTTTTGGAAGATCAATCAATTTGTGTATAGTGAACGAGTCATAGGTATTTGATCTGTTAATACAAGTTTAAAGGGAAATGACCACTTTTTCACCGAAAAGTTGGCCTGATATTCGTGCGTTACACCGCAAACACTCAATAGACCATAACACCCATTTTACACGATCGGTAACTAGTTCTCAAACCCTAAGAAAATTTTAAAATTTTTCATTTTTTTAAAAAGGAAAACTTCAACACTCTTCAAAATCCCTTTATAACAAGAATAAGAGCAAAAACAGTTCGTTTTATGACTGTAAGCCAAAAGTATCATCTGATGGAAAGCAAAAAAACGGACGGAGTTGCGGAACGCAACCGCGGCGCCAACACCGAAAAAAACGCAAAACGATATTGCGTATGTTTTATCCTAAAAAACCATTCCTTGTGCTCACACCGCAAAAACCGCAATTTGACCCGTAAAATGAAAAATGAGGTGTTCAGTTTGTTTCCATGTTATATCGTCAACGCGTATTGGGCATGTCCGTACCGGCATGTTCATGATCGGCAGCTATTTCCCGAAGTCAAAACGGACGTGTTTCTCCGCTCCGCAAGAACCGCAAACAGCCTGATGGCTGACGGGCAGCTGATCTTAAATAGAATCACTGCTTCACGCGACCTTGCGCGAAGAATTATGGAAGCCGGGCAAAGATCGCAAAAAGAAACCGTCATCGCACTGCTGAGACAAACCGGTATCAGAAGCCGGATTGACGTATCCTTCAATCCGGACGGCCTCCGCATTATTCTCATTAATCCATCCAGTACAATGTCACTGATGCTGCGCTGGTCTTGAAAACGCAAAAAATCCGGCTTCTCGGATGAGAACAGCCGGATTTTTGGACGTTATAAAATCTTGTGACACCATTCGATGGCTTCAAGGTAGCAACGGTGTGCTTCCTCCTTTGTCAAGCCGTCTGTTTGCGAGGTATCTTCCCATTCGTTTCGTTCAATTAATTTCGCAAGGTGCAAAACTTTTCGATAGTCGTTCTCTTTGCCAAGGAGCGCTTGTCCCACTTCGTCTGTCAGCGGCAGTTCACTGATTACTTCCGTCAGTTCCCTGTGCAAAAGCGTATCAATGAATGAAAACATTCCTGTCAGCATATAGGAAGAAGGCTGGGGACGCCTTGTTTTTTTTGCCAGCAATTCGCAAAGCTTCGCTCGGATCAGCGAAATTTTCACGACTTCGTTTTTGCTTGAATTTTGTTTTTTTGTTAGATCTTTAAATGAGAGGATGTAGATCCATCTTTTGATTTCTTTAAATCCGAGCAGCACGATCGCCTGGCGGATGCTTTTAATTTTTTGTATCGGCCGGCCGGCTGCAGA
This sequence comes from Bacillus glycinifermentans, assembly GCF_001042475.2. Taxonomy (GTDB): domain Bacteria; phylum Bacillota; class Bacilli; order Bacillales; family Bacillaceae; genus Bacillus; species Bacillus glycinifermentans. Next base: position 83,414 of record NZ_LECW02000012.1, read on the forward strand.
ATTCAGCAGCTTCAAGAGCTGGTAGGATAGCGACAAATCCTTTTCAATAATATTTGTGACAACCTGAATGTCAGGCTGTTCTTCGCTTAGCTCATGAAGCAGTTCATAATAGGCATGGAAATGATATGTAATGTCCTGACCGTCGATCACGACCGGTTCACTGAAAAAATACCCTTGAAACAAATGAAAACCGTCGGCCGCGGCCTGTTCATACTCTTTTCTCGTCTCGACTTTTTCAGCGAGAAATTTCAGATGGTAAGAACGGCATGAATGTAGAATGAACCGCCTTTCGGCTTGCGTCGTTTTGAAAAAATCGACCTTTAGTATATCGATATACTTCAGCAGCTGATTGAGAAGCTCTTGATTCCCGCTGTGTTTTAAACAAAAATCGTCAAGGGCGATCGTATATCCGAGCTTTTTCAATTGCCTGCATCTTCTGATCAGGTCCCGGGTGATCGGGACATCTTCGAGAATCTCCACGACGAGCCGGTCGGGATCAAAATACGTCGGCAATCCCGATTTCAAAAGGCCCTCTGTAAAGTTTACGTAGTATTTTTTACCTTGTGTCAGTTTATTGATTCCGATATTTACAAAGCTGTTGATCATTAGTTCTGTCGTCGCCTGGTCGCCGTCTGTTCCAGAGAAAAAGTTTTCTTCGCTTTCCCTGTATAAAAGCTCATATGCAACGACTTGTTCATTTCTGTTGAAAATTGGCTGTCTGGCAACAAATACCCTCATTCTTCTTCCCCCTAGCGACTCAGGTACCTTTGATCTAAGTATATCAAATAAATGGACGAATTCCTTCGACTTGCGAAAAACTTGATCCAAAAAAACAGATAATCCCCGAGAATTATCTGTTTTTTAGCACCCTGCTATACGGTCGTTTGCATGATCAGTCCTGATTCAGGCTTTTGATCGCTTTGATTTTCGCCTCATGAATCTGCTGCATTTTGTTATTCCAGCATGCTTCGCTTAAATCAACCGGATATTCTTCAGGCTTGCTGATCCGTTTATACTCTTCCCAAAGCAAATTAAGATTTTCCTGAACGTACAGCTTAATATCCTGAATGCTCGGATTCTCATAAACGAGCTTGCCTTTTTCGAAAATCGGTTTATGAAGATCTTTTGCGTCGAAGTTCGTAACAAATTTGCTGATAAACGTATGAACGGGATGAAACATTTTAAGCCGTTCCTGCTCATTCACCTTTTCATAGTCCAAAGCGATATAGTCGCCTTCTGAATGATGATTCAGCTGATTGATGATCCGATACACTTTTTTCTGGCCGGGAGTCGTTACTTTTTCCGGATTTGAAGAAATCTTGATCGTATCTGTCATTTTCCCGTTCTCCTCGATTGAAACGAGTTTATAAACCGCACCGAGAGCCGGCTGGTCATAGGCGGTAATCAGCTTTGTTCCGACGCCCCAGACGTCGATTTTCGCCCCTTGGGCTTTCAGGTTCATAATCGTATATTCATCAAGATCGCTTGAGGCGACTACCTTCGTATCTTTAAAACCCGCTTCGTCCAGCATCGCTCTCGCCTTTTTGGACAGGTATGCAAGATCGCCGCTGTCAAGGCGGATCCCTGTAAATTCGATTTTATCGCCGAATTCTTTAGCTACCTTTATCGCATTGGGAATGCCTGAGCGGACCGTATCATATGTATCGACCAAAAACACGCATTTTTTATGGGTTTCCGCATATTTTTTAAATGCCGTGTATTCGTCTCGATAGGCCTGTACAAGTGCATGGGCGTGCGTGCCTGACACCGGGATGTCAAACCGCTTACCGGCGCGGACGTTGCTCGTGGCATCAAAGCCGCCGATGATCGCCGCTCTTGCCCCCCACATCGCCGCATCCATTTCATGCGCGCGTCTCGTTCCGAATTCAAGCGCTGTTTCGTCCCCGATCACGCTCTTGATTCTCGCTGCTTTCGTAGCGATCAATGTTTGATAATTCACAATGTTGAGCAAAGCGGTTTCAACAAGCTGCGCCTCGGCCAGAGGAGCTTCGATCCGCATGATCGGCTCGTTGCCGAAAACGATTTCCCCTTCCTGCATGGAATAAAGGGAACCGGTAAATCTCATTCCTTTTAAAAAGGCGAGAAAGTCGTCTTTGAAGCCGACTTCTTCTTTTAAATAAGCTAAATCGCTTTCAGTAAATCTGAAACCTTGCAAAAATTCAATCGCTTTCTCCAGACCGGCAAATACCGCAAAACCGCTGTCAAAAGGGAGCTTTCTGAAAAACAGTTCAAAGACGGCTTTTTTTTGATCAATGCCGTCGCGCCAATAGGTTTCCGCCATGTTAATTTGGTAAAGATCTGTATGAAGTGACAAACTGTCGTCTGTAAACCGGTGTTCCAACCTTCATTTCTCCTTCCTCAATCCGACACTGAGGCTCCAAGGGCGTTTGCAAAATGGGTAAGAGCCCAGTCGTGTCCATCCGGGTTGAAGCTAGCCACTGCGTTTTGATGAATGACAAGATCAAACCCTTTATTATAAGCATCAACTGCTGTATGCAATACGCAAATATCTGTGCACACGCCAATTAAATGCAGTTCTTTAATGTCTCTTTCGCGAAGCTTCAGTTCGAGATTCGTTCCCGCAAAAGCGGAGTACCTTGTTTTTTCCATGTAGTATACATTGGTGTCGTTTTCGTGTTTTTTAAAAAGCGTTTCCAGCTTTCCATATAAAGCTTTTCCAGATGTGCCTTTTATATTGTGGGGAGGAAACAAGCGCGTTTCCGGGTGATGCAAGTCGAGAGCGTCATGGGCATCGACCGCAAAGACGACAAAGTCGCCGCTGTTTATAAACGTTTCCGCCAGCTTTGCGACGGCATCTTCAATTTTTTGGCCCGGCTCCCCGCACGTCAGCTTTCCGTCTGATGCGACAAAATCGTTCGTATAATCTATGCATATAAGAGCTTTTTTCATTGACGCCCTCCCTGCCTTTTGTATGATAGGTAACATTATAACTTATCTACTCGGACAAGTGAATGGGCGAAACAGCCGAAAGTATTTGGCAAACCGCGTCACAAAAGGTTTTTTTAAGAAAAAAACAAAACGTTTTTTAGCCTTTTGAACGTTCAAATATATCGTCCTCGACATAAATCGATTGTTTGTCAACCGCGTCTTTCGATACGAGAATCAACCCGAGCGGCGTGTCAGACTCCCGGTTTGAGACGATCGAAAAAGGAACCCCGTGCTTGTTCGCGGCCTTGATATAGACGGAAAAACGGGAATAATCGATGTCTCCGTTCAACAGCAATGCCGCATCCGAGTGTGATTCGATCGCGGTGATCACTTCATCGTACGCTTTCGGGCGGAGAACTTGTCCCTTTGTTAAAGCGATGATCACCCTTTCCCTCAACGAGCCCAAAAACAGCCTTCGCTCATCCGGCTTTGTTTCTCGGACTCCGTGCATCCCCTGCTGCAAATATAGATCGATTGATTCATCGCTCATGTTAAGACCCCCAGTTTATCTTGGCTGCAAAATTTGCGGTGATGACCGCAGCGTTTTTTATCCAGTATGTCATGAAACGGACGGGGATAAACTTCGCTTCTACATTTCGGTTACCCATTGAACGATCTTCAGCGAAAGCTCCTCTGCCGCATCACTTTGCGCGTTTTTTGCCAATGAACTTTTCAGTTTATCTGCGAGCACCTGCTTTTCTTCCTCAAAGGAAATCAGCATGCTCCATTCCAGTTCCGGAACGGCGACAAGCGTATAAAACTGCTTTTTATTTTCATGCAGAAAAACATCTGTGATCAATGTTTCTCCGTTCATTACATTCGCTTTCCTTATTTTCATGTCTTTCCACCTGCCTATCTGTCTTTTTTCCCATTATACTACAAAAAACAAACAGCCTCTTTTAAAAGAGACTGTCATGCGTTAAAGCCCACCGTTCCATCGAAAACATCCGCGTCCATGAAGCTTGTTTTGCTTCTTTTGTTATTCACATACCCAAAGTCGCCAACATGAAAGCCTCCGCATCCTCCGATTTCGGACGATTGCGCCGTTTTTGGAGAAATAGCAAATACGTCTCCAAAAAAAACGGCGCTGGAGTCGACGACCTCCCGAATCAGAACCGGTCCTACGATTGCGGGCATCATTCCACCTCCGCCATTCCTTTTACGATAGGATATGGGCCCGGCGGAAAAAAGGTTCCCGGAAATTTGAACTTAAGCTTCTTTCGTCATTTCCTTTTTGGATCTCTGCCTTAAACGGACGAGCCGGACGATATTCAAGGTGAAAGCCTTCAGCACAGCGTAGGTCGGAACGGCAAGTATCATGCCGAGTACGCCCCCGAAGCTGCCGGCGCCGAGCAATAAAAGAATGATCGTCAGCGGGTGTGTGTTAAGGCGCTTGCCGATAATCAGCGGCGACACGAGGTTTCCGTCGATCTGCTGGACGACAACGACCACGATCACGGCAATCAGAGCTTTCGTCGGCGAGTCGAGAAATGCGATAATGACCGCCGGGGTCGCACCAAGAAACGGACCTACATAAGGAATAATGTTCGTGACGGTCATGATCACGCCGAGAATCAGCGCATACTTCACACCGGCGATCAAAAACCCGATGTAACAGCCGATTCCGACAAAAAGGCAGACGATCAGCTGTCCCTGAATATAGGCGGCAAGCGTATCATACAAATCCTTAAAAATTTTCAAGCCTTCGTTTTTATATTGATCAGGAAGAATTTTTACAGCCAAATTCGGAAATCGGTGTCCGTCCTTCAGCATGTAAAACAGAATAAAGGGGACGGTCAAGGCAATGAGCGCAAGATTGGTCACAACCCCAAACACGGAAGACAGGCTCGCCGTAATATTTTCCGGCAGATTCGTCAGAAAATCTCCGATTGATCTTTCGATTTTTGATACAGAAACAAAATCCTGATTCATCATCCATGTGAACCATTGCGAATTCGATAATTGTTTGATGAAAATTTGAATCTGCTTAACAATTTCCGGAATATTATTAAATAAATCGGTGACCTGCTTTGTAAACATTGGGCCGATAGATGACAGCACAAACCCGATGAGCGCCAGAAACGCCAGGTAGATCAGCAAAATGGACAAAGTTCTCGGCAGCTTTTTCTCTAAAAGCCGTACGACAGGGTTAAAGATGAAATACAAGATCCCTGCGATCAATACCGGAAAAAACAGTGTCGATGCGAACATTATAATCGGTTCGAACAGAAAAGACACTTTTGTAGAAACAAAAATAATAAGGAGTACCAATAAAATTTGTACCGTCCAAAAATGAGTCTTTGATTTAAACAACCTTTTTTCCTCCCGGTTTTTTTCATTACTCTAAAAACTACTATTCACACCATCGCCTGTCAACTATTTTTCTTCCATACATACGAAGAAACCGGAAAAGGGTTTCACTTTCCTCTGATAGCAATCGATTGACATCTCTCCTCGCTGTAAATATAACGATTACAACGAAAGGATGATTTTGATGATCAGCAGCAGATTTACGATAGCCGTACATAGGTATCCTTGTTGCACGTTCGAAGCGACCCTTTGACATCGGAGCAAATCGCCGACAGCGTCAATACCAATCCGGTTATCGTCCGCCAAATCAGCCGATTATTAAACAAAGCAGGCCTCGACCACGATTCTCCTGATTCTCCGGAATCCAAACTGATCGGCGGAGCTGTTCAAGAAGGCAAAGAAAAGGCAAGAAAAGCGAGTCCGATACACTACGTTCACAGGGATGCGCCCCCTATCTTGATCATTCACGGGGATCAGGACGATATCGTTTTCCTTATGAACAAAGCGTTGAAATGTTTCATGCGTTAAAAAAAGAAGGCTGTGATGCGGTGAAGTATAAAATAAACGGTGCCGGTCACAACGGATATACGCAGGGGCATATCCTCGACGTTGTCGAATCATTCTTTCGCAAGCATTTACATCCCCGGAAAGCTTGAAAATGAAGGCCGGTGTTCCGGCCTTCCATGAAAATATTCCACTCATTTATGAAGATTCTCTAAATTTTCGGCATAAAGTCCGCCTCACAACAATATTATGAAAACGCTTACAAATTAAACTCCGAGGTGAACTTTATGAAAAAAATAGCGTTCCTGATTGCTGTACTGCTGTTTTTGTATCCGCTTACATCGGAAGCGGGCTTTAAGGGCGGAGACGGCGATCCCGGCTATTGGTTCACGGGCGATCCTATAGAAGCCCCTGATCCGCAAAAACCGCCGATCGTTTTTATCCATGGTTTAAACGGATCGTCAAGTATTTGGTTTGATGAAAATGACATGTCAAAACAGGCATGGAAAAACGGATATGAAACAGCCTATATCGATCTGTACCCCGATAAAGACATGCGGGACAACGGAGCGCTCCTCTCATCCAAGCTGCGGGAAATGTATGAACACTTCGGCCGGAAAATGATTCTCGTCTCCTACAGCAAAGGCGGCATTGACACGCAATCAGCGCTTATTTACCATGACGCCTACCGCTATGTAGAGCATGTTATTACACTCGGGACCCCCCATTACGGATCTCAGCTGGCGGACCTTGCATACAGCAACTGGGCCGGATGGCTTGCAGGAATTATAGGCGTGAAAAATGACGCTGTCTATTCTTTGCAGACCGGCTACATGGCCTCCTTCCGGGAGCAGGCCGACAGCCACCCAAACAGGGGAAAAACGCGCTATTACACATTGGCGGGCAATAAAATCGGCGGATTCGGGAGCGTATTGTTTTTCGGAGGCGTCTATTTAAACGTGTTCGGGTCAAATGACGGGGCTGTGGTCGAAAAGAACGCGAGGCTGCCGTATGCAACAAACGTAGCAGCCGGAAAATGGGATCATTTTTCGATTATAAAAGGGAATATCACGTTTCCCGTTTTTCAGTCTTTATTAACGATTCGTCAGAATGCGAATACAGGATCATCGAAAACAGAAAACACATCCTACCCGTACATCAGGGGCGGGATAAATGAAGGGATAAAAGAAGAAGAGTTTTCGGTGGAGAAAGGGGTAAAAGAAATTACCGTTCATTGGCTGAGCAATCATTCCTCGGGAAATATCAAACTGACAGATCCTCACGGCAAAGCTGTCACGGGCTTTTCGCTGTCAAAAACAGCAGACGTGTTTAAAGGCGGATTTGTTCATTCCGCTACAGTGAAACACCCGGTTGCAGGAAAATGGAAGATCTCATCTTCCGTAAAGCAGAAGGAAGCCTATTTATTCGTCACAACATTTGACTCCCAGCTCGATCAACAGATTGCAAAGACTCTTGATGCGAAGACGTCAAGCCTTGCAAATGTCAAAACCGCCGTCCGCTCCATACGGTATGAAAACGGAAAACAGGTTGAGAAAAAAGAGCTCAAATCCGCCACAGCCAAAACGCTGCAGCAATACCTTTCGTTCAAACAAGCGGGCATGTATTCGGTGACGCTCGACATCTCTGGAAAAACAGCGGACAATAAGGCGTTTAACAGAACGATCATCAAATCCGTTTATGTAAATGACAAAGGGCAGAGGTTCGAACAAAACCCTTTGCATTAAACCGTTTTTTTCATGGGTAAACGCGCTTGCTCAACCATGCGATCAAGCTGCTTGATTTTTTCGGCTGCAAGCTCAGGATCGATTTTGCGGTAATGATGATTTCCGCCGGGCTCTTCGTCAAGCTCATCGGCTTTTTTGACGATTTGCTGCAGCTTGTTTTTATCCAGGTCTCCTTCAGGCAAGTATGAATCGGTATGAAGCAGAATAGCCAAGGCGATCTCTTTTGCGGCTTTAGGCTCCTCGCCGAGGCGGATCAACAGCTTGTGGGCGCGCTCCGCTCCTTTTATGGCATGAATGTCGTTCTGTTTGTACTTTTCGTAATCCCACTCGCCATCTGTGTACCATTCATAATGGCCGATATCATGCAGCAGCGCTGCTTTTGTCGCAACATCCGGGTCAACGCCTGATTTAACAGCCAGGCGGTATGCATGGTACGCACACGCTACGGCATGGGCGACGCCTGATCGTCTTAAATATTTTTGTGCGATTGGATGGGTGAATACATCCATTAATGTTACGTTTCTCATGTAAACCCCTCCTTTATATATTTTTAGAATCCTAACATATTTTTGCGGAAATCTCAATGATTCTGACACATCATCAATGAGAATTCCGCTTTCGTTTATTTTCTGCGGATGCTGCGCCGGCGGATATTTTTTGGTGGATCTTAAGGGGGCTGCTTTTGAGACAGGCAATTGGCGGAAAACATAAAAAAAAGGACCTTTTTCAAGGCCCTTTTTTATAAAAATTCTTTGATGTCATAGACTCTGCCGTTTTCAAATTCGGTCTCAAGGAGATCGAGCAAAACGCCGGCGACAAAAGATGTGCTTCTCAGCTTACCTTCTGTTTGGTACGCTTTGAACCGTTCGATTTCGTAAAAATCTTTTTCCGATGAGGACCGTATAACCTCCTGCATGGCCGTGTCCATGACCCCGGGCGAAAACGAAATCATCTTTACCGGAAAGTCCTCGTCTTCCTGTTCGAAGCCGAATGTTTTCGTAAACATGTCAAGCCCTGCTTTTGAGCTGCAATAGGCGCTCCAGCCTTTATAAGGATTTTTGGCTGCGCCTGAGGATATGTTAACGATCGTTTTGTTGCCCTGAAAACTTTTTAGCCATTTTGCAAACAGCTGACTGAGGATCACCGGCGCTAATAAATTCAGGTCATAATGGCGCCTCAGCTCCTCCCGCCCGGCTTCGCCTGCGCGTTTGATGGGGGTTACCATTCCCGCGTTGTTGATCAGCGTAATGGAATCAACATCAGCCGGTTGGACGGCGTCCGTAAACCTTGCAAACCACATTTCCGCTTCGGCAAGCTGCGTCAAATCGACCTCGTGCTGACTCAGCCGGTCATGGCGGATGCCGGATTTGCTTCTCGATACGGCATGGACAAGATGACCTTTTTCTAAAAGCCCTTTGACAATCGCTTCACCGAGGCCTTTTGACGCCCCCGTGACAATGGATAAATGCATGCGGATTTCCCTCCTTATCCATTATTGTACTGATTTCGCCGCCGTCTCCTCAAGAGGTTCCTTCCCCCGATTAGGCAGAAATGCCGCCAGCACGTAAAAAGCCGCTGTCAAAACACTGAACAAATCAAATACGATGAGCTGAAGCAAAGCGCCGACAACGAGCAGCCATTTCAGACGCGGACCGTCCTGTTTGATCGTGATCATGATTGAAGCGAACAAGATGATGACGATTGCCAACATTGATCCCGCGATGCCAAAACCGGTATGAAAGAAGTCCATCATCGACTGATCATAGTCCTCCGTAAACGAGGGAAACAGCAGCAAAACGATCCCAAATGTAAAAATAACCGCAAGTAAGTAGAGCATGGATTCCAGTAGAAATAAACCATTCACTGTAACCAAAATAAAAAACCAGCAAATTGATAACCCTAAGGCTGCCCATACGGACAACAGTTTGTAAAATCTCGGATTTTTCATCATAACAGCTCCTATTTCTTCTGCTGCCCGTTGATTCTCGGGATCAAAAAGAAGATGCCGGCGATGCCGAGAAGGATGAGCGCGCCGTAGAGGAACGGCAGGATGATCGATTGCTGGTCGGTGCTGTCCGCATCCTCCTTGCCAAGGCGTGAGGACTCAGAATCAAATGACAGCTGTTTCAATTTCGCCGCCACCGTGTTTGGTTCATCCGATGCAAGCGCAAATATTTGATTCAGCTCTTCTTTTGGGTCAGGTTTTTTCACATCTTTAAAAGAAAAATGTTTTAATTCCTCTGGAATCGAAATATCTTCCTGGTATTCCGGGTTTTCCTCCAGAAGATCATCTGTATTGACTTCGATGTTCTGTTTCTTATATTCATTAGGCTTAACATCAACATTATCAGTCTCTTCCGCTTTCACGAGCGGAGTGAAAAGAAAGAAGGAGAGCATGATCGCCATGATCCCCTTCTTCCCCCATTTCACACTACTCCTCATAGTCATCCTCGCTTTCCTCTATTTTTGATTTTGCGATTGATATAACAAAAGGAATAGCGATCGCGACAGCCGTCACTAACACCAAAGCTCCGATTCCGAGACTGAACAGGTCTCCCGTTCCGTACTGAATCGACATATAAACGGTTGATACCGGATCATTAATACTGAAATTCGGCATTGCCAAATCGAGCAGCGGAGCAATGTAGAACAAAATCAAGGCAGCCGTTGCCACGCCTCCAGGGATTGATCCGAGCATGAATGCCGTACGGATAATCGCAGAGCTTGCGACAAGCAGCAGGATCGTAAAGATCGACCACATAATCGCCTGGTCATCGGCGAGAGAGTAGACATTCAAGCCGAACAGGCTGATCATCAAGCCGACAATGATGTTCAGAATGCCAAACAGCGCGCCTCTGACAAGCAGCGGTGCCTTTTGATAGTGATGGCTGAAATATCCGATCAACAGGCTTGAGATCATGACGATCACGAGAATGACGACCGGCGGAATATTCTGGGCTTTTGACTCCGGAACATCCCCGCTGATTTTCACCGGATTTGCCAAGTGATCGTATACATACGTGTCATTGCCGCCGAAAGCATTGCCGAGAACGCTGTATACATCACCGCGGATGAGCTTAGTGGAATTCACGTTTTTGCCCCAGTTCGAATTCAGCGTATCCGCCTTTGTCTGAACATCGTTTACACTTTGCTGAATGTTGTTTGTGTAATTGATGACGCCTGATTGATGTTCTGACAATGCACCGAGCATATCTGAAAGGTTGAGAATGTCATTTCCAAGCGTATCCTGCATGCTGAGAACGACCGTACCGTCGGTTGCATTCCCTTCCATCACGGCGGATCCTGCACCTGCCGGATTGCTCAGCTGCTCACTGACGACATTTGCCTTTTCGGAAATCGCTTTAAGCTCATTATTGATTTCATCTTGTTTTTGTTTGATGAATGTGCCGTATTCATCGACAAAATCGGTCATGCCCGTTTTGTAATTTTCGATGTCCTGGCTTGTCATGAGCATGTTGTTCTTTAGGTCTTCCCATTTTGTGTTTTCGTCGACGCTGACTTTGAGGACTGTGTTGACATTGTCTTTTTGGCCGTTGACGACATTGTTTTTAACTAAATAGTTTACCGAGCCATATAGGGTCGCTTTATATACTGACAGGTAATTATAATAAGCAAGAAGATCATTAACTCTCCTTGTTTTAACCTCAGAACTAAAAGCTCCTTCTAATTTTTCTCTTCGCTCGGCCCCCATTGGATAATCCAATATGTCTTTTTCAAGTTTTTTTATTTGGCTATAAATTTCCTCGAAATCTTTAGTTCGAGCTTCTTCAAGCTTAGTTATTCTTTCGTTAAGCTTTTCGATATCGGCATTTAATCCTTTGATTGTATCATTTAAACTATTTATTTTATCATCTAGCTTTTCAAGCTGTTTTTGAAGCTCTTCATTATGTGTTTCCTGTTTTGCACGAAGATCCTCTTCCACTTTTTCGATGCGGGCGGCAGCATTGTTCAACTGCTCTTTTAATTTGGCAATCTCATCATCCTTCTGATCGTCAGGCGTTTCGCCTCCAGGCTGCTCAGACTGTCCGTCATCCCCGGTTCCCGGATCATTGGTTGGGTCTTCAGAAGGCTGGTTATCTTCCTGCTGTCCATTTTCAGCCGTTTCTGAAGCTGTCTGATTGTCATCTGTTGTTTGACTGTTGTCTTGATCTCCGGTTTGATCGCTGCCTTGATCTCCGGTTTGACCGTTACCCTGATCCTGGTTTTGATCTGATCCATCTGAAGAATTATTATCGCCGGGGTTTTCGCTTCCGTTGTCCGGAGATTCTTTCAACCCGTCCGATATCTCTTTTAATTCAGCTGCGACGTTTTTTAATTCGTCCTGCTGCTCTTGGAGATCAATCTTTAAATCCTTCGGCTGTTCTTCATCATCATCTTTATTATCATCGTTATTATTATCATCACCAGGATCGGTACCTGGTGAATCATCTCCAGTCCCCTCGGTTAAACGCCACCGTGCATCAATCATTGAAGGCTGAATCTGATCTAAATTGTATATTCTTGTCTTTGCTTGATACTCATCAATCAGGTTGTTTTCAATCGTATTAATTCCATTAAACTGCTGCTGCGGCACCTGATTATATCTGTACTGTTGCAAAATATCTTTAGATCTCACAACCAAGTCAAATCGCTGCTGCAAATTTCCAAACGCCGTGTTCATGCTGTTCATGCTTTGGTTGAAGCTTGTTTCTGTGCTCGCCTGCTTTTCGTTGATGGACGCGAGACCACTTTGGATTTGCTTTTCGCTGTCAGCCTGGGCGGCTTGAAGCAGTTTGGCCTGCTCTTCTTGGTATTTTTTATACTGGTTGACATTTTCGATAAAAGCGTCCAGTTGTTTTTTTGTTTCTTCAACGCCTGCATTGCGGTCTTTTGACGTGTCTTTCGTTTGATTGATCGAGTCTTTCAAGGTGTCGATCATATCTTTTTGTTTTTCGACCTCGCCCGCCAGGTTGTTTGAGCTCGGTTTGTAAAAGTTGTACATCGCGTTTTGGAATTCTGATTCTTTGTCTACGATGTTGTCAAATTCGTCCCTGACGCCTTTCATATTCTCTTTGACAGCCTTCCAATAGAAGGAAGTCATCTTTTTGCTGACAGTCTTTTGCGCGTCTTGAAGCTCCCGCTGGACTTTTTCCTTGTTGACCGCGTCAAGCTTTCCTTGAATTCTGAATTCCAATTGCGCTTTTTGCGGACGCTTATGATTGTAGCTCAAAATATTGTTCGTAAAATCTGATGGAATATAGACGATCGCATCGTATTTTTGGTCGGTGAGTCCGCTCTCGGCGGTGCTACGGCTGACGACCGTCCATTTATAGTCAGGGCGTTCAGCCAGCACAGCCGACATATCGCGGCCTAAATTTTGATCGTTTCCATCGGTTTGTTCGCTGCCGATGTCTTCATTGACAACGGCAATCTCCTTCGTCTCGTTCGATACCTTTTTCGTCGGATCCTCTCCGATGAAGCGGAAAAATAAGACGGGCAGCAATATGATGACAAGCACGGCGCTGATGATTTTCAGCGAGCTTTTTTGTTGTTCCGTCATATCGTTTTCTTCCTTTCTACAGAGCATAAAGGAATTTGAATTTTCCTTTCCTTACCGTTTTCAACGATGTAGCCGAAGCCCGGCTGAATTTCAGGCTCCTGCCGCTCGTACGGAAGCTGGATAAGGTTTTGCTCGGACTTTTTCATCAGCAGGACAGCGTGTCTGACTTGTTTGAGCTCGCTTGTTAATGAATCGTACCCTTTCGTAAACTCGTTGTGGTTTCCGGAAGGTATAAAATGGAAACCTAAGTGGGCGTACGATTTCATAAACATGGCCATCCTGTCTTGTATCGATGCGTCAATCGTTTGCTGGAAGCGCGAAATTCCGTCAACGATAAAGACCATCGGCGAGAAATCGAGGTTTGCGCTTTGTCCTTGTCTGACGGCTTCCACGTACATCGCTTCCCTCGTCCGGCAAATTTCTTCCGTCTCGGACAGCCAGAGCAGAATGTCATCCTTCGTTTCAAGATAGCTGATCTCATCTTCTGTTGCGTATTGTGACAAGCCGCGGTCAATCGAATCAAACACAGCAATGTTTTTCGTGTCGTGATCAAGCAGATGCTCGAGGATGATCTTGACGACGTTTGTTTTTCCACGCTGCGTTTGTCCCATGACGAGGCAGTGTTTGTTTTTCTCAAGATTGAAATAAACAGGCTCAACGGTCTCTTCATCAAGTCCCATCGGGAGCATGCCTCTTTCAGGCTGAAGCGGGTAATCTCTCATAAACTGCGACACGGAAAGCTCGAGCGGCAGCATCGGCACCGGTGCCGGCATTCTCATGCCTTCATAGCGGTCCGCGATTGCCTGAATTTCGGCTTTGATGTTTTCAAACAGTTCGATTTCGCTGTCTGCTTCAACAGGCATAAACATCTGGGCAAAGTACTGGTTCTCTTTATTGATGATGACCCGTCCCGGAATCGGTTCAAGGCTGTACTCCGGCCTTCCGATAATCGAATAGGCTTCAGACTGATCCATCAAGTAATGGACGACCCTTGTTTTCAGGTTGTTTAAGAGCGACTGCCTGATTGCATTGACCCTTGTCGCCGTCAGGATTAAATAAATCCCCAGCGACTGGCCGTCGCGGGCAAACTGAATAAATTCAGCTTCAAGCTCATGCATTTCGTCTTTAATAATGTCAAAGTTGTCCACCGTAATGAAAATGAACGGCAGCTTTTCTTCGTTCAGCGCATTGTACATCTTGATGTGGCTGATTTCTTTGGCGCGGAACAAATTTTTGCGATGCTCGATTTCCTCTTTGATGCGGACCATGAATTTTTCGATTTTTCTTGTCTGATCCATCAGGAAATAATCGGCCGTATGCGGAAGTCTCGCAAGCGGCAGAAGCGTTCCGTTGCCAAAGTCGAAGATGTAGTTGTGCAGCTCTTCAGGCGTGTATTCGGCCGCAAAGCTCATCAGGAAGGTGATGGCGGTGAGCGATTTTCCGTAGCCCGAAGATCCGACGATACCGATGTTTCCGTCCTCCATCATGCGATAGCTGATCGGCTCCTGGCTTTGTTTCTCCGGCTCATCGATAAAGGCGAAGTTAAACGTATCGGCCTCATCTGACGGATACAGCGATTTTGGTATGCGCTCTTCAAGCGGCGGCAGCCACGGACTCGGAAGCTTATCGATGCCCATTTCCTCCTGAATCTGCTCGATTTGTTCAACGACTGCCGAGATTTCCGTCTGAACTTCTTTTTTCGCGGACTGATCGGCGTCTACATCCGACAATGGAATCAAGCCTGTATCGGTTACGATCGCGACTTCGTCCTCTGTACCGTATGCATCCTCCATGTAAGGCGCACCGCTCCACGCCGACTGGAACAGCTCGTACACTTCATTGTTGCCGACCTGCAAATAACCGCGGCCTGTGACCGTAATGGTCGCCGCATCCCCGTTTTTGAGGATCTCTTTACTGTCATTTGCATCCTGCACCTTTAAAGCGACTTTAAATCTGGAGTTACTCCAAATCTGGTCATCGATAATGCCGCCCGGTTTTTGCGTCGCCAAAATCAAATGCACCCCAAGGCTCCGTCCGATCCTGGCGGCACTGACAAGCTCGCGGATAAATTCAGGCTCTTCGCTTTTGAGCTCGGCAAACTCGTCGGATATTAAGAACAAGTGCGGCATCGCCGTTTTCGCTTTGTTCTGTTTGTACAGCTTTGTATAATCGTTGATATGATTGACTTTGTATTGGTCAAAGAGGCGCTGTCTTTTCTTCAGCTCGCTTTTAATCGACGCCAGGGCGCGCGTGCTGAAGTTTTTGCTGCCTTCGATGTTCGTGATCGTTCCGAGCAGATGCGGAATGTTTCTGAACGGCTGCGCCATTCCGCCCCCTTTATAGTCAATCAGCAGAAAAGCGACTTCATGCGGATGGAAGTGAACGGCTAAAGACAAAATATACGTCTGTAAAAATTCACTTTTTCCCGATCCGGTTGTCCCCGCAAGCAAGCCGTGGGGCCCGTGCGCTTTTTCGTGCAGGTTTAAATAGACGATGTCATCTTTTCCTTTATAACCGATCGGCACGGCCAGCGATTTAGCCGACTCGCTTGACAGCCATTTCTCCCTGATTCCGATGTCATTGACTTCTTTTGCATGGAACAGCTCAAGAAACGATACGGTTTCAGGGATCGAGTTGGTCATGCCCATCTGGTGGTCAAGCGTCCGCAATGTCCGTGAGAAGATTTCATTGTCTTCCCTCTTATGGTGATCCAATTGAAACGGAATTTGGACGGCTTTCTTTTGCTTGATCAAAATGTCTCCTTCTTGTTCAGTAATATAACGAACAAGCGTATGAATGTTGTCGGACAGGCTTTCCTTCGTCTCTGCGGCAACGATCGTCGAGACGCCGAGATGTCTCAGCTTGCCTTCCAAATACTCTAAGATGACGTGTTCTGCAATGAGCTGCTGATTGGTGATGATAAAGACAAAGTGCGGTCTGAACCGTGTTTTTTCTTTGTTTTCGTCCAAATCGCGCTCTCTCAAAATCTCGTAAATGCTTGACAGCAGCTGGTCCCTCGTCTGTTCATTGTAAATAAACCCTTTCGCATATGTATGCGGAAGCTGAAAATGCGGGAGCCATTTCATCCATTCCCAGTCTTTGTATTCCTCTTCGTCAAAAATGAATACGAAGCGCAGATCGTGATAGCTGTGGAAAAAAGCAAGCTGTCCGACAAGCTGATGAATTTCATTTTTTACAACGGCTGCTTTCCCGACGACACCCATCGGACCTTCGGCAAGGTTCACGGTGACGGGAGCGTTTTTCAGCTCTCTGTAGACCTCTTCCATTCTTTGCGTTTGTTCGAGAAGGTGGTCTGTGTCGCGGTTTGCCAAATCCCCGCCGTTCAAATTGATTTGGTAGGAGGAGTGAACCGTCCCAGTACCAAGGCGAATTTGCAGAAAATCTTCGCTCTCGATCGATCTTTCCCAAATCCGGCCGCTGATTTCGCTCGTTAAATATTTCATCCTTTCAAATGAAGGAAAATGAAAGTTCAGGACAAATTTTTGCCTTTCCGCAAGCTCATGCAGCTCTTTCTTTTTATTTTCGAGGTAAAGGGTGTAGACCCGCTCCCTTTTCTCCTCGCGCTTTTTGCGCTGGTTTTTGTCGCGGAAATATTGCACCGTCGATGTAATCAGCGTCATCATAAACATCGCCAGGGAGACGAGAATAAAAATCCCGCGCGGCTGAATGATCGCCACGATTCCCATGACGATCAGCATGACAACCGGAGGCAGGATCATGAGCCATAACCCCTTGTTGTCATTGTCTGACTCCTGAGCCGGAAAGCTGAAGGAGATTTTATCATCAGGCAGATCATAGATCATTCTTGGCGGCCTGCGGTAGTGCGGGTATTTATTTTTCGTTTCAGAGCTTGGTCTGACCGTTTGTTCCAAGGCAGTTTCAAACGGTTCCCACGCATTGATTTCCAAAAGGTCGCCTTCAATCAACCGGAAGGTATTGAGTCCGTACAGGATTTCGTCTCCGTTTTGCAATGAGGCGGGTTTTGATCGTTTTTCTCCGTTCAAATAGACGTTCTCGCCGTTCGGCACGACGTTCCATCGGTCTTCAAGCCTGATGATCGAGAAGGCGCCTTTGTTTCCGAAAAATGAGTACGTCCCGGAGAAATAGACGTCTGCTTCCTGATCAACGGAGGAAATCGTTATTTCCTTTCTTTCTCCTAAATAATAAGCAGGGGCGCTTTCGTGTACTTCGGTTAAAAAGAGGACCAGTTCTTCCTCCCCGTCCTTTACAGCCGCTTTTTCGCCGAGCGTCAGTACCTGGGCGGGCTCTCCCTCCTGATATACGCTGTATGAGTCGGCATCCTTATGCTTTTCCAAAGTCACCGGACCTTTTTTAAACGGGAAATGCCGGATGGTGACGGAATGCTTCAGCTCTGAGCCGATGGTCAGCGTGCGGGTGCTGGGATGATCCAGCTTTACGTTTTGATAGTTTTCGTTATAAAAAATCCATAACAGATTCATTTTTCCGCCTCCTGCAAACAACAGGTTTTATCGCTTTTATTTGTCATCTTTTTTCTTGTTGTCATCC
The DNA here is from genome assembly GCF_001042475.2 of Bacillus glycinifermentans. GTDB lineage: Bacteria > Bacillota > Bacilli > Bacillales > Bacillaceae > Bacillus > Bacillus glycinifermentans. The sequence goes on from NZ_LECW02000012.1 coordinate 101,051, forward strand.
TTTGCTTTTTTTTCCTTTTCAGCCTGTTTCGCTTTTTCTTCCTCTTGTTTAGCCTTTTCCGCTTCTTGTGCGGCCTGCTGCTGGTCACTGGAAGTCTGCTCGGCTTCTTCGGAGTTTTTCGCTTTTTCTTGATCCTCTTTCACTTGTTCGAGTTCTTTTTCAATCGGCTCAAGCTGTTTTTCTCTTTCTTCGCTCGACAATTTGTCATCCGCTTTGATTTCCTGCTCATATTTGATGAGCGCATAGCCGATCCAGCGGTTATCCTCCAACAGGCGGGCCGTTTCTAAAGCTGCCTTATTTTCGCCCCGGCCAATTTGAATGAAGTACTGGAAATACCTCGAATCAGCCTGAAGGGTGAGCAAATTCAGGGCAGCTTCTTGTCCTCCGTTGGTTTCCTTCAGATAATTATCGACGGACGCGTAAGAATAAGCAAGCTGATATTGAACAGACTCCGGCATATCACCGGCGCCATATTTATCGAGCGTGCTGATGACTTTGCTGTATTGTTTATTCAAGAAGTAGCGGTTGCTTTCGATGAACGCTTCCTGTTTCGGCTGGATAAAGAACAGCGAATAAAATGTAAATAAAACAGCCGGTATTAAACATATAATGAGTCCCAATCCTATGTATCTTTGGTTCTTCCATTTTTTCTTCGGAAGATGGACAAGCGTTTTTTCTTCGGCATCCAGTTCATCGATCTTCCTTTGGATGACGGCTTTCAAATCGCCGTACGTTTCGCTTGAGATGATGTCTTTGGCCTGGTCAGAAAACTTCATCGTTTCGCTGTATTTCAAGTAATCTTCGAAGGAAAATTCCCAGTCGACGGCAAGCGCTGCCGCCGCTTTCACTTCATTAAAAAGTCGTTCTTCGTCGTTTTCGTATGGCGGAATGCTTTCTTTCACTCCATAATGTAAAAATGCAGGGGTAAGCCCCTTGTCAAAGACAATGTTTTCCGGTGCTGCGATCATGTGCAGCCTTTTGACCGAATGCTCCTCAACAGCTTTTACGAGCTGATAGGCAAACAGCCACTTGCTCTTTTTGTTTTTCGATTTCAAATGACGAAACGGCTTGTATTCTGAAGGAGGCTGAATCGAAATTTGAACTTCGTCTTCAGTCATGACGGTTTCCTTTTGAAAGGAAGGGTTTACTTCTTTAATGACGTTTGCTTCCAGACCGTTTACAAGATTGATTTTTTCTCTTTGAAAACGAAAGATATAGGTATCTTTTTCTTTCGTCATGACGGCCTCTAATTGCTTTTCCAAATACGTTTTCTTTTTTTCTGCCATTCATTCAGATCCTTTCATAGTATTTCCAGGCGGTCTCCTGTCGTAATACCGCAGTCGGCCAGCGTGTATTCGCCTGAAAAAACGGCGTCTTTATTCGTCACCCTTATCCAGCAGCCTTCGCGCGGGGGCAAGGGGATGCTTTTGGCCTGCCATGCGATGTCGATGACCTTTTTAATAGAATGGTAATCTGACAGTCTGAGATCAAAAGCGCTGCCGTCATAGTGCTTTAAATCGATGGTAATGTCAACATACACCGGTTCATCACCTCTCAATTAGAAAAAGCGCCGTCATCTTCTTTTGAATTAGGCGCTTCTCTCGTTCTTCTAATCTGTAATTAGCCGCGGATTTGGCTAGCGATATCTTGGTCAGTGCTTTCAAGAGTGTTAGCAGTCTGATGAAGCTGTTTAGAAACGTCGCTTAGAAGTTCAGCCATTTTAATAAAAGAAGGTCTTAGCTCTTGGTATTGCTCTGAGAATGCCCGGCTTGATTCACCTTCCCACATATCTTGAAGCTGGTTGATCATTTGATCAAGACGCTGGTTTACCTGTTCAGTTACATCTCCGCTTTCTTTTTGATATCTGTCAGCCATTTGCCGCAGCTCAGCCGGCGTTACACGAATGATTCCTGACATATTCCTTATACCTCCTGCGCTATTCGCCCTAGATATGGGCTAAATAACTTATTTTTTTGACGCTCTTATTATAAAAACAAGATTGAGGCACAGTCAAACAAATCTGTTGTATTTTTACAAAATGAGTCTAAAGGTTTATCATTCCTCTGTTTCCAGGCGGCTGAAATTATAGAAATCTAGTAAAAATATCTCAATTTTGTGTCATAACAAAGAATGAATCGAAAGACATAGTTCTATATAACCACTCAAACATTCGCCTGCTTTTCATCGATCGCAAGCGAACGGGTATTAGGTAAAAGGTTGGATCCTCATTATCATGAATGTCACCCTGTTAACGCGCACCTGCTGAAGCACTGTCTCGTATTTATAAAAGCAACAAATAACAGAAAACTTTTTTGTTGCTTTCCCCAAACACCTATATCCATAATAAAAGTAAGATGGGGATGTGCTAAAAATTTTTCATGAACAAAGTAGGGGTTTTTTATGAACAATCGACCGAATCCTTTTAAATACAGCTACGATCGTCTCGAAGATGTCGCAGACCATATCAGCGAGGTTCTGAACTGTCCTATTACAATAGAAGATGTCAATCACCGGCTTCTCGCCTACAGCACGCACAGCGATTATACGGATCCGGCGAGAACATCGACGATCATCGGCCGCCGCGTACCCGAAAAGGTGATCAACAAGCTTTGGAAAGACGGGACCATTCCAGCCCTGCTGAAAACGAACGAGCCGGTCAGGGTAAAACAGATTAACGAAGTCGGGCTCAGCAGCCGCGTCGCGATTTCGATTTGGAAAAACAGCGAAGTCATCGGATTTATTTGGGCGCTCGAAAGCCAAAAAACGCTTTCTGAAAAAGAGCTGCATCTTCTGAAGCTGGCAGCCGAATCGGTTAAAAATAAGCTTTTGCCCTACCAGGCCCGCAAAAGAAAAAACGAACAGCGCAGCCAGGAGTTTTTCTGGAAGCTGCTCACCGGGCACATTTCAGAGGAGCGGGAAATCGCGGACGGCTTTCACCAGCTCGGCATCGGCGTTCCCTCATCCTATTCGGTATTGATCGTGCGCCTGAAAAACGAAATTGACGAGAAAACGGAAAAACAGCTTCATTATTTATTGGAAACGACTCAGCAGGTGCAAGTTCTGCTGGCCACGCTTGACTATAATGAACTGATTATCCTCGCTTCCCCAAAAAAAGGGCTTAACGGACAGCCGTTCAACGATTTAAAACAATTTGCCGCAAATATTCAAAAACAGCTCGAAGAACGCTACAAGCTCCATGACTGCACGCTGTCGATCGGCGGAATGTATGAATTGATCACCCGCGTCGATCAGTCCTATCAGGAAGCGCTTTCCGTTTTAAAGGTAAAAGAACGGTTTGCTGCGGAAACAAAGCACCTTGTCAGCTTTTCTGAGCTGGGCATTTATCAATATCTTGATGTGCTTGCCGAAAAACGAAAGCATGCCAACTATCCAAACTATTCTCTGACACGGCTTGAAGCGTACGACAGGGAACACAATTCAAACCTTGTCGAAACCCTTGAGCAATTTATCGAATGCGACAGCAATGTTAACACGGCCGCCAAAAAGCTGAACATTCACGTCAATACGTTAAATTACAGGCTGAAACGCATCGGCAACATCGCGGAAATCGATTTAAAAAATATCAATGAGAAATTCTCGATTTACCTTGAAATCAAGCTGAAAAACATGCATTTGTGAAATTCCACAAATGCGTGTTTTTTTATTTTTTCGATCAAACAAAGAAAATTCCAAAAAATCAATATACACTTAAAGAACAGAAGGTTTTTTGAAGAAGGGGGAGGGATTTACGATGATTATCGGGGTTCCAAAAGAGATTAAAAACAATGAAAACAGGGTGGCTTTAACACCCGGTGCAGCTTCGCAGCTTATCGCCGCAGGGCACCGCGTCATCATAGAAACAAATGCCGGTGCAGGAAGCGGTTTTGATAACGAAGATTACGTGTCTGTGGGAGCCGAAATCGCCGAACAGGCGAAAGCCGTCTGGGATTCTGCCGAGATGGTGATGAAAGTAAAAGAGCCTCTTCCTGAAGAGTATCCGTATTTCAGAGAAGGACTGATCTTGTTCACCTACCTGCACTTGGCTGCAGAGCCTTCCTTGGCTGAAGCGTTAAAACAAAAAGGCGTCACTGCCATCGCATACGAAACGGTGAGCGACGGCCGATCCCTTCCTTTGCTGACGCCGATGTCGGAAGTAGCCGGCCGGATGGCCGCCCAAATCGGCGCGCAATTCCTTGAAAAGCCAAAAGGAGGCAAAGGAATACTGTTAGCCGGCGTTCCCGGCGTTGCCCGCGGAAAAGTGACCATCATCGGCGGCGGCGTTGTCGGTACGAACGCCGCAAAGGTTGCGGCAGGTCTTGGAGCAGACGTGACGATGATCGATTTAAACGCAGACCGGCTGCGCCAGCTTGACGATCAGTTCGGCCATCAAATTAATACGCTTATGTCAAACCCGGTCAATATCGCCGACGCAGTGGCTGAAGCCGATCTTCTCATCTGCGCTGTGCTGATTCCAGGCGCCAAAGCTCCGACTTTGGTAACGGAGGAAATGGTGAAGCAAATGAAGCCCGGCTCTGTGATCGTCGATGTAGCCATTGACCAGGGCGGCATCGTCGAAACGGTCGACCATATCACAACCCATGACAACCCGACATACGAAAAACACGGAATCGTCCATTACGCCGTCGCCAACATGCCGGGCGCCGTCCCGAGAACGTCAACCGTGGCATTGACAAACGTTACGGTTCCATACGCGCTTGAAATCGCGAATAAGGGCGCTGTGAAAGCCGTTTTGGACAACGCGGCCTTAAAAGCGGGCGTCAATGTGGCGAACGGACATATCACATATGAAGCGGTGGCAAGAGATTTAAATTACGATTACGTGCCGGCCGAACTGGCGATCGAAAACCCGTCATCCGCGGCTGAAGCATAATCGTCTCCAGGCAGGAGCCCGTTGAGGGGCTTCTGCTTTTTCGCTTTATTAAAAACTGCTCTTTAATCAAAGCTGTACCTTTCTTCCTTCCATGGATTCCCCCTCATATGGTAGCCGTTCTTCTCCCAAAATCCGGGATGGTTTTCCTTTGTAAATTGTATGCCTCTCAGCCATTTCGCGCTTTTCCAGAAATAGAGGTGCGGCATGACCGCTCTAAGCGGAAAGCCGTGCTCGGGAGTGAGCGGAGCACCGTTGTAAGAATGGGCGAGCAGCGAGGAATCCATCAAAAAGTCTTCCAAAGGAACATTTGCCGTCCATCCCTCCTCAGCGTGCAGGATGACGTACCGCGCTTCATTAAGCGGCTTTGCCCTTTCCGCGATTTCCTTTGTTTTGACCCCTTTCCAGACATTATCGAGCTTCGACCATCCCGTTACACAGTGAATGTCATTTGTCACTTCGCTCTGCGGCATTTTTTTCAGCTCGTCAAAGGTTAACAGAAGCGGACATTCTACAAGGCCGTAGATTTGCAGATTCCATTTTGACAAATCGTGATAATCGGGGACGCTGCCCGCATGAAGAACCGGAAATGACGTTGTAACATTTTGGTTAGGAGGAACTCTGTCAGACAAATTGTGCCGTTTTATTTTCCCGAAAAACATTCAATCTCCCCTTTTGTTAACTTTTTTATTTTATAGGTTGACAAATTGTTTGCCGATCTCTTACGATAAGTGTGTGAATGGCTTTCTAGGAGGAACAAACATGAAAAAGCAAAAGCTTCGCGCCGGTGACATGGCGCTTGTCGGAATGTTTGCCGCCCTGATGGGGATCGGCGCCAATATCACATCGTTTGCCCCGTTTCTGCAAATCGGCGGTATTCCGCTTACAATGCAGCCCTTCTTCTGCCTGTTGGCGGGTCTGCTGCTCGGACGAAGGCTGGGTACGCTTGCGATGATCGTTTATGCTCTCGTCGGCTTTATAGGAGCCCCTGTTTTCGCGCAATTTTCGGCCGGGATTTCCGCTCTTTTCAAAGGAAGCGGCGGATTTATTTTATCCTATATCCCTGCCGCCTATGCCGCCGGATGGTTGACCGACCGTAAAGCCGAACCTGAAAGCAAGCATTTTTTAGCGGCTTCCGTCATCGGAACGGTCATCATTTATATCATCGGTGTCAACTATATGTATCTTGCTTTTAAATATTGGCTCAACACGCCGGTACCTTATGCCGCAGCATGGACATCAATGGTCTGGTTTTTCATCAAGGATATGGCATTCTCCATTGTGCTCGCCGCTCTTGCACCAAAAGTGTATCGCGCCGTTCAAAAAGGGGCCGGTTTTAACCGAAATGCCTCTTATTAAAAAACAGAACCCCCTTCGAGGTTCTGTTTTTATTTTAACAAATTTTTTTCAAAGCACAGCCGCTGCGATCCAGCCAAACACGATAAGCGGAATATTATAATAGATGAACGTCGGAACACATGTGTCCCAAATGTGGTGGTGCTGTCCGTCCGCATTTAAACCGGATGTCGGGCCGAGCGTACTGTCGCTTGCCGGAGAGCCGGCATCGCCTAAGGCAGCCGCCGTTCCGATAATGGCGATCGTCGCCATCGGGCTGAATCCGAGCTGCAGGCAGAGCGGAACAAAGATTGTCGTGATAATCGGAATCGTCGCAAACGATGAGCCGATCCCCATCGTAATCAGCAGTCCGACGATCAGCATCAAGAGCGCTCCGATCGTCTGGCTGTGATGGATCATACTCGTCGATGCTTCAACAAGCGATTTTACATCTCCCGTTTTGTTCAGCACCGCGGCAAATCCCGCCGCTGCAAGCATGACAAATCCGATAAACGCCATCATATTCATTCCGTTCGTGATCAATTCGTCGGCTTCGCCTCTTTTCATCACTCCGGATACGAGCAGAACCGCAAGGCCGCTCAGCGCACCGAAAATCATCCCGTCGACGTTTAAGCTCTGTGATAAATAGAGCTGCACGGCCAGGGAAACAGCGATCGCCAGAAGTGCAATCGCGAGGCTCTTTTTCGTATAAGGCGCAGGCTTTTCGCCGGCGATTGCCTTTGTTTCGTATGTGCGGGGTTTACGGTATACAAAAATGGAAAGGATCAATCCGACAACCATTCCCGCCACCGGAATGATCATCGCATACGGGATATCGTTCATCGAAACGGAAAGCCCCGAATCTTTCATATTATCCCGCAAAATCCCCTGGAAAATCTGTCCGAACCCAACCGGAAGCAAAATATAAGGAGCCGTTAATCCGAAGGTGATGACGCATGCGACCAACCTGCGGTCAACTTGAAGCTCGTTAAAAATTTTCAACAATGGCGGTATCATAACCGGGATAAAGGCAATATGGATGGGAACGACATTTTGTGAAAAACACGAAACAATTAAAATAACAAAAATAATTAACACTTTCGATAGCGTTTTTCTCCTTGTGTCCCCTTCTTTGCCGACCAGCTTCACAGAAGCCTCGACCATCGCATCCGGAAGGCCCGTTTTTGTCAAAGCAGCCGCAAATGCGCCGAGAAGCGCGTAGCTGACCGCTATCGTCGCATTTCCTCCAAGTCCGTCCGTAAACACACTGACCGTCTCACCAAGGCTGAGACCGCCCGTCAGCCCGCCGGCCAGCGCGCCCAACACAAGGGCAATGACAACATTGACGCGCAGCAGGCTTAATATAAGCATAATGAAAACCGCAATCACAACTGCATTCATATAAGAAACCTCCGAAAAAACGCTTTAGTTTGCTAATGTAGTAGATAATTAAAGTAATGAACGTATATTATCATATTTTTAACTGCTGCGTCAATGAGGCTTTCACAATTAGAAATTTTATCCACAAACTAAAAAACCTCTTCATAAACTGAAGAGGTTTATAAATTTCCGTCAAACCGTTCGACAAATGTGACCAGGGTTCTTACCATTACGCCCGTTCCGCCCTTCGGTCCGAAGCATGTGCTCCCATTTGCCGTTGCCGTGCCGGCTATGTCAAGATGCACCCATGGCGTCTGCTCTGCGAATTCCCCGAGAAACGTCCCGGCCATGATGGCGTGCCCTTCTCTTCCCGGTGAGTTATTCAAATCGGCCATCTGGCTGTTTTTCACTTTCTTCTTATCCTTTTCTGTGATCGGAAGCTGCCAGATCGCTTCGCCCGCTTCTTCAGCCGCCTGACGCACCTGATCATAAAGCTTGTCATGATTCGTCATCGCTCCTGTCGTATCGGTGCCGAGGGCAACGACGACACCTCCGGTAAGTGTTGCTACATCGATCAGCACGGAGGCTCCGTGATGCTTGGCGTATGTCAGGGCGTCGGCAAGAGCAAGCCTTCCTTCAGCATCCGTATTTAAAATTTCAATCGTTTTGCCGCTAAGCGATACAATCACGTCATCCGGCTTCATGGCGCTTGCAGAAATCATGTTGTCTGTAGAAGGTATCACGGCAAGAACGTTTTGTTCAGGACGCAATTCGCCGATCGCTTCCATCGCGCCTAGCACGCTGGCCGCGCCCCCCATATCCGACTTCATGCCGACGATGCCTGACTTCGTTTTCAAGGAGTAGCCTCCCGTATCAAACGTGATCCCTTTGCCGACCAAACCGATGACATCGTCCCACGTATCTTTCCCCTGATATTTTAATACAATCATTTTCGGCGGCTCATCAGATCCTTGATTGACCGCCAGCAGTCCGCCCATGCCGAGCTCTTCCATTTCGCGCTTTTCGAGGATTTCACATTCAAATTCGTATTTGGCGGCAAGCTCGGCTGCGTATGATGCAAGATCTGTCGCGGTCAGCATGTTGCCCGGCATGTTCACGAGCGTTCTCGCCGAATTCGTCGCGTGTCCGTACACTTGGCCGACATGCAGGCTTGCCTGGATCTCCTTCAAATCATGGTCTGTAAGAACATAAACGTTTTGGAGAGGCCGTTCGGGTTCATTTGATTTATGTTTGTAATCCTGCACTTCATAGCAGGACAGCATGCACGATTCCGCCAAAGCATGTGCGGCATCGTTTGCATGAACCTGCTCCGAAACAAAGCTGTCAAGGAAAACCGTCATTTCCTGTTTCCGGTCTTTGTGAATCATTTGTACGGCTTCGGCAAAGCATTGCTTCGCATCATCAAACGTAAATTCGGCTTCCCTCCCCAATCCGACGACATACAGCCGTTTAACTCCGGGAAGTGACGGGGTAAATATTTTAGACACTTTCGCTTTTTTGGAAGATACGTCCCCGTCCTTTAACAGCTGTGAGAGCTGACCGTGTAAAATGCGGTCGATCTCTTCGGCTTTTCCGTACAATTGGCTTTTGTTAAACAGTCCGAGCAGCAGCGTTTCTTTTTGCTCAAAATCGTGAAAGGCATAAAACATGTGATCACAGCTCCTTACAAGCAGAGTGAGTAAAAATGAGGCAACAATGTTATAATAGGAAAAACATTTTTCCTAATTGCATTCCATATCTTTATTTTAGCAAATAAATCTCTGAATTCATCTTTATTTTCCTTATAGAAAGGATGTTCTGTAAAATGGAAATCCTCAACAACTTTCCCTTGCTGGCAAGCTTCGCCGCAATTCTTTTCGCCCAGTTTATCAAAGTGCCCATCTTCTTCATCGTCTCCAAAAAGTGGGATTGGCGGCTTGTAACAAGCACGGGAGGCATGCCGAGCTCGCATTCGGCAGCCGTCACGGCGATTTCGACGGGAATCGCGCTTGAGCACGGGATGGATTCGTCTTTGTTTGCCGTCTCTTCGATCTTTGCCGTCATTACCATGTTTGACGCAACCGGAGTCAGAAGGCATGCCGGGGAACAGGCCACCGTTCTCAACCGGCTTGTCAGCGACTTTAACCGCTTCGTCAATGAAGCGAAGGATTTCCCGAAATCCCACCAGGAAGAAAAGCAAAAAAAATTAAAAGAGCTGCTTGGGCACCAGCCGATTGAAGTCTTTTTCGGAGGGCTGACGGGAATCGCCCTGACGCTGCTCCTTGACTATTTATTTATGTAACATAAAAAAACGTTTAAGCTCATCAGGAGCTTAAACGTTTATTCTTTTGCCATCTTGTATTTCTGCCTGAATACCTGCATCGATTTGTTTTCGTTCAGCTTTGACAGATCCTCTTCGGTCACGGAGCCGTTTCCTTTCTTGATGACATACACATCAAGGGTTTTCTTCCCCCATTCATTGTAGACGTCATCTACCGTTTCATAATACAGGTCAAGGCGGTTTCCTTTAATAGCCGATCCCGTGTCCGCCACTACGCCGTAACCGTAGTCCGGAATAAACAAAATCGTCCCGATCGGAAAAACAGACGGATCTGCCGCAACCGTCGAATACAAATCCCTTTTGACCTTTACGCCGGAATATGTAACCCCGTATTCGGGATGATGGGGCTGTTTGCCCGTAGATTCGACTCCGGCCGTGTAACCCGTCGCGACCACTTTTTGTTTCGGATATTTGCTCCAGTCAAAAGCATCCTCAAGCTTTTTCGGTTTGTTTTTAATTTGTTTTGCGGCTGATAATGACGTCTTGTCCGCTTTTTCTTTCGGAAGTGATTTAAACGTCAGATATAATTGTTTTAAGGGTAAATCCCGTTCCTTTGCCCAGTTCGATAAATCCTGCGCTTCCACTCCTGAGACCGCAATGAAAGTCGTCATGAAAGCCAGGGCAAACAAAACTGACATGAAGAAGCGCCTGAATAGAGTCATCGCTTTTTTCAATTCTTTCCACTCCTCTCACCATCTAGTTGTTTCCAACAGGAAAGAAAAGTATTCAAACGGCGAGAGAATTTCAAGAAAAGTATGAAAATTACCAATAAAAAAAAGCCTTCCACGAGTGCAATAGAAGGCTTAAAACATTTGATATCCTCTTTTTCGCAGCGCTTTGATCGTGACTCCAGAGAGAAGGGCTCCGGCCATCCCGCTTGCCAAAATCATGATATCCGCCGCCGCCAAAGAAGCCACACGGTTAAACAGTCCGGAAAACGCATCTCCGGGAGCCTCTACATAGCGGATCAGCTTTTCCTGATTAACGATGAAAAGGCATACAATCGGGTATATAACAGCCATAATCCAAGACATTCTAAGCAGCATGTTCAACAAAAAACCGATGCCGAAAAACAGCACGAAAAACAAGACAATCGAAATGATGACAACCGGTAAACTAATCAAGCTTTCCACCCCCATGTAACCACTTTTAGTTTACATTGGAGCAGGAAGATGAGTCAATCATTGGAAGGACGAATCAGCGGACTTTTCCTGTGCCTTGGCAGTTGCTGCACGTTTCTGATCCGCCGAGCAAAAGCTGAAAATACCCTTTGCCTGAACAAAATGTACACGATGAGTCAGAATGCTGAGCCGAAGAAGTCTTCATGATAAACACACCTTTTTCTCAATTTTCAGATAATAATACCATGAACGCTGTCAATGATAAAGTGAGAAAATATAACAGATTATTCGATGTAAGCGCTTAAAGATTAAGTATTCTTTCTTTTTCTTTTGTTTTTATAGTTTTAATCAGCCTGCAGAAAGAAGCTGCAGGCTGTTTCTTCATTAGAAAAACTTAAATTTCCCTTTTTTCAGCACGAGCCCCGGTCCGCCGATCAGGAAAAGCGAGCGGTTGTCGATGATTTTTTTCATCATTGAAGCCTTCGTTCCCGTCATTTTTTTGCCGAAAGCGACACCGATTGCATCGTGCTCGCCGAGGGAAGCGACAGAACCTTTATTATCAAACCGAAACGCCTCTGTCTCTTTGCCGTGTATCAATGCAGCGATGTTTTTAGCACACGTTTCGCCCTGCTGCATTGAAATCTGGGCAGTCGGCGGAAATGGGCGGTCATTTTCCTCATTGATGACAAGGGAGCAGTCGCCGATGACGAAAATATTGTCATGGCCTTCGACCCTGAGATCAGGCTTCACCTTGACGCGGCCGCGCATGTTTTCGAATCCTGATTCTTCAATGACCGGATTTCCGCGGACACCTGCCGCCCATACGACCGTTCCGGCTTTTATTTCCTCAGTCTTGTCGTCCTTGCCGACGATGATGCCGTCAGGCGTGCATTCTTTTACAGCAGTGCCGATCTTGAATTCGACTCCTTTTCCTTCAAGATAGTTCACCGCGTAATCGACAAGTTCCGGATCAAACCCCGGGAGAACGGACGGCGCCGCTTCCACGCAGATCAAGTTGACCTTCTGGCGGTCAATATCGTATTCCCTGCACAGTTCGGGGATGCGGTTGGCCAGCTCGCCCAAAAATTCAATCCCGGTAAAGCCCGCCCCTCCGACGACGATCGTCAGGCGCTCAGGACGTTTTTCTGCTTCTGTGTTATATGTTGCAAACTGATATTCAATATGCTCGCGAAGCTGGCGGGACGTGTTGATATTCGCAATCGGGAAAGCATGCTCCCGCAAACCGGAAATTCCAAACGTCTCAGGGATAGCCCCCAGCGCAACGACCAGGTAGTCGTATGACAGCTCTCCGGTTTCGAGGACGACCTTGTTTTCTTCTTTATTAATTTTCGTTACCGTATCCTTTACAAAGCGGACACGCGATTGGTTGATGACGTCTTTGATCGGATAGCGGCATCTGTCATGATGAAGCGTCCCTGCGCTCGCCTCGTGCATCCATGTTGTTTCATAATGATAGTTGTGCTTATTGACAAGCGTGATTTCTGCTTCGTTAACGCCGATTTTCCTGACGAGTCTTGTGACAGTCATTAATCCTCCATAACCTGCACCTAACACTACTACTTTTGGCTTATTCAACGGAATCACATCCACCTTTTCTATATTTTACTGGCAAGCCGGATAAAAATAGCCTTTGGGTTATTTTCAACAAGATGCCGGCTTTTTATCAAAAAAAGTTTGTGAAATCCTTCACTTTAAGAACACCAAAAAGCTGAATGCTGTCCATCTAATCGACGTAAAAGTTTCATAAAGATGTAACAATTTATTCACAACTACATCATAACGATTCATATTTGTTTTTTCAAGGTTCGATATGCTTGATAAAACGTTCGGGTTGATCAAACTCGGTAAGATTTTCTTACAAAGATCCTCGGAAAAATCCCGCACGCTCGTATTTATTTTATGTGATATGATATAATTAAGAACATTTTTCATTTAGGGGGCATCATTTTCATGCGTGAAGACTCAAAAGTATATGATATTACAATCATCGGAGGCGGCCCTGTCGGCTTGTTCACCGCGTTTTACGGCGGAATGCGGCAAGCGAGCGTCAAAATTATCGAAAGCCTGCCGCAGCTCGGCGGCCAGCTGTCCGCTTTATATCCGGAAAAATATATATATGATGTAGCCGGCTTCCCTAAAATCCGCGCACAGGAACTCGTCGACAATTTAAAGGAGCAGATGGCTAAATTCGACCAAACCGTTTGTCTCGAGCAAGCAGTTGAAAGCGTCGAAAAACAGGCAGACGGAATCTTTAAGCTCGTTACAAACGAAGAAATCCATTATTCAAAAACGGTGATCATTACTGCCGGAAACGGCGCATTCAAGCCGAGAAAGCTTGAACTCGAATCAGCGGAACGTTTTGAAGGTGCGAACCTGCACTACTTTATCGATGATTTGAACAAATTCGCCGGCAAGCGCGTCGCCGTATTGGGAGGCGGAGACTCTGCCGTGGACTGGGCGCTCATGCTTGAACCGATCGCGAAAGAAGTGTCCATCATTCACCGCCGCGACAAATTCCGCGCTCATGAGCACAGCGTAGAAAATCTGCACAACTCAAAAGTCAACGTGCTGACCCCGTTTGTTCCGACCGAGTTGATCGGCGAAACAAACATTGAACAGATCGTCATTGAGGAAGTCAAAGGGGAAAGAAAGGAAATCCTTGACGTGGATGATGTCATTGTCAACTTCGGATTTGTCTCATCCCTCGGCCCGATCAAAAACTGGGGGCTTGAAATCGAGAAAAACTCCATCAAAGTCAAATCCACGATGGAAACGAACATCCCCGGCTTCTATGCCGCCGGCGACATCTGCACATACGATGGGAAGGTCAAGCTGATTGCCAGCGGATTCGGTGAAGCACCGACAGCCGTCAACAATGCAAAAGCTTATATGGACCCGAAAGCGCGCGTTCAGCCGCTTCATTCGACAAGTATGTTTGAAAATAAATAATAAAAAGGAGCCTGACCACCGGCTCCTTTTTATTTCAACAGTCTTATATACGAAAAGATCGTCCCTAAAATCAGGACAACCGTCAGCACGCCAACAATGCCTGCAGTACCTAGGATGATGCGGTCTTTGATTTTATCAGCTTTTGGCAGAGGATCCTTGCCGCCGCACGCTTCGCATACTTTTGAACTGTACGGGATCAGCTGATCGCAATGTCTGCACTTGATCTTTTCTTCCATGGTTGCACTCCTTTTCAAATGTCGGGCTTAAGTTCCAAAAGGAAACTTGTCCAGTATAGAATAACAAATGAACGAATAGAATGTCTTAGGATTCACAAAATATTCTTACATGCTCCATAAAAACCCTTGTGAGGAAGTGACGTTATGTCTTACTACAACAATCGTAATCAAGAACCTTTGCCGAAAGAAGATGTCAATACGTGGGAGTGTACGGCAGAAGACTGCAACGGATGGATGAGGAAAAACTTTACAAGCAGCGAGCGTCCTTTATGTCCTCTTTGCAATCAGGAAATGGTAAGCGGAACCCGCTTCTTGACGTCGATCACCAACAATACAAGCAACCTTCACCGCCTCTTCAACCGAAAATAAAACACCCTTTCCGGCCCGCTCTCTGCAGAAGGGTTTTGCGTGCATTTTGAGCGGACCGGAGCTTTCGCATGCATATGTAAGGGTCGCCATGTGAGCAGAAAAAAATACGCCTTTCTTCGCGATGGAAGAAAGGTGCATTTTTCGTTAGTTTATTACCGGCCTCTTCCGGTGTTCGCCGCTGTCCATAATACAGAGACGCGTCCGTACGTGAGTGCTCTTATAATAGTCTCAATCTTTTTTCCCAACCTATTTGTTTCGTAAAAAAGAGCTTTTCCCCATTCGAGCAAAAACTCAAAATATCCTCGCTTGAAACCAAGGATAGACTCCTTCATAAAGAAAGGAAGTTAACTTTTATAGTGTTTGCAGAGAGATCTACCCTATGAACCAGAATTTCATTTGATGTAAAGGAGCATACACAGATCGCAGCTTAGATAAATGGTCTACAGGTATCTGACGCTATAAAAGGCATTATAAATAAAGAATAAAGACGCCGACAAAGGCGTCTTTACTTTTTAGTACTCACATTCTTTCTCCTGACATTCAGGCTTTTCTTCCGCATCGACTGACGATACTCCTATCTCATCATTAGTTTTGTCATAAAGTCCATAGAACTCTTTTTCCTTATTACCATTCAAGTATCCTTCCACGGAAATGCCGCCCATAGGATTTATTTTATAATCATTATAGTATGTAATCTGCTCTATATCGTTGTAATTGGCTTTTATATAGCTTTCCATTTTATCTTTCGCTCGGTTAAAAAGTTCTTGTTCTGCTTCTTTTTTATCATCTTGGTACTTCATGTAAATACCCCCTAATGCTATAATTACTACAGAGATTAGGATAATTATGTATTTTTTCATAAACTCATCCTTTCTTAAATTAATGTTACATCAACTCTGAGGTGTTGTACATGTCTAAAAACATTGACGTGCCAAAAGTCAGTGATCGAGAATATTTTTACATAAGTCAATTATCTTATGATTACGAAACCCTTAAGAATCACTTAGAAACACAGAAACCACTAAAATTAAATTCTTCTTCTAGATGGTACGTTAACCAAATAAAGTCGGATGACGATACAGGGCTCGATGCAGTTGTATTAGAACAAGCCGAAAATAAAAACGGCAAGTGGATAAAATCGGATCACCCGAAAAATGTCGTCGTAGCTTTCGCAGGCACTGATCTCTTAAAAGATCCGGAAGCAGACGGTGCAAAAGCAGATATTGAAAATGTCACTATTGGATTAGACCCTAAACAGCAGACAGAATATATTGTCGAAAAAGACGCAAAAGATACGTCAAAAACGCTTGGGGTATATACTCGATCAATGGAGCAGCTCCAGATGATGGAGTCTGGAAACTATAAAGTGATTACAAAGACAACTCAAATCGATCAAGCCGATCAATTGGTTAGAGAAATTAAACAAAAGTATAAAGGCACTTCGACGATCGTTTCAACGACAGGACACTCGCTCGGAGGTGCTGAGGCAGAATACAGCGCAGTCAACAATAATGTTTATGCAGTAGCATTCAACAGTCCGTCTATCGTAAAGCTTCATACAGAAGAAAAACAGAGGCAAATCAATAACGGGGAATATAACTCTTATGTAAAATCGATCATCAATCCGGACGACATGGTTGGTTCCGGCTGGTGGGACGAATTTGATCGCCACAACGGGACAACCATCTACACAAAAGACCCTTCCATCGCAACGTCTAATCGCGAGAAAAGGCTTGACGGCAATAAGCTCCAACAGGTCGGAAGAAACCTCATGTATTTCGCGAATACGCTGATCTTCCAAAACCCGGATACTCATGGCCTCAATAAAGGAAACTTTGTATTCGACGAAGACGGCAACGTTCAAAATGTTGAAGGCGATGAACTCGTCTACGATAAAAATTTAAAAGCAATGCTTCCGGCTGAAGTCGTTTCCGGGAGCGGCGCGATTAAAGTCACCCCCGAAGTCGCTAAGCAGCTTGCGGAAAAAGTAAATGCGATTATAAACGACCTGCGTACGATGAAAAGAGAAGCGGAAAACGCCTACCAGGAACATGACGCTGCGATAAGCGATCTGAAATACGATACCTATCGCCAGGTCGGTCACGGCTTATACGATCAGCTTACGCTCGGTGATGTAAACAATACGCTGAATGATTTGGCGCAGTCGTTTGATAAAAAAGGGAATCCGCTGTTTTACGATGTCGATGCCGAAGCGGCCTATATCGCGTCATTGCAGGATACGATTTCAGATTTAGAGGAGATCAGCGGTTATCTGGCGCAAATCGCAAAAGATTTTAAATCAAAAGACAAGATGCTCGCAAACTGGTTAAAGTTATAGGAGATGAGTAAATGGATACGTTAGATCAAATAATCAAAAAGCAGAACGACCCAATGGAAAAGCGCAGGCAGCTTGCTATGCTGAAAACGGGTATGAGGGGTGTGGCCGGAACCAAGCTTGAATCTGTTCAAAATACCCTCAGACCGAAATTTAAGGTGGACGACATTCAAAAGGAAATGAACACCGTCTATTCCTCGCTTCTCTACAGCTTCCAAGGAAAAGCGCAGCAGGCGCTCGCACAGCGGATCAGCCAAAGCGCTCAGAAGCTTATTCATACGGAGCAGGACGGAGAAAGCTTTGTGAATGGGTTTAAGCCAAGATAAAAGACGCCAAATCGGCGTCTTAAAAACATTAATACACTGTCAGCACTCTTCCGGCTTCCCGGCGTTCGCCGCCGTCCGGAATGAAGAGCCGCAGCCGCACGATGCGATGGCGTTCGGGTTGTCGATCGTAAATCATTCGATCAGTTTCCGATAGATGAAAACCCCGCCATATCAACGTTTATAAACGATTTATACGATTGTTATTGTTCGAAATGGTTGTTAATGCCGCTCTTTCGTAGCGACGGATCTCGTTAACAACATGATACCCAAACTTCCCCGGTCTGGCAAGCGTTGCTATGCGTAATTTAACGAAAAAAAGCGCCCCATCCGATTATGGACAGGGCGGTATGTTATTTCGCTTCGAGTATTTCCCGTTTTTTCTTCTCGTATTCCTCTTCCGTTATGGCTCCCGATTCTTTTAGCGCGACCCATTTCATAAGCTCGTCGGCATCGCTCGACACGGCCGCAGACGAAGAGGACTGCGCTTCCTCTATGTATTGATCGATCAACTCTTTGCATTTTAAGAAATCCGGATATTGTTTTTTCCCTATCATCAGCGTATTTTCGTTCTTGGCCGCGTCAATTACCCATTTTCCTGACGCTTCCTTGCTGCCGCTGAATATAAACGAAATATAGCCGGCGAGTATTTTACCAGGCTTTTTCATTTCGACAGCGGAGATCGATTTTATTTGGATTTCTTTTTCTTTGCCCCCGTGGTATGTTCCGCGTTTGTGTTTAATGATTACCTTTGACCGCGAAACCGTGATCGATCCCGTGTTAGATTCAAAAGTTTTCCCTTCCTCCATTTTATCGCCCCCTAAAAGTTCCTATATCCTTTATATCGGTTATACGTACTACTGCGCAAGGGGTTTCCGGATTTTTTAAAACGAAGGCAAAAGGCGGCATGCCGCCGCCCTCCCTCGTACTCAACCTCATTCACCTCGCATATAGTTTGTAATCGTTATTTTCTTGCCTTGTTCGGCGCTGACTGCGCTCTCTGTCATACGGCCAAGTTCTTCGCTATCAACCACGAATACAGATTCGATAACAATCGGCTGCTGTTGTTTCGGATCTACTCCGTTTCCGGACTCAACCGCGTATTTAACCGTTCCGAGAGTTCCGCCGGCAAGCGCCATGCTCGGATTAACTGCGTAAGATTGCGGATTGATCAGCGCAGCATTTGCCATTTCGTTTGCAGCCGCTTTGACAACGCCGATATTCCGTTGGATACCTAACGCAAGCCCCATCGGAAGGAATTTACCGATTTCATCACGGAATAGACGTGACGGCGAGTGAATTCCGAAGAAGGATTTAAAGGAGCCCGTAACGCTGTCTACGAATCCGCCGATTTGGGTATTAAGCCACCCTTTCATCGAATCTATACCTTCCCATAAACCGTTGACTATATCAGCGCCTACATCAAAAATTTGGCCGCTGTTATCTATAATTGCGCCGGCAATTTCACCGACAATTTCCATACCCACTGAAAATAATTCCGGCAGCATTTGCATGATCCCATCAACTACCGCCATGAGGATCTGCATCCCGGCATCCAGTATTTCAGGAAGATGTTCTATCAAGGCCTGCGCAATAGCAAAGATGAGCTCTATCGCTGCCTCAATTAATTGCGGTAGGTTTTGGAGAATCCCGTCAATAAGAGCAAGCAATAACTGAATTCCGGCATCGATGATTTTCGGTAGATTTTCGATTAACGCTTGCGCTACAGTAACGACTAGATAAATCGCCATTTCGATGAGCTGCGGAAGAATTTGAATGATGCCGTCAATCAAACTAGTTAAAATTTGAATCCCTGCGTTAATGATCGTTGGTAAATTTTCAAGGATCGCGTTTGCAAGTGCGAGAATTAACTGTAACGCCGCTTCGATCAGTTGTGGAAGAACCTGGATAATCCCAGAAATTAACGCATTTAAAATTTGTATTCCGGCCTGGATAATCATCGGCATAAGCGTTACGATCGTATTAATCAGCGTCGTCAGCATTGTTGTCGCCGCCTGGATGATTTGCGGCAGCGCCTCGACTATTCCTTCGATTAGCGAAGTCAAGATCAAAATGCCGGCACCGATCAACGCGGGTAATAAAGTGACGATCGTCTGGACAAGCGAATCGATAAGCTGCGTTACGGCCGCTAGAATACTAGGTAGTGATTGAGTAAATCCGTCTAGCAAACCTTGGATAATCTGAATACCCGCTTGTAGGAGAATAGGGAGATTCTTTACGATCATGTTGACGAAAGAATCAACGGCTTTAGTC
Source organism: Bacillus glycinifermentans (assembly GCF_001042475.2). GTDB lineage: Bacteria > Bacillota > Bacilli > Bacillales > Bacillaceae > Bacillus > Bacillus glycinifermentans. Next base: position 120,623 of record NZ_LECW02000012.1, read on the forward strand.
GCTGTTTCGAGAATGGCCGGCATATTCTGCTCGATGCCCTTCGCGATGGCCGGTAGGTATTTCGATCCTGCGACCATCAATCCCGGAATACCGCCGATAATGATTCCGATGATATTCGGAATGAATTCCGCTAATCCTGAAAAATCCCCGTTAAATGCGTCGGTGATCGTCTTCTTCAGATCCTCGAATGCACCTCGGATGATTGCGACTCCTTTGACGACAACATTCGCAACAGAAGGCGGCAGGAGGTTGTGCAGCGCGATCGATCCTTGCGTAAAGTCTCCGGTCAACGTTTCCGCTAGTCCTTTGAATAGGGCGGTCAGGTTTTTTACTACCGGAGTTACCTTCTGCCCTAGTTTGTTTCCTAAATCCTGAAGTTTTTCGCGGATCATGTCGCTATTCTTATTGACGTAGGCGAATGCTGCCGCTAATGCGATAACGGCGCCTATTCCCAGCGTGAACTGAAACATCGTTAACAAGAGTGCTTTTCGAGTTGTGTTGAGTACGGTGGCGAGTACACCGAGACTGGACGAGAAAGAAGCGACTGCCGTTACTGACGCTGCGGAAATCGCTATAAAGGCTACTAATCCGGTAACAACGGCCGCAGTCACAGCGATGAATTTCTTCGTACCATCACTCAGTTTATTGAAGCGCTCAGTTAAATCAGCGATCTTGTCAGCCGCAGCCGAAACGTAAGGCGCAAGCTGATCCCCTATTGTTGTTGCGAAAGATTCGAACGCACCGCTCAAATGCTCAAGAGAACCGCCGATTCCTTCTTTCATTTGTTTCGCGGTTTTCGCTGCTGCACCGCTGGAGTTTTCTAGCTCTTTCGTAAACTCGCCCAACGCGTCAGGCCCCTTCGAAACAACCGCCATCATTCCGGTAACTGCTTCAGTACCGAATATGCTTGCGAGAGCCGCTGATTTCTGAGCGTCTGTCATGCCCGCCATACCTTTTTGTAGCTGGCCGATAATGTCTTTTAATGACCGGAAATTACCCTTTTGATCGACTGTCGTTACACCAAGATCCTCCAATGTATTAGCCGCCCGCTTTGGCGGATCAACCAGCCGCAGTAAAGCAGATCGTAGCGTCGTTCCCGCCTGCTCGCCTGCGAGTCCTGCGTCAACCATGATACCGGTTGCGGCGGAAAGTTCCTCTAATGATATACCGAGCTGCGCCGCCGGTCCCGCTGCGTATTTGAAAGCGTATTGTAGTGATGTCATGCCCGCTGCTGACTTGTTCGCAGTCATCGCCAGAACGTCCGCAATTCTTCCGGATTCGGTCGCTTTCAGATTAAAAGCATTTAAGGCTGATGTAATCGTGTCACTCGTCAAAGCAAGATCCTCGCCGCTGGCTTCTGCGGCGGCTATAATGCCAGGCATGGCTCCAATGATCTTATTGGCATCGAAGCCTTTTGCAGCAAGTTCCGTCATAGCTTCCGCGACCTGGGACGATGTCTGCGTAGTCGAAGCGCCTAGTTCTAACGCTGAAGCCCGCATCTCCTGTAACTCACTACTGGTAGCCCCAGCGATCGCTCCAGCTTTTCGCATAGCCGTATCAAATTCGGCTGATTTCGCGACGGTTGCGGAAAGGCCGGCAGCCATTCCGGTAGCCGCGGCCCCAAAACCTAGCGCCATTGATCGCGAAAAACCTGATATTTCTTGTCCAAAAGAAGATATCCGCGATTGTGCCTCAGACAAAGAGCGAGTCAGATCCGTAATTGTGGCGCCTATTCGGACATTAATAGAATGGTCCGCCATTATTCACCAAACCTTCTCTCGAACTCGCTGTAAATGCGTGCGGCCTCTGCCTCTAACCGTTGTGCCTCTGCGTTTTCTCTGCGGTAAAGATGGTCGAAGGCTTCGCCAACTGTTTCGAGATACGCGATCAACAAATTAACCGGTTCCTGATCGTTTTCTTTAAAAGTCATTCGTTTAAGTTTGCGAGCGTGCCGATTTGCCAGATTTCTTGCGCGTTTCATTTCGTTAAGGAAAGCCTGGCCATATCCCAATTTCTCCAATTTCGGTTTAATTTCTTGTTCGAATTTCTCTGTTACTTTCAGTGCAATCAAATTCGCCTGACGAAGATTATTCATTTACCCGATTCCCCCTTCTAAATAAAAAAAGCACCCTGGTTAGAGGTGCTTCGTGCATTATTCGATTCTCCCGCGTTCCCATGCTCGTTTTACTTCATCCTCAAAAATTCCATATTTGTTTGGCCCGTTATCTCGATAAGTATAGATCGGATGATGGACTGATAGGCCCGGTTCATTTTGCTGCGCAATGTGGTCGGGTACATCTATCTCCTGTACAAGGTCATAATATTTTTTCTGACCGTCGGTAATTAAAAGGTCATAGTACGACTTGGCCGCCTCAAGATATTCTTGCTTCGCCTTTGCAATACGTTTCAGCACCTTTTCCTCATTAGCGTCTCTGTTTGCTCGAATTTCATCTCGGGCCATCTCTAAAATTTCAAGTTTAAGGCTGCTTGTTTTACCACTATTCAATCCGAAAACGACATTTTCGCGCTCCTTAGCCCCGTTTAACTCTAGCTGTAACTCGGCAACCCTCCGACGTGCTTCTCTTTCTTTCGTCCTGTTCGCATCAGAAGGATTGTCCGCCAGTTCCGCAATAGCTGCCTTTAGCTCGGTCTCAGCTTCCGTCAATTCATCCGCCACTTTTGCATTATGCCCGCGAATTTTCTCCGAGCTGCTTGCCGCCTTTTCTTCTAGCGCCTTCAATTCCGTTATTTTTTCCTGTAGCTGCTTAGAAAATTTCACCTAACCGTCTCCTTATCGAATGATTTTTTGAGAATTAAAAAAGAGATCGCGAAATATCTGCCATCTCCCTTTGACCGTCTTATTTTGTTCGAGTGAATCTAACGCATTGTCCAATGTTGATACTTCCTGCCATGTCGCGTCATCGCCGCTGAAATCCGCAGAGGCCAGCTCGTGAGATGCGAACCGTTTCAGCATCCTGTTTGTCGTCTGACATAATGTCGGGTGTATCGGCTCATCGATTCCCATCGTTTCAAAGACAATCGGCTGTAACAAAGGATGGTCGACGATTACCTTTAGCGATATTACACCCTCGTTCTTAGCCACCGATCTCAGCGCCCTTTGAAGCGCGATATGTCCGCAGTAAGACATGTCGTTACGTCGTTTCCCTAATGCGAGAAATGTGCCGGCTGTCTTCTCGCCTTCGAAGTTGTGAAGCGTATAGGAAAAGACCGTCTCACGGCCGTCGCTGACCTGTGTTAAATAAAGCGTGTAGTTCATTCGGCTTCCCTACTTTCTAACGCCTGGATACGTGTGTCGATTCGCATCAATTCCGCCGCCTCACGACCTGATCCGGCGTATCCCCTGTAATTCGCTTTCTTTTCCTCGTACAAACTTCGGAGTTCCTGCGCGGTCATCCCTTCGTATGGATCTGAAGGTCGGCCGGCCTCGTAATCGCCGTTTGAAATTTGTGAAGCCAGGTCTATGACGGCTCGCTTGGCTTCCCGGTACTCGGATTCGGTAATTGTACGAGAAGGTTTTAGTGTCCCTTCGTATTTGATCACCGTTTGTTTTGCATCAATTAGCTGCCGTTCCAGCTCTGCCCTTTTTTCTTTCCATTCACTCATTCGAAATCCCCCTCATTTCTGATCGCTCTTTCTTCTTTCAATAGTTCGGCCTCATATTCGTCAACCGGCGTTTTTACCGGCCCCTCTATTACAAACGCGTCCTTTGCCCCGTAATGATAGGCCGAATCTGTCGCCGAATTAAACAGCTCTCGGCGAAATTCGAGATCGGTCAACCCGTCGTCGTGGCTTACGGTCGAAAACACGATCAGGGAGTCGTCACGGTCCGTCACCTTATATGTGCCTTTTTCTAGGTCAAGTTTGATAAAAGCGACACCACCGGGCAATAGGTCCGTAAAGCCGCCGCTTTTTGGCTCGCGAATATATGTCGTTTCTGCGGTGCCGTAATCTCCGTAATGATCGAACATTTTTAAGACGCAGAACATGCCGGTTCCCCCTTTTCGCAAACGATCGTTGCTTCTTCTTCGTAAGCTCGACATTCTAGCACCGCCCGCGAGACGTTTAGGTCACGGGTGCGGCCGGATGATCGGCGGATGATTTCCCCGGTTTCTGCTTTAACTGTGATCGCCTCTGACGGTTTTACATAGATAAATACGTCATACAAGCAAATACCCCCTAGAAGTAGGTGTAATGAACAGATATTCGTTGAAAATGAAACGAAACAAGCCCTCGAAATCTAGTCTTAATAGGAATAGTCACATCGGAATAAATACCGCTTAAATCCTTCGATTTCGTTAAAAACTTGATACGCGAACATCGAACATTCTCTCGGCTGCTCGGCGCTGTTCAATCGGGATTTTAAACTGGATGCCTACGAGCCTATCGTTTTTAAAATAGTCGGCTACGATGCCCCAATCCTTTTTATATCGCTTCACACGCCGAATCAATTCCTTGTCTTCCGTGTAACCGAATAGCCACCCCTTGCCGGCCTTCCAAAGTTCATTATTCGTCATCATAAAACCTCCAAATAAAAAGACATCCTCCGCCCTGGTAACGAGCATCATCGGATGTCTTGTTAAAGTTATTTATTTGAACAGTACCTTTATGGAGTCTAACTCTTTTGCTGGACCACCAAAAACAACGTTAGGATTAACAATCACAATCTTTTTTCTTCTGTCGTTAGGATCGGGCGGCAACCAAAAAACCGGCTTACCGTTCAGCTTAACACTCTCTAAGGTCTGTCTTAATTTATTGGAATCTTTATAATCAAGTAAGGCGGCTAGTTTATCTAAGTGCATTTTGTTAAGTCGTTCCGTGTCCGTCTCATCTGGATTAAAACATACAATATTTGTTTTCAGATTCAAAAACGGAAGTACCATATAGACAATAGATAACTTTTTTGCCGCCCGGCCGCTATAATTTTCGTATAGCTCTCGGATTGTCTTTCGGTACATCTTTATTCGGGAAGTTTCCGCAGACTTTCCTCGGACTTTTCCGCGATGGAATAGAAAAGGAGTCAACTCGATAACCCCTTCATTGTTTTCTTTGAGAATCTCGGCCGCCGTCATCCTCTTATAAAAATCTCGAAAATTATTAGCGCTCAAACCGAGAATCTTTTGGAGGCCGGACTTATCGATCTTACGACCGTTGTCATGAGAAAGTTGCTGACTTTCAAAACCGACAAATGTAGCGATGAACATCAGGCGTGCAAGGTCCGGCTCTTTGACAGTTGTATAATCGTCCAGGAACGATTTGCATGTTTTATAAAAAGCCCACGTAAAGCCGCCATTCTCAGCGTCATGCCCTCCCGCATTTCTTGTAATTCTATAGCCCTCATTCGAGCGTCCTGATGTTTTAGGGGCCACCTCAAAGTAATCCGAGACGTCGTTCCCTTCTCTGTCGTAAATTCTCCCATCTTCGAGCTTTCCGTTCTCTTTCAAGTCAAAAAAACGTTTTTTTGACCTCGGTGTTAGTCCTTTCCATGCTCTTTGTTCATCCAGCAGACTTCCCATCTACGAACATCCCCCTTAATAGTTGAATGGTTTCCATCTTTTGATCGTCTAACGAAAACGCTTCACTCATTTTTTTAATAGTCCTATCAGTGACACTTCTTTCTTCCCTCTCGATCATAGTAATCAATTGGCGCGAACAGCCCAAGCGGTCAGCAAATTCGTTTTGCGTCATCCCATAAGCGAGACGAATCATCCGTATAGTATTTGGAGTCATTTTCATCTTCCCTTCTATTTGTTTTCATTTGGACACATATTCGGCAAATAAAAAATGCACCCCACCCAAATTGAGTGGTGCAGAATCCTTCTCATAATACATAGATAACTGCACAGGAAAAAGCGGAAGCCCCTATGTTACAGGTCCTCACAATACATAGATAACTAAGGTGTTAAAAGTCACTATACTTCGTTAAGTTTCTGTATTTTATTGTTTTCATAACGTATAGACAGCTGAGTGGAGAAAAGTTGACACAATGCTCAATCCTTCTATAACGTAAGACAGCATATGAGCATGTTTTGTAACCTTCTACTACGTAAGACAGCATTCGAAGGCAAAAGCGGAAGTCCCAACACCCTTCTATTACGCATAGATAACTACGGATATAAAAGTTGATGTATTTTATATGGTTATACGTCATATTCCCTCTCTCAATACGTATAGACAACTGCACAGGAAAAAGCGGAAGCCCCTATGTTACAGGTCCTCACAATACATAGATAACTACGGACATTTTTTACATGGTCTAAGTAAATTTTCTTTTCATAATGTATAGCCAACTAAGAGCAGATTTTACAACAAAATAAATACCCTGCTTTTTCAGTGCTTTTTTGGCTATTTACCCTGCTTTTTCGGTGCGCATCAAATCACTCATAACCCTTAGAGCACCAACGGACGCAGCCATTTTTGTTTGATCTAGGATATGTATATCAGTCATATTACTTATCGAAAACAAAACGCAACAAGAGGATACAGATAGGGACTCAAAACCTAGCGCCCTCATTCGCTAACGCTCATTCGGACGCGCCATTATTTTTAAAAGATATTAATCGCGATAGAAAATAAATGAATATCTGCGGACAACGGAGCCACGGTTTAAGTGGCGAAGTTGGACGCTAGGTCTTACTTCTCAGCGTCATACCATCGATGAGACTCCCCGGAACTACATGCGTAGTCCCAGATTGCCCCTCTATAATATAGTCGTTGCCGTTTCGTCCTTTAATCCGGCCAACTATCGCCATTGATGAAAGCCAGGTCAGTCCGTTAGATTGCGTTCCCCAATAACACACTTTTTCACCTACTCTAAACATCGGCAATTACCCCCTCATTATTAACTACGAATACACTTTCAGATTGGCACATACCGGTTTAGATGTACGGTACAAGTGCGCGTTCTATCTCGGTTCTTTCCTTCCTCAGTTCGGACCGTTCAATGTGCAGCCGTTTGTTTTCGGTGCAGAGTTGCGCCAATTTCCTGCTTAATTCCGCCTGTTCATGGTCCGCCGCGTCTATCAAGGCAAGCCGCACCTTAGCGATCTCATAACTGTTTGCATGGAAATCCACCTCAACCTCGCACCATTTGCGATGAACTGCGTCTCTTTCCGCAATTAAGGCGTTACGTGTCGTCTCTTTCAACGATTGCAGGACGTCATCAGACAAAGCGTGCGGCCACCGGAGCGCGTAATCTGCCGGGAAAACGTCTAAAATCGTGCCATTTTCCGCAATGACCAGGCGTACATGTTCGCGAGGATTATCATAAACGGACTGGCTGCCGCTTGTAGAGTCGAGTGTCCAGACGAACGAAGCGCCTTGAGCATACTTCGGTAATACGTTTTGTGCCTGCGCTTTTGAAAGGCCGAGGCGGACCGTTGCTTTTTTAACTGCCGCTTTAGAGACTTGAAATTGTTTCATAGAGAACCCTCCCTTTATAGTGAAAAACCAATCCGAATGAAATCCGTAAAAGACATATTTGCGAGTTTAGGAAAGTCGATCTGGTTAAGGTACGCGCCACCCTTCGACGTCCCTAACATGAAAAACCGCGGGTGATCGTCCTCGTACAAATGGTAGCCGTCGTCCTTCTTCTCTAACCGATCAGTCTCGTAAAAGGTAAGCTCGTTGTCATCCGAGTACATTCCAATAATATCGGTCCCAATTAACCAGGCGTCAAAGATTTCATGTATTTCTTGTTTTGTGTCGAATGTTAGGCCGTGATAGTGCAGCTTTACTGCCTGCGGTTGAAATTTACCCCTCATGCCGGCCGCACCTCCTTACCGAACAGCTCTCGCGCTGCCGTAACGCCGATCTCGGCACAGCCTGCAAATGCTCGCCGAGATACTTGGGGTAAGAGTGCAAAAAATTCCTCCGGGTTTAAATTGACGAATTGATCGTCTGAGCCTGAAATGTACACATTGAACCATCCCACAACGGTTCGAACATAACGAATTTGCATTTGTATTCCCCCTTGAAATTTTGTTACGCTTTTGAGTACCACTATAGTTAGGATTATATGGTACGCTATTACGTAAAGTCAAGAAAAAATTCACTTGGAGGATGAAAATGAAAAAAGTCAGTGTGAATATCGGATATATCTTGGAAAAAGAAAACCTCTCACTTAGAAGCCTTGCTGACAAATGCGGAATCAGGCACGCAGCACTTAGTGAACTGATTAATGGGAAAAGGCAAAATATTAATTTTGGGCATATTGAGCGAATTGCTAACACTTTTAACATTGAAGATATCAATGAAATTATAAGTTTAGTTGAGGCAGAAGAAGAGAATGATGTTTAAAGAGGAAAAACAAGAGTGGATTCTTTTTAAAGAAAGAAAGTAAAATGTCCGAGTATTCAAAGTTAATTTTAACTATGAGGTTCATGCATCGATTGTCGGAAAAGGTACATACATAGCTAGCGGCCTTGAAAAGTGGTCAACTATTGCGGAAGCTATTGCATTCATTATGAATAAATAAAGACGCCTTAGTTGGCGTCTATTTTTAGTATTCGCAATCTTTGTCTCTGCACTCTTTTTTCATAACTGCATCAACACTATGGCTCATTATCTTATTATTTGTCGGGTCGTATATACCATCAAATTTGTTGGTTTTGTCCTGATTATAATACCCAAACACTTGCACACCGCCCATTGGATCTATTTCATATCTATCCTCGAACTGAACACTGTCTATCCCTTCATAATTTGCCTTCAAGAATTTTTCCATATGTATTTTCGCAGTTTTAAACTCTTCAATTTCTTCATTATGTTGTGCGTTGTTCTTCACAATAAAACCTCCGACTGCTATAATTACTAAAGCTAGAATAATAAGGTATTTTTTCAAAACAATTCATCCTTTCAAGACCATTTTACACTAAATTTGCGAGGTTTTGTATGAGTGAAAACATAAAAATTCCAAATTTGTCGGATAGCACATATTATTCATTAAGCAGAAATGCGTATAAGTATGATCAACTTAAAGAAAAATTAAAAAGTAACACGCCAATTGTAACAGAAAACAAGATTGGTTGGTACGTTGAGCGCGTTCAAAACGATGAGGATACCGGACTTGATTCCGTTGTTCTGTTACAAGCCGAAAAGAAAAACGGCAAGTGGGTCAAATCAGATAACCCGAAAAACGTCGTCGTAGCTTTTGCGGGAACAGATTTAGGAAAAGATCCGTTAGGTGACGGAGAACAAGCAGACGTCAATAACATTGTTTTAGGAAACAATCCGAAAGAGAAAACATACTACGTCGTTAAAAAAGACGTGAAAGATACTTCCAAGACGCTAGGGAGATATACTGGATCGATGGAACAAACCGCAATGCTTGAATCCGGAGACTATAAACTGATTACCAAAACGTCTCAAATCGACCAGGCTGATAAACTTGTACGAGAAGTCAAACAAAAGTATAAAGGAACGTCGACGATTGTTTCAACGACCGGACACTCGCTTGGTGGCGCAGAGGCAGAATACAGCGCGGTCAACAATGATATTTACGCTGTTTCATTTAACAGCCCATCGATTGTAAAACTGCATTCAGAAGAAAAGCAAAAGGAAATCAACAACGGTAAATATGATCTGTATATAAAATCGTTTGTTAATCCGGAAGACATGGTCGGTGCCGGTTGGTGGGATGAATTCGAACGCCACAATGGAACAACGATCTACACGAAAGATCCTTCTGTAGCACGAGCCAATCGAGAGGAGAGAATGGATGGGAACTGGGTTCAGCAAGTTGGCAAAAATGCTGGATACTTTATCAAAACTTTTCTCTTGCATAATCCTGATACACACTGGGTCGGCAACGATAACTTCGCCTTCGATGAAAACGGTAATATTAAGAATATAGACGGCAATAAGCTCGTCTATGACAAAAACTTAAAAGCGATGCTTCCGGCTGAAGTCGTTTCCGGAAGCGGAGCGATTAAAGTCACCCCCGAAGCCGCTAAACAGCTTGCGGAAAAAGTAAATGCGATCATTAACGATCTGCGGACGATGAAACGAGAGGCGGAGAACGCCTATCAGGAACATGATGCCGCGATAAACGATCTGAAATACGATACCTATCGCCAAGTCGGCCACGGCTTATACGATCAGCTTACGCTCGATGATGTAAACAATACGCTGAATGATTTGGCGCAGTCGTTCGATAAAAAAGGGAATCCGCTGTTTTACGATGTCGATGCCGAAGCGGCCTATATCTCATCATTACAAGACACGATTTCAGATTTAGAAGAAATCAGCGGCTATCTTGCGCAAATCGCAAAAGATTTTAAATCAAAAGACAAAATGCTGGCAAGATGGCTAAAGCTTTAGGAGTGTAATAAATGGATACGTTAGATAAACTGATCAAAAAACAAAACGACCCAATGGAAAAGCGCAGGCAGCTTGCTTTACTAAAAACGGGTATGAGAGGCGTGGCCGGAACCAAGCTTGAATCTGTTCGAAATACCCTCAGACCGAAATTTAAGGTAGACAACATTCAAAAGGAAATGAACACCGTCTATTCCTCGCTTCTCTACAGCTTCCAAGGAAAAGCGCAGCAGGCGCTCGCACAGCGCATCAGCCAAAGCGCCCAGCAGCTTATCGCGACAGAAAAGGACGGAGAGAGCTTTGTGAACGGATTTAAGACGAGATAGAGGCGCCAAAATAGGCGTCTTTCTTTTTGCACAACAACATGGATCTCCGTGACGATTTAGACGCTTAGAAACGCTGATTTAACGGGCTTTTCAAATGCAGAATCGAAGGGAAAGCTATATTCATATTCGAACGTTGATTTTGACGTCCTAAACCGTCATGACCCTCCGAATTTTATCCCGTTACATCAAAAGCCAAAGTGATTTTTTGAAACGCGGATCTAAAAACCGCCTGGAGCGCCGGCTCAGTTTTTGAGATCCCGCCCCCTCTTTTTATCCTCCGACTTTAAAATTTTGCAAGAAATGATCGGAAGTCCGGAGCCGCTTTTCTCCTTCTACACACCCCGTCCACTATTACGATATTTACTCCGATTTCTGTATATCGATGTATCTTATATTCGTTTCTAGTTTACATAATTCCCACTATAGGAAGTAGACATATCCTATAAACCGCGTAATTACTGCGTTTGTGAACTTCGTAATTTTCTCGACTATGCACGATTTTATACATCGCAATACTGGTGCGGGTTCTAGCCGTTTCACAATCGCTTTAGTCCGGTAAATTATTGCATATATTTAACTGGGTGAAGTATTGGCGCAAAGACTACCGAACTTTACATGCGTAACATTTCGAGACATAATAAATCGTAATTATTCCGCTTTTCTTCTATTATATTGTCCGCGGCCCTTTCGATGTTACAACGCGGTCAAAACGTCAAGAATCGTAAAGTGTTTGAGGGGTCGCACGCGGTGAGGTTTCAGCTTGTGATTATGGGCAAATCGGTCATCACATTTTGTTATGAGCTTTCGTAAAATAAAAATCGTACGCACTGATGCGTTTGGTCTTCGCAAATTGCGATGAGCAAATCTATTCCGTCACCCAATTCCGCCAGTACTGGATCTCACAGGCCTAGCCGACCTGATCTCCGTATAAAAAGGATTTAATCGTCGCACGGTGCGACAATCAAACACACTTTTGACTCAAGGAACGTTTCGAACTCCGCCAATAGCCCAACGTTTTTCACACGATTTTCACGGGCTTTTACCGTCCATGCGGCTTGCCGGAAGCGAGAGATAGGCTCTCGGGAACAAACCAGTATAATGGTATGTTTGATAAGTGGCTTCAGCACATAGGCATGAGTAAGGAACAAGCCAATCGATTAATACAACGCTATGAATTGATTGTCGCAAATTGCGACGAACAGATCTTACTCGAAGACCTCCCCGTCTCACTAACGTATGAAATCGCACGCCCATCCGCAGAGTCAACCGAACCGAAACGACGTCCTGTCCTTCTGTTTACCGGTTAGGAACGCGTCAACTCATCAAAACGCGTTTCATATAACCGGTCTAACATCCGGTCCAGCACACCGTTATAATAGCCGGCAAGATTCCGAATGTGCTTGCGCTTTGTCGCAACGAACGTATAACGTACAGCTTCCCGGCCGATTTCTTCTAGCGTCTCGGAATCATAGGCGCCCTTTAAATACGACGTATGTGCGAGGTAGATGCCGTATAGTTTGTTTGTCAGCTTCCGATCGCTTACAAACGATTCGGCCGCAGCTTTGAACGCACTATACGTATTACGTAGTAATTTATTTACGCTTTTAGGAATAACAGTTTCGCTTGCGCTTTTCGGCACGGCGGCCGTTGTCTCCGTTGGCTTGTCCGATGTTGAACGGGGTTGCATTTGCGGAGTAGCATCGTCGTTGTCAGCCGGTAAAATCACGTACATATTGGCGCCGTTGCCGCCGGAAACCGGCCTGAATTTCGTTTCCTTGCGAATGATGCCGCAAGCTACTAGTCGCTTAATTGCCCGGATGACTGTGGTGCGGTGTCGGCCGATCAGGTCCGCGATCGATTGCAGCTTCAAATACGCGACGCCCGGCGTTTTGCAGGCATGGCGCGACAACACCTTGAGAACCTCGATAGCGGCAGGCGTTAGGGCTGATTTATTGCGGTAGATATGCGTGCGGATGGCGTCGTTAAGCTCGTCCACAGAACAGAATGACGCCATTTTAGCGGATTCTTTCGTATACATTCGGTTTTCTCCCCTTGGAGACGTACCGACCTATCGGAAAATTAGGCACACTCAAATAAGCGTTGACTTGAACGCTTTTTTCCGATATGATAGACGTAGGGTTAGGACGTTCTATCTATCGGATTTATTTCCGACGGATGGTCGTCTTTTTTTTTTGTTTTAGGTTCTTTTCTTTTTTATCGATGTCAACGGCGAAAAATCGTCGTGACTTCTTCGCATTTCCTTGGTATCCATCTGTATATAACGGCGCATTGTTCTTATATCGGCCCATCCCCCGATTTTCTGTAAGGTGAATGGATCACAGCCATTTAAAATCATTGTTTTGGCCCATGTATGACGGTATACGTGCGCAGTAACCTTCTTATCTTTAACTCCTGCTTTTTCTGCATAGTACTTTAAACGTTTATTAAAGTGATTCGCGCCTAGAGGTTCACCGTAACTCGACAAGAAAATGCGGTCCGTCGTAAAGTGTAATTTATTTTCGCTAATAAGTTGCAACAACAGTTTTACGCAATGTGCGGATATAGGCACTAGGCGGTGTTTTCTGTTTTTGCTTACGTCGGCATTAACTGTAATGAACCGGCTTCTGAAGTCGATATCCCTTTCGCGAAGACTCAACAATTCCTCGATGCGAAGTCCGGAGTCTAATAGGCAGCTCATAGCGCAATAATCACGGAATCCTACATAATCCCTTAAATTCGGTTGCCGTAATATCGCCTTGATCTCGTCGTCCGTAAAACAGTTCTTAAGGTCTATGTCCTGCCGAATCAATTTAACGCGTTCGGTCGGATTTACCTCGATCAACTCTTCGCGATCCAGGTAATTAAACAACGCTTTTATAGTTCGCAAATTAATATTAATCGTCGTGTCGGCTAGTCCTAAGCGATTATCGTCCGATTTTATAAATTTGTGTCCATGATAACGCGGCTTATCGTATTTCATGTAATTTATATAGTTCCGTAATATTTCCGTCGTTATCTCGTCAATGTATGTAATTTCATAGTTGTCGTTTAGCCAATCGGTAAAATACCGCCATGTCTTTCTGTAATCAATAAGTGTCCTGTCGCGCAACCCTTCCGTTCTTTTCCCGGCTAATGCGATCTCTAGGGCTTCGTTAAGTAGCAAACGGGGATACCCCTTTTCAGATCCCGAAACCCTTGTCGCCCTTTTGCGCTTCTTTTTTAACGCCACAATAAAAACGCCTCCCCTAACGAATGTATTAAGATACATCGCTAAGAAAGGCGTTATTAACAACCACAACGACCTAAAATTAGGGTCGTTTTTATTTCGAACAATGACGGTTAATCGCGGATTTTCCGGCGCAATTAACAATCCTATGTGTCAGTTTCCGATTTAGATGATCGAAACATATCATCGGTAAACCGACGTCTTGTAAACGTTGGTTTATCCAGTTTTAAACGTCAGCACTCTTCCGGCTTCCCGGCGTTCGCCGCCGTCCGGAATGAAGAGCCGCAGCCGCACGATGCGATGGCGTTCGGGTTGTCGATCGTAAAGCCCCCGCCCATCATGGATTGTTTGAAGTCAATGACCGTTCCGTTCATGATATCGAGGCTTTCCTGCTCGATCAGCACGGTGATCCCATGCTGAACGAATTCATTGTCATCGTCGTTTTTTTCGTGTTCAAATCCCATTCCGTATGAAAGACCGCTGCATCCGCCGCCTTTCACGCCGATTCTCAAAAAAGCATTTTCCTCTTCATGCTCTTTCATCATATCTTTTATATGAAGGGCAGCCGCTTCCGTAATTGTAATCGTTTTTTCGCTCATGAATTAGCACCTCCTCCGGATGTCATGTGCACCTCTATTATAAAGGGCCATCATTTATTTCTCAAACAGGCTGTTTTCAAACGTAAAATACGCCTTCACACACCGTTTCCGCCGGGCCCGTCATCATGACGCGGCCGTCGTGCTTCCAATTGATGACGAGGTCGCCTCCGGCAAGGTGGACGGTAATGTCCGTTTCCCTTTTGGCAAATCCGTTTAATATTGAAGCGACCGCCGCCGCACAGGCCCCTGTTCCGCAGGCCTGGGTGATCCCTGAGCCCCGTTCCCATACACGGAAGTGCAGCTCGTTTTCATTCTCCACTTCGACAAATTCAACATTGACGCCTTCCGGAAACCTTTCGTCTTTTTCGATCACGGGTCCCATCGTATTAAGCGGTGCCTCCTCGATATCGTTCAAATAAAAGACGATATGCGGATTCCCCATCGAAACAGCGGTTCCTCTCATTTCCCGGCCGCCGAATTCCATCGGTTCGTTGATCGTGTCAGAATCGCCGTCTCCGAGCATCGGCAGATCGGATTTGCGGAGGCGCGGCTCACCCATATCGACCGTAGCCGAAACGACTTTTCCGTCTTTTACCTCGACTTCGGCTGTCACAAGACCTGACAGAGTTTCAATGAAAAACGTCTTCTCTTTTACAAGTTTATGTTCATAAGCATATTTTGCGACACAGCGCAATCCGTTTCCGCAATTTTTGCCTTCAGACCCGTCGCTGTTGAAAATCCGCATTTTAACGGGCGCTTTGTCAGAAGGGCAGATCAAAATCATCCCGTCCGAACCGATGCCCGTGTAAACCGAGGATACTTTGACGGCAAGCTCCGGCAGCATCTCCTCAGGAAGTTTTTCTTCAAATTGGTTAACATATATATAACTGTTTCCTAAACCGTGCATTTTGGTGAAGCGAAAAAAATACATAGCGGCCTCCAACATTTTTTTATTTCTTTTAGTATAAAAGCTGAAAGGATCGGACACAATATGATTATCCCCCGTTTTTCATACATAAAAGCTCTCTGCTTCCATGAGCAGGGAGCTTTTATCATGCCGGCAACATGAGAAAACGGGATCGCCTTTTGATCCCGCTTAGATAATTTCATTTTCTTCGATGAATTTATATATGTTTTCGACCAGTTCGGCCGGATTATCCCCTGAGACCATTTCCCCGTTTACAAGGGCGAATAATGTCTGCATGCATTGACCGCAATAACTTAGACAGCCGTACTCGATAACATCTAAATTCGGGTCTTTCTCCAATATTTCTTTTGCCTTTTGAGAGCCTTGGGCAAGATTGCTGACGCAAAATTCAACAATTGGAAACACTATCATTCACCTCACATCGCATTTTTATCGTACCCTAATCCTCTCCGGTTAGTCAAAACATTGAGCTGATGAATAAAGCTTTTGTAACATATCAATTCCATAAAAAAGTTTTACTAATTCTGTTCTCATGGTGTATTCGTAGGTTATTTTCCGAGAAATATTGTGATTTTGCATCAAATTAGATATAATTCTAGAGGGTATTTACGTAGTTTTTTATTTTTGCAATGTAAAAAGATAACTTACTTGAATCTGAGGGGAAAAGGGGAATTAGCATGAGAAACTTAGTCTTGCTTGGCGGCGGTTACGGCAATATGCGCGTCATGCACCGCCTGTTGCCAAATCAGCTGCCTGATGATGTGATGATCACCTTAATTGACAAAAACCCTTACCATTGTTTAAAAACGGAGTATTATGCGCTTGCTGCAGGAACGATTTCTGATCATCATATCAGAGTGTCCTTCCCGGATCACCCTAAATTGAAGATTGAATACGGCGATATTTCCGCTGTCGATTTGAAGCAAAAAAAAGTGCTGTTTCATGACAGAGAGCCGATTTCCTACGACGATGCAGTGATCGGCCTCGGCTGTGAGGATAAATATCACAATGTTCCCGGAGCGGCTGAATATACGTACAGCATTCAAACGATCGACCAATCCCGCAGCACGTACCAGGCGCTCAACAATTTATGCGCTGAAGCGACCGTTGCTATCGTCGGGGCAGGTCTTAGCGGCGTGGAACTTGCAAGCGAATTGAGAGAAAGCCGGGAGGACTTGAACATCATCCTCTTTGACCGAGGGGAATTTATTTTGTCCAGCTTCCCTACCCGGCTCAGCAAATATGTTCAAAGCTGGTTCGAAGAGCACGGCGTCAACATTATTAACCGCGCCAACATTACAAAGGTGGAGGAAGGCTTCGTTTACAACCACGATGATCCGATTCGCGCCGATGTAATTGTCTGGACCGCCGGCATCCAGCCGAATCAGATCGTCCGCGACCTTGACGTGGAACAGGATGCACAGGGCCGCGTCGTCCTGACGCCGCACCACAATTTACCGGGAGATGAGCACGTCTATGTCGTCGGCGATTGCGCAAGCCTTCCGCACGCCCCAAGCGCACAGCTTGCCGAGGCACAAGCGGAGCAAATCGTCCAGGTTCTCGAATGGCGCTGGAAAGGGGAAGCTCTTCCTGAAACAATGCCGAAATTCAAGCTGAAAGGCGTCCTCGGCTCGCTCGGGAAAAAAGCCGGCTTCGGATTGGTAGCTGAACGCCCGCTGATCGGAAGGGTTCCGCGCTTGTTGAAATCCGGGCTGCTGTGGATGTATAAGCATCATAACGGTTAAGGTTTCGCGAATTTTTAATTCAGGCAAAAAAAGCTCATCTGTCATGATGAGCTTTTCTCATTTTGCAGGCCGTTCAGCGGCTCTTTCCCTTCAATCATTCTAAAGTTTATATCCTGCCTCAGCACCGATCAGCGCTAAACACGGCTCGCATATTCAGTTTTTTTATATCAATCCATTCAAATAAATCTTCTCTCACAATCCCTTTAAAAAGCGCATCATGTGCCTGAAGGCGGTTTGTGCAGACTGCCGATTGTATCTCATCGAATACGGGTCGGCAAATCCGTGCAAGCCCGCTAATTTGTGCGTCTCTATCCCTTTTTCTTTTAACGCCGCTCGCAATTCATCGACGCGAAATGACCGCTCTTCTTCTGGAAAAAACAGCATCACCGGACATGCAGGCGCCATGTCCATGTAATCTCTAATACGGGAGCCGTAGTATCCGACGATTCCGCTGACATGGTCTTCTTCACTGCACAGCCAGGCTGCCGTCGCCCCCACGCTGAAACCGATGATAATCACTTTTTGATACCTGTTTTTCAATTGACTGATGATCGTTTTTATTTCTTGAGAGGCGTCAAAAAAACCGACATTCTCCGTGAAATGCTTGTATGCGGCCTCCTCGTCGGCATAATCGAATGTCTTTTCCTGATTGTATACACTCGGGCAAAACACGTCAAAGCCATAATCAGAAAGCGCTCGCCCAAAATCCACTATATGCCTGTTCAAGCCGTATATTTCGTGCAGTACGATGATGGCTGAATCGGAATTTTTCCGGAAATGTATCATATGTAAAAGCCTCCCGTTACCTCAAAAAAAGGCGCCGTGAAGGCGCCACAAATTGGACGGCGTCAGCTTAACGCCGGTTTTGCAGTTTTTTCTTTGACAGGATCGGCTGATGCAGTTCCTGTGAAGCGATCGAGAAATATCGCTCTTCCTGCAAGCTGCTTTGCGGATGAATGCTCAAGAAAAATGGCTCGTCCGGCAAACTCGGCGTCTCCTTTTGGCTGAGGCACAAAGCTGGCTGCGGCAAGGCTGGCGACAACGGCCGCTGACACGGCGGCAAACATCTTCTTCACTTTAACTCCTCCGTTCTTTTCAGGATTTGGTCTCTTGCATGATGAGACTCTTCAAAGTATTCGGCCGCATGTTTTGCATCACCATTTTTTTTATAGAAAAGCGCAATGTCCAATGTTAATTCTGCTATATCCGTCCAAAGATTAATCGTTTTGAGATATTCTAAAGCATGTTCGACTGTAAGCGAATCGTGTTCATCATACAGAGCATGGATAAGTCTAAATTTCGACAAATATTCCCTTTCTCCTGCTTTTTTTGCACGAGAAAAACCTTTTTTATACCATTCGCGCGCTTCATGAAAACGTTCTGATTTGTACAGGACATGCGTCAATTCAAATATGGAGTGGATTCCGTATACAGATTCTTCATGATCTTGCAGGCGAAGCGGTGTTATTTTCGATCTGCATTGCGTCTTTTAAAGCCTGCTTGTAGTGTTTTTCCGCTTCGTCAAAACGAAATAAGTCGAGTTTATTCGCACCTAAAATCATTTCGCTGCTTATCGCTTTTTGAATATAGTCATCATGCGTTTTGAAGGTTTTTAAGGCAGCTGTCGCGTGGTTTAAGGAGAAGAAATTTTGTTTGATTTGGTAGTAGGCGACCGCCATTTTGTAGTGGAATTCGGCATTTTCGATCTGATCGGGGATTTTTCTGAGCTTGTTCTCTGCGAGTTTGTAATAATTGATCGCATTTGTATAGTCCTTTTTATGAAATTCGTACATACCGGCAAAAAAGAAAAAATAGTATTCGATCATGTCGTCTGTACTTTGCATATCTGCTTTTAGATGCTGAATGTCTTCAAACAACCTGTTTGAAGCGGCAAATTCTTCTGTCAGCAGTTTATGCCGATAGTCTAAAAGGTTAAAATAGAGCAGCAAATCTTGATTTTCCTCCATGTTCGGAAGCTGATTCTCGATGTCATACTTTATGGAGACCGCTTGGGATATTTCATGGCGCTTGATCATGACGTACCATTGATTCAGCATTTTGGCGACTTCTTCATACGCAATTTTTGTTTTCAATCGATTATCATTCCCTTCTTCCTGATTCATTTTCCTTTTTATGGGTTGTTTTTCATTTTACAGAATCGAGCATTTTTTGACAATGCATTTTTCTAAATATTAGCAAAATTTCCTAATATCACTTATAATTCTTTTCCATCACTTAATTTTTGACAATATCATTAGCAATGTCTTAAAATTATATATGTAAATTGTTACATGTTTATATTTACATTAAAAAGGAGCTGTTCATATGAATCAGGATGTGCAAGATTTTGTCGGAAGCCACATGATCTATACTTATGAAAACGGCTGGGAGTACGAAATTTACATTAAAAATGATCATACGATCGATTACCGCATTCACAGCGGCATGGTTGCAGGCCGCTGGGTCCGGGATCAGGAAGTCAACCTCGTCAAACTTACTGAAGGCGTGTACAAGGTATCTTGGACAGAACCGACAGGCACTGATGTTTCGCTGAACTTTATGCCAAAAGAAAAACGCATGCACGGCATCATTTTCTTTCCAAAATGGGTTCACGAACGCCCGGACATTACCGTCTGCTACCAAAACGATTATATTGATTTAATGGAAGAGTCCCGTGAAAAATATGAGACATATCCAAAATACGTCGTTCCTGAGTTTGCGGACATCACGTTTATGGAAAACGCAGGCGCAAATAATGAAGAACTGATTTCCAAAGCGCCGTATCCAGGAATGACGGATGACATTCGCGCCGGAAAACGGGTGTAAACATGAGGCTGAAGGATTCCTTCAGCCTTTTTTATATAAGGACTGGACTTTTGACAAATCGTTCAGCAGCGCTTTAATGTCCGCCTGTGACAAAGGTACAAGCATTTGGTCGTAAAGTGTGATGATCTGCCCGTCTGCTTCATCTTCATGCTGCTTCAAATATTGCTGCAAGGCTTCAAGCTGGTTTTCCTTTAAACTGGTCTGCGTGTGGAACTGCTTAACTTTTTTAAGAGAAAAGACGTTCATCTCCTGATCAAAATCACCGGAGACGATCTGCCCTTCGATGAAAGACATGTGTACCACTCCTGCACGTTTTTCATCAGTTTGCCCGTTTTTCTCAAAAAAGAGCCATAAAAAAACAGCAAGGTTATGACACCCTTGCTGTTTTTTATATCGCCGGCTTATATCCCTGCTTTTCCATTTCCTTATACACGTCCTTCAGCTTCGGATTTCCTTCGCCGACGACTTGGTCACCGACGAGGACCAACGGATAGAAGTATTCGTCATTTAATATTTTTTGCGTTATCTCCAGTTTTTTCGGATCGTTCTCAGGAGGCTGATGAATATCGATGTACGTAATCGTGAACGGCTGGCCGGGATACTTTCTTTTGAGTGCGGCTTCGAGCCATTCGTACGTTTCTTTTGATGACGGAAGGTTCACACAGCTCGGACAAAGAACATCTGCGCCGTAAACAAAAAGTTCGGCTTGTTTTGTCATATCAACACGCTCCTTTCCCTTTTTTTATTTTAGTCTATTTTCGCCCCGCTCTCCATAAAAATCGTTTTTTGTCTTTGGGGGCAAATATGATATAATAGGTGGGAAAACGCTGAAACTAAACAATAGCTTTTTATTGTTCGACTGAATATAATGGTTGTATGATTTGAAAGGAGCGATATGAATGGCGACAGAAGTCGAAATGAAAGAACAGGTGCAGGAAGTGCTGGACAAACTTCGTCCGTTTTTGCTTCGTGACGGCGGTGACTGCGAGCTTGTCGACGTTGAAGACGGCATCGTAAAGCTTCGTCTTCTCGGCGCATGCGGAAGCTGCCCGAGTTCCACGATCACGCTTAAAGCCGGAATTGAGCGCGCGCTCTTGGAAGAAGTTCCGGGCGTTATTGAAGTAGAACAAGTATTTTAATAGCAAAAAGGCTGCCAAACAAAAGTGGCAGCCTTTTTTATTTACAAGTGGCTGTCAAACCATCCGGCGATATATTGCAGCCGCTTGATGCGCTGCTTCGGGTGGCCGCTTCGCGACAAGTCGTGGGACGCGTTCGGAAATCTGACAAGCTTTACGTTCTTCCCCATTTTTTTCAGCGCTGTAAACAGCTGTTCAGCCTGTTCAATCGGACATCTGTCATCGCGTTCGCCGTGAAGGATCAAAAGCGGGGTTTCAACCCTTTCGGCATATTTCAGCGGCGAACGATCCCACAGTTTGTCCGGGTCTTCAAAAAGGTCTGCTCCAAGCTGCCAATCCGTGAAAAAGTAGCCGATGTCGCTTACGCCGTAAAAGCTGACCCAGTTGGAAATCGACCTCTGCGTCACCGCGGCTTTAAAGCGGTTCGTATGGCCGACGGCCCAGTTTGTCATAAAGCCGCCGTAGCTTCCGCCTGTGATTCCGAGTCTGTCCTGATCAATAAAATCGTGATGCGCGTGAACATGGTCAACGGCTGCCATGACATCGTCGAAGTCTCCGCCTCCGTAGTCGCCTCTCACTTTGTTGACGAAGTCCTGGCCATAGCCGTGGCTTCCCCTAGGATTGACATAGACGACTGCGCTGCCTTTGGCGGCAAGCACTTGAAATTCGTGAAAATAGGCGTTCGCATACATCGCGTGCGGTCCGCCGTGAACCTCTAAAATGAGCGGATATTTTTTTCCTTCCTCAAAGCCGGCCGGCTTCATCAGCCACCCGTGCACCGTTAAGCCGTCGGCCGTCTCAAATTGAAATTCTTCAGGTGTTGAGATGATGTGCTCCTTAACGAAATCCTCATTGGCATCCGTCAGGCGCTTCGCTTTATCTTCGCCCAATGCAATATCATACAGCTCACTCGGCCAAACGGGCAGGGCGATCGAAGCGGCAAACCCCGTTTCATCCGGGCGGAGGCTGAATCCGTTCAGATGCTCTTTTTCCAGGCGGACCGGGTAGGCGAGGCCTTCTGTCGATATGTAATAAATGCCCGTTGATCCCTGATCGGTCCCGATCACGTAAAAACCGTTGCCATCCTTCGTCCAGGCCGGTTTTGGCAGTACACCTCCGACAAGGCTGTCCCCTGCGACCGCATCGTTTAAATGAACGTCAAGCATCTCGGTTAGGCATGTCAGCTCGTCTTTTTCAAAATCGTACATCCAGGCTTTATCAAGCGTCGCATTTTGGAACTCCTTTTCGTGCCCTAAAAAGGCAAGGCGTTTTCCGTCAGGAGAAAAAGACAGGGATGAAAAGATCCCGTTTTGTCCCGTCAGGCGTTTGAGCTCTCCGCTTGACAGCGTCATCAAGTAGACGTCGTTTACACGGTTGTCATCTTCTTCGGTCAAATTGGCGCAAAAAGCGATTTTCTCCCCGCAAGGTGAAAACGCATGGCTGACATGATCCCTTTCGCATGCGGTGATTTGCTTCATGTCCCCCGTTTCGATCTGGACGAAGACAAGCTGCGTATATTTCCCCCTTTTAAAGCCCTGCCCGTCTGCTTTATATGTTAAAGAATCGACTTCCAATGGTTCGTAGTCTTCGATTTCGGGCTTTTTTTCGTCTTTGACGCTTTCGGTTTTCGTCAGCTTGACAGAGCAAAGCAAGTAGTTTCCGTCGGGCGACCATTCAGGCTGCACGACGTCATAAGGAATGTCTGTCACTTTTTTCGCTTCGCCTCCAGCCGTATGGATCACATATACCTGTGACGAATCATCCCGGTTTGATGTAAATGCGAGCATCCTGCCGTCAGGCGACCATCGCGGATGCTGATTTCTTCCTGTTCCGAACGTCCATTGCGCCGTTTCCTCTGTTTCGGTATCAAAGACCATGATGTGCGCATCATACGAATCTTGTTTTTTGTTCACTTTTGTTTGTACATAAGCGAGTTTTTTGCCGTCAGGCGAATATTGGGGATCTGTAACCGATGCGAGCCTCGTAATGTCTGCTTCCATTATGAGCTGCTTCAATCGCGATTCTCCTCTCTTGTTCAGTGTCTATACTCTATTTCGACTTCCTAAATAAAAATCCTTGTTTTCCCGGCAAACTAAAAAAGAGCCTGTAAAAGCTCTTTTTAGTCGGCTGGGGATGCGCTTTTCACCGGTTTTCTTTCGACGGCTGCTCCTGTGTCCGGCACATGGAGGCAGTCGACTTCACAATGCGGAAACTTTGACGCGAGCCTGGCTTTCAGTTCTTCTCCTTTTCCTTTTTCAATAAAGGAGAGAATCGTCGGTCCCGCGCCGCTCAAAGCCGTTCCATATGCGCCGCACAACCCGGCTTCATGCTCGACCTTGGCAAGTTCGGGAACGAGCGCCCTCCTGTACGGCTGATGAAAAAGGTCTTTTTTCATCATGTGTCCGACGAGGTGCCAGTCCTTTGACATGAGCCCGGCCACAAGCAGATTGCTGACTGCACTTGCCTCGACCGCTTTTGAAAACGTGAGGCTTTCCGGAAGAACGTCCCGCGCATCTTTTGTCAGAACTTCGTAAAAAGGAATGACAACGACGACATCGATGTCTACGTCCTTGATCGAGACAAGCTGTGTCTCGTCCTTCTCGTGAAGTCCGATGACAAGGCCTCCTGAAAGCGAAGCCCCGGCATTGTCGGGATGTCCTTCTTCAAGGCTTGCAAAATGCAGTTTATCGCGTACAGACAGCTTTAAGTCAGCCAGTTCGTTTGCAAGCTCCACGGCAGCGGCAATCGCAGCCGCACTGCTGCCGAGCCCGCGGGCAAGCGGGATGTCGCTCCACACTTTGACAAGGCACGGCGGAAGCTCTTTTCCAAAATGGGCGGCAGTCCGCTTGGCTACTTGATAAATCAAATTTTCCGTTCCGGCGGGTATACCTGCCACGACGTCTGTTTCAGCTTCAAACCGCCACTCGTCACAAGGAAAAACAGACAGCTTTAAATAGCGTGATAGCGCCATTCCGACTGAATCAAAACCCGGACCCAGATTGGCAGTACTTGCCGGAACCGTAATGGAAAACAGCATGTCAGCCTCTGTCATACACGTGCGGCTCCTTTTAAGTGCTCAAGAATTTTTTCCTCATCAGTCGGCAGTGTGACCGGTTTGATGTTTGAGACATCGATGGCTGTATTTGGATCTTTCAGGCCGTTTCCGGTTAAGACGGCAACGACTTTTGCCCCCTGCTGAATTTCTTTCGTTCTCAGCTGCTTCAGCACGCCGGCGACTGACGCGCAGGAGCCCGGCTCGGCGAATACGCCCTCTTCCCTCGCCAACAGCCGGTATGCGGAGAGGATTTCCTCATCTGATACTTCATCGATTTTTCCGTTTGATTCGTTTGCGGCATTGACCGCCTTGTCCCAGCTTGCCGGATTTCCGATTCGAATCGCCGTCGCAACGGTTTCCGGATTTTCTATCACCCTGTTTTTTACGATCGGAGCAGCGCCTTCCGCCTGAAAGCCGCGCATGACGGGCAGACCTGTGCCGTGTTTTTCATGGTATTCTTTAAAACCTTTCCAGTATGCCGTAATATTTCCCGCATTCCCCACCGGAATCGCAAGGATATCAGGGGCGGCGCCAAGCTGCTCGCAGATTTCGAACGAAGCCGTTTTTTGCCCTTCGATCCGGTAAGGGTTTACGGAGTTCACCAATGCAATCGGCTCTTTTTCACAAATGCTGCGGACCATTTTCAAGGCATCGTCAAAGTTACCGTCGATCGCGATGATTTCAGCCCCGTACATGACGGCTTGAGCCAATTTTCCAAAGGCGATTTTTCCGTCCGGAATGATGACGATGCACTTCATATTGGCGCGGGCCGCATACGCCGCAGCGGCAGCTGACGTGTTTCCCGTCGAGGCGCACATGATCGTATCATTGCCCTCTTCCTTCGCTTTAGCAACAGCCATCACCATCCCGCGGTCTTTGAAGGAACCTGTCGGGTTGACGCCTTCGGTTTTCACATAAAGCTCGATGCCGAGCTTTGCAGATAAGTTTTTCAAGTGAATGAGCGGCGTGTTTCCTTCGTTCAATGTCAGCTCCGGCGTCTTGTCTGTTACAGGCAGATAGTCTTTATATTGGTGAATGAGTCCTTTCCACATTAGCTCCAACCGTTCCCTTCTACTCGATAAGTGCTTTTGACCTGATGAACGACTTCAAGATCGTCCAGCTTTTTCAAAATGTCTGCGAAATCTTCTTCAGACGTATGATGCGTGACGATGACGATTTCAGCCAGGTCGTCATTGTCTTTGATCGGAAGCTGCAGGATCTTTTCAAAGCTGACGCCTCTTTCCGAAAAAATCGCGGTGATTCTTGAAAATGAGCCGACCTGATCTTTGACATGGATTCTTAAAAATTGCTGGGCAAAAACTTCAGCGGGCGACTTCATTTTTTTCTCAAACTGCGGATCGACAAAGCTGCGGCCGTTCACACCGAGGCGCATGTTTTTCATGACGGACACCAAATCTGAGACAACGGCGGTTGCAGTCGGCATGCTGCCCGCCCCCGGTCCGTAAAACATCGTCTCTCCGACAGCTTCCCCGTATACGTAGACCGCATTGAATTCGTTGTGAACCGATGACAGCGGGTGATGATCAGGAAGCAATGTCGGCTGAACGCTGACTTCGACTTTTTGGCCGTCGCGCTGGGCGATGCCGATCAGCTTCATCGTATAGCCCAGCCGTTTGCTGAAGTTGATGTCTTCATCAGATACCTGGGAAATCCCCTTTACTTTCACGTCTTCAAGGTCGACATTCATGGAAAAGCCGAGCCTTGCCAAAATTGCCATTTTCCTTGCGGCATCAAGGCCTTCCACATCGGCGGTCGGATCAGCTTCCGCGAAGCCGAGCCGCTGCGCTTCCTTCAGCACCTCTTCGTACGGGGCCTTTTCTTTGTTCATCTTCGTCAGGATGAAGTTGGTTGTTCCGTTGACGATTCCCATCATTTTTGTGATTCTGTCTGAAGCAAGGCCGTCTTCAAGCGTCCGTAAAATCGGGATTCCTCCGGCAACGCTCGCCTCAAAATAAAGATCGCAGCCGTTTTCCTTTGCCGCGGCTAAAAGCTCTGACCCGTAAAGGGCAATCAAATCCTTATTCGCCGTCACGACGTGTTTTTTTGCGCGGAGAGCGTCAAGCAAATACCGCCTCGTCTGTTCGATGCCCCCGATGACCTCGATGATGACATCCACTTCCGGATCTTCTATCACGTCATAGGCTTCCGTCGTCAAAGCCTCTCTGGGAAGCTCGACATCTCTTTTTTTATCTTTATCTTTAACTAGCACTTTTTGGATGGTGACAGGGCATCCGACCTGATGCACCAGTTTGTCCTGATGATCCTGGATGATTTTCACCACTCCGCTCCCGACTGTTCCTAAACCTAGAAGCCCGACTCGTATTGCCTTCACTAAAATTCCACCTTTCTATCTGATCGTCCATTACGAAAGGACATTTGTAAACATAACGCAGACATTTAAGTTACAAACATTATAATGGGGGATTTTTGTTTTGACAAGATGACGATTGCTGAAAAAAGCGATTGTAAACGCTTGAGTTGTTGATATAATAAGATTCTATAAATTCAGAAATATTTTTGTAAGAAAATCTTCCGGACTAAAAAGGCCGGAAGCGGAGGGCTAAATCTCCGTTTTCGCCGGTTTGCCGCTCAGGACGAGCGCAATATTTTCCGCACAAAGCCTCATCATTTCTTCCCTCGTTTCTCTGCTTGCGCTTCCGATGTGAGGAAGTGCGGTCACCTGCGGGAGACCGGCGAGCGGATGTTCCTTTGAAATCGGCTCTTCGGCAAAGACATCAAGGCCTGCACCGGCGATTTCGTTGTGAACAAGCGCGTCATACAGATCCCGTTCATCGACGACCCGTCCTCTTGAAACATTGATGAAAATTGCGCTTTTCTTCATCTTTTGAAAAGCTGAACGGTTAAACAGGTGTTTCGTTTCCTCTGTCAGCGGCGTCAGGCACACGACAAAGTCGGCTTGTCCAATGAGGTCATCAAACGATGCGTAGGAAGCGCCCAGTTCTTTTTCAGCTTCGGGATTTCGTTTCCGGTTGTGGTACAAAATATTCATGCCAAAGCCTTTTGCCCGCCTTGCCACAGCCCGTCCGATGCTTCCCATGCCGACGATGCCGATCGTTTTATGATGCACATCGGCGCCTGCCAGCAAAAGCGGTCCCCAGCCCGTCCATTTCCCCTGCTTGATCCATTCGCTCGCCTCAATGATTCTGCGCGCTGCCGCAAGCAACAATGCAAAGGTTAAATCGGCGGTGGACTCCGTCAATACATCCGGCGTATTGCAGCAGATCACGCCCTGTTTTCTTGCGGCTTCCACATCGATATTGTCAAATCCGACCGCCAAGTTGGCGACCGCTTTTAAGCGGGTGGCTTTTTGCAATAGCTCCGCATCGATCCGGTCCGACAGCATGGTCAAAAGCCCGTCGGCCGTTTTTGCTTTTTCAAGCAGGACGTCCCTCGGACACGGCTCATCCTCTTTTTCCCACATCTCGATATCAGCCAGTTCTTTTAATGGAGAAAGCTGTTCTTCGGATAATTTCCTCGTCACGTATACAAACGGTTTGTCCATTGTGCCACATTCCTTTCTAAGAGCTGATTTCTTTTAGCATATCGAAAAAAGTGGCAAAAGTTAAGAGCCTCATGCGACTAAGAAAGAACACCCAGGCCTTAAGGTGTCCTTTTCAGCCAATTGACAGAAGGCATGACAGCCAATCCTCCTGATCTTATGCTGACCATCTCCTGAAATCCGCTCAGAAACCGTTCATACGCCGGTACCTGGGACAATAGATGGTCGAGTTTGTTCTCATAATAATGGTGCTCTGATTCCGGAGAGATATAATAGCCTTCAACCGTTTCAAAGTAATGAAGCGGAAACAGGAGCCTGCTGTACATGAGCCGCTTTGAAAAGGAAGAAAGCGGGCTGACCTGTTCATATTGCTGAAGAAATAACATCACCTCATTGAGATCGCCTTTTTGCTGAAACAGGCTTCTGGCGTATTCTGCGAGATCGCGCGCAGCATGATCAAACACCCATTCTACGGGAACCTTGACCAAAGGCTCCTGCTTCCATGTCTCACAGGTGAGGCGCTGCTGGCAGATCGTCCCGGAATCAGCAGCCTGGGGCTGATCATCCAATTCGGTATCTGCCAAATATTGAATAGCGTTTTCCGTTAAGCCGAGATAATAAGGGAACGATTCGATAAACCGTTTTTCAAAAGGCTGCAATGGCTGTGACTGCGATTTTTGAATCCAGAACTGCTCGAGCTGGTCGAGGCGTTTCCCCCACAATTCTTTCCACTGGCCGATCCTTGTCGTTTCTTTTACTTCATAAGGATAGCCTCTCCCCTTTTGATGAAATTCGGCGAGCTCCGTACCGAACGGAAAAGACCGGTTCGTAAAACGGGGCACCGCCTGAAGCAGCACATATGCCGTTTTTCCGTCCCTAAAAGTCATCTCCCCGTCCTTTGTGAACAAAAAAGAGGAAACGTATGGGTCGCGCTGTTCTTGCAAATACTGACTCATGTAATACAGCTCCGCGAGTTCGGCTTGGCTTAAATGGGAAACCGGGGCGATCAAAAACATGGAGTTGGGTGTTTGAAAGGTCTGGTAGGAGAGATATGACGAAAGTTCGCGAATGTAGATTCCGAATTTTTCTTTGATCAAATCCTTCACCATACAACACTCCTTTAAAAAATGGCCTTCTACACATCGTAATCCATCAAGAAGCCATTTATGAGTGAAAACGTTCTAAAATCGTTACGTTTTGCAGGACGTTTGTATACACTAAGTAAAAAAGATTGGGTGAATACGATGCCGGAAAACAACAGCATGCACAAAATAGAATCGGCAGCAAAAGAGTGGCTGGAAAAACGGGGCGTCAAGATTTCCGAGATTGCGGATCTTGTCTACCTTTTACAAAAGAAATATCATCCTGACATTACAAAAGAAGAATGTGAAGCGAATGTCAGCCGGGTCTTGAAGAAGCGCGAGGTTCAAAACGCCGTGCTTACCGGTATTCAGCTCGATATGCTGGGAGAGCAGAAAAAGCTGTTGGAGCCTCTGCAATCCTTAATTGAGACAGATGAAAGCCTTTATGGCGTCGATGAAATTCTGTCATTTTCGATCATCAATTTGTACGGCTCGATCGGTTATACCAATTACGGCTATATCGATAAAATAAAGCCCGGGGTGCTCGCCCGCTTAAACGATAAATCAACCGGGGAATGCCATACCTTTTTGGACGACATCGTCGGCGCCATTGCAGCCGCGGCCTCAAGCAGGCTCGCGCACCGGGCGAAAGACGCCGAATAAAGCAAAAAAACACTTGCCTTCACGCGGGGGCAAGTGTTTTCGTTTTTAGATGCGGTCCATCCATTCTGTCAGCGAATCGATCGTGTAAGTCGGCTTTTTGGCGTAAGCTTCAAGGTGTTCTTTTTTCGTCACTCCTGTGTGGACAAGAAGCGTATCCATTCCGGCATTCACGCCGGCCATAATATCGGTATCATAGTTGTCGCCCACCATCAGCGTCTCGCTGATGTCAGTTCCGAGAACCTTCATCGCCTGCTCCATAATGATCGGCTCAGGCTTTCCGATAAAAATCGGCTCTGTGCGCGTTGACACGGTCAATACTGACGTCAATGACCCGTTTCCAGGCAAAAGGCCTCTTTCGGTCGGAATCGCGATATCGCCGTTCGTCGAAATAAACGTCGCTCCATTCCGAATCGCCAGACAGCCGACGGCAAGCTTTTCGTATGTAATGCCGCGGTCGATGCCGACGACGACAAAGTCGGCGTTTTCCCCGCCGAACGTCAGGCCTTTTTCTTCAATGGCCCTGCGGATTCCTTCTTCTCCGATCACATATACGGAAGCACCCGGCTTTTTCTCGGCGATGAAGTTTGCCGTCGCCATGCTTGTCGTAAACACCTGCTCTTCCGTTGCCGGAATATCAAAAGATACAAGCTTGTCCGCCACCTGCTTCGGCGTGCGCGAAGAATTGTTCGTCACGAATAAGTATGGAATGTTCCGCTCCTTCAGCTTTTTCACGAATTCGCAGGCTTCTTCGATTTTTTCCGTTCCTTTGTACATTGTTCCGTCTAAGTCGATTAAATATCCTTTGTATGTTTTCATGTGTTACACTCCAGTTTATTAATGCGGTTTAAATGCGGATACAGGACCGAGCTCATTGTTTAAATAATCGCGGATCCGGACGGGAAATGCCTCAAGCGCTTCCGCGTGCGTTTTCAGCAAGTTTTCCAATTCCCCGTGGCTGACATTTAAATAATCCTGAACGAGCGCTTTCCGGCAGGCGATCAGCTGTTTCAGATCTTCGCCTTCCGTTTGGCTGACGACCTTCTCATCAGCCAGTATATCCATGATGTCGTCATAGCTTCCCGGATCTCTCATAATGAAGCCGTCAATCATATCGTTTCCTACGTCCAATATACTTTCGATCAGCGTATGGCCGATCCTCTCAAGCGCCTTTTTTTCGATGTCTGACGCCCATTCAGTCTGCTTGTGAAACAGCCGGAGCTGTTCTTCAAAAAAATTCAGCGTGTTTTCAATTTTGTTTCGATCGACAAAATACATAGCGGCATCCCCTTTTATGACCGATTATTTTCGCAAGCGTTTTAACACAAAATACGCGCAGCCGAAATTGCAGTATTCGTAAATATATTCATCAAGGGTGCTGATTTTTGTATCAAAGGTCGCCTTTTGATTTTGATCATCAAAAAAGCCTTTCAGCCTCAGCTGGCTGTACCCCCAGTCCCCGACAATGTAGTCGTATTTATTTAAAATATCAGAGTATCTTGCTTTAAACGCGTCTTCATTAAATCCGTTTTTCACATCTTTGACGACTTCAAATGCAGCGTTCTGAACGACAATCATTCTTTTCACCTCTTTTATATGATAATTCAAACACCAGCCGCCATCAATTGCTAAGAATAAATCTTCCTCTTTGGAAAAGCTATAGATAAGGAGGAAATGCAGGATGAAAACAAAAATGCTTTTAACTATTTTGCTGCTGGCTCCGCTGTCCGGATGCCAGCAGGCTTTAAACGATAAGAATCACAATGATATTTATGATGAAGACGGCAATACCGTCCACGTCGCAGATCGGAACCGCCAGTACAACCAAAGCTTCAGAAACGATGATCGAAAAGGCAGGTTCGGTTATGCGCGCCATCAGGCAACCCCTGTTAAAAACAAAGATAAAACACAGGCCCCAAAAATCAACCGGGAAGAAATGGCTCATATTATATCTAGTTTAACGGTTCAGCTTCCCAATATTCAAGATGCCTCGGCGCTTGTAACGGATGAAGAGGCGCTTGTCGTCTACCGGACAGGTTCGAAGCAGCGTGAGGAAACCGCTGATCAGGTGAAAAAAACGGCGGCCTCCGTCGTTCCGAGGTACTACCATATCTATATATCGGATAATCCGAATTTAATGCAGTCCATCGCCAACTTCAGCTCGCTCGGCTCCAATTCAAGAAACGTCGATCAGCTGATGGCCGATACGATCGAGGAAATGAAAAAATCACCTCAAGGAAACGTTTCGACGGACGGAAAGGGAAAAAAAACCGAATTCTAGGACACGAAAAAAACGCCAGACATTCTGGCGTTTTCAATTTGTCCTTCGGCAATCAGGCATTGGCCTGCCGTTTTTTGGACGCTTCATTGACCTGTTCATCGGCATGGTAGGAAGAACGGACAAGAGGCCCTGCCTCACAGTGGCTGAAGCCTTTTTCCATGGCGATCTCTTTCAGTTCGGCAAATTCATCAGGGTGGTAGTATTTCTGCACTTTCAAATGCTTTTTGGACGGCTGCAAATATTGGCCGATTGCCATAATGTCGACGTTGTTGGCCAGCAGGTCATCCATCGTTTCAATGATTTCTTCTTTTGTTTCGCCAAGGCCGATCATGATGCTCGATTTCGTCGGGATATCAGGCTGCATTTCTTTGGCGCGGCGCAAAAATTCCAAAGAACGTTCATATGTAGCTCTTGCACGGACTCTCGGCGTCAGCCTGCGGACCGTCTCAATGTTGTGGTTCAAAATGTCCGGCCGGGCATCCATAAGCATTTTTAAATTATCGTAGTCTCCGCCCATATCGGAAGGAAGAACTTCAATTGTCGTAAAAGGATTTTTTCTCCGGACGGCGCGCACGGTTTCTGCGAAAACGCCAGCTCCTCCGTCCTTCAAATCGTCCCGGGCGACGGCTGTAATGACCGCATGCTTCAGATTCATGAGGCTGACGGAATCCGCGACGCGTTCCGGTTCTTGCAAATCAAGCTCTGTCGGCAAGCCGGTTTTCACCGCACAGAAGCGGCAGGCTCTCGTACAGACGGATCCGAGAATCATAAACGTTGCAGTCCGTCTGACCGCCCAGCATTCATGAATATTCGGACATTTCGCCTCTTCGCACACCGTATGCAGGTTGTTTTCTCTCATTAATTTCTTTAGGCCCGTATAGTTTTTATTCGTATTAAGCTTTATTTTCAGCCATTCGGGCTTTCTGAGGTGCTCGTCTTTCTTTGCCAATTCCATCAACTCCACTCGTGGATAGTAATCATGTTTTGCTACGAAAATGTAAGGACTTAGGCGATGGATTTCGTCCCTTGCCTGTTGGAACCGCTTAAAAAACTTAAAAACTTGTCTTTAGTCACTTTAACATACGACAGATTTGCGGACAAGACATTGGTTTTTTTCAATATAGAATTGCTAACATTTTCTTATTATCGTTTCTACCGTTTGTCGCACACTATACACAATTAAACGGAAAGGAGCCAATGATATTGTGAAAGTCGTATTATCCGTTCTCATTCTCCTTTTAGCCATCGTTCAGCCTTGCGCTTTGGGAAAGGAACATACAGCGTCAGTTCTAAAAAAAAGGATGGCGCTTTACCATAGGGCGGAAGCTGCGACCCAAATCCCCTGGTACGTTTTCGCTGCCGTTGATCAATACGAAATCAACATTCGCAAGAACCGCAAAGACCTGCCGAAAAAAAAGGGATATACCGGGATCTACATTCCGCAGGACATCTGGAGCGGTCCTGAAAATCCAAACCAAAATGATACATCTCCGCTCAGCATTAAGGTGTTTGACGGAATCGGAATGGACGGCAATGGAGACGGCCGGGCGGAAGCTGATAATGACGACGATGTCCTGTATACGTTCGGCAAATATTTAACGACATATGGAAACGATCTTGCAAACATCCGCATCGGGCTTTGGGAGTTTTACGAAAGGGATCAGTCGGTCGGCATCATTACGGGATTTATCAAACTTTTTCGCAAATACGGCCACATTGATTTAGGCGCGCACGCGTTTCCCCTCCCCATCCGGTCGGATTACAGCTACAGAAGCACATGGGGAGACGCCCGCGGCTTCGGGGGCAGACGCATTCACGAAGGAACCGACCTGTTTGCCCATCACGGAGTTCCTGTTCGGTCGACATGCTACGGAATCATCGAAATGAAAGGCTGGAACCGCTTTGGCGGCTGGAGAATCGGAATCAGGGACATCCATAATACGTATCACTACTTCGCCCATCTGAACGGATTCAGCAAAGGTTTAAAAGTCGGGCAGATCGTCGAGCCCGGCCAGGTGATCGGCTCCGTCGGAAACACCGGATACGGGCCTCCGGGCACGTCGGGAAAATTTCCGCCCCATCTCCACTATGGCATGTACAAGGACAACGGCAGAAGCGAGTGGTCATTTGATCCGTATCCTTATTTAAAAGCATGGGAGCGAAAAGAGCTCAGGCAGAAGAAAAAATAAAAACATCCCGTTTCCCCCGGGATGTTTTTACTCTTTTTCTTCGGCTTTTTCGTCTTTGGACGGAATTTGGATCGACGGGGACGTCCGGCTTCCGCTGCCGCTGTAGAAATCGGGCACATCTCCGTGTATCGCCTGAATCGTCGCCGGTATCGTATTTTTGACAACCGCCGTCTTTGTCGCAAACGGAATGACGACCCGCACCTTTACTTCGACAAGCACGCCGATGTTAATTAAGGCGTTATTAATCCCGTAAGGCTTGACGCTTTCTTTCACATCTGTAAAGACGTCGCCGACGATGTTGAGGCGCACGGGAATTTTTGGACCGAGGTTTCCGAGCAGCGAGTTGCCGGTGGTCTGGCCGAGGGGAATTTGATAAATGACGCCGTCATCCCGGCCTTCTGTCGTTTTTGCAGAAGAATTAAATTCTTCCGTTTCGGTTTCTTTCAGATTGTCGTGAAGCGCATGTGTAATTTTATTTTTCATATCCGTGACAACGTGTGAATTAAAATCGACCGTCGTTACTTTTCCGTTTTCGCTTGTTTTCATCTCGATCATGTTCTGTACATTTTTGTCTTTGCTAATATAGCTTTCGACCGCTTCCTGGATGACATGCGTTGCAATTCTGTTCGTTTCCATTTCCGCAATGTTCAAAAGCGTCGGCTTGATCGAGGAGTTGATGATCAATAAGCTGACCGTTGTTGAAAATATAAATATCACAAAAGAAAGGAGCATGACATACCGAAAAGGCAAAGGTCCTCTTTTAGAAAGAGGGCCGCGAAATCTCCGCAATGCAAAATCCCCCCTTACATCACAATGTGTATGCTTGTAAGAGAGGATATACGCTTCAAACAGACAACTTTTACTCCGCCATTTTTAAAAGCGCCTCTTTGCCGCTCATGCCGGCGTTTATGCCGAGTTCTTTGGCCGCGTCTGTAACCGATTCGAGCGGGGCGCTGAGAAGCTCGTCGATCGTTCGGACCCCGACCGCTCTTGCGGCGACGATTTTCCGTTCCTTTAATTTATCATTCAGCAGGGCGACATCAAGCGCTCCGCACATAATATATCCATGATCGTTCGTTACCGCCATAAAGTTCGTTTTCGGCAGTTTGACGGTCACAGCGATGAACGGCCGGTCTTCTATCATAATCGGAGTTACATTCACCACTTTCAAATCCCCCCTTTACCATTAATGTATGGCAAAAGCGGGGGACTTGTTCCCGTTTACCAGAAGAAGCTTTCTCAACGATCGGCCCGGCATGTCTGTTCCAGCTTCCAGGCCAACAGATCCCGCAGGAATTCCGGCATGAAATATTCAATGTCACCGGCATCACGAATCGCCGGGAAAAGGGTTCCGAGCGTAAACATGTCAATGGTTGCGAGCGTATACGTGCGGCCCGGCTCGATTTCGGCTCCGGCGACTGTGAGCTTTTCTGCATCAAGAGCGGAGTACATCATTTTTCCCATCACCTTTCCCCGGAAGCCGAGCCCTTTGATATGAAGCTGCTCCATTTCCTCAGCTGAAGCCTGGAGGACGATTTCCTTCAACTCATCTCCCGTCAGTTTTACTTTGACCGGGTTGATCGGGTGCGGACAGATGCGGTGGATGTCGCCTCTTGTCACCGGTCCGGCTGAAAGGGAGCCGAGCAGAATTCCGGCATTGACCATGCCGATATCGGCATCACACCATTTCTTTAGCGCATCGGCCAGCATTTGAGGCAGAGCTGAAGCTTGGAACCATTCGGCTGTAAGCGGATGATCCAATTGAGCCACTTCCTCCCGAAGCACAGCCCGGGCCTGCTCCATTTTTTCCATGAGGAAAGCAGATGTTTCCTCCGATTCTCCGTTCCAATCTGAAGTCTTCTGTACACTCGCTTTTTTTTCGGAAACGGTCCTCCTGTCAAGATCAAAAGTCAGTTCGACATGGCTGGCATAGTTTCCATACTTTTCGGCGCAAGCGAGCAAAACGCCGTTTTTCATCATGCCGTCCTCCAGCAAATGGTGCGTGTGGGAACCGAGGATCAAATCGATTTCGGGAAACCGCTCCGCTGCCTTTTGATCGTCCAGGATGCCCAAATGAGAAAGAAGGATCGTGATGTCGGCTTTTCCTTTGACTTCTTTCAGCACCCGGGCGATGCTTTCAAAGGCGTCGGTTACCTTCCAATCGAGCTGTGCATAGATCGGATAATACGGGACCGTTACGCCGAGTACGGCGATCGTGATGCCGCTTTTTAGCGTTTTGATCCAATACGGCTCTGCCCATGACGGTCTGATTCCGCTTGTATCAAACAGGTTGGAAACGATGACCGGAAATTCCGCTTGACGATAGAGCGCATCGAGCTCTTCGTGCGGGAGCGTGATTCCTTCGTTGTTGCCAATCGTGACCGCGTCATAGCGCAGACGATTCAAGAGCTCCACATTCGCTTTTCCGAAGGTCGCTTCAGATATCGGGTGAAACCTGTCGACATGGTCGCCGATATCAAACAGAAGCACTTCCTCATCTTCCGCTGTGTGTTTTTGCCTTTGTTTCCCGATGTAATCAACGATGGCCGGCCAGTTTTCAAAATGGCTGTGCAGATCATTTGTATGATAGATATGGAGCTTTTCCCGCATGCAAATCTCTCCCTAACGTATAAACTAAAATGCGCTTTGATAGATGAGTCTGAGTCCGACCAGAATCAGAACGAGCCTCATGATGAAAACGATCGTTTTCGATTGCATCTTTTTATTGATAAAAGCGCCGAGCTGCCCCCCGAACCAGGCGCCCGGTATGAGCGCCAAAGCATAAAGCCAGTTGACATGGCCGCTCACAACGTGGCCGACAGATCCTGCAATCGAAGAAAGGAAAATGATAAACATCGATGTGGCGACTGCGACCCGCGTCGGAAATAAAAACAGGAGCATCATCGCCGGCACCATTAAAGAGCCTCCGCCGATCCCGAATAAACCGCCAAGGAAGCCGACGAAACACGCGATTGCGATTCCTGCCCAAGGCTGGTAGGAATACGTGTAATCGTTCCCCTCGTCATCTTTAAACGTTCTGATGATGCCGGTGTGCTTTTTGTCCAACTGCTTCGCTTTTTTCTTGATCATGAGCGACAAAGATATCAAAATCATAAATATTCCAAACCAGAGGGAAAACGAATCCGTGCTGAAATATTTTGACACATGGGCGCCGATAAGGCTTCCCGGCCCGGACCCGATAAAAAAAATAAGCCCGCTCTTATAATCGACGGTTTTGTATTTCATATAAGCGATCGTTGAAGACAGGCCCGTAAATATGATGACAAAAAGCGAAGTGCCCACCGCCATTTGCGGTGTAACGTGGTGAAATAGCCCCGTAAAGCCCGATAAAAAAAGCAAAGAAGGAACGATGACGATCCCGCCTCCAAGGCCGACGAGACTGCCGATGGTTCCCGCGATCAAACCGAGTATGATCAGTATAAAATATTCCATGAATAAGTCCTTCTTTCATTAGCTGAATAA
The DNA here is from genome assembly GCF_001042475.2 of Bacillus glycinifermentans. Taxonomy (GTDB): domain Bacteria; phylum Bacillota; class Bacilli; order Bacillales; family Bacillaceae; genus Bacillus; species Bacillus glycinifermentans. Next base: position 158,035 of record NZ_LECW02000012.1, read on the forward strand.
ATCGAGCTGCCTTGGCGTAAGCCCTTGATATTCAAGGCCGAGCAGCTCCATCATTTGTTTTCCGTTCGCGGCCGCGTCGCCGCCTGAATTGTTGTTGAACAGCACGTAAAGGTCTTTCGACTGCCGCTTTAAAAGTTCCAGGTTTTTCGTCCAATCTTTCAATTCCTGTTCATTATATAAATACAAATACCTGACTTCCCGCCAGTTTTGCCCTGAAGACGGACGAGCCCAGCCTTCCTTATTGCGGCCGTGAAAACGGACGAGCGTCTTTTCGCTGTCTGTCGCATGAAGAACGGTCGGAACGCTCCCTTCCCCGATCTGCGGTTCATCGCAAATGCTGTGTATCCAGCCTTGTTCTTTCATAAAGGCAAGCGTCTTATCGTGAAATTGGGGCATGAACCATGACCTGTGCCTGAATTCAAGCGCACACGGGACGTCCCCCATTTTCTCCCTGCACCACCTTAAGTAATTGACGTTTTCTTTTCTGCAGTCAAACCAGGGCGGAAACTGGAAGAGAACCATCGCTAGCTTTCCAGCCTTTATGTAAGGGGCGAGCGACAGTTTAAAGGCGTCAAACATCTCATCCTTTGAATCAAAGGGAATGTCGCCGCGCTGATGGCCGGTCATTCCCTGATAGGCTTTTATGATAAATTGAAAGGACTCCGGCGTTTCTTTTACCCATTTTTCGTTGTTTTTTTTCGGCTGGATTGCGTAAAAGCTTGCATCAAGCTCGACGATCGGAAAATGGGACGAATAGTGTATCAGCTTTTTTTGGCTGTTTGTCTTGGGCGGATACAGGCTGTCATGATCCCCCCATCCGGTTAATCCGATATAAATCAATCTCGTTCACCTCTCTTTTTAGTTTATCACAGGTTTTTTCGAGAATCCTTTATTTCGGCCTGCATGTTAGCATTTCCTTCTCCCGAATCTTTATCATAAAAAAGAAGCCGGCACAGCCGGCTCCTTAAGGCGTTTTCTTCGGAAAAAAGGTAAAGCTGAAGCTATAGAGAAAATCGATGGCGAGAATGACGGACCATAAAGCAGCAGTACGGATTAAAGCTTCGGTTCTGTCAAAATCACCGATAAACAAGTGCAATCCACCTAAAAGCGCCGCCCCGATCGCCCAGGCGGCAAAATGACGAAGCCAGCCTGCCCGCTCTTTTTTGGCGTGTACCTTTCCGTACAGCGGCCTTTTGTCAGGCTTCGGACCTCCGGCAAAGCGATGGGCGAACCGGACATCCGCCCATTTGATCATCCGGCTGCCGAATGCGACGCTGACCCCGATGTAGACGGCAGCCAGCGCATGCAGAGTATCCGCTTTTGCCCCATTGTACAAATCGGCGGCCGTCGCTATAAGCAGCAGCAAATCGAGTACAGGCGTTGCGGCTAGAAACAACAAGCCGATTTTTTTCATACCGGCAATATATCGAAAAAACAGACCTAACAGAATAAACACCCAAAATCCGATTTCACAAGCAATAATCAGCAATCCGATCATCTATGTTTCCCGCTCCTTTTTAATACATTTGTGCTAAAAAGATAATAACACAGATGTATGAAGTAGCACAAGTGTGTTATAATGAATATATGCCAAAAATCGTTGATCACGAAAAACAAAAAGAAAAAATTGCCGAGGTCGTCTGGAAGGTGATCCAAAGAGAAGGACTTGACCATTGCACCGTCAGAAAAATCGCGGAGGAGGCGGGGCTTTCCGCTGGAGCCATGCGCCATTACTTCCCGAATCAGTCCCAGCTGTTCATCTATTCTATGCAGCTGGTCACAAACCGGGTGAAGGCCCGCATCGAACGGATGACATGGACGGGAACGCCTGCCGACGATGTAAAGCAGCTTCTGCTTCAGTTTTTGCCCGTAGATGAAGAAAGAAAGCTGGAAATGGAAGCATGGCTGTCATTTACGGCGAAATCGCTCAGCGATCCGGAGCTCCGGCCGTTACGAAAGGAGATGAACGAAGGAATTTATTCAGCCTGCCAAAAGGCTGTTGAAGCGCTGGCGCAATCCGCCGGAAATCCGGATATTGATGTGCCGATGGAAACGGAGCGGCTGTACGCCCTTATCGACGGACTTGCGCTCCACTCGGTCCTGGAGCCCGGACAAGTGTCGCAAGAAGTGATCGATTCCGTGCTGACAAGCCATTTAAAGTCCTTGGCCATGTAACAAAAAAAAACAGCCTGATGGTGGATTCAGGCTGTTTTCTTTCGTTCCGGCGGTTGAATCAAGCCGGATTTTTCCTCGTCCTTATCGTTAAACAGATTTTCATAAAAAGCGGCTGCGCATGAATGGGAATGGCCCAGGCTGCCTCTTTATACCTTTTCCGGAATTGCAGCGGTTTGCTTTTTCCGTCCCCAGCCGACCGCCGCCAAAAAGCTTAATACAAGAACAGCCGCGCCAAACACGTATGGAATTTCGATGTTCACGTCGAACAGCAGCCCCGCAACGGCAGGTCCGACAATGTTGGCAAGGCTCATGAAGGCATTGTTCATTCCCGCGGCAAAGCCCTGCTCATCTCCGGCCATTTTCGAAATGAGCGTATTGATTGCCGGGCGGAGGATAGATGTCAGCATAAAGAAGACGATCGTCGCGCCGAACACAAGCCAATACGATCCGGCCAGCGAACAGACGACGAGCGCTGCAGCCGAGCCGATCAATGTGATGTTCATCAGACGCTTTTCACCGAAGCGGTTCGTGAGCATCCCAAGGGCGACGGCTTGCACAAACACGCCGATCAAGCTTGCCGCCGTGATGACAAACGCGATGTCCCCCGGTGTAAACCCGTGCTTGTGATCGACATACAAACTGAAGACGGCTTCAAAATTCATGATGCCGAAGTTCAAAACAAACACCAAAATGAGCAGAAACGCATACGGCGATTTCAGCGCCCGCGTCATTTGCTTCAGCAGGGGTTCGCGCCGCTCGCCGGACCGCCGCTTTTCAAGCATCTTTTCTTCGCTGAGCGTTTCCGGGAGCACGAAAAGCGACAGTACTGTTGCCACGCAGGCTAAACCGGCTGACACGTAAAACGGAAAAGCGAGCCCGTACGCCACCAAATAGCCGCCTGCTCCGGGGCCGATGACAAATCCGAGTGACATCGCCGCACTGATCAGCCCCATCCCTTTGCTGCGGTCCTTTTCTGAGGTGATGTCCGCGATATAGGCAAACATCGCCGGAACCAAAAAGGCCGCCCCCGCTCCGCCCAAAAGGCGCGAAACAAACAGAAGCCACATCTGGCCGGCCCAGGCAAAAATGAGCTGTGAAACGGCAAACGCTCCGATGCCGAGTATGATCATTTTCCGCCTGCCGTATTTATCCGTCATTTCCCCTGCGACAGGCGAAAACAGCAATTGCGTAATACCGGATGCCGCGATTAACAGGCCGAGCGTCCCTCCCGAGGCGCCGAATTTTTCTATAAATGTAGGCATGAGCGGAATGATCAGCCCGATGCCGAGCATGACGATAAATACGTTCAGCATAAGGATATATAATCTGGCCATATTTTTCATGCGCATACCCCTTCCTTTTCGTTTGAAAACAGGACTTTTTATTTACGGTCAAACTGCTACTCAATCAGTATATCCAGCGGTGGGTTTAAAGTCTAGTTTTTTCATATTTTATTTATTTTGTATATTTTTTCTTTACAAATGAATGCATAATTAATTTTTTTGAATTCAGGAATAAAGGGAGGGCGTTAAGTTTATCGCGGCCGCAGGCAACTCGGAAAGCCGGCGGAAAAACAAAAGAGAGAGTGTGCCTTTCGGGCATAATCCGGCGATCGAAAAAGTGTCCGGATCGCCGAACGCCGGCTTCAAGGGAAAACAGATTTAGATATCATTTACAAGACAGTAAGAAAACCGTAAACATAATGACATTTCTTTTTCACGAAATATTTGGATAATAAAAGAAACGAAAAGGAGGTTTTCGCTCGATGATCAGAATGTCTGTGCTGCCGTTTATGCTGATGCTGTCATTCCTTTGCATGCCTGCCGGACAGGCGAAGGCTTTTTCCCTGCTTCCGCTGAAACCATTGTCTTACAGCTCCTCCGCTCCGCAAGATTATTACGAGGATGCGGAAGGAAAAACCGGGAAAGCGTTGAAACAGGCGCTTCACGATGCAATCGACGATCATACACAGCTTACGTACAGCCAAGTATGGGACGCGCTGAAAACGACCGATGAAGATCCGGCCAACCCGAACAACGTTCTTTTATTGTATTCCGGGGATTCCCGCTCCAAAAACGAAAGCGGGGGAAGTACGGGGGATTGGAACCGGGAGCACGTCTGGGCTAAATCGCACGGCGAATTTGGAACATCTAAAGGTCCCGGAACAGACCTGCACCATATCAGGCCGAGCGACGTACAAGTGAATTCAGCGCGGGGGAACCTTGACTTTGACGAAGGCGGCGCGGAGTATCGCGATGCCCCCGGAAATTATTATGACGGGGATTCATGGGAACCGAACAGCCGCGTGAAAGGCGATGTCGCCAGAATGATTTTTTATATGGACGTCCGCTATGAAGGCGATGACGGATATCCCAACCTTGGAAATGAACGACAGGACGAACAACGGCTCTAATCCGTACCACGGCAAAATGGCCGTCCTGCTGAAATGGCATAAAGAAGACCCTGTTGATAACCTGGAAAGGAGAAGAAACGATATCATCTATGAGCGCTACCAGCATAACCGCAATCCGTTCATTGACCACCCGGAGTGGGCCGAAGCAATCTGGGGGCCAGGGGCGTAAAGCAGCATGCTTTGGAACAAACGAAGGCGCTTTTCCGGCGCCTTTTTTAGATGGACGCCTCTGTTTCGGGATCAAAAAAGACGGCATGCTCCATGCTGACGGACAGACAGATCACCTCTCCGGGGGCAAGGCTTCTTTCTCCGTCAAGCCTTGCAACAAACTGCGCTTCTCCGATTGCGGCGTGCAGAAATTGTTCAGGCCCCATATTTTCGCTTAACTCGACCTTCGCTTGAAAGCCTGTCCCGTCCGGTTGCCCTTCTTTTATATGTTCAGGCCGGATACCGAGAACCGCTTCCTTCCGGATGTAGCCTTTTCTTTTTAACCGACCGCTTTTTTCTTTCGGGATATGAAGACGAATTTCCGAATTGGCGAAAAACAACTCACCGTTCTGCTCATCGATGACTCCCTTTAGAAAATTGATGCCGGGCGAGCCGATAAAGCCTGCGACAAACTGATTGGCCGGATGGTGATAAATGTCGTGCGGAGTTGCCACCTGCTGGATTTCCCCGTTGTACATCACGACAATCCGGTCGCCCATCGTCATCGCTTCTGTCTGATCATGGGTAACATAGATGACCGTTGTTTCAAGCCGCTGATGGAGCTTGCTGATTTCCGTTCTCATTGCCGTTCTCAGTTTGGCATCCAAATTGGACAGGGGCTCATCCATTAAAAATACCTGGGGCTCGCGGACGATCGACCTGCCGAGTGCAACCCGTTGTCTCTGGCCGCCTGACAAGGCTTTCGGCTTCCTTTTTAGCAAATGGCCGATCTCCAGGATCTCAGCAGCCTCATTAACGCGCTTTTCGATTTGCTTTTTTGAAAACTTCCTCAGCTTCAGGCCGAACGCCATATTGTCAAACACGGTCATGTGCGGATACAGGGCATAATTTTGGAAGACCATCGCAATATCGCGGTCTTTCGGGTGCACGTCATTCATCAGCTCTTTCCCGAGGTAAAGCTCTCCTTCTGTCAGCTTTTCCAATCCGGCCGTCATTCTGAGCGCCGTCGATTTTCCGCATCCGGAGGGACCGACGATGACGAGAAATTCTTTATCCTTTACTTCTAAATGAAAATCTTTTAAAGCGTAATGCTCTGGCCCGTATTTCTTATGGACGTGGCGAAACGTTAGTGAAGCCATGTATACCCTCTCCTTTTGCAGCAATTTTTACGTCTCTGTCATCAGCGAATTGTATTATAACGTAATAATACATTATAATATTGGTGAATACGTGAAGGAGGACGTTCATTTTGTTAAATAACGATAGTTCCAAACCTCTGTATGTTCAGCTCAAACAAATCATATCAGACGATATCAAGCGGGGCATCTATTCGCCGTCGGAAAAGCTGCCCGCTGAAAATGAACTTTGCGAAATCTATAATGTCAGCCGCATTACCGTCAGAAAAGCGATTTCCGATCTTGTCGAAGAAGGCTATCTAACACGGCAGCAAGGAAAAGGGACTTTCGTAAAAAGCCCGAAAATGAAACGGGAGCTGGTTGCCGTAAACGGCTATTCCGAATATATGATGTCAACCGGGAAAACTCCGAGGCATAAAGTCATTTCCGCTGAGAAAAAAGCAGCCCCCCGGCACATTGCGAAAAGGCTTCAATTACCGCCGGAAAGTCCTGTGCTCGAGCTGAAGCGGATTTTGTTCAACGATGACATGCCGTTCACATTTGATATCACGCACTATCCGCTCAGCCGGTTTCCCGATATCGACCGTTTCATCAGCGACTCCGTGTCCATGCACCACATCTTAAAAACCGTATATCAAGTAAGCCCTGCTTACAATACAAAGCTGTTAAACGTCGTCTTTGCCAAAGCGGAAGACAGCAAGCATTTGGCATGCGACATCGGGGATGCGCTGTTTGAAATTGATAAAGTCGCCTACGGCGCAGAAGACGCCCCCATTTATTGCTCGTTGTTTCTGATGCATACGAACCGCGTCACATTCACGATCAACAGCTCTCAGGCATGATCCTTCAATGAAAAAGGGCGTCCGCAGCCGAAAGCCCCGTATGTCAGACATGTGTCTGCCGCGGCTTCGGCTGCTCTGCCAAGAGCCTTTTCCAGGCTGCTCCCGTTCATATAAGCCGTCAAAAAACCTGCGATAAAGGAATCCCCCGCCCCGAGCGTGTCAATCGCCTGCACCGGAACGACAGGCTGTTCGGCGATATCTCCTCCCCGGCGCAAAACAGCGCCCTCTTCTCCCCTTGTCACGCATACCGTCTCAGCGCCAAACCGGCTTGCGTCTTCAAGCAGGAGAAGGCATTCCTCCTTTGTCAAACCGCTCCCCGAGAAGAAAGCATATGTCAAATGAGGGCAAACCCGTTTCATGTACTCCCTGTCATGCGTTGTCGAAAAATCGAATGAAACGGCAGCAAGCCGGTAAAGTTCGGGAAGCGCGTGCTCGATCCGGCTGTACACGCTCGTGTGCACGACATCGTGGCGCGCGATGAAAGCGGCGTCTTCTGCGGTCAATATCAGACCGAGCTCAGACTGGATGCCGCCTTTGTTTGAACGGACGAACACCCTGTCGCCGTGTTCGTTCAGCTTGACGACGGCCATTCCGTTTTGTCCGTGTGCGCGCCGGATTCTGCTGATGTTGATTCCCTCCTGCTTCAAAACCTGTAATACATGATCTCCCGCTTCATCATTGCCAAGGATGCCGATATATGAAGCACGGGCCCCCGCCCGTTTTGAAAGGACGGCGACATTTAGCGCATTTCCTCCGGGATAGAACATATCCTGATCTTCGTAATAATCGACGACATTGTCACCAATCGCAAGCAGCTGCACATCCATTCCTCCCTTAGCCTTTTATGCTTCCGCCGGCAATGCCGCGGACGAAATACTTTTGCATGAACAAAAACAGAATGACGATCGGTGCAGCTGAAATCGTCAGCCCGGCGAGCAGCACGCCCCAATCCGTCGAAAGAGCATCCCTGAATTGCATGAGTCCGGCAGGGATCGTCTTAAAGTTCTCATCATCAATAAAAATAATCGCAAACATAAATTCGTTCCATGTATGATAAGCCGTCAAAATACCCGATGTCAGCATAATCGGCAGACCCATCGGCAAGAAAATTTTAAAAAATACGCCGAAGCTTGTGCAGCCGTCAATATAAGCCGCTTCTTCAAGTTCTTTCGGGATCGACAAAAAATACGAACGAATCAAAATGACCGTAAACGGAATCCGGTACGCCGCATACGGCAATATCAGCGCCCAATACGTATTGTAGAGCCCGAGCGATTGAATGATCGAATAAAGGGGAACGATGCTGATCTGGGGCGTCAGCATCAGCCCGCCGAGACAAAGAATAAAAACCGCTGTTTTTCCTTTAAATTCAAACCACGCGAGACCGTAGGCGGCCCATGCGCTGACAAATACGGTGATCACGCATGTCAAAAACGTCACGATGACGCTGTTCATAAAATAAGCCGATATCCCCTGATTCCAGGCGGCCGCATAATTTTCAAAATGCCATTCTTTCGGAAGGGACCAGCTGTGCTCAAAAATATCATCAGAGCTTTTCAGCGAGCTCATCACCATCCACAATAACGGATAGCTGACGGCTGCCGTATACAGCAGCAAATATAAGTATACGGCGGGCACTCCGGCATGCCGCTTTTTCCTCCGGCTGCCCGTCTTCACGCCCCTGTTCGGCTCAGCTTCAGGAACAAACGGCTCCGTTTTTTCTGACAGCATGATTTTTTAGTCCCCCTTTCCCGTTTTGAACAGCCTCATCTGGATGATGGAAAGGCTGAGCGTTATCAATAAAATCACGGTCGCAATCGCTGAGGCATAGCCCATCATGTCTTTTGAAAATGCCGCTTTATACAAAAACGTGCTTAGCACCTCTGAGGCATTTCCAGGGCCCCCGCCCGTCAAAATATACGGCTCGTTAAATACGGTAAAAGCACCCGTCAGCGTCATCACGACGGCGACAAATGACATCTCTTTCGTCCCCGGCACGGTGATCGCAAAAAACGTCCTGACTTTCCCTGCACCGTCAAGAAGCGCCGCTTCGTAAAGCTCGGACGGGATTTTCTGAATGGCCACAATATAAAGCATGGCGATATAGCCGACAGACTGCCATTGGGAAACGAAAATGACGGAGAGCATCGCGGTTTCTCTGTCACCGAGCCAGGCTCTCGTCCACTGATCGAGTCCGACGGCCTGCAAGAACTGATTCAGCAAACCAGTATCGGGGTTATAGATGAAATCGAATAATAAAGCGATAACCGTCATGGAAATGACGACAGGAAGGAAAAAAACCGTTCTGAAAAAAGGAGAGCTCCTTCTCAGCAGCCGGTCCTCAAGGATGGCGGCCGTGATCAATCCGCCGCCTACTTGAAATACGATGGATACGGCGGCATACAGGGCATTGTTTTTCAGCGCTTGAAAAAATACCGGATCTTGAAACAGCTGGATGTAGTTGCCGAAACCGATGAACGCCTTTTGCGGCTCAAACGTGCTCCATTGAAAAAAGCTCAACACAATGTTTTGCAATATCGGAATATAAACGAACAAAAGAAACAGCAAAGCCGGAAACAAAAAGACAAAGGGTAGCCACCGACTCCGATTAACCAAGCACTTCACCCCATTCATTTAGATTTTGCCGCTTTTTGCACCTCTTTCATGACTTCCTCAGGCCTCATATCGCCCCCGAGCATCTTTTGAACGTTCGTTAAATAAGCATCTGCGATTTCCGCGTCAACATCCATGTCAAACCATGCGACCATCCCCTTTGCCTTATTGAGGCTGTCGACGGCCTCGAGCTGGTTCGCATCTGCGTTGTCCTTATTGGCGGTTCCTTTCACAGGGCTGAACTTTCCGACGTCTTTCACTAGTTTTTCCCCCATTTTTTTCGACGTCAAAAATTTCAAAAACGCCATCGCTTCTTTCGGATGTTTTGTTTTCGATGAGATCATAAAGCCTTCCGGCGCTCCCGCTAACATATCAGAGCTCCCTTTTTGCCCGGAAATATCGGGAAATGAAAACAAGCCGAGATTGACGCTGCCATTGACAAGCTTAATTTCCGAAGTCTCCGCGTAGATCATTCCCGCCTTTCCGCTCTTAAACTGCTGTCTCACATATTCGTGATCGACGGAATTTACATGTTTCGTAAAGTAAGGAAGGAGCTCCTGCAATTTGGCCAGCGCATCGACATATCCTTGATCTGTAAAACTGGCATTTTCCGTATGATAGTCTGTCTCTCTCGTTTTTGCATCGACAAGCCTCTGGTTCAACGTTCCGATATAATGGGATATCGCCCATGTCGCTTTTGCGCCGAATGCGATCGGCATATAGCCGTTTTCTTTCAACACCTTCGATGCGCGAATGAGCTCGTCCCACGTTTTTGGAGGAGAAAGGTTCAGCTTTTTGAAAATGTCTTTGTTATAAAAAAATTCTTTGGAAGCCATCTGCCATGGGACGCCGTATGTCTTGCCCCCGGCGGAAAACGGCTCGATCTGTGATTGCAGGAGCTGCCCGGACCACTTCTGATCCTCTTTATAATATGAGGTGAGATCAAGCGCCCTGTCCCCTTTGATGATTTTTCTGGCGAATTCATCGCTCCAGGCAAAATAAATATCCGGAGGCTGGCTTGTCCCGAGCATGACTTTGATCTTATCCTTGTAAGAATCGTTCAGCACCGCTTCCGTTTGTATCGAAACACCGGGATGGCTGTCTTCATATTCTTTGACGGCTTCTTCGAAGAAGCTTTTTTCCGGCTCTTTCGGCCAGCGGTGAAACAGTTTTAAGGTGACTTTCCCCGACTCGGAGCCCGAACTTTGAAAACCCGAGCAGCCGCTTGCAAGCAGCATGGCAGCGACAGCGGCGATAACAAATACATACCTCTTTTTCAAATGAAAACCCCTCCTTTTGTACAGATAAGGCGGGACGGCACCCGCGGAGCCGCCACGCCGTTTAGGAAAATTCATGATGTTATATAATGTTATATCAATACTCAACTTTCCACATATACCGTCTTGTCGTCAGCGGATGGTTCCGCGCTTCAGCCAAAGCGTCGGCATACAGGCGCAAGACGCGGTTCAGCACGAGCGGGGCGAGATAGCCTTTTACGTCATCGCTGATTCCGTCAAAATCGTAAGCTTTGGCATCGAGAACCGTCAGCTTTTTGCCGTATCGTTTTGAGAAAGCGAGCGCCCGTTCTTCGAGCGGCCTCGTTTCATCCAAACCGAGCAGAATGATGAACGGCACCGACTCGTCGATGATTTCAAACGGACCGTGAAAATATTCGCCTGCATGAATGGCCTGCGAATGAATCCATTGCATTTCCATGAGGATGCAGATGCTGTACGAATAAGCGACGCCATAGTTTGCACCGCTTGCCATCGTATAAATGACCTGCTCCTTCTGATGGGCTTCGGCAAACTGCCGCGCGTTTCCGTCTTCTTTTTCCAAAGCCTGTTCATAGACTGCCTGAAGCTTGTCCAACCCGTCGATCGCCTGTTCAAATTTCGGATGGTTTTCCAATACTTGCAGCACCCCGAAAACAATTTGGTATAAGACGCCGTAATTCGTATTGATCGCGAGGGCTTCTTCCCCCCAATCGTATTGAACGGCATACTCTGCCGCCTCAGCCAAAGGAGATTCCGGCTTAAACGTCATGGCGATCGTCAGCGCCCCTTTGCTTTTTGCAAAACTTGCGGCTTTTACGGTTTCCGGCGTGTTTCCGGATTGAGAGCACAAAATGACGAGCGATTTTTCCCCGAGCTGGATGGGATTGCGCTGAATAAATTCGTTTGAGCTGTAAAGGTCGGAGCTGATCGCTTTTGACTCTCTGTCAAACACGTATTTGCTCGGATACATAATCGCGGAAGAACCGCCGCATGCGACAAAAAATACGTGATCGATCGTTTTTCCTTTCAAATCGTGCAAAAAAGCTTGAACTTCCGGGTTTACTTTTGCTGTGGCCTGACTGCTCAATTCCTTCACTCCTATTCTCATATTATATAACGTTATATAACATTATATATTGTTATATTAGCGGCACAGAAATACGCCTGTCAATATAGTTTTCTGAAATTTTAAAAAATAAATAAAAAGCACTGTATGTAGTGCCTTTTCTTCAAATCTCCGATTTTTTCGTCAAAACCGATTTTACCGCTTGTTCGATTTCCTTATATCCGGTGCATCTGCAAATGTTTGAATCGAGCCACTCTCTGATCGTTTCGTCATCTGCATCAGGATGGGTTTCCGCAAGCAAATGGCAATTCATGATAAACCCCGGTGTACAATAGCCGCATTGAAAAGCGAAATGACGTACAAACGCCTGCTGAATGGGCGTCCCCTCCAAGCCTTCGACCGTGACGATCGTTTTGTCGGTGCATTCGGCCGCAAGCATGAGACACGACTTCATCGGACGTCCGTCGAGTGAGACCGTGCAGGCCCCGCAGTCTCCGTTCAAACAGCCGGGCTTTGCCCCGGTTAATCCGAGCCTTTCTCTGAGAACGTATAAAAGAGTGTCGGCAGGCCTGATCATGACCTCTCTTTCCTCTCCGTTTACGTGAAGCGTGATATCAGTTCTTTTGCCATTTGTCATATTCATCACCTTTTAATATGCTGAAAATATCAAACAGCGTATGTTTGATTACGAATTTGCGATACTCAGCAGACCCTTCGGTATCATCCAAAACCGGTTCAGGCAAATGGCGGATCGCCTGCTGAATTCTGTCCTCAACCGGCATATTCGGATCATTTAAAGCCGCTTCAACCTGCTTTGACCGAAAAGGAAACGGACTAACGCCGCTGAATGCGACGCGGACCCGATCTTCCACCCGAATGGCTGAAGCGGTTACTAAAGGATAGCCCGTTTCCCATTGCTGACGCACTTTGATGCTGGCATACGGCAGGTTGATATACCGTTTTTCGGTCAGGAGAAAAACGAGCAATTCCCCTTTTTTCAACTGCAGCTCTTTGTTGAACACCTCATGAATCGGATAGACGTTCATCCCGTCACCGCCCAATGTCATGATTTTGCTGTCAGTTAACAAAAACGGCAAAACGGCTTCACGGTAAAAAATCTGCCCGCAAATGTTGCCGCCCAACGTAATTTTGTTGCGCGCGGTGCGATCTGCGACTTCCCTCGCGGCTTTGCCTAACAAAGGAAAAACGCCGCTTTCCGCAACTTCCGTCAACGTCAGGGCAGCGCCCAGCACAAGGTGGTTCTGCTCATATTGCATGGCCCTGCATTCGGGTATTTCTTTAATATCGATGACCGCCTTCGAATGCATCAAGTCTAAACGGCCGAGCGTGATGTGCTCCGTGCCTCCCGAGAAATAGGAAGGCTGCTTCTCCTCCCGGTCAAGTCTTTGAAACAGCCGGGCCGCTTCCTCTGCCGATTCAGGCCGGTAATATTCAAAATCAAACGGAATCATGTTTGCCCTCCTTCATCTTCCAAATCAGCTCCGGAATGAGAGGCAGCTCATTTAAGGGAACGCCCGCAGCTATCGTCAAACTATTCGCCAAAGCCGCCGGCATGCCGAGGATTCCGTGTTCTCCGGCTCCCCTCGCCCCATACGGTGCGTCAAGCTGAGGCGTCTCAACAAAATCAACGACATATTCCGGATGCTCGCCATAGCGAATCGGCCTGTATGTTCTGAGCTGATGATTTAACACCCTTCCAAATCCGTCAAACCAAAACGTTTCCCGTCCGGCGAACGAAAGCCCCATGCTCATCGCACCCATAACCTGGCCTCTCGCCATTGTTTCATTCAAGACTCTCCCGATGTCAACAACTGTTACCGCTTTTAAAATACGGTACCTGTACGTTCTTTTATCAAATTCCACCTCTACTCCGTGAGCGCAGACCGACCATTCGGGACCCGGTTTCCCGGCCCCTGTTTCAGGATCCAGAAACGTTAAATGCCTCAGCATGTAATTGCCGCGCCCGATGATCTGCCCCCCGACGGAATTGCCGTTCGGATGTTGATAACCGTATACAATATCTTCAAAATTCAGGCCTATTTTCGGATCATCTCTTAAAAACACCCGGCCGTATGCAACCTCGATATCCGACTGCGGCGCTCTTAATGCGCATGCGGCTCTTTCTTTCAATTGACGGATGACGTCATCAGCCGCTTCCAACAGCGCCCTGCCCGCCATAAACGTTCCCCGGCTGGCGACCGTCTTCCAATGCTCCGGCGTCGTCTGTGTATCGACTTCCATTCTGACATGAATTTGACCCGGGTCCATTTTTAAGCGTTCAGCCAAGAGCTGCGTCAATATCGTTTTTGTTCCCGTTCCGATTTCCACAATTCCCGACATCACATTGACGCTGCCGTCAGGATTAAATGTCAGGACAACGCCTGAACTGGCATTCAGATCAATCGTTGACGTCTTCCAGCCGCAGCTGATCCCTTTTGCCCTGACCTTGTGACCCTCCAATTCGATTCTCTCGCCATCTTTCCAGTTCATTAATTCTTTCAGGCGGTCAAGGCATTTCGGCAGATTTCCGATATTGCTTGAATTCAGCAGCACGCGTGTAGGTGTCGTATGCCCTGGAAGAATCGCATTTTTACGACGGAACTCCAACACGTCTATCCCGAGCTTTCGCGCGAGAATATCCATCGTCCGTTCGAGCGCAAACAGCAGCTCGGAATGGCTGAATCCTCTGAAAGGCCCTGCATACGGATGGTTCGTATACACGCACAATGAATCACACCACAAATTGTCGATCCTGTACGGTCCGGTACAATCGACTGCTGCCGCCCGGCTTAAATCGGGCGACTTATCGGCATACGCCCCGCCGTCGAATAAATAAAGCAATTCCGCCACTTTTATGATTCCGTCCCTTGAGCAGCCGAGCTTGATTTTTGCATCCATTCCGATATGGCAAGGCGACGTCAGAATATCCTCTTCCCGTGTATTCAGAAGCTTCACAAGCCGCCCGCCAACCGCTTTTGACGCCAAATAGGCGAGAAATTCCTGCTGAACGGAAGCCTTTCCGCCGTATCCGCCGCCTACAAGGGGAGTGTGAACGATCACTTTCCCGACTTCTTCGCCAAAATATAAACTGATTAATTTTTTAATCATATACGGCGCCTGGGAAGACGACCAGATCACGACCGTTCCATCTGAGCGGATTTCACATTGTGAACACCTCGTTTCCATCGCCGCATGGTCTGAAGGGGGAAACGAAAAAGACGCTACTACAGTCACATCGCTTTCGGCCCAGCCTTTTTCTAGATTCCCTTTTCGGATTTTTGTCCGGTTGGCGATATTCGTGCCGGGTTCAGGGTACACGTTGACCTGCAATTGATATTGTTCGACGTTTTCATGAACGAGCGGTGCATTTCTCAAAAGCGCCTGAGTAGGAGAGTTGACGACGGGCAGAGGCTGATATGACACCTTGATCATGTCCGCCGCCCGCTTGGCCTGTGCGGGAGTATCTGCGACAACAACGGCTACAGGCTCCCCGTGATACCTGACCTTATCAGCCGCAATCGGAGGACGGTCGCGGATTTCTTCCCCGACGAGCGGGTAACGGCCGCCTGTCAGAACGGCGCGCACTCCGGACATCGTCCGGGCGGCGGAAGTGTCAATCGCTGTGATCTTGGCATGTCCGTACGGACTGACCACCATCCGGGCGTAAAGCATGCCGGGTGAGGCAAAATCATTTGTATATTTCGCTTTACCGTTCACTTTTTCAGAAGCATCTTTGCGCAGAACACTTTTGCCGATGACTGTCACTACCGTCCCTCCTCCTCGTTCATTTTTGCAGCATGGCAGCGGGCAAGATCATAATCCCCAGGTGTATCGACATCCATAAAGTACAGGGGATTGCTGTATGATTTAAGCTCCCCCGCGTTAAGGTCCTTGTTCCTGATGATTTGCCTGGCCCCTTCATCACCGCGGAGCTTCATCAGCATATGGAATGCTTTCCTTGAAAAGATGACAGGAGGCCTCGGAATATCTTCATAGCACGACGCAACAAAGTATAAAAACGGCTTTTTACGGAATAAAGAGAGCAGCTCATCGATCATCTCCGCTGTGATGAACGGCTGGTCAGCAAGGAGAATCATCGCCCCATCGGCATCAAAGGCTTCGGCTCTTTGCAAACCGCACCGCAAAGAGCCGGCCTGCCCCTCACTTTGATGACGGCACGGAACATGGCTCCATTTTTCGGCATACGGCCTTAAGAAAAAGGGCGGACTGATCCATGCCAAAGGGTCGCCCGGTTTTGTGACAACGAAAATGTGGTCCAATTTTGAATGCAGGGCTGCCTTTAAAGCCTTGTTTCCGAGACACTCCCCTCCAAACGGCAATAAAAGCTTGTTGCGGTCCATTCGTTCGCTTGTACCGGCAGCCAAATAAACGCCTGCAATTTTCGCCTTTCTCATCCTTTCATCTTCGCGGCTTCCTGGATGAGTTCCCCGGCAATGCTGATCGCGATTTCCTGCGGCCCGCGTGCGCCGATGGGCAGCCCGACCGGTGAATGAAGCCACTCGGGAATTTCCTCTGTCTGCAGAAGCCGCGTCGTTCTTTTCCGGGGTCCTAAAATCCCGGCATAGCGCAAAGGACGGTTCTTCAAAAGGGAAAGAATCTCCTGATCCCTTTGAAAATGGTGAGTCATGATAACGACATAATCATCGCTGTTCAATTCGAGCTTTGGCACGATGTCTTCAGGAAAACCGACGGTTAATTTGTCTGCTGAGGAAAAATATTCCTCGCGGCAAAACGCCGGTCTCCAATCGCATACGGTAACAGAAAAGCCGATTTCCGCGGCAAATGAAACGAGCGGCCTTGCATCAGGACCCGCCCCGAAAACGATGAGGCGCGGTTTTGGCCGGTACAAATGGAAATAGGTGCACATCGGTGCATCTCCGACTAGCTGGATTCCGCTTGCCCTCTTATTTTCCGGCATTTTGATCTGGTGTTCGTCAATGTTCCCAAACGTCTGACCCGTCGCTGTAAAAAAACCGTATCCCGTCTGTTTGAAATCATTTGTTAATTCCTTCACATGCTGGACGGGTATCCCGCTGTCAAGAAATTCCTTCACAACACCGAGGTACTTTTTGAGCTTTTCATCAACCGGTTCCAGCAAAATATACAGCACGCCGCGGCAGCCAGCCCCCTGCCCCCATGTCAGATCGTCTTCAGCTTTCATATCATATGTAAAGGTTTCGGCTTCTCTTTTATTCAGCACGTTGACCGCCCGCAACGCAAGGTCGTCCTCGAGGCATCCGGCACTCAGCATCCCGATCCGGGTGCCGTCTTCCTGAAAAAGCATCACGGTTCCTTCTTTCAAATACGCGGATCCTTCCACATGGATGATCGTTGCAAGGACGCTTTTCTGGGCTGATCCCTGTATCGCTTTGAGGATGCTGTGAATGCTTTCCATGAAGGCACCTCCCGAGTATGCACTGCTTTCTTTTTCATTTATATTGGCAGAACCTGTGTTTTAAAACTTTATTTTCATAGAAAAAGAAAAACGTTCACTCCTTTTAAAGAGTGAACGCTTTTGATCATGCTATATGAGCGCGCCGGCCGGGTCATACAGGCTGATATCGATCTCCACTTGCTCCTCGAGGGCGAGCTTTGCCAGCTCTGATCCTAAAAACGGTCCTGACGTCAGCCCTGAAGCACCAAGCCCGTTGGCGACCAATAAACCTTCCATCCCCGGCAGGGAACCGATCACAGGAAGGAATCCCGGGGTGAACGGCCTGAAACCGACCCGCGCTTCAAGCATTTCCCCATGTTCGAGACCCGGGGCGACAGACAGCGCCTTTGCAAAAATTTCGTGGAGCCCTCCGGCTGTTACCCGGCAGTCGCCAAGTTCGGGATCATTTTCATGGGTCGCTCCGGCGACAACCCTCCCGTCTTCAAACGAAAGGATATACTGGTCACTCGGCGGCATCACGACCGGCCAGCTTCCCGTATCAAAGCCGGACAAACGGAGATGAACGATTTGCGCCTTTTGATAAGAGACCAAAAAATTGACGCCAAGCGGCTTCAGCAGTTCATTGGCCCAGGCGCCCCCTGTGACAAGCACCTGATCGGCGAATAGCTTCCTTTCGCCTGTTTTAACCCCTGTGACACGACCTTTCTCATACAGCAGCTCGGCATGTCCGTCGATCACGGCGGCTCCGTGCTTTTTTGCCGCGCTCACAAGCGAACGGCGCAGCGCCTTTCCGTTCACCCGCGCCGCCCCGCTGATATGTACCGAACCGTACCCTTCCGCCAAAGGCGGAAATAAGCGTTTTGTTTCGTCCGGCGTCAAGCGGGTGATCTCGCCGATTTCCGGCGCATCCTGACGCCTTTTATGCGCCCGCTCGACCATCTGCTCCAATTTCCGTTCGTCTGTATGGAGGCTGATCGCGCCCGTTCGTTTGTATCCCGTATCCGTTTCGCCATCGTCTTTCAATTGTTGAATTAAATCCGCATAGTATTTCGCCCCGCCTTTGGCCAGCTTGTACCACGCCTGATTCCGGCGCTGCGACAGCCAGGGGCAGACGATCCCCGCCGCGGCGTCCGTAGCCCGGCCCTGATCTCGGCGGTCAATCAAAGTCACATCGGCACCTTCTTTTGCGAGGTGATACGCGGCTGTTGCGCCGAGTATTCCTGCGCCGACAACGATCAATTTCTTCATCTTTAAAACACCTTTTTCATTTCTGATTATTGTACAAATATACCGGATAAAAGCGGCTGAATACAACCCGGACGTTAACCGGCGGCCACCGAAATCACCCCCAGCACCATCAAAACCGCGGCGATGACGCGAACTCTCCCAAAGCCTTCAGAAAGCAGCACAGATCCCATAATCGTTCCGATTAAAATACTGATCTCGCGGATCGGGGCGACTTGACTGACAGGGGCAAAAACCAGCACGCTCAAAGCTAAAATATACGCCAATGAATTAAAAATTCCCACCCCGGCCGCTTCCAGCCGATGATTCTTCCATTCAGACCGGACGCCATTCCAATTCTTCACCGCAAAAGGCGTCAAGATGATCAGCCGGCCGATCGTATTAAAATAATCCAACAGCAGCGGCGGAATGAGAAAATGGCTGACCGCCGCTTTATCAAGGATCGTATAGCCTGCGATGATTGCCCCGACGGCCAATCCGTAAAGGATCGGGATGAGCGCCCCCGCCTCCTTTAAATTTTTCATTCCTCCCGTAAAAAAGAGAATGCTCGTCACAATCAGCAGGATGCCTATGAGCGTAACATGTGTCATTTTCTCATGAAAGATGATCACCGCCAGCGCACACGTAAGAAGCGGTCCTGTGCCTCTTGCAATCGGGTAAACCAGGGATAGATCGCCGATACTGTATCCCTTTTGGAGGACGAGAAAAAACGCCAGATGACTAAACACGCTTGCCATGATCAAAACCGTTTGCCACAATCCGATTTCAGGTTTTTCATATAAGATGACCCCTATCGCCAAAGGACTGTAAAAAACGGCTGCGATAGCAGTAAACAGCCATATAAACGGAACCCCGCCATCGGCTTTTTTAGAAAGGTAGTTCCAAGAAGCGTGGATGAAGGCTGATAATAATAACAAGGATAGCCCTGCTGCCGTCATGAGACACTCCCCCTAATCCGGTTTCATTCGGTATACTCTCTTCTTAAAATAGACATGACATGAAGCGAATCGTCCATCTCCATTTTTGATACATTCTCTCAATGTCCCTACAAGGCCTGCTTTTGATAAAGATGGAATGCGCGCACATTGTCTTCTTTTACATCAAGCCATAAACGATTGGCGTTGTACACATGAAATGCCCAATTCTTGATGATTCTGAATGCTTCTTTTCCATAGCCATTTTTCGGCAATCGTAATTCTTCGCAATTCAAGGCTCTTATTCAGGTTTTTTAGACCGGCGATGATCATATATCCGACCGGTTCATGACTCAATCGCTCTTCAATGATAAGGTGCAGGATGTCTTTGTCCTCTAACGCCTTTTTATGTTTAAATGCATGCTTGTATAACGAAAAAGACGTGAATTAAAGTTACGTCCAGCTTGACGAGAATCTCTGAATTACAGCTTGATTATCCCGGACTTTAAAGACTTCTTGTGCTTGCCCCATATCTTTGGAGATAAACGGTTCATTCCAAAGCACACTATTAGCTATACCGTGCACTCTTAATGAACCATTGATCGGAAAATCTAGTTATAGGCAAAGAAATAGAAGTCTTTTTTAAAGCACCAAAACAACGATTCCCGAATGTTCGGGCGTTGTCGTTGCTCAACTGAACCTGAACAAACGCTGGAACAATTAGATAAGTTCTCAAGGAGTTTAAAAACGGCGAATGTATCACCTCCTTGAAAATGCTTTAAAAGGAAAAAGCAGCAATACCTTAATCAAATCATTCTCTGAAAGAATGTTCAATTTTTCTTCTAAACTATTTTGTTGTCAAAAAAATCCCCCAAGGCAGATTTTCATTTCATCTATCCTTAGGGGAAGCATATAACATCTGGGTTGAGCTCTTACGCAAAAATCAATTTTAGTATGTATATTATTTAAGCAAGAGAGTACCTAATATCCCTAAATTGATTATACCCAAAAAAAGGGAGACATACGCAATTCCTTTATTTTTCTGCAAGAAATACATTCCATTTACAATTAATACGCAGCTGATTAAAGCATCAAACAAACGTTGAACCATTAGATTAAAATCGAATTTGGGTTCAAAAAAACTAACCCCTAACACACATAATATAAAAACAGTAGACACTATAATATAGATTTTCCAATCCCTAGATACATTTTTCTTTTCTGTTTCTTTTTCAATACTGTTCATGAGTTATTCAAACCACCCTTATAACAATATTTCCCAATAAACCTTGAAGAAAGTGGAAAGCAGTAAATAAGAAGCAAGAGAGAGGATAGAGACTTGTGTACGTGCACAACGATTTTTGAACAACGTAAGGAAAAATAAGATAACTTTCAAAAAAGAGTCGAAAATTATCAGTCGCATTCTTAAAATGAAGAGAGAAACAGTTGGAAAGCAAAGTCTGAACAAGGAACCTCTCTTCTACGTTTTATGTATAGTTAAAAGTAAAAAACATTATCCAAAGCATGTCCTATAAGGAAGCCTACGATAATGTTCAAATCGACTCATTCTTTTAATTTTACAAGAAAAAACCTTGTATTTTAATATTATGTACTTAAAATCATTGAGATTGTAGGAGAATATACTTCTTATTATAACAACGAACTGCTACAGATAAAAGTAAATAAACAACCCCCGGTCAAATACCGGGAGCTGCTTTAAACAAAAGTGTTTTTTCAGAATCTCATTCGCTTATCCAACAGTTCTATCCGTGGTAAGGAAAATAACACATAAATTAATACACATTTTTATAATAAAGAAAAACTACGATGCAATGCACGTGTTGATTAAACGGTATCAAATCGGGATCATAACCAATCGATAAACCGTTTAATCATTAACACTCCGTTAATTTCATTAACCAATAGACCCTTCCATCTCGAACTTAATCAACCGGTTCATCTCAACCGCGTATTCCATCGGCAGTTCTTTTGTGAATGGCTCGATGAAGCCCATGACGATCATTTCCGTCGCTTCTTCTTCGGAAATGCCGCGACTCATCAAGTAGAAGAGCTGCTCTTCAGATACTTTTGATACTTTTGCTTCGTGCTCCAATGAAATGTTATCGTTTAAGATTTCATTGTAAGGAATCGTATCTGAAGTTGATTTGTTATCCATGATCAGCGTGTCGCATTCGATGTTTGAGCGGGCGCCTTCCGCTTTGCGTCCGAAGTGGACGATTCCGCGGTATGTGACTTTTCCGCCTTGTTTTGAGATCGATTTTGACACGATCGTTGATGACGTATTCGGCGCAAGATGGATCATTTTCGCACCCGCGTCCTGATGCTGGCCTTTGCCTGCAAGAGCGATTGAAAGCGTCATACCGCGCGCGCCTTCGCCTTTCAGGATGACGGCAGGGTATTTCATCGTCAGCTTGGAACCGATGTTTCCGTCGATCCATTCCATCGTCGCGTTTGCTTCACAAACAGCGCGTTTTGTAACGAGGTTAAAGACGTTGTTCGCCCAGTTTTGGATCGTCGTATAACGGCAGTAGCCGCCTTCTTTGACGATAATTTCAACGACCGCGCTGTGAAGCGAGTTCGTCGTGTAGACAGGTGCAGTACATCCTTCGACATAATGAACGTGCGCGCCTTCGTCGACGATGATCAGCGTCCGTTCGAACTGCCCCATGTTTTCAGAGTTGATCCGGAAATACGCTTGCAGCGGAGTATCCACTTTTACGCCTTTCGGCACGTAAATGAATGATCCTCCTGACCAAACTGCTGAGTTAAGCGCCGCAAATTTGTTGTCTGTCGGCGGAATGACTTTTGCCCAGTGCTCGCGGAAAATGTCTTCGTTTTCCTTGAGGGCGCTGTCCGTATCTTTAAAGATGATTCCTTGAGACTCAAGGTCTTCTTTCATGTTGTGGTACACGACTTCTGATTCGTATTGCGCGGAAACCCCGGCCAAATACTTTTGTTCAGCTTCAGGGATTCCCAGCTTGTCAAACGTTTCTTTGATTTCTGCCGGCACTTCGTCCCATGATCTTTCTGAACGCTCGGAAGGTTTTACATAGTACGTAATTTCGTCAAAGTTCAAAGAGTTTAAATCTCCGCCCCATTGAGGCATTGGCATGTTATAGAAATGTTCAAGAGATTTCAGGCGGAAATCGAGCATCCACTCCGGCTCTTCTTTCATGCGTGAAATTTCTTCAACGATTTCTTTTGTCAGTCCCCGCTCTGAACGGAAAATGGAAACGTCTTTGTCGGCAAAGCCGTATTTATATTCACCGATATCCGGCATTTTTTTAGCCATCCATTTTCACTCCAATCTTATTCATTATCGCTTTCATCTTTGGCAACGCCTTTTTCGAGGGCTTTCCATGAAAGGGTTGCGCATTTGATTCGGGCTGGAAACTTTGAGACGCCTTGAAGGGCTTCGATGTCGCCCAGATCGATCGAATCGTCATAGTCTTTGCCCTGCATCATGTCTGAAAAGATATGCGACATCTGAAGGGCGGTCTCCACGTCTTTTCCTTTGATCGCCTGCGTCATCATTGAAGCGGACGCCATGGAAATGGAGCAGCCTTCACCTTCAAATTTTGCATCTTCTACTTTATCGTCCGTAATCTTCATCGTCAGCCTGATTCGGTCACCGCATGTCGGATTGTTCATGTCAACGACGATGCTGTCGTTTAAAACCCCTTTATTTCTCGGGTTTTTGTAGTGATCCATAATCACCTGCCGGTACAGTGTATCCAAGTTCACATTAAAAGACATTTGTGAAATACTCCTTTGTCTTCTGAAGAGCTGCAATCAGTTTGTCGATATCTTCTTCTGTATTATACAGATAAAAGCTTGCTCTTGCAGTAGCGGAAACATTCAGCCATTTCATCAAAGGCTGTGCGCAATGGTGGCCGGCTCTGACGGCGACTCCTTCCGCATCCAAAACGGTTGCGACATCGTGCGGATGGACGTCTTCGATGTTGAATGTCACAAGGCCTGCGCGGTGTTCGGGTCCATAGACAGTCGCGCCTTCCAGCTCTTTAAAGCGATCAAGCGCATATGAAGCCAGGCGGTGTTCGTGTTCTGAAATGGCGTCAAGCCCGATTTCTTCCAGGAAGTCAATCGCCGCTCCCAATCCGATCGCACCCGCGATAATCGGTGTGCCCGCTTCGAATTTCCAAGGGAGCTCCTTCCAGGTTGATTCGTAAAGATCGACAAAATCGATCATCTCTCCGCCGAATTCCGCCGGTTCCATGTTTTCGAGCAAAGCTTTCTTTCCATACAGTACCCCAATTCCGGTCGGACCACACATTTTGTGGGCGGAAAAGGTGAAGAAATCGCAGTCCAGATCCTGTACGTCGATTTTCAGGTGCGGCGTGCTCTGCGCGCCGTCAACGACCATTACCGCACCGTTTTCATGGGCGATCTTTGCGATTTCCTTAATCGGGTTAATCGTTCCGAGAACGTTTGACACGTGTGCGGCAGATACGATTTTCGTGTTGGCGGTCACCGTTTTTCTGACATCGTCCAATGAAATGGTGCCGTCTTCCTGAAGCGGAATGTACTTCAGTTCTGCGCCGGTCGCTTTCGCCGCCTGCTGCCAAGGAATGATGTTGGCATGATGCTCCATCGGCGTAATCACGATCTCGTCGCCCGGCTTGAGATTGACGCGGGCATAGCTTAGCGCAATCGTATTCAGGCCTGTTGTCGTGCCCCGCGTAAAAATAATTTCCTGCATCGATTTCGCGTTGATAAACTTCCTGACCTTCTCACGTGCTCCTTCATATCCATCGGTTGCTCTCGTACCCAGTGTATGAACGCCGCGATGGACATTAGAATTATAAGATTTGTAATACTGATCGAGCGCGTCTATGACGACACGCGGCTTTTGCGATGTAGCCGCGCTGTCCAGATAGACGAGGTCGTGCCCATTGACTTGTTGGTGGAGAATCGGAAACTGTTCGCGAATATCTTTGACATTCATTATTTTACTTTCCTTTCAATCACGGAGACGAGCTGTTTCTTCACGCCTTCGATCGGAAGTTCGTTGACGACCGGTGCAAGGAATCCGTAGATGACGAGGCGCTCTGCTTCTTCTTTCGGAATCCCGCGGCTCATTAAATAGTAGAGCTGAACCGGATCGACGCGGCCGACAGATGCAGCGTGGCCGGCGGTTACGTCATCTTCATCGATTAAAAGAATCGGGTTCGCGTCACCGCGCGCTTTTTCACTCAGCATAAGGACGCGTGATTCCTGCTCCGCATTTGATTTTGACGCGCCGTGTTCGATTTTTCCGATGCCGTTGAAGATCGAAGATGCGGAATCCTTCATGACGCCGTGCTTTAAGATATAGCCTTCTGAATGCTTTCCGTGGTGAATGATTTGCGTCGTAAAGTTTTGAGTCTGCTCTCCTCTGCCGACGACAACCGTTTTCGTATCGCCGAACGTGCCGTCTCCGTGCAGATTTGTCGTGTTTTCTGAAACGGTGTCTCCGTCATTCATCAGACCGAGCGCCCACTCGATTTTGCTGTCGCGTCCGAGGGCTGCGCCGCGGCGGCTTACATACGCCGTCACGCCTGCAGACAGATTGTCTACCGCGCCGTATTGTACGCGGGCGTTTGCGCCTGTGATCACTTCTGAGACGATGTTAAACACCGCTTTTTTAGGGTTGACCGTACTGATGTAGTTTTCTACATATGTCACAGAGCTGTTGTCTTCAGCTACGACAAGCACATGGTTGAAAAGCGCCGTGTCATTGCTTTCATGGACATAAACGGCTTGAACGGGGGCTTCGAGCTCAACGTTTTTCGGAACATAAAGGAACGCTCCGCCGTTCACAAGCGCCGCGTGCAGCGCTGTTAATTTATGTTCATCGACTTTTACGCCGTCTTTCATAAAATACTTTTTGACAAGGTCGCTGTGCTCGCGGAATGCTGTATGAATATCTGTGAAGATCACCCCTTTGTCCTTCAGCTCTTTGGAGAGCGACAAATACGCCGGCGTTTGATCCCGCTGAACGTAAAGCGTCTTGTCTTCGTTGTCAAGATCGATCAGCGATTTCACTTCATCTGAAAGATCATCCAAGGAATCAAGCGGTTTATTTTCTACAGTATGCTTGTTAAACTGCGTGAAATTCCAATTTGTAATTTTTGTTTTGTCAGGCTTAGGCAGCGGCAGCTCTTCAGCTTTTTCAAGCGCTTCTAAGCGCAGGTCCTGCAGCCAAGCCGGTTCCTGTTGCTTCTCAGAGAAGCTTTTGACATATTCCCGGTCTACAGATAGTTTTGTTTCGAGTGTCATGTTTATCCCCCTAACGCTTACGCTTCTTGACCGACAGTTTCGTCTTCGATTCCAAGCTCATGCTTAATCCAGTCGTATCCTTCAGCTTCCAAACGCTGTGCAAGCTCAGGTCCGCCTGATTTAACGACGCGGCCTTGCATCATGACGTGCACGTGGTCAGGCGTGATGTAGTTCAAGAGACGCTGATAGTGCGTGATGATCAGGCAGCCGAAGTCTTCGCCGCGCATTTTGTTGATGCCTTTTGAAACGACTTTAAGGGCGTCGATGTCCAATCCTGAGTCGATCTCGTCAAGGATCGCGATTTTAGGCTCAATCATCATCAGCTGAAGAATTTCGTTGCGTTTTTTCTCCCCGCCTGAAAATCCTTCGTTCAGATAGCGCTGCGCCATGTCAGGGTCCATTTCAAGAAACTCCATGTTCTCATCCATTTTGCGGATAAATTTCATTAATGAAATTTCATCGCCTTCTTCTCTGCGCGCATTGATGGAAGAGCGAAGAAAGTCAGCGTTCGTTACACCGCTGATTTCGCTCGGATACTGCATTGCCAAAAACAGGCCGGCGCGGGCGCGCTCGTCCACTTCCATCTCAAGTACATCCTCGCCGTCAAGCAGGATGCTGCCTTTCGTTACTTCATATTTCGGGTGTCCCATGATCGCCGCAGATAAAGTCGATTTACCTGTACCGTTCGGTCCCATGACAGCGTGGAACTCCCCGCCTTTTATTTCAAGGTTTACACCTTTTAAAATCTCTTTCCCTTCAATCTCAACGTGAAGATCTTTGATTGTTAAAGTCGAAGCAGCCATGAAATATACCTCCAATATAGATAATCATCATTCTCAATTTATTCTCATTCTAATTTTATAACAAATGAAAAGTGAATACAACAAAAGTCTTTTTGACCTTTTTCGTGTACATGTTCTAAAGTGTAACAAAAATTGCTTTTTTCTTAAAGAGATTACGGAAAGAAACTTTATGAATACAGATTCATCCAATAATGGGATCGTTTTAAAAAAGGAGAAATGCGGGGCGAAGTCTTTAAAGCCGCCCCCTTGAAGGGGGCGGTGCGTTCTCAATTGCACGGATGATAATGGGAATGGTTTTCTCCTTCAATCTGCAGTGTCACATGTCCGAGTTTAAATTCTTTCTTTAGATAGTCTGATACTTGATGCAAGATTCTATCCCTGTCACCGTCCTCACTGACGACCACATGGCAGCTTAAAGACGGAAAATCGGACGTAATTGACCAAATGTGAAGGTCATGTATATCTTTTACGGACGGGATTGACAGAAGGCCGTTTTTGAGCCGCTCGATATCGATATGCTCCGGCTTTCCTTCCATTAACACATGAACCGAATCTTTCGTGACACGCCAGCCGCTTCCAAGTACAAGGAGAGCCGCAATGACGCTTGCAATCGGATCAGCGATATTCCAATTGAAGAACAGCATCAACAGGCCGGCAATGATCGCGCCGACAGAGCCGAGCAGATCCCCGAGTACATGCAGGAAGGCGCTGCGCAAGTTTAAGTTTCCGCTCGTATCGCCTTTCATTAACATCCAGGCAGCCGCTATATTGATGAGCAAGCCAATGGCCGCAATCCCCAGCATGCCTGCGCTTGCAACTTCAGGCGGGCTGAAAAAGCGATGGTACGCTTCCCAAAAAATATAAAATGAGATCGCAAGCAATGCAATACCGTTTATAAAGGCGGCCAATATCTCAAATCGCTTGTATCCGTACGTTTTGCGGGCGTTTGCCGCTTTTTTTCCAAACGTCAGGGCAAAGAGGCTCAATCCAAGCGCTGCTGCATCACTGAGCATATGTCCGGCATCGGACAAAAGAGCAAGGCTGTTTGTCAGCATTCCGCCGATGAATTCGACCACCATAAAGGTGAAAATCAGGCCGAAGCTGATAAACAGCGCCTTTCTGTTTGCGTTGTGGGCATGATGATGGCTGTGGCTTCCATGGTCGTGGGAATGACTCATAATAAACCCCTCCTTTTATATATGATCATATGTTCATATATTAATTTTATCTTTGTCTCTTGTGTTCGTCAACCGGTTTTTTTTCGGGAACCGGACATGCGAAAGGACGGAATGATATCCGTCCTCCCATTACCCTGTCACATTTATTTGCAAGACGATTTGCTTGCTTTTTTCGTACTCTGCTTCACGCTTTTTCTCTACTTCCAAACGCACTGCGCGGCTTCTCGCATATTCCCCGTAGCCGAGGCCGTGCGACGTGTGCATCGCTTTTTCCATGTCCGCCGTAAATTCAAGGTCAAGCTGCTCCCTGACTGAGCAAATAATGAATCATCCTTTCAGCTGCTTTTCTACATGGTAGCAGCTGATGCACACAATAGACAAAGGTGAATGTGCTGCGCATATGCCCGAAGGCTGTAGTCAGTGCTTCATTTGCTTGAATTCTTCTATCGCCTGCAAGACGAGCGTGACGGACTGACTCATCGCCGCTCCTCCGCCAAATGCGGCGGTAACGCCGACGGCTTCAAGAATTTCTTCCTCTGTCGCTCCGCTGTCGAGACACCCCTTTATATGGTAGATGATGCAATATTCGTCCTGAGAGCTGATGCTGATGCCCAGTGCAATCAGCTGTTTCTCCTTTTCGCCGAGCACGCCTTTTTTAAAGCATTCCTGTGTAAATTCATTGTACTTTGCAGCAATTCCGGGCATTTTCTCGGAAAAGATGCCGATTCCCGCCTTATATTCGTGCAGTGCCGTTTCGATGATATTGTCTGGTTGTTGCTGATTCACGCGTACTTCCTCCATTTGTGTTTAGATTTTTTCTTTATTATGGACAACTTTTCGGAAAATACGCGAAAAAACCCCGGTTTGGCTAAACCGGGGTTCGCTTTTATTCAGATACAGAAAGCACTGAACCTTCATATTTTTTGTCGATGAAATCTTTGATTTTGTCTGAATGCAATACGTCCATCAGCGCTTTGATTTTCGCTGAGTCTTCGTCGCCTTTGCGCACTGCGATGATGTTTGCATAAGGATTGTCTTTTGGTGACTCAAGCATGATGGAGTCTGTTTTCGGGTTCAGCTTGTTTTGGATCGCGTAGTTCACATTGATGAATACAGCGTCTGCTTCATTGGTTTCATAAGCTTTTGCCGTCATTTCAGGCGCGACATTGTTTTTGATTTTCAGGTTCTTCTTGTTTTCTGTAATGTCTTTAACTGTAGCATCGATTTTTTTGACACCGGATTTTAATTTGATCAAACCGGCTTTTTCAAGCATTGACAGCATACGGCCCTGCTCTGCGGCGTTATTGCTCATGATGATCGTCGCACCGTCAGGAAGATCTTTTAGAGATTTGTACTTTTTGGAATAGATCCCGAATGGCTCAAGGTGAACCGCGCCGACATTTACTAAGTCATAGTCTTTGTTTTCTTTCATTTCCTGTTCAAGATAAGGAACGTGCTGGAAGTAGTTTGCGTCAAGATCCTTGGATGCAAGCGCCTTGTTAATCAGTTTGTAGTCAGTGAACTTCTTGATTTGAAGATCATAGCCTTTTTCCTTCAAAAGCGGTTTAGCTTCCTCAAGAATTTCCGCATGCGGTGTCGGCGTCGCTCCGATGACGATGACTTTGCTGTCTTTATCGCCTTCGCTGCTGGAAGAACCGCATGCTGACAAAATGCCGGCAAAAACGATGAGCAAAGCAGCAATCAATAAACTCTTTTTCATTTGAATAGCCTCCCTAACGTTTGTCTAGTTTATTTGTTATAAAATCCCCAATTAACTGGATGATGAATACGATGGCCAAAATAAAAATCGTGGCAATGACAATAATATCGTTGCAATTCATCTGAAAACCGTCGACATATGCGAGGTTTCCGAGCCCTCCGGAACCGATCGCACCGGCCATGGCTGTTGATCCGATGAGCGCGATCGCCGTAACCGTAATACCTGAAATGAGTGCAGGCATTGATTCCGGCAGGAGAACCTTGAAAATGATCGTCGACGTTTTTGCACCCATCGATTTCGCCGCTTCGATCACGCCTTTATCGACTTCGCGCAGCGCGATTTCAACAAGGCGGGCATAAAACGGTGCGGATGCGATAATCAACGCCGGCAAAGCCGCATTCGGCCCCAAAATCGTTCCCATGATAAATTTTGTGAAACTTAGCAAAATAATAATTAATATAATAAACGGAATCGACCGGAAAACGTTGACAATAGCTGAGATCACAGCATTAATCACCTTGTTTTCCCAAATGTTTCCTTTCGATGTCAAATACAGCAGCAATCCGAGAATGATTCCGATGATAAACGCAAACAAAAGCGATATGCCTGTCATATAAACCGTTTCGTATGTCGCATTCCACAGGTTATCAAGATTCACATTAGGAAACAGTTTCTCAAACATTTTTAATCACCTCTGCTTCTACCTGGCGGCTCTTAATGAAATCGACCACCCGGCTGACTTCACTGTCATTCCCGTCCACATGAATGAATAAAGATCCGTAAGCGCCGTCTTGTGTTTGCGAAATTTTCCCTTGAAGGATGTTGACTTCAACGTCAAATTTCCGGATGATCTGCGTGATGAGCGGTGTTTCGGCCGCTTCGCCGACAAATGTAAGCTGGATCGTCTGACCGGTTTTCGTTTCCTCAAGGAAATGCTGCAAGGTTTCCTTTGTTTCTTCCGGTTCTGTCACCTGCTGGACAAAGCGCTTTGTCATGTCTTCCTTCGGCTTTCTGAAGACGTTCAGCACGTCGCCTTCTTCCACAACCCTGCCGTTTTCCATAACGGCTACTCTGTGACAGATTTTCCTGATGACGTGCATCTCATGGGTGATCAGGACGATGGTCAGCCCCAGCCTTTCGTTGATATCAGACAGAAGGCCCAGGATCGAGTCAGTCGTCTGCGGATCAAGCGCTGATGTCGCTTCATCGCAAAGGAGAACTTTCGGATTGTTGGCGAGCGCCCTTGCGATGCCCACCCGCTGCTTCTGTCCTCCGCTTAGCTGGGAAGGATAGGCGTTCTCCTTTCCTTCAAGACCGACGAGCTTGATCAGTTCAGCGACTCTTTTTAAGCGCTGCTCTTTGCCAACGCCGGCGATTTCGAGCGGAAACGCGATATTGTCGCGGACCGTCCTCGACCATAAAAGGTTGAAATGCTGGAAGATCATGCTGATTTCCTGCCGCGCTTCCCTCAAGCTTTTCCCTTTGATTCGGCTGATTACCCTGCCCGCTACTTCAACAGTGCCTGAAGTCGGCTTTTCAAGTCCGTTCAACAGACGGATCAAGGAGCTTTTTCCGGCTCCGCTATATCCAATAATTCCGAAGATTTCACCTTTTCCTATTCTGAGGGTGACATCTTGGACAGCATTGACATCTCCATGTTTTGACCGATAAACCTTTGAAACGTTTTGAAGATTTATCAAAGCCATCACCTGCTTTCTTGCTCTATTCTTCGAGGTCCAATCATGTTCATGAAAAAAGCCTTTCTGCACACATGAGCAGAAAGGCTATTAAAAGTCGCGGCCTTTCTCTCATCTTTCAAAGCATAACGCTTCGCGTGAATTGGCACCACTTCAACGGTTGTTGATGGTTGCCGGGTTTCATAGGGCACTTCCCTCCACCTCTCTTGATAAGAGAATCGTATATTTATTTTTTGATAATGATGATCGGAATTCTTCAAGTAGAATATCATGCAGAAAAATAGTTGTCAACTATTTTTCGTAAGACAAATGTCCTATCCGTTCGTGCGGCAAAAGCGAAAAAAAAGACGGGCATACCGACAGCCCGCCGTCCCGGTCATATGTTGTATCATGTGTCAATTTTTCAAAAAATGTCTATGAATAAAGGTCGCTGTTTTTGAAAAATCCGTCAGTCAGCCACAAAATCGCTTCAAGCTTTAATAAAGCCCTGAAAGAGCCTTTTACTTTGATCGTGCCGCGCTGAACGAGATTTTGCAATGAAATGTCTCCATGAAGAAGGTCAATGATCTCGCTTTGCTCTCCAAAAAAAGTCAAATGAGCTTTTTCAACAGGAGAAGATTTTTCCATTTCCCCCTGTTCATTGATCGTTACCGTAAAAGCTTCTTTTTCTCCTTGAAAGGTGATCAGCAAAGCTGTTGTTGATAATAGAGGTTTTAAAAAAGGAGCTCGTTCCTCTCTTTCTACCAATCCTATTTTCTCCAACTGTATAACCTCCTGTCAATTGGTCATACTTACAGATTCTCTTTATACAGCTGGAGTCCTTTATGATTTGCTCGACAAGTTTTTGAGAAATATTTCCCGAGAAATATGTCAAAAAGCGCCTTAATCAACAACATTTTGTTTAATCGTATCATATAAATAGGAAACGGAGTGAAAAGCGTATTCTTTTTTGACGATTCGGCCATTTTTATAAAGAATGAAGCATGGCACACTTTCAATTTCATTTTCTTTGGCAAACGTCGGGGAATAGTTGAGATTATTTTTGTAGAATGGAACATCTGCAAGCATTTCATCAACGACTTCCAGCATCCTGCCGGCAAGCTGACATGTTCCGCAGAACGGGGTATATAAATACAAAAGACAGGTTTCTTTGCTAAGCTGTTTTAAATCTCTTTCCTGGAGTTCCTGCATAAGTTGAACCGCACCTCAATACTTTTTAATCATAAATATTTCGTATCCACTTGGATATTCGCCCTGAAAAGAACCTCTGCGACGTGGTGATTCGGAGCTGCAGCAACTTCCTTGTAGACCTTGTCAATGTAAAGATGGGAAGCTTCCGGCAGTTCCCTTTTCAGCTGCCGGCGCAGCTTTTCTCCGGATTCATCGGCATCGACCAGTATATATACGTCTTTGTCATACAGCGTTTCGGCAAACTCATCTAGTCTGGAGAGACTGATCGTACCGTTTGTACAGATGATGTCAAGCGGCTCTCCGCTGACATGCTTCACTTTAAGCTTATCGGTTTTGCCCTCTACGATTACGACTTTTTCAGTTTCCGGCATTTGGATCACCTTTTAAGAGAAAAATAGATTCATTCCAAAAAAAGGCAGTGAATACTCACCGCCTAAGCCGGTCAGCACCAGCCTTGATGATCATCACAATCTACATATTTTGCGTCCGGTTTCTTTACAGTATCAGCCACTTTGTAAAATTTTTGATCCTGGAAAGAGTATCCGGACTTTAAATCGTATTGATCCATCCCGGTCATGCGGCCGATCGGTTCATTGTCATAATACAGCTGCATGCCGCCGGCTTTAAAACGGCCTTGAACATGCTCTGTAATATCAATTTTCTCTTTTCCCAGCGTCAATTTGGATACCCCCTCCTGCTTTAGAGTATCCAAATGACAGGGCATTATCCTTTATCAGTCTTCTTTTGTCATCTCTTCGTATTGTTCTGCTGTCATCAGGCTGTCGATTTCTGAAGCGTCAGCCGGTTCAACGACAATCATCCATGCTTTCTCATACGGAGACTCATTGACGAATTCCGGGCTGTCTTCCAGCTCCCCGTTCACTTCGACAACTTTCCCGTTGATCGGCGCATACAATTCAGAAACGGTTTTAACAGACTCGACGCTGCCGAAAGGCTCGTCCGCTTTAATTTCGGCTCCTACTTCAGGCAGCTCGACAAAGACGATGTCTCCAAGCTCGGATTGCGCGAAATCGGTGATACCGATTCTTACTTTGTCCCCCTCTGTTTTGACCCATTCATGCTCTTCTGAATAGCGCAGTTCTTTCGGTGTGCTCATGCTAATCCCTCCAAGAATTGTTTTAGTCGTCTTACATTGAAGATATCATATTTTCACGTACTATAACCAGTATCTCTTAAACTGATCTTCGTTAAAACCGACCGTTACCTTTTTTCCGTCAGCCGTGATCGGGCGTTTGATCAGCATTCCGTCGGAAGCCAGAAGCTCAAGCTGCTCGTCTTCTGACATGCCTTGAAGCTTGTCCTTTAAGCCAAGTTCCCGGTACTTCTGCCCGCTTGTGTTGAAGAATTTTTTTAACTCAAGGCCGCTCTTTTCATAAAGCTCTTTCAGCTTGTCCTTAGTCGGCGGCTGTTCTGCGATATGTATCCTATTTACCTCTTTGCCGTGGTCCTCGAGCCACTTTTTCGCTTTTCTGCACGTTCCGCATTTCGGGTACCAATAAAAGTCTAAAGCCATCATATACACCCCTCTTCATTTATCCGAGGCTATTTTAACACAGATTGTTTTAAAAGCCTAAAACAATTGTTTCGCCAAGACAAATGCCCCGCTGTGTGAACGGGGCGTTTTTGATTTACACGATGAATTTCTCCGCTTCAAAGACTGCCTTGGCTGCCAGGCGTTTTTTCTTAATGACATTGACAGGTGTAAAGCGGGTCAGCTTGCGGAGAGCGGCAAGCATCATCCGCAGCGAATCTCCGGATTCCATCGCGATTAACGATTCCTTTGCATGGCTTTCGATTTCCTGGAAAGCTTCCTGCGCGAAAATTTGCGTGTAGAGGATTTTCTGCGGATGTTTTTCCTCACCGTCTTTGAGAACCGCTTTTTCTGTTCTTAAGATAGCCGATTCCATGGCGTACACCTGGCTGGCAATATCGGCGATGTTCACGAGAATTTCCTGCTCGTTATCGACGGTTTTCCCGTATTTCTGCGCGGCAAGCCCTGCGATGAGAAGCGCGATTTTTTTGGCGTTTTTCAGGATGTATTTTTCCTGTTCCAAAACGCCGCCGCCCGGTTCTTCAGGCATGAGCATCATCAGTTCCTCTTGAAGCGCTTTAGCTTTTTCGAAAAGCGGGAGCTCGCCTTTCAGCGCTTTTTTCATATATGTGCCAGGGACGATAAGGCGGTTGATTTCATTCGTTCCTTCGAAAATCCGGTTAATCCGGGAATCGCGGTATGCCCGCTCGACTTCGTATTCCTGCATAAATCCATATCCGCCGTGGATTTGTACGCCTTCGTCGGCAATATAGTCAAGAGTCTCAGAACCGAACACTTTATTTAACGAGCACTCGATCGCATATTCGGCAATCGATTTTGCAACCTGGCGGCCGTCTTTTTGATCCTCTTCGCTCAAGGTACCCATTTTGTCTTCAAAAAGTCCGACTGTCCGGTATACGGAGCTTTCCATTGCATACAGTTTTGTTGACATGTTCGCGATTTTTTCGCCGATCAGACTAAAGCTTGAGATTGGCTTCTGAAACTGGCGGCGCTGATTTGCATAAGCGGCCGACAGCTCGATCACCCGTTTTGAGGCGCCGATTGTTCCGACTGCAAGCTTGTAGCGGCCGATATTTAAGATGTTGAACGCGATAACGTGCCCTTTTCCCGCTTCGCCTAATAGGTTCTCTTTCGGAACGTGCACCTGGTCTAAAATCAGCGTGCGAGTCGAAGATCCCTTAATGCCCATTTTTTTCTCTTCCGGGCCTGTTGAAACGCCTTCGTAGTCTTTTTCAACGATGAATGCCGAAAAATGCTCCCCGTCTATTTTCGCATACACGATAAACACGTCGGCGAAGGCGGAGTTGGTGATCCATTGCTTTTCACCGTTTAATATATAATGAGTCCCCGCTTCATTCAGCACGGCCGTCGTTTTCGCCCCGAGCGCATCAGACCCCGAACCCGGCTCTGTTAATGCATAAGCGGCAACCTTTTCCCCTGAGGCAAGCGACGGAAGGTACTTTTCTTTTTGCTCCTGCGTCCCGAAGAAGACAATCGGCAGCGTCCCGATTCCGACATGGGCGCCGTAGGACAGCGAAAAGCTTCCGGCCCGCGAAAATTTTTCAGTAATCAAAGCTGAGCTGATTTTATCAAGGCCGAGTCCGCCGAACTCTTCCGGGACATCGGCGCCGAGCAGCCCGAGCTCGCCGGCTTTTTTCAGGAGCCTGACAGAGTGCTCGAAATGGTGGTTTTCAATGTCGTCGATATATGGAAGTACATCGCCGAGAATATAGTCCTCCGTCGTTTTGGCGATCATTTTATGTTCGTCTGTGAAATCTTCCGGTGTGAACATCTGATCAGCGGTTACGTCTTCCACCAGAAAAGCGCCGCCTTTTTTCATAAGTTCCTTTGTTTGTTCCATGTTCCCATCCCCTTTTTTAGACTAATTCGAATACGCCCGCCGCTCCCATGCCGCCGCCGATGCACATCGTCACAACGCCGAATTGGGCGTTTCTTCTGCGCATTTCGTGAATGAGCGTAAGCGTCAGCTTTGTACCGGTACAGCCGAGCGGATGTCCGAGTGCGATCGCTCCGCCGTTAACGTTGACTTTCTCTTCATCAATTCCAAGCGCTCTGATGACTTGAATGGCCTGTGAGGCAAAGGCTTCATTCAATTCAAATAAGCCGATGTCTTTCAGTTCAAGCCCAGCCATCTTCAGCGCCCGCGGTACCGCTTCAATAGGGCCGATCCCCATCACTTCTGGCGGAACGCCCCCGACGGCAAAGGCGCGGAATTTGGCAAGCGGCTGAAGGCCGAGTGCATCCGCTTTCCCTTTGTCCATCAGCATGACGGCGGCAGCTCCATCGCTCGTTTGCGAAGAATTCCCCGCGGTGACCGTGCCTCTTGCGGAAAATGCCGGCTTTAATGTTGAGAGTACTTCCGCCGTCGTCTGCGGACGTACGCCTTCATCGACGGAAAATGTAAACGTTCTTTCCTGTAATTGATGATTTTCGTCCACTTCTCTGACGGTGATCTCCATCGGGGCGATTTCTTCCGCGAATTTTCCTTCAGCTATCGCTTTTGCCGCTTTTTGGTGGCTCCTGACGGCAAAGGCGTCCTGATCCTCCCGGGACACGCCGTATTTCGCTGCAACCTGCTCTGCTGTATGCCCCATCCCCATATAGTACTCAGGAGCCGTTTCGGCCAGAGCCGCGTTCGGTCTGACGATATGGCCCATCATCGGCACGATGCTCATCGATTCCGCTCCGCCGGCAATAACCGTGTCCGCTCCGCCGAGCATGATCTTTTCGGCCCCGTATGCGATCGATTGAAGACCTGAAGAACAATACCTGTTGACCGTTACGGCCGGGACGGTATGTGGAAGGCCGGCAAGCGCGCCGATATTGCGGGCCATGTTCAATCCTTGCTCGGCTTCCGGGGTGGCGCAGCCGATTATTAAATCATCAATATTCCCATCATACCCGCCGGCTCTTTTCAATGTTTCTTTGACGGCGTGCGCTCCTAAATCATCCGGGCGGACCGTTTTCAATGAACCTTTTTTTGCTTTTCCGACCGGGGTTCTCGCTCCCGACACAATAACTGCCTCTTTCATTTTTCTCCCTCCTAATTACGCAAAGGTTTGCCTTTTACAAGCATATGCTGCATTCTCGCCTGGGACATCGGTTCACCCACAAGACTCAGAAAAGCTTCTCTTTCCAGATCGAGCAAATATTCTTCGGAAACTTCCGCGCCAAATGGGACCCTTCCGCCGGCAATGACGAACGCCAGCTTTTTCGCGATTTTCATATCATGATCCGATATCGCCCCGGACAGCTTCAATGCTTCCGCACCGAGCAGGAGCGCGGCGTAGCCGGTTTCTCCGACGACCCGGACGTTTTCCTTGACCGGAGGACGATAGCCGTTTTCATAGAGCGTCAGGACAAGCGATTTTGCATCATATAAAAGATGATCCTGGTTCATGCTGATTTGATCCTGCACCGTCAATATATTTAATTCCTTTGCTTCTTGAGCGGATGTCGACGTTTTCGCCAGCGCGATCGTTTCGAACGTGTGATTTGCCGCCTGCTGTATGTCAGCCGCTGCTCCTTTAGGAACCCCTTTGAAATGGTTCAAGTAAAGCTCTTTGTTGCCGCCTCCCCCCGGGATCAGGCCGACTCCTGTTTCTACAAGGCCCATATACGTTTCGCTCGATGCCTGTACTCGCGCAGCCGGCAGGCACAGCTCCGTTCCTCCGCCGAGCGTCATGCCGAACGGAGCGGCGACAACCGGCTTGGAGCTGTATTTTACTTTCATCATCGTTTCCTGAAACTTGCGGATGATCATATCAATTTCAACATAATTTTCATCCTGGGCTTCCATAAGCATCATCGCCAGATTGGCCCCGACGCAGAAATTTTTGCCTTGATTGCCGATGATAAGCCCTTTATAATTGGCATCCACTTCATCGAGAGCAGCATTCAGCATTTGGATAATATCAAAGCCGATCGCATTGCTTTTTGAATGGAATTCCAGCAGTGCGACATCATCGCCCAAATCTATTAAACTGGCGCCGCTGTTTTTCTTGATAACGCCCTTTGTCTCCTTGATGGCAGACAGATGGATGTTTTTCCTATTTTCGTGAAACGCCCGATATTCGCCGCTCTTCATATCATAGAAAAACGTTTTTCCATTTTCCCGAAGATAAAATGACTCATGCCCTTTATCGAGCATCTCTTTGACCCAATCCGCGATCTGCCAGCCGCCGGCCTCAAGCTTCTGCACCGAAGCTTTCACACCGATGCTGTCCCACATTTCAAAAGGGCCTTCAGACCAGCCGAACCCCCATTTCATCGCCTGATCGACAGCCGTTATGCTGTCGGCGATTTCGCCTGTCAGGGCTGCCGAATACACAAGGGTGGGCGCCGTTATATTCCACAGCAGGGCCCCGGCCCGGTCATCAGAGTAAACAAGCGCTTTCATTCTTGCCCCGTATCCTTTGATTTGCTTTGCCGCTTCAAGTCCAGACGTTTTTAATTTTTTGCGTTTTCCGTATGTCATCGTCAGCGGATCGAGCTCAAAAATGTCTTTTCCTTCTTTTTTATAAAAGCCTTGTTTTGCTTTGCTGCCGATCCAGCCGTTTTCAAGCATTTTTTCAACGAACTCCGGCAGCCGGAAAACCTCTTGTTCTTCTCCTTCAACCTGTTCGTACACGTTTTTGGCTACGTGTGAAAACGTATCAAGACCGACGACATCCAGCGTTCTGAATGTCGCGCTTTTCGGCCGTCCGATGAGAGGGCCTGTTATGGAGTCCACTTCGCCTACCGAATAGCCGCCTTTCAGCATCTCCTGAACCGTCACAAGAAGTCCGTACGTTCCGATGCGGTTAGCGATAAAATTCGGCGTGTCTTTCGCTTCAACGACCCCTTTGCCAAGCACGTTTTCCCCGAACGTTTTCATAAACGAAAGGACGTCAGGATCGGTTTCTTCTATCGGAATGATCTCAAGCAGCTTTAAATAACGGGCCGGATTGAAAAAGTGGGTGCCCAGAAAGTGCTTTTTGAAATCGTCTGACCTTCCCTCCGCCATTTGCTTGACTGAAATTCCCGAGGTGTTGCTGCTGACGATGCTTCCTTGTTTTCTGTGCTGATCGACTTTGGCAAACACCTGTTTTTTGACGTCCAGGTTTTCAACAACGACTTCGATAATCCAGTCAGCCTCTTTTATCATTTCAAAATCGTCTTCCATGTTTCCCGTACGGATATAGCCGATGTTTTTATTGGAAGTCAGCGGAGCCGGCTTTTGCTTCAGCAGCCTTTCGGCGGCCGTTCTCGCCAGCCGGTTGCGGACGTCCGGGTCTTGAAGGGTGCGGCCTTTTTTCGCTTCTTCTTCGGTTAAATTACGCGGAACCATATCGAGCATTAACACAGGAATGCCAATGTTGGCTAAATGAGCCGCGATTCCCGATCCCATGACCCCTGACCCTAAAACTGCGGCTTTTCGAATATGCTTGACCATGAATGATCCTCCCTCACCTTTTGAATGAATATTCATTCATTTTTGCTCCAAAAAAATAAATTCCCCTGTCTCCTTCCATCTTAAAAGATTTTGGAAATGAGTTCAATAGTCTTGATGGAAAATGTCAGAAATTTTTTATAGTGAGGGTAACTCAGTGCCTTACATGTTTTACCGCTTTTAGGACACGCTTATACAGAGGAGGTGAAGGCATGGTACGCGAAAGAAAGAATCCTTCTTCTGCCGCAGTCAGCGCCGCCAGCATGAAAGGAAGCGCAGGACCCGATTACAAAAAAGAAGACGCGGGCGGCAAACGGACGAGTCAGAACCAGCAGTACAAAAAACATCATATGGATGGTCCGGAAGAACATTAAAATCGATATTTTAAAAGGAGGCTTCAATATGCAGAATCAGCAGGGAACGGCAGCACCGCCGCCCGTAATTTCGACGAAGGATCATTTGTATTTGCAGGACATGCTGAACTGGAACTTGCTTGCGATGAAAAAAGCTCATTTTATGGCGGGGCAGTGTCAGGATCAGTCGCTCAAAGCAGAGCTTGATCGTGTCGGTCAAATGCACCACAGCCACTACAACGCGATCCTGAACCACCTTCGTCAAGGGCAAAACGAGAATCCGTCAGGGTATATGCAATAGGAGGGGCAAACATGAACCAGCAAAACCAGCAGAAAATCGGCAACCAGGAAACACCGGTTCCAAAAACGAGTGCAATGAATGACAGGGATTTTGTCAATGAGTTGTTGACAACCGAAAAATATATCACTTCCGCATACTCCACAGCGTTGAATGAGCTTAGCCATGAGTCGCTTTATAAGGGAATCCAGACCCTTTTCAATGAAGCGCAAAACGCGCAGCGGAGATTATACGAGGTCATGTTTCAAAACGGCTGGTACAAAGTGGAGGCGGAAGACGGGCAAAAGATCCAGCAGACATACCAGCAGTTTCAAGCAGATCTGCAAAGCCAGTCGCCTTATCAGCAAAGCCAATAAGCAGAGATCCCGGGAGATTTCTCTGCTTATTTTTCCCGATTGGCGCGATGCGCTTCATTCATGTTTTTGATGCTTTGGATTACTTCTTTTATCCCCTGCTTTGCATCCGGATATGCTTGATTCCAATGCTTTGCAAGCGGGGGCATGCTTTTTGCGATATGCGTATAAATGATCCACATCTTCACCTGCTCCTGAAGCTCTTCATCCGTCTCTCCTAAAAGCAGCTCCGTATATTTTTCGACCAGTCCGTCAAGCTGCTCCTGAAGCTTCTGCTCCATCATGACACCCTTTCTTTTTGCTTTTTTCTCGGGCATGTACTGCAGGTTACGCCGCTTTTGTCCGTTACATAATACAAGCAGCAGGTTGAGCGGGTCTGTTCCGCGTCTTGCCCCTGATAAAACTTAGCAAGCGGATTTTCACATACGTCTGCTCCAAAAAGGTCCGGCTCTGCTTCATACAATATGTAACAAAAATCCTGTTCCGCCTGTTTTTTCAGCGCCGGATCCGTTATCTCCGTCTGCAATGTTTCATACATCCAAAACAGATAAACCGCAATATTTTCCCAGAGAATCTTTTTTGAAATCGAGCATGCCTGAAAACAGGCGGTTATCAGCTTATCCACATGATGTTTGAAAACGTCTTCCGTCAGTTTTTCAAACTCCTGCCTGCGGTTTTCTTGAACGACTTCCGCTTCCTGTTCAAAATAAAACGACGGCGCCCATCCTTGGCCGCCGTCGTCAATTTCCCATGACATCAAGGAAGGATCAGCCGGCAAACGTTTTCCGCAAGCGGTAAAAAGGTAAAAATGAAGCGCCGTCATCATCCCGCAGCGTCTCATCATTAAAGAAGCGGCGACTTTCTCATTCGGAGCGTTGAGCCCGCCTTTAATCTCCCCCAGATACCGCTTTAAAAAACCGGCATGTAAAAGCTGTGCGCCTTTTACAGACAATAAGGAGCCGGTCCGCTTCGTTCCGAGGCCGAAACGAAGCAAAGACTCAAGCTCCTTTTCTGTTAAATTAAGCATGGGACTCAACCACCCGCTGGACGATGCATCTTCCCCTGCCGTACGGAATGCAGTGCGGCGTTCCGAAAAGCGGGTCTCTCGTCACTTCGCAGTCCATTTCAAATACATCCTGCACAAGCTGGCAGTTGATGATCGATTCAGGCCTGCCTTCCGCGTAGATCTGCTTATTCTTGATGGCCACCAAATGATGAGCATAGCGGCAGGCGAGGTTCAAATCATGGAGCACCATCACAATTGTGCGCTTTTCGGTTTCATTTAATTCAAAAAGCAGGTCAAGAATTTCGATTTGATGGGTCATATCCAGATATGTCGTCGGTTCGTCCAGCAAAATGATGTCCGTCTCCTGGGCGAGCGTCATCGCGATCCAGGCGCGCTGGCGCTGGCCGCCTGACAACGAATCGACCGTGCGCTCTGCGAGCTCTTCCATTCTTGTCGCTTTTAAGGCTTTATTAACGGCTTCTTCATCTTCTGCCGACCATTGCTTCAGCCAGTTTTGGTAAGGATATCTTCCCTGTTTGACGAGCTGGAGAACCGTCAAGCCTTCCGGAGCGGCGGGTCCTTGAGGAAGAATGGCCAGCTCTTTCGCGACCTCTTTTGTCGGAAGCTTGGCGATCGATTTTCCCTCCAGCAGCACGGAACCGCCTTTTGGCTTCATCAAACGCGCGAGAGACCGAAGGAGAGTTGATTTACCGCAGCCGTTGCTGCCGATAAATACAGTGATTTCACCTTTTGGGATCGTTAAGTTTAACTCATCAATAATGATCGTTTCTCCATAACCTAAGCTTAACGTTTCTGTCGAAATGGCACTCATAAATGAAATCTCTCCTTTTATTGGTTTCTGCTTTTATACAGCAAGTAGATAAAGTAAGGGGCGCCGATCGCGGCTGTGAATACGCCGGCTGGGACTTCAACGGGAGAAAACAGCGTTCTGCCGATGATATCAGCCGTCAGCACGAGCAATCCGCCGATCAGCGATGCGACCGGCAGGAGGGCGCCGAATGAAGAGCCGACAAGCCGTCTTGCGATATGAGGCGCCATCAGGCCGACAAATCCGACGGTTCCGGCAAAAGCGACAGCAATTCCGGCAAGAGCGGTGCTGAGTAGAAGGAGCAGGAAGCGGTTCCGCTGAACGGAGCTCCCCGCACCCGTCGCCAATTCTTCCCCGAGCGTCTGAATGTTGACGCTTCTGGAAGCTGCGGCGCACACCAGCAAAAGAATGAACGCCGTCGGGATTAAAATGTACACATCCTGCCAGTTCGATCCATATACTGATCCGGTAATCCAAACATTTGCCTGCGATATTCTGTATATCGGACCTTTCATCATAAACAGCGTCGTCAAAGACTGGGCCAGCATCGAAAAACCGATGCCGATCAATATAAGCCGAAAAGTCGAGGCGCCGTTTTTATAAGACAGAAAATAAACGAGCATTCCCGCCAAAGCCGCCCCGATAAACGCGGCGACAGGAAGCCAGCCGATGCTGACGGTCAGCGCGCCAGTGCCGTCGGAAAACAGCATGAGAAACAAGACAACGGCAACAGCTGCTCCGCCGGTCACGCCGATAACGTCGGGCGACGCGAGCGGGTTGCGGATCAGCCCTTGAAGGACGGCACCGGATGCAGCCAGACAGATTCCCGCAAACAAGGCGACCAAAATCCTCGGCATCCTGAATGACATAATAATCAGCTCATCCGCAGGATCACCGATGCCAAAAAACGTCCGCATGACGGTGCCCGGTGATATAAACCGTTCGCCGACACCTGCGCTGACTACGACGGCAAACACGGTAACCAGCAATAAGACGATGAGTGAAAACAGCGCTTTTTGGCCGATCAAAAAGGAAACGCCGCCTTTTCCGATCCGAAGTGTACGATAATTTTTCAATGTTGGAACCCCCTTCTCGCTATGTACACAAAAATGGGGATTCCAATGATTGAAGTCATGACACCGACCGGCACCTCTTCAGGCATGATCAGATACCTCGCGCCGATATCGGCGGCGACGAGCAAAATCGCACCCAGCACGGCGCAATAAGGAAGCACCCAGCGATGGTCCTGGCCGACGATGTATTTCGCAAAATGCGGAATCACAATGCCGATAAAGCCGATCGGTCCGGCAACCGCCACCGATCCGCCGGCAAGCAGAATGACGGACAGCGCCATCAGCGCTTTGACCAGCCACGTCTTTTGCCCGAGGCTTTTGGCCACGTCCTCTCCCATCGTCAAAATATTAATCTTGGAACCCAGCAAAAAACTGATCATGAACGCCGGCACGATATACGGCAGGACAGAGGTCAGCAGACTGAGGCTGCGTCCTTGCACAGATCCCGCGAGCCAAAAGATCGCCTGTTCTAAAGCCGCTTCATTGACGGACAGCATTCCCTGCGTCAATGAAGAAAACAATGCCGTCATTGCCGCTCCGGCAAGGGTCAGCTTCACAGGAGTCAATCCTTCCCTTCCGAGTGAGCCGATAAAATAGACGGCTGAAGCAGCAAAAGCGGCGCCAAAAAACGAAATCCACGCTATCGCCTGAAGCGAACCGACATGAAAGAAAAACAGAGCGCCGACCACGAAAAAGCCGGCTCCGCCGTTTATGCCGAATATCCCGGGAGATGCAAGGGGATTTTTCGTCATCGCCTGCATCAAAGCCCCGGCAACGCCGAGAGAAGCGCCTACAACTGCGGCGATCAGGGCGCGCGGCAAACGCACGTTTTGTATAACAAGGTGCTCGTTTGAACCGTTAAAATCGGTGAACGCTTTGTAGGCCGTCGTCCAGGACGTATTGGTATAGCCGTAGACGATGCTTAAGCAAACGGCGGCAATTAAAATCAAAATGAAAGCTAGTAGTGCGATCGTTCTATATCTATTTGTCGTAAAGAGCATATTTCAATTCTCCTACTTTAACTCCACATCTACTCATTATTGTATCAGAT
Organism: Bacillus glycinifermentans; assembly: GCF_001042475.2. GTDB lineage: Bacteria > Bacillota > Bacilli > Bacillales > Bacillaceae > Bacillus > Bacillus glycinifermentans. Next base: position 202,198 of record NZ_LECW02000012.1, read on the forward strand.
TACACTGATCTTGAAAATCATTTTCAATTAACAATTGACAAAATTCTTGGACAAAATTAAGATCAGAATGAAAATGATTTTCACTCTAAGGAGGACGCACATGAAAAAGTGGTTAATGATTGGATTCATCTCTATGTTAACGCTTTCAACCCTTGCTGCATGCAGCGGCGGCAATCAAAACGGCTCGTCAGGCGGTAAAAGCAAGGATACGATAACCGTAAAACACGCGATGGGCACTGAGACTAAAGTTCCGGCTAATCCCAAAAGGGTCGTCGTACTGACAAACGAAGGAACGGAAGCGCTGCTGGAACTCGGGATTAAGCCGGTCGGCGCGGTCAAATCGTGGACGGGCGATCCATGGTACAGCCATATCAAAGATGAGATGAAAGGCGTTAAAGAAGTCGGACTCGAAGGCGAGCCGAATATCGAAGCGATCGCCGAACTGAAGCCTGATTTAATCATCGGGAATAAAATGAGGCAGGAAAAAATATATGACAAGCTGAGCCAAATCGCACCTACGGTTTTCTCCGAAACGCTCCGCGGCGAATGGAAAGACAACTTCTCGCTCTATGCGAAAGCGGTCAACAAAGAGGCTAAAGGAAAAGAAGTGTTACAGGACTTTGATAAACGCGTCAGCGACTTAAGCGAAAAGCTCGGCGACAAGAAAAAGAAACGGGTTTCCGTCATCAGATTTATGGCCGGCCAATCGAGGATTTATTATGAAGACTCATTCCCGGGAATCATTTTGAAACAGCTTGGCTTCGATTTCCCGGACAAGCAGAAAAAGCTGTTTGAAAAGCAAAAAGACAAATTTGCTTTTATGACGGAAAGCAAAGAATCGATTCCGGAAATGGACGGGGATGTCCTGTTTTACTTCACATATCAGCCGGCTGAAAGCAAAAAAGATGCGCTCACATGGCAACACGATTGGACAAGCGATCCGCTTTGGAAAAAGCTGAATGCCGTTAAATCCGGAAATGCGCACGAAGTCGATGACGCCATCTGGACGACGGCCGGCGGCGTAAAAGCGGCAAACCTGTTTCTCAATGACATCGAAACATATTTTCTCAAATCATAAAGACACTCACTGCCAAACTGCGAATGCAAACTAAAAAGGAGCATCCCTCATAAGAGAGGGTGCTCCTTTACGATTTACCGATATATACTTTTGACGTTCCATCTGGCCATGTCACCCTCAGCTGAAACCGGTCGTATCCTTTATCTAGATTAAATGCCTCAAGTACATTGCAAATGACTGCCGATTCTTTTTCAGATTTGGACACCGGGAGTTCGCTTAACACCATTTTCATTTCATTTAACGCTTCTTCCCCTTCACGGTCCGCATCATTCAATTTGTCTTTGATTTCAGCTTCTTCATGCTCCTTTTTCTGGTATCTTGCTTCAAATGTATTGTGTTTTCCGTCCCCATAGTTTACCTTCAGCGCAAACAAATCGAACGGTACGCTTTTTACATCTGAAACGGGCGCATCCTCTATAGCCGCCTTCCGGCCTTCCGGATATGTCCCGGGCGCCGCCTGGCAGCCGTTTAGCAAAACGATGAGCACAGCAATCGAGGCCATCCGACATACGTTCATACAGTTTCATCTCCTATATGCACATTATTCTTAGGTATATCCACGTTTGCTGTAACTCATTCAATAAGAGGATGACTCTTTTTACGTCAGCGCCAAAAATTGTTCTGCATCCCGGACGGCAAGGGCGATGGCTTCTTCCCAGAAATTGCGCTTTGTCAAATCGGCGCCGAGATGTTTCATTGCCAGATCTTCAACCGTCATGGAAGCCGTATCCTTTAAAAGCGCGATATATTTTTCTTCAAACGCCTGCCCTTCTTTCAGCGCTCTTGAATAGATGCCGAGCGAGAACAGATAGCCGAACGTATACGGAAAATTATAAAACGGGATCGACGTAATATAAAAATGCAGCTTTGAAGCCCAAAAATACGGATGGTACTCGCCAAGCGCCCCGCAGAATGCTTCCCTTTGGGCCTCTTCCATGAGCTCGTTCAGCCTGCCGGCGGAAACGACGCCGTTTTTGCGCTCTTCATAAAATCGGGTTTCAAATAAAAACCTTGCGTGTATATTCATGAAAAAGGCGACGCTGCGCTGAATTTTATCCTCAAGGAGGACGAGCTTTTCTTCATCTGAATCAGCCTGTTGCAAAGCGGCATCGGCTGTGATCATCTCCGCAAAGGTTGAAGCGGTTTCCGCCACATTCATCGCATACGCCCTGTTCATCGGCCTTACGTCCATTATGACTTCCTGATGAAAAGCATGGCCAAGCTCATGGGCGAGGGTTGACACGTTAGAGGCGCTTCCGGAATAAGTCATAAAAATTCTCGATTGGCGGCTGTCCGGAAAGTTGGCGCAAAAGCCGCCAGGCCGTTTGCCGCCTCTGTTTTCCGCCTCAATCCATCTGTCTTTGAACGCTTTTTCTGCAAATGAAGAAAGCTTTTTGCCAAACGTTTCAAACTGCTCGGTAATGAAATTGGCCGCCTCGTCATATGAATATTCCTTTGCAGCCGAACCTGGCGGTGCATCGACATCAAACCAGTCCAGCTTCTCCAAACCGAGAAGGGAAGCCTTACGCTTGAGATAATCGACAAACGGCTGTTTATGGTCGATAATGACCTGCCACATCGCATCAAGGGTTTCCCGTTTCATCCGGTTGATTTCAAGCGGCTCCTTCAGCACATCTTCCCAGCCTCTCGCCTCGTAAACGTTCAGCCTGAAACCCGCCAGATGATTGAGCGTGCTGCTGAAAAGGTCTGCGTGCTGCTCCCATGCATGGTCAAGATTTTTGGATACGGATTTGCGGATCTTCCTGTCCGGCTTGGATGTCAGGTTGTTCGCCTGTCCGACCGAGAGGATTTTCGTTTCTCCGTCTTCTTCATAAGGAATCTGGATTTGACCGATGATGCTGTTGTATAAATCTCCCCACGCATGATACCCGTCGACGGCAAGGCCTTCGATCAGCGATTCCTGATTTGCTCCGAGCTTTTCTTTCACCCTCGATCTTCTCTCATTTAATATAAAAGCGATGTCTGAACATTCATTGAGAACCTTTTCCCAAAGGGCTTCATTTATATCGGCAAGCTTGTTGTCGAAAATGACCAGAACCTTTTGGAAATCCGCATTCAGCCGGGTTACTTCAAAATTGAGGGCGTTCGCTTTTAAATCTGTCATGTTCTGTGCTTGCAGACAGCCGACATATGCGTCTGACTGCCTGATTTTCACATCGATTGTCTCAAAAAGTTCGATCGCGTCTTTTAGTCCGCCGGACTCCGCTTTCGCTCCGTCAAGGGCATCGGCTTTCTCCTTAAAAGAAGAAATCAAGGTTTTAATCTCCTTTAAATATGCTTGAAAAGCCGGGGAATCGCTTCCCCCTTTAAAAAAGACGTCGAGATCCCACGTATCCTTCAGATGCTGTAAAGCCATGACCAGTCCCCCTTTTTTCGTAATGATTCCATTATAAGATAAATTTACCTGTCCGGGTTAAAAAAAAAAGACGGCTCCAGCTTCTAAAGCTGCCGCAGCCGTTTTACCGCATAGCTTGTTGTGATAAGCCCAAATAAGCCGAGCAGAAACAGGAACAACCCGCCGCTTAGCTGCTGTTCATTCCGTGCGCCTGCGATGCCGCTGGTTTGGTCATCGCCTTCAGGTTTTTCAGCGATTTGCAGGGAACGAATCAGTCTGCCGTCTTCACCTTCAATCTTTAGGGCCCCGTCGCTTCCCAGCTTTTCCTTCAGCGCTTCCCCCTTCTTTTTCGTAACAAATAATGGCTCCGTCAGCTTATGCCGTACGCCGTCTTGATCTGTGAACTGTCTGCCCTTTTCGTATGTAACGGTTTCAAAGCCGTTGAATCCTTTATCCAGCAGCGTTTTTGTGTCATCGTACATCGTCTTTTGATCATCGGCCTTCATCACAACGGCGATCAAGTGAAGCTGACCGCGCGCGGCCGTCGTCACAAGCGTATGCTTTGATTCATTCACAAATCCGTTTTTCCCCCCTGTAATCCCTTTGTACGGAATTTCTCCGATGAGCATCCGGTGATGGTTTTTCAGCGTTGTATCCCACGTCTTGCCGTGCCAGGCTGTCTCCTTTTCTGAAAAAAGCACCCGAAACGTCTCGTTTTTCATGGCATATGCCGTGATTTTCGCCATGTCTGCGGCTGTCGTGTAATGATTTTTGTCAAACAGCCCGTGAGGATTGGTGAAATGTGTATCGACCGCGCCGGCCCGGTCAGCGACAAACGCGTTCAAATCGCCGGCAAACCGTTCAACGCTTCCGCTCATATGTTCAGCGATCGCCGTTCCGGCATCGTTTCCGGAATTCATCAGCAGCCCCTGAAGCAGCTTCCTGAGCGGAACGATTTCCCCTTTCTCCAAATAAACGCTTGTCCCTTCCGTTTCAGCAGCTTTTTTGCTGATTTTAACATCGTCCTTCAAATTTCCTTTCTCAATGGCATAAATCGCCGTGGCGATTTTTGTGATGCTGGCCGGATACATTTTTTTGCTGCTGTTTTTTTCATAAATGGCCTGTCCCGACTTCTCATCGATCAAAATAGCGGAAACGCTTTTCATGTGCTTTTCGGCGGCTTTTGCCGAACCATGAAAAAACAGCGCCGGGCATAGTACAATAAGAAGCAGGAAGGTTAATTTGCCGTCCATCGTCTCACCTTGCTTTACTTTTTTGAAAAATAGGTCTTTAAAATTTTAGCAACGATTTATTTCCCCCTGCAAGGGTTATTAGTCAATAAGCATTCGAACGGAGGAAATTCATTGAAAAATAAAACTGCAATTGTAACAGGGGCAAGCAGCGGAATCGGACTGCTGACCGCTTTGAAGCTCGCCGGCACGCATTTTGTCATTGCGGCGGTGAGACATCCCGAAAAAGCCGAAGCATTAAAACAACAGATTGCGGCCTGCAATGCCGAAACTTCAATCGCGGTGATGGAGCTGGATGTAACAAAAGAAGAATCGGTCGCATCATTCTCAGACAAGCTGAAGGAGTACGGAGCGGTTGATCTTCTCGTTAACAATGCGGGAACGGCTTTCGGTGGATTTACCGAAGATTTGTCATTGTCCGATTACCGCAACCAATATGAAACAAATGTGTTCGGCCTCATCGCAGTGACCAAAGCCGTCCTCCCTCATATGAAAAAAAACGCCGGGGCAAAAATCATCAATGTCAGCAGCATAAGCGGACAGATCGCTTTTCCGGCTTTCTCGCCTTACGCTTCTTCAAAACACGCGGTTGAAGGATTTTCCGAAAGCCTTCGCCTTGAGCTCAGACCTTTCGGCATTGACGTTGCCGTCGTTGAGCCAGGCTCATACAGGACGGGAATTTGGGATACCTCCTTTACGGAGCACGTCGCTTTTCCTAAGCCTGATTCGGAATACGGCCCATACTTTGAACGAATCTCAGCCTACATCGCCGACAGCCGGAGCAATTACGGAAACCCGGAAGAAGTGGCAGAGCTGATCGGCAGGCTCGCGTTGAAAAAACGGCTGAAAAAACTCCGTTATCCGATCGGCAAAGGCGTCCGCCTGCTGATCTTTTTGCATTCATTCCTTCCGTGGCGTTTTTGGGAGCGGGCCGTCAGCAAAAAGCTCGATCAAAAACGTTATTTAAAATAATTATAATTTAGTATTGATTTTAATTTTATATTTGTTATAATATAATTAACAAATGAAAAACACGAGGAGGAAATCACATGATCTCTCAACAATTAAAACAGCAAAATCCGGTACTTGAAAACTCAATTAACACGAATTTGTCAAACTGGTTCATCCTCTATACGAAGCTTCACCGCTTTCACTGGTATGTAAAAGGACCGCAGTTCTTCACACTTCACGAAAAATTCGAAGAGCTTTACAACCATGCTGCAGAAACGGCCGATGTTGTCGCTGAACGATTATTAGCTATCGGCGGACAGCCGCTCGCATCGATGAAAGAATACCTTGATCACGGCACCATCTCAGAGGCAAGCACTGAAAAAACGGCGTCTGACATGGTTTCCGCGCTTGTCAGCGATTACCGCCAAATCCGCAAGGAAATCGAACATATTATCGAGCTTGCGGAAGAAAAATCAGACAATGCCACCGCTGACCTTTATATCGGCTTGACTGAGGAAATTGATAAACAAATTTGGATGCTTTCTTCATTTTTGGGTGAGTAACAAAAAAGCCATGGCACACAGCTGCCATGGCTTTCAATGTTATGATTTGCTTTCCGTAAGCTTTGCTTTCAGCGTTTTTTCTTTTCCTTTTCTCAGAACCTCAAACGAGACTGTATCTCCCGCTTTCGCTTCGGTGTATAAAATCTTCCTCAAATCAGAAGTCGTTTCAATGCTTTTGCCGTTCATTTTCACGATAACGTCACCGGCTTTCATTCCTGCGTCAGCAGCCGGCGATCCAGGCGAGACTTTGTCGACGTAAACGCCTTTATTCAGCTGGTCGCCAAAGAGACCGAGCGTATTTTGCTGATATTGCTCAGGAACCTGCTGCATATCGATCATTTGAACGCCTAAAAACGGCCGTACGACTTTTCCTTTGTCCAGCAGCTGATCGACGATCGGCTCAACGTCATTGCTCGGAATGGCAAAACCAAGCGATTCAACGCCGGTTTGGCTGATCTTTAAGCTGTTGATGCCGATGACCTGTCCGCCGCTGTTGATCAAAGGTCCGCCGCTGTTCCCCGGATTAATCGCGGCATCTGTCTGAAGAACGTTCATATCCCACTTCCCTTCAGACGTCGACACTTCGATCGTCCGGTTGACGCCGCTGATGATTCCTTCTGTAACCGTTCGCGAAAATTGCAGGCCGAGAGGATTCCCGATCGCGATTACTTTTTCGCCGGCGCGCAGTTTTGAGGAATCTCCGAAACTTGCAACCTTATCAATGCCTTTGCTGCTAATCTCCAAAACAGCCAAATCTGTTAAGGCATCGCTGCCGATGATTTTCGCATCCGTCGTTTTCCCGTTGTATAAAGAGATGGTCACCTTTGTGGCCCCTTCAACAACATGGTTGTTCGTGATGATGTAAGCTTTTTTCCCGTCTTTTTTAAAGATGACGCCTGATCCTGTTCCGCTTTCTTCCACGTCATCCTCAGAAAAACCGAAGCTCGTTTGAATATTGGAAACCCCGACGATCGTCGACTCCAAATCCTCAACCATATCCGGAACATTATCGGCATCTGTCACGGGCTTTGTCGAAAAATTTTGCGATTGTTTCGGTTCCGTCTGGCTTTCTTTAACGGCATCGTTATGTTTATCGACCGGCAGATACGGCGAAATGCCGAGGACGAGGCCGCCCCCGATGATGCCTCCCAAAATCGGGCTCAGCCATGAAGCCTTGCGCCGCTTTTCTTTTGCCGTTCTTGTTTCCTTTGCATTTTCCAAAGCTGCCGCTGTTTCTTTATACATATTATCTGACTGTTCATCTGTATCCTGTTTCATAATCAGCTCGGGCTTCTTTATCGGCTGCTCCGGCTCTTGCTCTTCGGAACTTGCCGTTTGCGGTATTTTCGCCTCTTCCTGCAATGGCTGTTCATTTTCTCTTTTGCGTTCGTCATCGCGTCTAACATCCATAAGCGTACACTTCCTTTGTTTTTCTTATCTTCAACTATCCGAAAATGGCAGAAAGCTTTAACACGCGCAAAAAAAGAGACACCCGGCCTTATATTTTCACAATTACAATTTTCCTTTCTTCCCTTATCAGCATCCTAGCCAAACATTGTGGGATAAAAATGAAAAGAATATGTGAAATTATGAAAATCGACCAGACTTATGTTAAAACTAGTATAATGACGTAGAAAGGATGTGAACCCCTTGTCATACACCATTTATCTAGTTGAAGATGAAGAGAATTTAAATGAACTGCTGACGAAATATTTAGAGAGTGAAGGCTGGCATGTCACGTCTTTTCTAAACGGCGAAAGCGCCAGACAGCACATCGGCCAGTCACCTCATTTATGGATTCTCGATATTATGTTACCAGATATCGACGGCTATGCGCTAATAAAAGAAATAAAAAATGAAGATCCCGACGTCCCGGTCATCTTCATTTCAGCCCGGGATGCGGATATCGACAGAGTGCTGGGTCTCGAACTCGGCAGCAGCGATTATATATCAAAGCCTTTTCTTCCGCGGGAGCTGATCATCCGCGTTCAAAAGCTGCTCAAGCTGATCTATAAGAAAGACGCGCCGGATCATAAAAAAGGGTTGTCCGTTGCCAAGTACCGGGTGTTCGAAAGCTTGAGGGAAGTGTATGAAGATGATAAGAAGATCAGTCTGACGTCAAAGGAATTCGATCTGCTGCTCCTTTTCATGAACAATCAGGGCCGCGCCTTCTCAAGGGAAGATATTCTGACCCATGTCTGGGGAGAGGATTACTTCGGAACAGACCGCGTCGTTGACGATCTGGTCAGAAGGCTGCGCAAAAAAATGCCCGACCTTAAAGTAGAAACCATTTACGGATTTGGATACAGGATGTTGAAAGCATGAAAAATAAATCGCTCGCCTTTCAAATCTGGACGGTCATCTGCGGAATTCTATTAACCGTTTCGATTTTGCTGATGTTTCTCTTTTCTAACACATTACGCAATTTTTTTACAAATGAGATCTACACAAACATTGAAAACGAACAACACGTCCTGACACAATACGGATTTTCCGACTCGCCTGACAGAGGCTTTGGGGGAAACTCGCGAAGCGCAAACCGCTATGTTCAGCACGTCCTGTTGCCAGAAAAGGGGACCGTCTATCAAAATCCGCAAATTCTGCCGGACTCCTTTATCTCAAAGGTGCAGAAGCTGGCGAAAAAACAGGACTCAGCATCCAAAAGGTATTCGGAGACCGTCAACGGCCAGCACATCTTCTTTGTCCTGAAAAAAATCAGCACCCAGGACGAGACGTTTCTTTTATTGTCCTATGCGCTTGATTCCTATCGGGACGACTTATCATACACGCTGTTCAAACAGCTTTTTTTCATTCTTGCCGTCGTCATTCTGCTGAGCTGGATTCCGTCCATATGGCTGGCAAAATATTTGTCAAGGCCGCTGGTCACACTCGAAAAACACGTCAAGCGGATTTCCAAACAGGACTGGGATGATCCGGTCATCGTCGACAGGGAAGACGAAATCGGAAAGCTCGGCCATACCATTGAGGACATGCGTCAGAAACTGATTCAAAAAGATGAAACAGAGCGCACGCTTCTGCAAAACATTTCACATGACTTGAAAACGCCCGTCATGGTCATCCGCGGCTATACACAGTCGATCAAAGACGGCATTTACCCCAAAGGAGACCTTGAAAACACGATTCAAGTCATCGAAGGCGAAGCCGAAAAGCTTGAAAAGAAGATTAAAGATCTGCTTTACCTGACAAAGCTGGATTATTTATTAAAACAGGAAAGACATTATGGAACGTTTAATATTCAAGAGGTCATTGAAGAAGTGGTCGAACGTTTAAGATGGTCTAAAAAAGAGCTTGACTGGAAGATTGATCTTGAAGAGGAAACAGTAATGACGGGTGATCAGGAACAATGGAGCAAGCTGTTGGAAAACGTCCTTGAAAACCAAATCCGCTATGCGGAAACGCTCATCGAAATCACCGTCAAATCGACGAAAAAACAGATCATGATCACGATTAGAAATGATGGACCACACATCGAAGAAGAGATGCTTTCGAGCCTGTACGAGCCTTTTAATAAAGGGAAGAAAGGCGAATTCGGCATCGGACTCAGCATCGTTAAACGAATTTTGACGCTCCATCATGCTGATATGACCATTCGGAATGATCAAACCGGCGTATGTTACTCAATATCCGTTCCAAGAAATTAGACTGTAGTTTCAGCTGCAGTCTTTTTTCTAAATAAACGAATAGCCGTTAAAATCTCGGTAATTCGGTTTGACCGTTTTCTTCGGCTGCTTTAACCATTTCTTTTCCGTCAGTATGTGTTTAGGGTATTTGACCTTGTCCACTTTAATGCCCCGGCTGCGCAGTCGGCTGATCATTTCATCGATTTCTTTCAACAAACTTCACCCTTTCTTAGCATATTTTTGACCACTCGGTCACCTTACTTTATAATATAAATAATATCAAACAAAAAAACAAGTTACAATCTAGTTAAAAATATAACGGGACAAAAGAATTGACCCGCCAGTCAGACCGTGCGCCCGCAAAAAACGGAGGGCGGCAACCTTTCGGGAAGGTGAAAGACGTGAAACAAAAAGAGAAAGCCATTATTGAAACAGCGATTAAACTTTTTGCCAAAAAAGGCTATAATTCAACTTCAGTTCAAGAAATTGCGAAGGAATGCCAAATCTCAAAAGGCGCTTTTTACATCTATTTCAAATCGAAGGAAGCGCTTCTCCTTTCTGTGCTTCACTATTACTATGACAAAGTGTTTACGCGGATCCATAAAATCCAGACGGAAAATGACAATCCTCGCGATGCTTACCGAAAGCAGCTCATCGTTTTTTTTGAAAATATTCTCGAACATAAAGAGTTTATTCAGATGCAATTCATGGAACGGCCGCTTCCCGTGAACGGAGAAATTGAAGCGTTTGCCAAAAAAATGCGCTCGGCCACCCTCAGGCTCCATATCGAAAACATTCGGAACATATACGGAAAGGACATCGATCCGTACAGCGCTGAGCTGTGCTTTATGATCAGCGGAATGAGCGAAGTCTATCTTGAATTGATGATTTTGCTGCATCACTCTTTCGATCTGCATACGCTTGCCGGACATATACTGAACCGCCTCGATGATCTTGCGAATGGGATGATGAAACGGAAAGAAAAATCCCTGATTTCCATCGAAAAAGCGGACGAGTGGTTCGGCCCGTTTTATACGTTCGATCCCCTGAAAGAAGCGCTTATCAAAGAAATGCGGATCAAGGCTGACAAACACTTTGACGGTGCCCCCCCAAGCGATCTGACGGAAAGCCTTGACATATTGGAGGACGAGCTGAAGAAACGGCAGCCGAAAAACGCGATCATCAAAGGAATGCTGCTGAATATAAAGGAATATGAAGCGCTTCGTAAAGAAGCGGACAAGCTCGACCGCCTGGTCAAAAGGTCCTCCTGAATTCCGTGTGACCGGCGGAACAGGAAAAACGGCCGCAATTGTGCGGCCGTTTTCGTTTATGCTTTAGGCTTGACCATTTCTTCCGGTTTGACCACTTCGTCAAACTGCTCTTCTGTCAACAGATTGAGCTTAAGGGCGGCTTCTTTCAGCGTCAGCCCTTCTTTATGGGCAAGCTTTGCGATTTTTGCTGCATTTTCGTAGCCGATGTGCGGGTTTAAAGCCGTAACTAACATCAGCGAATTGGTCAGGTTCTTTTCAATCGTCTCACGATGAGGCTCAATGCCCACGGCACATTTGTCGTGGAACGAATTCATGCCGTCAGCAAGAAGCTGCACCGATTGAAGGAAATTGTAAATGATCACCGGCTTGAATACGTTTAATTCAAAGTTGCCCTGACTTGCCGCGAATCCGATCGTCGCGTCATTCCCCATGATCTGTGATGCCACCATTGTCAGCGCTTCGCTTTGCGTAGGGTTAACCTTACCCGGCATAATGGAGCTTCCCGGCTCATTTTCAGGAATCGTCAGCTCGCCGATGCCGCAGCGCGGCCCGCTTGCCAGCCATCTGACATCATTGGCGATTTTCATCAGATCCGCTGCAAGCGCTTTTAGTGCGCCGTGAACGTGTGTCAGTTCATCGTGGCTTGTCAGCGCGTGGAACTTGTTCGGTGAGCTTCGGAAAGACTGCCCGGTCAGGCTGCTGATTTCTTCGGCAACCTTGCTGCCGAATTCCGGATGGGCGTTGATCCCTGTTCCAACCGCCGTGCCTCCGATGGCAAGATCGCGGACTTTCTCCGTCGCTTCCAGGATCATTTCCTTAGAGCGGTCAAGCATGTACACCCAGCCGCTGATTTCCTGCCCCAGCGTAAGCGGCGTCGCATCCTGCAAGTGAGTGCGGCCGATTTTGACGACATCTTGAAAGCTTTCAGCCTTTTCATTCAGCGTGTCTCTCAAGCGGTCAATCGCCGGAACAAGCTTTTCGTAAATCGCCAGAACCGCCGCGACGTGCATCGCTGTCGGGAATGTGTCGTTTGAGCTTTGGCTGCGGTTGACATCATCGTTCGGGTGGATTTTCAAGCTTGAGCCTTTTTCCTTTAGATAGGCCGTGCCTCTGTTGGCGACGACTTCATTCATGTTCATGTTGCTTTGCGTACCGCTTCCCGTCTGCCAGACAACAAGAGGGAAGTGGCTGTCATATTTGCCTTTTAAAATGTCGTCGCAAACGGACGCGATCGCTTCAGCCTTTTCCGCTTCAAGATTTCCAAGCTTTTCATTCGCAATGGCTGCGCTTCTTTTTAAAATTGCAAACGCATACACAATTTCCTGCGGCATTTTCTCAGAACCGATTTTAAAGTTCTCCTTGCTTCTCTGCGTTTGGGCTCCCCAAAACTTATCGGCGGGAACCTTGACTTCACCCATCGTATCTTTTTCAATTCTGTAATCCACTATGTATCCCTTCCTTCTCTAGTCTACATCTTTACTTTCAATAAAACTTTTAAAAACCCTCTTATTTAAATTTTAGCTTTATTTTAATTTTAGCTCAATATAAACCCGCGAATCTTTTTTGTATTTATATTTAGGGTTTGTCTTTCCGTACTCCTTTGATACATATGACACGTCATAATGTTTGGAAAAAGAGCGGATGATGCTTTCGATTTCATCCTGCTTCCCCGTTAATCTGATTTTGCGCCAACTGCCTCACTCCGTCTCTGTTGTAATGAAAATTTCGCCAAACACTACTGTAACACAGTATATTGTTTTTTTTACAGGATAAGATAACCTATATCCAAATTCAGAAACTTACAGGGCAGGTGGTCAGCGTGAACCAGTCGGAATTCAAGGATCACATCCATGAAAATCTCGCATTGCTTCTTCCTCACGTCGAACATAACGACGACCTCGTTCAAAATAAAAAAATGCTGAAAAACGGAGTCATTTTTTATTTTTTATATTTCAATGAATTGAGCGACGAAGCGAAATTGCAAAAAGCCGCCAAGATGCTTTGCAAAGATGAAAAATCCCTATCATTGGAAGACGTTACCGCAGAGCTGAACAAGCTGAATGCCGAATCGGTCTACAAGGTTGAGTCTGCGCTTAATAAGCTTTTTCACGGCCAATGCATCCTCCTCGTGAACGGGATCAATACCGTTTTTATGCTCCCGACCGCAGAAAAAAAGAAACGAAGCTTATCAGAGGCGAAAACCGAAAATGTCGTAAGAGGTCCGAAAGTCGGTTTTATCGAGGATACAGATACAAATGTGGCGCTGATCAGACAGCGCGTCCCCGATCACGATCTGACCGTTGAAAAGCTTCCGATCGGAAAAAGCAAGTATAAAAAAGCAACGATTTTATACCTCAACAACAAAGCGGATGAGTCGATTTTATCGGAGCTGAAAAAGCGTCTGAAAAAAGTGAGGCCTGATGACATTCAAGACTCGGGAGCCCTTGAGGAATTGATCGAAGATAACAAATATTCGCCTTTTCCTCAGATCCAAAACACCGAACGGCCGGACAAAGTGTCGTCCGCCCTGTTAAACGGAAGGATCGCCGTCTTTATCGACCATTCGCCATATGCCTTGATCGTTCCGGCATCCTTCGGCATGGTGATGCAGTCTCCGGACGATTATTATGAGAGATGGATCGCCACGTCCCTGATCAGACTTTTGCGCTTCAGTTCGATTTTTATCACGCTGTTTTTGTCGGCGTTTTACATTTCTCTTGTCTCGTTTCACCAGGGCATGCTGCCGACGGCTTTGGCTGTTACCATCGCCAGCACCCGGGAAAACGTGCCATTTCCGCCGCTCCTTGAAGCGCTGATCATGGAAGTAACGATTGAACTTTTGCGTGAAGCAGGCTTGCGTCTTCCAAGTCCGCTGGGGCAGACGATCGGTTTGGTGGGAGGTGTGGTCATCGGCCAGGCTGCGGTCGAAGCCAACATCGTCAGCTCTGTCATGGTCATCATCGTCAGCATCATCGCCCTTGCATCGTTTACGGTTCCGCAATACGGCATGGGTCTGTCGTTTCGGGTATTGCGCTTTTTGTCCATGCTGGTCGCAGCAGTACTTGGACTCTTCGGGATCATCCTGGTCATGCTCGTCATTTTCACCCATTTGGTCAGGCAGAGAAGCTTCGGCATGCCGTATTTTAACCCGAATAACTTTTTCAGCTTAAAGCGTTCGGATGAAGCCATCATCCGGCTACCAATAAAGAAATGCGAGGTGAATGACAATCATGGCTCAAAAAAATCAACAGCAACGGATAAGCGGGTATGAAGGCGCTGCCATTATTACAAATACGATGCTGGGCGCCGGCCTGCTGACGCTCCCGAGAGCGCTGACGCGGGAAATGCTCTCCCCCGACGGCTGGCTCGTTATCATTTTTGAAGGCATTGTTTTTCTACTTATCATCTACATTAACGCCAAAATCGTCAAAACGCACAATGTTGATTCTTTTTTTAATTATACAAAAGAGGGCTGCGGCGTGCTGATCGGAAATATTCTTAACCTCATGATTGCTTTATATTTCATTGGGGTGGCCAGCTTTGAAGCAAGAGCGATGGCTGAGATGGTGAAATTTTTTCTGCTAGAGTTCACCCCGATGGGCGTGACGATTTTTGCGTTTATCATTTGCGCGATCTATTTGATCATCGGCGGGATCAGCGACATGGCGAAAATTTTCCCGTTTTTTCTCATTATCACCCTCGTCATTCTTCTTACCGTTTATGGCTTGAGTTTAAAGATGTTTCAAATCAATAATTTAAGACCTGTCCTCGGACTTGGGCTCGGTCCGGTCAAAAACGGTTTGACGGTTGTCTCTGTTTCCTTTTTGGGTGTCGAATTAATGATGTTTTTGCCCAAATACCTCAGAAATAAGAAAAAACTGTTCAAAGCTTCTGTCATCGGATTCAGCATTCCGGTTATATTGTATATTTTAACGTTCTGTGTGGTCGTAGGAGCGATGACCGCGTCTGAGGTCATGACGATGATCTGGCCGACGATCTCCTTGTTCCAGTCGTTTGAAATCCAGGGCATTTTCATCGAAAGGTTCGAATCCTTTTTGCTCGTCATATGGACGATTCAATTTTACACAACATATGTCGTCTATACCTATTTTGCGGCGTCAGGCTTTAAAAATATATTCGGATGGTCCATTAAGAAAAACGTTTTATTCGTCGGGGCGATTACGTTCCTTATATCGATTTTGCTGAAAGACGGCAATTACGTTATCGTGTTCAGCGATTATTTGGGATACATCTTTCTCATCGTGTTTTGCGTGCTTCCGATCCTGATCTTTTTGCTCGTCGCCGCTAAAAGGAGGTTTAAAGCATCGTGAAAAAAAAGGGGATATTGGCGGTGCTGTCCCTGCTGCTCTTGCTGACGGGCTGCTGGGACAGCCGGCAGATCGAAAAGTTTAGCATCGCCATCGGCCTTGGCGTTGATAAAGGCGAGGGAGATAAAAAGGTAAAGTTATCGTACCAGATCCTCGATCCGAAAAAGATCGGCCAAAATGCGGGCAGCGAGGATCCGACCAAAGTCGTGTCAACTTCCGGGACTACGATTCATCAAACGATCCGGTCAACAGCCTTAAAAGTTTTCCCTGTTTTCTCGCAGCACCTCCAGGTCATCATTTTTTCGGAAAAACTCGTGTCGGATATTGCCCTTGACGCCTTAATCAATCAGTTCATCAGGGACAACAGCCTACGGAGAAGCAGCGAGGTCTATATTACGCCAGGATCGCCGAGCAAGCTTTTGAACATTGATGATTCGGGAGACCCCGCTTCTGAAATCATCCATAATGTCTCAGAAAACAGGGCGTCGACCATCAAGCTGCTCGAGCCGGTTACATTGGGGGATATTTCAATCAGAATGCAGATGGGCCTGTCTTTCATCATGCCTAGAGTCGTCGAAAAAGGCGGTCAGATCCAGGTTGACGGCGGATCGGTCATTAAAAAAAACCGGTATTACGCCGATATATCATCCTCTGATATTGAAGCGCTGAATTTGCTGATCGGCAGAGTAAACGGCGGAGTCATCGACTCCAGGCACAAAGGGCATCTTTTTTCGTATGAAATATTTTCGATGAATCACCGGATTCATACAACGAGGAAAAACGGAAAATACAAATTTGACATTCACTCGGAGATCAAAGGAAGGCTGTCAGAGGACTGGTACAGAGGTGAGGATTCTTTCAATGAAACATATGTCAATGCGATTGAACAAGCGGTTGAAAGAGACATCCACCAGCGGGTCACCCGCGTGATCCACCGTATGCAGAACGATTTAAAAACGGATGTCACAAAGCTTGCTGAATACGCCCGCATCAACTATCCGAAGGAATGGCAAAAAGACAAATACCGCTGGGACGAGAAATTCTCGGAAGCCGACATCAACTACCATATTGATGCAATTGTTCAGGACTTTGGCACGAAAGGAAAGACGAAAAAAAGATAGGCGCCCGCTTTTCTGTTAGAATGTTTTTGAAAGGGTGATGAGCTTGAAACGGATATTACAGGTGACAGGCATTGTCCTGATTGCGGCAGCGATCATTCTGTCCGGCTTGATAATCAATGATATCGCGTATGATCCATTTATGGAGGATTCCCGGTCGATGCTGTTTTTTACGGTTGGCTCGTACCTCTCAACCCCGGCTTTTTGCATCATCGGCGGATTTATTTTGCTCGGCATCAGCAAACTGATCGAATTGCAGGAAAAGAACAATGCAGTCCTGGCCGAAAAACTCGATTCCATTTTCCAAAAAGGCGGCACCGCGCCGGAGGAAGAGAATCAAGCTGAATTGAGCCGGCCGGCGAAACAAACCGGAGAACATTTCGGATCAGATTCTTTCGCACTTCACAAGACTGATGACCGCAAATATTGGAACGGCTGAAAACGGCTTTCACACGAAAGCTGTTTTTTCTCGTTTTTGCTACTGAACAAGCTTGTTTCGGTGGGCGTAGACGGCGGCCTGCGTCCGGTCATCGACTTCAAGCTTGGAGAGGATGTTTGTCACATGGGTTTTCACCGTTTTAATGGTGATAAACAATTCGTCTGCAATATCCTTGTTTGTTTTCCCCTCTGCCACAAGTTTGAGGATTTCCATTTCTCTTGCCGTCAATGATTCATGCGGCGGAGTCTCACTCGAAGAATGCCTCAGCTTTGATAACACTTTTCCCGCCACCTTGGCTTCAAGCTTCGGTTCTCCATTGCTGGCCGCCCTGATCGCGTCTGCGATTTCGCCGGCTTTCGACGTTTTCAGCAAATAGCTGAAGGCGCCGGCTTCGATGACCGGATAGACTTTATCATCATCGATAAAGCTTGTCAGCACGATAATTTTCGGGCCGGAAAGCTGTCTGCAGATTTCCTTTGTTGCTTCAATCCCGTCCATCCCCTCCATCACAAGATCCATCAAAATGACGTCAGGCTTCATCTCAACAGCCAGCTCAACACCGCGCCTGCCGTCCGAAGCTTCTCCGATTACCTCGATATCCGGCTGGGATTCCAAAAAAGCTGCAAGCCCCATTCTTACCATTTCATGATCATCAATCAGCAGTACTCGAATCACCTTGTTTCTCTCCTTTTTCTTGATCAAAAATCGGAACTTTCACATCAACCTGCGTCCCTTTTCCTGAAAAAGATATAATTTCCGCCACTCCGCCGACCTCGCTGGCCCTCTCCTTTATCGAATTTAATCCGTACGAAGACGTTTTAACGGAGTCCATTTGAAATCCTTCCCCATTATCAATGACCTTCAACTGGAGCTGCCGGTTTCTCAGGAGCAGCCTGACGGAGACTTTCGTCGCCTTCGAATGCCTGAAAACGTTTGACAGCGCTTCTTGAACGATTCTGAACAAATGATCTTCAACGCCTTTTGGAAGCTTTCCTGTATCCTCGATTTCCCAGTCGATATCCATCGACTGCTTCGCTTTGAACTCGTTCAAAAGTTCGCTGAGCCCCTCCCTCAAGCCTTTGCCTTCAAGCGTGACGGGCCTGAGGTGCAGAAGCAGGGCTCTCATTTCGCTCTGAGCGTCGGCCGCCATTTTTTCGACCATCTTCAGCCTTTGCGTGAGTTTTTCATCAGCCGAAGCGGCGATTCCTTCCAGTATGGCGGAGGTCATCATCGAAATCGCAAAAAGCTGCTGGCTCACGGCATCGTGCAGTTCCCGTGCAAGCCGCTGCCGCTCTTCTGATACGACGGATTTTTTCATCTGGTCCTGCCATTCGGCCCTTTCGTTTGACAGTTTTTGCAGGGAAGCGACCTGCCGTTCGATTCGTTCGGCCATTTCATTGAGCTGATCGGCGGCGAGCCCGATTTCATCCTCACCCATTGACGGAATGCGGTATGCGAAATTGCCGTTTTCATACTTTAAAATCGATTCGATCAACTTTTCGAGACGCTTTTTCAGCCTGTTGCCAAACACGTACCCTGCGCCAAACCCGACGGCTGCGCTGATCAACAAAAGCAAAATGATAAACGGGATGCCGAACCATCTCGAAGCGATGAGCACCCGCGGGTCGAGCTGATAATAAAAGAGCATGAATCCCAATACGGCAAAAAAGATCGTAAAGCTGACACCCATGGACAAACGGACGGAACGCCATTGAATATTTGCAAGCCTGTTCGTTTTCATATGAACCGCACATCCACGTCACCGATAAACAGGGAAATCGAGATCTTTACCCGTCTTGCCGACTGCTCGTAATGTTTAGACTCGGTGTAAATTTGGTTGCCGAAGCCGCTTTTTTTCTCGCCGATGATATCGATGTCGCCGATAAACGCCGAAGAACTGATGGAGACGTCAAGATCCGACGGAATGTAGATGTCGACATCGCCGATCAGCCCCGTGATGACGATCGTATTTTCGCCCTCTGAAATGATCGCTTTGGACAAATCGATTTTGACGTCCCCGATAAACCCGGAAATATTCAAATCGTTTAAATCAAAAGGCTTTTTCATGTATTTGACATCGCCGAAGAAAAAGCTGCGCTGGCCGGCGCTCTTTTTTTGCCGCAGCGGTTCGGCGTCCAGCTTTTCTTTCTCATGCGCTTTAGGCTGATCGCGGTCAAAAACGGGCTGGTTTGTGACAAGCCTGTAGCCCGCATAAATTAAAAAGGCGGCAAAAAAGAAGCCGAACAGGCTGAATGTAATGCTGAAAATTTCTTTCAGAAGCAAAAAGCCCGCAAAAATATACATGACAGAGCCGAGCCAGCGGCGTGAACTTTTATGAAAAAAATATCCGGCAAGAAGAAAGGCGAGCGGCCAGAACAACGCGTCGCCAAGCCCGCTGTTTTGTAAAAATACGCTGATCCCGAAAAGGACGATGAACAATCCGATCAGTTGTTTTTTTGTAAGACGCATGCTGACTCCGGCCCCCTCTCTTTCCAATTAATCAATCGATACATTCCCGCTTGTGGACGAAATCTCAATGTTATTCTTGCCATTTCCTTTTGTTCCAATCAGCGTCCGTTTGTCGCCTTCTGTATGATCAAACGGGTAGGAATGTTTGATGTTTCCGCTCGTCAGTGTTGCTTTCAGTCTGATGTCCGCGTCATCAGGAAGCTCAAGCTTGACATTTCCGGAGGTCTGATTGATGCGTAAAGGGGCATCAACCGCCGAAAAAGCAGCCTCCAAACTGCCCGACGTCTGCTTGACGGCAAACTTTCCTTTGACACGATCAAGCTTTGTATTCCCGGATGTTGAGCGAACATCGGCTTCCTCCGCTTCAACGTTTTCGAGCCGAATGTTTCCCGATGTCCCTCTTACCGAAAGCTCCTTCGCTGCTAAACCGTCGAGCTTCTGGTTGCCGCTTCCCGAGCTCAGGGATACCTTTTGCAACGATAAACCGTCACCGCTTATTTTTACATTTCCGCTGCCGGAGGTAATGGACAGATTATCTTGATATTCATTAGGAATTTTAACAATCAGTTCGTTTTTTTGGAAGAAAAAGAAGCGGAAGCCCTCCTGCTGAACGGAAAGCTCAAGCGCATCTCCCCGCTCGGACGATTTCAGCCGCGCGTTTGACCCCGACAGTTCGGCGTCTATGTCAGTGCGGTTTTCCGCTTTAACCGTCACCGTGACGCTTTTTGAACGGATGTCGATGCTTTTGATTTTCTTTGGCGAAGCGCTGGCTGAATCAAGCGTTTTCTCCGGGCTGAAGAAAAGGCCGCGGCCGCCGTTAAACGCCAAGGCGGCGAGAATCAGGATGCCGGCTATAATCATCAGTTTGCCAACCGTTTTTTTCATTCGGATAAATCCTTTCGGCAGTAAGTGTATGCTCCTTATTATAAGGAAAGTTGTCCTTGAAAGAAATCAAAAATTGTGAAAAGGGAAGACGGCAGGGGGCGCCGCTCTTCCACCAGGCTAAAAGGGTGCTGTTAAAGCCCCGGTTTATTCATTTCCGGCTGCGGGCTGTTTTTCGAGACCGACCTTTTTTGCGCGCATTTTTTCAAGCTCTTCTTCAACCTCTTTCGCATATTCAACGCGGCTGTACGGACTGCCTGAAGACGCTGACAGCTCGGCATAGCTGTTCACCCTTGCCTCCATTTCTTCAATGCGGTTTTCCATTCTCATAAATTCGCGGTACGCGCTTTCGCTGTCGATTTTATTGAAGGAAGCGTTCATATGCTCTTTTGCTTTCACCGCGTTTGCCCGCGCGATTAAAGCATGTTTGCGGTCCTTTACATCGCGGAGCTTGACCTCAAGCGTCTGCAGCTGTTCTTTCAATTCAGCGAGCTGCTTGTGCGCATGCTCGTATGCTTCTTTGTATTCTCTAGCTTTTTGTTCGAAATACTTCATTTCTGAAAGAGCCTTTTTGCTAAGCTCCTCTTCCCCTGCATCAAATGCAAGCTGCGCCTGATTTTTCCGTTTGGCTGCCAATTTGTCAGCTTCTTCATGCTTTCCTTTAAAGCTTTGCGCGATCGTTTGCTGTTTGACAATCGTATGTTTTGCCTTTGAAATGTCGTTTTCCATGTCGCGAACGTATTGATTAAGCATCACCCGCGGGTTTTCGATTTTATCCAATCCTTCATTGATCGATGCGACAAACATGTCTCTGATTCTTTTAAATGCCATTACATGCTTCCTCCTTATCATTATTGTTTCTTTTTTAAAAAGTCTTCCCACTCCGCATCAAAGCCGGTGTCGTATGAGGCTGCGGAAGGCTTGCTGCTTTCTGAATAAAATCCGTTCTCTTCTTTTTTGCCTCCCTGCTTCATCATGCTCCAGCCAAAATAAATCAGCGCAGCGGAGACTGCCACGCCTATCAGAAACGGCAGCGCCCCTCCGAGAAACATGAAGCCGATGATGAGCAAAATGACGCTCGCAAACCGGCCGTCATTCCATTTTTTGATTCCGTAGAATAAAAGCACAGCTCCGATTGCCCCTGCAATTAATCCTCCGATTTGGCCGCCTCCGAAAAACAGCGAGATGCCAAACAGGATCAATAAAAAGCCGATGACTGATTTCCCTGTTATATTCATGTCTGCTCCTCCTTTCCGAGATCATATATTCACTATAGTCAAATTCCGCGTTCGACAAAACGAGTCACGGATTGATTTTATCGTCAGACCAGAGTCGTAATTCCTGTAAGACCGCACAAAGAGGAGCGAAAACTCCGCTCCTCTTTGGCAAGCTATGATTCTATTTTCGGATTCCAGCCATCTAATACGTTTTCAATCGTCCAGCTTTCCGCCTCCTCATCGGACAGCTGCCTTCTCTCCTGATGAGGCACGGCTCCGGGACCTGTGTTCCGATATTCATAAAGCCTTGCATCAGCAGCCGAAAATCCGGACATATCTGTCCAGCCCTCCGGCTTAATATGAGCGCCCAAAGAACAGTTTTGATATAAAACGCTCGCAATGGCGTCAGGGTCTCCCCCGGGGTGCCACGGGCGGCCGAGATAAACCGTTCCGTCCGCCGCATCGCTTGTGAGGGTGCAGCCAGCGAACAAAAAGCCGAACGGTTTTGTGATGTGCGTGCTTGCAGCCGTGATATAGCCGTTATTGGCGGCAGAGCCGCGGTCGGCACTATGAATATGACAATGCTCGAAGACCGCTCTCGCTCCGCCGAAAATAAAATCGACATCGCCTTCAATATAGCATTGGTCAAAATACTGTGTCCCGTCATTTGCGAATAACGTATCCTGCCTTCCTAAAAATCTCGCATCCTTGAAAACGATTCGGCTGCCTTTGGCATAAACGGCCACCGCCTGCGTACCGTCCGTGTCGACTTTCGTTCGATCGAACGAGTTTTCAAATGTGATATTTTCGGCTTGAACGTGATCGGCATAGATAAAGACCGTGGCACTTCCGCTCGTTCCGTACCTTCCGCCTCCCTCCTTTTCCTTTCCGGCGTAATTGTCATACGTGATAACGGTTCCGGTTTTGCTTTCGCCTATCAGGGTCACAAACGGCTTTGTCGCCGGAATGTGAACCACCTCTTTATAAATGCCTTTTTTAATAAAGATTTCTTTTCTGTCACGACTGTACTCCGGTAAAGCATCAACCGCTTCCTGCACGGTTTTGAACGCCCCGTCGCCATCTTTGGAAACCGTCAGGCGGACGGCGGCTGTTTCCCGGTTGCCCTTTTTCGCATTCCTCCCTTTAATGAAAACGCTTACTTAAAGGTTTACGATAAAAATCCGTTTTCCCCTGCCGGAAAACGGCTGAAATCCTTGTTTCATACCATTTCAGTATTTTTCCCAAATATCTTCTGACGAAAAAATGAGGCATTTTCGATTTCCCTGAAAACGGTCTCCCCATTTTTTGGACGATGACGAATAAAGTAATGATCGCGTTTAAATCCCCTATTTCCATGATAAATTCGTTTCTATATGACCAGACCCGTTCGAATAAAGTGAGGCAGGTCATGGATCGTCATCAGCTTTTTATGGGGGCGTTTTGCACCAGAATAGCCGCCTCATACAGCATCCATCAATGATTTTTGCCCCTTTAAAACCTTCTCGTTTATCTGCGTACTTTTTTCATTCCCGGACATACAATGAATGCTAAGAGATTGAATTCCTTTAAGTTTAACAACAGGCAGGAGAAAATATATGAAAATATTGATGGCCTATTATCGGTACTCTCCACACACAAACGGCCCGTCCAGCTATATTGATATTTTGAAAAAAAGTTTAGAAGCTAAAGGACACACTGTTAACTTATTGTCACACGATAAAAAATGGCTGAACATTCAAATCGACAATCAGCAGACAGCTGATAAATACAGCCTAAAATGTGAGCTGATCCGCCGCTATCAACCAACCTAGACGGCAAAATATCCGCTCTGGATCTATTGGAGGGAGATGGAGCGATACAGTCTGGAGCTTGCCATTAAGCAGCTTGATTTAAACGGCTACGATCTGATTCATTGCCACGATTTTATGACGGCAAGAGCTATGTCGCGTTCCAAGCCCCCGGGCACGCCGCTGATCGTATCGCTTCATAATTTTAAGTATCATGAAGCAAAAGTGACAAGGGAATTTTACGATAAAACGAGAAGTGAACAGCAGTATATTAAAATTGAAGAATACTTGGGCGCTATTTCAGGAGACAGTGTTGCCGTTCCATGTCAATGGCTGAAAAATCAGCTGATTCAAATCGGCGTATCACCGCCCAACATTCAAGTCATTCCATACGGAATCGTAAAAGAGCCATTTGTCCAAAGCGAAAAAAACTCCTCAAAAAAAGATCGTCATCAAATTCCAAAAATCATCTTGTGTCCCGCTCGCCTTGTACCTGTAAAAGGACATCGCTACCTGATTGAAGCACTCTCTAAACTGCACCGGGAACGGGAAGATTTTCACTATCTTTTGGCAGGAGAGGGACCGGAGCAGAAAGCATTGGAGCAATTAGCCGGTGAGCTTGGAGTCGCTTCAGCCATTTCCTTTCTCGGCAAACGGCATGACATCCCTCATCTCATGAATCACAGTGATATCATTGTTTTGCCTTCACTGCACGACACTTTCCCGCTCGTTATCCTTGAAGGGCAGTTTTCCGCAAAACCGATCTTGGCCGCAAATGCAGGCGGCATAAAAGAGATCATCAGCGACGGTGCTGACGGCATGCTCATTCCTCCTGCTGATAGTGAAGCGCTCGCAGAAAAGCTTCGCCTGTTGCTGGACGATGATGCGATCCGTTTACAATTGGGGAGACGAGCACTTGATAAGGCAATGAACCATCGGGACATCCGCTTTCACCTGGACATGTTAGAAAGGCTCTATCAGCAGTGCACAGCACAAAAACGCTTATCCCATCATTTTTCAGCCGGGCCAGATCCGGATCTGGAAATCCTCAATCAAATCGATCCGTGAAAGACTGATCAGCCCGGTTTTATCTTATCGGGAGAAATTCCGCCGTCCCTCAACAGTGAGCTTGGGAGACAGAAACATTACATTCATGTATATGATTTGTCAGGTGTTTTACTGCAAACAAAAGCAGTTGATTCGGGAGGATCTTATGAGTTTCAGCACCTGCCGGCCGGAAGCTATGTATTGAAAAGCACTCTTGAGTCATTCGGCAATCAAATGGTTTCCGTCGGACGCGGTTAAGCTGAGAGCAAGTCTGCCGTTTATCTCTATAAGGAAGACAAAGATTGTTGATAATTAGTTAAATTATGGGGAACCCGTGATTTTAAAGGATTCCCTGCACCACTTTCATTAGTTAAACTTTACAATTTAATACCTTGTTTTTTTGAATGGATAAAATAGACTTCTTCATACTCTGACTTATAATAAGCAACATTAAATTGATCAAGGTCAATTAAATCCTTAAAAGCATTTTATGGAGGTATCAAATATTAACATTTCCCTTTAACAGAGCCATTAAAAAAAGAAAAAGCCGATGATCCCGCTATAAGGCTGGATCATCGGCTCCTTATTGCTTTCGTTTCCCGGACCCTTTGAAAACGATCGCGCTTCTTTCATATTCGACATCTTTGATATCCAGCCTGAAATTGACGACTCTGGCTGCGGCAAACAAATAATCCGATAATCTGTTTAAATAGCGGAGCGGCGTCTCGCGCATGTCGGCCGTTTTCATCAGCGCGACAGCCAGCCGCTCGGCCCGTCGTGCAACGGTTCTGGCGACATGCAAATATGCCGCCGCTTTTGAGCCGCCGGGAAGGATGAATTTTTCCAGCTCAGGCGCTTCATCACTGTAGACATCAATCCGTTCCTCTAAAAACGCAACCGCTTCTTCCTTTAGCTTCTTTTCCCCATTCGGCGAAACGTAAGCCAAATCGCCGCCGCAGTCAAACAGCTCATGCTGAATTTTTAAAAGCTCGCTTCCGATATCGCTGAAGCGTTCATCGCCAAGCTCAGCAAGCGCGAGGCCGATAAAGCTGTTCAGTTCATCAACAGTCCCGTAGCATTGGACACGGACATCGTCTTTATCAACGCGCCCGCCGATCACATGCGTTTTCCCTTTATCGCCCGTTTTCGTGTACAGCTTCATCGTTCATTCCCCTTTCTGATCGCTTCCCCCGTGCACTCATAGACGCTCCGGCTGATCAAAGCGCCGAGCGGAGACGCTTTTAGTGCGCTGTCAAACTCAAGCCCGCTCCCGTCTGCGGCAATCAGCACAGCCTCTTCCTGCAGATCGTTTCCTAATGTTTCAGCGCCGTCTGCCCGTTCAGCCAAACACGCTTCAGCCTTTGCTTCAGACGCTGTCAACAAGGCCTGGATGAAGGCTTTCTCCGTCAGCCTGCCATTGACCATCACCCATACGCTGACGTCTTCCGGCCGGTCCGAAGACGCTGCAGCAACCGCAAAAAGAGAGACGCCTCCTTCCGAAAACGTCCGGAACACCGTGTTTTCAGGCTTTGCTGAAGTCACCGCAGCACAGCAGGCATGAGGGCTGATCCCCTTTCCGGCGAGAAACCGCTCCAATTCAGCAGGCGATTGATCAGGTTGCTCCTCTTTCGGCACATGACGGCTGATAAACGTCCGTTTCCAGCCGATGCCGGCTCCGACAAGCGATGATGACACGGTGCGAAGCGGTTGATCCGTCTGCAAAAAGAAGCCGTCAGAACTTAGTTCAAAAAGCTCGGAAAACGGAACCGCCCGCTTCGTTTTTCCGGCTCGCTGCGGCTCAATTGCGATTTGCGGATTTGGCCTGTGCGGGTGAATCAAATGGCTGACGGCCGTTTCATACACATCATTGACCGTTTGTTCCCGAATCACCCGTTCCGGAACATCCAACGCTTTTATTTCACCGTTTTTCATCATCAGCAGCCGGTCGCAGTAAAGGCTGGCCAAATTCAAATCATGAAATATGCCGATGACCGTAAGCCCCTTCTCAACAGTCAGGGACTTGATCAGATCGAGAAGCTGTTTTTGATAGGAAAGATCGAGAAAATTAGTCGGTTCATCAAGCAGAAGAAGTTCAGGTTCCTGGGCTAAAGACTGGGCCAGGTAGACACGCTGCTGCTCTCCCCCGCTCAGTTCATGAATCGATTGGCCGGCAAAACGGAGCACGCCGGTCTCCTTCATCATTTGGTCTGCGATCTGTTGATCACGTTCGTCAGATTGCCTGAATAAGCCTTTTTGATAAGGGTATCGTCCGAACAAAACGGTCTCTTTGACGGTGAAAGAAAAAGCCTGATCCGTTTTTTGAGGGAGCGAAGCCATCATCCTTGCCTGCGCCTTCGGCGGGTACGACTCGAGCGGTTTCCCGGCCAAATGGACAGAACCCGCCGACGGCTTAAGCGTTCCGTTGATCAAATGCAAAAGCGTCGTTTTTCCGCTGCCGTTCGGGCCGAGTATCCCGAAAAATTCTCCTTTCGCTACCGAAAAATCGACACGTTTTACGACGGCTTTGCGGCCGTATCCTCCTGAAAGATTGCGAACATCCAGCATGTTACATACCTCCGCGCTGCCGGCGAATCAAAATGGCTCCGAACACCGGCGCTCCTATTAAGGCTGTGATAATCCCGATCGGCAGTTCAGATGGCTCGATAATCGTGCGCGCGGTCAAATCGGCAAGCACGAGAAAGCCGGCGCCGTTTAAAATGGAGAGCGGCAGCAAATGCCTGTGATCAGTTCCCCACAGCAGCCGGATCATGTGCGGGACAACGAGTCCGACAAAGCCGATCGTGCCTGAGACGGCGACAGCCGCTCCCGTCAAAATTGAGCCTGACACGAGGACCGCGATTTTTCGTTTCCCAATATTGACGCCGAGCAGCCTTGCTTTTTCCTCCCCGTATGTCATCACGTTTAATTCCCTTGCATTCAGCAACAGCCCTGCTGTTCCGCATATCAAAAAGGGAAGAAACAGACCAATATAGCTCCAGCCCCTCATCGACACGCTCCCGAGCAGCCACCCGACAATCGGCTTTAGATCATCCCCCGTCAGCGCGATCATTAAAGAAATAAGCGCACCCAAAAACGAGCTGAAAATAATTCCCGTCAAAATGAGCGCAGACAGCGGCAGCGAGGGATGGACAAGCCTGGCAAAAAACAGGACCATAAACATCACAGCGACGGCTGCCGCTATGCTGAGGAGCGGCAGCGTAAAGCCGCCGATTACGGGCAGCTGGATGCCGAAAAACAGGGTGACAACGGCTCCGACCGCCGCTCCTGAAGAGACGCCGAGTGTGTAAGGATCTGCAAGCGGATTTTTCAACAGTCCCTGAAACGCCGCTCCAGCCGCAGCCAGCGCCGCACCGACGAGCGCGGCCAAAATCACTCTCGGCAGCCTGATGTTCATGATGATGTTCGCCTGCATCGGGTCGGTCTTGATTCCGTGAAAGCCGAATTGCAAAAAAACCTTGATAATAGAAGGAATGGGAATCTCCAAAGATCCGATAGAGATTCCCATAAGAATAGAGAACGTTAGAAATGCCAGGCTTATGATATATGCAGCCGGACGGCTATTTCTTAAATACGTCAGGATAAATCTTTTCCGCAAGCTCCTCGACCCCTTTGATCAACCGAGGCCCCGGCCGGGTCACAAGATCGGGGTCCACGTCGTATACTTCAAGATTTTTGACGGCTTTTATGCCGCTCCAGCCGCTCCGTTTTTTGATATCTTTGACAGACGATGGGCCGTTTGTCGTCACGATCGCATCGGGATTCAGCTTGATGACCGACTCCTCTGTCATCTTGACCCATCCTTCCTGTGCAGAAGCAGCGTTTTTCGCATGGATGGCTTCTAGCATTTCATTCATGAAGGTGCCCTTTCCGGTCGTATAGACGTCAGGAGCGGGAGACACCTCAACAAACACCGTTTTCTCCTCTTTTTCAGGTATGCTTTCAGCTTTTTCTTTCATTGCCGCAAGATCTGATTTCATGCTCTTCACAAGCTCTTCAGCCTTCCGGTTCGCACCCGTTGCCTTTCCGATCATTTCGATCGATTGATAGGTT
The DNA here is from genome assembly GCF_001042475.2 of Bacillus glycinifermentans. Classification (GTDB taxonomy): domain Bacteria; phylum Bacillota; class Bacilli; order Bacillales; family Bacillaceae; genus Bacillus; species Bacillus glycinifermentans. Next base: position 230,666 of record NZ_LECW02000012.1, read on the forward strand.
TCTTTAAAAGATGCCGCATCATTGACCGTAACGACCGTAATCCCGGCATCCCGCAGCTGCTTTAATCCTTCCTCAGCGCTCTGCATGGCTGAAGCGTGGGCCAGCACCAAATCAGGTTTTAAAGCGATGACTTTTTCAACACTAAAATTCATATCTCCTACTTGCTCAACCTTTTTTACTTCCTCTGGATATGTATCATTTTTCGTCACGCCGACCACTTTTTTGCCCAAGCCGAGAGCGTATGTAATCTCTGTATTGCTCGGCATCAAAGAGACGATCCTCTTCGGTTCCTTTTCGATTTTGATTTCCTGTCCTGAAGCATCCTTCATTGTGACCGGAAATGCTTCAGCCGTTTTTTCCTGTTTATTCTGCGGTTCTTCCGGGGCTTTCGCTGATCCGCAGCCGGCAAGGACGCCGACGGCCAAAAGCAGTGAAAGCAGCAAACCCGCTAGTTTCTTCATGCTGTTTCCTCCTTGGGATAAAATAAAAATACCTCTGCTCGTGTAAAGTGTGTCCTCACAAAATACGCGTGTCGTCATCAGGGCTGGCGAGATCCGCAATTTCCGCATCCGCTTCACCCGCAAATCCAGCGGCTGAGCATGGGCCGTCACCTTTCTGACTCATTCGTATCCTATTTTCGGAATTATTATACTATAGTCGGTTCAGGCTTGTATATGAGATTCTCAGAAAGGAGATTTTCAAGGGAAAAACGTTGTTTTCATCGAAGCATTTTCGATATATTCCATTTAGAAAAAGGAGGATTGTATGCCGATTCACTCCGCAAATCAGACTTTCTGCAAAAGAAAAAGCGTCCAATCAATTGCAGAGGTCATTTTCACAGCCTGATTACAGACGTGGCTAAAAATCCGGTCATCCCGTTTTACAGCTGCATGTCAAGCGGATGAAATACGCGTTTCTCAACCAGTCCGCCGCACCGAAACTGCAATCGGCCCGGGAGCTTGGTAAATGATTCGGAATCGTTTGAAAGGAACGATTCCAAATCATGAGAAGAAATCGGCTCCGTCCGCTGAAAGACACTCATAAATGGCTGAAAGAAAGAGAAAATAGACATGTCAAGCAGGTTTTTCGACGATTGCGCATGACTGCGCTATACTTGAGAATGGATGTTTTTTCATCTTAGATTTTTAAAAACAAGGATTGATTTTATATGGATTTACAGCTGCAAAACAAACTCGTTCTCGTTACAGGATCTACTGCAGGCATCGGAAAAGCTGCAGCTGAAGCCTTTTTGGCGGAGGGCGCCCGGGTGATCGTAAACGGGCGCACTGAGGAAAAGGTTCAGGCAGTCGCTGACGAGCTTTCCAAACGCGGAACCGTCTACGGAATCGCCGCGGATTTGTCAGATCCTGAACAAAGCAGGGCACTGATTGAAAAAACAGAGCAGATCGGTGAGCTTGATATCCTCGTCAACAATATGGGATTCTTTGAAGTGAAAGATTTTGCGGACGTCACGGATGAGGAATGGCTCAAGTACTTTGAGGTGAACGTGTTAAGCGCCATCCGCCTCTGCCGCGCCTTCCTGCCGAAAATGCTGAAGAAAAACGCCGGAAGGATTTTGAATCTGGCGAGTGAAGCCGGCATCAAGCCGCTTCCGCAAATGATTCCTTATTCCATGACAAAAACGTCGTTGATCAGCTTATCAAGAGGTCTGGCGGAAATGACGAAAGGAACGAATGTGACCGTAAATTCGGTTCTTCCGGGACCAACGTGGACCGAAGGCGTCGCCAATTATATGAAGGGGGCAGCCGCAGCGGAAAATACCGATTTAGACACATTTGTCAAAGATTACTTTAAAGTGAATGAGCCGACTTCTTTAATTCAGCGTTACGCAAAGCCGGAGGAAGTCGCCAGCACGATCGTTTATCTCGCTTCAGAAAAAGCGGCGGCGATCAACGGCTCGGCTCAACGGGTGGAAGGCGGCATTATCCGCTCCATTTAACAGAAATCCTCTGCTTATCAGCAGAGGATTTTTTGCTGAACTGCCAACGCCGGAGCGGTTGCTCACAGATTGCCTGTCAGTCTTTCCTGATGATCCGGCTCAATGCCGTCAAGGCGTTTCAGAAATGAAGCGCGCCAATTTTCCGACAGCTCTTCGACCTCAAGAAGCTTTTTAATGCCGTCGATATTATCCTTCTCATGATGCTTCATGCGATTTGCGTAAGAAATCGTCACGGCTTTCGGATGGCGCGAGATTCGTTTCAAGCCGTCCGTCTTGCACACATGCCCTTCTTTCAGTACGCGAAAATAAAAGCCCGTAAAGCCTGTATCTTGAACCTTCAGTAACATATCGGGCACACCGTATCTTACGGTTAATTTATAGCAGGGCTGCCGCGGCTGGCTGACCTGGACAATCGCTTCGCCGAGCTGAAAAACATCGCCGATATGAACATCGGTCTCCAACAGCCCCCTGATTGTTATATTTTCTCCAAGCGCACCAAATTCCAATTTTCTTTGCAGTTCGTTTTCCCAAAACGGATAATGTTCATACGGATAAACGCATACCGCTTTTTCCCTGCCTCCATGATGAACAAGATCAGCCTGCCCGTCTCCGTCGAAATTCGCCCATGACAGAAAAACCGGTTCTTCTGCAGGGGTCTTGAATATTCCGGTAGATACATCCCTGTGTTTAAACCGAATCTGCTTTGGTTTCCCAACATTGATCGAAAGGATGTCTGCACGTCCCATTAGAAATCACCTCTTGTATTCAACGTTTGCCTCTTGATATGTAAGTATAATCGCAGCCTTCTCATTAAACAATTTAAAAATGATAGGATTATCCTATGATTAATACCGATAAGACGATTTTTTAGGGAGGCAAGATGATTGGAGCTAAAACAATTGGAGTATTTCATGACCTTATGTCAGGAGCTTCATTTTACCCGCGCGGCCGAAAAGCTGGGCATCGCCCAGCCCTCGCTGAGCCAGCAAATCCGTTTGCTTGAGCACGAAATCGGAACGCCTTTGTTTGACCGCGTCGGAAAACGGACCGCCATGACAGACGCGGGGAACATACTGCTGGAGCATTGCTATCATATCTTTCATGAGCTGTCACAGGCGCGCGCGGCTATCAGCGAACTGCAAGGTTTAAAAAGGGGATCGTTAAAGATCGGTGCGCTTTTGACAGTTGTAAATTACTTGCTTCCTGACACTGTCATCGAATTTCACCGCAGCTATCCCAATATCGAATTATCGATTTTGGGCCTCAGAACCGGAGACATTTACGAGCGGCTGCTGCAAAATGAGCTCGATTTAGGCATTGTCGCCCAGCCGATGGAACACGATGATCTGGAAACGGTTCCTTTCTTAACTCAGCATCTCGCCCTCGCAGCGCCGATTGATCATCCGCTTGTAGAACAGCCATTTGTGACGCTTGACGTTTTAAAAGAAGTCCCGTCCATTTTATTGCCTGACACGTATGTTTTGCGGCAGCTGATCAACGACAAGTGCCGAACTCTGGGATTTGAGCCGCGGCCGGTCATGGAAATGACGACGATGGAATCGATCACGAACATGGTCGCTAAAGGGATCGGCGCCACCATTCTGCCAAAGGGCTACCTTGATTGTATCGGCGATCAGTCCATTCAGACGATCCCGATTCAAAGGCCTGATCTGACGACAGAGATTGCCGTCGTTTACCGTAAAAACAAGCATTTGTGCGCCGCAAGCCGGGTGTTTATGGAACGGTTAATATCCTCTGTAAAAAGCGAAAATTAAAATCCTCTGCCGGCAGCAGAGGATTTCTTCTGTTTATTTTTCATGTGAATCATAGCGCTTGCCGTTAATATACAGATTTGAAAAAACGGGGTCTTTCACATTTTTCAGCTCCATCGGTACGGCAACGCCATTAATCTCCGAATCGGTTACCTTCAGTCCCGTTACAGGCGAGTGATCATATGCCAACACCCTGATCCCGTATTGCCCGCCCGTGCTTTTCAGCCGATCGACTTCAATGTTGCGGACGACGGGCTTGAATTCTCCCGCATCCCCTTCTTCGTATTCCATATCAATGGCGATGACTTCCCGTTTCAGGCTTTTTACGACATTGTCGTAAAAATAAATATTCTCCAGCACGCCGCCCCGGACGGAATTGGTTTTAATGCGAAGGGCTCTGTCAAGGTTCGGGCTGTCCATGCGGTTGCCTTCTGCAAATACGTTGTTCACGCCTCCGGAAATTTCGCTGCCGACCGTGACGCCGCCGTGCCCGTCTTTCATGTCATTGTTTTCGATGACGATGTTTTCTGAAGGTACGTTGATCCTCCGGCCGTCGGCGTTTCTTCCCGATTTGACGGCAATGCAGTCATCACCATTGTCAAATTGACAATTTTTAATGATCACGTTTTTGCACGATTCGGGATCGACTCCGTCCGTATTCGGGCCGTGTCCGATCACCTTGACTCCGTCTATCGTCACAGACTCGCACAGCACCGGATGAATTTGCCACATCGGCGAATTCATCACGGTTACGCCTTGAATCAGGACTTTTTTGCAGCGGTACGGCTGGATGAAATTCGGGCGCAAATAATGGCCTTTTCCGAAGCGGCGCTCATCAACCGGGACATTTCGTTCCGCCATCTCAAAGAGCGCGTCACGGTCGTTTTCCTGCGACGGCTGGCCGTTTGTCCCCCGTTTCCACGGCCACCAGTGTGCGTCATCAGCCCGGCCGTCCAGCGTTCCGCCTCCGGTGATCGCAATATTCTCGGCTTCGTAAGCATAGATCAGCGGTGAGTAATTGTAGAGCTCAACACCTTCAAACCTCGTCAAGACAGCCGGCAGATAATCGTCGGGATTCCTGCTGAATGCGATGACCGCATCCTTTTTTACATGCAATTCCACATTGCTTTTGAGCTTTAGTGCCCCGGTCAGAAAGACGCCTTTCGGAACGGTCACCCTTCCGCCTCCGCTTCGGTGCGCTTCATCAATCGCCTGCTGAAAAGCGGACGTTGAATCCGCCTCTCCGTTTCCGTCGGCCCCGAACGCTGTGACATCAAACGAGCGGTCCGGGAAAACGGGAAGTGTAATACGATTTACAATGTCCTTTTTCTTTTCCTTCAGAGTCAACATGAACATCCCCCTTACAGTGTGACGCCTGTTTTAAAGATCGCAAGTTCTCTGAAACCGTTTTTTTCATTGCTGAGCTGTTTTCCGCTTGCCGCTTCGAGCAAGTACGCGATCAGCTCCCTCAGCATCTCTTCTTCAGAAAGGTCTTCGAGCACCCGGCCCGCATTAAAATCGATCCAGTGGGGCTTTGTCTCATATATATTCGTGTTCGTCGAGATTTTCATCGTCGGTACGAAGGTGCCAAAAGGCGTGCCCCGGCCCGTCGTAAACAGGACGATTTGGCATCCTGAAGCGGCAAGCGCCGATGAAGCGACAAGGTCGTTGCCTGGCGCGCTCAGCAAATTCAGCCCTTTTTTCCTTAAGAGTTCCCCATATTCAAGCACATCTGTTACCTTTGATGTTCCGGCTTTTTGCGTACAGCCGAGCGATTTATCCTCCAATGTGGTAATGCCGCCTGCTTTATTTCCGGGAGACGGATTTTCATACACCGGCTGCCGGTGATCAATGAAATATTGCTTGAAGTCGTTGATCAAGCGGACGATCTTATGAAAGACCTCTTCGTTTTCAGCCCGTTCCATCAAAAGCGTCTCCGCCCCGAACATTTCCGGAACCTCGGTCAAGACCGCCGTCCCGCCTTGTGCGATCAGAAAATCGGACAGACGCCCGAGCAGCGGATTCGCGGTAATGCCGGAAAAACCGTCAGAACCGCCGCATTTCAGCCCGATTTTTAGTTCTGAAAGCGGAACATCCTCACGGCGGTCGGATTTTGCATGTTCATATATGTCTTTCAACAGCTTCACACCTTCAGCGACTTCGTCTGCAACCTCCTGAGAAAGAAGAAATTTTACGCGGTCTTCATCATAGTCCCCGAGCGCTTCGCGAAATTCGTGAATGCCGTTGTTTTCACAGCCGAGGCCGAGCACAAGCACACCGCCCGCATTCGGATGCTTCACGGCATTGGAGAGAATCGTCCTCGTATTGATATGGTCATCGCCGAGCTGTGAACAGCCGTATTGATGCTTCAGCACGTGCACGCTTTCAAATGGCGCAATATCCCCGATCTCAGCTGTAAACTCCTTGATGATCAGCTCAGCGACTCCGTTTACGCAGCCGACCGTCGGCACGATCCAAAGTTCGTTTCTGATGCCCGTGCTGCCGTCTTTTCGTTTAAAGCCTTTAAAGGTGAGCGGCTCTTTTCTGTACGGATTTTCCGTAAACTTTGGCTGATAGCTGTACTCTTCGACACCGCCCAGATTTGTTTTCGTATTGTTTGTATGCACCCATTCACCCTTTTCGATCGGTTCTGTGGCATGCCCGATCGGAAAACCGTATTTGATGACGTTTTCATTTTCGGCAATGTCTGTCAAAGCAAATTTGTGCCCTTTAATAACCGGGCCTTTAATTTGGATCGTCTGATCTCCCGCGGTGATCGTTTCACCTGCCTGTAAATCCCTTAATGCGATGCCGACGTTATCTGACGGATTGATGATCAGGAAGTCTTTCATGATAGGACCCCCAGTTTTAGCCCTTGGCTGTTCATCAGTTTTTTGAGCGATTCGGCCGTGCCGTTCTGCTCGATGTCTTCTATATGCTGTGCCACCCTTGCCGCTAAGTCCGGCCATTCGTTCAAATCTTGCCCCCACAGCTTTTCAGATCCAAGGACGCGGCGCGCGATTTCTGCGGCGTCTGTTTCATCCGTCCAGATCATCTTCAGAAAAGACAGCGTCTCCGGATCATCTGCCAAAGGAATATCCGAATGGCCGCGCTTGCCTTTGTAAAAGCAAATCAGCGAGCTTAGAGCAAAGACGGTTCTTTCGGGAAGCTTGCCGTTTTTATTGAGATGCTCCATGATGACCGGCAAGTTTCTGACTTTGAATTTCGCGAACGAATTCAAGGAAATATCGAGCAATTGATGGCGGATAAACGGATTTCTGAACCTGTCAAGAATCTCTTCCATATAGGTCTGCAATTGGTTCTCAGGCAGATCAATCGTCGGGATCACCTCGTACTTGAGCAGATCTTTGACAAATTGTCCGACAAGCTCATCTGTGGCAGCTTCTTGTACGGTATCATGCCCCGTCAAATAAGCGACAGGCGTCATCGCCGTATGTGCGCCGTTTAAAATCCTTACCTTCCTCTCCCTGTACGGCCTCACATCATTGACAAACAGTACATTCAGCCCCGCCTTTTGAAATGGCAGCTCTTCTTGAAGCCAATCCGGCCCGTCGATGACAAACAAGTGGTACGGCTCTCCTGTCACGATCAAGGAATCGCGGTAGCCGGCAGCCTTCTCCAGCTCGAGGACTTTATCTTTCGGAAAGCCCGGCACAATTCTGTCGACCAGCGTATTGCAAAACACATTTGCATTCTCGAGCCAATCGATGAATCCTTTCTCAAGCTTCCACAAATCGGCATACTGCAAAACGATGTCTTTGAGCTTTTCCCCGTTGTCCTCAATCAGCTCGCAGGGCAGAATCACAACGCCCTTCTCTTCGCTTCCGTGAAAGGTTTGATATCTCCTGTATAACAGGGCTGTCAGCTTTCCCGGAAAGCTTTCCTGCGGCCTGTCGCTGAGCCGGTCCTTCTCTATGAACACGATCCCGGCTTCTGTCGTATTCGAAAAGATGAATCTCAGTTCCGGCTGATCGGCGACAGCCATAAATTCATCATATTGATCATAGCTGCTGATGCCTCTGCTGATCGACCCGATGACAACCGAGTCGCGGACCTCCCTTCCCTCTTGGAAGCCTTCAAGGTAAAGCGTATAAAGACCGTCCTGTTCATTAATGGCATGCACCACCGAACCGCGGCGCGGGGAAACGACGACGGCGCTGCCTTTAAAATCCGTCTCTTCATTCAATTTATGAATCTGCCAGTCTATGAAACCTCTCATAAAATTTCCTTCCCCGATCTGCAAAATCCGTTCGGGGTATGACGGCTTAGGCTTTATTTTTTTGGATAGCCGTTCCACTTTCATCCCTCCTCTTTCAATTGCACACGTTCACATTTTTATGCGCATCAATATGATGCTATAATCTCCGGACGGAATTCCGGATGATCAATTCCGTGCTGATCAGCGACTGTCTGCCTTTCGTCTCCGGATGTTCGATGAGCGACAACAGGCTTTCCGCTCCCAGCATGCTGATTTTTTCGGTCGGTTTTTTAACGGTTGTCAAAGATGGTGTCGTAAATGCGGAAAAACCGATATCATCAAAACCGATGATCGACATATCGTCGGGACACCGCTTTCCGTTTGCATAAAGCGCGTTCATGGCTCCAATCGCCATATCATCATTTGCACAAAACAAAGCAGTCGGAGGATTCTCCAGTGTCAGGAGCGTTTCAACCGCGCTATAGCCGCTTTTCATCGTATAGTCCCCACGAACGAGATATTCGTTGTGAATCGGCAGATCGTGCGTACGAAGCGCATGGAGAAAGCCTTCAAGTCTTTCATGCGAGGATTTAAAACCCTCTTTTCCCTGAACCATCGCAATGCGCTTATGGCCGTTTTCGATAAAATGGCAAGCCGCGAGATATGCCCCCTCATTTTCATTGGCCAAAATATTGATCACGGACTGCCCCTCAATTTTTCTGTTCAGAACGACAATTGGAATATTCTGATCTGACACATGATCAATAAACGCCTGATCCCGTTCGCTTTGGCTGATTAAGATGATCCCGTCATAGCGGTTGCGGTGAATGGATGACAAATCATGATAATCATCAATCCCCCTGACGAACATATTATAGTGCTCATCTATCACATTGTTGACGCCGCGCAGAACATCGGCAAAAAAGCTAGAGGATGTTCCGTCCGTCAGACTTGTTAAAAACAGGCCGACCGTAAACGTTTTTTGCGTCACAAGGCTTTTCGCGTTAAAATTCGGTTTATAATTCATTTCGGCTGCGATGTCGAGTATTTTCTGTTTCGTTTTTTCTTTAATCAGCGGACTGTTATTAAGCGCTCTGGATACTGTGGTGTGCGATACATTCGCCAGCCTGGCAATATCTTTAATCGTTACTGACATTTACTTCAACCTGCCTTTTTCCCTGCTGTTGATACCATCAGTTTATCATATTATGAGCGCTTATCAGAGGGAATTACCCTTATGATCTCGAGTTTAAGTCAGCTACCATTTCGGCATGCTTCTTGTCTGTCAGGCGGTATAAATAGCCGAGAACAAGCATGGCGAGAGACAACGCCACCGCCGGATACAAAAGCAGAATCGCTTTAATGCCGAGAAGCGTACCGGCTTTTTGGGCAACATTTGGGACATAGCCGACGATGCTGAGCCCGATCCCCGACAAGAAACCTGAAAGCGACTGGGCAAGCTTTCTTGAGAAATTGAACAATGAATAAACAGTGCCTTCTTTCCGCTCCCCTGTGCTCCATTCTCCATAATCGATCGCATCCGATACAAATGCCCAAGTGACCCCGTTCGGGATGCTGATTCCGATAAATGCGATGCTTGCGAGAATCGTAAATAAAAAGACATTGCTCGGCATGGTAAAGTTGATGATGTCGGCTACTACGGAAACCCCAAGACCGAGAATCGCGGTTTTCTTTTTGCCGAACATTTTGACAAGCTTCGGCAGCATAAGGACCCCCACAAAGGAAGAACCGATGATAATGAAGTTCATCGATGCCATCAGCTCGGCATTTCCGAGGTTATACTGGGCGAAATAAACCAGCATCGCAGATTTAAGGTTGTACGCGGAAATCGTGAAAACCGTCATCAATATAAGCGTCAGCAGCGGTTTATTTGTAAAAAACGTTCTTGAAATGGCCTTGATCGTCACTTTTTCCTCTTTATATTTTTGATCCTTGACGATAATCCGTTCCTTGCAGTTCCGGTAGCAGATGTAGAAAAACAGCACGCCGAGCATCGACATCAGCCCCATGACGACCGGATAGGCAATCACCGGATTGTCAAATCTGACGATCAACGGAATGACGACAATACTTGTTACGAATAGCGCGCCGAGCGAACCGGCCTGCCGGAAGGATGCTAGCGATGTTCTTTCAACCGCGTTTTGCGTCATAGCGGCGCCGAGCGAGCCGTACGGAATGTTGACGAATGAATAGCCGAGGCCCCAGATCATGTATGAGGCATACGCATATATTAATTTGCCTGTCGGCGAAAGGTTTGGCGAAATAAATGTCAGAACCGTCAATATGGCGAGCACGATGCTGCCGTACAATAAATACGGCCTGAATTTCCCTTTCGGTCCGATACGCTTCCTGTAATCGATCGATGTCCCGACAATCGGATCGACGACAGCGGCAAAAAGCTTGCTCACAAGAAAGATGCCTCCGGCCGCGGCCGCCGGAATCCCGGCAACATCGGTAAAAAATTTCAATAGATAAAGCTGTCCGAGGTCAAACATGAACCCATTCCCAAAATCTCCAAAACCATAAGAAATCTTTTCTTTTAAACTTAATTTCTCGTCAGTTGCGACGACCGTTTCAGTCTGTTTGTCTGTCGATATTTCCATGGGAAAGCAGCTCCTCTGCAATCATTTTTTAAGCTTTCAAGCGATCTTTCACCTCAAACTGAAAATATTGCTTTGCATTTTCATAGCTGATTCCTTTCACGATTCGTCCGAGCAGTTCGAGATCATCCGGCGCTTCGCCGTTTTCCGCCCATCCGCCGATCACATCGCAGAGCAGACGCCTGAAATATTCGTGCCTCGTGTAGGAAAGAAAACTTCGCGAATCCGTCAGCATGCCGATAAAACGGCTTAACAGCCCTATATTTGCGAGCGATTTCATTTGTTCATGCATGCCGTCTTTCGTATCGTTGAACCACCATGCCGTCCCGTGCTGTATTTTCCCCGGTACCCTTCCGTCCTGAAAGCTTCCTGCGAGGCTTGAAATCACGACATTGTCGCGTGGATTTAACGAATAAAGAATCGTTTTCGGGAGCGCGTCTATTCTGTCGAGAGAATCGAGAAACCGGCACAAAGGCTTTGCGATATCCTGATCATTGATGGCGTCATACCCCGTATCAGGCCCGAGCCGCGCGTACATTTTGCTGCTGTTGTTTCGCAAAGCGTTAATATGCAGCTGCATCGCCCAGCCTTTTTCCGCGTAACAAGCCCCGAGTACATGGAGGGTGAACGACTTGAATGCCGTTTCCTCTTCAGGCGTGACCGTTTCGCCGTTCATCGCTTTAGCAAAAATCGGCCGCACTTCTTTTTCGTCTGTATCCGTATATGTCATTTGGTTGATGGCATGGTCTGAGATCCGGCCTCCTGCTTCATGGAAAAACTCAATCCGATTTTTAAGCGCTTCCAAAAAATCGGCGTATCCGCTGATCGCAATGCCGCTTGCTTCTTCGAGCTTTTCCACCCAGCCTGTAAAGCCTTCCTGATTGATTTCCAGCGCTTTATCGGGCCTGAATCCAGGTAAAACGCTTACACGAAAGTCATCGTTCTTCAGCTTTAAATGGTATTCCAGGCTGTCAGTCGGATCATCTGTCGTCACGACGGTTTCAACGTTGGATTTTTCGATCAGGTCTCTTGCACCGAAGCCTGCTCCGTTTAGCTGTTCGTTTACATTGCTCCAAATCGCGGGTGCGCTCTTTTCGTCAAGCAGCTCATAAACGCCGAAAAACCTCCGCAGCTCCAAATGAGTCCAATGATAAAGCGGATTGCCGATCGTCATCGGCACGGTCTTGGCCCAGGCATTGAATTTTTCTTCATCAGACGCGTTCCCTGTAATGTACTCCTCGGCTATGCCGTTCGCCCGCATCGCCCTCCATTTGTAATGGTCGCCGTACAGCCACGCCTCGGTGATATTTTTGAAGGTTTTGTTTTCAAAGATCTCCTTCGGACTTAAGTGACAGTGGTAATCGATGATCGGCATTCCTTTGGCATACTCGTGATACAGCTTTGCCGCCGTATCGTTTGTTAAAAGAAAATCGTCGGCCAGAAACGCTTTCACTGTTCTTCACCTTCCTTTAATCGTTTTTTGTTAACGTTAACAAAATGATGCACCAAAAATGTGAACGTTAACATTCAATCTTATTTTATACCAGCCGCTTCTATTTTTCCATAATTTTCTCAGCGCATAAGAAAGAAGCTGCACGGTTAAAGCCGGCAGCCCCTTTCTTTTATTGCTTTTTCTTAAATTCCATCGTAATCTCGGTCCCGTGTCCCGTCCGGCTGTCGACTTCGATGCATCCGTCATGAAGATGGACGAGCTCGAGCGAAATCGCGAGGCCGAGTCCGCTTCCTTCTGTCGAATCTTTCGTATGCGTCCCCCTGTAATAGCGGTTGAATAATTTAGAGACGGTTTCAGAGTCCATGCCCCTGCCGTTGTCGGCAATTTTAAGAACGATGTGCTGTTTTGTTTCTTCAAGAATGACTTTGATCTCGGTGCCTTTTTCATTGTGTTTGACCGCATTGGCCAGCAGGTTTTCCAAAATCCTTCTGAACCAGCCTTTGTCAATCGAAAACTTGGTATCTTCTAATTGAGATTCAAAGGAGACCTGATAACCCTCTGAAAACGGGTAGCGCTTAAATTCTTCGACAACCTTTTTTAAAAACGGCACAAGCCTGACCGTTTCCCGCTTGATCGGGAGCGCGCCGTTTTTGAGCCTGTATGTTAAATTCAAATCTTCAATCAGCTGTGACATGTAATCCGACTTTTCTTTCATGACCTGGCCGATTTCGGAAATTTCTTCTTTTGACCATTCATAATTTGGGGATTCGAGCATCATGCTGTACCCATAGATCGTGCTGAGCGGCGTTTTTAAATCATGGGAAAGCCCGGCAATCCATTCCTCTCTTGTTGCCTGGATTTTTTTCCGGTCCTGCTCATCTTTCTTCAACGTTTCCGTCAGCTGCTCCATCGATTCGAATACTTCGTTAAACAAGCGGTACGGCTGCTTTCTTTTCCCTTTTTTATTGCGGCTTCTCGGCAGGCCTTTGCGGTTTTTCGGCTCTTCAAACCGCCCTTTTGAGAGGTTGACGACCCATTTAATTGAATGGATGATCGGCATGCCGAACCGGAAAGAGTACCACAGGGTCATGATCGTAATTGAAAAGAGCAGGATGCCGATCATCAGGACGATGATTTTTAAGGCAAGGCCGATTATCGACCGGTTAAACTCATGGTCCGGATTATAAATCGGATTCGGCGTGGCCGCGATCAGCCACTCCGTAGCGCTCAGACGCCTGTACGAAAATTCATGTTCGTAGTTCCACGGCTTTGATTGATACTTCAAAAGCTCTAATTCAGTGATACCTTTGCTGTAGTCGATATCCGAGAAAATCGATTGTAAAAGCTTCCCTTTTTCATTAAACAAATAAACGGACCCTTTGTTTTTCTTGATGAAATCGAGCGTGCTTTTTTTATAGGAGGAAAGGGATGAAGGATTTTTTTCCTCCTTCTCCAAATAGCTCAGAATCGTGTCGCTTTTCGACTCCCAGCCGAAGAGAATGACATAATCCTTCTCATTTAAATTGGCAGACCAAAAATTGACTTGGTACTTGTTGATCTTTTTTTGGGCAAAAGCCGTTACGAGGTCTTCCTTATGGTACTCCCTTTGGATCTCCCGGGGAAGATGGTAGGAATACACCGTCTTTTCTTTCTCATTTAGTATTTGCAGCCAGCCCCGCTGCTTATCGACAGCCGCTTTTAATGTGTCATCAATGTGCCAATTGTTATCGTAATCAATGGTGACCCAAGTTTCAAACGTGTCTGAAGTGGCTTTCGCCAAACCTGCATCTGCTTCGCTTTCGCTCAGGCGCAGCGCGAAAAAAATAAAGGACAGGGACAGGACGGCGATGACCAGCATTAATATCAGAAAAATCTGGCTGGTAAAATGCAGAACTAATTTTCCCCTGAGCCTCATCCTTCACTCTCTTTTCTTGACTGGTTCGGAATGAATTTGTACCCCAAGCCCCGTATCGTTACGATGTATTCGGGATTGCTCGGGTCTCTTTCGATTTTTTCCCTCAGCTTTCGGATATGGACCATGACGGTGTTGCTGTCGCCGTAAGACGGGACCCCCCACACCTTCTCATAGATCTGATCCTTTGAAAGCACCCTGTTCGGATGGTCGCAAAAGTATTGGAGGAGCTGAAGCAGCTGCGCCGAACAGCTGACAGCCTCGCCGTCGACAATCAGCTCAGCGAAATCCGGATGAAACGTGAAGCGTTCATATTCGTATGAAGACGTTGCCGCCGCGGCCGCGACTTCCTTTTGTATGTATGTCCGCTTTAAATGAGCTTTGATTCTCGCGATTAATTCGAGCGGATTAAACGGTTTCGTTATGTAGTCATCCGCCCCGTATGCAAAGCCCGACAGCTTATCAAGGTCCGACGTCTTCGCCGTGAGAAAAAAGATCGGGGCGTTTGTATGCCGCCGGAGCTCAGGTGATACATCAAATCCGGTCTGCCCCGGCATCATGACATCGAGAAGAATCAAATGTACAGTCTCTTTTTTGACGAGATCAAGGGCCTCTTCGGCGCTGTTTGCAGTCAGGACTTCTGTAAAGCCTTCTTTTGTAAGGACGCGCTTTACCATTTGGACAATGGCGTCCTCATCATCCACAATCAAAATCGTTGCATTCTCCACTTTCTTCTTTCCTTTCTGTCAGCATCATGTTTTATATCCTCATCTTAACATCTATCTTAGGTGTATCGGCTGCCGTTTTCGGATTTTAAAGTAAAATTTAGAAATTTTCTTTTTAAAAAAAGAAAAAACAGACACCTGTTTGCGTGTCTGTTTATCCGGTTGCCAGCCTTTTGGCCTCTTCATTCTCAAGAAGGTCATAGGTCAGACATATCGGTTTTCCGGTGCGCGGGTCTACAGCAATCTCCGCATCGATTTGAAACACTTTCCGCAGGACTTCCGGCGTCATGACGTTCTCAGGCGCCCCTTCTTTTACGATTTTGCCGCTGTTTAAAGCAACCATGTGATGGGCGAAGCGGGCCGCATGATTCAGATCGTGGATGACCATCAAAATCGTCCGTCCCTCATCTTTATTGAGCTTTTCCAACAGCTTCAGGATTTCGAGCTGGTGGGCCAAATCCAAGTAGGTCGTCGGTTCGTCAAGCAGAAGCAGCTCCGTCTCCTGGGCAAGGGACATCGCGATCCAGACGCGCTGGCGCTGACCTCCGGAAAGGGCTTCGATCGGCCGGTCATGAAACGCCAGCATCCCCGTGACATCAAGCGACCATTCGATGATGCGGCGATCGTCTTTCGTCAGTCTGCCCATTCCTTTTTGATGGGGGAAGCGGCCGTATGCAACAAGCTCATACACGGTCAGTCCGCCCGGGGCTTCAGGCGTTTGCGGAAGGATCGCCATTTGCTTGGCGATCTCCTTCGTCGGCATTTGATGGATCGCTTTTCCGTTCAAATAGACGGCGCCGGTTTTCGAACGGTGGATTCGGGCCATCGTTTTTAAAATCGTTGATTTCCCGCACCCGTTCGGCCCGATCATGGTCGTGATTTTCCCCTTTGGTATCGTAAGATTCAGGTTTTCGACGATCATCTGCTCGCCGTAGCCAATCCCCAGATCGTTTGTAGAAAGAGACACCTTGCAATCTTCCCTTCTTTAGTTTGTTTTCATCAGCAAATAGATAAAATACGGCGCGCCCAAAACGGAAATAACGAGTCCTACCGGAATCTCCGAAGGCGCAAGGAGCGTCTTTCCGATCAAATCGGCCAGCAACAAGAGCAACGCCCCGGTCAGTGCAGATGCCGGTATCAACAGCTGATGCTTCGGCCCGACGAGCCTTCTTGCGATATGAGGCGCAACAAGACCGAGAAACGTGATGTTGCCCCCCGCCGCCACGCAGGCGCCGCTGAGGGCGGCTGCGGCCAGCAGCAGCGCGAGCCGTTCTTTTTCAACGGACGTTCCGAGGCCGGCTGCAATCTGATCGCCGAGATTAAGTACATTTAAATAGCGCGCCTTATAAAAGATAAAAGGAATCAGCAAGACAATCCACGGAAGGATTGCTGAAACGAAGCTCCAGTTTGCGCTCCAAATGTTCCCTGACAGCCATACGGTCGCCTGCATAAAATCGTTCGGATTCATTTTCAGCTGCAGCATTAAAATAGCCGCGCCAAACGCCGTATTGATTCCGATTCCGACCAAGACCAGGCGAATCGGGTTCAGCCCCTTTTTCCATGCGAACAAATAAATGAGGACGACCGCGATGCACGCTCCTGCAAATGCAAAAATCGGCAAGGAAAACGCGACATTTGCATCAAAGCTGCCTCCAGCCCCCTGGAAGAAGTAAATAAATATGACAACGGCAAAACCGGCTCCGGCATTGATTCCTAAAATCCCCGGGTCAGCGAGATCGTTTTGGGATACGCCCTGCCAGACGGCCCCTGCTGCGGCAATCCCGGCACCGATAAGCGCGGCCAGAATCATCCGCGGCAGGCGGAATTCAAATAAGACAAGCTCATCCTGCGGCGTTCCTCCTCCAAATAACGTTTTCAGCGCGTCAAACGGAGCAATCCGAATTTCACCCATGTTCAGGCTCACTAAAAATACACCGAGGATCAGCGCGGCCATGACAAGCATGATCATGACGGCACGGCCGTTTTTGTTCTTGAGCGTCTCCATTTACAGTCCCCTCCCTTCGCGCCGGGCCAAATAGAGAAAGAACGGTACGCCGACAAGCGCAGTCACCGCTCCGACCGGCGTTTCAAAAGGAGGATTGATCATCCTTGCGCAGATGTCGGCACACAGCAGAAGCACGGCCCCAAGCACCGCCGAGCACGGGATGATCCAGCGGTAATCCACGCCTGCCAAAAAGCGGGCAATATGGGGGATGATCAAGCCGATGAAGCCGATCGTTCCAGCTACTGATACAGCCGCGCCCGTCAGCAAAACGACGGAGGCGACCCCGATCACTTTGACCGTTTTTGTCGATTGGCCGAGCCCTTTTGCCACTTCTTCTCCCAGGCTTAAGATGGTAACCGAACGGGCGATGAAAAAGACAAGCACGAGCCCCAGGGCGGCCGCGGGAGCCAGCAGCTCAACGCTCGACCATTTCATGCCGGCGATGCCGCCCGCATACCAAAAGCTCACATCGCGGGCCACATCGAAATGAATCGCAATGGCTGACGACAGCGCTCTGAGCAGCGTTCCGACCGCAGTTCCCGCCAAAGCGAGCTTTACAGGAGTAAGGCCGCCTTTTGAGAGCGTTCCGACCGCAAAAACGATCGCAGCGCCCAAACCCGCTCCGGCAAATGACCAACCCAAAAGCCCGAGCGATGAAATTCCGGGAAAAAAGGCAAAAGCGACGGCGACCGCAAAAGCAGAGCCGTCCGTTACGCTCATAATTTCGGGCGATGCGAGCGGATTTCTCGTCATGCCCTGCATGATCGCACCGGAAACGGCCAGGCAAGCGCCGACAAGTATGGCGCTGACCGTCCTCGGAAGCCTGAGTTCCCAAATAATCTGATGAGCCGTATTTTTTGAATCGAAGTGAAGAAGCGCGTTCCACACCGTGCTGAGCTTGATATCAGCCGCACCGAGCGCAATGGACAAAGCCGCGCCGAACAGCAAAATCAACGTTCCGCCCAGAAGAATAAAAACGGCGCCAAGGGGACGGCTGACCGGAAACTGTTCGTTTTCAGGCTCGTCCCCGCCGTTGGTATGGTGAATATTCCTGTAAGACCCCAATCGATGCCATTCCTTTCTTATATAGAACCGATAACGATTATCATTTTCATCTTATAGTATATCAGCCTCAGGTCAATTATTTAATAAAAATTTTTTCAAGAAAGAAAAAAGCCCGCTGATCTTCAGTTGAAGACCGCGGGCCCCGGGCTTTAAGATTGTTGATTTCGGCTGAACTTTTTGGCCGCGAACGGGTAGATGATCAGGCCGATAAAGAACAAGCCGATTCCCAATATAAATGTCAGCCAATCAGCAGTTCCCGAAATGATAACCCACAAAGAATACCCTAGAGCGCACAGGGCAATGATGCCGTCGCCTGTTCTCGATCCTTTCAGTTCATCATACGTATCTCCTTTAATGATAAGCTTCAGGCTGAACAAAGCCGCAATGAGATACGGTACGAGATAAGCGAGCGTCGCAGACGTCGTCAAAAACGTAAAGGCCTGACTGATCGTCCCCGAAATCGTCGAGAAAATAAAGATTTGCGACATCAAGTTCGTGATGATCAGCGAATTGACGGGACTCCCTTTTCTGTTCGTCTTTGCAAAAAAAGCGGGAAAATCGCCTGCTTTTGCCGCTTGATACGGAACCTCTGATCCGATTAAAATCCAGCCAAGCATTGATCCGAACAATGAAATGATCGCCAAAATGGCCATGACCACGCTGCCGAAGCCGCCGATAATTGCATGCAGCACATCAACAAACGGCTTATTCGAAGCCTGGAGCTGATCGTGCGGAATAATGCCCATTGTAATTAACGTAATGATCATATAAATGCTGAGTGCAATCAACAGCCCGGTGATCGTGGCGCGTTTCACATCGCGCTGCGAAGATGCGCGCCCCGACAAAATAACGGCCGACTCGATGCCGACAAACGCCCACAGCGTAGAAATCGCCGCATTATGAACCTGGCCGCCGAGCCCGATGCTTTTTCCGTCCGCCTCAACAGGAAAATAAAATGAATGAAATAAAGACACTTGAAATACGAATAATCCAGCTACAATAAACAGGACAAACCCGAACACCTTGGAAAACGTCGTCAAAAAGTTGAGCTTTCCGGCTCCGTTTATACTGGAGACGAGAATGAAATGAGTGCCCCACAAAAGAATCGTGCATGCGATGAATGTGAGCAGCTGCCCAAGTGTTACGGGGTGTCCGCCAAGCTCAAACATCTCGCGCTTATCAGTCAAAATCGGCAGGAATGTCGTCAAATAACCGGCAAGGCTCGTGATGATGGCCACGTTGCTGATCCAGCTCGCAACCCAGTAACCCCACACCATCGTAAAGCCTGCGGCGTTTCCCTTTTTCGGGTCTGAAAACAGCGCCCTTGCATAGCTTTGCGGCCCCGCTTTCAGATCAGGACGGCGAATCGATAAATGGCCGAATACGAGCGCGATCATCAATACGCCCGCACCCGTTACCAGCCATGCCGCCGTTACGCCGAGCGGGCTGGCCGTCTGCGCAAGCGTGCTTGGGAGCATGAAGATCCCGGAGCCGACCATATTTCCAACGACAAAAGCCGTTAAAAGCCAGAAACCCCATTTTTTTGTCTGTTCCATACAACTAATACCTCCGAGCATTTTATCAAAATATGCCGGACCAGACCGTGAGATCATAAAAATAAAAAAAGCATGAACAAAAGTCCATGCCAAAATAACATACACTCTTGATCCCCGGATAGCCCTCCGCGGGAAGTCCCGCGGCAGTCCTGCACTTATTCAATGCAGACCCAGCATAAAGAATGGACGGCTTCTTTATGCTTCGGCGCTGATGCCTTTTACGCATGATCACGGGCCCCTCCGGCCTCACATGCGCTACTCATCATCCGCGCAACCTCTACCTCACTAAGAGTTAAGAGTGAGGATTTATCACATATTCTCAACCGAAGGTTACCAGAGAAATGTTATTCTGTCAAAGGGAACTGATGGAAAAAACGGCATGAAGACCGCCCATTTTTCGGCGGCCTCCAATGCGAACGGGGATGATCCCCATCATCTATAGAGGTTATCGATTGTTTTTCTTTTTTCTGACCGCTTCTTGCAGAGGGTCTCCTTTTAATGCTTGACCGGCATCTTCAAGCGCCCCCTGAACGGCGTTATGGTCTTTAGCTTTATTTTTTCCCTGATCTTTATTAAAGAAAAAACCCACATGAATCACCTCTTTAAAATTTGGTACAATACTAATTTGGCTTTTCATTTAAAAAATATGCAGGAAGCTTGGCTGTCTGGTCTGCATGAATTTCCCGTTTTGGCCTCTTTCTTCACGCAAAAATGAAAAAATTGCGGCCAAAACCTTCCAGAATCAGTCTTGATGGTCTTCAGATCTCCTGATATAGTTTTCTTTAGGAATCAGGTCTTAAGGAGAAGCGAATATGACAGGAAAAACACACATCATGGGGGGAGTCGCTTCTTGTACGGCTGTCGCTTATTTTTATGGGTATGATCCCGTATTGATAACCGCTTCAGGCATTCTTGGAGCATTGATACCCGATATTTGCCACACAAAAAGCAAAATAGGCAGGAAGCTTCCAATTTTATCAACGCTGATCAGCTCTGTATTCGGCCACAGAACGTTCACGCACAGCCTGCTCTTTCTGCTCGTCACGGGATTTTTGGCACATTTATATGTTACAAACCAGAGCATTTTTGCCGGACTGATGGCGGGAATGGCCAGCCACCTGCTGCTTGATGCGGGGACGACAAACGGCATCAAGCTTTTCTTTCCTTCATCAATTAGAATCCGACTGCCGCTTTACATCAAAACGGGCGGCAAAGCCGAACAGGGCGTGATGGCCGCCCTCACCGTTCTTTCATGCTATTTTATCGCCGTCTTGATGGCTTGACATGTGGCGCAAATTGGTTTATTTGCCACCGAAAGTTTTTTTTAGTAATTTAAACATATGCGGGGCTAAGAACTTGTGAGGAGCTATTGATAAATGAAAGAACATTTTTTCAAAAAGCAATGGTTTTTATGCTTATCGATTTTTTTCATGTGGATGAAGACGTATTTCATCTATAAACTGGGGTTTCACTTGCGGATTGATCATCCGTTTCAGGAGCTGATCCTGTTAATAAACCCGCTTAGCTTTCTCATCCCCGTATTCGGCATCAGCCTTTTTTGCCGCGAAAAGACAAAGCGGCTGTTTTTACTCTCAGCAAATGTCATCCTTACGGGCATTCTGATCGCAAACTGCATTTTTTACGGTTTCTATATCGATTTCATTACGATCCCCGTTTTGTTTCAGGCCAAAAACCTCGGAGGGCTCGGCAGCAGTTTTCAGGAGCTGTTCAATCCCCTTTTCATCGTTCTTTTCTTTGATCTGGCACTGCTCGCATGGCTTTCGAAAACCCGCCGGAAAACGGAAGCAAAAATACCGCGAAAAGCGATCAAAATTTATTACGGCGCGGCCGCGGGGATCGTGCTGCTGAATCTCACCTTATCAGAGATCGAACAGCCTAAGTTTTTGTCCCATTCGTTTGACAGGGAAGTTCTCGTCAAAAACATCGGGCTGTTTCAGTTTCATCTGTTCGACGGAATTACGCAGACGTTTAATTTGACGCAAAAAGCGGTAGCCGACGAAAACAGCCTGGCAACGATCGAAAACTATACAAATGCCGACTACAGCAAACCGAACAAAGACATGTTCGGCATCGCAAAGGGACGAAATGTCATCTTCGTGACGCTCGAATCCACTCAAAGCTTCGTCATCAATGAAAAAGTAAACGGAAAAGAGATCACCCCGTTTTTGAATCAGTTCATTCATAAAAGCTATTATTTCGACCATTTTTATCAGCAGACCGAACAGGGAAAAACATCGGATTCCGAGTTCGTCGTCGCCAATTCGCTGTATCCGTCGCTGAGCGGATCTGTCTTCTTTACGAAAAGCGAAAATCAATACAATTCAATGTATAAAACGCTGGCGCAGCACGATTACATATCAACCGTCTTTCACGCCAATAACAAAAGGTTCTGGAACAGGGACGTCATGTACGAAGCGCTCGGTATTGACCGCTTTTATGATGTGGACCACTTCAGCGTAACCGCCGATAATTCAACAGGCTGGGGGCTGAAGGACAAAGAGTTTTTAGCACAGTCCGCCGACATCATGAAAGAGTTGCCAGAGCCGTTTTACAGCAGCCTGCTGACCCTGACCAATCACTTTCCGTTTCAGATTGATGACAAGGATAAGCTGATTGATGAATATGATTCTAACAGTGAGATTTTGAACCGCTATGTGACGACGGTGCGCTATCAGGACGAAGCGCTGAAAGCTTTTATCGCGAAACTGAAAAAAAACGGCCTGTATGAACATTCAGTGATCGTCTTGATGGGTGATCATTACGGCATTTCGGAAGCACACAATGAAGCGCTCGCTCAATTTTTAGGGAAAAAGGAGATTACGCCGTACGATACCGTTCAGCTTCAGCGGGTTCCGCTGATCATCCACATCCCCGGGATTACGGACAAAAATCCGCGGACCGTGTCAGAAACGGGCGGACAGATCGATGTCAAACCGACATTGCTTCATTTATTGGGAATTGACACAAAAGGCATGATTCAGTTCGGAAACGACCTTTTTTCTAAAGAAAGAATGCCTTTTGCCGTGCTGCGAAACGGAAGCTTTATCACGGATGATTATCTCTATACGAAAAATGCATGCTACGATCAAAAAACCGGAGAGCTTTTAGAGGATGCAGAGAACAAATGCGCTCCCCTAATGGAGAAAGCGGCTGAAGAGCTTTCCTTTTCCGACAAAATTATTAACGGGGACTTGCTGAGGTTTTATAAACAATAACGCCTCCCCTTCCACAAGCATTCAGAGCTGGCTGGGAGGGGCTGTTTACATTGGGCTCGAGCTGGGTATTATATACCGAATGTTTGAAATGCCCTTGCAGATTTGCATATCCTTCGTTACCCTAATGAATAGACAATTTTGTTTCGGGTGCCGATTATTTCATGAAGTGTTATAAAATTTCAAAATAAGAAGGTTTTCAAATGAGTGAAACAAAACAAACTATAAATAAACTGCCGATTGTTGCCGTACTGATTACCGGGACCTTTATCGCCATTTTAAACCAGACGCTGCTGACGACGGCCCTTCCGCCGATCATGAGGGATTTGAACATTACACCCGGTCTCGCCCAGTGGCTGACGACCGTTTTTATGCTCGTAAACGGGATTATGATTCCGGTTACGGCGTTTTTAATCGAAAAGTTCACGACGAGAAAGCTGTTTATGGTCGCGATGTCTTTATTCACCGCCGGAACGCTGATCTGCGCTTTATCGTTCAGCTTTCCCGTTTTAATTGCCGGACGAATCGTGCAGGCGGCCGGCGCAGGGATCATGATGCCGTTGATGCAGACCGTGCTTCTTTTGATTTTCCCGAAGGAAAAACGCGGCTCAGCGATGGGGATGGTCGGACTTGTCATCGCCTTTGCCCCGGCTCTTGGACCGACTTTGTCGGGATGGATTGTCGACCGTTATCCGTGGGAAATCTTGTTTTATCTCCTGCTGCCGTTCGCGGTCATCGACATGATTGTCGCTTTCTTTATTTTAAAAAATGTAACAGAACAAACATCGCCTAAGATGGATGCGGCATCGATCATTTTGTCTTCTTTAGGATTCGGCGGCATCCTTTATGGCTTCAGCAGCGCGGGTGTTGACGGCTGGACCAGTCCGGACGTGCTGACAGGCTTCGCAGTCGGAGCTGTCACCCTGTTTTGGTTCATATGGAGGCAGCTCCATCTGAAGGAACCGATTTTGGAATTCAGGGTTTTTAAGTATCCGATGTTCACGCTTGCTACAGTCATCGGCATGGTCGTGTTTATGGCGATGATCGGAGCGGCGACGATCGTTCCGATCTACATGCAGGATATGCGCCATTTCACCGCGATGGAGTCAGGTATGATGCTTTTTCCGGGAGCGATTGTCATGGGCTTGATGTCCCCGATTACGGGAAGGATTTTCGATAAAATCGGGGCGCGGATTTTAAGCATTACCGGGTTGACGGCCATTTTTATCACGACTCTGCTGCTATCGCATCTGTCCGAAAAGACGCCTTTCGCCTACCTGTCCATCGTATATGCGTTTCGGATGGTCGGGATGGGGATGGTGTTAATGCCCGTGACGACAGCCGGGCTGAATCAGCTGCCGCGCCATTTGATCCCGCACGGCACGGCCATGAACAACACGTTGAGGCAAATGTCGGGTTCAATCGGGACGGCGATTTTGATTACGATCATGACGCAGCGTGCGCTGTCTGATCCGGCGGGCCCCGGCACGGAAACGGCGATGATTCACGGCGTAAACCTGGCCTTTATGACGGCTGCCGGTTTGTCCGGAATCGGGCTGATTCTTGCCTTCTTCATTAAACACAATCACCGCGGCCGGCTGAATCACCATAAAAGAAAGCCTGCGAAAAGTGGCCTTGCGCTGCACGAAAAATAAATAAATCCCGGGTTCGCTAAGAACCCGGGATTTATTTTATTCGAATCCGTTTGTCATCGTATCAGGATCCGGACCTACGCGCTCATCTTTGTTGAGGGCGTTGATTTTTTCCATATCTTCTTTTGAAAGTTCGAAGTCGAAAATATCGGCGTTTTCGATAATTCGGTGTTCTTTAATCGATTTCGGGATGGTTACGACTTCGCTTTGCAGATCCCAGCGCAAAATGATTTGCGCGACCGATTTGTTGTATTTGCCGGCGATTTCAGCGAGCACTTCATTGTCAAGCAGCTTCCCTTGCATCAGCGGAGACCATGCTTCAAGCTGAATGCCTTGTTTTTTGCAGTAATCCCTTAATTCGAGCTGCGTCAAACGCGGGTGGAATTCAACCTGATTGACCATCGGTTTGATTTCCGCATCCTCCAACAGGCTTTCCAAATGATGCACGTTGAAGTTGCTGACGCCGATCGCTCTGATTTTGCCGTCTTTGTACAGCTTCTCCAAGGCGCGCCATGTATCTTTATATTTGCTTTTATCTTTTCCGGGCCAATGAATTAAATATAAATCAAGGTAGTCAAGGCCAAGTTTTCTAAGGCTTTCATCAAAAGCCGCCAACGTTTTTTCGTAGCCCTGGTCACTGTTCCACACTTTTGATGTGATGAAGAGCTCCTCACGGGGAACGCCTGATTCTTTAATTCCTTTGCCGACGCCTTCTTCATTTTGATAGATCGCAGCCGTATCAATGCTCCGGTATCCGTTTTTAATCGCTGCTTTCACAGATTCGACGACTTGGCTGCCCTCTTCCACTTTAAAGACTCCCAGGCCAAACCACGGCATTTTAACTCCGTTATGTAACGTCACAGTGTCCTTTAAACTGCTTACCATTTAAACGACCACCTTTCTTTTTTATTCAGATACTATTTCAAACATCACGTCTATTATCTCATATTGGAGAGATTTGACATAATAAATTGCTCACTTTTCTTCTTTAACCCGCCCGCGCGCAGCCAATGCGAGCGCTCCTGTGATCCCGGCATCGTCGCCGAGCCCCGGCGGCACGACATACTCATCAAGATCGGGAAGATCGATGTATCCGTTTACATATTCGCGAAGTTTTCTGCGGATGAGCGGAAACAACTGCCGCTGCTTCATGACCCCTCCGCCCATCACGATTTTTTCCGGGCATAAGATCAGAATATATTGCATGAGCGCCTGCGCCAAATAATCGGCTTCAAGCTCCCAGACCTCTTCGCGCGCAGAAAGGTCTTTTCCTTGTTTGCCCCAGCGCTTTTCGAGCGCAGGCCCTGATGCCATTCCCTCAAGGCAGTCTTTGTGGTACGGGCAGCTTCCTTCAAATGCATCCTTTTCATGGCGTCTGATCAGGATATGCCCCATTTCAGGATGGCTGAAGCTTTGTACGACCTTGCCGCCGATGACAGCCCCGGCGCCGATTCCCGTGCCGACCGTGATGTATAAACAGCTGTTCAGCCCTTGTGCGGCTCCTTCCGTTATTTCCCCGAGCGCAGCCGCATTGACGTCCGTCGTAAACGAAACCGGGATCCGGAGCCTTTTTTCCAGTTCGGGAATGAACGGATAGTTCTGCCACGCGAGTTTCGGCGTATTCGTAATAAAGCCGAAATCGGGTTTCCCCTTTGCCAGCGAAATCGGGCCGAACGATCCGACTCCCAGTGCTTCAGGCTGATAAGCATCAAAGAAAGCGGTTACTTTTTTGATCGTTTCTTCAGGCGTTTCCGTCGGAATCGTCAGCCTGCCTGCGATTTCCCCTGTCTCCGTTCCGACAGCGCAAACAAATTTTGTTCCCCCTGCTTCAATTGCACCGTAATATGTCATCCTCTGTTCCCCTTTTTTCTGTCTTTAATTGAATCATAAAGCAGAAAAGTGAGGAAAGCAATTAAATAAAATGTTACTCATCAAGGAGCGACGCTTCCAAATCATTGATGTACTGGCGCAGATGGTGAGCCGTTTCCCTCGTAATTTCCCGGTTTTCAAACAGCTCCTGAATTTCATTGCGGATGATTTGCACCGATTTTAAGCGAATCTCTTTCTTTTGCCTTTCATAGCGGTTATTTTCCCGGAGTCCCCCGGCGCCGTGCTGAAGCCTGAGGATCAAGCGCTGATAAAAAGAAATGACCGACCGGGACGCCTCTTTATTTTCGTCGCTCATATGCTGTTTTACCTCTTCGATAGCCGCTTTTGCCGTTTGAATCCGGGCCTTTTTCAGCATGTCGCCGCTTTGGTCATGCGGTTTGTGTGTCCCTTCTTTTTGTCGCCTGTTGATCAGATGCTTCCATTTCATGAGCGAAACGCCCGCTTTAAATGGATTGGAAAAAAGCATTTCTTTCTCCCGCAGGCTTTCTTTCAGCCGATTCGCGATATCTTCTGTGATTTGTCCGTTTTCTTGCATGTTTTCCAATTCCGCCTGTTCCGCTTTCAAGGCATGGACCCGGATTTTGTTTTCGAGCTTTTTATGGCGCAGATGCTCTTTCAAAGAATATTGCTCAAACTTAAGCTGCTTCATTTTTTCGTTGTACTCCGATATGACAGCGAGAGCAGCGGCTCTGTTTTTGTCGTTCATTTCCTCTTTTAAAGCTTTGACCGTTGTCTTCATCACTTTTCTTCTGACGCTTTGAAACTGGCTGCCGCTTGCCGGGAGCTCCTTCCTTTCCGACAGAAGCGGCAAAAAGGCGCTCGCCATCAGCAAGGTGCACAGAATTACGCCGGCTGCCAAAAAGATGATCAAATCCCGCTCCGGAAACGGACTTCCGTTCTCCAGCACAAAAGGGATCGAAAATGCTCCGGCGAGGGTCACGGCTCCGCGCACGCCCGATATCGATATCTGGAGCAGGGAGCGCAGTTTTTCTCCGCCTGAAACTTGTTTCATTTGAAGCCCCCAATTGCCCTGCCAAAATAAAAACACCCATACGAAGCGGAGCAGCATGAGCATCAGCGTAATCAGAATGATGTAGCTGATGACTCTCACATTATTGAACGCCGCATTCCCAAATATGACAGAAAGCGCGCCCGGCATTTGCAAGCCTAGCAAAACGAACACGAGACCGTTTAAAATAAAAAGGATGATGCCCCATGTGCTGGCCGAAACGATCTTCAGCTTGACCATTGCCGATTCGGCTCTGTCCTGCTCCGCCGCATGCGTGATACCGCCGGCGACGACGGCAAGGATTCCCGATACGCCGATCTCCTCTGCGGCTAAATAAATCACAAAGGGGGTCAAGATTTGGATCAGCATGTGCATTGTAACGTCCTGCATCCCTAAGCGGCGGAGCAAATAGCGAAACCGGAGGATCAAAAAAGAAAGAACCGTTCCGGTGAAGAGGCCCCCGATTGCGATCAGCAAAAAACTGACCGCGGCCTCAGACCACGAAAAAGTGCCCGTCATCGCCGCAGCGAGTGCAAATTTAAAAGCGACGAGGCCCGAGGCATCGTTCATTAAGCCTTCTCCTTCAAGAAGGCGCAGCATATCCTTCGGCATATCGATTCTTTTCGAGAGCGCGCCGACAGCGACGACATCTGTGGGCGATAAAATGGCGGCAAGGGCAAAAGCAGCCGGCAGCGGAATCTGCGGAATCATCCAATGGATGGCATAGCCGCCAAACAGCACGGTCACAAACACGAGACCGAGCGCCAAAAGCAGAATCGGGGTCCGCAATTTCCACAGCTCATCCCTCGGGATCCGCCTTCCGTCATTAAACACAAGAGGAGCGATAAATAAAACAAAAAAAAGCTCCGGATTGAACGTGATATGAAGCCCGCTCGGAAAAATCGCCGCGATGATGCCCAATCCGACCTGAATCAACGGAACCGGAACAAATGGAATAAACCGGTGAATGATATTTGAAATCGCGATAATTGTTAAAAGAACCAAAACGGCCAGGAAAACGGCCACTAAGAATACCTCCTTACCGCCGTAAAAGCAGGCCTTCAAACGACTCTGCCGGCTGTTTTAGCTTAAGCCTTCTTTGTTCAGTATTCTTTGACGACCGGGAACCTATACATGCCAGGCAGGGATATATTGTGAAAAGGAGACCGATCATGAACCATCCATTTCATTCATTCCGTTCTTTATTCCCAGTCTTATCAAACCGCGTTTATCTGGCTGCCTGTTCTGCAGGCGCTTTGGCGCTGCCTGTCTCAGATGCTGTTGACGAATACCGCAGACAGCTCCTTGAATCAGGCACCGATTGGCAGGCAGCGATGGAAAAGATGGCGGCGGCAAAGGAAAAATTCGCACGGCTGATCGGCGCCGAGACAGATGAAATCGCCGTCATGTCCTCGGTTTCAGACGCCGTTTCGGCCATTGCGCTTTCACTGCCTCATCATCGGCAAAAAAATAAAGTTGCCTTTACGGATATCGATTTTCCCGCAATCGGACAGATTTGGCTTTCTCAAGAGGCATTCAAAAACAAGATCACGGTCATTCAAAGCCATAACGGAATGATCGACTTGGCGCAGATACAAAAAGACATATGTGATCGCACGCTTCTGACATGCGTGCCGCACGTCAGCTATTACAACGGATATAAACAAGACTTGAAACAGATCGCAGACATCGTCCATCAAAAAGGCTCGCTTCTCTTCGTTGATGCTTACCAATCCGCCGGACACGTTCCGATCAACGTAAAAGATATGGATGTCGATATTCTTGCGGCAGGGACAAGGAAATACATGCTCGGTATTCCGGGCACGGCGTTTCTGTATGTTAGACGTGGTCTAAGCCGGAAATTCAAGCCGCAGATGACCGGGTGGTTCGGAAGAGACGGGAAATCCGCCTTTGATTTATTCGATTCCCGATTTGCAGAAGGAGCAAAACGTTTTGAAACGGGGACGCCGTCATTTGCCGGCCTTTATGCAGCCGACGCCGCCCTAGAGATATTGCTTGAAGTCGGGGCTGACCGAATCGACGCGTACTTGCGGAAGCTTGCCGGCTTCGCTCTTGAATACGGGGCGGAAAAGGGCTTGCGAATCGCCGGGCCGCAAACCGTCCGCAATAGATCAAGCCTGATTTCGATTTATGCCGGGGACGCAGCAGGCATCGGGGCTGTATTGCGGGAAAGAAACGTCATCACAGCAGCGAGAAAAGACGTGATCAGGATCGCTCCGCATTTTTACAATACAGAGGAAGATATTAAACAGGCGATCGACGAAATATCAGCGCTGCTGCATTAGGCTTTTCAATAGACAGATCAACGTTTTTTCATTACACTATATAAAAACATTTCGATCAGGGGATGATGATACATTTGCAGCGTTTTGTCAATAAAGCATCGGAAGAGTTGAAGAAAAAGCCCCTCCGAAACATGCTGTTTACGCTTTTTACGTTTATCCTCGCCCTCGGCATACCAACAGCTTACGTTGTATATACGCAGTTTTACTCCATGAATCACTTGCCTGAGGGGGTACAGATCATATCGCTGGCTTCTCCGAACAAAAAATACTCGATCAGCATATATAAAGTCGAGAAAAACGGGGCGGCCGCCAATGTTTCCATCAGAGGCGAATTGACAAAGGTCTCAACCGGCAACCGAAAAAATATTTATTGGGGTTCCAAGGAAGATAACGCTGACGTCGAATGGAAAGACAGCAACCACGTGTCCATCAACGACAAGGTGCTCGACATCCGCAGCGATACATATGATTGGAGAAGGGAGTGAATTCACTCCCTTTTCTCTATGTACAGCCCGTTTGGAACGCCGTCTAAAAACGGACTTTCCTCTCCGAGCGAAAACAGATGAAGTTCGTGCATCGCCCGCGTACAGGCCGTATAAAACAGCGTCCGCTCGCGTTCGCGCGCATACCGATTTTTTGATACGTCATAGACGATGACCGCGTCAAATTCGATGCCTTTTGCCAAATATACGGGTATGATGACGGCTTCTTTTTGAAAGACTCGGGTTTCTTTGTCAATAAGCTTGAGCGCCGTATACTTTTCCAGATGCCTGAAGGCTTCTTTGCACTCCTGAACCGTTTTGCAGATGACTGCAATCGTCTTATGCCCCTCACCTTGTAAAGCGGCAATGCAGGACGCTATCTTTTTATGATGTTCACCGTGATCGTCCGAAATCGTCAGCGTGGGTTTCACCCCTCTCCGGTTAAAGGGCTCGATATCTTCGCCTCCTTTGATCAAAGACATTGTAAACTCGACGATGTCCCTTGTCGATCTGTAGCTCCGGACAAGCCTGACCGTCTCCGTTTTCTCCCCTTCAAACACGTTTTCGCTAAGAAGCTCCTGCCCCTGAACGCTGTGGGGGAGTATCGCCTGGTTCAAATCCCCCAAAATCGTCATTCTGCTTGAAGGAAAAAGGCCTTTGAGAAAAGCGAGCTGAAAAGGCGAGTAATCTTGCGCTTCATCAATAAATACGTGGCGAATCGCCGTGTTTTTCGCCACGCCTTTGATTTGATTTTTCAAATATAGATAAGGTGCGGCATCCTCATACGGAATCTGCTCAAGGCGAAAGCTTTTTCTCGTATGGGCGCAAATGCGTTCCCAATGGTCTGGAAGCGCTGCAGCAGCACCCCAATCTGAAAACAGCTGTAAATACGTCCCTTTGAAATCGATAAAACCCAATGCTTTCACCGCCTGTCTCAGCGGCTTGAATTCCCTTTCGACAATGATGTTGATGAGAAGCCTTTGCTCCCTTTCATAATCATCGAACGTGTTCTCGGCGAATTGCCGTTCTTCCTGCAGTTGTTTGTAGGCATTCGCATATTCCTCCTGATCGAGAAGCCCGCTTTTTTCGAGGGCCCACTCTTTTTTCCTTTCACTTTTTTCTTGTTTGTGCAATACGCTGAGCAGCCATTTTGCCGTCGTTTCAATCCGTTGCAACAGCGATCCGGAAGCGCCGAGCGAGCAAAAATAGTCGTGGATTTGGGCGCTTGTTACAATCTTCTTTCCGCGGAACGACACGTTTTTGAACAGTAAACCGCCTTTCGAAAGAAACCCTACATACTCGTCAATCAAGCTTTTGAACGCCAGGGAGGCCTTATATTCAATCGCCTGCATCCGGTTTTTGTCAGCTTCGCTTTCCGAAGCCGTCAAACAATATTCCAGCTGATCAAACGGGGTTTCACACTCCGCCTCTTTGAGATTGCTCTCCAAATATTCCTGAAACGTCGTCTGCTGAATGTTTTCTTCGCCGAGCTCAGGGAGAACATCGGCGACATAGCTGTTAAAAAGAAGGTTGGGAGAAAAAAGCAGCATTTGATTGGACTCGATCCGGCCGCGCCAGCGATAAAGCAAATAAGCGGCCCGCTGGAGAGCAGCCGACGTTTTTCCGCTTCCCGCCGCCCCCTGGACGATTAAAATGCGGCTCGTTTCATTGCGGATGATCCGGTTTTGCTCCTTCTGTATCGTTGCAACGATGCTTTTCATCCGGACATTCGCCTGCTGTCCGAGCACTTCCTGCAGCAGCTCGTCCCCGATCGTCATATCGGTATTAAACATCGCCTTCAGCCTGCCGTTTCTGATGAGAAACTGCCGCTTCAGCTCAATCGTGCCGCTGACCGTTTCCCCGGGAACTTCATACCGCGCCGGCCCCGGTCCATAGTTGTAAAACAAACTGGAAATCGGGGCCCTCCAGTCGTAAACCAAAAAGCGCTCTTCCTTTTCGTCCATGAATGAACTGAGGCCGATGTAAACGGCTTCGGCTTTTTGATCGCCGTCCTCCAAAAAATCGACGCGTCCAAAGTAAGGAGACTCCTTCACTTTTAACAGCTTTTTCACCTGGCTGTAAAACTGCTTGTGGCTTCTTTCCCGCTCTGCCAACATCTCCGCCTGCTGTTTAATGCTCGCAAACGTCTCGATCGCTTCTTTGTCATCGGCCAAGTTCACGGTGACATCATCCCAAAAATGCTTTCTCAAATCGACGATATCCTCTTTCAGTCCGCCTGTCTTACTCTTTAGAGAATGAAGCTTTTGATCCAATTCGTTTAATACGCGTTCGATCCGTTTCTCTTCTTCAAGCCATTCTTTGTTGATATCTGTCATGCAGATCACTCCCTAAAAAGATTTGACATAGAAAAAAAATCGTGATAAAATAAATATGGATATAATTATAAATAATGAAATTTTATGTTAAATACACTTCATCTTATCATATACGACCCGTTTATATCAACATGACAAAAATAAAAAAGCCGATTTTTCGATTAAGAAAAATCGGCTTTTCTTTATTCAGCCGCATTTGAACGGAGCGGGCGGTTCGGCAATTTCCAATTGAACATATACGAGCAGACCCTGCATGCGACAAGAACGGCAAAAAGCAGATACAGAGCGATGGAATTTTCCGCCCAGCCGAGCCCGATGATCAAGCCGCCTAAAGCAGCCCAAACAGCGTAAATCTCAGTTTTCAGGACGAGCGGCTTGCGCCCTGCCAACAGATCCCTGATGATCCCCCCGCCGCTTCCGGTTAATACCGCCGCTACGATGACCGCACTGAGCGGATGGTTCATATGCACGGCGTACAGGGCTCCCTGAATTGCGAATGCGGCCAAGCCGATCGCATCCGAAAAGTTCCCCCACACCTTCCAATGCTTCAGAAGCAGACCCGGAAACAAAAAGACGATCGTGATCGACACTAATGCGATTTGAAACAGCGCCCCCTGCTCCCACAAAGCAGATACCGGAACGCCGATCAACAGGTTTCTGACCGCCCCTCCGCCAAAAGCTGTGACGATTCCCAATATATAAACTCCTAAAATATCATACTCTTCTTCCATTGCGACAATCGCCCCGCTGATCGCAAAAGCAATGGTTCCGATGATGCTCAACGCTTCCCAAGCCATCTAAGGTGCCCTCCATACGAATCTTCAATCTTTTTGATTTTATAACTTCCCCATCGTTTAAATCAACCCTGTAGAATAAAATGTCTTATAATAATAAGAGGACGGCGAAAAAGGAGGGAGAACGATGGACGCGACCATCATGATAGAAGATGCCAAACCCGAATGGCCGGAACGATATGAAACTGAAAAAAAGCGCCTGCAGCCGGTTTTCGGAAAAATCGCGCTTGGAATCGAACACATCGGCAGCACCGCCGTTCCCGGTCTTGCCGCAAAACCTGTGCTTGATCTGATGGTTGGCGTCAAACATCTTAGTGAAGCAGAACGCTTGATTGAACCGCTCAGTGATCTGGGCTATGAGCATGTATTCCACGAAGCGTTTCCTGCGCGGCGTTTTTTTAGAAAAGGCAAACGGCGGGCCGGCACTCATCATCTACATATCTATGTTTATAAAAGCGAGGAATGGAAAAACCAGCTGAGATTCCGCGACTATTTAAGAGCCCATCCAAAGGTCCGGGAAGATTATGAAACATTGAAAAGGGATTTGGCTAAGCATTTTCCGCACGACCGCGACTCCTATACAAAAGGGAAAGCACCGTATATTACACATATTGTTGAGAAAGCGAAACGAGAGGAGCAGGCGCATGTTCAAGAACACGAAGAATAAATTGATGACAATGGCGATCGCATTCATTCTGGCTGTTTTATTATATTATTACGTTCAATCCTTGAAGTGAACGTCGGGAATGACCGATTTATACATGCAAAACCATTCTCACGTTTCTGAGAATATGCCCTTCAAAATCTTCATCATACTCAGAGACAACCTCAAACCCTTTCGCTTTGTAAAAGGTTATGCCGATTTGATTGTCCTTTTCGACATCGACGAAAATCTTTCCGGCGTCTTTCAGCCGCTTGATCCCTTCATGAAGCAATGCGGTTCCGATCCCTTTCCCCTGGTACTCCGGGTATAAATAAATGGCGGCAAGATAGGCCTCCTTCTTCTCATTAACCCCGGAAAAGTTAGCAAAGCCGACAATGTTTCCTTCCGCTTCAGAAACGTATAGGAATGAACGCTCCAGGCGTTCTTCCATCCTGTGATCATTGTAGGCGGAAGCGAGAAACTTTTCCTGAACCCCGCCGGGGATGATGCCTTCATATGTATGATGCCAGCTCGTTTTGGCGACGTGCTGCACTTGCGGGATGTCCTTCTTTTCCATCGGGCGGACTTGAAACTCCATATTCCCTCTCCTTCCAAATTGTAAATATTATTTTAAATATTATAACATTTTACCGGCCGAACAGGGATAAAAAAAGAGCATCGCCCGGGGCAAATGCTCTACTCTTTTTCACCTTTTATCATGCACATGCAAATGATAATCAAAATAAACGCGATAAGGGCAAGGAACGGAATCGTGATAAAGCCGAGCCAATTGATGTACTGCCCTGAGCATGGCACTCCCGTAACACATGGCTTAATGCCGCTGAAACCGGGAACCTTCTGCTCCAAATAGTGCATCAGAGAAATAAAGCCCCCGATTGCCGCCATCGGCAGCACGTATTTTTTCACCCGGAAATCTCCCTGAAATGTCGCAATTCCGAGAATGAGCACGAGCGGATACATCATGATCCGCTGGTACCAGCAAAGCTCACAAGGAATGAATTTACGAATCTCGCTGAAGTACAGGCTGCCGAGCGTCGCCGTCAAAGAGACGATCCAGGCCCCGTACAGAAAGAACGGCTTATTTTTCATCGGACTTGCCTTTTAGCTCTTTTTCGATCGCTTCTTTGATTTGGTCATAATCGAAAGGCTTGGCAATTTTTTCGCCATTGACGAAAATCGTCGGCGTGGAATCCACTTTGTATTCGTTTATCAACGATTCGTCCGTTTGCAGTTCTTTTGAGAAGGTTTTGTCATCCAGGCTTTTGATAAGCTTGTCACGTTTGACTTTTGCGTGTGATTCGGCAATATCAGCAAGCTTCGCTGGAGTTGCCCACTCCGTTTCCATCGTATCGTTGTCAGGCTGTGCTTTATATAATGCTTCATGGAACGCCCAGAAGGAATCGGGATCTTCTTTCCAAACCTGTTCAGAGGCCAGGGCGCTCAGC
Source organism: Bacillus glycinifermentans (assembly GCF_001042475.2). Lineage (GTDB taxonomy): Bacteria > Bacillota > Bacilli > Bacillales > Bacillaceae > Bacillus > Bacillus glycinifermentans. The sequence continues at coordinate 265,765 of NZ_LECW02000012.1, forward strand.
TCTGAGCCTCTGCCGTGCTGTTCATTGACGAAATTTATATATGAAAAATTAACTTTTCCTTTATCGATAAAATCTTTTTTCAAATCCGGAAATACGGTTTCGGTCCATTGTTTGCAGCTCGGACACTTGTAATCTCCGAATTCTGTTATGGTAACCGCCGCTTTTTTATTTCCGAGGATCGGCTGTCCTTCGGTCGAAGGCTTGTCATCAAACGTTTGCGAAGCGTTTTCGGTTTGATGGTTGAGAACAACCAATACACCGATCAGAAAAACGACGACGACTGTCATGATGACGGCAAATTTCATCGGTGACTGCTGATTCTTTTTCACTTAGACACCTCATTTTCATCAGTTTCATAATCTCTTTCATTTTAACAAGTCAAGCCGTATTCGTGAAGACGCGAAAAAACGTTTTTCCAGTTCTTAAGGCGGTGAAAATGTTACATTTTTTCGACATTTAATACCCGCATTGCGTTTAACACGGCGAGAAGCGTCACACCGACATCCGAAAATACGGCTTCCCACATCGTGGCGATGCCGAAAGCGCCAAGGATGAGGAAAACGCCTTTTACGCCCAGTGCAAATATAATATTTTGCCAGACGATCGTCCTCGTCCGCTTGGCGATTTGAATCGCTTCTGCGATTTTTGACGGCTGATCGGTCATGATGACGATATCCGCGGCTTCCACCGCTGCATCCGAGCCGAGTCCGCCCATTGCGATTCCGATGTCCGCCCTCGCCAATACGGGCGTATCGTTGATCCCGTCCCCGGCGAAAAGCAGTTTTTCTTTCGGAAGCTTCACTTTGTCAAGCTCTTCAATCAGGTCAACCTTGTGCTGTGGAAGAAGCTCCGCATGCACTTCATCGATGGCAAGCGCCTTTCCGACGGCCTCGCCGACCTCTTTTGCATCTCCCGTAAGCATCACCGTCTTTTTAATGCCCGCTTTTTTCAAGGAAAAAATCGCCTGTTCGGCATCTTCCTTCAGATCATCCCCAATCAGGATCGAACCGATAAACGCGCCGTCTGCCGCTACATAAATTACGGTTCCGACTCCATCATCTTCCTGATAGCGGATGTTTTCCTTCTTCATGAGCTTGGCGTTTCCGGCCAAAATGCTTTTTCCGTTCACGACCGCTCTGACGCCGTACCCCGGCATCTCACTGTAGCCGTTGATGTCTTCCGGAGAAACCGGCTTTCCGTATGCTTCGCGGATCGATTCTGCAATCGGATGTCCTGAGTGGTATTCGGCAGCCGCCGCATATGCGAGCAGCTTTTCTTCCGTCCCGTTTCCGGCCGGAGACAGTTTGACGACGGCAAATTCCCCTTTTGTCAGTGTGCCTGTTTTGTCAAACACCGCATATTTCGCATCGTTTAACGCTTCTAAATAATTGCTGCCCTTCACAAGAATGCCGGCTTTTGACGCAGCGCCGATGCCGCCGAAAAAGCCGAGCGGGATCGAAACGACGAGCGCGCACGGACACGAAATGACGAGAAAGACGAGCGCCCGGTACACCCAATCCGACAGCGAGACGCCTGGGACGATAAGCGGCGGAACAAACGCCAAAAGAAGAGCAACGATGACGACGAACGGCGTATAGTATTTCGCAAATTTCGTAATGAAGTTTTCGGTTTTCGCCTTTCTGCTGCCGGCGTTTTGAACCAGGTCGAGGATTTTCGAAACGGTCGATTCGTGATATTCTTTTTCGACTTCCACTTCTAATACGCCGTTTTTATTGACGAATCCGCTCAGCACTTCTTTGCCGGGCGCGATATCCCTCGGCACGGATTCTCCCGTTAAAGCCGATGTGTCAACCATCGATCTTCCCTCGACAACCTTGCCGTCAAGGGGAATTTTCTCCCCCGGCCTGATGATAATGACATCGCCGCAAGCGACCGTCTCAGGAGATACTTTGACCGTTCCGTCTGCCGTTTTCAAATTGGCGTAATCCGGGCGGATATCCATCAGCTCGCTGATCGATTTGCGCGAACGGTTGACAGCGGCTCCCTGAAACAGCTCCCCGATTTGATAAAACAGCATGACCGCCACGCCTTCAGGATACTGCCCGATAATAAACGCCCCGACAGTGGCAATGGTCATCAAAAAGTGCTCATCGAAGACCCGGCCTTGAAGGATGTTTTTGAATGCTCTGTAAACAACATCACCGCCAATGATCAGATAAGCAAGGAAAAAGAGAAGCCATTCCGCGATCCCGCCTGCGGGAACAAGAAACCCGGCCGCACCGAGGGCCGTTCCAAAGGCAAGCCTTGCAATCGTTTTTTGCATGCTGTTATCGCCTTCCGCCTCTTTCCCCGGCGCCCCTTCTTTCGGCACAACTTTGATGTGCGGCTCTATGGCATTCACTTTTTTTGTGATTTCAGAGGACATATTGCCCCCGCTGTTCCCTTCGACCGTTACGGTAAGGGTGCTTGTTGCAAAGTTGACCGAGCATGTCTCGATTCCTTTCATGCCGGCGACTCCATCTTCAATTTTCCGGGCGCAGTTTCCGCAGTCGAGACCGTTTAACATATATTCCTGCTTCACTTTTTCCATCTATCTCACCTTTCTTTTTCAAAAGCCGGGATGATTTATTTTATATATGAACATATACGCATATATTATATATCTCCTATTATATGCTTCTGTTCGAAAATGTGTCAATCGGCTAAAGCGCTGATATTTGCTGCTTCACCGTTTACCCCGCTTTCGTGCTGCCGAAACTCAGGTGGCATATTGGAAGCATCCCCCAAATATACTTAGTTTAGCTATTAAACTAACAAGCTTTTTCTTCACGATCAGTCCAGTTAAGGGAGTGGATCTTCATGAGAAAAAAACGCTTTTTGATGCTCTGCCTCGTTTGTCTGCTTTTTCTCTCCGCAGGCTGCAAGAGCAACGGCGAAGATTCAAAGACGGCAAAAGAGGTGAAGGTCTGGGATTATTTCACAGGCAAACAGCAGGAGCTGTATCATAAGCTTGTCGACCAGTACAACCGATCACAAGACCGCTATCAAGTAGTGACAGAGTATATTCCGTTCAATGAAGTGAAAAAGCAGCTGTCCGTCGGCGCGGCGGGAAATGCGCTGCCTGACGCCGTTTTTCTCGACAATGTTGACAATGCTTCATTCGCCGCTATGGGGGTTCTGGAAGATTTGACGGACAGAATTGAAAAATGGGGACAGACCGGACAGTTTTACGACGGTCCGCTGTCATCCGCCCGTTATGAAGACAAATATTACGGAATTCCTTTTGCAAGCAATGCGCTCGCCTTGTTCTACAACAAAGATCTCTTTCGCGATGGCGGAGTGGCGGAGCCTCCGAAAACGTGGGCAGAGCTGAGAAAGGCGGCACAAAAATTGAGCAAGGGGCATACGAAAGGCTTCGCGATGTCCGCCGCCAAATCGGAGGAAGGCGCTTTTCAATTTTATCCGTTCCTCCTGTCTTCCGGCGCTGGCATCGACGGGCTGCAATCAGAGAAAGCGGTTTCTTCCCTTCGTTTTTTAACCGATTTAGTAAAGGACGGATCAATGGACAAAGACGTCTTAAATGCCACGCAGGATGACCTGGCCAGACAGTTTGCGGCCGGACAGCTGGCAATGATGATCAACGGCTCCTGGAACATTGAACGGTTAAAAGAAGCGGAACAATTAGACTACGGCATCACCTTTATCCCAAAAGATAAAGAATACGCTTCGGCGCTCGGCGGGGAGAACATTGCCGCCGTCAAAGGGAAAAACACCGACGGCGCCTGGGATTTCATCACCTGGCTTCTCGACCCGAAGCGGCTTGAGGCGCTGACTGCAGAAACCGGCGTTTTCCCGCCGCGGAGGGATATTATTGAACAATCCGATCATTGGAAAACCGATCAGAATCTAAAAGCCTTCATCCCGATTATGGATATCGCTTCTGCTCGGGGCCCTTCGAAAGACTGGCCGAAGATTTCCGAAGCGCTGCAAACGGCTCTTCAGGAAGCATTAAGCGAAAGCAAAACGCCGGAAGATGCGCTGGGCGATGCCGCCCAAAAAATCAGCGCATTACGCTAAGGTAAGGAGTTTGATCATGATCAAAGCGTACGTCCGAAAATGGGAAGGGTATTTCTTTTTGTTTCCGGCGGTTCTTTTTATGCTCGCTCTTATCGGCTATCCGTTAATCTACAATCTGCTGCTCAGCTTTCAAAACTTGTCCCTTTCAAATATGGCCTCTCATGATGCGAGCTTCATCGGATTTGAGAATTATAAACGGCTTGCCCAAGAAAACGTATTTTGGGTTTCCTTGAAAAACACGCTTATATACACGGCTGGAAGCGTCATATTTCAATTTGCGATCGGCTTTTTGCTGGCGCTCTTTTTCAGCATGAAATTTCGCCTCGCCCCGTTCCTGAGGGGCCTGATGATGGTCAGCTGGCTGATACCGCTGACGGTTACGGCGCTTTTGTTTAAATTCATGATGGCTTCAAGCGAAGGAATCTTCAATCAGCTTCTCTTGTCATGGGGGATCATCGACAGCCCGTTACCGTGGCTGTCAAACCCCGATATCGCGATTTGGTCTGTCATCATCGCCAATATCTGGGTCGGGATTCCTTTCAATATGCTGCTCATTTCCGCGGGGCTCAGCTCACTGCCGGAGGACATATACGAAAGCGCCAGCCTTGACGGGGCGGGCGGCTTTCAGAAATTGATGTACATCACCATACCGTTATTGCGCCCGGTGATCACCGTCGTCATGATGCTCGGCTTTATTTACACGTTCAAAGTATTCGACCTTGTCTTCGTCATGACGGGAGGCGGCCCCGTTCATTCGACAGAAGTGCTTTCAACCGTCAGCTACCGCTATTCCTTTGACGAATTCCAGTTCAGCATGGGAGCGGCCAGCGCCAATGTCCTGGTTGTCATTCTCCTTTTGGTCAGCCTCGTATATGTAAGACTGATTAAAAAAGATGAGGTGATGTGATCATGCCGAAACGGAAGGAATGGTTCCTTAATAGTGCCGGGATCTTGATTGCGGCGGTTTTCCTGTTTCCCGTGTACTGGATGATCGTCACCGCTTTTAAATCAGGGGCCGAATTGTTTGAAACACCGCCTTCTCTGTGGCCGAAGACATTTCAGACCGCCGGTTTTCAAGCGGTGTTCGCAGAAGGCGCAGTCAGACACTTCATGAACAGCCTGCTCATTTCCGGGGCTGCGGCCGCGATCGTCCTGCTCCTTTCAGTTCCTGCCGCCTACGGCTTGGCCCGCTTTCAAGTCCGCGGCAGGAAGCTTTTGATTTTGCTGTTTCTCATCACACAAATGCTGCCGGCCACCGTCATTTTGACGCCTCTGTTTATCGTGTTCAGCAAGCTGAACGTCTTGAATACGTACATCGGTCCGATTTTGTCGGCGGCAACGCTCGGCATTCCTTTTTCGGTTTTGATGCTCAGAACCTTTTTCCTCGGAATTCCGAAGGATCTTGAAGATGCCGCCAAAATTGACGGATGCAGCCGTTTGACGGCTTTTATCCGCATCATTCTGCCCGTTGCGATGCCGGGAATTGCCGTGAGCGGCGCTATTTCTTTCTTTTTTGCGTGGGGGGATTTGATTTTCAGCATGACGTTTAACAGAAACCAGGAGCTGTGGCCATTAACGGCCGGCGTCTACAATGTGATCAGCCAATACGGAATCGAGTGGAACGATCTGATGGCGTTCGCCGTCATTTCCGTTCTGCCTGTCATCTTGATCTTTGTCATGCTGCAAAAACAGCTTGTCAAAGGGCTTGTCAGCGGTTCGATTAAGTAAAAGAAAGGGTTGTTGCAATATGAAGTTTTCCGACGGCTACTGGCTCACCCGGGACGGCTTTATGATCAATACGCCAAAGGAAGCCTATGATCACCGGATTGACGGACGGTCACTGACAGTGTACGGACCTGTCAAAGACATCCGGAAAAGGGGGGATACGCTCGATACCGGGATGCTGACTGTCAAGTTTTCAAGCCCTCTTGAAGACGTGATCCGCGTCCAGGTTTTCCACTATAAAGGGAGAACCCGGAAAAAGCCGGATTTTGAGCTTTGTACGACAGACATGAAGCCGCTTATTACAGAAGATGCCGGCACATTAACGCTCCAAAGCGGCAGCCTGTCCGTAAAAGTGGACAAAAGCAGCTGGGGATATCGATTTTCACGTGAGGCGGAGAAGCTGACGGGCAGCGCTCCGAACAGCCTCGCCTATATTTCGGCGGATGACGGCCGGACTTATATGAGGGAGCAGCTTGACATCGCGGTCGGTGAGACGATTTACGGCCTCGGGGAGCGCTTTACGGCCTTTGTGAAAAACGGCCAATCCGTTGACATTTGGAACAGAGACGGCGGAACGAGCACCGAACAGGCGTATAAAAATGTCCCATTTTATTTGTCGAACAAAGGGTATGGGGTGTTCGTCAACCACCCTGAACTCGTCTCCTATGAAATTGGTTCAGAAGTCGTCTCAAAAGCGCAATTTTCCGTCGAAGGCGAGGAGCTCGATTATTTTATCATCGGCGGCAGCGGGACGAAGGACGTGCTAAAGCGTTACGCGATGTTAACGGGCAAGCCGGCTCTCCCGCCCGCCTGGTCCTTCGGGCTGTGGCTGTCGACATCTTTTACAACCGATTATTCGGAAAAGACGGTCACCGGTTTTATCGACGGAATGAAAGAGCGCGATATCCCGCTCAGCGTCTTCCATTTTGATTGCTTTTGGATGAAGGAATTCGAATGGTGCAATTTTGAATGGGATGAGCGGTTTTTTCCAGATCCGAAAGCGATGCTCAGCCGCCTGAAGGAAAAGGGCCTCAAAATCTGTGTTTGGATCAACCCTTATATCGGACAAAAGTCGAAGCTTTTTGACGAAGGCAAAGAAAACGGCTATTTTCTAAAAAACGGCCGGGATGATGTGTGGCAGTGGGACCGCTGGCAGTCCGGAATGGCGATCGTTGACTTTACAAACCCGAAAGCGCGCGACTGGTACTGTTCAAAGCTTGAAGGTCTGCTGGAGATGGGCGTCGACTGCTTCAAGACCGACTTCGGCGAAAGAATTCCGGCGGACGCCGTCTATTTCGACGGGTCAGATCCCGAAAAAATGCACAACTATTACTCATTTTTGTACAACAAAACCGTGTTCGACCTCCTGAAAGAAAAACGCGGCGAACAGGAAGCCGTCGTGTTTGCCAGATCGGCAACAGCCGGCTCCCAGCAATTCCCCGTTCACTGGGGCGGAGACTGTTTTGCAAGCTATGATTCAATGGCGGAAAGCCTTCGCGGCGGACTGTCCCTCTCCCTTTCCGGTTTCGGATTTTGGAGCCATGATATCGGCGGATTTGAAAGCACGGCTTCTGCCGATTTGTATAAACGCTGGACGGCATTCGGACTGCTGTCGACGCACAGCCGCCTCCACGGCAGCGAATCGTACAGGGTGCCGTGGCTGTTTGACGAAGAAGCGTCAGACGTGATGAGGTATTTTGTCAAATTAAAGCACAGGCTGATGCCGTATTTGTATGCCGCCGCTTATGAAGCTCACCTTGAAGGCATTCCGGTCATGCGGGCGATGCTGCTCGAATTTCCTGAAGACCGGACGTGCGACTGGCTCGACAGACAATACATGCTCGGCAGAAGCCTGCTCGTCGCCCCGGTTTTTCAAAAAAACGGCGCTGTCTCCTATTACCTCCCGAAAGGAACGTGGACACACTTGTTAACAGGGAAAGAGACGGAAGGCGGAGAGTGGAAACAAGAGCAGTACGGCTACATGGGGCTGCCTCTGTTCGTCCGGGAAAACACCCTGCTTCCGCTCGGGGATGTGTCTGACCGGCCAGACTACGATTATCTCGACGGTGTCGAATTCTGCCTCTACCATTTAAAAGACGGCTGTTCGGCAGAACAGACAATCTATAATGAAAAACAAACGATGACGATCAAGGCTGTCAGAAAACAAAACACGATCACCGTTAAAACGACGGGCGTGCAAAAGAAATGGCGCTTGATCCTTCGCAATCATCCGTCCGTCAGCACCGTCATCAACGGAGCTTCAGAAGCCCTTCAAGAAGGAACGGCGATTCAGCCGAAGGAAGAGCATCGCGATGTCGTCATTTTTTTCTAGCAAAGGAGTGAAACCATGCTGAAAATAGTCCGCATGACCGCGGTATGCATCATCGCTTCCGCCCTCGGTTTCAGCCTGCCGCACCCCGCGGCGGCTAAACCGGAGCCGGCGTACGACAACCCGTTTCAAAACCCCGGCCTTTCCATGGAAAAAAGGGTTACAGACCTCGTGTCGCGGCTTACGCTTGATGAAAAAGTATCGCTCATGCACCAGTATCAGCCCGCGATTCCCCGCCTCGGAATCAACGCTTTCAAAACGGGTACAGAAGCGCTGCACGGCGTCGCCTGGCTCGGAGAAGCGACCGTTTTTCCGCAGGCTGTCGGCCTTGCGCACACTTGGGATCCGGCTTTGGTCAAGCGGGCCGGCTCTGCGGTCGGAGATGAAGTCCGCGGGTTTCACCATCTTCATCCTGCAGCGAACGGGGTTAATGTATGGGTCCCTGTCGTCGATTTGCTTCGGGATCCAAGATGGGGAAGAAATGAAGAAGGCTATTCAGAAGATCCTTTTTTAACCGGAAAAATAGCATCCGCCTATGCGTCAGGCTTAAAGGGCGACCACCCCTTTTATTTGAAAACGGTTCCAACATTGAAGCATTTTCTCGGCTACAACAATGAAACAGACCGGGGTTTCAGCTCTTCCAGCATCGACCCGCGGAATTTGCACGAATATTACATCAAGCCGTTTCAAACGGTGATTTCTGAAAAAGCCGCATACAGCCTGATACCCGCTTACAATTCGATCAATGATAAGCCCTCCATTTTAAGTCCGCTTCTAAAAAGCACCGTCAAAAATAAGTGGGCGGGAAAGCACTTCTTTATCGTCAGCGCCGCGTTTGACCCGTCCGGGATCGTCAATGATCACCGCTATTACGATAACCACGAAGAAGCACATGCACATGCTCTGAAAGCGGGCATCGACAGCTTCACAGACCAGGGAGAAAATCCCGCGCTGACAAAGGCCGCGATCTCGGGCGCCTTACAAAAAGGGCTGATTTCTGAAAAAGACCTGGATCATGCCTTGAAAAACACGTTCAGCATCCGCTTCCGCACGGGCGAATTCGATCCCGATGAGCTGAGTCCGTACAGCCGCCTGACAGATGACGTCATCAACAGCCCGGCGCACCAAAAGCTCGCGAAAAAAACCGCGGAAAAATCAATCGTGCTGCTCAAAAACAGCAAACAACTGCTCCCTTTCAACCCTCGTGCGGATGAAAACATCGCGGTGATCGGCCCGTTCGCGAATGTGCTCTATGAGGATTGGTACAGCGGGACGATGCCTTACCAAGTAATCCCGCTTGACGGCATAACAGACAAAATCGGCAAAAAATGCGTCTCCTTCGCGGAAGGAATCGAGCAGAGCGGATTCAAATCGGTGCTGACAGGAAAATTCGTGACAGCGGATCAAAACGGAAAAAAGCCGCTCACAGCAGATTCCGCTGAATTGAAAAAACACGAAACATTCGATTTGGCCGACTGGGGAGACGGCGTACACACGCTTCGCGCCCAAGCGAACGGCCGCTATGTCTCGCTTCAGGATGACGGCCGCTTAATACCTGACCAAAAGCAGCCAAACGGCTGGACGGTCAAAGAAACCTTTCAGCTTGAAAAACAGCCTGACAGGACGTACGCCATGAAAAACACCGCGAACGGCAAATACGTCAAAGCCGGGATAGACGGGACGCTAACGGCCTCCGCAGATGCACCGCTGACAGCGGCGGAAAAATTCGAAAAAACCGTCGTCAAAACCGCAGTCCAGGAAGCCGTGGAATTGGCAAAAACGGCTGACAAGACCGTCGTGTTTGCCGGAAACAACCCTTATATCAACGGCAGGGAAACACAGGACCGCAATGACATCGCACTCCCTCCCGCCCAGGAAGAGCTCATAAAAGCCGTCACAAAAACGAATCCGAACACCGTGCTCGTCGTGACAAGCAGCTATCCGTTCGCGCTGAACTGGGCCGATAAACACGTACCCGCAATTTTGTATACGGCACACGGCGGACAGGAAGCAGGCAGTGCGCTCGCAGGCATCCTCTTCGGCGATGAAGCCCCCGGAGGGCGATTAACGCAGACGTGGCATGCATCCGTCAAGGAACTGCCCGATATGATGGACTACGACATTATTAAAGGGAAGCGGACATACAAATATTTTGACGGACGGCCGCTGTATCCGTTCGGCCACGGATTGTCCTATACATCGTTTCGCTATCACGGCTTGACGGTTTCCCCGGCAAGCCTTAAAACAGGCGGAAGCGTCACGATTCGCTTCAAGGTCACAAACACGGGGAAGAGAAAAGGCGATGAAGTCGTTCAGCTTTATACCGCGCCCGATTTTAAAACAAGGGTCAAACAGCCACGGAAAGACCTGAAAGGCTTCCAGCGCATCACCCTTTCGCCTGCCGAAACGAAAACGGTGACATTTAAGCTAAAACAAACGGATCTCGCTTTTTGGGACGTGACAAGAGAAAAATTCGCCGTCGAAAAAGGCCCGTACAGCATCAATATCGGCAGCTCCTCAAAGGATATCCGCCTGACGAAACGAATTCCGGTTCACGGTGAAGCCATTCCACAGCGAAATTTGCGCCAAAAGACGAAAGCCGAAAATTACGATGACTACGAAGGCGTTCGGATCACTGAAGAAGCGAAACGCGGCGGTGACGCGGTCAAAAGCGTAACAGAGAATTCCTGGATCGCCTTCCGCCATGTACGCTTGAAAGGAGAAAAGCGCTTTGAAGCTGCTGTGTCAAGCAAAGGCGGCGGAAACATCGATATTTACCTGGATCGCCCGGTGAAAGGGAAAAAGATCGGTTCGCTGAACGTCCCCGACACCTCCGGCCTTGAAAACTGGAAAACGATCAAAGCCCAGCTCTCCAAAACGACAGGCACCCGTGACGTTTATTTCGTTTTCAAAGGAAAAACGGCGCTTGATACGTTTCAATTTCACCGGTGAAGAAAAAATTCACAAAGCCATGCAGCGCTTCCTGCATGGCTTTCGTCCTTTATTTAGAAATTTTTGAACTTTACAAGTCGAAGGATCTGTATTAAAATTCAAACAAAAGTTGCATTAGGTAAAAAAAACGTCTCAAGGTAACAAAAGAGTTGCCAAGCTAAAATTATTGGATAAAGATAATTTCACATCGAAAGGAGTTCCTAAAAAGCTATGAAACACGCTCTCACCGTTAGGGATTTATACGTGTCATACCACGGAACCGAGGCGCTTCAAGGTATCAGTTTCTCGATCGAGCAAGGGAAGATGGCCGGAATCATCGGGCCGAACGGCGCCGGCAAATCGACGCTTCTGAAGGCGATACTCGATTTGATTCCGAGAGATAAAGGCGAAGTGCGTCTCCTTGAAAGACCTTTGAAGAACGTTCGCAAGAGCGTCTCCTATGTTCCCCAGCGAAACGACATGGATTGGACGTTTCCCATCAATGTCCTCGATACGGTCTTACTCGGCACATACCCTGAGCTGGGGCTTCTCCGCCGTCCGAAAAAACGCCACAAAGATTGGGCGCATCACTGCTTGGAAAAAGTCGGGATGGAGGCTTTCGCAAAGCGCCAGATCGGCGAGCTGTCGGGCGGCCAGCAGCAGCGCGTGTTTCTCGCGCGGGCGCTCGCGCAAGAAGCCGAGCTGTTTTGCCTTGATGAACCGTTCGTCGGCATCGACGTGACAAGCGAAGAGACGATCGTCGCGATTTTAAAGGAGCTGCGCGACCAAGGAAAAACCGTCCTCGTCGTCCATCACGATCTGACGAAAGCGGACAGCTACTTCGATGAGCTGATCCTGCTGAACAAAACGCTGATTCAAAAAGGCCCTGTCTCAGACATTCTCGATCCTGAAGTTATGATGAAAGCCTATGAAGCCCAGCTTCCATTTCTCCAGACGAAACGGGGGGCGATCTGATGGAATTCATAAACGGTCTGATGGAATACTCCTTTTTGCAAAAATCGCTGTTCACGTCGATCATGGTCGGCGTCATATGCGGGGTGATCGGCTGCTTTATCATCCTGCGCGGAATGGCGCTCATGGGCGACGCCATTTCGCACGCGGTCCTGCCCGGGGTCGCGATCTCTTATATGCTCGGCGTCAACTTTTTCTTCGGAGCCGTTTTTACCGGCATCCTGACCGCACTTGGGATCGGGTATGTCAGCCAAAACAGCCGGATCAAAAACGATTCGGCCATCGGCATCGTATTTACGGCCTTTTTCGCGGTCGGCATCATCTTGATCACGCTTGTAAAAAGCTCAAGCGACCTGTATCACATTTTATTCGGCAACGTTCTGGCCGTCCGTTCATCGGATATGTGGGTCACGCTTGCGATCGGGATCGTGATCCTTTCAGCCGTCTTTCTGTTCTACAAAGAGCTTTTGATCACCTCGTTCGATCCGACGATGGCCGCCGTCTACGGTTTGCCGAACCGGCTGATCCACTACTTTTTAATGGCGCTTTTGACGATGGTGACGGTCGCATCGCTCCAGACCGTCGGCATCATTCTCGTCGTGGCGATGCTGATCACTCCTGCCGCGACCGCCTATTTATTGACCGACCGGCTGTGGGTGATGATCTATTTGGCCGCTTTCTTCGGCGCTTTGTCAGCGGTCATCGGCCTGGGTCTGAGCTATACGTACAACCTTTCATCAGGAGCGGCGATTGTGCTGGTCGCTACGATTCTTTTCGGCCTCGCCTTTATGTTTTCGCCAAAACAAGGCGTCCTGTGGAGATCATTGAAAACAAGAAGGAAAAGAGCAGCGCTTCAACATTAATCTAAAAACAAAGGGGGAACATTCAGGACATGAAGTTCAAGCGAAAATTAGCGATTCTGGCGGCCTTAATTCTGCTTCTCGCCGCCGGTTGCTCCTCAAAAAGCAGCAGTGGAGAAAACGGAAAACTGAAGGTCGTGACCACCTATTCGATCCTGTATGACATCGTCAAACACATCGGAGGCGATCACATCGATTTGCACAGCATCGTCCCTGTCGGCACCGATCCGCACGAATACGACCCGCTGCCAAAAGACGTCCAAAAGACGACGGATGCCGATATCGTTTTTTACAACGGCCTTAATCTCGAAACAGGAAACGGCTGGTTTACGAAGCTCCTTGAAACGGCCGAAAAAGCGGGCGATGACGCCCCTGTCTTCAAACTGAGCGAAGGCGTTCAGGCAAAGCACCTCACATCTGAAGGAAAAGAAACGGAAGAAGATCCGCACGCCTGGCTCGACATTCAAAACGGGATTCAATATGCAAAAAACGCGCGTGATGCGCTGATGAAAAACGACCCCGCCCATAAAGAAGACTATGAAAAAAACGCTGCGGCATATATCAAAAAGCTCGAAAAGCTCCACGACGAAGCGGTAGACCGCTTTAAGGACCTTCCGGAAGAACGCCGCATCCTCGTGACAAGCGAAGGCGCCTTTAAATATTTTGCTTCGGCATACGGTGTGGACGCCCGGTACATTTGGGAAATTAATACGGAAAACGAAGGCACCCCGGGGCAGATGAAAAAAATCGTCGATACGGTGAAGAAAAAGAAGGTTCCGGCTTTATTCGTAGAGACAAGCGTTGATCCGCGCAGCATGGAAAGCGTGTCAGCCGAAACCGGCGTGCCGATCAAAGGAAAAGTATTTACCGATTCCATCGGTAAACCGGGTGAAGCGGGAGATTCGTATTATAAGATGATGAAAGAAAACCTTGACCGCATCCATAAAGGACTCGCCGAGTGACAACCTGCTTTAACAGCAGGTTTTTTCTTTTGCAGAACGCTTATGCAGGGTGCCAGGCACAATGAAACGGAAAATGAATCCTATGCTGAATGCATCAAAGCGTGCCTGGAGCGTCTTCAGCGCTGCAACAGCTTTGACATATGTTTAATTAGACGCGAGCATAATGGCCGAATATGCATCCTCCTGGACAGGCAATGCGCCGACATGTGCAATACCGCCGTTCAGGCGATGACGCGAAACAGCCCGTACGCTGAAGACATCTGCTTATTGTGTGCGAAAGGTTGGCAACGAGTACAGTCTGCACTAGATAATCACTGAGAGACGCTCGTTCAGGAGCTGTTTTGCCTGCGCGGAGGCGTGCCGAAAACTGGCCTCATAACATAAAGGGAAAAATCCGGTGTGCCCAGAGCATGGGGACAGCACCGGGTTTTTTATTTTGTTTTTTTCGCCTTCTCCCCCTTCCAAACTGATACAATATGACTATAAAAGGGGGTTTGAACATGAAAGACGGCTTGTTTCAAATGACTTCTGACACATATCAGACGCTCAGCGATTCGGAACGGCACCTGCTTGAGTATATTTATCAGCACCTTGACCTGATCTCAACCCAGTCCATCGTCAAATTAAGCGAAAATGCCAATGTTTCAACTGCCACGATCGTCAGGTTAATGAAAAAGCTTGGCTATGACGGCTACACTTCGTTTAAATATGCATTAAAGGAAAGCCATCAGCTCGGACATACTCCCCTCATGGATGACATCGACAGCCAAATCAAACAGGCTGTGCTCAAAAATGAACGGGAAGTCCTCGACACGATCAAAATGCTTGATATCGGCCTTATTGAAGATGCCATTCAAAAAATCAGCAATGCCGAAAAAATATATATTTTTGCAAGAGGCTTGTCTGAAATGATCGGCACAGAGATGACCATCAAGCTTCAGCTGCTCGGAAAAAACGTCGAGATGCACAGCGATCCGAACATCATCAGGGGCAAATCGAAAACGCTCACCAAAAAGGATCTCGGCTTATTCGTCTCATTGAACGGCGAAACGGAAGAACTGGTCGAAGCCGCTACAAATTTCAAAATGCAATCGATCTCCTCAGTCACATTGACAACGAGAGTCGACTCGCGGCTCGCCAAACTGTCGGAGATCGTGCTCATCGGTTTCAAAGGAGAACAATCGTTTTTTCCTGATTATGAAGTCCGCTCCCGCCTGCCCCTGCAAGTCCTCTCCCGCATTATGCTCGATTCATACGTGATTCGCACCTCGCACGAAACGTCTTGATGAAAACCTTTACACAGCTTGTAAACATTCCCCCTTTTATCTGTGACATAATGTCTGTGAAGTCATAGATAAAGGGGGGAACAACATGATCTATACATGCACGATGAATACCGCCGTTGATCTGTTTGTTGAAACAGACGATTTGCTTCCCGACATTGTCAACCGCACGAAAGATGAAGATTACCAGCCAAACGGAAAAGGCGTCAATATTTCTTTTATGCTCAAGCGCCTCGGCCTCGACAATACGGCGCTCGGCTTTACCGGCGGGTTCACGGGGCGCTTTATCGAAGATGAGCTGAAGAGAGAAAACATCGCGACCGATTTTGTAAAGGTTGACGGCATTTCCCGGATTAATATTTTTATCAACTCAGACCGCGAATTCAAAATCGTCAACAAAGGCCCGTTCATATCAGAAACCAAGACGCAAGAATTGACTGATAAAATACGGAAGATTCCCTCAGGGCATTTTTTATTCATTTCCGGCAGTCTTCCAAAAGGCATCAGGGAAAGCATTTATCCGGTTCTTTCCGACATTGCCGCAACACGGGGGATAAAGCTTGTGTTGGATATCAGCTCGCCGGCGCTTCTCGACTGCCTTCCCTACCGCCCCTACCTGATCAAGCCGAATGAACAGGAACTGGCCGCTTTTTTCGGACAAAAGAAAGCGTTGTCAGAAGAAGAAGTGATCCATTACGGAGGCAAGCTTCTCAGCCGGGGAGCCGAGCGGGTCCTCGTCACCCGCGGAAAAGACGGCGCGATATATCTTGACCGAAGCAAGACATTAAAGGTGACATCCGCCAAAGGCAAAGTCGTCAATACCGCATGTGCGGGCGACGCGATGCTGGCAGTGTTCATCGGCAAACAGGAGCTCGGCATGCCTCTTGAAGACGCTTTAAAACAGGCGTCTGCCGCAGGAGCGCTGACGGCATTTGCAAAAGGGCTCGGCGATTTATCCAGGCTCGATGAGACGGTTTCACAAATCAGGATCACCCATTTATAAAGGAGGTTTTCAGCATGGCAAACATCAAAATCATCGCTGCGACAGGATGTCCGACCGGTATCGCCCATACATTTATGGCGGAAGAGGCTTTAAAACAGGCCGCCGCGAAGCTGGGCGTAGACATCAAAGTGGAAACTCACGGCCAGGTCGGCGTGCAAAATGAGCTGACGGCTGCCGACATCAAACAGGCCGACGGCGTAATCATTGCCGCAGACAAGGATGTGGGCGCCGAGCGTTTTAAAGGCAAGCCCGTCCTCGACGTTCCCGTCGCCCGCGGAATCCGGGATGCGGAGGCGCTCATTCAGACGATTATCGACGGAAAAGCGAATGTTTACGGCATACAAGACGCCGAAAAAACAGAAGCTGACATCAATGTCAGCGAGTCGGGCTCGGCCGGGCGGAAAATATACAAGCATTTGATGAACGGCGTTTCCCACATGCTCCCGTTTGTCGTCGGCGGCGGGGTGTTGATCGCGCTTTCGTTTCTCTTCGGCATCCATTCTGCCGATCCTAAGCATCCAAGCTACAATGCGTTTGCCGAACTGTTAAACAAAACGGGGGCCGTCGGCTTCCAGCTGATGGTTCCGATCCTTTCGGCGTATATCGCCGATTCGATGGCCAAACGCCCCGGGCTGATCGTCGGCTTTATCGGCGGAATGATCGCAAGCACGGGCGGAGCCGGCTTTTTGGGCGGAATCGTCTCCGGGTTTTTAGCCGGGCTGATCATCTTCGGCCTATCCTATGTATTGAAAAACATGCCGCAATCTCTTGAAGGATTAAAAGCGATCTTTCTTTATCCCGTTCTCGGCATTTTCCTTATCGGAGCCGTCATGTTCGTATTGGTGGAGCCGATGACCGCCATCAATGAAGGCATGAAAGATTTTTTAGCCGACTTTCAAGGAGCGAACCCCGTCATCCTCGGCCTCATCATCGGCTGTATGTCCGCGTTTGACATGGGGGGACCGGTCAACAAAGCGGCGTACGTCACAGGGACCGCGCTCCTTGCCGAAGGGAACCAATATTTTATGGCAGGCGTTTCTGCCGCATGCATCACACCGCCCCTCGTCATTGCTTTTGCGACTTTGTTTTTCCGGAAGTATTTCAGCCAGCAGGACCGGAATGCGGGGCTTGTCAATTTTATTCTCGGCGCCACCCATATTACCGAAGGTGCAATCCCGTTCGCCGCAAAAAAACCGATCCCTGTCATCCCGATTTTGATGATCGGTTCGTCGGTATCGGCGATTTTAACGTATTCGTTCGCCGTTCAAGTCCCGGCCCCGCACGGCGGATTCCTCGTCCTTCCCGTCGTAAACGGAGCGTTTCAATGGGTGCTGTCGATTGTCATCGGATCGCTCATCGGGGCATTCCTGTACGGCTTTTATCAAAAACGGACATATGAAAAAACGGAGAAAGGCTGATCCAACATGAGCACAGCAGTTTTTTTAAAAAAAGAACACATCTATCTTCATGAAGCATTGTCCTCGCAAGCCGAAGCTTTTGACCGGCTCGCTCAGATTGCTTTCGAATCAGGAGTTGCCGCAACAAAACAAGCCGTCTTGAACGGACTTTCGAAACGGGAAGCAGAAAGCACGACCGGCTTTATCGACGGATTCGCCATCCCTCACGCAAAGCTTGAGGATATCACAGAACCGGCCGTATTGATCATCAAAAACGAAACAGGGATCGAATGGAATTCTCTTGACGGAAGCCCCGTCACGTTTATCATTGCGCTATTCATCCCTGATGCCGAGGCAAACAGCACGCATCTGAATCTATTGTCATCCCTGTCCCGCATGCTCGTTCACGAAGACGTGAGGAAACTGCTGCTCAAGGCGGAGAGCTCTGAAGACATTCAGCACACCATCGCAAGCTATTTATCTTAAATTCTTTTTAGAAAGAAGGAATCGGAATGCTGACAAATACGAAGAAAATGCTGCTGGACGCACAGGCAAACGGCTATGCTGTCCCAGCCTTCAACATTCATAATCTCGAAACCGTGCAGGCTGTGACAGAAACGGCGGAAGCCCTCAGGTCTCCTGTGATTCTTGCGGCTACACCGGGAACATTCAGCTATGCCGGACGCGATTACATCCAGGCGATTGCAGAGACCGCCGCGGCGCGCTGCACGATCCCTGTCGCCCTCCATCTTGACCATCACGAAGAAATCGATGATATTCGCGAGTCTTTGCAGTTGGGAACGAAGTCTGTGATGATCGATGCTTCCCATCATCCGTTTGCAGAAAATGCCGCAATCGTAGAGAAAGTCGTTCAGTATGCAAAGCAAAAAGACGCCACCGTCGAAGCGGAGCTCGGACGGCTCGGCGGACAGGAAGACGATCTTGTCGTGAATGAGGCAGACGCGTATTACACCGATCCGGATGCGGCGAAGGAATTTGTCGACAGGACAGGGATCGACTCGCTGGCCGTTGCGATCGGCACGGCCCACGGCCTTTATGCATCAGAGCCGAAAATCGATTTTGACCGGCTGGCCGACATCCAAAAACGCGTCTCGATCCCGCTCGTGCTGCACGGCGCATCCGGCATTCCCGAACAGGACGTGCGCAGGTGCATCGAACTGGGGTGCGCCAAAGTAAACATCGCGACAGAATTAAAAATCCCGTTTTCCGATAAGCTGCGCCGTTTTCTAAACGAACATCCCGATGCGAGCGATCCGAGAAAATACATGGCTCCCGCGAAAGAAGCGATGAAAAAGATCGTCGAAGAAAAAATTTATATGTGCATGAGCAACGGAAGATATTAACTCTGCAAACAGAAAAACAGGCCCGCTTGTTGCGCGTGCCTGTTTTTCTTCTCTATTTAGCCTGAACACATGCTGTACACGCCGATCACAAGCCCGATATAAACGATCGCCGAAGCGGCCCAGATCAGCACGTTTCTGTTTTTCAAGACGGATTCCTCCAATCGAGTTTCACCTTTTGCAGTCTGAGGGCATTGAGAACAACCGATACAGAGCTGAATGCCATAGCAGCGCCGGCAACCCACGGGGCCAACAATCCGAGCGCGGCGAACGGAATGCCGATGCTGTTGTAAGCGAACGCCCAAAACAGGTTTTGTTTAATATTTTTGATCGTGAGCTTGCTCATCATGATCGCGTCGGCGATGCTGTTTAAATCGCCGCGGATCAGCGTAATGTCGGCCGCTTCCATTGCGACATCTGCCCCGGTGCCGATCGCCATTCCGGTATCGGCCGCCGCCAAGGCGGGTGCATCATTGATGCCGTCGCCGACCATGGCGACTTTTTTCCCCTGCGCTTGAAGCTTTTTGATTTCTTCCGCTTTTCCTTCAGGGAGCACCTCGGCTACCACATGCTCAATTCCCGCTTCGGCGGCAATCGCTTCAGCCGTCCGGCGGTTGTCTCCGGTGATCATGACGACCGTAAGCCCCATACCTTTGAGCCTTTTGATCGCTGCTTTTGACGTATCCTTGATCGTGTCCGCCACAGCAATCAATCCCGCATACCGGCCGCCGACTGCCGCAAGCATCGCCGTTTTTCCTTGTGCTTCGAGCTTCTCCATCTCGCCGAGAACGCTGGAGACGTCGATCCCCTGCCGTTCGAAAAGGCGTCTCGTCCCGATCAGCACCTGCTGTTCGCCGACGGTAGCTTCAATACCGTATCCGGGTATCGCTTCAAAGCTGCTTGCATCGATAACATCGATCCCTCTTTGTCTGACACCTTCAACGATCGCTTCGGCAAGCGGATGCTCAGAACGGTTTTCAGCCGATCCGGCCAATTTGAGAAACTCGGTCTCATTCAGCCATGATGCAGGGCGTACATCCGTAAGCTCCGGCTTTCCGTTTGTGACCGTTCCCGTTTTATCGAGAACGACCGTATCGATGCGGTGAGCCGTCTCTAAATGCTCCCCGCCTTTGAACAAAATGCCGTATTCGGCTGCGCGTCCGGAACCTGCCATGATCGAAGTCGGCGTTGCCAGTCCGAGTGCGCACGGACAAGCGATGACGAGCACGGCGATCAGACTTTCAAGCGCTGTGCTGAATTCGCCGGGACTGACAAACACATACCAGACGAAAAACGTGATGATGGCAATCGTAACGACAATCGGCACAAAAACCCCGGAAATCCGGTCGACAAGCCGCTGAATCGGCGCTTTTGATCCTTGCGCTTCTTCGACCACTTTGATAATCTGCGCCAAAGCCGTGTCTTTCCCTACTTTTTCGGCTCTGATTTTCAAAAAGCCGTTTTTATTCATCGTCGCGCCGATGACTTTATCACCAGCCGCTTTGTCGACGGGGATGCTTTCACCGGTAATCATCGATTCATCCAGGGCTGAGCGGCCTTCGACGATCTCTCCGTCAGCCGGAATTTTTTCTCCAGGTTTGACGTGCATGATGTCGCCCGCCAGCACTTGTTCGATCGGCACTGTCATTTCTTCGCCGTTTCTGATGACGGTCGCCGTTTTTGCCTGCAGCCCCATCAGTTTCTTGATCGCTTCGGATGAACGGCCTTTCGCTTTCGCTTCAAACAGCTTACCCAGGACGATCAACGTCAGCAGGATCGCGCTTGTTTCATAATAGAGACCCTCCGGATGCCGATTGGTTCCGAGGCTTGCAATACTGATATAAAGACTGTAAAAATAAGCTGCCGACGTCCCGAGCGCGACGAGGACATCCATGTTGGCGCTCTTGTTTCGCAGCGCTTTATAGGCGCCGACGTAAAACTGTCTGCCGACGATCAATTGTACCGGCGTAGCCAGGGCCAATTGCACCCACGGATCCATCAGCATGCCGGGCAGCCAAATAAATGACGTGAATTTGAAATGGCTGACCATCGCCCAAAGCAGCGGAAAAGACAAAATCGCGGAAAAAATAAATTTTCCTGTCTGTTGCTGAATCTCTTTTTTCCGCTGCTCAAGAGCGCCGTCCGCACTTTGGTCTTCTTTTAATTCAAGCTTGTAGCCGAGCTTTTCGATCGCTTCTTTCATATCATCGACAGTCACGGCTCCGGGAAGATATGCAACCGACACTGTTTCAAGGGCAAAATTGACAGGTGCGCTCTCTACGCCGGGCAGTTTTTCCAGCCGTTTTTCAATCCGGTTCGCGCAGGCCGCGCACGTCATTCCTGAAATCGCAAACTCGGCTTTTTCGGCCGGTACGCGGTAGCCGAGCGATTCAACCTTTTCAGCCAGCTGTCCGACTCCGATTTGCGCCGGGTCATAGACGATTTTCGATTTTTCCAGCGCCAAATTCACATTTGCATCCTCAACCCCGTCAAGCTTTTTTAAGCTTTTTTCGATTCGGGCCGCACACGCGGCGCACGTCATTCCTGATATTTGAAGTGTAGCTTCTTTGCGTTCGCTCATATCGTTCACTCCTTATATACCCCTATTGGGTATATATTCAGCAGAAAAAACCGCGCTTGAAAAGCGCGCGTTTTCCCTTATCCTTCGACATCATACCCTTGATCCTCGATCACATCAACGATCTCTTTCAGTGATACTTTAGCAGAATCAAATGAAACATTAACTTTTCCGCCGGCCAAATCAACTTTGACAGATTCGACGCCGGCCAGTTTTCCGACGTTTCCTTCAACCGCCTGAACGCAGTGGTTGCAGGACATTCCTGTTACATCAAGCGTTTTTTGTTCCATTATTCAATACCTCCCAAGGTTTTCTGATGTTGCTCAATTACAGATTACCATACCCCTGTAGGGTATTTCAAGTGAACATTCTTCATCACGATTTTGAAAACCGTTTAAACACGTCGAGCAGCTCTTCGATGGATTCTTCGCCTTTGCCGCTTTGGATTGCATTGGCCACGCAATGATGCGTATGATTTTCCAGCAGGCTGAACGCCACCTTTTGCATCGCGGCTTGAACCGCAGAAATTTGTACGAGAATATCGACGCAATAGCGGTCGTTTTCAATCATGTTTTGAATGCCCCTGACTTGTCCTTCGATCCTTTTTAACCGGTTTGTGATCTGCTCTTTTTCCTTTGAGCTTTTCGGATTCAGCTTATGTTCCGACATTGGGACACCTCACTTTCGTTATTCTTTCCAATTGTGCCGATGATACTATTATAAAACGTAAACACAGTTCGTGTCTAAAAAAGATAACCCCAAATGCTTGGGGTTATCCTCTAAGGCGTTTGAAAAATTCTCTCATAAACTCGGGAAGATTGGACCAATCGTGTCCTGAAACAAGGTTCCCGTCAACATGCAGCTTTTCTTCGATATACGTCGCGCCTGAGGCTTCGACTTCAGGCTTGCAGGCAATGTAAGCCGTCAGCTCGCGTCCTTTCAGATGTTCTCTTAAGCTGGTGAAAATCAGGCTTGCGTGACAAATGGCGCCGACCGGCTTATTTTCCTCAAAGAAGTGTGCGACGATCTTTAACAATGAGTCATACATCCGGATAAATTCAGGCGCGCGGCCGCCCGGAATGATGATGCCGTCGTATTCGGAAGGGTCGATGTCGTCAAACGATGCGTGCGCCTCAATTAAATAGCCCGGTTTTTCGGTGTATGTATCCCAATCTAAGAAGTCGTGGACGACCGTATGGATTTTTTTCTTTTTCGGCGCAGCAATCGTTACGTCAAAGCCCTCTTCCAAACAGCGGTAGTACGGATAATACACTTCCAGCGCTTCGACCGCGTCACCCGTCACAATCAATACCTTTTTCGCCATCAAAAACATCTCCTTTCTTATTTTCCCTTTTATTGTATCCAATTCGCGCCTTCTTTTAAAACCAAGTGCTCAGCCGACAATCGTGACGGCCT
Organism: Bacillus glycinifermentans; assembly: GCF_001042475.2. GTDB lineage: Bacteria > Bacillota > Bacilli > Bacillales > Bacillaceae > Bacillus > Bacillus glycinifermentans. The sequence continues at coordinate 288,620 of NZ_LECW02000012.1, forward strand.
CCGTTTTTTCCTTCAATGCGGCAAGCGATTCTTTGTCGATGCCGGAATCGGTAATGATCATATGCTCATTCCGAAGCCGATCGATTTGCGAAAATGCCTGCTTGCCGAATTTGCTGCTGTCCGCCATGACAATCGTTTGATCGGCGATATCGATCATCCGCTTTTTCAAAAGGGCCTGCCATTCGTTTGAATCGCTCAGCCCATTTGCAGGGTCGACGCCTTTGCAGGAAATGAAGGTTTTATTCACGTGATACATCTCAAGGGATCTCTCCGCCAGCGGTCCGACGAATGACATCGATTGCGGAAGCAGCATCCCGCCGCTTGAAATCACCGTGATTTTATCCTTTTTGCTGAGCTCCATCGCCACCCTGACGGAATTGGTAATAACGGTAAGGGGGATGTTCTCCAGCGTTTTAGCCATATACCACGCCGTTGTGCTGGCATCGAGAATGATCCGTTCGCCGCTTTCTACGAGCTTGACCGCTTCATAGGCTATCATCTTTTTTTCGACAACATTCGTAATTTCCCGCTCCCGAAAATGCACTTCAGGTTCTTCTGTCTGTACGCTGACTGCCCCTCCATGGCTTCTTTTCAGCTTGTTTTCTTTCTCAAGCTTTTCCAAATCGCGCCTGATCGTTTCTTCTGTCACGGAAAAGAGTTCACTCAATTCTGTGACGCGTACGCTCGAGCGCAGATTGACAAGTTCGACGATTTTTTGATGTCTTTCAGCTACAAGCATCCTTTACTTCCTTCCTCTACGCAAAATCACTGTTTCTTCCATCATAGCGCATAAGCGCCGAACCGGGAAACGTTTTTAACGTTTCCCGCCGGCAGCAGCGCCTAAAATATGCTCTGTAAAATGCCGGTACGCTTTCTCCCAAGCCGCGGTATCTTTAGGAGCGTACGTTTTTTGAGAAAAGGATCTCTTGATGGCCTGCCGCGCATCCCAAACATCCCAAAACATCCCGAGTGCGATCGCCTGAACCGCGATGTTGCCGATCGCACTCGCCTCAGCGGGACCCGCCCACACCTTTCTCGCCAATACATTTGCTGTATACTGGCAAAGCAGTTCATTGCGAATGCCGCCACCTGCCATGTGAAGACCCTCGTATTCCTTCCCTGTCAACGCCTCGATCCGTTCCAGGATAAAGCGGTATTTGAACGCAAGGCTCTCCAGCACACAGCGGATGATCGCACCAGGTGTTTCCGGAACGTTTTGATCCGTTTTTCGGCAGAAGTCTTTGATCGCCTCAGGCATATTGACGGGATTGAGAAACATTCCATGATCCGGGTCAATCCATGACCTAAACCCGTCAGCCTGGCCGGCAAGCTTCACAAGCTCCCCGCTCGTATACCGTTTTCCGTCTTTCTCCCAATCCGCCTGGCAGCGCTGAAAGATCCACAGCCCCATAATGTTTTTCAGAAGGCGGTACGTGCCGCCAACGCCGCCCTCATTTGTGAAGTTCCAGTCGAGCGCCTGTTGTGTCATAAGCGGCTCATCAAGCTCGGTCCCGATCAGCGACCACGTCCCGCAAATGAAGTAAGCGAATTCCTTTGTTTCGGCGGGAATGCCTACAACAGCCGATGCCGTATCGTGTTCGCCGACGGCGATGACGGGAGCTGCCGGGACGCCCAGTTCCCCGCATACAGACGGCATGAGCCGCCCCGCTTCACCGCCCGGCTTCAGTATATCTTTTGGAAAAATCGCAGCCGGCAGGCCGAGAAGGCTGATAAGCTCCCAATCCCAGTCCGAGGTGTTCGGATTGAAAAGCTGCGTCGTCGTTGCATTTGTAAATTCGCTTTTTTTCTCGCCTGTTAGAAAGTAGCGGAGCAAATCGGGAATCATTAAAAGCGTCTCTGCCCGTTCCAAAAGGGACGGATTCGCTTTTTTCAGCGCATAAAGTTGATACATCGTGTTAAATGGCAAAAGCTGAATGCCTGTATGCGAAAATATCTCTTCCTTGCCGAGGACATCCAATACTTCTTCCATAATGCCGTCAGTATGGGGATCGCGGTAATGATACGGGTTGCCTAAAAGCTCCCCGTTTTGATCGAGGAGGCCGAAGTCGACCGCCCACGAATCGATCCCGATGCAGCTGATCCGGCCGCAATCGTTTTTCGCTTTTAAGATGCCTTGCTTGATTTCATGAAAAAGGCGGAGAATGTCCCAATAAAGGTGCCGCCCCGCCTGAACGGGCTGATTTGGGAAACGGTGGATTTCCTCCGCTTTGATCAGTCCGCCGTCGACATGCCCGCTGAAGGCTCTGCCGCTTCCCGCCCCAAGATCAAACGCGAGGATCGTCACCAGCTTGCACCGCCTTTGCCGCGCGCCAGAATTTTTTCCCCATATCCGCTTTCCTGATAAGCTTCGAGCGGTTCGGCAGGAACGTTCATCTCCTCACGCACCGCATACAGAAGCGGTCTGACATCGATTTCAAACGCTTCGCGGACGGCCGCCTCGCAAGCGAGTACATCGCCTTTTTCCTGCGCTTTTTTGACTTCGTCATAGTTGATGAGAAGCGCTTTTGCATAGTATGTCTGCACATTCATGACCGAGCGGATCATCGCCGGAATTTTCGGTTCAAGGTTGTGGCACTGATCAAGCATATATGCAATGTTTTCGGCTGTTTTCCTGACATGTTGGTCAGAGTCCTGTAAAGCGTCCAAAATTTGATAAAAAATGAGAAACAGCTCATACGGATTGTGGGCACCGACGATTAAATCGTCATCCGCGTATTTGCGGCTGTTGAAGTGAAAGCCTCCCAAACGCCGTTCATCGAGCAAATAAGCGACGATATGTTCAATGTTTACGCCCTGGGCGTGGTGACCGGTGTCAACGAGCACTTCAGCCTGCGGGCCGAGCTTTTGAGCGAGATTGTAAGCCATTCCCCAATCCGCCAGATCGGTATGATAAAAAGCCGGTTCAAAAAATTTATACTCGATCAACAGGCGCATGTCATCGTCAAGCGCAGTATACATGTCAGCAAGGCATTCATACATCCAGTGCTTCCGTTTTCTTATGTCCGCCTGGCCGGGATAGTTAGTTCCGTCGGCAAGCCAGAGGCTTAATTCCTTTGACCCCGTTTGCCTTGCGATATCAATGCATTCAAGCAGATGGGCGGTCGCTTTTTTGCGGATAGCGGAGCTTGCGTTTGTAATGCTTCCGAATTTGTAATCATCATCTTGGAACAGATTCGGATTGACAGCTCCGATTGCGATTCCGAGTTCTTCGGCATGCGCTTTTAATTTGGAATAATCGTCAACCTGATCCCACGGAATATGAATCGCAACGGTCGGACAAACGCCGGTCAGCTTATGGACGACGGCTGCATCCTCCATTTTTTCGAAAGGGTTCCTCGGCACGCCTTCCTGCTGAAAGACTTTAAAGCGCGTACCCGAGTCGCCGTATCCCCATGAAGGCGTTTCGATTTTAAGCGCTTTCATTTTTTCTTTTACTTCAAACAGATTGATCCCTCTGTCTTTTTGCTGCTGTTCAAATGCGGCGTAAATACGGTCATTCATGTACACTCATCCCCCTGTTTGTTGTTAGCGGATACGCCATCGTCGACATTAAAGCCAGCTCAGGCTGGGTGGCGTCCAGCCTGCTGTACTGGACGATCACGGGTACATCGCTTTCGATTTCGATGGCATACGGAACATTTTCAGGAATCCGTTCTCCCGATGCTTGTAGCGAACTTGTGCGGATATGCTTTGTTCTTCTTCCTTTGACCGTTTCGGCTATCCCCTCAAGCGGCGGACGGTCTTCGAAAAAGACGGTGATGGCAAGATGTGCATCTTTCCCGTTGCAATTTAAGACGCATATCGATTCATGGCTCGTCAGACTGCCGGAGCTTGCCGGCGGGATAAATCCGTCCGGAATGATCCAATGACGCTCTCCTTTCATCTCCCGTTTCCCCCTTGTTTTTGAAAAAGGCAGCTCCTCTGCCGCCTTTTCGGTTATCTTGCAAATGCGGCCGGTACGCCTCCGTCGACAGTCAGCATGCACCCTGTCGTTTTGGCCGATTTTCCTGAGGCAAAGTACGCGATCGCTTCGGCAATATCGGCCGGATAAATGTTCACGGAAAGAGCGGTCCGCTTCCGGTAATGCTCTTCGAGTTCATCTGGCCCGATTCCGTAGGCAGCCGCCCTTTCCTCGCGCCATTTCGAATCCCAGATCGCCGACCCTTGCAGAACGGCGTCAGGCAGAACAGAGTTTACGCGGATGCCGTATGATCCGCCTTCTGCGGCGATACATCTCGCCAAATGGACTTCAAGCGCTTTAGCGGAGCTGTAGGCGGCCGCATTTTTGCCGGCATAGACCGAGTTTTTCGATCCGACAAACACCATGCTCCCGCCGAGGTTTTGTTTTTTCATGTGCTTAAAAGCTTCTCGGGCGACCAGGAAATATCCTGTACCCAAAACGTCCATATTCAAGTTCCATTCCTGCAGACTCGTTTCATCGATCGGGCTTGACGTCGCAAGCCCGGCATTGTTGACGACGATGTCAATGCCGCCGTAACGCAAGGCGCTTTCCCTGAAAGCCGCCTGAACCTCGTCTTCTTTCGTGACATCCAGTTTAACGGCAGCCGCCCTGCCTTCGCCGTATTGTTTATTAATCGCTTGCGCCGTTTTTTCTGCGCCTTCGATGTTGATGTCTGCGACAATGACATGCGCCCCAACGGAGGCGAGCCTGCGGCACGTCTCGCTGCCGATTCCACCGGCGCCGCCCGTCACAAAAACGGTCTTGCGGGAAAATTCAGCTTCCGGAGGAGCGAGCGTTAATTTGTAGAGCTCAAGCGGCCAATATTCAATACGGTAGGATTCTTCTTCATTGAGAGAAACAAAGTTTCCCAGCGCTTCCGTCCCTTTCATGACGGCGATCGCCCGACGGTATAAATCCCTGCTCACTTTTGCTGCGGCAAGGCTTTTTCCCGATGCGACAAGTCCGATCCCCGGGATCAGGATGACGCGCGGAGCAGGTTCAAACATTTCGTCGCCTTCCTGTTTGTTTCTCTCAAAATAGGCTCTATATTCGTCTTTAAATTTGGCAATCTCTGTTTTTATCAATTCGATCAGGCGGTTTTTATCCTCTTCAGCCGGGTTCCACGGGATGTACGCCGGGACGCGTTTTGTATGAACGAGGTGATCCGGACAGGCGGCGCCGATTTGCGAAAGCTCCGGGGCCTTTCTGCTGCCCGCGAACTCCATCACATCTTCCGAATCGCAGTATGTCAGAAGCATTTGCTTCTGATCGCTGACGGCTCCGCGTATCACCGGCATGATGTCGGCAGCGATGCGCTTTCGCTCTTGGGCCGGTAACGGTTTATGCTGCTGTCCGCCGAATGACTGATGTCCGGCAGAACGTCGCTCGATATAATCTTCCGCTTCGCGAATCACGGCAATCGTCCGGTCATAGCTTTCTTTAGACGTCTCCCCCCATGTGACGAGCCCGTGCTTCTCCATTAAAACAAGCTCGGCTTTCGGATTGTGTTTCACTCCTTCGGCGATCATTTTCGAGAGTTTGAAGCCCGGCCTTACATAAGGCACCCAGACAAAACGGTCTCCGAAAATCTCTTCGGCAATTTGCCTTCCGTTGTCTGCGCAGCAAACGCTGATGATTGCATCCGGATGCGTATGATCCACATGCCGAAATGGCAGAAAAGCGTGCAAAAGCGTTTCGATCGACGGGCGCGGATGGCTTTTATCGATCATGCAGTGTGATAAATAAGCCGTCATGTCTTCATCCGTCATGTCTTCGCGTTCGATCAGCGGACGGATATCATCAAGCCTCAGCCCGGTAAAGTTAACCGCTTTCATTTTCGCCAAATCAGATCCGCTTCCTTTCACCCACATGACGTCGATGCTCCGGCCGCGAAAATCTGTTTCCATCGTTTTCATCGACGTGTTGCCGCCGCCCCAATTGCATACGGAACGGTCAGAGCCGATCAGGTTGGAGCGGTATACGAGTTCGTCTAACCCCGGCGCCAATGCTGTTGCTTGATCATCGGACCATAAATATTCCACCATATCAATCACTCCGTTTTTGTTTGTTTATTTTTGAATATGTCTGTTTTAGATTATCATATTTTTGTTTTTTTGTAATTGTTTTTTCGATGTTCAGTTGAAACATATTTCATAAAAAAAAGCGGTTGAAATTACTCCCATTATCTTTTACGATATAAATTCATGTTTTTTAAAGGAGGGATGAAGCGATGAGCAGAAATCACAATGCGCCAATCAAGCTGATCATTATGATTTTTATGATCTGCACGTTTTCCATCGGCTTTACGGAATACGTCGTCATGGGCATTTTAACTTCCATTTCAAAGGATCTCTCTGTCCCGATTTCAACGACAGGACTGTTGGTGACAGCTTACGCAGGAAGCGTCTGTCTGACGGGTCCGATCGTGACGCTTCTTTCGGTAAAGCTTCCGCGAAAGCCTGTATTGCTCGGCTTGATGAACGTTTTCGTTTTGGCGAATACACTCAGTATATTTGCGCCAAACTTTACCGTTTTACTCATATCCAGACTTTTATCAGCATCCATTCACGGTGCATTTTTTGCGACGACGATGGTGTTCGTCAGCGAAATGGTACCGCCTGAAAAAAGGGCCGCTGCTGCTGCGTCAATGAACGGCGGTTTGACCATCGCCCTAATGCTCGGCGTCCCATTCGGCTCCTATTTGGGCGACCTTTTCAGCTGGCGGGTCGTCTTCTTCATGGCCGCACTTCTCGGCCTGATCGGCTTTTTCGGCATCCTGCTGACCGTACCGCACAAAAAGCCGAAAGTCGTGCCGAAATTGATCCATGAATGGGATGTCTTTAAAAATAAACAAGTCCTTTATTCCTTTGCCATCACGATCTTTGGCTATTCAGGCGTGTTCATTGCCTACACCTTCATCGAACCTATGCTGCGACACTCTGCCGGCTTCGGAAGCCTCGGGATTACGGCTGCCCTTTTCGCATACGGCTTCGGCGGTGTTGTCGGCAACTTCTATGCGGGAAAAGTGCCGTTTCACCTGTTGACCCGTTCTATGATCGGTGTCATGATCGCATTGATGTGCATTCTGGCGGCCTTTCCATTTGTCTCTGGACATCCGGCAGGAGCCATCATTGCGACTTTCTTATTCGGAGCGGGCGCGTTCGGAACGGTGCCGCTCTTGCAAACGAAAGTCGTTGCCGGGTCTGAACACGGAACGACGATTGCGACTTCCGTCAGCATCGCCGCTTTCAACCTCGCCAACGCGCTCGGCGCATGGATCGGCGGCATCATTCTCGACGCCTCCAAATCCTACGCGTATCTCGCTACCGGAGGCGCCCTGATGACTGCATTCGGCTTAACGCTGACGATGTTCGCTTACGCGTCCGAGAAAAAACAGGTGAACGAAGCCTGGGAATAGAGGAAAAAAAGCTCCACATGCCGGATCATGTGGAGCTTTTCTTTATAAAGTGATTCACATCGACAACGGTCTTGCTGTCTTCTGTAAATACACAGGCGGGCTTTGTTCCGATGACTTGGATTCTGCCACCGCCGGCCAAAATCGCCGTTTCTTCAGGCAATGAAATAACCGGCGTCCCATATTCCTTTATAAATGTATTGATCAGCGGGTCGTCTTCCCGATTGTAGTGGCACCAAATCGAATACCCGCCTGCAAGCCCCAAACCATCGAAATCGTTTAAACCAACATTGTTATCATCCATATGGGAACACGTCATGATATGTTTTCCGAGAATGACCGCCCCCGCGCTGCCGCCGTAAACGACCCCGCCCCGCATTGCATAGCTTTGCAAAATGTCGTTGAAACGGGTGTCTGTGACACGCTTCAACAAACGAAACGTGTTTCCCCCTCCGATATATACCGCAGAAAAGCGAGCCAAATCCCGGAATCTCTTATTCATTACGTCCGGCCACATGACGATGTCGTTTACGCCAAGCGGAGCGAAAACCCCTTTTATCCACTGAAAACAGCTGTCAAACCGTGAAGCCTCCATCGCCGCTGGAATATATAATAAAGGCTTCGCTTTATCGATTTCTTCAGCAAAACGCTGATCGATGATACGGGTTTGGTCCCGGTCTCCGCCTCCGGAAAGAAACAGCATAACATCACTCCATTCAAGATGAACCGATTGTTTTTTGTCTCTGTTCGGTTTTCAGTCTGTGCGCTTTCCCGATGACCGCCTCCATCACGAGAACAGCGCCCGCATACAGCGCCCCAAAACTGCAAAACACGAAGACAGACGGCAGCCGTTCCAGCAGAAATGCCGATATCATCGGCCCGCACGCCATTCCGGTGTATCTGATGAAGTTAAACATCCCTAATGCACTGCCCCTGTTTTCCTCATATTCGTTTGCTACCATCGTCGAGAACAGCGGCGGAATAAGCCCCATCGTGATGCCAAAAAGGACAAGGGCGATGGACATGAAAAAAATCGAGAAGGTATGGGTGAATCCAAATATGACAATGCTTCCTGCAGCTGTTAGATTGCCGTACAAAAACAGCCGTCCAAGCGGCGCTTTTTTTTGAATCCATTTAAACAGCACGCTTCCGGCAATCGTGCTTCCCGCGATCGGCAAGTAAAGCAAGCCGACCGTTTTCAGACTGAGATGATAGCTGTCAGTCAATAAAATAGGCAAGTAGACAATGATTGAAAAATATACGAAAAAGATGAAAAAGCTTAAACTAAAAATCGCCTGTCCCGTTTTGTTTTTGAAAATGTCCCTGTAGCCGGAGAAGAGGCTGTTCGCAGTGATGCGCCCTTTCTTCTCCGGTTTTCCGTGAGGAACATAAAAGGCGTTTACTAAAAACAGTATGACGGATATTCCCGTCAAAAACCAAAAAATTCCCGGATAGCTGTATCGGTCGCCGATGAATCCCCCAAGTATCGGCGCCGCTGCGGGGGCGATGGATAACAGCATTTGATACGTCCCCATCGCGCTCGCCCGTTTTGTTCCTTCAAATAAACCGCTGATCGTTGTCGCAGCAATGAGAGGGAGGGCGGCGGTTCCCGCGGCCTGCAGCACCCTGAAAATCAGAAACAGCGTAAAGTCCTGAGCTGCGGCACAGCCGACGCTGGCTGCAGCCGTTACTGCAATGCCTGCCGTCATCACAAATCCCGCGCCTTTCCGATCAATCAGCGGACCAAGAATCATTTGCATCACTGCCGTCACGAAAATAAACAAAGTGACGGAAAGGTTCACCATTGGTGCGGAAACGCGGAACGAATCCCTGATAAGAGGGATGATGGGCGAGTAAATATTTTGGCTTAACGAAGCAAAAAAAGCGCTGATGCAAACAGCATACATAATAAAAGATGGACTTGCTTTCATGTGTTTCAACTTGAAAAACGCCTGCCTTTATTTTGATGATACGCGGACAGCAGGATGCCGCCATCCGGTCGTCTGTTTCATTCCATATGTTTTGACCATTCGCCTAAAAAGCGGATGACGGTTTTGAGCTCTGATTCCGAAAATTGCTCAAACAGTTCAATATAGCGCTGCTTTGCGATTTCATGCATCCGGTCATGGATCTCGGCCAGCTTTTTGCCTTCGGCTGTCAGCGTGTAATACAATTCCTTGTTGTTGTTCGGCTTCTTTTGAGACTCAATCATCGAGCGCTTCATCAAAACGTTTGTCGCTTTTGTGATAGCCGCTTTTGAAACGTGAAGCTGCTCCGCAAGATATGCGTTGTTGACCAGGGCTTCGCTGTCATTGATGACAGACACGATGTGAAGCTGTGTGAGCGTCCAATGCTGACGCAGATGTTCTTCGCCTTTAAAAGCTTCTTCAGCGACTTTCTGCTGTTCGTGCTGCATTCGTTTCTCTCTTTTCAGGATAAAATCCTGAACGGCTTCAAATGCCTCCTTATGAATATTGTTTTCCACTTTCTTCATCCCTTTCTTTTTGTTAACCAGTTAACTATTTTATAGTTTACCGGTTAACAAAAAACTTTGCAAGCAAAAAAGCATATTCTGCGGAACGAATCCCGCAAAATATGCTTTTACAGCTTCAAAGACAAACAGACTTTTCCACTCAGGGAAGTAGCTTGTGGGCGATACACGATAATCCCGGATGTTCACGGCTCTGCGGCAGAAACGAAACCTTCATAAAATCTGCCTGTTTTAACCTCATCAATTTGCCGGCAGTCCGTGCTGCTTTTCCTCAACAAACCGGTCGACGGCCGCCAGCGCCCGCGTGACTCCGCCTGCATTCTGAAAGCTTTCCTTGATCTTGCGGATTCCTTTCAAATAGGCTTCATTTGCTGCAACTTCATTGACGGCTTTCTTTAAAGTTTCATCATTCACGTCTTCCTCAGACAATACAAAGCCTGCTCCCAGCTCGTTTAGACGCGCCGCGACGACGGGCTGGTCTTTGTCGTGCGGAATGACGACGAGCGGCACTTCAAAGTGAATCGCTTCATTGACGCTGTTCATTCCGCCGTGAGTGATGAAAACGTCAGCATGCTGTAATACGTCTAACTGGGGAACATAAGGAGAAATGATAAAATGGTCGGGTGATGCTTTCAGCCTGCTTTGATCGGTCCTTTCTCCGGCGGCGATCACAACCTTTCCTTTAAAATCAGAAAATGCATCAATACACATATTGAAAAACGCTTCTTTATCTGCAAGAACGGTCCCCATCGAAATATAAAGGACACGCTCACCTTCGAGGTCTTCCAGCGGAAAGCCGCGCCGGGATCCTTTCCGCTCGGGAAAACTCGGGCCGACAAAGACGTATTCATCTCCGTACTGATCGCTGTCAGGCTGAAAATATCGGCTCGTATACGCGACATTTAACTCGCCGTCATTTCTCATAAACTGCGCCGGGCTGTCCGCCTTCACGCCGAACTGGTCCTGAATCTCTCTGATGAGCCTCTCAACTTCCGGGTTTCCCTCGGCAGCTTTGATCGGTCCGTGCTTTTTCATAAATTCCTCGGAAAACAAGAATGAGGATGATGAAGAAATTCCGGGAATCCCCAAATAATCCCGGACCAGTTTTCCGGCTCCGAATGTATCGTAATAAACAAAATCGAAGTCGATCTGTTCGGCCAGCTCCCTTACGACTGACAGCGTATCTTTGGCAATCTCAATCATGATTTTCAGCACCGAATCCACGCCTTTCAGTTTTTGCATGAAGTCGGGCTGAAGATGAACGCGGACGCCGAGCGCTTCAAGCCTTTCTTTAAATTTTTCGGTCGTAATATAGTGGACATTGTCGCCTCTTTCTGCAAAAGCCTTCGCCATACCTAGCGTAGGATTGACATGGCCCTCAGCCGGAACATTGATCATCAAAATATTTGCCATCTTTTCTCACTCCTTTATTTAGAAAATTCTACAGGCTGAAAACGGAATATGTCCACTAACTAAAGTCTGAATTATTGGATGAATTTAGCAGGAAGCCGGTTTTATGTTTGTGCATCACGGCAAACAGGGTAAAATAAAGACGTACAACATGACATAGACAAATAGAAGATGAGAGGAGAATGAAGTTGGAGAGAATTCGCACGGGATTATTGGGCTACGGGCTGTCAGGTTCTGTTTTTCATGCGCCTTTATTATCGGTTTTGGACGAATTCGACATCAAAAAAGTCATGACTTCCCGGAAAGAGCAAGTCAACCGGGAGATTCCGGAAGCGGAAACGGTCAGCTCGATTGAAGACATCACGAATGATCCGGAGATTGATCTCGTGATCGTCACAACGCCGAGCGGCCTTCATTTTGAAGCGGCTAAAGAATGCCTTCTCGCCGGAAAGCACGTCGTCCTGGAAAAACCGATGACGGCTACAGCCGAAGAAGCAGAGGAGTTAATGAACATTGCCGAAGAAAAAGGCCTGCGCCTCAGCGTCTACCACAACAGACGATGGGATAACGACTTTTTGACGATCAAGCAGCTGATCGACGAAGGCCGCCTCGGGGAGGTCAATACATTCCATGCTTCTTACGACCGCTTCAGGCCGAATGTCAGACAACGCTGGCGGGAGCAGAAAGGCCCGGGTTCCGGCGCGCTCTATGATCTTGGTTCACACCTGATCGATCAGGCCCTTCATTTATTTGGCATGCCTGAGACCGTTACCGCTCAAGTGGCCGCCCAAAGAGAAGGCGCCGAAACAGACGATTATTTCCATGTCGTTCTTCATTACGGAAAACTGCAGGCGATTCTGCACTCCGGCTCGATCGTTCCGGCAAACGGCCCGCGCTACCAGATTCACGGTTCAAAAGGAAGCTTTATCAAATACGGCATCGATGGGCAGGAAGACGCGCTGCGGTCCGGACAAAAACCGGTCGGCGAATCGTGGGGAACGGACGTACCGGAGAATTACGGAGAATTAACCGTTGTCGAAGGCGAAGAAGTGAAAAAAGAAATCGTGGAAACGCTGCCCGGTTCTTATTTGACGTACTACAAAGAACTTTCGGCAAGCATCAAGAACGGCGGCAAACTCCCGGTTACGGCAGAGGAAGGTCTCAATGTCATCCGCATCATCGAAGCGGCCAGAACGAGCAGCGAATTAAAAAAGACAGTATCGATCGATCAATAACGAAAAACCGCGGGTTTTCCCCGCGGTTTTTAAAATGTCTTACCCAATTCTTTTGCATGGGCGATCGCATTTTTTTTGATTTCGTCCGCTTTATCAGGTTCCGCATTATGCCCTTCGACAAACAGGCCTTCAAACGACGGTACGCCGAAAAACTGCATGATAATGCTGATGTAGCGGTGTCCCATTTCTAATTCAGCGGCTTGTCCCTCTGAATAGTAGCCGCCCCGCGCCTGAATATGCAGCGCCTTTTTATCCGTCAGCAGCCCGATCGGACCTTGCTCCGTGTATTTAAACGTCTTTCCCGCAACGGCGACTGCATCGAAATATGCCTTCATCACCGGAGGAAAAGAGAAGTTCCACATCGGTGTGACGAACACATATTTGTCAGCTTCAACGAATTGCTCGCTCAGCTCATTCAGACGGCCGACCTTTGCTTTTTCGTGTTCAGAAAGCTGTTCAAAGCCCGATCCTGATTGAAGTTTTCCCCAGCCGCTGAACACGTCGGCATCGATATGCGGAATGTTTTCCTGATAAAGATCAAGGTGAATGACTTCATCGTCCGGATGTGCTTCCTTATACGAATCGATAAATGCTTTTCCCGCAGCCATGCTGTACGATGCTCTTTCATCATGAGGGTGTGCGGTAATATAAAGGATTTTCGCCATTTCTGCCTACCTGCCTTTTTTAAATTGTTGTTTGTAGTATGAGACATTCGAATGGCAGATATTCAGCCGGGAATTTCATTTCGCGAAAAAAAATAGGAACGCCCTGACTTCTTTATCAAGGCGTCCCCATTTCAAACCAAAGCCGGCTCCCTTTATAGGAGCAATGCCGATCGGAGATGCCGCGAGCATCTTCGATTTTATATATGATATTCTGTGTTCGCTGCTTTTATGACTTTGCTGCATGTTCCTCTTCATTCAGCTTCTCAAGTCTTTCGCGCACTTCTTCCTCTGTCAGACCGTGCTCTTTCACGTACAAATTCCGCGGGTGAATCCGGCATTCATGCGTACATCCCCGCAAATAGCGGTGTTCGTTTTCTTCTGAACACAAGATTTGCTTATTGCATTCCGGATTGGCGCAGTTGACGTAGCGTTCGCACGGTTCCCCCGTGAAATAATCCTCGCCGACGACGACGTGCTCTTTTCGGTTGACGGGAACGCTGATTCTTTCATCAAAGACATAGCATTTTCCGTCCCACAGCTCGCCTTGAACCTCCGGATCTTTCCCGTAGGTGACGATCCCTCCGTGAAGCTGGGAAACGTCTTCAAATCCCTCTTTTTTCAGCCAGCCTGAAAACTTCTCACAGCGGATTCCGCCGGTGCAGTAAGTCAAAATTTTCTTTCCTTCGAGCTTTTCCTTGTTTTCTCTGATCCATTCAGGCAATTCGCGGAACGCTTTAATGTCGGGTCTGATCGCTCCCCGGAAATGGCCCAGGTCATACTCATAATCATTGCGGGCATCGACGACGATTGTATCTTCCTGCTGCAGCGCTTCATAAAACTCTTTCGGTTCAAGGTATTTCCCCGTTAACTCATTCGGGTCTACGTCGTCTTCAAGGCGGAGCGTCACCAATTCGGAGCGGTGGCGGACATGCATTTTTTTGAACGCATGCTGATCCGCTTCATCGATTTTGAAGACCATATCTTCGAAACGCGGGTCTTTTTTCATTTCATTCATGTATTGTTCCGTCTGTTCGACCGTTCCCGATACCGTGCCGTTAATCCCTTCCTCTGCGACAAGGATCCGCCCTTTCAGCCCCAGCTCTTTGCAGAATGTAAGATGATCCTGCGCAAATTGCTCAGGATTGTCGATGTGAACATATTTATAGTACAACAATACCCGGTATTGATTTTCCATGTTATCCTACCACCTTATCTAACGCATTCATTATATATTATGGAATTACCATCCATTTACTTTGTGAATCCACAGTCATATTAAAACAAATAATAGTAATAATTTCAATACAGCTGCTTTGACACTTCCACGAATCAAATGCTACAAATTCTATCACTTATTGTGATTTTACGCAAGCATCATGACTTCAATCAAAGCTTGTTTACCAGGTCGGCGACAAATTCCCAAAATCCGGGGGCATCCTGACAAAGAAGCATGTCCGCTTTTTCATGAATTTTAATTTTCAGCTCCTGCTCAAGGTCTTCCCTTTCTTGAAAAGATGTGTTTTTTAATTTGTTCCTGATCATCGGCATGAAGATTTCGAGCCATTCTTCAAAGTCCTGGTCATTCATCTCTATCATTCCCCTTCCCCTTTAGAATTCAGACATTTTCTCATTTTTTCAATGCCTCTTTTATGAATTTTAGAGATATTCTGCCTCGATTCTCCCAAGGAGCGAGCGATCTCTTGCATAGAAGCGCCGTGAATATAGATATGCGCAAACACCCGCTTTTGCTTATCCGTCAGCTGCATAAACGCTTCATAAAGCAGCGGGTCCTGGATATGCTCGGCCAAATCTTCCTCCCGGTTTAACACATCATCGAAGACATCTCCTTGAGGCGGTTCGGCCGCATGATCGCTGTCGTCCATGATCAGCGGAAACCGCTGCTGGTTCTTCCGGATTCGTTTATCAAAATCGATCGAGAATATCCTGATCATAGAATGGATGTACTTGATGATCCGAATATCTTTATAAAATTTTTTAAACTCAAGATCAAGGTATTCAGCCTCTTCAGAATCCGGATGCTCCATGACATGGTGAAAAAGCCGTTCACACTTCGGGTTGCTCAAGAAATGTTTGATAAGCGGATGTCCCCTGATTTCCTTCATTTTGGAACGCAGTAAAGCTAAATTCTTCATAAAACACCGCCTCCTATTTAGTTAAATGAAAGAAATGCAAGAAAAGTAAACTTATCTTTTCCATAAATATGCAAACTTAAGTTCTTTTCTTGCAAAAATCGTTCCTCGCTGACATTTTTCGATCTATCGTCACTTATGGAAATAGGAGGTGTTTCATATGGACAATACATTGATCGAATACGTCGGAAATGTCGGCTTCCCTGCCGTATTGGCGATCTACCTTTTGACCCGCTTCGAAAAGAAAATTGATGAACTGATTGAATTGATTAAAGAAAAAAATAAACACACCGATTGACATCCAGGCCGCTTCTTTCACTTAACATGACGGAAGGGGAAAACGAAAGGTCTTTTTAGTCCTCCCTTCAAAATTCAAAAAAGGAGATGTTCACAATGGAAAAAAACAAACAGATTCCAGAACCGATCAGAGGAGAAAAAGGGGCGACAACCAAAATTCCGCACAACATCGAACGCGACCGGCAAAATCCGGACATGCTCGTTCCGCCTGAGACCGATCACGGTACCGTCCCAAACATGAAGTTCTCATTTTCCGATGTTCACAACCGTCTTGAAACAGGGGGCTATGCGCGGGAAGTAACCGTCCGCGAGCTGCCTGTTTCAGACAATATCGCTTCCGTCAACATGAGGCTGAAACCCGGCGCGATCAGAGAGCTGCACTGGCATAAAGAAGCGGAATGGGCATATATGCTGTACGGCTCCGCCCGCATTACCTCAGTTGATCAGGACGGGAAAAATTTTATCGAAGACGTCAAGGAAGGCGATTTATGGTATTTTCCGTCCGGGCTTCCTCATTCTATACAAGCTCTTGATGAAGGCTGCGAATTTCTGCTCGTCTTCGATGACGGCTCTTTCTCGGAAAACAGCACCTTCCAGGTGACGGATTGGCTGGCCCATACACCTGACGACGTAATAGCCGCAAATTTCGGAATTTCAGAGGAGATCGTCGCAGCGCTTCCTGATGAGGAAAAATACATTTTCCAAAAAGCGATCCCAGGTTCTCTCGAGAATGACAAGGTTGACAGTCCGAACGGAACGGTGCCTGAATCTTTCAGCTACCAGCTGCTTGAGCAGGAACCGATCGTGTCGAGCGGAGGAAAGGTGTGGATCGCCGATTCGACGAACTTTAAAGCATCGAAAACGATTGCCGCAGCCTTGGTCGAAGTCGAGCCGGGCGGAATGAGAGAGCTGCACTGGCATCCAAATACGGATGAATGGCAATATTACATTTCAGGCGAAGCGAAAATGACCGTTTTTGCCTCTGACGGACATGCAAGAACATTTAATTACCGGGCGGGCGATGTCGGCTATGTACCGTTTGCCATGGGGCACTATGTTCAAAATACCGGGGACAAACCGCTTCGCTTCCTCGAAATTTTCAAAGACGACCATTACGCAGACATATCCTTGAATCAATGGCTCGCGCTTCTTCCTGAAACGCTCGTCCGCGACCACCTGGATGAGGGCGCAGACCTGATGAAAACGCTTTGCAAACAAAAGCATCCGGTCGTTAAATATTCTAAATAAAAAAATGCCAGGGGCTTGCAGAAAGCAAGCCCTCCGGCTGTTTACATACCATAAAAAGGAGCTGTGATCTCATGTTCAAAAAAATAGCCGTCTGCTGTATCTCAGCGGCTTGTATTTTTGCAGGGCACTTTTTAGGAATTTCCGTTTTGTGTCAGTTATTGGGCGCATTTTTTCAATCATTCGGCTCCTTGCTCATATTTACATTTGCATATATCGCACTGACGCTTGTGATCGAACCTGCTGAAAAAATCATGATTCTCGCGATCAGAAGACTTAGGCTCCGTCAATGGACAACCGTTCTGGCAAGCGACATCACCGCTGTTCTTTTTTTATGGACTGCCGTATTTACAGCTGATGAATTTTTGGATGACATATTTCTGTCGACATCTGCAGAAATCGTGATAGCCGTATCATTTTTCACCGTCGACAAAATGCTCTATCCCCGCCTTGTATATAAACCATAGCCCAGCTTCGGATGAGAGCGCGGCATTACGGCTTCCTTATAGAACATTATAAGGTTTTTCCGAATCCCCCCTTCTGCACTGCTCAAAAATGTGAAAAACGTTTCCATTTGCATTCATGTTATAAGCTAAAGGTGCACGATCAAAAAAGGAGGTTTTGCAATATGGATTTTTGGCAAGACATGTCCATTGAGGAAATCGGTGAACAGATGCAGCGCTTCGTCAGCCACAATTGGAAAAAAACGCTTCATGACCATTATGAAGAATTAACGAAAGCTTTTCCTGAATTGGAGGATTCGACCTACGGCCTTTACCTCGACAAGCTGATGCCTCCCGCATTTGAAAGCCTTGAGGCATGCGGCTTCAAAACGACGCACGACACTAAAAAAAGCGATTTTCTGATCGGAAAATCGCTCAATTTCAGACATTCTATCGAAAAATGGGGTACGGAAGAGCAGCGTTCAAGGGTCTTTTGGATCGTCGTCAGAGATCGGCAAAACAACCCGATCGGCACCCTGCTCTTCGACTTCTTCCATTCCCATGCAGGCTTCAATGTGCCGAAGGCTCCGAAAATTTCTGTCATAAGAGAAACAGAAAGGGGCAACATTGTGGAGGCTGTTAAGCGGATGAAGGAAACTGGCTAAGTGAAATACCTTTTACAGCAACATCCCTCTTGGATGTAACCGACAGCAAGCCGCTATATTGAATTTCAGCAAATGTTTTGCTTAACAATCCTCCGGGGTTTTGTCCCACCATTCGCTCCATTTTATTTCTTGTTCCTGTTCAGCCCATACAGAAGATACCATTCTACTGTATGGCTGCACCGGAGCAAGGCAAAGGCGGTACCCCCCGGTACTCGTACAGCCCCCGGATCGGCGGTTATGTATCCGGCGTTTAAATCCGTATTCGCTCCAACGCGGTACCGCTGCCTTGTGTGCCCTTAACGATTTGCGACAAATGTTGTCACGCTTTGAGCTGGAAGATGGGCCCAAAAATGATTGCCCGTTACATTGAGATTCGTTCCAGGTTGAAGATTGCTGCTGCTGCTCGTTATCCATCTAGATACCTTAGAAGCAGATCCATTCTGCAAAACAAAGTTTTGGTTGACCCCTGTGTTGCTTTTGTTAATGGCAACAATAATGACCTTGTTGTCACCTTTATAGGCTGACACGTAAACGTTCGCATTAGGATTTTTCGTTGCATCAACCCTTACATAGCCGGGACGCACAAACTTCGAGAAATGAGCCATATTGTAACCGCGTTTGCTGATCGTACCGTCTTCTTTCATAGGACCGTATGATCTGCGGATGTACCACCAAACATAGGCTTGAAAGTCTCCCTCTACCATCGAATTGTGAATATGATGTGAAACATCCAATGCCTCGGGCCAGCGGTCCGCAGAGTTATTGTCACTGTTCGGATAGTATACTTCCGTCATCCAAAGGTCCTTTCCCGCTCCTTTTTGTTTGAAAAGAGGATAAGGGAAATGACTGATCTGAGTACCATACAGGTGAGTGCCAAGAATATCCATATTGGCAAGAGCCTGCGGATCGTTCAAAATCGGGTCCGACATATTCTTCAAGTATTGAAATGACTCAGGCGCAATGACACGGGCATTAATCGAGCCGGCGTTTTCTCTCATAAAACGAAGCATTTCTTGCGGAGTCCACCACGTCCAGTCGTGTGCATAATCAGGCTCGTTTTGGACCGAAATCGCATAAAGATTCACACCATTATTCTTCATGAAGGTAACAAAATCATTAAGATGCTGCGCGTATGCGGCGTACTTATCGTATCTCAGCCGTTTAGCTGATGTGTCACCATTACGATTGAAGGTCTCAACCATATCGCTTGGAGGATTCCAGGGAGAAGCAAAAACGATTGCTCCATGTTTGATCGCACTCTTTGCAGTCTCCACTTCTCTGTACCAATTATTTCGATTTTCATCTACATGAATCCTTAAGATTGAAAAACCTAACTGATTCTTTCCATTGCCAAAAGCGGTTTCTCTTTGAGCTGCTGTCAAATCTCCAATCCAAGCCGAGTGGTTCATTCCTCCAAAACCGCGAATCACTTGTTTTTCTGCAGATAAATTAACTGTTACATCACTTGCTGCCAAAACTTCAGTAGCACCTGGCCCGGCTAACATTACTGACAGCATAGTGAAACATACCAATAATAAACAAATTGGTTTTTTTACGCATGAAACCATTTTTTCCTCTCCTTCATAAATCTGTGTTTTTTACGGTATTAGAAAAATCTGTTCTGTCTCCTTTTAAAAAGGTGTTTCTCATCTTTGAAACAGCCGTTATCATTACCTGAATATCCAGAATGGGGGGCTGCCCCGGCGTTGGTCAGTTCGCTTAAGCGGTGCCGTTACCGGTGATATCTTTGCGTAAACTGCCAGTAATCAAAATTAAACAAGTTGCCTGTACCTGTTCCGGTAAATACAAAGAAAACTTTGTGCACACCGGTTGCGCCGCTTACCGCAGTTTCTATTTCTCTCCAGGTTTGCGCTCCGCCTGTGGAAGGTACATTCAGGGTTCCTACAAGCTTACCGTTTGCACTGTCGAGACGTACTTCTATTTTCCCACCTACAGTGGATGCTACATTTGCTTTAAACGTCCTGGCACCACCCGCCCCGAAGTCTGCGTTTCCTACAGCAATCCAGTCTCCGTTATGAATATTTGTTACATGTTGATTATTTACTGGCCCGCCGGGTGCTGAAGACTTCTCTGTCAAAATGCGTCCGTTCCAGGCAAACGTTTCAGCTTCTACCCGGTTATATGGGTTTAAATTGGAAAGCTGTGTTACACCTGCATAATTTGCCGCAACTTCTTGAATGGATCCATCTGGATTATGCACCAGCTTATTAATATGGGGAGAACGGTATCCTTTGCCGGCCCCGAACAGAGCGGAACTGACAGTTTGAGCATGGTACACTACATACCACTCGTTTTTAAAATTGAAAACAGAATGATGGTTGTTTCCGCCACCTCCGAAAAATGCACCCGGATTTTTCAGGAAGTGCCCTCTATACGTAAAGGGACCCATGGGACTTGAACTGCTCATGTAGCCGATCTCACCTGGGGGTTTATCGGCCGGGTGCGTGCCACCGAAATTGATGCAATAGGAATAGTAATATTTTCCGTTATACTTATGCAATCCCGAATCTTCAAACATGAAAGGCGCATCAATTGTAGATGCACTTCCAACAACACTCGTCATATCAGGCCCCAATTTTATGACTCTTGCTGTTTTAGGATTGGCCCATTGTCCCTGCGTTGGATTTGAACCGCCAGGAACGCCTCCCCCGGCATACAGGTAACCGGTACCGTCATCATCTACAAATACTGCCGGATCAAAAAGCCATACAACACCAGACATTCCTGGCGTACTTGGCGTTACTAGTGCTTTTCCGATTGGGTCGGTCCATGGACCAATCGGGCTGTCTGCGGTGAGAACCCCGATACCTCCGCCGCTGTTTGCGAAATAAAGGAAGAATTTATCCTTTCCATTGATTTTTTTAACTGCGATTGACGGTGCCCAGGACGCACCTGCCCATTTTGCAATCCCACGGCCTCCATTAGCTCCATTGGCACCTGCTACCGGAATGGCTCCATGGTCTGTCCAGTTCGCCATATCCGCTGAAGATATGACGAATACTCTATTCAAATGGGCAAATGAATTATCCTTAATCGTTCCGTCTCTATTATATTCATAGTCATCACTTGACATATAGATGTAGACTCTTCCGTTATAGGTCAGCGCAGACGGATCTGCTCCCAAATGATGGTCTATAAGCGGATTTGAATTCCCTACATGTTTTGCAATTGTAGTACTGGCAGCAGACGCAGACTCCCCATATAAGCAACTCAATAATAAAGCAAGAACCCATAAACATACGCTACACTTTTTACTCAAAACTTAGCATCCTCCTTTTTCCTTAAAATAGGGGGTTTTTTAAAAAATTTGATGACAACAGGTTATGAAGAACTTGCAATGCTTATACAGCAATAGAGGAAACCGCCAGACCATGCGGCAGGATCCCTAAACTCTGCGATATCATGCCGATTGTATAGCTTTATTTCTTCTCGGAGTCGGACTTAAGTTCTTCCGAAAAGCGGACTTTGAGTAACGTCCGTCTTTCATTAGCTGAGCAATCGCCTCGGCATCTTTCGTGTCATTCCCGGCGGCAAGTTATCATCCGGCTCTTTACTTTTATTTCCGCAAAATTTTAGCATCAAGTTATTTGCAGTTCATATAAGATGACTGACTTATTGTCTTTGATTCTCACTCTTTGTCAATAACACCCCCATTAGAAAGCGTTTGCATTTATCCCCTGCTGTGAATCCAACTCTATTTTTTAGAATATTAAGAAAATTTTCTGCGAATCTTAAAATTCCTTCTTATGAACTAATTTCATTTTATTTCAAGGAAAACAGGTCATAGGTGTGAGGATATCCGCCTTATGGATAAGAGCGGGCACATTTTATTCAAAAATAAGTTGCAACGAATGGCATGAGAAATTACAAGATGGGGTGATTAACTTTTTTATTCTTTAGTGAATGTACACCATTGTTTTAGACCCTGAAAATTTTATGACATATAAAAAACCGCTGTATACAATCAGCGGTTTTTCCATCATTTCGCCTCGCCGGTCAAAAGAGTGTGTCACCCCTCCCTTGACCGCCGGTTTCATCACTATGTATGGAGACGGTGGGAGTCTATTAAACTAAATATCAATAGATTTAAAAGTATAACAAAGCGTTGATATATCAGCTTTTTGGCTAACTAAAAAAATCTGCCGTAAAACAAAAATTTTAAACTTTTGTGACCAAAATGTTACCACAAACTCGATGGTTGACAAGGGTTTGTTATAATAAAATCACCAACACAAAAGGGACGAAGGAAAATGAGTATCAACAAAATCAGATCAGCTTTATACAAGTTGGCCAAGATTTTGGGAGATGTAAACGCGGCGAAAAATGGAACGATCGGAAAGCGTATAGCTCGCCGCGCTGCCGGTAAAGCAACTGGCAAAATATTGGGCAAGCTGTTCAAGTAAAACTATGTAGAAAATCCCCCTCATTTGTTTTAAAATGTAAATGTGCGTTTTAAAACAAGAGGGGGTTTATTATGGCTTTATTTATTTCAATATTTGCTGCTTTTATGCTTATAGGAGCACTTATAGGTGTATTAATGCTAATCCCAGTTCAAACAAGAAAAGCTGGACTTCGGCTGGCTCTTTTTTGTATTATTATTTTACTTTCAATATCACTAATTAATAATTTTTTTCTAAAGCACAAAAATGAACCGGTTGCCACCATTACTCCAGAAGAGTATAAAAAAATAAAAGAAGGAATGACTTATGATGAAGTCAAAAAAATTGTTGGTGGAAAAGCGAAATCTGAATATAAAATTAATAAATATTCATCACCAGATTATGATTTTGATGGAGAGGGCGGCTTAGAAAATGATGCAACGGTATCTCTTCATTTTGTTGATGGTAAGTTAAGTGTCAAAAGTGAATATGGGTTAATTACTAAAAGTGATCAATCAGAATTAGATAACTCACCATATGTGGATGTAACGGACAATCCCGAAAATAAAATTAGAGAATTAGTAAATGAACATCTACATAACGTTTCTGTCGAAGATATTGAAGTCAATCAAGATTTGGGAACTGAAAAAAAAGATCAACTCATTGCATTGGTTCACCTATCCTTTGATCTTAAAAACTCATCAGAAACAACTAAAAATATGATTGAATTGTATAGTGAGGATTTAGCTGCTCGCCTTGCAGAGGAAGAAAGAAACATTAGTGAACTTTCAGTATTCTGGAAAGTCCCATACATAGATGAAGATGAAACTTTGGCGAAATTTTCTTTTAAAAGATCCGGTGAACAGATGGTGATAAGCGAAAGGAATTATTCTCAATCTTTAAATTAAATTATAAACCCATTCAAGAGGATGGGTTATTTTTCTTGTTGAGGATAGAACAAACGTTCCTATATAATCATCTCAAGGAGATGACACCATGAATGACAACTTGAAAGATCGTGGAACAATCAAATGGACAGCTATGATGCTGCCGGAACATGTCAGTTTGCTTCGGGAGTTAGAAAGCACCCATAACAGAGTAAAAAGGCCGGTGCTCGACATGGCCCAAATTGAAGACATGGAACGGGTGATATGTGAGGCGATGGAGTTTAATTCCCCGGTGAGGTTCGCTGTATTTAAGCCGCTGCCGTTTTTGAATGGAGCAGACACCGGGGAGATCATTCAAATAGAGGGGCATATCCATTACATAAATCAGATCCGCAAGGTTTTTCATGTCGTGGATTCAAAGGGAGACACGAATTTCATCAAATTTGAGGCCGTTTTCGGCGTGAAAATGAAATAGCCTCTAAACAAGTTTTTTCGTGCATAACGCTGTTAGAAGGCACTTAGCTGGACTTTATTAAACGAATGTATTTTAAATTTTCCTCAATGTGAAAAAAAATATTCTAACAATCAAATCCAAAAATTACATTTTTGACACTGTCCAATTGTGGGTATACTTAATACAGACGATTAAATTTAATTTATATAGTCATTTTAAAGGAACAAAAGGAAACGGCAAAGAATAAGAATATTTAACGACTGTTTGCATAACATTCTGCAACGGGAATAAATTATAACAAATATGCAATTCCACTTTACGATCAGAGGCAAAATATTGTATGATGCAGTTAACGATTTGTTTCTTAAGTGGCTATTTTAGGAAGGTGGGTTAACCCATGGCTACCAAAAGTTTCATTACGGATTTTAAGCTGAACGCGAAATCAGGTTATAAGTTGATCAATGCGATTGAGAATTCAAAAAAGGTTAAGCACACAATTAATCAAAGCACAACAGATGTTACAAAGAAAGAAGAAATCGATAGCATCATGAAAGCTTTTTTAGGGGAAGATTAATTAATGGCTTTAAAAATAATATCTCTTAATGATTTATTACAGACCCAAAGAGAGGAGGATATAATTAAACTCCTCTCTTCATTTGAAACTATTAAGATAAAATATAATCCAGGTGCTGATGATGTTGAGCACTTCATACATACCAAAGCTATTCAATTTGAAAAAATGGACTTATCGCGTACATACTTAATAATGTCTTCATACCAAGCTAAGCCTTATTTAGCTGGGTATTTTTCCATTTCTAATAGACCCTTAGTTATCCCCAAAAGACAATTTCAAAAATTATCTAAAAGTTTACAGAAAAGATTAATGGGTTTCGGTCACAAAACTCAACAGGCTACATATGAAATTAAGGGTTTTTTACTTGGACAACTTGGAAAAAATTACAACCATATTGCTCAAAAAGCAGGGAATGTCTCCGGAGAAGATTTATTAGAACTTACTTATAAAAAAATTTTGGAGGCTCATAGAATTGTCGGGGGAAGAATATTGTACTTAGAGTGTGAACATTATGATAAAATAAAAGATTTTTATATTCGAAACGGATTTAGACAGCTTGAAGAATATGAATCTGAAAATGGATTGTGTATGATGGTTAAACAAATTCAACATCTGAAAGAAGATTAATTTTTAAGGAGCCCTTCATAAAGAAGGGCCTTCTTTATTACTTCAATAGTGCTTCAAGTTTTGCCTTTGTTTTCGGCCCGTAAATACCATCAGCAGACAGACCGTGCATCAACTGGAACCGTTTGACCGCATTCGCCGTCTTCGGTCCGTAATAGCCATCAATGCCGTTATTTTTGGCGTCCTTGTCTGGATAGAAATAGAGGGCAGCTAACGCCTCCTGAATCTGCCGGACGGCCGTTCCCTTCATCAGTGGGCTTTTCACCTTATAGATACCAGACGGCAGCGTGTAGGATGATTTTTTGCCGCTTGATGATGATTTTTTCTTTTTCGCTTCAATGGCCGCGAGCGCCTTTTCGGTAGCCGGTCCATAAATGCCGTCTGCTGTAATCCCGGATTTCTTTTGAAGGGCTTTGACAGCTTGCACCGTTTCATCCCCGTAAGAACCATCCGCCCCGTATTTCGGCAATGAGAAGCCCGCAGCAATCAAACGTTTTTGCAGCGCCTTTACGCTTGATCCTGATGATCCTTTTTTAAGGATAGTCGTCCCTGTTGATTTGCTCGACTGGCTCGTGGGTGCCGTCGTGTTTGACACGGTTTTATTCCCAAGTAGGCTGTCGACTTTTTTCCGAAAAGCTGTGAGCTGGCTGGAATCGCTCACCCAAGGCGCCGGACAGTTTTTATTTGTCACATCGTAATGACGGACAATTTTGTTTGTAGAAAGTCCGTAACGCTTGCACAGATCGGCAACCAGTTCAGCAGCATTTTGAACGGTTTCGCTGTGAATCTTGCCGTTTTTTTCGACGCACATTTCAACACCGATTGCCGTCGTGTTGGCATTCGGCTTTAGGAAGCTCACATAGCAGCGGTTCCCGTCGTGTGCATGGTATGCGACTTCATTTTCAGGGATAATTTGCTGCGCTTCCTTGCGGTCTACAAAATAATGTGCTGAGGCGTAACGTTCGGCCGCGATACACGTTCCATTGAAGTAATTCCGCTCATTCAATGCAGAAGCGCCGGGTGTCGCCGTCCAGTGCATGACAATGCCTTTGACTCCTGACAATTTCAACCCCGGCCGGGTATATTTGTTGACCTTCACATAGTTTTTGACTACCTTAACCACTTGAATCACTCCTATTTTGTTTTAAATAAAAAAGGCTGCCGGGCGGCAACCTCATTTCGTTAATCCTTTTTGTTTTAGAACTTCTTTTTGCAGCTTTCCTTTGTTTGTGACATAGTTATGTTTCCACCAAGCGACGAGAGATGTGATGATAGTAAACACCGTTGATCCGGCCAAATACAAAGTGTCTGCCAGCGTGTTGACCTGGTCCTCGGTGACCGGAAGAGCAGCCTTCCCGAACATGATCAAAGTTTGGTTAATCAATGCAATAAAAAGAAGCACCGTGCGAACCACCGTGCCTTTGTCAAAGTTTTTCATAATGTGTTTTCCTCCTTATTTTTGAATAAAATTAATGAAAAGCGCCGCAATTCCGGAGATCACCAGCGTACAAACCGCTGTTATGATAGCGCCCGTAATGCTGCGCTTGATCCACGTGGTATTTTCCTCAATCTTGTTGAGCTTTTCATTGATGGACATAATCTGCTGATCGTGTCGGTCAGACGCCCTTTCCAGAGTGCTGACACGCTGTTCGAGCGTTTTTTGATCAGCTTTAAGCTCAGTGATCTCCTGCTTGAAGACGTCCAATTCATTTGTTTGCTGCATGTCCCTTAATCCTCCTGTTCTCACATCGTTTTCACCTCCTTTGAGGCAAAATAAAAACACCCTTATAGGGTGTGTGCCATGCCTAAGTCCACACTGACGGCGGGCTTATCATAACTCCGGCCTGTTATTTCTTCATATTCAGCCGGAGTGATCCAGTTAATTCTTACGTATTCCCGCATATCTTCATCTGTGTAACACCCCCAATCATAAAACTGTTTTATATCTGAGAAAGTTGGATACTTCATGAAGCCCCCCCGCCTTTCAGTGCTGAAATATCTGCCTGTAATTTCGCTATTTGTAAGGAAAGTGAAGCAGTCTGTTTTTTCAGCAAATCGGTAGGGCTCGGCTCCGGTGCAGGCGGCGTTACACTTTCTATATACTCTTTGGTTGCTGATTCGACCCATTCGTCTTTTTCCGGATCATACTTCGGAGCGTATATACCTTCGGGAACCGGGGTTGTCGTGCTATTCGCCGGCAATTCTTCACCGAAAAAATCGTCTTCGCCAGCATATTTGTAATTTTCATCGTAAAAAAGAACGTGCATGATACGTCCCTCCTCTACCATAACGGTATTGATT
>NZ_LECW02000013.1 GCF_001042475.2 Bacillus glycinifermentans
AGAACTTCGTTGCCGCTCTCGAAGCGACTATAATATAATAACACTTATTCAAAATGTCGTCAATAACTTTTTTCAAAAAAATAATTCGTCATCAGCGACGAATATAAATTTAACACCTTAAAAGACAAATGTCAACAAAAAATTAAATTATAATAAACTGCTTAATCACAATAAGTGCCGCCACTCCCGGAATACCCAACAATCCGCTGATTCCTGTCGTGATAACATTAATCGGCAAATGAATTCCCATGCTCTCGCCAAACAGATTCACACAGAATAACAACAGAGCCCCGATGATAAATCGAACGGCAATTGTACCAGCCCATTTTAACGGTTTAAAGGAGGCTCCTGAAAAAAACAACAGGGCAACCAATGCCACAATTGCCCCGATGATAATAACAGATCCCATGAATCCCTCACTCCTCATTTTTTCTAGTACAAGCATATGAAGAGATTCATGAAAATAGACCGGCTACTTCCATCCGCCAAGTCTTAAATATCTTTTTTTGGCCTCACGCAAATAAAAAAAGTATTTTGCCTCGGCGACTTTTAACTCGTGAAGGACTTCAGGGGAAGGCTCAAGGCTGTTTTCAATCAGCCGCTTTTGTCTGTTCCATTCTTCCTTTTGCCTCATCAGCTGTTCCATCAATTTTTGATCAAATTCTTTTCTTAGCTTTTTTTTCTGAAGAAACCCCATGGTAATGCAATTCTCCTCCCTCTACATCTCACGTCTGCCTTCAAGCGCTTTAGAAAGAGTGACTTCATCTGCATATTCCAAATCACCGCCGACTGGAAGTCCATGGGCAATGCGCGACAGCTTGATGCCTGATGGTTTTAAGAGCCTTGAAATGTACATGGCTGTAGCTTCTCCTTCTATATTTGGGTTTGTCGCGAGAATCACTTCCGTTACTTGATCATCCTGCAATCGTTTCAACAATTCGGGTATTTTAATGTCTTCCGGTCCGATGCCGTCCATCGGAGATATCGCCCCATGCAAAACATGGTACAATCCATCGTATTCTTTCATCTTTTCCATGGCAATGACGTCTTTCGGATCCTGAACAACGCATATCACCGATTTATCTCTTCTTGTATCTTCGCAAATATAGCAGGGATCCTGGTCTGTAATATGCCCGCAAACCGAACAATATGTCAAATTACGCTTTGCGTTTACCAATGCCTTTGCAAAATCTAATACAACATCTTCCTTCATACTGAGAACAAAAAAAGCCAGACGGACCGCTGTTTTGGGTCCGATCCCTGGCAATTTCATAAAGCTGTCGATCAGCTTTGATATTGGTTCAGGATACTGCATTATTATTTTCCTCCTAGAATAAACCCGGCATGTTCATTCCTTTTGTAAACTTACCCATCGTTTCATTTGTCACTTCGTCGACTTGTTTCAAAGCGTCGTTTGTCGCCGCAAGAACGAGGTCTTGAAGCATTTCCACATCTTCCGGATCAACGACTTCTTCTTTGATCACGACATCAATAATTTCTTTTTGCCCGTTTACTTTAACGGTAACCATGCCTCCGCCTGCTGTACCTTCAAGCACTTTTTCCGCAAGCTCTTCCTGCGCTTTTTGCATATCCTTCTGCATTTTTTGCATTTGCTTCATCATTTTTTGCATATTTCCCATTCCACCGCGCATACCTAAATCCACTCTCTTTCCTGTTTTTAGTCTTTGATTTCAATCAGTTCCGCTCCGAACAGCTTTTTAGCTTCTGCTATCAGCGGATCCTCTTCTTCTTTGGTATTTGTATCTGCATCTTCCGGCTGGTGTTCCTGTAAAAATTCTTCTCTTATTTTACCCCATTGGGCTTCGGGAACGCCAACCATATCTATTCTTCTGCCGAGCATTCCGTCTAAAATTTGTTCCAGGTTTGTCCTGACGCCATTATTGTCTTCGGCAACCATTTTACAGTGAATTTCATATTTAAATGAGAGGACGAATGCGGTCGAAGACGCCGCTACCGGTTCGCTGTCATTCAAAAGGGCCGCATGGGACACCTTGTTTTGCTGTTTGAGCTGGGCAAGCAATTCCCCCCAGCATCCCTTGAGCTTTTCCAGGTCCGATCTTGTCGCCTCTTTTAATATTTCATGAATGCGGCCGACCGGCGCCTTGTATCCGCTTTTTACGCTTTTTTGAGGGCGCGGCGCTTCTTTTGGCTGATTCTGTGCTGCAGCTGCTTGGAATCCAGACGTTTTAAGCCTGTCGATTTCCTGTTCAAGCCGGCGAACTTTGTTGATAAGGTCTTCGATTTCCGGCTGCCCGGCAGAAGGCGCCTCTGCTTTCGCGCTCTGGCAAAGCTTCACGACCGCGACTTCAAAGAAAATGCGCGGGTGATTCGTCCATTTCATTTCCTGATGGCTTTTATTTAAAATATCAATCATTTCATAAAGAGCAGGTGCGGGAATTTGCTTTGACAGGTTTTGGAACGCTTCGTCCACTTTCACCTTTTCAAGCACACCCTCTAAATCCGGCGCTGTCTGATAAAGGAGCATATCCCTGAAATAGAAAATCATATCCTCGATCAGTTTTGCCGGGTCTTTCCCCTGCTGAAGCAGCTCGTTCAATGTTTCCAAAGCATCGGAAACATTCTTTTCATGAAGGGACAATGCAAGCTTTCCGATATACGCCTGAGACACGGCGCCCGTGATCAGCAGCGCATCATCAACCGTCAGCTCATCGCCGCTGAATGATATCGCTTGATCGAGCAGGCTTAAAGCGTCCCTCATTCCTCCATCGGCAGCACTGGCGATAATTTCGAGTGCGCCGTCCTGAACCTTGAACTGCTCGGTTTCGACGATTTTTTTCATTCGTCCGACAATGACCTGTGACGTGATTCTTTTAAAATCAAAACGCTGACATCTTGAAATAATCGTTAACGGAATTTTGTGGGGCTCTGTTGTTGCAAGAATGAAAATACAGTGCTCAGGCGGTTCTTCAAGCGTTTTAAGAAGAGCGTTGAATGCGCCGATAGAAAGCATATGTACTTCATCTATGATATATACTTTATACGTGACACTGGACGGGGCGAATTTCACTTTGTCCCGGATGTCGCGAATTTCATCTACACCGTTATTGGATGCGGCGTCAATTTCAATGACGTCTGAAACCGCACCGCTTGTAATGCCTTTGCACGCGGAACATTCGTTACACGGTTCACTGACCGGAGCGCGCTCACAGTTTACAGCTTTGGCAAAAAGTTTTGCAGCGCTTGTTTTCCCTGTTCCTCTCGGTCCGGAAAACAGATAGGCGTGAGAGAATTTCTTTTGTAAAAGGGCATTTTGCAACGTTTTCGTGACGTGTTCCTGACCGACGACATCTTCAAACAACTGCGGCCTGAACACCCTATATAAAGCCTGATAACTCACAAACACGCCCTCCTCTTAATATCGTCATCCTTATTATACATGAAGCTGCTTTCAATTCCAAAAGCTCTTATTAAGAAAAAAACCCATCTATTCGAAAATAGATGAGTTTGTAATTTGATGATTGATTTACCGTGCACCTTCTGTCGATTCGCTACCCTAAGCGTTACTTAAACAGTTAGCTCAGCCCAGGCAACCCTGCGGCACATGAGAGGTTCCACTTAATGCTGCTTCCTTCCGGACCTGACATGGTTCATGGATTCCCATTGCGCAGGACCCAAACGTCAACACCACTTGTTTAAGGCAGACCTTACAGTAAACGAACCTCGAGAAAGGAATTCGGCCTCGCTCGAGCGGATTGCGAGTACAGGGCACCGCTACCTCCCCGCTTAGCACGGCAAAATAAATATCAAATTATGATGATGCGCCTATTTATGACGCACACCTTAGTATAACTTATTTCATCCTTAATTGCAAATTTCTATCTCTGTGCTTTATTTTGCTTTTCTGCTTTCTTTTTCGCCCGAAGCTTCCTGAAAAAATCGCTCAGCAACAGACCGCACTCTTCCTCCAAGACGCCGCTGACCACTTCCGCCTGATGATTAAACCTCTCTTCCTGAAGAAGGTTCATTAAAGTCCCTGCACAGCCGCCTTTAGGGTCAAACGCTCCAAAAACGACTTTTTCAATCCGTGAAAGCACGGCCGCTCCGGCGCACATCGGGCAGGGCTCAAGCGTAACATAAAGGACCGCTCTTTCAAGCCGCCATGTCCCAAGCTTTTTGCACGCTTCGTCTATGACAAGCATTTCTGCGTGTGCGAGCGATCTTTGCTCCGTTTCCCTCAAGTTGTGGGCGCGGGCAATGATTTCATCGTCGAAAACGAGTACGGCGCCAATCGGCACCTCTCCTTTTTCCTCGGCTTTTCTCGCTTCTTGAATGGCTTCTTTCATGTAAAGCTCGTCTTGTGTCATCCGCACGCACTCTTTCAATGTTTTTTCTTCATCCGGAAAGGCTAACGTATAGTAACAATCTGAAAGGAGGAGAGACGACTTGTCCAAGTCAAATACCGCCCTCATTATTGTTGACATCATCAATGATTTTCAATTCGATATGGGTGAGGCTCTTTCCGGAAAAACAGAGGCGATGGCCCCCGACCTCCTGGCGCTAAAGAAACATGCACACCGCATGAATTGGCCTATCATATACATTAATGACCATTTTGGAATTTGGCAAGCGGATATTGCTGCCATTATCAAGAAATGCCAAAATCGAAAAAGCAAAAACGTCATCGACCGGCTGGCGCCGAATGAAAACGACTATTTTCTCATCAAGCCTAAGCATTCGGCTTTTTACGGAACCGCACTCGACACGCTGTTAAACGAACTCGCTGTCAATCATCTGGTCATTACGGGAATCGCCGGCAACATATGCGTTCTGTTTACCGCAAACGATGCCTATATGCGGGAATACGACATTACGCTACCGAAGGATTGCATCGCCTCAAACACCGAAAAAGACAACCGGTACGCAATCACGATGATGAAGGATGTCCTGTTTGCCAACATTACAACTTCCTGTGAGCTCATCAGTGAAACTTAGAGCATGAAACACTTCTTTTTCTCATATAGTGATAGCAATGAGAAAGGAGGCGTTTTCCATCCAAATCTACGTCGTGAAAAGAGGCGATTCGCTTTACACAATTGCCAATCGGTACAGAACCACGGTAAATGAAATTGTCGAGACGAATGAGATTCCAAATCCGAACCGTCTTGTTGTCGGACAAACCATCGTGATACCGATTGCCGGGCAATTTTACGAGGTAAGAGCAGGAGATACACTGGCATCGATCGCAGCCCGTTTTAACATGTCGGCGGCCGAGCTCGCCAGAATCAACCGCATGCGGCCAGATGCCGAGCTGCCTGTAGGGCTGTTATTGTACATCCCTCCTGGGCCAAAGCGAAATTTAGAAGTAAATGCTTATATTGAGCCGCGAGGAAACACAGTCAGCGCTGCTCTCCAGCAAGCGGCAAGAGAAGCTTCGCCATATCTGACCTATCTCGGAGCTTTCAGCTTTCAGGTCAGGCGTGACGGTACGCTGCGGGAGCCGCCGCTTACCGGTTTGAAGCAAATTGCCGACAGACAGAACGTTACAATGATGATGATTGTGACCAATCTTGAGAACGATGCCTTCAGCGCCGAGCTTGGAAGGATCATCCTGACAGACGAGAATATCAAAAACACATTGCTGAACCAAATTGTTGTCACCGCCAGAAGATACGGCTTCAGAGACATTCATTTTGACTTTGAATATTTAAGACCCCAGGACAGAGAGGCTTATAATCAATTTTTAAGAGAGGCGCGAGACCGCTTCAGACAGGAAGGCTGGCTGATTTCCACCGCTTTAGCGCCCAAAACAAGCGCGACGCAAGCCGGGCAATGGTATGAAGCTCACGATTACCGGGCGCATGGCCAAATTGTCGATTTCGTCGTATTAATGACGTATGAATGGGGCTACAGCGGAGGACCGCCAATGGCCGTGTCACCGATTGGGCCCGTCCGCAATGTCATTGAATATGCGCTCACAGAAATGCCCGCCAATAAAATCGTTATGGGCCAAAATTTATACGGCTATGATTGGACGCTTCCCTTTAAACCGGGCGGACCGCTCGCAAAAGCCATCAGCCCTCAGCAAGCGATCACGATTGCCAGCGAGAATAACGCATCTATTTTATTCGATGAGGAAGCCCAGGCTCCGTATTTCCGCTATACAGACAAAGCGGGCAAACAGCACGAAGTCTGGTTCGAGGATGCAAGGTCGATCCAAGCCAAATTCAACCTGATTAAAGAACTAAACTTAAGGGGAATCAGCTACTGGAAGCTCGGCTTGTCATTTCCGCAAAACTGGCTCCTGATCGCCGATCAATTTAATATTGTAAAAGAAACGTTCCCACGTTGACGGAACGTTTTTTTCATGGGCAAAAGAACATGATGTGATACAATATGAATGTTGAAAATCAAAAGCAAACGCTTATCCAAGTAGGAGGACACCTATGAAAAGAGCCCCTTTTATTGCTGTCGAAGGTCCCATCGGGGCGGGAAAAACAACATTGGCCAGCATGCTTTCAGAAACGCTCTCTTTGTCCCTTGTTAAGGAAATTGTCGAAGAAAACCCTTTTCTTGGCAAGTTTTATGAGGATAAAGACGAATGGAGCTTTCAGCTGGAAATGTTTTTCCTCTGCAATCGCTACAAACAGCTTGAAGACACTGAAAAAGAGTTTCTACATAAAAACAAACCCGTCATTTCCGACTACCATATTTATAAAAATCTCATTTTTGCGGAACGGACGTTAACAGGCAGAAAGCTTGAGAAATACAGAAAAATTTACGGACTGCTCACAGAGGACTTGCCGAAGCCGAATATCATCATTTATATTCGCGCAAGCCTTCCGACTTTATTAAAGAGGATTAAAAAGCGGGGACGGTCTTTTGAACAGCAGATGGACGAGCAGTATTTGGAACAGCTGATCAAAGATTACGAGACTGCAATCAATCAAATCAAAGAAGCTGAACCAACGTTGCCGATTATCGAAATAAACGGTGATCAGGATGATTTTGTTTTATCTAAAGAAGTTTTTCAGCGAATTGCCGATCAAGTAAAGGAGTATATACAATGACTGTACACGATATTCCGAAAGACGCCATCATTACCGTCGCAGGCACGGTGGGAGTGGGGAAATCTACATTAACAAAAGAACTTGCAAAAAGACTCGGCTTTAAAACATCACTTGAAAATGTCGTGAATAATCCTTATTTGGAGGCTTTTTATAAAGACTTCGAACGATGGAGTTTTCATTTGCAGATTTTCTTTTTGGCCGAACGATTCAAAGAGCAAAAATATATTTTTGAATCTGGAGGCGGTTTTGTCCAGGACCGCTCCATTTACGAAGATACGGGCATTTTCGCGAAAATGCATGCCGATAAAGGAACGATGTCAAAAATCGACTATAAAACCTACACGAGCCTGTTTGAAGCGATGGTGATGACGCCATACTTCCCCCACCCGGATGCCCTTATATACCTGGAAGGCGATTTGGAGAAAATCCTCGACCGCATCCAAGAACGCGGACGGGAAATGGAGCTCCAGACAGACCGGTCCTACTGGGAGGAAATGTACACAAGGTACGAAAACTGGATCAGCGGCTTTAACGCCTGTCCTGTCGTAAGGGTCAACATAGAGGAATACGATTTATTGAACAAGTCCGCCTCCTTGGACCCCATTATTGAAAAAATTAGTAAAGCGATTCAAAGATAGATGTGAAAAGAGCGGACTCTTGCTGAAGAGCCGCTCTTTTTTTAGCAAGACGGGCAATTCGTTACACCGGAATCGCACTGCCGGCCTAGTCGTTCTGTAACGGATTCGTTAAATGGCGTTCCAGCAGCATGATCAATTGTTCGACCATCTCTTCCGCCGGATAAGGCATCGAATGGACGATCCACCATTCCAGCAGGCCGATCGCCGCGGAAACGAGAAATTGCACCATAATATCCCGATTCGTCCCCGGATGAATGCCGTATATGTTGATTTGTTCCTCAACTCCCCGCATTACAACCGCCGTCAACCGGCTTCTGAATACAGAAGTTCCTTTGCTCGTCAACAGCATCGAATAAACGTCGGCGTTCTGTTCCAAATATTTAAAGGTTTGGAGCAGTGTATCTTTGGAGGCAAGCGGGAGCGCATTGCCCTCAGGCAGACATTTCTCATATAACTGCTTCAAATACGTGTCGATGCATTGATCAAGCAAATCGTACTTATCCGTATAATGCAAATAGACGGTCCCCCGGTTCACATTGGCCCGCCCGGCGATTTCATTGATTGAGATTTGCTCGAAATTTTTCTCGCCCATCAGCTCCAAGAAAGCTTCGAGTATCGCTTTTCGCGTTTTCAAAATCCGTCTGTCCATTTTTCTCCTCCAAGGTTTATAAACACTCGCAACACTTTTGTTGATTAATCAACAAAAGCAAAGATTTTACCGATTGATGTGCTCCTGATACGGCTGCTAAGATAAGCTTAATCAACAGGTGTTAATAAATCAACAGATGTTAAAAATGGGGGATATGAAATGAAAATCTTAGTTTACGGCGCAGGCGTATTGGGCAGCTACTTGGCCCATGTTCTGGTACGCGGAGGCCATGACGTAACGGTATTGGCCAGGGGAAAACGGGCGGAAGAGCTGGAGCGAAACGGAGTCGTCATTCGTCATTATTTTCAGTTCAAAACAACGGTCGATCCGGTTCGCGTCATCCGGACGCTGGAAACAGATGAAAGCTATGATCTCGTTTTCGTGGTCATGAAATATACGGATTTCAGGTCCGTACTGCCCGTTTTGGCTGCCAACCGAAGCCGCTGTATCGTTCTGGTGGGCAATAATGCCGATGCCCGCGGAATGCTGAATGAGCTTCAGGAAATGAGCCTTACAGAAAAGCAGGTTGCCTTCGGTTTCCAGGTAAGCGGGGGGAGCCGTGTGAACGGGCGTGTCGTCTGCATCCGCGGAGGCGGACAAATGGTGCTGGGCGGGCTGGACGGGTCAATTCCTTTTCGACCTTTGCTGGAAAAAGCGTTCGAAAAGGTTAAATACAAATTAACGTTTCACGAGGATATGGATGCATGGCTGAAAGGCCACATTGTACCGATCTTGGCGCTTAACGCCGCTTTGTTCGCAAAAGAGGGAAAGATGAAAGAGATCGCCCGGGACAAAAAGCTGCTCACACAGATCATAGCAGCAATGGACGAAGGCTTTGGCGTGCTTGAGGCATTGGACTATACGATTACGCCTGCCAATCAAGCAACTTTTGTCCGCAAACATAAACGGATGGCCTATCTAGCAATAAAAATTTATTATATGCTGCCATTTGCCAAATTGGTTGACGGTTCCTTCGAAGAAATGGCAGCCTTACACGATTCATTTGGCCAATTGAAACAGAAAGCGAACATTCCTACACCCCATTTCGATAATATTGGAAAACAGTTTATTCACAGCAAGCGTTCGGTTTAGGCTTGTCAATTCGCTTCCTTTCATTCCGCCTACCGTATAAAGCGGCGGGACATGCTGATCCGGGTGCCAATCCTAATATTCGAACGCTTGCTTAGATGAATTTCCAAGACAGGGTTTATGTGCCTTGGCGCCTTGAGTTGCCGCAGCTTGAATGTTTCCTCTCAGGGAATTTTTTATGGACAAGGCCAGCATGTTGTTCTACAATGACAATATATAGTCGATATACAATCAGTATACAGTTCCTGCTCACAATTACAGCACACATGAATATAATTTATTCTGAAGAGTATACTGTGAATACAAAAAGATCGAAGATGCTGGTAACATCTCCGATCGGCAATAGAATAGCTCCTGTAAGGGAGTCGGCTTTTTCCTAAGTCTAAACTTATGAGTAGGAACGCCTTGATGTGACGGTCAGGGGCGTTCTTACTTTTTTTTCGTGAAATTATAGGCTAATGACAGGATTCCTACAATGAGAATCCCAAAAAAAAGCATCAATTGAATTGCACTTTCTACAGCCAAATTTTCTCACCTCCCTTCTTCCATATATGGAGGTGAGCCGAACGCCCCTACAAAAAGCCGATCTATCGCTAATTTTTACTTTATAGGAACTTATTAGAAAACACAAGACCCCCGGCCTTTTTCGGTTCAGGGTTTGGGGGTCAATTCTTTTCCAGATTCGCCAGCCATGCTGTAATCGTTAAAATATAAAAAAACCGCTGCCTCATCCGGGCAGCGGCAATACAATCTCCAATTTATGCTTAGTCAATCACTAAAATGCAAATCAATAATGGCGGAGGAAGAGGGATTCGAACCCCCGCGGGCTTTGACACCCCTGTCGGTTTTCAAGACCGATCCCTTCAGCCAGACTTGGGTATTCCTCCGTATCGACAAGAATTAATATAACATGTCCCATATTTCTGAGTCAAGGGTGTTTTTAATAAAAATTTAATTTTATTGATCGTTCACTTATAATGATATAAAAGACATGATAAAGGTGATGACGATGTGGCGAGATTTTCCGGGAAAGTATACATATAACAAGCCTGCTGAAACCGCAAAACTGGAGGAGATCAAACAGACATTCAACATTGATCTCCCGGAAGAATTGGAAAGCCTGCTGAAAGAAACGGATGGCATAAACGATGAATTTGGATGCCATCTCATTTGGTCCGCAGACCGGATCATAGACGAAAACAAAGAGCTGAGAAACGGCAAAAT
This sequence comes from Bacillus glycinifermentans, assembly GCF_001042475.2. Lineage (GTDB taxonomy): Bacteria > Bacillota > Bacilli > Bacillales > Bacillaceae > Bacillus > Bacillus glycinifermentans. The sequence continues at coordinate 10,650 of NZ_LECW02000013.1, forward strand.
TTTTAAAGATTTGTATATGCCATTTGATTGTCTCTTATTTATCGCTGACGCAGGAAACGGCGATTTATTCGCTTATTCCATTTTAAACGGTTCCATCCAAAGAGACGATATATACGTTTGGAATCATGAAAACGACAGCCGTACGTGGGTTGCCCCCTCTTTAAAACAATTTATCGAATGGTGGATCGACGGGAAAATCCTTATATGAAAATCAACTGACAGGAGCACCGGCAAAATGAACTATCTCTCAAAAGAACTTGCTGCGGAAATTGTTGATAGAACGATGTCGATTATTCGACATAATATCAATATTATGGATGAAAACGGGTTGATCATCGCCTCCGGGGATCGTTCAAGAATCGGTGATGAACATGCGGGGGCGAAGGATGCCCTTTCCGGTAAAAGCGGAATCAGCATTTCGCCGGACGAATGCTTCGATTTAGCCGGGACAAAACCGGGCGTGAACCTTCCGATCGTATTTCATGATGAAATCATCGGAGTCATCGGCATTACGGGGGCTCCGTCTGAGGTCAGTCCATACGGGGAACTTGTCAAAATGGCGGCGGAAATGACCGTGGAACAAGCATTTTTGACAAAACAGCTGACATGGGACCAAAGGCTTCGCGAGGAAACGGTTATTCAAATGCTCCATGGTACGGATTTGTCATCCCTTGACTTCCTGGGACGCGCCGAGCGTTTGCAAATTCCGCTCGAAGGCAGACGATTATGCCTCGTGTTTGAGCTTCCTTCCGCCGATTTGAAGCCGGACTTTATCAAAAGCCTCGAAAAGCAGCTAAGGCCCCGAGACCTTTATGCCAATGTTTCGCTGACGGAAATCGCCGTTCTCTTGGCAGATGAGCCGGGGAAGAGCCGGTCTGATACCTTTATGAGATGGAAAGATTGGCTGAGCCGCTGGAAGGATATCAGAGGAGCATGCGGCGAACAAGCTGAGCAGCTCAACCAGCTTCCCTTTTCGTACCAAAGCGCAAAACAAACCTTGTACATTGCCGATCAGTCGGAAGCCCGCAATCATTTTTACGATTACCGCGATTTCGCCGTCCCTGTGCTTCTCTCAAACATCCTCCATCCACATCAGGAAATCCATTTCAGAAAGATCTGGGACCGTCTTTCACATGCAGATCAAAAAGGCGAATTGATGAAAACCCTTCTCTGCTACATCGAGGAAAACGGAGAAATCGGTGAAGTTGCTTCAAGGCTGTTCATTCACCGAAATACATTATCCTATCGTTTAAAGAAAATTAAAGCGGCGACTGGATGCGATCCAAAAAATCTGGAGGATCTGTTTAAGCTGTATACGGCAATGATCCTTTTTGCAAATTGTGCAAGTGAACAATTTCGCGATGGTTCAGATCGTTAAAATCCGTTTGCTTGACCAATTCTCCCTCCACCGGAAAGCGTTTACAATCTAAGTTATAGGGGGGATGCAGTGTGGACATTCAAATAAACGCTATTGGTGCTATTGGCGCTTTAGCGATTTCGATCTTTCTCATTTTAAAAAAGGTGCCTCCGGCTTACGGAATGATGGCGGGAGCGCTGGCCGGAGGTTTAATCGGCGGTGCGAATGTCATTGAAACGACAGATTTAATGATAGCTGGGGCCAGAACGATGATTCCTGCCGTACTTCGTATTTTGGCGGCCGGCATCCTCGCCGGTGTCCTGATCCAATCAGGGTCAGCTGCAGTCATTGCCGAAACGATCGTCAAAAAAATCGGCGAAAAACGGGCATTGCTTGCGCTGACGCTGGCGACAGCAATCTTAACGGCGGTCGGCGTTTTCGTCGATGTAGCAGTCATTACCGTTGCCCCGATCGCCCTGGCCATCGCCAAGCGGACATCAACCAGCAAAGCGGCCATTCTTTTGGCGATGATCGGCGGCGGGAAAGCCGGGAATATCATGTCTCCCAATCCCAATGCAATCGCCGCTTCAGATGCGTTTCACATCCCTTTGACATCCGTGATGGCAGCCGGGATCATTCCCGCCGTTTTCGGATTTGGCGCGACATATTTGTTAGCAAAACGGCTGGCCAATAAAGGAACATATACGTCTTCTGAAGAAATTGAAAGCAATGGCCATGAACATGCCCCCTCGTTTTGGGCGGCAATCAGCGGGCCGGCTGCTGCGATTCTTTTATTAGCTTTAAGACCGGCCGCAGGAATTACCATTGATCCGATGATCGCACTCCCGGCCGGGGGGCTTGTGACGGCTATCGCCTCTGGACAAGCCGGGAAGCTGAAGCATTTTGCCGCTTCCGGCCTCTCAAAAATGTCAGGTGTTGCCATTATGCTGATTGGCACGGGAACACTCGCCGGGATGATCGCGAATTCAGAGCTTAATTCGTTCATTACGGACAGCCTTGTCGGTTTGGGTCTGCCGCCTTTTCTTTTGGCGCCGATTTCAGGCATTTTGATGTCTATGGCTACAGCTTCGACAACCGCTGGCACCGCTGTCGCCAGCAGCGTGTTTGGGCCGACGCTTGTCGATCTCGGCGTCTCCGGCCTTGCAGGCGCTGCCATGATTCACGCCGGTGCGACAGTCCTTGATCACCTGCCTCACGGAAGTTTTTTCATACGACAGGAGGCAGCGTATTCATGCCGATGAAAAAACGCCTTGCACTCATTCCATACGAAACGGCCATCGGTTTGGTTTTAACGATCATATCGACGCTGATTTTCGGTGTTTTTCAATTTTTTAAGTAAGAAGGAGCGGGAAGTATGAAAATCGTGATCGCACCAGATTCATTTAAAGAAAGCATGACCTCCATGGAGGCTGCCGACTGTATTAAAAAAGGCTTTGCAACCGTTCTGCCTGACGCGGAATATGTCAAAATTCCGGTCGCAGACGGCGGTGAAGGAACCGTTCAAGCTTTGGTTGATGCGACCGATGGGGAATTAATCCGCAAAACGGTAACAGGTCCCCTTGGAACGCCGGTTGAAGCGGTTTACGGGCTGCTCGGAGACGGAAAAACGGCCGTGATTGAAATGGCGGAAGCGTCAGGCCTTCATCTCGTTCCGCCCGATCAGCGCAACCCGCTGGTGACGACAACGAGGGGAACGGGAGAACTGATCCTCGATGCCGCAGAAAAGGGTGCGCTTCACATCATCATCGGGCTCGGAGGCAGTGCGACAAACGACGGCGGCGCGGGCATGGCGAGCGCACTCGGCGTAAAATTTTTAAACAAGGACGGCTGTGAGATTGGTGACGGCGGCGGTTCATTGTCTCAAATTGCTGCGATCAATACGGACGGGATGCATCCAAAATTAAAGGACATCGTATTTGAAGCAGCCTGTGACGTTGACAACCCTCTGACAGGTCCTAATGGGGCATCCTCCGTATTCGGACCGCAAAAAGGAGCATCGGACAATATGGTTGCGCTATTGGATGACAACTTGAAGCATTATGCTCGCGCCATCAAGAAAGAAATGAAGTGTGAGGCCGATTCCCTTCCCGGTGCCGGAGCGGCGGGCGGCTTAGGTGCGGGCCTCAAGGCCTTTTTAAAAGCGGAATTGAAAAGCGGCGTCGACATTGTGCTGGACACCCTGTCTTTCTCTGAACGGATAAAAGGAGCGGACCTCGTGATCACGGGAGAAGGGAAAATAGACGGCCAATCGATTCACGGCAAAACGCCGGTCGGTGTCGCAAGCCGGGCCGCGCGGGAAGGCATTCCGGTCATCGCTGTCGCCGGCTCCCTCGGCGAAGGCTGTGAACTCGTTTATGACAAAGGGATTTCGGCTCTTTTTTCCATTGTACCGGGGACGCGTACGTTGGAGGATTCGCTCGCCAATGGAAAAGCGTATCTGGAACATTGCGCGCGAAATATCGCCGCCGTCTGGTCGTTACAATAAAAAAGGTGCGCCTGATTCGCGCACCTTTTTTCATTATGCTTTAATGACTTCTCTATTTCCCATATAAGGGCGGAGAATTTCGGGGATGACGACGCTGCCGTCTTCCTGCTGATAGTTCTCCAACAAGGCGGCGACTGTTCGCCCGACCGCCAGGCCTGAGCCGTTTAATGTATGAACGTGTTCAGGCTTTCCTTTTGCTTCCCTTCTGAATCTGATATTGGCCCGTCTTGCCTGAAAGGCTTCAAAGTTGCTGCAAGAGGAGATTTCACGATACGTATTCTGGCTCGGTATCCAGACTTCGATATCGTATTTTTTCGCTGCTGTAAAGCCTAAATCTCCCGTACACATGCTCATCACGCGATAAGGCAGCCCTAGCAGCTGAAGCACCTTTTCAGCCTGATTTGTCAGCTTTTCAAGCTCCTCATATGAATCCTCAGGTTTAACAAATTTCACGAGCTCCACTTTGTTGAATTGATGCTGGCGAATCAATCCGCGCGTGTCTCTTCCGGCAGAGCCGGCTTCTGAACGGAAGCAGGCGCTAAACGCGGCATAATTGATCGGCAGCTCGTCAGCCGCTAAAATTTCGTCGCGATGCATGTTCGTCACCGGCACTTCCGCCGTCGGAATCAGAAAATAGTCCTCTTCCCTGATTTTAAAAGCATCCTCTTCAAACTTAGGAAGCTGCCCTGTGCCCGTCATGCTCGTCCGGTTCACCATGTAAGGAGGTAGCACCTCTGTATAGCCGTATTCATCGACATGGAGGTCAAGCATAAAGTTAAATAAGGCACGTTCAAGCCGTGCGCCAAGCCCTTTATAGAAAACAAAGCGGCTTCCCGTCACTTTTCCGGCACGCTCAAAATCGAGAATCTCAAGCTGGTCGGCAATTTCCCAATGAGGCTTCGCTTCAAAAGAGAATTCGGGAACCTCGCCCCATTTGCGCACTTCTACATTATCGTCTTCAGTCTCGCCGACAGGCACAGACTCGTGAGGGATGTTCGGAATGGACAGCATGATTCTTTCTAAAGAAGCTTCGACGGTTCTTAAGCTTTCATCAAGCGTTTTAATCTCTTCGCCGACTTCGCGCATTTCTTTAATCAGGTGGTCTGCATCCTTTTTCTCGCGTTTTAAAGCCGCCACCTGCTGGGAGACCTCATTGCGCTTTCCTTTCAATTCTTCTACTTTGACGATCAATTCTCTTCTTTTTGCATCCAATTCTTCAAATTGATCAAAATCCGTTAAATCTTCTCCTCTGTGGGCAAGCTTTTGTTTGATCTCTTGTAAATTTGCCCGCAGCAGCTTCACGTCAAGCATCTGCCTCGCTCCTTTTTACTGTTTTTGATCGAAAAAAAGAGCCCTGGTCCCCTTATGTGTAAAGGGACGAGAGCTCTCGCGTTGCCACCCTGATTGAAAACGGGACGTGTCGTACGCCGTTTTCCGCTTCGTTTCATAACGGTCTTCCCGTAAATGCCTACTTGAATGTTCAGCATTTCGCTCAAGGATGGATTCGGACAGCATCTTTCGCCGATTCGCACCAACCATCGGCTCTCTTGGAAAGAGAGGCTTCCTACTGCTTCCTGTCAACGCTTTTCGATCTGTAATTGTCTTTTTAATGTACTACAAGTTTTCACAGCTTTCAACTGTTTTATACGACGGCTTCTTTTTTGTGCTGTTCCGCCATATCAATGAAAAGCTTGGTTATTCTGTCGTCATCCGTCAATTCTGGATGGAACGAACAGCCGAGCAGGTTCCCTTGTTTGGCAGCAACGATTCTTCCGTCATGCTCAGAAAGAACTTCGACGTCTGCACCCGCTTCTAAAATGTGAGGGGCGCGGATAAATACGCCGGTAAACGGTTTATCCAGCCCTTTAACCGTTAAATCCGCTTCAAAGCTGTCCCTCTGCCTTCCAAAGGAGTTGCGCTCCACCGTTACATTCAAGACGCCAAGATGAGCAGCGTCAGATCCGGCGATTTTCTTTGCCAGGATAATCAAACCCGCACAAGTTCCAAACATCGGCTTTCCGGATGCGGCAAATTCCTGAAGAGGCTTCATAAACTGATACGTATCGATGAGGCGCCTCATCGTCGTGCTTTCGCCTCCCGGTAAAATAAGACCGTCGATTTCCTTCAGGTCTTCGGGCCATTTCACGACTTTTCCGGCCGCTCCGCATGCTTCAATTGAACGAATGTGTTCCCTTACTGCTCCCTGAAGTCCAAGTACACCAATTGTCAGCATGTAAAACCGTCTCCTTACATTACCAGCCGCGTTCTTGCATACGCTGTTCTGGCAGCAGATTTGAAATTTCGATCCCTTTCATTGCAGTTCCAAGCTCTTTTGAAAGCTCGGCGATCAATTTGTAGTCTGTGTAATGCGTTGTCGCTTCAACGATTGCTTTCGCAAATTTTGCAGGATTATCGGATTTAAAGATACCGGATCCTACAAAAACGCCGTCAGCGCCAAGCTGCATCATCAAAGCAGCGTCAGCAGGCGTGGCCACGCCGCCGGCTGCGAAGTTTACAACAGGAAGGCGTCCTTCAGCTTTAATTTGTTTTAACAGCTCATAAGGAGCGCCGAGATTTTTCGCTTCTGTCATCAGCTCGTCATCGCTCATGCCGACCACTTTGCGCACTTGAGCGTTTACTTTTCTCATATGGCGGACGGCTTCAACGATATTCCCCGTTCCCGGCTCGCCTTTTGTGCGAAGCATGGAAGCTCCCTCTCCGATCCGGCGCGCTGCCTCTCCAAGATCGCGGCATCCGCATACAAACGGAACGGTAAATTCGCTTTTATTTAAGTGGAATTCCTCGTCGGCCGGAGTCAAAACTTCGCTTTCATCAATATAATCAACGCCAAGCGCTTCAAGAACGCGCGCTTCAACGATATGTCCGATGCGTGCTTTCGCCATAACCGGAATCGACACTGCGTTCATGACTTCCTCGACGATTGTCGGATCTGCCATACGGGCAACCCCGCCAGCCGCACGGATATCAGCCGGAACACGTTCAAGCGCCATAACAGCGACGGCTCCTGCTTCTTCAGCGATTTTTGCTTGTTCAGCATTGACAACGTCCATGATGACGCCGCCCTTTTGCATTTCTGCCATACCGCGTTTTACACGTTCAGTACCTGTTTGAGCCATTGTAGGATCCCCCTAATGATAGAATTGTCAGATTTAATCTTATTGTATCCTATAATTCCGCAAAATTATATGGAAAAACACGAAGATTATTTCTATTTTAATATCAAATTGTTTGGATTGTAAATGTGAAATTACAGCAAAGAGCCCTAATCATAGAGCTCTTTGCTATTAAAACCAGCCGGTTACCGTTTCAACGATGCTGTTCCAGATTCCGGCGAAAAATCCGCCGATGCTGCGCATCGTTAAGACAAACCAGTTTGCTTTCTCATCATTTTCTTTTGTTACCAATTTCACACCTGATACATCGCTGCCGACGTAGCCGTAATCCTTCTGATCGCCCGTATAAGCAGCCGTCAATGTTCCGACTTTTTCACCCTTTTTCACAGGTGCGGAAAGCTCTTTCTTATCAAGTGTGACTTTTGCCTTATAGTTCTTCTCTTCGCCGTTTTTCACAGGGATCGAAAAAGCTTTCTCCGTTACGATCGCGACTTCCTGATCTTTCCCCTGGTCGACTTTAACCGTTTCATTTCCTTTTACTTGATCGCCTTTTGCATACAGCTCTTTCATCGTGAAATTTTTAAAAGCATAATCCAGCATTTTTTTCGTCTGATCAAAACGTCCGGTGTGGATGTTGCCTTTTGCGTTAAGCACGACGGAAATCACGCGCATGCCGTTTCTTTCGGCAGTCGCAGTGAAACAAGATCCTGCAGAATCGGTTGAGCCTGTTTTCAGTCCGTCAACGCCTTTATATTCCTGAACTAGGCCTTTCAGCATAAAGTTCCAGTTCGGCATGTCCATTTCATCGTCTGTGCCTTTTCTGAACTTCGTTTTTGCAACGCTTGCCGTGTCCAGGATTTCAGGGTAATCCTTGATCAAATGGTCGGCAAGAATCGCCATGTCTCTTGCAGAAACTTCATTTTCTTCATCAGCGCTTCCCACCGGTTGTTTTCCGTGAAGGTCTTTGTTTGCCAAACCTGTCGCATTGACAAATTTGAAATTTTTCATGCCAAGTTCTTTTGCTTTTTTATTCATCTGTTCAACAAAGTTCTTTTCAGAACCGGCTACGACTTCTGAAAGCGCGATTGCCGCTGCATTTGCAGAGTAGATCGCAGTCGCCTGGTAAAGCTCTTTCACTGTATAAGAGCCGTCTTTGCGAAGCGGAACGTTGGACAATGAACGATCTTGAGAAATTTCATACACGTAATCATCCGGTGTATATGTCTGATCCCATTTCACTTTGCCCTCATGAATCGCTTCCAAAAGAAGATACTCCGTCATCATTTTCGCCATGCTGGCAACAGGAAGACGCTCATCGGCATTTTTGCTGTACAGCACTTTCCCTGATGACGCTTCAATCAAAATAGCCGCCTTTGCGTTTACATTAATTGGATCATTTGCAGCCTTTGCGTTTGACATAGGAGAAAATGCTCCTATCACTACAGCAAAAGCGACAACTAACATGATCAGCTGTTTGAATTTCTTGCTTTTCAAATTGTATACCTCCGCTTTTCATCGTACTCAATCTATGTAAAAGCCATAAAAGACATTTTTCAACACAACATCATAAATTTTATCATAATGAAGCAAAAAAAAATAGACAGAGTATCACTCTGTCTACAGTTTAATTTTTGTCACTTTTGATTAAGAAATGGTATAGTTAGGCGATTCTTTGGTAATTTGAACATCGTGCGGGTGGCTTTCCCTGAGGCCGGCGCCTGTCATCCGAATGAATTGCGTGTCTTCTCTTAAAGCCTGCAAATCCTTCGTTCCGCAGTAGCCCATGCCTGATTTCAGACCGCCGACAAGCTGATAAATCGTATCGGCAACAGGTCCTTTATAAGGCGTGCGGCCTTCGATGCCTTCAGGGACGAATTTTTTGTTTTCTTCTTGGAAGTAGCGGTCTTTGCTTCCTTTTTCCATGGCAGCGACAGAGCCCATGCCACGGTATACTTTAAAGCGTCTGCCTTGATAAATTTCCGTTTCGCCGGGGCTTTCAGATGTACCGGCAAGAAGGCTTCCAAGCATGACGGCATGTCCGCCTGAAGCCAATGCTTTTACAATGTCACCGGAATACTTGATTCCGCCGTCTGCGATAATGGCAGCTCCGTGCTTTCTCGCTTCAGTCGCACAATCATAAATCGCAGTCACTTGCGGAACGCCGACTCCCGCTACGACACGGGTCGTACAGATTGATCCAGGCCCGATACCCACTTTGACCACATCTGCACCGGCGTCGATCAGCGCTTTCGTTCCTTCTGCCGTCGCCACGTTTCCTGCAATAATATTCAGCTCCGGATACGTGTCACGGATTTTTTTGACCGTATTCAGAACGCCTTGAGAATGGCCGTGTGCCGTATCAACGACAATCACGTCAACATTGGCTTCGACAAGCTTTTTGACGCGCGTCATCGTGTCGCCGGTTACCCCGACCGCAGCCCCAACCAGCAGGCGGCCGTGAACATCTTTCGCTGAGTTCGGGAACTCAATGACTTTTTCAATATCTTTGATGGTGATAAGACCTTTTAACACACCTTGATCATCTACAAGAGGGAGTTTTTCGATTTTATATTTCTGAAGGATTTGTTCTGCCTGGTCTAACGTTGTGCCGACAGGAGCCGTGACTAGCTCTTCTTTTGTCATCACATCGCTGATTTTCATGGAATAATCAGAAATAAATCGAAGATCGCGGTTTGTAATGATTCCGACCAGCTTCTGGTCTTCGCTGTTATCGACAATCGGAACGCCGGAAATTCTGTATTTGCCCATTAAATGCTCTGCATCAAATACTTGATGTTCGGGTGTCAGGAAAAACGGATTCGTAATGACGCCCCGCTCTGAACGCTTCACCTTGTCAACTTGTTCAGCCTGCTGTTCGATCGACATGTTTTTGTGGATGATGCCAAGTCCGCCCTGCCTTGCCATTGCAATGGCCATTTCAGCTTCTGTAACGGTATCCATACCTGCACTGATAATCGGAACATTCAGTTTGAGAGATGGAGTAAGCTCAACCGATAAATTCACGTCGCGCGGAAGAACTTCTGATTTAGCCGGAATAAGCAATACATCATCAAACGTTAAGCCTTCTTTAGAAAATTTGCTTTCCCACATTAGTAAATCCCCCTCTTTTCGGCAAAATATTATATGTAGATTATCAACTTGAAAACCGACTGTCAAGAAAGCGGGAAACAGTTGTAATTTTTAGAAAATAATCATGAGGGAAGTGGAGTTTATGCGAAATAAGGGATGGAAAGAACTAGAGCTGTTTTACTCCGTGGAGACATCCCAGTATTTCCTAGAAAAGGTATATAAAAATCACGATATGGACGATCCCAAAAGAAATTCTTATAAAAATGGAGAACGGTTCATTTTCTTTCTCAAACATGCTGAAGCCTTTTACAAACAAGCAAAACTGGCTTCTATTGAAATTAAGCCGATTCTGTTATTTTATGGAATGGCCCAGCTTTTAAAAGCCTGCATATTAACTTCAGATCCTTCCTATCCAAGCCACACCTCTGTGCTTGCACACGGCGTCACCACGAGAAAACGAAAAAAACAAAATTATCGTTTTTATGAAGATGAAGTGAAAATTCAAAGAAATGGGCTATGCATGCATGTCATTCAATCCTTATTTCAATTAAAGGGCCTCGAAGACGAACGTTTCAGCATGAAGCAACTTTTAGCCAACATACCGGAAATCAATAACGTGCTGTCATTTCAAAGAAGAGAAAATCCGATGGTGAAAGTGTCGGTGCAAGACGGCAGCATCAGGCTTCCCCAGCATACAGCAGATGCTTATAACATGTCAGCCAAACGATTCATTGAGCATGTGGAATACCATTTAAATTGGAATTTTACAGGAGAAGACAACGGCAGCTTCGTTTTTTCTTCAGACCAGAAGGAAGCTCATCCATGCACTTCGACGAGTTTGCTTTTTGAGCTTGAGAATGAAACGTATTTCTTTCCCGCCGCCCGCGACCGGTTTTTAAAGCTTCCGGAAATATTGGTTCATTACTTGATTGCCTACAATCTCAGCATGATCGCCAGATATGAAACGGAATGGTGGTACGACCTTCTCCTGCAATGCTCAAGTGACGACTATGTCATCATTCAGCAGTTTTTACATATAACCGAAATAAAATTTCCATACTATATCGCCAAACTGCTATTAGGAAAAAAAGAATACAACAAAAAAGGCCAGCTTTACTGAGCTGGCCTTTCGGGTTGCTTGGCGGCGTCCTACTCTCACAGGGGGAAACCCCCAACTA
>NZ_LECW02000014.1:0-69654 GCF_001042475.2 Bacillus glycinifermentans
ATGAACCGGTCCGGGATCAGTAAGGGAAACGCGGAGAATGTTCCACAAACCGGATGGCGTCACAGTACGAAAAGTGGGCAGAATCCGGCGGGCGGCTACATAAGCGCTTGTACAGCTTTTCAATTATTCGCCAATCGTATGAAAGGTGTCATGATTGAGTGTAAGGATTTCCGGACGATTATTGAAAAATACGATAGCCCGGATACGCTCTTTTATGTTGATCCTCCGTATGTCGGCCGAGAACAGTTTTATGCCGGTGGGTTTACAGAGCAGGATCACCGGGATCTGGCGCGGCTGCTGAACCAAGTAAAAGGAAAAGTGGTTCTCTCCTATTATGACGATCCTTTGATACTCGAGCTCTATCCGACTTGGGAAAGAGAAACTTTTTCAGCATATAAGCAGGTTGTCGGTGGATCCGGAAAAGGGAACCGGGCCGAAGAAATGCTGTTGTTTAATTATAAAATCACTCAGCTTAGTCTATTTGATTAGGAGGCGCGGCGGGCGCCGGGAAGGGGAAATGTTATGATGCAGGATTACAAGCCGTTTCTGCAGCAAGCTATCAATATTTTTGAGCGAAAATACGGGGCTAACGGCAGATTATACCTCATGTTCTGGCTGCAAGACAATTTGATGAAAACCGTTGGCGGACGGAAATAGAATAATGTCCTAGATGGAAAGCCTGCGGACACTGAACTTACAGCTTTTGCGCTGTTTGTTTGGTGTCCGTTTTTTATTTTCGCAACTTTTCAGTCACACCCCGCGATCACTAGGGTGTCAAAAGGAGGCTGAAAACATGAAAAAGACCAAAAAGAACACGCAAAAAAAGCCGGAGAAGCTCACTGAACGGGATTTAAGGAACCTGATGGATACAAACAGGCCTATCTATAAAAGAGCCAAAGGCGGGGCATTTAGACAAAGATGAGGGGGCGTATGAATGAACAAGCAAGAAACAATCTGGTGTATTAATTTAACGATTTCCTTGGTGGCATTTTGGTTTTTGGTATTTGTATTAAAGATTAACGTCAGAACCATTCATGAAGTGGTGTGGATCTATTTCCTTATTACATTTGTACCGATCATATCAAAAGCGATTTACCGAAAGCTCTTTAGCCAAAATAGAAAGGGTGGGAATTGATCATGTATAAAAAAGAGATTGAAAAACTGATCAGTAGTTATCACTGGATGGCAAAAGAGGTTCAGAGATTGCAAAGAGTGCTTTACGGTTCTGACATCCCTATGCGAAGCTGGGGTGTCGCTCAATATGGGTTAGAAGCTGCCATGCCAAAGGGAAGCCCCGGCAAGAGTCAGGCCGAGCTGAGGGATATGGACATAAGAGAGGAACGTCTATACAAGCGTCTAGAATACTTCGAAGAACGTGTATACGCGATTGAGGCGGCAGCAAGAACGATCGAAGGGGAGCAGCATAAAGTGATTTATGATTGCATGATGGAAGGGATGAGCTATCGAGCCATTGGCCTTCATCTTGGCATATCGCGGGAAACCGTAAGACGAATGAAAGACGAAATCATCAACCAGTTGTGCCAAAATTGCCGAATTGTGCAGTTGTTGAATCCGAAAAAATCCGTCGTGTAAAATGGAAGGCAGGACGGGGAGGTAGGTTCCCCCGGTTTACCGCGTCACAAAATTAAGAGAGAAAGAGCGGCACTGCGAATGCGCGGGGTCGCTCTTTTTTATGCGGTGGCGGAATAGGTAGACGCTTAGGCATAAGATCGGATACGACTCGGCGAGGTTTTAAAACCCATGGGAACCGTTAAAGGGGAAGTCAGGTAAGCTGCTGCCCGTTGTGGTGAAATGCCGATCATGCAAGGTGCAAATCCTTGCCCGCATACAAGACTATCTACCATGTGTAGAAAAGTTTCCTTGAAGCGTGTGAAGCGTTTCATGCAGGGGTGGCGGCACATGGCTAGGGTGTCGCGAGCGGATATGAGTGTAGGTCGGGTCAAGATCCGCAATTCGCTATGAATTCGCTATTATGAGCTCATCTGCCATGTGCAGAAGGAGAATCCCGAAGTACGTACGGCGTCATCGGGTTTTAGGGTTCGGGGTTAGCCCGGACGGACATATTGCCGATAAGGCCTTTGCTACTAACTACTTTGTAGGGTGAACCCGTCACAGCTTTATCACGGGCGGCAATAGTTATGGGAAAGCGACCTGCATTGTGCAAGTCGCTTTTTATGTTTGTTGTGATATGCGTCTGGAAGAGGGCGGGCAAGTTCCTGCCAGTACGGGCGCAGCTCAGAGCAAATAAAGGAGAAAAGGACATGGATGAACTGTTACCAAGCTATAAAAAAGCATTGAGAGAGACATGGGAAATATATAAGCAGCTTGGCGATCAGCGGGAAAATGATAAAAAGATTGTTCACGAAATGATTTCTGATCTTGAATACTCAATCGCATGGATGGAAAACCGGAGAATGCCGGGATTGCGAAGGCCAGCATCCAGAAAGTCAAGAGTGATTTTTAAAGACCCTGATTTAATGGCGAGAATCTACACAATCGATCATGCTGCCGTCCCTAATGCAAGCGGCAGGGTGACAGGCGAAGAAATAGCCATGATCAATGAATGCCTATCTATTCTTACGGATAGGCAAAGGGAAATGTTCGTCATGCATGAAGGTGAGGGCTTTTCATACGAAAGAATTGCCGAATTACTCGGCGTTACGAAAGCAACTGTCCAAACAACTATCACAAGATCAAGAGCGAAAATACAAAAATACGTCAATTCGAATTTAGTGGGAGGTTTCAGAAATGGGACAGGTTACAAGAGTGTATCCGGGGCCTACAAACGGACTTATCAACTGGATGGAGAAAAACTTTCATGAGATCGATGGATATGTTGTCACTTTCAAAATGAAAGACGGTACGACGACGACCGTTTACGACGCTCACAACCATATTGAGGCTGCAGGTCTTGCAGACATTGGACGAAATACAATTCATCAGCTTGTCGAGGATGACGAGTTCGTATCGAAAGAATAATTCCAAAACAACACAAATCAGAAGGGGGCGGCGGGTGAATGTAGATGGCAGAAAAGCACATTCAAGCACAAAAAGATTACGTCAAAGGAATGAAATACAAAGACCTTGCCGAAAAATACGGGGTGTCAGTGAACACCATCAAGTCATGGAAGCAGCGGCACGGCTGGACGAGGAAAAAAGGTGCACCCTCTGAAAAAAGTGTGCACACAAAAAAACGGGGTGCACCTCCCGGCAATATAAATGCACTCGGGAACAACGGCGGCGCACCAAAGGGAAACCAAAACGCCAAAACACACGGCTTTTTCTCCAAGTTTCTCCCGGAGGAAACGCTTGAGATCATGGAAGAGATTCAGGAGCGTTCGCCTGCTGATATGATATGGGATCAAATTCAAATACAATACGCGGCCATTATCTGGGCGCAGCGTATCATGTTTGTTGCTCATGGAGAAGATCACGTGAAAGAGGTTAAGAGCGAAGGCCTTGACTTTGCGGACTACGAGGTGCAATTCGCTTGGGACCGTCACGCAACCTTCCTGAACGCGCAATCAAGGGCGATGGGCGAGCTTAGGAGCTTGATAAAGCAATTCGACGCATTAGCCCATGAAGAGGACGAGAGACGGCTTAAACTTGATCAAATGCGTTTGAACATCGATAAGACAAAAGCCGAAATCGAGCGACTGAACGACGATGAAAACGATTCAACATTTGAAATTATCATCAAGGATAAAGGTGAGCGATGATGGAAAAAGAAGTGAACCCCCGTTTCAGGGACTTTCTTTTTGATTGGTCACAGAAGTTTTATTTTCTCGTCGGCGGTTACGGATCATCCAAGAGCTATCATGTAGCCCTCAAGCTGATTTTGAAACTACTGCAGGAAAAGCGGACAGCCTTAGTCGTCCGAGAAGTCTACGACACACATAGGGACTCGACTTTTTCCCTGCTTGAAGAGATCATCACAGACTTGGGGCTTGACCATAAAATCCGGTGTGTCAGCTCACCAATGCAAATACGATTCCCAAACGGCAGCAAGATCATTTTTAAAGGGATGGACAAGCCGGCAAAACTAAAATCGATCAATAATGTATCAATTGTATGGGTTGAAGAGTGCTCAGAAGTCAAATATGACGGGTTTAAAGAGCTGCTGGGGCGCTTGCGGCATCCGACTTTAAAATTACACATGATTCTGTCCACGAACCCTGTCAGCAAAGGGAACTGGTCGTATAAGCACTTTTTTAAGGATGAAGCCAATCAGTTTTTTGTCCTTGACGACGACGAGCTTTACAAAAAGAAAACGATCATAAAAAACAACACCTATTATCATCACTCAACGGCTGATGATAATTTATTTTTGCCTGAAAGCTACATCGAGCAGCTGGAAGACCTGAAAAGCCATGATCCAGACCTTTACCGCATTGCCCGGAAAGGTCGTTTTGGCGTTAACGGAAAGCTTGTCCTGCCGCAGTTCGAAGTGATGGAGCATGAAGAGGTCATGAAAGCGATCAGGGCTATCGACAGGCCGATTTTAAAGAATGGCATGGACTTCGGTTTCGTTAATTCATATAACGCCTTGGTTCGTATGGCGATTGACCATAAAGAAAAGATTTTGTACATCTACTGGCAGTATTACAAAAACGACACGACCGACGACAAAACGGCGGAAGACTTGAAAGACCTTAAACGCGTTTTGATCAAGGCGGACAGTGCGGAGCCTAAAACAATTCGATTCTTCCGGCAACAGGGCTTTCTCATGAAGGCCGCAAAGAAATTTCAAGGCTCGCGGTTGCAATACACCAAGAAAGTAAAGCGATTCAAGAAAATTATTTGCTCCGATCAATGCCCCGATGTCATTAGAGAACTGAAAGACCTCACTTTCGCAGTCGACAAAGACGGTAACATCATCGAGGATGAATTCAACATCGATCCTCATACATTCTCGGCTATTTGGTACGGCTTGGATGATTACGAGGTATCAAACCTTAAAGGGCATGGGGTAACAAGGAGGTTTAGAGATTGATAAAATTCTTAGATCAAATCAGAAAAAGTGGCATATCAGGGGATTTAATTTCCCAGATTATCGAAGCGCATAAACCGGATCATGACCGGATGAAAAATTTATACGATCGATATAAGGCGGAACCTAGTGGCGTGCCGATTCTTCAGCGGAAAGCGATCGACTATGAAGACTTTGAAACAGGCCGTATTAAGCGGATTGACCATAAAGTAAACAACAAACTGAATAACTCTTTTGATTCCGATATTGTCGATACCAAGGTCGGCTATCTATTCGGCCATCCAATCGCATATGAGGTTGATGATAAAAAGGATTCTTTAAAGCAGCTGATCGAGGACTTTAATTTGAGAAACCACATCCCCGACGAGGACAGCGAATGGGGAAAGATGGCATCTATTTGTGGTTACGGCGCCCGTCTTGCTTACGTGGATAAGGAAGGGGAAGAAAGGATCAAAAATATCGATCCATGGGAAGTGGTTTTTCTCACTGACGGAAATATTCATGAACCAGAATACGCATTGCGCTATTACGAGACATACAACGGACAGCAAAAAGCCGAATTTTACGATTCCACAACGATTCACTATTACAGCACGAAGGACAGTGCAGTGTTTGAAGAAGACCGCACACAACCCCACATGTTTAAGAGCTGCCCGTTGTTCGGATTAGCCAACAATAAGGAGTTAAAAGGCGATGCCGAGAAGGTATTGTCTCTTATTGATGCCTATGACCGCACGCTATCCGACGCCAGCAACGAGATTGAGCAGTATCGTTTAGCATATCTCGTTCTGAAAGGTTTAGGCGTAGACGACGAAACGATGGAAAAGCTGAAAGAAACCGGGATTCTACAGCTGTTGGAAGAGAGTGACGATGTCAGCTATCTCACGAAGGACATCAACGACGCTATTATCGAAAACCATTTAAACCGGCTGGAAGAAAATATCCTTCGTTTTGCTAAGTCCGTCAATTTTACAGACGAATCATTCGGCGGCAATGTCTCGGGCGTCGCTATGAAGTACAAACTTATGGCGCTTGAAAATAAGTGCATAACGATGGAAAGAAAGATGACAGCAGCCCTTCGGTATCAGTTCAAAATCCTTTTTTCTGCATGGGGAACAAAGGGCAAGGCCAGCGAAGACGACTATCTAAAAGTGTGGTTCGGTTTCAAGCGTAACCTCCCAGTGAACATCCTTGAAGAAGCTCAAATTGCATCGAGCTTGAAAGGCTTTGTCAGCGAAGAAACACGTCTTTCTTTACTGTCATTTGTTGATGATGTTCAATATGAGCTCGAGAAAATGAAAGAAGAGGAAGAGGAATACAGAAACAGCATGCCGCCGTTGACTGACATTGACACAGATCAGGACGATGGCGGTGACGAAGATGAACCAGAATGATATTGACAAGTACCTTGATGACATGATCACCGAGGACGCGAAAAAGATTGATGTCGTTTTCGCTGAGCGCCTTAAAGAAATCAATCAGCAGATTGCCCTTTTATATGCGAAATACAGCACTAACGGGCAATTGACTATGGCTGATTTAAATAAATACAACCGGCTCAAAAAAGAAATGGAGCGTATGACAGAGGAATCATCAAAGGCATTCAAAACAATCCTGACGATTGTCGAAGCGTTAGCCGCAAAACAATTCCTTGAGAACTATATGCGCTCTGCCTATCTCTATGAGATGGAAGCCGCAGTTAACCTGGGCTTCAGTATACCGACAACCGAGGTGATCCGGCAGGCAATTCTTAACCCGATAGCAGAATTGACGCTCTCGGCAATTTACAAGCGGCATCGAGATGATTACGTCCGTCAAATACAAATATCTATTGCACAAGGCATACAGGCGGGCGAGGATTATTCGAAGATAGCGAAACGCATTGAGAAAAACACCGAATTTGCTCGTAGAAAGGCTCGTGACGTGGCGAGAACGGAGGTTCATAGGGTGCAAGTCTTGGGAAGGCTCAAAAGCGCTGAGAAGGCCTCAAAAAAGAGCAAACTCGAAAAAATGTGGAATGCCACACTTGACCTGAAGACAAGAGCCGGGCACAGGAAACTCGACGGGAAGACGGTTAAACCTACCGGATTATTCAAATCAATTTACGGCGGTGTCGGGCCGGCACCCGGACATATGCACAACCCCAAGGATGATATAAATTGCCGTTGCACAATCGCGTTTAAAGTAAATGGCGTTTTGCCAGATACGAGAAGAGCAAGAAAAGACGGTGCAGGGTCAGGCGAGACTATCCCATATCAAACGTATGAAGAGTGGTACAAATCCATTGAGGAAAAGAGTAAATAACATCATATCACCGTCCTGAGCATGACGGCATAAAAGGCTTATTTTTTTATGCACTCATAACAGGCGCGCACTGTAGAGGGCAAAGGAGGAAATCAAAGTGAATTTAGAAGAAGTCAAACACTTTCTCAATGACAATAAAGAAAATGCAGACGTAAAAGCTTATCTGGAAGAACTTTCGGCCGTGTCAGCCGACAAGGTGAAAGGTTTTCTGGAAACCGACGAGGGGCAAAAGTTGATCCGGCCTAAATTGGATCAGCACTTCACAAAAAGCCTTGAAACATGGAAAGCAAATAATCTCGATGAACTTGTAAATGCCAAAGTAAAAGAGCTGTACCCGGAAGAAACCGAGGAACAAAAGCGCATTCGGAAGCTTGAGCAAGAGCTCGAGAAGCAGCAGAAAGAAGCTAAGCGCGAAAAGCTCATGAATACGGCGATTTCTTACGCATCTGAAAAGGGCCTGCCAACTGATATTGTTGCTTACTTCCTTGGGGATGACGAAGAAACGACGAAGAGCAACCTTAGCACTCTTGAAGAAAAATACCATGCTGCTGTTCAACAAGCAGTCGAAAACAAATTCAAAGAGAACGGCCGGACCGTGGAGCCGGGCGGCGGTGGTTCTGGTCAAGGTGGAAATTTAGATATTGGTTCGCTTGCTGCTGAAGCAAGTATCAGAAAATAAGGGGGATAACAGAATATGAGTTTTGATCCAAATAACGTATTAATGCAGGATGCAGTCAAAGGGAAAGTACCATCTGATCAAGGAACATTAGTTTTAAAAGACTTTATGACACAATCAGCAGTCACAAAACTAGCAAAATATGAGGAAATGACTAAAACCGAGAAGACATTCACTTACCTTGCGTCTGGTCCCGGAGCTTACTGGGTTGATGAAGGTGAAAGAATCAAGACATCCAAAGCTACATGGTTAGAAGCTAAAATGACCTCTAAAAAGCTTGGGGTCATTGTCCCAGTCACAAAAGAGTTTTTGAATTACACCGTTAAAGACTTTTTTACTAAAATGCGGCCAGCAATCGCGGAAGCATTCGCTATTAAATTCGACCAAGCGGCACTTTTTGGCATTGAATCGCCTTTCGGAAAAGGTACTTCTGTATTCGAAAAAGCACAAGCAGCAGGAAACACCGTTGTTTTGAATTCTTTAGGCAACCTTTACGATGAGTTAAACGCAGTCATGGCACTCACTGAGGACAATGACAAAGACGTGAATGGCTTTACCACTACGCGTCGATTTAAACAAAAATTGCGCGGTGCGAAGGACGGCAACGGGCAGCCCATTTTTAATGATCCAAGAGGTGGAGCGACATCAGAGGCATTAGGTTTGCCGATTGGCTATGTCGATTCTAAGTCTTGGGATTATACAAAAGCACATCTACTGGCTGCCGATTGGGATTTTACCCGTTACGGAATTCCTCAAGGTATGGAATACCATATTTCGCAAGATGCAACTTTAACAACGGCTGTCGATGAAGACGGTAATCCTATTAACTTGTTTGAACGTGACATGTTTGCTCTCCGTGTGACTCAGCAAGTCGGATTTATGACACTCTCTGACGAAGCGTTTGCAGCTCTTACTCCGGAAACAGAAGCGGGGGCGTAATAGATGAGTTTCACATCAAAAAACTACAGAACCAGCGGCGGCGATAAGTGGGTTATTGGCGGCGAATTAGAAGTTAAATCAGGCGCAAAAGTATCCGGTATGCCTGCATCCACACCCGGCCCCGACAGCATCACTTCCGAAATGATCGGAGAGGGACAGGTCAGAAACCGTAATATCGGTGATGGGTCTGTAAATAGCCGCAATATCGGGAATGGCAGCGTTCAAAATAATCACATTCAAGCAAAGGCGGTTACATTGGACAAAATGGGCGATGATGTAACGGCCAAATTCACGGACATTGAAAACCGTCTTAAAGCGCTGGAAGGCTCGGGAGGTTCTTAATTTGAAAATCACAGACGGTTCTATAGTTTTGAGCGTGTCAGATAAGGCGTATAGGGTTGTCTATGCGCCTTTTGGCTTCAAAAGGGTAGAAGAGGCTGGAGAAGTTGCTCAGGAGACTGACGCGCCATTTGATCTTTTTGAAATGAGCAAAGAGCAGCTTAACAAAGTGAATAAAAGCGACATCATAGCCTTTTTAGAGCAACAGGAATTTGAATTTGATCCAAACGCCAAAAAGGACGAGCTAATCAAAGTCGTTTTAGGTGAGGAATAGGGGGACATCTGAAATGGACGTCCAGACTATCAAAACAATGCTTGGGATAACTACAGATAGGCACGATGCCTATTTGAAAGAGGTTATCCCTCTTTTTATTGATTTCGCAAAGGATTACTGCAATAACAAGTTTCTTGTTAATGGCGAGGAAAAGCTGCCGGCGGGCGTAAAGCTGTTTGTTGCAAAAGCGATTGAGTTTAACATGTCGCCCTCGAATTTAAGCGGCCGCAGCATGGGCGATGTATCTTACTCTTTCGAGACGGAGCTGCCGGAAACCGTTATGCGTCACTTGAAACCTTATAGGATTTTGAGGGTTAAATGATGATTTACGAATACGATGAATTCCCACACACGTTCACTGTTCAGAAGCTTGAGAAAGTGTCGGATGGTGGCGGTGGATACGAGGAAAAGTATGTAGATTTCATCACAATCAACGGTTTCGTTTGCGGGGTAAGCTCTCGGGAATTTTACCAAGCACAGCAGTTGCAGAATCCTGTTGACTGCAATGTGTATTACCCATATCGCACCGATATTGATAAAACAATGAGGATCATCTACGAAAATAAAATACTCATTTTCAAGTCGGCGCCGATCGATCAGGGCGGCATGCACGAGATCATGAACCTCAAATGCGAGGTTTCGGGGGTGCTTGAAGACAATGGCGAAGGTTAGCGGCAGATGGGTAAGGCAAATGCGAAGGGCTACAGATGAGTTCAGAAACCGTGTTATCGATGACGTAAAGCAGATTGTTACCGATACAGCCGAGCTGATTTATAGTCATGCTGTTTTAAACGCCCCGACAGCTATGATAGACGGCGGTAACCTGAAAAACTCTATCGAGATCGACTATAAAGACGGCGGCCTGACAGCGGTAATATCTGTCGGAGCGAGTTACGCGATTTATGTCGAATACGGAACCGGCATCTATGCTGAAGACGGGAACGGCAGAAAAACACCGTGGGTGTATTACGATACCAAGCTCAATCAGTGGGTTTTCACCCGGGGGATGCGCGCGCAGCCATTCTGGAACCCGGCAGTTGACGAAGGTATGCGCTATTTTGTAAGTCAAATGCGATAGAAAGGGGCTGTTATTATGCGGTCAGCCATGTGGCCGTTGCAGACAGCTATATTCAAAAGGCTTTCAACTGATAAAGGGCTGAATGCACGCGTCACTGGTGTGCTTGATGCAGTCTCGAAAGATCAGAAAAAGCCATATGTAACAACTGGCGACGATGACGTTTCGCCGTTTGAGACAAAAACGTCAAAAGGCGAGATTATCAATGTCGTTTTACACTGCTGGAGCGACTATAACGGCAAAAAAGAAGCTATGCAAATCCTTGATTTGATGCTGCAAGCATTAACGAAAGAGCCCCTAGAAATAGAGGGCTTTTCTTTATGCCGTTCTGAGATGAGCGGAATGCAGGTGATCACCGACATAGACGGCTACACAAAGCACGGCATTCTCAGAATGCGCTACACAATAAACAACTGAAAGGATGAAAAATATGCCAGATTTATTGAATGGTAAAGATGAGGTTTACTTTGTCCAACCGATGAATGCCACTGGAACAGAAGGGCTTTTCATCGCTTTCCAAACGGAAGGTAACCACACGAAAGAGCAGGATACAGTTGACGAGACGACAAAATCCGGCCGGATCGTTGGCTATGGTCCGAAATCGGAAAACATTGAGCTGACATATTATGCAGCCGTTACCGACCCCGGACAGGACGCGATCGAAAAGGCTTATGATAACGAGGAAGCAATTCAGGTCTGGAAGGTAAATCTAAACTTGAATGAAAATCAAAAGCATACATCTGAATATGGGCATGCGATTATTGAGAGCTTGGAGAAAAGCGCGCCGCAGGACGGCTTTATTGAGGTTTCAACGACTCTTCCTGTTCTGGGAAAAACGTTCAAGGGTGAATTAGCTCCATTACCTCAAAGTCTCCTTGATGAGATCAGATCTTCTGCGGGCGCAAAAAAATTCATGCAGTTTGGGGAAGAAGGCAAAACTACACCCTAATGCGCCCCAAAATCTATCGTTCACGGCTACGACTGACAGCGTGACCGTGGATTGGACGGCGGTAGATGGGGCGACTTCATACAAAGTGTACAGGGGATCTGAAAAAGTGTTCTACAAAGAAGTGACAGAACCAAAATGCACGCTTACGGGAATTGCGCCAGATACTAAACTGACTGTTAACGTATCTGCTGTTAATTCTGCCGGCGAATCGCCTATGACTGAAATTGAAACAAGGACGAAACCGGTAGAGGCCTAATATTCACTTTGAAAATAAGATCATGAGAGCCCGGGCAATAGCCGGGCTCTTTTGAATTTAAAAACAATCTGGAGGTTTTATACATGGCTTACTTAACAATTGACGGAAAAGATTATGCTGCACGTTGTGACTTTGCTTTTGACAGAACAGCAAACGAAAAATATGCAAAAGAAGACAAGAACGGTGACAAGTCTGGAGGAACATTATCAATCTATCTAAGCCTATTAAATGATGACGCGGCTTACTTATCTGCATTTTGGGATTGTGCACTTGCTTACCTCAAAAAAGGAAAGCCTTCTGTTGAACAAATCGAGGAAGCGCTCGCCAAGATTATCAATGAAGATGAAACAGGTAATGCAGCAGATGAATTGATCAAAGAAGCATTCAAGACGTTGGATTCTGCGGGTTTTTTCAAAGGAAAGATCCGTCAGCACTGGAAGATGATCGAGAAGATGGCGCAACCGAAGAAAGTGAGTCCGAACGAGACGCCAGAAATGGAAGCGAAACGTCTGGAAGAGGACGAAGCCAACAAGGAGATGCTCGAAATGATGAAAGAAGCATACAACGAGAAAACGGGATCGACTACGACCAAGTAATTGTCAATGCAGCTCGTTGGCTAAATGTCCATGACATCGACTTAATCATGTCTTGGACACCCAAAGAATACAAGTTGCTCATAAAAGGGGCGAAATTGAAAGAAATCGATCAATGGGAGCGCATGGCGAGAAATGCAATGTTTCACCGTTATGCGCTCAATGAAAAACGCCCAAAAGAATCAAAAATGTTTGATGCGAGAAAAGCAAAGCGTGAGCTTGAGCGAGACATCACAGGTGACGCAAACAACTGGCGATCATCAAACGTTAATGAGCTGGGTTCTAAAGCCAAAGCTGTTCAGCGTTTTAACGATGCCATTCGCGCTCATTTTGGAAAACAATTGTAGAAAAGGGGTGAGGGTATGATCGAAAGGCTGACTGCAATCATTGAGGCTGAGACGAGAAAATTCAACAGGAGCATGGAACGTGTCAATGATATGATGCGCCGTATGACTGACCACCAAACTGTTGAGATTGAAGCAGAGATTGCAAGCTTTCAAGCAAGAGTCAGGGAAGCGGAACAGCAGATTGATCGTTTTATCCATCGACATGAACGAACCCGAGTAGATTTAGACGCTGACTCTGACAATTTAAATAGAGCCATTACAACGGCAAGGACTGAGCTTGGTTCATTGCCCAACCGGGTAACCACCAATATTAACGGAGATACTTCGGATTTAACGCGGGCAGTCGCTGGCGCACAAGCAGAAATCAGGTCTTTACCTAATCGAGTCTGGATTCATATTGAAGCTCGAATTGATCGATTCGAAAATTCCATGAATAGACTTGCTAAAATAACAAATTCCATTTCTACAGTTATGGAGAATTCCCTCAAGGGAGCTTTTACGGCCGCATTACCTGCAATTTCTCCGGTGCTTGCCAGTATTACTGGCGCTATTGGATCACTGGGGCCGATGCTCGGCGCGGCGTCCGGCGGGGTTATGGGGCTTGCGAGCGCATTTTCGACCGCAGGAACCGGCGCGGTTGCCTTTGGCGCTGTGGCAGTATCTTCTCTTAAAGGTGTTTTTAAGGCCTCAGATGACTTAAATAAGCTTCAACAGAAGTTAGACGAAACAACTGACGCTAAAGAACGCGCAAAAATTATGGAGAAGATCAAAGTCATACAGCAGTCTTTAGGAAAAGAAGAGAAGAAGGCGCTTGCGACTTTGGAAGATTTCAAGGCCAACTGGACGGAAATATCAAATTCTGTTCAGAAGCCTATATTAAAGACCTTCACGAGCTCGCTGACGACGTTCAAAGGCGTTCTAAATAGTTTAAGACCCATGTTTAAAAGCGTGGCAAATGGCGGCCTTGAATTAGCGAAAAGTATGAATGCCGCATTTAAAGATGCGGATATGAGGCGTTTCATAGATTTCATGAATAAAAACGCGGGTCAAGCCTTTGTTACATTCGGCAAAATTGCCGGCAATGTCCTGCGTACTGTGATGAATTTAATCGTGGCTTTTGGTCCACTGGGTAATGATATGGCTGCAAGCATGGAAAAAGCGACTGCTTCATGGGTGAAATGGTCAGCAAATTTAGGTTCGTCAAAGAAATTCCAATCATTTGTGGAGTATACGAAAACGAACGGCCCTAAATTATTGCAGATTATCAGAAACTTATCAGGAGGCTTGACGAAGCTTTTCGCTGGCTTTGCGCCGATGTCTCAGGACATGATGACATCCCTTGTCGAAATGACAAAACGATTCAATGAGTGGGCGGGAAGCGTCACCAAGACAAAGGAATTCCAAGCATTCATTGACTATATTAGAACCAATGGACCTACAGTATGGAGCACATTGGGAGAAATATCAAAAACTATTATCAACCTGCTTGTTGGTATGGCTCCTTTAGGCCAAACCATTCTGCAAACTGTAAACGGGTTTTTAAAGTTTACAAATGCGGCAATGCAAGCAAATCCAGCGATAGGACAGTTTATTGCGGTTGCTATTTCATTAGTGGGGGCGTTAAGAGCTATAGTTCCTGCAATGGTCGCCGTTAGTGCTGTGACAAATGGATTGAAAGATTTCAAGGTTGCAGCAAGTTATCTGATAAACTTCAGAAATACTGCGGCAGGCATAAAGTTAGCTGGGCTTATCACTCAATTAAAAGGAGCAACCATAGAGGTAGGGCAATTTATCGCAAAATACGCGGCGGCGGCAGCGTCGTCTACTGCCAATGCTGTGAAAATGGCCGCCTCTTGGACTGCAATGAAGATTTCAGCGCTGATAACGTCGTTAAAAAACGGCATTATCCAGATGGGGCTATGGATCAAAAACATGGCACTAATGGCGGCGCAATCAATCGCCCAAGCAACACGTACAGCCACAGCTTGGACCATTATGAAAATCTCTTCATTTATCACCATGCTCCAAACCGGCATTAGACAAATGGCTCTTTGGATCACTCAAATGACTGTCATGGCAGCTCAATCGTTAACGCAAGCTGCACAGATGGCAGCGGCCTGGACGGCGGCAAAGATCAGTTCATTCACTTCTTTTTTGATGAATGGCATCCAACAAATGATCTTGTTTGGGAAGCAGCTTGTTGTATTAGCGGCTCAAGCATTGGCTCAGGCTGCAAGAATGGCCGCGGCTTGGGTTATGGCGATGGGTCCTGTTGGCTGGATCACGACGGCGGTCGTTGGGTTAGTTGCGCTTATCATTGCAAACTGGGACAAAGTGAAACAGTTCACCCTTCAAATTTGGGGTGTGATTTCTGAATGGCTAAAAGGAGCATGGGAAGGAATAAAGGCGGCCGCGACAGCAACATGGAATGCTATCACGTCCTTTTTCTCTACCGTTTGGAATGGGATTGTATCGACTGCAAAATCGATTTGGGGTGGCCTGTCGTCTTTCTTCAAAGCTCAGTTCAACCTATACAAAACAGTATTCACGACCGTCTGGAATGCTATTAAAGGCTTTGCTTCGTCCATTTGGAACGGAATTGTAAATACCGGAAAGTCGATCTGGAACGGTTTGAAATCCTTCTTTTCGGGTTGGCTAAATGCTCAGAAGAAGATTTTTTCAACGGTCTGGAATGGAATCAAAACGGTTCTTTCTTCTGTATGGAAAGGCATAGTTTCGACAGGAAAAAGCGTGTGGAATGGGCTGAAAAGCTTTTTCTCAACGCTTTTAAATTTCTGGAAAAATGTATTTAAAACTGCTTGGAATGCTATAAAAACTGCGGTTTCATCTGTTTGGAAGGGTATTGTATCTGTCGGTAAAAGTGTTTGGGGTGGCTTGAAATCCTTTTTCTCTGGTTGGCTAAACGGGCAAAAGAGTTTGTTTTCCAGTGGCTGGAACGCTGTGAAATCTGGCGTAACAGGGATCTGGAAAGGCATGACTTCAACCGGAAAGAATAGTTTTAATGCTTTAAAAGGCGCGGCTTCAGGCATCATGAACGCAACGAAAGACCGAATTAAAAGCATCTGGAACGGCGTTATGTCTTTCTTTAAAGGTATAAACCTTGGTTCAGTCGGTCGGGACATTATGCAGGGTCTAATAAATGGTGTTACTGGCATGTGGGGCGCTGTGTCAAGCACGTTCTCAAGACTTACAAACGCAATTCCAAGCACCATTAAAAAAATTCTCGGTATTCACTCTCCATCCCGGGTAATGCGGGATCAAGTCGGTTATCACATCGGTACCGGGATGGCCGCAGGTATCGACAAATCAGAGTCGAAAGTGAAAGCCTCTGCTGCTCGAGCAGCAAAAGCAGCACGAAAAGCGGCAGAGATCAAAGTAAGCAACAAAATAAAGAATGCTGAGGTTAAATTCGACACCAAAAAAATGGGGGCGGCTGCTTACATCAAGACTCTGAAGAAAATTCAGCAGCAGAATAAGCTGACGGCCGACCAAAATCGAAAGATTCAAAGAGAAATCTATCAGGCTACCAAAAGCGCCTCAGATAAACAAAAGAGGCTTCTGAAAGAACAGCAGCGCAAGGAAGCAAAGGCGAAACTCGCTTACACGAAAAAGGTTTCTGATCAGATTAAGCGAGCAGAAGCCAAATATGACACGGGTAAAATCAGCGGCAATACCTATATCAAAACACTGGAAAAAATCAAGAAAAAGAACAAGCTGACATCTGATCAACAAATCAAAGTCCAGCGGGAAATCTATCAAGCACAAAAGGCAATGGCCGACAAAGTCAAAAAGCAGAAGGAAGCCGAGAAAAAGGCTGCCGACAAGATCAACAAAGGCATTTTGTCAGCGAATAACGCGTACCTTTCCAAATTCAAGAGCATCAATGACAAGTTAACCGCAGACATCAAGGCGGCCAACGATGCCTATAAGAAGGAATTACAAGACCGAGCAAACGCAATATATAGTGCGATCGGTCTATTTGACGATGTTTCAAGCGAGAAGGTTTCCGGTACAAAACTTACCGACAACCTTAAAAAGCAACTGGACAAAATCAAATCCTTTAATTCTGACATTACAAGCCTTGCAAGCAGAGCGCCGAAAGAGTTTGTAGATGAATTGAGACAAATGGGTGTTGGCTCTGCTGACCAGATCAATGCGATTGCCCGCATGTCCAGTTCTGAGCTAAACAACTATATAAGCCTCTGGAAAGAAAAACACGCTCTTGCAAGCTCGCAGGCGGCGGAAGAATTGTCAGGGCTTAAAGAGGAAACGGCAAAGAAAATACGAGAGTTGCGATCTGCTGCCAACAAGGAATTAGATTTGTTGAAAAACGACTATCTCCGCAAAATCGGCGAGCTTTCGGTTAATGTCAAGCAGTTGGGTTCGCTTAAAAAGAGCGGCAAGGTTATCGGTTCAAACACAATGGCGGGAATTATCTCTGGGATGAAAAACATGTCCGGGGAACTCGAGAAAGAAGCGAAAGCCATTGCGGCCACAATTGAAAAAACAATCAAGAAAAAGCTGAAAATCCATTCTCCATCAAGGGTAATGAGGGACCAAGTCGGAATGATGGTGCCGGCCGGTATCGCTGTTGGAATTCAGAGCGGTATTGGTGCAGTTCAAAAAGCGATGAATGTCGTCAGCGATGCAATAAATATTCAGCAAGAGGACCTGAATCTCGCATACGACACATCCATTTCAAGTGGTAATATTGGTACTGTTTCAAACGAATTGAGCTCCGAAATCAAAAACCTCGAATTACCAGATAGAACAATAGTAATCGAGATGGACAGCAAAAAAGTCGGACAGGGAGTAGAAAAGCCCGTAACTGACGCGCAAAGAAGATCAAACGCAAGGAGGGTGAGATTTAATTGATCAACTATCAGGATTTACTTCCTAACCAGTGGAAAATTACATTTGATGGGGTCGATATTTCACCCTTCTTTTATGTGAAATCGACTAGCGGCCGGGGCGTAATGGGGCGAGAGGTCAACACAGCCACCATCGGAAATCGTCCCGGCGGCTTCCTCCGTGGAGTCCGAGTCCCTGTAAGGGTCATAACTATTGAAGTGCTTTTCGCCTTCAGCAGCGAAGAAGAATTGAAAAAGAAGCAAGAGGAATTGACATACATTTTACACACAGACGAACCGAAGCCCCTTGTATTTCATGATGAGCCAGATAGAACCTATTACGCCGTCTTTGAAAGTATTTCGGAGAACGAAGAGCAGGGAGGCATTCAGTCGGCTACACTGACATTCATTTGTCCTGATCCTAAAAAATACGGAGAACCAAAACAATATGTATTTGATCCGGGTATACAATCATTCACTAACCCGGGTTATGCAGATATTGAGCCGAAAATTGAATGTGTTTTTACGGAGGCAGGCACTTCTTATGAAGTGTCTTTTTTAAATGATGATGAATCTATTTATAAAACAATTAAAGTAGTCTACAACTTTATCGCTGGCGATACTCTCGTTATTGATTCGGCCAAAAGGAAAGTGACGTGCAACGGAAATTTAATCATGGCCGCACTGCAAGTACAGTCAGACTGGTTCAACATACCACCTCAAAGGCCGATAAAATTGAAATTTAGTCACAAGAGCAGCATCAAGTTTGATGTTGCTTTTTTGTAAGGAGGTCCGTTTATGGCTGACATGTATATTCTGTCACCTGATGAGGAAGTCCTCACGGTACTGTCCAGCGACGGACAAGAGGCATGCAAGTTTTGGGATGCGAAATACAAAGAAGAGCTGAATAAAGGCTCTTCTTTTTCTTTTGTGGCCGACGCCTCGCATCCTGATGCTCGTTATTTGGTTGAAGAAAATCAAGTTATTTTTAAGGATAAGGATGGCCTTCTCAAGCTTTTTGTGATCAAAGAGCTGGACGATGCAGACGAAAACGCAGAGATTAACACGCTTGTAACGTGTGAAGCTGCAATGATGGAACTGGCTGAAACATTTGTGAAAGACTTCCGGCCAACGGAAAAAACAGCACAATATGTTTTGGATCGTGTGCTTTCCCGTTCAAGGTGGGAGGCGGAGGTCACAGCAGCGCTGGGGACAAACTCAACCACGTTTTATAAGAAATCAGCCCTTGAATGTATTTCCGAGGTTTTAAACCTCTGGGGCGGTGAGCTTCAGGACTATATTGAGTTTGAAGGCAATAAGATCACCCGGCGGGTTTTGAAAATTCTTCCCCGTCGCGGAAAAGACAGCGGGAAACGCTTTGAAATAGATAAGGATACCGAAAAGATCAGCCGTACAGTCATCAGCTACCCTCTGACGGCTTTATGGGGGTATGGGGCTTCTATACCTTCAACCGACGAGAACGGCGAAGAGACGGGCGGCTACACACGTTTTATTGACTTCTCCGAGGTAGAGTGGAAAAAGTCAGAAGGTGATCCCGTCGACAAGCCTTTAGGTCAGGAATGGGTTGGCGATCCGGATCTTTTAAAACGATTTGGCCGTCTCAAAAACGGCGAAAGAATCCATAGAGAAGGACAATTCAGCAACGAGGATATAACTGATCCAAAAGAGCTTTTAAAAGCGACATATAGCCACTTGATAACCGAAGCCTCGAAGATTGAAGTCAATTATGAGCTATCTGTCCAACTGCTTCAAAATGTGCCCGGATATGAGCATGAACATGTTGAATTAGGGGATACGACTATCGCTATAGATCGAAATTTCGCTATTCCTATAGAGACAAAACAGCGGATCATATCGATGGAATATGACATCACTGATCCAGACAACACTTGCGTGGTAGAAATCGGTCAATTTTTATCGGTGCTTCAAAAGGATGATCGGATACAAAAGATACAAGACACAATAGACCGAAACCGTGGGAAATGGGATAGCGGCGGCGAAGTGACAGACGGAAGCTTCCCTGACACCGTCCCCCCTGTTCCATCAAATGTGAAAATCGAGTCATTATTCCAAGGCGTTTCAATTTCGTGGGATTATAACCCGAGCTCATATATTGCAGCTTATGAGGTTTACGCGTCCCCGGTTAAGGGCTTTACACCGTTACCTGAAAACCGGATATTTTGGGGGAAAGGAAGCAAGTGCGAACATTCGCCCGGCGTTGACCAGGTCTGGTATTATCGGTTGCGAGCGATCAATACGCACAAAACGCCGAGCGAATTCACCCCAGAGTTTACAGGGGTTACACGGAGGATTCTAACTGATGACATCCTTTTCGGATCGATCACGGCCGATTTATTAGCAGATTTAGCCGTCAAAGCCGACAAGATTTCAAGAGACTTTGAGGACGCAAACATTTTGCCGGGTTCTATCCTGAACGCACCCGATCTTTATGCTGTGAATGCGAAAAGAAACGTTAATTACTCAGCAAATGGATTCAATGAAGTTACGGTGACAAAGAACTCGACATCATACTCATATTTCGGGATTACCACGAAGGGACGCCCGACATTAGCGCTTACAAAAGATCAAGTGTACACTCTTTCATTCGAATTGAAGAGGTTGACGACAAACAACTTTTCCTACCTTCGATTGATGACAGAAAGCGGCGCATCATACGATATTTCGAACAACCTTTCAGATATTTCGAGCTATCCAACGGATGAATTTGTCCGTTTTGATGTTGTATTTACGTCACCGGCGACTTTCAGCGATGGGCGGCTCGGCATCGGTGGAAAAACTGTAAATAATGGAGATTCAGCGGAATTTGTTTTGAGAAAGCTGCAAATTCGGCGGGGGGACGTCCGGAAAGATTTCGGCTTCAGCCCTTACGATACACAGTTAACGGACGGTGTAATCACAAGCCAATACGTTCAGGATGCTGCCATTGTATCGGCTAAAATCGCGGATGCGGCCATCACGTCGGCCAAGATTGCAGAAGCGGCTGTCGGTTCTGCAGCTATCCAAAACGCAGCCATCAAAAGGGCGCATCTGGAAACGGCGATCATCGGAACGGCTCAGATCGAAGACGGAGCCATCACAAATGCGAAAATCGCTAACCTGTCGGCCGATAAGATCAACGCCGGGACGATCAAGGGGATCACGATTGAGGGATCGTTGATTCGTGGCGCCCGGTTCGAGGCTGCCGGACAAAACGAGGATTTCGAATCATGGATACAGGATGGAACCTTTTATCAATGGACAAAAAATGCAGATACCGACGAATACAATGAATTGACCATAACATCGGGCATGCTTAAACAAGAAACGGGCAAATTGGATTATAACGAAAAAAGAGAACGTTATACCACAATCGAGATGGGAAACGGTAAGCTTTCCATATACGGCACGCCAAGTGTGGGACAGACTTATGCTTCGCCAATTATTGATATGTATTCAGAAACAAGCGTAAAAGACAATTCAGACTACGAATTTACCGAAGGTGAAGCTGGCCGGTTTAGAATGTGGGAAAAAGGTGCTGAGGTCATCGACGCTAAAAGTCTATACTCTATAACAACCGGAGGTTATTATACGACAAAGGATCGATTAGATGAAGGAAAATACGGAACTTTCCACCCGAGTATTTATCTTGCGCGTTTTGATGGTCCTGATTCAATGTTTCGATTTAAGCCACAAAATTTTGATGTTGTAGCCAGCGCTGGTTTGCGTTTGAAGGCTGGGAAAAGAATGCTATTCGATACCCCTGAATTGATATTGCCAACGCAAACAAGGCTTATCGCAGGCAATAACACATGGACTACTTACGCGGCTCTTGCCGGTAGTATCCAAAGCGATATAACTGACCAATACGGGAAATTACAATGCAACCTAGCCGTTTCCCTCAATGAGATTAAAATGACAATTATGACTGGTGGATCAACAGGATCTACAAGTGTGAATTACAGTTTCTATGACGGAGAACACCATAATGCTGAAAATATTTTCGCTGTTTTCGCACAACCGTACGGTCCCTATTCTGATGTGGTAAATGTAGGAATCCAAAATCAATCATCAAGCGGATTCAAAATTGTTATGCGGGGAAATGGAGTATCATCAGGTATCATAGGTCAAGACATCACTATAAGGTTATTGGTTTTCCATGAAGTTCCGTAAAAAAAGAGGTGTTATAAAAATGATCGAAAGAAAAGATGTTCCGGCCGCGTGGTATTTCGAAGGCATGGAAGTGACAGAAACGGACGCAGGAATCGACATAAGTACCTGTGTTCTAAAACATAATGACGATGTTTATTCATTTGAAGCTGTTTCATTCGATTTAATCCCCGATGATCAATTAAAAGTCGCATATGATCTTTTTGTCGAGTTAGATGTTTCAACAAACGAAATGAAATATATTTTGAACCGGTCATACGTAGATCCAGACGGGTATTATCCGGGATACAGCGGAAACAAGCGGCTTATCCATACACTTTTAAGTATAACGGTAGACACCGACGGTAGTAGAACCGGCGAAATATTCAATTTCCATAAGTGGGAGGCAACCAATGAAGCTAGTACCTAACGAGCAAAACATCGAAGCAAAAGAGAAACTCGGTCAAAAAACAAAAGAAGAGATGTTGCGGGAACAGCTGGTATACACTCAGCGTCTTGCCAATGACTTGATCCTAAGACTCGAAGGGACAAAATCGTGATGGGGGCGGTCGATGTGTTCGAAGGTAAAAGTCGTTACTACGGGCATTTTTATTACTGTTGGCTAAATGGAAGTGTCACCACAAAAGAGCTGTACATCCATGTTGAAAATGGGCTGATTACTGAGGAAGAGCGCGCGGAAATCATGGCTAATCAACGCGGTGATGCATTCGCAGACGAAGTATAAGGGAGGAAAACAAAATGACATTTGAAGAATTGAAAAAGCAACATGAGGAATTGAAAGTGCAGTTTGAAAGACAGGCATTAAAGGCAGCGGCTTACAAAGATGAAATGAACCATACGCATGACAGACTGGCGGAGGCTCGAAGCCTATACATGTACGAAAGGCAGAGAAGGCAGAACCTCGAGCAGGAAAACGAACAGCTTAAAAAGGAGCTGCAGGAAGAGCGTATAAGCAACTCGCAGGCGGATGGTGTGCAGCAAGAGGGCAGCGCAGCAACTGAATAATTTAATCTAAAGCGGCGAAATAAGCGGCTTTTTTATTTTGTATAAAAAGGAGGAAATACAGTGGAAACATTTTATAAAAGTTTGATCGCCATTGCTGGCGGAGCAATCGGATTTCTTTTTGGAGGGTGGAGCATTCTGTTAACTATTTTATCTTTTCTGGTCATTATTGATTATGGAAGTGGGTTGGCGGCAGCCGGAGTAAACGGGGAGATGAAAAGCCGGGTTGGATTTATTGGTATCACGCGAAAAGTCTTTATTTTCGTGATTGTTGCCGTTGCTCACATGATTGATTTGCTGCTTATTGAAAACGGGATCGAAATGGGCTTTCTTGTCATGACAGTAACAATCGTTTTCTACTGCATAAATGAACTGATCTCCATTACTGAAAACGCGGGAAAAATGGGTGTTTATGTACCGGAGCCTATCACGAAAGCTATCGAAATTTTAAAACAGCAGAATAAAGCAAAATGAGGTTGCCTTTCGGCTGCCTTTTTCTTTTGCATTAATATAAGAAAGGATTGATCAAGCATGGTCAAAGTCGTAAAAAACTATGTGAAGGTTAACAAGTATACTCGTCCGGGATTAAAACTGTCAGGGGTTAAGGGTATTGTCATGCATTGGACGGCTACTCCTGGCGCGTCGGCCTTGAACGAGCGAAATTATTTCAATGGTACGTGCATCGCTGATAAACGTTACGCCTCAGCGCATTATTTTGTGGATCGCAAAGAAGTGCAATTGATTATTCCTGAAAATGAAGTCGCCTATCATGCACACGACCAAAATCGCTGCTATGTCAGTTTTCTAAAACCAAACGCCAATACAAAGGCGATCGGTGTTGAAATGTGCGTCGAAAAAAACGGACAGATTCACAGTGAGACCATTCAAAATGCTGCCGAAGTGGTAGCCGATCTATGCAGGCGTTATGGCCTTTCTACAGACAAAATCGTACGGCATTACGACGTGACAAATAAAAGCTGTCCGGCGCCGTGGGTGAGGGATTCAAGCCAACTGTCAGCATTCCGCAAAAAAGTCGATAGTATCCTAGGTAATAAATCGAAAGCGGCCCCGAAAAAGGAAACACCGAAAAAAGGAAAGCCTGCAGCCAAAAAGTACACACTACCGACCGGCATCTACAAATACAAAAGCCCGATGATGAAAGGAACGGCCGTCCGGCAGATTCAGGAGGCCTTAGCTGCCCTCTATTTCTATCCGGACAAAGGTGCCAAAAATAAAGGCATAGATGGTTATTACGGGCCGAATACGGCGAACGCGGTCAAACGGTTCCAGCTGATGCACGGGCTGTCTGCCGACGGTATTTACGGGCCGAAGACAAAGGCAAAAATTGAAGCTTTATTGAAGTAATCAAAAAGGCCCTTTCTTGTGTAAAGGGCCACATGCTTTTTTTGCTTATTCCTTTTCTAAAGCTCCATTAATATAACCATTAATTGATTGAATGAGTCCTGCATCTGCTTTTATTTTTGCAGTAACCTCTCCTGTGATATTGATTTCGATTAAACCTTGGTCATCCTTATTTATTTCAATGTTTCCTCTATATGTATCTGATAATGTCTTCATTTCTAAAGAATGGATATCGAAAATATCCACTTCAAGAGCAATTGAATTATATCCTAAGTTAGCCCACTTTTTCGGTGGCTTTTCCGCATAAAACGGCATATCAAAATGCAGAGTTACTTTTCTACCTTCTTCTTTAATATAAATGCCTTCGATACGTATATTTTCTAATTTAGGAATCTCATTATATAGACTTTTTAAAAAATAATTTTCCTCTAAATTTTCGTACCACATAATATCACCTCAAATTATTTTTTGAATGGATAATGATCTTTTGTCCCTGGGACTTTTCCTGTTCGAGGATTATCAAATGGCCTTACATTAAAATGAGGCCCTTGTCCACCTTTTTCATGACCCGCGCTATGGTCTTGTATTATGATTTTCTGACCCTTGTTATTTGTATAGATATACTCTTTGGTCCAAATAATTTTACCATTTTCGTCTTTTATTACATGGCCACCTTCATGGGGAGCGGTTCGCATCTCTACACGACGAATTGATTCGGGGTGCTGAGATCTAGTAATGCCCGCATCCTTTTTAGCTTCATTAAGAGCACCATTTCTTCCTGGAAGATGTACCCTACTCTTAGAGCCGTTACCAACCTTTGAAGCTTTCTTTCCCGCCTCTTCACCTTTAAATAACTTGAAACCGCGCTTTCCGTACTTAAATGCCTTTCCGAAAGGGGTGACACTCAACGCGGCCATAATACGGTCACCACGATCTTTAACAATTTCACCTGTCGCAAGGTCGTATCCAAACGCTGCTCTTACTCCATCATACACACCTGTAAATTCCATAGCCGTATCGAAATATTTAGCAAAGTCACTTTTTTCCACATTCTCTGGAAGGGTGTAGGCGGGTTCTATCTTGACAATTGTATCACCATCTATGTATGCCCGGTAAAGCGTATCGTTAAATACTCTATAATCTTTTTTTAGTTTATTCAATTCCTCTTGAGTGTACTCTTTGGTGGAAACCTTTTGCGTTGCCAATTTTTTTAACCGATCTGGATCGGCGAGAGTGTTAATTTCGGCATCTTCTTTGTCTCCGACTTTTTTCAACATGGTACCCATCGCTGTTTCTTGATTTCCACTCAAGGTATCCATCTCATCCGGCTTTAAAATCGCGCCTTTTTGATAACCGGTGATTTCAATTTTGGGGCCGGTATACATCTTTTCGAGCCGCGCCATGTATTTTTGCATCGTCTCAAGGTCGTTTTCAGCTGTTTTGAGGGCGTTTGTTTGCTCGCGGTCAAACGCATGCAGCTTTTCGAGGGCCGTGCTGATTTCCTTTAATGCTTTCTGATTCTGTTCGTGAAAACCGCTGTCATTCAAATCCGGTAAATCTACGATATGGCTGACTTTTGCGATCGTGGCGTTGGTCTTAGAAACCAAATGTTTCGTTGTGCGATCGGCCGCATTTAAGCCATTCTCCAACTCGTGTTCGAGAAAGGACTGTGAAATAAATCCGTTATGGTTTGGTTCCAGGGAATTTAACGCGCTTTTCATTTTCTTCAGCGTGGAACTGTATTCCTCTATAAAAGTATCATAGAACTGTAGAAAAGGTGTGTGACATTCCTCGTAAAAGGCGCGGATCGCGTCGCCGCCTTTTCCTTTTAAAGCATCATCAAGTGATGTGATGCCCTCAACGGCCTTTTTGACTTTGGCGAATTCGTCTGATTGTTGTTTTAATTGTTCGAGCGTTTGATCAATTGCATTGTGTAACGCCTGAACATCCAGAGTCTTCATGGCATTCTCCTCTAATCCTTTTGGTTACAATCAGTATAGAGTTTACCACTTTACGGAAAGGAATTGGTGAATAAATCCTGTTCATCCATGAAAATGAATCATTTGTTTTAGGTTATTATACCTATTTAATTGAGTGAGTTTTTGGAGAAAAAGGGGGATTTTTTCGCTTTATCTATATACAATTGTTTATAGGTGTTGTATAATAAGAGTGTAAGGAGGTGAAGAAATGCTGGACATCATGATAAAAGTCCTTCAAATTATCTTCTATGTTGCTTCCATCGCCTGGATTGCACAGCAATCATCGGATGCAAAGAAGAATAATAAGAAGGACTAGCAAGCAGGGAAGTGAGCGGTGGCTCGCTCGCTTCCTAATATAATTATAACCAGTCTAGCATATAATATGAAGAGAAGACAAACATTCATTTTTTCCATGATTTTATTAAGCGTGGCTGCTATTGGGCTGCGGGAATTACGGACAAGCACTTTCACAACGGTCATCATGATTATTGTGTTGGCCGTGACCATCTTCACGATTATTAAGGATTTAAGGAGCAGATAAGTCTATGGAATATCATTTAAAAAGCCGTCAGGAGGTCGAGGACTTCATCAGACGTGAAGTCCTGACCACCAAAGAGGCGGCCGAACTGCTTGAGGTAAATCGCTCACGTATGAGCCAACTTGTAAACGGCGGAAAACTTAATCCTGTGAAAAAAATGAGCGGGACTAGTTTGTTTTTGCGTTCGGATGTTGAGGAAAAGAAAAAAGATCTTGAAGCTGCCCGGAAAAAATATCGGCCGTATGATGAATAAAGCTCTACCTTTCGTGGAGCTTATTTTATTTGTTTATATATAACCTATTTCATTATTACCAAAGGGGATTCTTGTAATAGGCCCCAGAATATAATACTATAAAGTATAAGAAAACTTTGACAATGGGTGATGAATTTGTTTTACATAGATGAATCTGGGAGTATACCGAAATTTTTCTCAAGAAAATATAAATATAGATTCTTCGTCATTGCTTTTATACATACAACCAATCCTAGAAAGTTAAGGAGTACCTTTAAAAGAGCAATTGGTAGACTAAGAAAAGACTTTCCTGATTTTTTTGCAAATTTGCCAAACCCAGACGAACTCAAAGGCTCAGATACCCCCCCTTTTATGAAATTATTCATTCTAGAAAAGTTGTTTAAAGCAACAGATATAAAAATAGCACATATGGTAGTGTGTAATCAAAAAATCGAACAAAGGTTTAGAGAGCAACCAGCACGTTCATTTAACTACTTGGTATCAATAATCATGAAAAATTTCCCTTTGAGTAAAGAAGATGAGCTACTATTAAATCTTAAAATTGACAACCGAAATTCTGCCCTTCCGTCACTAAATGAGTTAGAGGGTTACCTTTATAGTGATCTGGTTCTTGATAAACAAATCACAAAGAATGTTGAAGTGGAATATTTGCAATCTGATTTATCTCCTAATATACAAGTTGCAGATATGATTTCAAACATAATCTTTCAATATTATAGGTATCAAGGTGCTCCATTTCCGAACTTTAATCAGGTTAAAAAAGAGACTGATTTAGTGTACCATGAAGGATGTGAATATCTGTATAATTTTTTGAAACCAAGGCTATGCACGCCATTTATATTCCCACCATATGAAGATGCCTTTGCAGAAGTGGCAGCAACAAAAATTGACCCGTAATGAGTAAATAAAAATGCTCCGTTTTGATAATGAATTTTGAACAAAAAACAATGTCCCATTTTGATAATAAAATTTTGATCCGTTATCACAAAAAAAAATGCTCCGTTTTTGTTGACTAACATTGTCCATTCAATGTATAATCAATGTACAATAACAAGTGAGTCCAAGAAACACGCGACTAATTACCGTAAGCTGCCTGTGTGGTAGCCGTGTTATGGCAAGTTATTGTACTTAACCAAAAAACCATTATTAAGGAATACCTTTTTTAGTATCCTTAATAATGGTTTTTTTATTTTGCCTTCACGCCGACAACATCCTCAAATTTAATGAGATTGGTGTCTCCTTTTGAATCCACGACATGAAACACCTTGCGGGTCTGATTTATGTAATGGATTTTTCCTTCTATATAAATGACTTCTCCCATTTCTACACCGTTTAAAAAGGGCAGCGGCTTAAATACAGCGAACTGCACTGGCATATTAAACTCCATCGCCTCACATATTACCCTTTCCATGTCTTCAATTTGGGACATGTCGAGCACCGGCCTTTTCATTCTGTTGCGGTTGCTTTCTAACTCTCGAAGCAAACTGACATGCTCGGGCAGCATCATTGCCGTCCATTTGATTGTGCCTCGATCTTTAAGGTTGTCATCTCTCATGGTGTTTCATCTCCTTTGAGATGATTATATAGGAACATTTGTTCTATTTTCAACCGAAAATATATGGGATGTTTGAAATCATTATGCTATAATCTCCATATAATGTACCATTTGCAAAAAAAGGGGCGGGCGTATGTTCTTCGAAGAAAAAGACACTCAGGAAATTATAAAATATGAAGATTATCCTTACGCTGTCTATGTACGGGTTTCGACCGAAAAAGATGAGCAAGTTTCATCTAAGGAAAATCAGGTCGATATTTGCCAACACTGGCTTGAACAAAATAATTTTGAATGGAACGAAGACGCTATACAGATTGATGACGGAATCAGCGGTACCGTTTTGCTTGATCGGACAGCTATGCAGTTAATTCTGGAAAAGGCCAAAAATCACAAGTTGAAAATGGTCGTTTTTAAGTCAATCAGTCGGTTGGCTCGTGACTTAAAGGATTCCCTTGAAATTCGCGAGGTTCTTCTTGCTCATGGCGTAAGGGTAGTGACTCTCGAAGAAGGATATGACAGCCTTTATGAAGGCAAAAATTCAATGAAATTTGAAATGTTCTCGATGTTTGCAGCACAATACCCACAAACTATATCAGTAGCGGCCAGCGCATCACTTGCAGCAAAGGCGAGAAGGGGCGAACACTCGGGGCGCATCCCTTACGGGTACAAAAAAGACGGGAAATACCTCGCGATCCACGAGGAAGAGGCTAAGGTCATCCGCCTTATATTTGATCTTTATAATAACCACGGATATGGGCAAAAGAGAATCGTTTATAAATTAAATGAGGAACTAAGTCTTGGGAACATTCCAAAGCCTCAAAAGGTTGAGAAGTGGCAATTAACGACTGTACAGCGCATTTTGAAAAACCCGATTTATTGTGGGGTGTTCATCGCCAATCGTTATACAACCGTTAAAGTTGGCGGTCGAAAAAAATTTATGCGTAATCCAAAAGAAAAATGGACAGTTTATAAGGATTGGTGTCCAAAGATTGTATCAGAAGAGGAATTTGAAAAAGCCAATAACCGGGAGCGTAGGCTTGCGAAAAAGCGATTTACTCCTTGGAATGAGCTGCGCGGGAAAATGGTCTGTGGAGAATGCGGAGCTAAAATGGTCATACTTCCTTCTTATAGATACAAACAGAATGGCGAAAAGTCGGAGTTTAACTATTTGAAATGCAGCGCTTACCGTCGCGGCGGAAAAGACTTGTGTGTGAACCATGCACCGATACAGTACAAGGATTTCAGGGCTATGGTAATCAAAAAGCTGAAATCCAAAGGGAAAAGGTTCAAACTGAATTTCAAGTCTGACTTTGAGGAACGGAAAAAGAAGAAGATCAAACAAATGAAAAGTGAGCTCGAGAGCACCGAGAAGAAGAAAAAGCGGCTGATCGAATTGTACCTTGAGGATGCCCTTATTTCAAAGGAAGAGTTTCAATCGAAACGACAAGAGCTCGAGAGCCAACTTGAAAAACTGAATGATGATCTATTCCGGCTTGAACGGGAAGAAGAACAGAGCATC
Source organism: Bacillus glycinifermentans (assembly GCF_001042475.2). Taxonomy (GTDB): domain Bacteria; phylum Bacillota; class Bacilli; order Bacillales; family Bacillaceae; genus Bacillus; species Bacillus glycinifermentans. The sequence goes on from NZ_LECW02000014.1 coordinate 30,031, forward strand.
GATATTTCTAACATTCAAAACGCTTTCGCGCAGTTGGAGAGAACAGATCAGGACTTGTTCCATGCGTTTTCCGTACTTATCGATAAATTAGTAATTCATCAGGATGGAACAGTTGACTTCTATTACAATTTCAAATGAGCAAAAATGCGCTTTTAGTTTGCAATAGGAATGCATAACGAATGCCATGCAAAAATTGGGAGTGAAAGGCCGTTCGCAAGCTGTTGTTGAACTTCTTCGAATGGGTGAGCTAGACCTCTAAATTGCGCCGGTATTCCTTCTTTGAAAAAGAAGGGAACCGGTTATTTGTTTTTTTCGGAGGCAGGATATTCATGCGCTTAGTCTTGCAATTTTTGCAGAAAAGAAGGAAAATAGACTCGGGTGTTGTGAAATAAAACGACGAGTTGAGCGAGGTTTTAGCACATGAATACGAAAGCTTCTTTGAACCATATTGCGGATATTGAAAAATCGCTTCGCCATATCGCGGGCATCATTAAGCAAAAAGGACGAGAAATTCTTACTCAATATTCGATTACACCCCCGCAGTTCGTCGGCTTGCAATGGCTGTATGAATTCGGGGATATGACGATCGGCGAGCTATCTCACAAAATGTATCTGGCGTGCAGCACCACGACAGATTTAATTGACCGGATGGAAAAAAATAACCTCGTTGAACGTGTGAAAGATCCGTCAGACCGGCGGGTTGTCCGGATTCACCTTTTACCGGAAGGGGAGCGGATCATTCAAGAGGTTATTCAAAAAAGGCAGGATTACTTGGATAACATGCTAGAAGCGTTTTCTGAAGAGGAAACAGCCGTTTTTGAAAAATTATTAATCAAACTTCAGCAGGAAATGAATAGAAAATGAGGCGATTTTGTTGGATCAACCGATAGGAGTCATCGATTCGGGTGTCGGCGGTTTAACCGTGGCAAAAGAAATCATGAGGCAGCTGCCGAAAGAAAACATCATATATCTCGGAGATACGAAAAGATGTCCGTACGGTCCGCGGGACAGAAAAGAAGTACTTTCATTTACATGGGAAATGACAAATTACCTGTTATCCCGTCATCATATTAAAATGCTCGTGATCGCCTGCAATACCGCAACCGCCATCGCGCTGGAGGACATCAGCCAAGCGGTCGGCATTCCCGTGATCGGAGTGGTGCAGCACGGTGCAAGGGCAGCCATTAAAGTGACGGAAAATCAGCGGATCGGCGTCATCGGAACGGAGAATACAATTAGAAGCGGAGCATACGAAAAAGCGCTGCTTTCGTTGAATGGCGATCTGACGGTCGAAAACGTAGCCTGTCCGATGTTTGTCCCATTCGTGGAAAGCGGCAAATTTTTGGACGAAACGGCTGATGAAATCGTCAGAGCTTCGCTGTATCCGCTCAGGGATTCCTCCATTGATACGCTGATCCTCGGATGCACGCATTACCCCATTTTAAAAGAGCCGATTCAGCGCTACATGGGCGAACGCGTCAACATCATTTCTTCAGGTGATGAGACGGCGAGAGAGGTCAGTACGATTTTATCCTACAACGGTTTATTGAACAAAAGCGCGCTTTCGCCTGAACACCAATTTTTCACAACCGGAGACCGCGAACGGTTTAAAAAAATCGCAAACGATTGGTTTGGCTACGACGTAAAGAATGTGAACAGCATCACGATTGAAAAAACAGCTGTAAAAGAGTACTAAACATACATGAAATAAATGAGCATCTTCTCATGCGGAAGATGCTCATTTTGTTTTGTAAAAACGTTCCCCGCAGCCCTGAGACCAATTCAAACAATTGGTCTATTTTGCATAAAGGCTCGTATACATAGTAGTACAAACAGTCTTAGGAGGGAAAGGTATGCCGAAAAAAGGGATGATGGGAACCGCGGTGTCTGTGACGGCCTCCGTGCTGCTTCTTTCCGGATGCGGTCTGTTTCAGTCAGATCAGGCATCAGAGGAAATTGATCCGCCGCAGGATATCACATATGTAAAAGAGGAGAAGGATCAGGACCAAACGGATCGGACGAAAGAAAAAACAGATGACCAGGACGGCAAAACGACGAGCGAAAATAAAGCGGAACAAAATGGCGATACGGTCATGAGGGAGCTTTATCTGATCGATAAAAACGGATATGTAACGGCACAGACGATTCCGCTTCCAAAACAGGAAGGAACCGCAAAACAGGCCCTTGAATACCTCGTTGAAGGAGGACCGGTCTCAAACATCCTTCCGAACGGTTTCAGAGCCGTGCTGCCGGCGGACACAACGGTAAATGTCGACATTAAAGAAGATGGCACAGCGATCGCCGATTTTTCAAACGAATTTAAAAATTATAAAGCGGAAGATGAACAAAAAATCGTTCAGGCGATCACATGGACTTTAACGCAATTTAACTCCATCGACAAAGTGAAAATTCGGATGAACGGACACGATTTAAAAGAAATGCCTGTAAACGGCACGCCGCTGCCGGAGAATTTGAGCCGCGAGGACGGCATCAATATTGATACCGCCGGTGTGACGGATATGACGGCTACACAGCCTGTTACCGTTTATTATTTAGCTGAGACGGATAAAGGCACATACTATGTTCCGGTTACAAAGCGCGCATCTGAAAAAGAAAGCGATCAAGTGACGGCAGCGATTGAAGAGCTGACGGAAGGCCCGAGCAAAAAAAGCGGATTGCTGTCGGATTTTCAAGGGGACGTAAAGCTCGAGAGCAAGCCGAAAATCGAGGACGGCCACGTGACGCTCGACTTCAATGAAGCCATTTACGGAAGCGCAGACGGGCAAAAGAAAGTGATTTCCGACGAAGTGTTAAACAGCATCGTGCTGACAGTGACCGAACTGCCGGATGTTAAAAGCGTATCCGTCACCGTAAACGGAAAGGCCGAGCTTGTCAATGAAAAAGGCGAAAAGCTGTCAAAACCGGTTTCAAGGCCGAGCAGGGTGAACACAGGTAGTTTTTAGCCGGAGATTTTTGATATACTATAAAAAAAGAGGTGGGCGTATAGAGCTGCCTCTTTCTTTATTCAGTTTTCGTTGACAGGAAATCTGCGAAATGTTTATGTACATACAATCGGAGGTAAAATATGAGATACGATGGAAGACAAAATGATGAATTACGCCCTGTAGCGATGGAACTTGACTTCATCACCCATCCTGAAGGATCGGTGCTGATTACAGTCGGCAATACAAAGGTGATTTGCAACGCGTCCGTAGAAGACCGCGTTCCGCCGTTTTTGCGCGGAGAAGGGAAAGGCTGGATTACGGCGGAATACAGCATGCTGCCCCGCGCCACGAATCAAAGGACGATCAGGGAATCGTCAAAAGGGAAAATTTCCGGACGTACGATGGAAATCCAAAGGCTGATCGGACGAGCTTTGCGGGCGGTCGTTGATTTGGAGAAGCTCGGCGAACGGACGATCTGGATCGACTGTGACGTGATTCAGGCGGACGGCGGGACGAGAACGGCTTCGATCACCGGGGCATTCACCGCGATGGCGCTGGCTGTCAGCCGGCTTATGGAAAACGGGACGCTGAAAACGATGCCGATCACTGACTTTTTGGCTGCCACTTCAGTGGGGGTCGACGAGGAGCACGGACTCATTCTTGATTTGAATTATCAGGAAGACTCGGCAGCAGAGGTTGATATGAACGTGGTTATGACGGGGGAAGGCCGCTTTGTCGAGCTTCAGGGAACCGGTGAAGAAGCGACGTTTTCAAAAAGCGAACTGAACGGTCTTTTAGAGCTTGCCGAAAAAGGGATTGCCGAACTCATCGAAAAACAGAAAGAAGCGCTCGGTGATGCTTCAGCAGCCATTCAGCAACAATAAAACTTTCAGAAAGGCTTGATACGAAATGAAAGAAGTCATCATTGCCACAAAAAACGAAGGAAAAGTCAAGGAATTCAAAGAAATGCTCGCCCCGAGAGGCTACGATGTCAAATCATTATTGGATATCGGCTATACGGCCGACATTGAAGAAACCGGACAAACCTTTGAAGAAAACGCAATCATCAAAGCGGAAACAATTTCGAAAGAGACCGGCAAAATCGTGATTGCCGACGATTCCGGCCTGTCCGTCGATTATCTCGGCGGAAGGCCGGGGGTCTACTCGGCACGCTATGCCGGGGAAGACAAAAGCGACCTCGCCAACTTGCAAAAGCTGTTAAAAGAACTCGAAGGAGTCGAAAAGGAAGACCGTTCGGCAAGGTTCAGATGCGCGCTTGCCTTATGCATTCCGGGACAGGAAACGAAAACGGTCGAAGGGGCCGTCGAAGGCTATATTACAGAGGAGCCGATCGGAACGAACGGGTTTGGCTATGATCCGGTGTTCCTCGTCAAAGATAAGGACCAGACGATGGCTCAGCTTTCAAGCGGCGAAAAAAACAAGATCAGCCACAGGGCGGATGCGCTGAAAAAGCTGACCGCATTATTGGATTGACACGGAGATGAGGAGCCGGAATGAAGGTGCTGATCGTAAGCGACAGCCACGGCCTTGAAAATGAACTCGAAACAATCGCCAAACGTCATGAGAAGGATGCCGATCTCAACATCCACTGCGGAGATTCCGAGCTTGACCCTTCTCATCCGGCGCTTGCTTCCTACTTGACGGTAAAAGGTAACTGCGACTTTTACGGGGAATTTAAAGATGAAATCGTCGTACCAATTGGCGAGCGGAAGCTATTTTTTACACACGGACATTTGTACGGCATCAAGCAGTCGCTGTTAAATGTGTATTACCGGGCGGAAGAACTCGGAGCCGATATCATCTGCTTCGGCCACTCCCACATCGCCGGCAGCGAGCTGATGGACGGAAAGCTGCTGATCAACCCCGGCAGCATCCGCCTTCCCCGGGTGCGAAGGGAGAAAACTTATGCTATACTAAGCATTGACAATCACAACGCAGAAGTCCGCTTTTACGATACGGACGGACAGGAAATCGAAAGTTTAACAAATCATTGCCGATTGCCGTAACATTCACGAGGAAGAATTTCTTCTTCCTCGTGATGAAAAAAATTCTAAAAAAATGTTGACTTATGGGCACAATACGCATATAATAAATCTTGTCGCTGATAGTTAAAGCAAACAAAACAATTCATCATGTCCCAGTAGCTCAGCTGGATAGAGCAACGGCCTTCTAAGCCGTCGGTCGGGAGTTCGAATCTCTCCTGGGACGTCTCTGAAAAAAGCCTCAAACTTCTTGGTATACAAGGGTTTGAGGCTTTTTTCTTTAAGATCAAAGGGAAGGGCGTAAAAGAAGTGGGGAAAAATTCCGGTATATTCGATAAAATATCATTATATCCCTATAAATACTGTTTAAACATACATATTCAACCTGCACCATCTTCTAAAAAGCATGTCTACAATCTTAAAGCCATTTTTATTTTTAATACTTCAAGAAACAGAAGGTGGGTTTTTTGACCTGATCAATAAGATTCATTTTCGTGGATAGACAGGATTTATTCACCAATTTCTTTCCGTAAAGTGGTAAACTCTATACTGATTGTAACTTTAGTATTAGAGGGGAATGCCATGAAGACTCTTGATGTCCATGCGTTGCACCATGCAATTGATCAAACGCTGGAACAATTAAAAAAGCAATCAGAAGAAATCGCCAATCTCAAAAAAAGCGTCGACGGGATAACGGCTCTTGACGATGCTTTAAAAGGCAAAGGTGGCGACGCGATCCGCGCCTTTTACGAAGAATGCCACACCCCGTTTTTGCGGTTCTATGAATCATTTATTGAGGAATATCAGTCAACGCTGAAAAAAATCAAAAATTCACTGAATTCCCTCGAACCGAATCACAACGGTTATATTTCGCAAGCCTTTCTCGATCACGATCTGGAACAAGGCTTAAACGCGGCTGATCGGACAACGAAACATTTGGTATCCAAAGCCAACGCCGCAATTTCAAAAGTCAGCCATATTGTTGATTTGCCGGATTTGAATGATAATGATTTTTATGAACAAAACCGAAAAGCAATGAAAGACATCAATCAGACAATTGAAAAGCTGCACACTTTTGACAGGGAACAGACAAACGCCCTCAAAACAGCCGAAAATGACCTTGAGACGATGCAGAGGTACATAGCCAGGCTTGAAAAAATGTATACGGGTCCTAAAATTGAGATTGCAACCTATCAAAAAGGCTCGATTTTAAAGCCGGATGAGATTGATGCTTTGCGCGGGGATCAAGAGACAGCGATGGGCGTCATGTTAGATAAACTTGATAAGAGATCAAAGCTTGAAAAAGAGATTAGCGAAGTTAGCGAACATGATGTTAAAATGTACAAGTTAAAGAAAAAACTTGAGCAGCTGTATGATGATCCCGATGAATATCTTAAAGTTGCCAAAGAGATCGGTTATGACAATCTTACATCTGAAGAGATGAACTATGTTACTGCCATCGAAGAATCCCAGAAGTTCAGAGCCGATCCTATTAAAGGAACTCTGGAAGATGGGAAACATATTTTAGAAAGTATGATAGGCTTTGTCGGTGGAGCATACGATTTCGCAAAAGAGACTGTCGTGGGAACAGTTGAAACAGCCAAATCTCTTACGGAACAAGCTGATAACTTTATTAAAAACCCAAAAGCAACTGTAAATGCAGTATTTGAGTACGATTACAAAGCCGCCTTTGAAAGTATGTTGAAATCAATCGCTGACTCGTGGGATAAACAAATGGTACACGGAGATTCTTATTCTCGCGGACACTATCTTGCTTATGCAATTGGGACTATATGGGGGTTGGCAGAGGCTGGTCCTACTGTTTCAACAGGCGCCAAAAGTCTGGGCAAGGCTGGAAAGACGGCAGCTAAGACAGCAAAGAAAGGTGTCAATTCCGTAAAGAGGCATATTAAATCGCCTATCAATCGGTATGTTCCTGCATTAGAAGGGATGCTCCAAAGAGCGGGAGAGGTCCCTAATGTGAAAAATACGCCTTTGCTGAAGGAGCTGCTTGAGGATAAGGAGAGTGTTTTATTTAAATCCTCTAAAGCTATTGGAAAACCTTCTAAAAGTGGAAAAGAAATAGCCCTTCCAAAGGTTAAAACTTATGAGCAAGCTAGAAATAAAGCTATGGAGATTATTGGAGATCTAGGCCCAGACTCAAAACCACTCATAGGGAGATTAGAAGTAAGTGCAGGTTATGGTAAAATTATCGGCAGAAGATCTGCTGACAAAAAAGTAAGATGGCGTTTAGACTATGATCACGAAAAAGGACCTCATATAAATGTTGAAGATTTCCGAATGGGAAAAAAAGAAGGGAAAAAATATTATATTCCTTTTGAAGGTGACGAGAAGACATTCAAAGCGCTATTGAAACATCTTAACAGATAGAGGTGGATATTTTGGATTTATTTGATGAGTGTTTAGAGGCTTTAGGAGAGCAGAAAGAAATTTTATCTGAAGAACTCACTGTGAAGTATTTTAATTCTCTAAGTAAGCAGTTTCCCATAACAAGTTGGGCAAGAATTGATTGGGAAAAAGTAAAAAACAAAAAGAGAATAGAATATTCTGATGAATTATTCAAGTGGTTAAAAGATAACGGTATAGCTGACACTTCTGTCATTATTCTTTGGAATCCTTCTGATGATCCGGCGGTTAAGACTACTTTAGAAAACGCCTTAGCTGTTATAGATGACGTAACTGCGGTTGGTTCAGATACGTTTATGTATAGCGAACTTGGCTATGTTATTGAGTTTTACCATGATGGAGAAGTGACAGTGGGAATGGCAAACTGATTTTAGGCGCCGATTATGGCGCCCTCTTCGATTTATACCTTCTTTCAACAAACATAACCATTTTTGGGGATCACGAGAAACATTTGGTATCCAAAAATACACTAACCTATGTCTCACTGATTTAGCATTATTACCTGGAAATTCCTTACTTATAAGAATTATTTATTCAAGCGCTTAATTTCTGATTGAGTGCTTTTTTATTTATATTCGATAAAAATCCGACAAAAGGGGGATAAAATGGGGGACTTTTTCTATTCCACTTTGTTATACGATAGAGACAAGGAAAACGAAAGTGAATATCAAGTCTAAGACGGAGAGCCTGCGGACGCTGATCTTTTGCACACAAACGTTGTGTAACTGATTGGTGGCCGCTTTTTTAATGGTCAGAAACGGGAGACGCACCTACCCCTTATCAAGTGTGGACCCGGATGTATCGAATGATGATAAAAGTCGTCAGCTTCACAGGAGGAGCGGCCGGAGTCTATGCAGGATTGCGCACGATAGTTACGAGGAACGCAAGCGGTGAGATCCCGTTTGCACAGGAAGTCATTTTCACATGGCTCCTTATAACTTTTGCGTCCTCCTGGAGTTGGCTAGAGCCATTTCAAACATAAAAAAGCGAATAGCGCAAGGTGGTGTTTATTCGGTTAGGAGAATGAAAAATGAAGATTAAAGATGTTTTATCAGCTGACACGAAGCAACAGCTTAAAAAAGCATTAAGCCCTTTAACGAAGAAGGTTAGTGGATAATCTTTTCTGCTCCTTCTTTCTGTGCCATATCAAGTACCGGACTTTTCACCCTGTTGTGGTTGCTTTCTAACTCTTTATAATGGCCTTAGAGGCATTGGTTGTCGCAAAATTCATTGTTGCGCTGATTTAACGCATTAAAATTTAAGAAAAAGTGCTGTTAGTTCCCCACTAATGGCACTTTTCTAATGGAGGTTAAAGATGACTATCTTTACAGCAATAACTCTAGCTATACTTTCATGTTTGGTTATTTGCTGCGTTTTGTTTTTATTTTTGATTAAAAAGGGTGTTATAGATAATCAGCCAAACGCCTTAGCGTTTATATCCTTTATCCTCCTTATAGGCTTTTGTTTATTCTTTGCCATGGCTGTTCCCAGCCTAATTATTTATTTTGTTTCTTTAGGTGTTAATCATTTCTTAGGTGACTATGTAAATTATAGCTCTAGATCTGATTTATACATATTTTCTTTATTGGTAAGCGCATTAGCACTTGTTTACATGCTTATACTTATGGCAGTTATAAAAGGGCTCTCAATATTTCTCAGAATTCCTAATTGGATAACTTATATATTTGAGTTTGCTGTTGCGTGGATAGCTGTTTATTTCTCCATAGAGTATGTTACAAATAGCCATCTAAGTAATGTATCCATATTTCAAGGTGGAGAGTTACTTTTATCCTTTTTTATTACATTTCTATTCTTAGGGTGTGACATTCTTTTTTCTAACCTAGATGAGATATCAAGAGAAAAGTTAGGATAGACACAGTAGAAAATACTGTATCTTTATAAATATTTAGAGAAGGAGAATATGAAATTAGAATTTTTCAGTGGGGAGAAGAAAATGGGTTAAGTAATGGAGGTGTGGGCCTTTATAACAGATGCAACAATGTCCCTTTCAACAATTAAATATAAAGGCAATACTTTGATGATGATTAGAAAGAGCTGATAGGGCTTTTATTTTTTGAGCTGTTGTTAGATGTGTCAAATTTTTATTGCTCTTTCCAATCTTAATCATTCATCTCGCTGTTACTCCAAAAAAGCTTCCGAATAATGAACGACACCTTGCACATGTTCAAGAGAATGATCTGTCAACTCGAGAGCCATAAACACTTCATCAGGCACCTCAAACGGAGCTTGTATATTCCATAAGCTAGCCGGTTTAAAACCAAACTTCGGATAAAAGTCTTTATGTCCCAAAACAATGACTGAACGATGACCAAGCTCTGCTGCGTTTTTTAACGCAGCACGAATTAACCGGCTCCCAATTCCTTTTTTCTGATACTCAGGTGCAACAGAAACTGGAGCAAGTGCCAAAGAATCAACAGCGTTATCACCATCTGCGATTTTTATTTTAGATAAAAGTACATGACCGATGATGTTTTTGCCTTGATTTAATGCGACTAATGAAAGTTCAGGAATAAATGCATCTGATTTTCTGATCCTATTTACAAGCAAGTGTTCTTTCTTGTCGCTGTATTCTTCGTTTAAAAAGGCTTTTTTAACAATTTCTTCAGTAGTATTATAATCTTCAGTGAGCTCTTGTCTTATTAAGATATCCATTTTTAGTCTCCAGTTCTTTTGATTAATTGTGGTAAGTTTTTAATAAGGTTAATAAACAAAAAAACAATTCACCATGCACCGGGTGCACACCCGGACACTGTTCGAAGATCTTCATGAAGATTGCGGAATTGATAGGCAAAATTACTGTAATATGAGGCTAATTCCTCCTGAGACGACCAATATGCACCTAATAAGCTTCTGACAAAAAGCAATCCCGCCACTGCAATGAGGGTGCCTAACATTCCGGGTAAAAGCAGATAGGCGATCATTAAACAAATAGCCGTTGCGACAAAGTCTATAGTAAAACCTATTCTGGGGTGTCTCTTGAAATACCTTCTAATGTTTTTCAATTGATCTAAGCCTCCTATCGCATATCTTTAAAAAGATACCATGGTCATAATTGGTACTGCAAGAAAAAACAGCCCATGAAAGCGGCGCCAGGAGCCTCCGTCACTTTCAGCAATACCTCGCATTTTTTTATGCAGAACGATTCATTTTTTTATCGCTTTAAATCGGGATCAACATAAAAGAATATCGTATGAACCGACACTTGGAAACTCCCAGCACTCCGCCGAAAACCGCGCTTTATTGGCCTAAACGTCTATATTGATCAAGTGACTTTCGAAACAACGATAGTCCATTTCACCTTGCCTTTCGCTCGTCACCTCCCTGCCTAAATGCCCGCCAATTCACAGTTTCAGACATATATCTCATAAAAGCAATGGTTTGATCTGTTATCCAGATTGATGAAAACGTCTCCAAGATGTAATATTTACCATGATAGAAAATCTTCCAACGTTCAATCGGACATCCAACTTAAAAAGGGAGCTGAAGAAAGGTGCAAACACTGGAAAAAGCTGAAAAAACAAATATGCAAGCGGCGAGAGATTATGTAACAGAAGCGTTTGAAACCGTACGGCAGCGAAATGTTCATGAAAGCGAATTTCTTCAAGCGGTAAAAGAAATCTTTGATTCACTTGTCCCTGTTTTTGCGAAATATCCGAAGTATATCGAGCACAATATCCTTGAGAGAATCGCGGAACCGGAACGAATGATTGTGTTCAGGGTTCCGTGGGTTGACGATCAGGGGACGGTTCGGGTTAACCGCGGATTCCGCGTCCAGTTTAACAGCGCGATCGGCCCGTACAAAGGGGGCATCCGCTTCCACCCTTCTGTTAACGCGAGCATCATTAAATTTTTAGGCTTTGAACAAATTTTTAAAAACTCTCTGACAGGCCTTCCGATCGGAGGCGGAAAGGGAGGGGCCGACTTTGATCCGAAGGGCAAATCAGACAGGGAAATCATGAGTTTTACGCAGAGCTTCATGAATGAACTGCATAAATATATCGGACCGGACAGAGACGTTCCGGCGGGCGATATTGGCGTTGGTGCAAGAGAAGTCGGGTATATGTTCGGGCAGTATAAAAAAATACGCGGCGCTTATGAAGCGGGTGTTTTGACGGGAAAAGGCCTTGAATACGGAGGCAGTCTAACGCGCACAGAGGCCACCGGCTACGGGCTTGTCTACTTTGTCGAAGAAATGTTGAAAGATAAAGGGCTGAGCTTTGAAGGCAGCACCGTCGTCGTATCGGGATCGGGAAATGTGGCGATATACGCCATGGAAAAAGCGATGCAGTTTGGTGCAAAAGTGGTCGCCTGCAGCGATTCTGACGGATACGTATACGATAAAAACGGGATCGATCTTGATACGGTAAAACGATTGAAAGAATTCGGGAACAAAAGAATCGCCGAATATGTAAATGAACATCCTGACGCACATTTTCACACAGGATGTTCAGGAATCTGGTCTGTGCCTTGCGACATTGCGCTTCCGTGCGCGACCCAAAATGAAATTGACGAAAAAGCGGCCGACATGCTGATTGCAAACGGTGTCAAAGCCGTTGGGGAAGGTGCGAACATGCCTTCTGAACAGGGGGCCGTCGAACGCTTTTTGGATGCGGGGATTTTGTTCGGGCCTGCAAAAGCCGCCAACGCCGGCGGTGTCGCAGTTTCCGCTTTGGAAATGGCGCAAAACAGCGCTCGTCTGCGTTGGACGGGAGAGGAGACTGATCACAGGCTGCGCGATATCATGACAAGCATTTACCAAAACAGCATAAAGGCAGCCGAAGAGTACGGGCGCCCGGGTGATTTATTGGCAGGTGCGAACATTGCGGGATTCATCAAAGTCGCAGATGCCATGATTGCTCAGGGGGTTGTTTAATTCAACGGGTGTTCCTTCTTTATCTGAACCCGCCGCTAATTCCGCCGAATCCATGCGCGCCGACGGCGGGACTGCTGACGGTTCCAGGGTGGCTGATGGCGCCTACGGGAGTGGGACCGGTTAATACGGAACCATACGGATAGTACGTCATCTGGGATCCGGGCGTATATACGTAAGTCATCTGAGGTCCAGGGAAGTATCCAGGATATCCCGGGAATCCCGGATATCCGAAAAATCCCGGATATTGACGGTACCCGCTTTCATAAGCAGAGTCCGAATAGTATGTGCTGTACATATCATCCACCTATCTTTTCTTATTTTTATAAGTTTATGTGAATTTTTGTAAATGGAGTCTGTACACGTTTGCTGGTAAAAAGTCTAATCCGGCAAACCCTGGAGGCTCCATTTTTTCTGTCATGAAATATGACAAAATAGTATAAAACGTCGTTTTCTTTGTGTAATCTTTATAGATTACAGAAAAAAATTTTTAATTATTTTTAATTTTGAATTTCCTTTTATATCAATCATGTAAGCGTATACAAGTAGATTGATAAATCTAAATTGTCTAATAATTTTAAAAAATACGGTTGACACTGTTTGTAAAGGAGCGTAATATGAGTTCAAACAAAAGATCAAATCGCTTTAGAGCTTTTCAATTTTCCCGAGGAATAACGGCGGGAAAACGGGTTCCCGCATCATGATTTTTTAATCAGGTAACGCGTTCATTTACAACAGAAAGGTGTGCTAAAAGGATGGGGGACCAGAAAGACCAGTGGATCTTCCTAAACGACAGACTCGTTAACAAAGAAGACGCTAAAATATCAGTCTATGATCACGGTTTTTTATACGGTGACGGAGTGTTCGAAGGCATCAGGGTATATGACGGAAACATCTTCAGAATGAAGGAGCACATGGACCGCCTGTATGATTCAGCAAGATCCATCCTGCTCGAGATCCCTTATCAGCAGGAGGAACTGACGGATCACGTGCTGAAAACGGTAGAGAAAAACGGGCTCAAAGATGCTTATATCCGCTTGGTTGTTTCAAGGGGGCCGGGAGATCTCGGACTCGATCCAAACAATTGTTCAGCCCCTAGTGTCATCATAATTGTCGAACCATTGGCAATATTCCCGAAACATTTATATGAAACGGGAATTGATATCGTTACGGTGCCGACAAGACGAAACCGGCCGGATGTATTAAGCCCGAAAGTAAAATCCCTGAATTATTTAAATAATATTCTTGTCCGGATCGAGGCGCGGATGGCCGGGGTCAGCGAAGCGCTTATGCTCAATGATCAAGGCTATGTTGCCGAAGGTTCTGCGGATAATGTTTTTATTTATAAAAACGGAAAGCTTTTGACGCCGCCGGGATACCTTGGCGCGCTTGAAGGAATCACGCGCAATGCGATCATCGAAATCGCCGAAGAGCTCGGCTATGAAGTGAAGGAAGAACCGTTTACCCGCCATGATGTATATACGGCGGAGGAAGTGTTTTTGACGGGAACCGCTGCCGAAGTCATCGCGGTTGTCAAAGTGGACGGCCGGCAGATCGGAAGCGGAAAGCCGGGAGTCCATACAAACCGGATGCTGGAAAAATTCCGCGAACGCGTTGTGCGTGAAGGGGAAAAGGTAAACTTTAACGATCAAAGCCTGAGTGTCAGCTGAATAAAGATAAACGTAGAAGAGGATAAGTAACAGCGGAAACGCCGTCTGCAGAGAGCCGGGATTGCTGAAAACCGGTGGCGGCCTCCGCTTGCGAACTCCCCTCTGAGTGCCGGTTTGAACGATTCGTCAGAATTTAGTAGGGCCGGCCGGGTGAACCGAATCGATCACTCGTTATTAAAGCGGATATAGTTATCCATAAGGCGGCCGTAACGGCCGTGAACAAGGGTGGTACCGCGGAAAGAAAAGCCTTTTCGCCCCTTTGGCCTGCGAGGTAAGCAGCGCCATTGTGGGCGGGAAGGCTTTTTTAGCTGTAAAGGCATAATGGATGTATGCTTTGCGGCACATATAAATCAAATCAAAATCAACCTTGAAGTTGTGAGTGATGAACAAATAAGGAGGAAGAAAAATGAGGACGAATGTACAGTTGGATGCAGATCATGCCCAATGTACACAAACGATGGCTGGGGCGTCGATGCTGATTGAAGCTTTAAAGCGGGAAAATGTTGAAGTGATCTACGGATATCCTGGCGGGGCAGTCCTGCCGATTTATGACAAACTTTACGGATCGGGGATGTTTCATGTGTTGACGCGCCATGAGCAAGGCGCGATTCATGCGGCGGAAGGATATGCGAGAATTTCCGGGAAGCCTGGCGTCGTGATTGCCACCTCGGGGCCGGGGGCGACCAATCTCGTGACCGGTCTTGCTGATGCAATGATCGATTCATTGCCGCTGGTCGTGTTTACGGGTCAGGTAGCGACTTCGGTTATCGGATCTGACGCTTTTCAGGAAGCGGATGTGATCGGGATTACGATGCCGATCACAAAGCACAGCTACCAGGTACGGGAGGCTGAAGACCTGCCGAGAATTATAAAAGAAGCGTTCCATATCGCGACGACCGGCAGGCCTGGTCCCGTTTTAATCGACATCCCGAAAGATGTCGCCGGAATCGAAGGGGAATTCAGCTACGACCATGACATTAACCTGCCGGGCTATCAGCCGACAATAGAACCGAATTATCTGCAGCTCAGAAAGCTTGTGGAAGCGGTCAGCGGAGCGAAAAAGCCGGTTATTTTAGCCGGAGCCGGTGTTTTGCACGGGAAAGCGTCAGAAGAATTGAAAAATTATGTCGAGCAGCAGCAGATTCCGGTTGCACACACGCTGCTCGGGCTTGGAGGCTTTCCGGCCGACCATCCGCTTTTCCTTGGAATGGCAGGGATGCACGGGACATATGCCGCGAACATGGCGCTGTATGAATGTGACTTATTAATCAGCATCGGGGCAAGGTTCGATGACAGGGTTACAGGGAATTTGAAACATTTCGCCAAATACGCGAAAGTCGCCCATATTGACATTGACCCTGCCGAAATCGGCAAAAACGTTCACACGCATATTCCTGTCGTCGGAGACAGCAAGCTCGTTTTAACGGAACTGATCAAGCAAAACGGCAAACCGGGAGCTTCTGATGAATGGAAACAACAGCTTGCCGGCTGGAAGAGCGAATATCCTCTCTGGTATGAAGAGAATGCAGCCGAAGGCTTTAAGCCGCAGAAGCTGATCGAATACATTCATAAATATACGAAGGGCGAAGCCATTGTGACAACAGACGTCGGTCAGCATCAAATGTGGGCCGCACAGTTCTATCCGTTCAAAAAAGCCGACAGATGGGTGACCTCAGGCGGTCTCGGCACGATGGGATTCGGACTTCCGGCAGCGATCGGGGCGCAGCTTGCGGAAAAAGATGCAACGGTTGTCGCCCTCCTCGGAGATGGAGGATTTCAAATGACGCTTCAGGAGCTGGCGGTCATACACGACCTCAACCTTCCGATCAAAGTCGTCGTGTTAAACAACCACTGTCTCGGCATGGTTCGGCAATGGCAGGAAATCTTTTATGATGAACGCTATTCTCATTCGAAATTTTCGTCGCAGCCGGATTTTATCAAACTTTCTGAAGCTTACGGCATCAAAGGCGTCCGAATCACATCTGAAGAGGAAGCAAAAGAAAAGCTCGAAGCCGCTTTGACATCGAATGAACCGATGGTCATCGACGTTCAGGTCGCGCAAGCTGAAAAGGTATTTCCGATGGTTGCACCTGGAAAAGGGCTTCATGAAATGGTGGGGGTGAAACCTTGAAAAGAATCATTACGCTCACAGTGCTAAATCAAACCGGCGTCTTAAACAGGATCACAGGGCTGTTTACAAAACGGCACTACAACATTGAAAGCATTACGGTGGGGCACACCGAATCAGAGGGGATCTCCAGAATTACGTTCGTCGTTCATGTGGAAGACGAAAAAGAAATCGAACAGCTGACAAAGCAGCTAAATAAACAGATCGATGTATTAAAAGTCACGGACATTACGAATCAATCCATCGTCCAACGGGAGCTGGCTTTAATCAGGGTCGTCTCCCCTCCTTCGAGCAGGGCGGAAATCAACGGCGTGATCGAACCGTTCCGGGCCACAGTGGTAGACGTCGCCAAGGACAGCGTCGTCGTTCAGGTCACAGGCGAATCAAGCAAAATCGAAGCGCTTATTGAACTGCTGAAGCCATACGGGGTCAAAGAGGTTGCCAGAACAGGCACAACGGCTTTTGCAAGAGGTACTCAGCAAAAGCCGGCCTCTATTAAAACAATATCTATTGTATAAATCTTAAAAACTAAAAAAGAAAAGGGAGAGATTGAAATGGTAAAAGTTTATTACAACGAGGATATTAAAGAAAACGTATTGGCAGGAAAAAAAGTGGCGGTTATCGGATACGGTTCACAAGGCCATGCGCATGCGCTGAACCTGAAAGAAAGCGGAGTGGATGTCATTGTCGGCGTCAGAAAAGGAAAATCGTTCACGAAAGCGGAAGAAGACGGCCATCAAGTATTTACTGTAAAAGAAGCGGCGGCACAGGCTGATATCGTCATGGTTCTGCTTCCTGATGAACAGCAGCAGAAAGTGTATGAAGCCGAAATTAAAGATGAGCTTCAAGCCGGCAATTCGCTTGTTTTCGCACACGGCTTCAACGTTCATTTCCATCAGATCGTTCCTCCGTCAGACGTTGACGTATTCCTCGTCGCTCCTAAAGGGCCGGGACATCTCGTCAGAAGAACGTTCGAACAGGGCGCAGGAGTGCCGGCACTGTTCGCGATTTATCAGGATGTAACAGGTGAAGCGAAAGACAAGGCGCTTGCATATGCAAAAGCGATCGGCGGTGCGAGAGCAGGAGTGCTTGAAACAACATTTAAAGAAGAAACTGAAACAGACCTATTCGGGGAACAGGCGGTTCTGTGCGGAGGACTGACATCCCTCGTCAAAGCCGGTTTTGAAACGCTGACAGAAGCAGGATACCAGCCGGAACTCGCATACTTTGAGTGTCTGCACGAGCTGAAGCTGATCGTAGACCTGATGTATGAAGAAGGCTTGGCAGGCATGAGATACTCCATTTCCGACACGGCGCAATGGGGAGATTTCGTATCAGGTCCGCGCGTTGTCGATGAGAATGTCAAAGCTTCTATGAAAGAAGTATTGAAAGACATCCAAAACGGAACGTTCGCGAAAGAATGGATCGTTGAAAACCAAGTAAACCGTCCGCGCTTTAACGCCATCAATGCATGCGAAAATGAGCATGAAATCGAAGTGGTCGGCAGAAAGCTTCGTGAAATGATGCCGTTTGTCAAACAGGGCAAAAAGAAGGAAGCGGTGGTAGCCGGTGCGAAAAATTAACTTTTTTGATACGACACTCCGCGATGGCGAGCAGTCACCAGGCGTCAATTTAAACACGCAGGAGAAGCTGGCGATCGCCCGGCAGCTCGAAAAGCTCGGGGTCAACATTATGGAAGCGGGTTTTCCCGCTTCATCCCCCGGGGATTTCTATGCTGTAAAGGAAATCGCGCAGACGATTAAAAACTGTTCGGTAACAGGGCTGGCCCGCTCTGTCAAAGGGGATATCGATTCGGCCTGGGAGGCGCTGAAAAACGGGGCTGAACCGAGGCTGCACGTATTTATTGCGACCTCTGACATCCATTTGAAATATAAGCTGAAAAAAACGCGGGAGCAAGTGCTGGAACAGGCGGTGGCAATGGTTAAATACGCGAAGCAGAAATTTCCGGTCGTGCAATGGTCGGCAGAAGATGCGTGCCGTACGGATCTGGCGTTTTTAGCCGAAATCGTGAGCCGGGTAATTGAAGCCGGCGCGGATGTCATCAATCTTCCGGACACGGTGGGGTATTTGGCGCCGGCCGAGTACGGAAACATTTTCCGCTACATCAAAGAAAATGTCCGCAATGCAGACAGGGTCAAGCTTTCAGCCCATTGCCACGATGATTTGGGAATGGCTGTCGCCAACTCCCTGGCTGCGATTGAAAACGGCGCTGACCAAGTGGAATCGGTGATCAACGGCATTGGCGAAAGAGCGGGGAATGCGTCTCTTGAAGAAATTGCCGTCGCTCTCCATATTCGGAAGGATTTTTACCAGGCGGAGTCTACGATTCAATTGAATGAAATTAAGCGGACAAGTGATTTGGTGAGCAAGCTGACGGGAATGGCCGTGCCGCGCAATAAAGCGGTTGTCGGCGACAACGCTTTCGCACACGAATCAGGCATCCATCAGGACGGTTTCCTAAAAGAAAAAACAACGTACGAAATCATTTCGCCGGAGCTTGTCGGTGTCAAGACAGACGCGCTTGTGCTCGGAAAGCATTCAGGGCGCCATGCGTTTAAAGATAAGCTGCAAAAGCTTGGTTTCCAGTTTGTGGAAGAGGAGATCAATCAGTTTTTCAACATATTTAAAGAGCTGACAGGAAAGAAAAAAGAATTTACTGATGAAGATCTGATTTCTCTTATCCTTGAAGAAAAAGCGACAGACCGCAAAATCGGCTACGATTTGGTGTCGCTTCAAGTCCATTACGGCACATCGCAGGTTCCGACGGCAACGGTTTCGTTGAAGGACCAAAAAACGAATCAGGTTATTCAGGAAGCAGCGACGGGAGCGGGCAGCGTTGAGGCGGTCTACAATACGCTGAAGCGCTGTATGGATAAAGAAGTCCAGCTCTTAGACTACCGGATTCAATCCAACCGCAAAGGGCAGGACGCATTTGCCCAGGTGTATGTCAGGGTGCTGATCGACGGAAAAGAATCAGGCGGCCGCGGAGTCGCACAGGATGTGCTTGAAGCTTCGGCAAAAGCGTATGTAAATGCGGTGAACCGCCTTCTCGTTTACAAAACGAATGCGGAAGGCCTGCTAAAGGAAGCGGCAGTAGGATCATGACAGTGAAAAGGAAGGAGTTTGTTTAACGTGAAAAAACGAATCGCACTTTTGCCAGGTGACGGAATCGGCCCCGAGGTGCTGGAAGCGGCAGTAGACGTGCTGAAAAGCGTAGCCGAGCATTATCAGCATGATTTCGAATTTGAATACGGTCTGATCGGCGGAGCTGCCATCGATGAGGCGGGTGTGCCGCTGCCGGAGGAAACAGTCGCCGTCTGCCAAGGAGCGGACGCCATTTTGCTCGGAGCCGTAGGAGGACCGAAATGGGATCAACATCCTTCTGACCTGAGGCCGGAAAAAGGGCTCCTCGCCATTCGCAAACAGCTCGATCTTTTCGCTAACTTGAGACCTGTCAAAGTGTTTGAAAGCCTTGCCGAAGCCTCTCCTTTAAAAAAGGAATATATTAAAGGCGTTGACTTTGTCATCGTCCGCGAGCTGACGGGCGGTCTGTATTTCGGAAAGCCGAGCAGGCAGTACGTCAATGAAAACGGTGAGGAAGAAGCCGTTGACACGCTGTTCTATAAAAAATCCGAAATGGAACGGGTCATCAGGGAAGCTTTCCGAATGGCAAAGGGGCGCAAAGGAAAAGTCACATCCGTCGATAAAGCGAACGTTCTTGAATCAAGCAAGCTGTGGAGAAAGACGGCCGGAGAAGTCGCACAAGAATTTCCTGACGTGAAGCTTGAGCATATGCTCGTCGACAATGCCGCAATGCAGCTCATCTATCATCCGGGCCAATTTGACATCGTCGTCACTGAAAACATGTTCGGCGATATTTTAAGCGATGAAGCTTCGATGCTGACCGGATCGCTCGGCATGCTGCCGTCGGCCAGCTTATCAAGTTCAGGCCTCCATCTGTATGAGCCTGTTCACGGGTCTGCTCCTGACATCGCGGGACAAAACGTCGCCAATCCGCTTGCAGCTATTTTGTCGGCGGCGATGATGCTCCGCACATCATTCGGCCTTGAAACGGAAGCGAAAGCCGTTGAAATCGCCGTTGATCAAGTGCTCCAGTCCGGAAAAAGGACAAAGGATCTTGCAAAAGGCGGCGAGCATTGTACGACAAAGGCGATCACGGGAGAGGTTAAAGCAGCACTGGCAGATGACAACGCCATTTCGAACATCATGACCGCCTACGTTTAAGGAAAACGGATATTGGTAGAGGGAGGAAACAAGATGACGCCTCGAACGATCATCGAAAAGATTTGGGATCAGCACGTCGTTAAAAAAGGAGAGGGAAAGCCGGACCTTTTGTACATCGATTTGCATTTAATCCATGAGGTCACTTCACCCCAGGCCTTTGAAGGGCTGAGACAAAAGAAAAGAAAGGTGAGAAGGCCTGAGAATACGTTTGCCACGATGGATCATAACATCCCGACCGTGAACCGGTTTGAGATGCATGATGAAGTTGCAAAACGGCAAGTCAGCGCGCTTGAACGAAATTGCGCAGAATTCGGCATCCGCCTAGCCGACCTGTCGAGCCCTGATCAGGGAATCGTCCATGTCATCGGACCTGAGCTCGGTTTAACGCTACCGGGAAAAACGATCGTCTGCGGCGACAGCCATACGTCAACACACGGAGCGTTCGGCGCGCTTGCATTCGGAATCGGAACGAGCGAGGTCGAGCATGTGCTTTCAACGCAGACGCTTTGGCAGCAAAAACCGAAAACGCTTGAAATCCGTGTTGACGGTACACTGCAAAAAGGCGTCACGGCAAAAGACGTGATCCTTGCCATCATCGGAAAGTACGGTGTTAAATTCGGCGCCGGCTATGTCATTGAATATACGGGCGAAGTGTTCCGAAACATGTCGATGGACGAACGGATGACCGTCTGCAACATGTCGATCGAAGCCGGGGCAAGGGCTGGGCTTATCGCACCTGATGAAACGACGTTTGAATATATTAAAACGAAAAAATATGCGCCAAAAGGCGAAGCGTTTGAAAAGGCTGTCAAGGAATGGGAGTGTCTGAGGACCGATCCGGGAGCTGTATACGACCGGACGATTGTTCTGGACGGCAATGAGATTTCCCCGATGGTGACATGGGGCATCAATCCGGGAATGGTTCTGCCGGTTGATGAAGTCATTCCGGGACCTGATGCGTTCGACCAGGAAGACGATAAAAAAGAAGCGCTGCGCGCCTATGAATATATGGGTCTTGAACCATATAAAAAAATCGAAGATATTACGATTGAGCACGTGTTTATCGGCTCATGCACGAACTCGCGGCTGACGGATCTCCGCCAGGCGGCCGAGATGATCAAGGGGCAAAAGGTCGCCGACGGCGTCAGGGCGATCGTCGTTCCCGGTTCGCAAAGCGTCAAAATCCAGGCGGAAAAAGAAGGCCTTCATGAGATCTTTACCGAGGCCGGCTTCGAATGGAGAGAATCGGGATGCAGCATGTGCTTGAGCATGAATAACGACGTCGTTCCGGAAGGAGAGCGCTGCGCTTCCACGTCAAACCGGAATTTTGAAGGAAGGCAGGGCAAGGGAGCAAGAACGCACCTCGTCAGTCCTGCAATGGCGGCGATGGCTGCGATTTTCGGCCGTTTTGTCGATGTCAGAAAGCATTTTAAAGAAAAAACAGTCGTGTAAGGGAGTGAAAAGATGGAGCCTTTAAAAACGCATACCGGAAATGCGGCGGTTTTAAACAGAATTAATGTAGATACGGATCAAATCATACCGAAACAATTCCTGAAACGGATCGAAAGAACAGGCTACGGCCGCTTCGCATTCTTTGACTGGCGGTACTTGGCGGACGGTACGCCGAATCCGGAGTTCGAGCTCAACCGGCCCGAATATGAAGGGGCATCGATTTTAATCGCGGGTGAAAACTTCGGCTGCGGCTCCTCGAGGGAGCATGCGCCGTGGGCATTGGACGACTACGGCTTTAAAATCATCATCGCGCCGTCGTTTGCCGACATTTTTCATCAAAACTGCTTTAAAAACGGGATGCTGCCGATCCGCCTTCCTTATGACACGTGGAAGGAGCTTGCTGCACAATATGAACATCAGTCGCTGCCTTTGACAGTCGACCTCGAAAAGCAGACGATTACGGATCACGGAGGGAAGCAGATTGCATTTGACGTTGATCCGCACTGGAAGGAAATGCTTTTGAACGGCTATGACGAAATCTCATTAACGCTGCTACTGGAAGATGAGATTGAACAATTTGAAAAACAGAGAAGCTCCTGGCTGCAAATCTAAAAAAGCTTTCCGATTTTTTTCGGAAGCTTTTTTTGCTGGAGGGGGCAGAAACGGTTCTTTCTTGTGTTTAGCGGGCCGGGTTGGTACACTTGATAAAAATAAGTGCCTGAAAGGAACTTAAGCATGAAGCGTGACAAGAAAAATTCAAAGATCATCCCGTTCCCTAACGTGAAAGAGCGGTTAGTGCATAAAGGGATGTCCGCCCTAAAAAAAAAAATTACCATGAAGCGCTGCGGCTGTTTTCAGAGGCGAGGAATTACGATGAAGAGGAATCTGACATTTATCTCGGAATGGCGATATGCTTTCTGGAAATCGGCGAACTTGAAGAAGCGAGGGGCATCTGCGAAAAAATGCTCAAGGAGGGCCAGGGTCACTATTTTACGGTTTTACAGGTCTATATGACGATTTTAATTCAGCTTAGACAGTATGATAAAGTAAAGGAAACGATCGAAGCCGTTCTTGAGGAAAACAAGCTGCCCCCCGAAAGCGCCGAACAATTTTATAAACTGCTCGATTTCAGCCGCAAGATGACGGAAGAGCCGGAGGCGGAGGACATCATAGAGGATCCGTCAGACGCCGAGGGCTACGACCGTGAGAAAGTTTTAAACGACACCGGCGAGCAGGTGAAGCTGATCCATGCGCTGAAAGACCGGAATCTCTCGAAATACGCCGGTTTATTGAAGACGATCCTGCAGCATCCGAACGGGCATCCGGTCGTAAAGACGATGATCCTTCAGCTCCTGGCCGAGTCGGACTATGAAAAACCGACGCTCGTCACAAAATTTGGCGAATCGATGACAATCAATCCGAAAGAAACGGTCAAGCCTGATGACATGCCGATTTTAAAGCACGTCCTGAACGTCCTTGACGATACGCTCGGGAATGAGAATCCCTCGCTGTATCAGGCCGTTGAAGAATTGTGGCGCAGGCATCTCTATGTGCTGTATCCGTTTCAGCCGAAATACTCGAACCGCGAGCTTTGGGCCGCCGCGCTTCATAAGGTCGGATATGAAATGCACGGCATCGACATTGACAAAAGTGAGCTTCACATTCTCTATGATTTCAATGACGGACAGCTTGAAGAAGCGTGCGCGATGATCAAAGACATAGAAGAAATTTCTTACTTGTAAATGTTGAAAGCAGCAGGCATTGTGTTATAATAAAGTGGTTGCATTTATGAAAACGGAAGGCGATTGTTCCGTTTGCCGCTAAAGATTCATTATTTATCTTTGCATACATAATGATGGCTAATGAGGAAGAACTAAGCTAAACGGCAGGATCACTGTTTTGATGGACGAAGCCGCGTGCTTGTTTTAAAATGGAAAACCGACACAACCTGAATAGATTTTGGAGGGAAACACATGTCAGTAAAATGGGAAAAGCAAGAAGGAAACGAAGGCGTTTTAACGGTTGAGGTTGATGCTGATACCTTTAATAAAGCCCTTGACTATGCATTCAAAAAAGTAGTGAAGCAAGTATCCATTCCTGGATTCCGTAAAGGAAAAGTGCCGCGCGGTTTGTTTGAGCAGCGTTTCGGTGTTGAAGCACTTTATCAGGACGCACTGGACATCCTGCTTCCTGTCGAATATCCGAAAGCGGTTGAAGAAGCGGGCATTGAGCCTGTTGACCGTCCGGAAATCGACGTTGAGAAAATCGAAAAAGGCGAGAACCTGATCTTCACTGCGAAAGTAACGGTTAAACCTGAAGTGAAGCTTGGCGAATACAAAGGGCTCGGCGTTGAAAAAGACGATACTGCCGTAACGGATGAAGACGTACAAAACGAACTGAAGTCTCTTCAAGAGCGCCAGGCAGAGCTTGTCGTCAAAGAAGACGGAAAAGTAGAAGAAGGAGACACCGTTGTTCTTGATTTCGAAGGATTCGTTGACGGCGAAGCTTTCGAAGGCGGAAAAGCGGAGAACTATTCTCTTGAAGTCGGTTCAGGCTCTTTCATTCCGGGCTTTGAAGACCAGCTTGTCGGACTGGAAGCCGGGGCTGAAAAAGACGTTGAAGTCACATTCCCTGAAGAATATCACGCGGAAGAATTGGCCGGCAAACCAGCCGTCTTCAAAGTGAAAATTCACGAAATCAAAGCGAAAGAGCTTCCTGAGCTTGATGACGAGTTCGCGAAAGACGTCGATGAAGAAGTCGAAACGCTTGCCGAACTGACTGAGAAAACGAAAAAACGCCTTGAAGAAGCGAAAGAAAACGAAGCGGATGCAAAATTGCGCGAAGAGCTTGTTTTGAAGGCTTCTGAAAATGCTGAGATCGACATTCCTCAAGCGATGATCGATACAGAGCTTGACCGCATGATGAAAGAATTCGAACAGCGTCTGCAAATGCAAGGCATGAACCTTGATCTTTACTTCCAATTCTCAGGCCAGGATGAAAACGCGCTGAAAGAGCAAATGAAAGAAGATGCCGAAAAACGCGTAAAATCAAACTTGACGCTTGAAGCTATCGCAAAAGCCGAAGACCTTCAAGTTTCTGACGAGGAAGTTGAAGAAGAACTTTCTAAAATGGCTGAAGCGTATAACATGCCTGTCGAAAACATCAAACAGGCGATCGGTTCTACAGACGGCATGAAAGAGGATTTAAAAATTCGCAAAGCAATTGATTTTCTTGTAGAAAACCGTTAATATGTTTCATAATCATAGTTTATATAAAACAGGGCGCGAGTGTTTCGTGCCTTGTTTTATACAATTTTGACTTATCGGCCCTTCTTTTGGAAAGGATAGATAATGTCAAGCGGATCAACATACATATTGAATATGCCGGAAAGGCAAACACAATGTTATCGCCTTTTTGGAAAGTGTGGTAAAATGCAATACATAATGGAACGAATGTTTTACAGCGTGTGTTTCTTTTAACGAAGAAACGGATATGACAAGGATATAAGGGGTGAAAGAATGTTTAAATTCAACGAGGAAAAAGGACAATTGAAATGCTCGTTTTGCGGAAAAACCCAAGATCAGGTACGCAAGCTTGTCGCCGGACCAGGCGTATATATATGTGATGAGTGCATCGAACTTTGCACTGAGATCGTCGAAGAGGAACTCGGCAATGAAGAAGAAGTGGAATTTAAAGATGTTCCGAAACCGCAGGAAATCCGTGAAATTCTTGATGAATACGTAATCGGCCAGGACCAGGCGAAAAAATCCCTTGCCGTGGCCGTTTACAATCACTATAAACGGATTAACTCCAACAGCAAAGTGGACGATGTTGAGCTGTCGAAGAGCAACATTTCCATGATCGGACCGACAGGAAGCGGAAAAACGCTTCTTGCCCAAACGCTTGCACGCATCTTAAATGTGCCGTTTGCGATCGCTGACGCTACCTCCCTGACGGAGGCGGGCTATGTCGGTGAAGACGTGGAAAACATTTTGCTGAAGCTGATCCAGGCGGCTGACTATGACGTGGAAAAAGCAGAAAAAGGCATTATCTACATCGATGAAATTGACAAAGTCGCGAGAAAATCGGAGAACCCTTCGATTACGCGCGATGTTTCAGGTGAAGGCGTCCAGCAGGCGCTTCTGAAAATTCTTGAAGGCACGGTTGCCAGCGTTCCGCCTCAAGGCGGAAGAAAGCATCCGCATCAAGAATTCATCCAAATTGACACGACCAATATCCTGTTCATCTGCGGCGGGGCTTTTGACGGAATCGAGCAGATTATCAAACGCCGTCTCGGTCAGAAAGTCATCGGTTTCGGCGCCGACAACAAGCACGAAGACCTTGAGAAAGAAGCGCTGTTGTCCAAAGTGCTTCCTGAAGATTTGCTTCGCTTCGGCTTAATTCCGGAATTCATCGGCCGGCTTCCGATTATCGCCAGCCTTGAACCGCTTGATGAAAATGCGCTGGTTGAAATTTTGACAAAACCGAAAAATGCACTTGTAAAGCAATACGCGAAAATGCTTGAACTGGATAATGTGGAGCTTGTCTTCGAAGAGGAAGCACTCAAAGCAATCGCCAAAAAAGCGATCGAACGCAAAACAGGTGCGCGCGGCCTTCGTTCCATTATCGAAGGAATCATGCTTGACGTGATGTTTGACCTGCCGTCACGCGACGATATCGAAAAATGCGTGATTACAGCCGAAACCGTCACTGACGGCGAGCCGCCGCGTCTGATTATGAAAGACGGCACCGTCGCCACCGAAGACAAAAAAACGTCGGCATAATGCTACCACCCCCTGAAGCTTCAGGGGGTTTTTGTTTGGTCAAAATTATCCCTCCCGAAACGTTTATTCCCTCTCCCAACAGGAAATACTAACAGACATAGATCAGATACGGGAGGGACCATCAGTTGAGCTGGACGAGCATTGCACTTTTTGTACAATTATTTTTCGGGATTATCATCGGATTATATTTTTGGAATCTGCTTAAAAACCAAAGAACGCAAAAGGTTACGATAGACAGAGAATCCAAAAAAGAGATGGAACAGCTCCGGAAAATGAGATCAATTCATTTATCAGAACCTTTATCAGAAAAGGTCCGGCCGACAAGCTTTCATGACATTGTCGGCCAGGAAGACGGAATCAAAGCGCTGAAAGCCGCTCTTTGCGGCCCGAATCCTCAGCACGTGATCATCTACGGCCCTCCGGGAGTCGGAAAAACGGCGGCCGCCCGGCTCGTCCTGGAAGAAGCAAAAAAAAATAAACGTTCTCCTTTTCAGGATTCCTCCGTTTTTGTGGAGCTTGACGCCACGACGGCACGATTTGATGAGCGGGGTATTGCTGATCCTTTGATCGGTTCGGTTCATGACCCGATTTACCAGGGAGCCGGCGCGATGGGGCAGGCGGGGATTCCGCAGCCGAAACAAGGGGCCGTCACACATGCACACGGAGGCGTTTTATTTATCGACGAAATCGGAGAGCTTCATCCGATTCAGATGAATAAAATGCTGAAAGTGCTGGAAGATCGGAAAGTCTTTCTGGAAAGCGCCTATTACAGCGAAGAAAACACGCAAATCCCGAAGCATATTCACGATATTTTTCAAAACGGGCTGCCGGCGGATTTCAGGCTGATCGGCGCGACGACGAGAATGCCTGAGGAAATTCCTCCCGCCATCCGCTCGCGCTGCCTTGAAGTGTTTTTCCGCGACCTTGAAAGGCACGAATTGAAAACCGTCGCGAAAAAAGCGGCCGACAAAATTAAAAAACACGTAACAGACGAAGGGCTTGACCTTTTGACATGCTATGCGAGGAACGGACGCGAAGTCGTCAATATGATGCAGATCGCTGCCGGGATGGCGCTGACTGAAGACCGCGACCACGTCACTCTCGAGGATATCGAATGGGTGATCCACTCCAGCCAGCTGACGCCGAAATATGAGCAAAAAATCGGCCGGAATCCGCAGATCGGCATCGTCAACGGTCTTGCGGTACACGGTCCGAACAGCGGCTCTTTGCTAGAGATCGAAGTTACTGTCAATCAAGCCGCTGATAAAGGATCGATCAATATTACCGGCATTGCCGAAGAAGAAAATATCGGCAATCAGTCAAAATCGATCCGCCGAAAAAGCATGGCGAAAGGGTCTGTTGAAAACGTCATGACCGTCCTCAGGTCAATGGGTGTAAAAGCTTCAGACTATGACATCCACATTAACTTCCCGGGCGGAATCCCGGTTGACGGGCCATCGGCTGGAATCGCGATGGCGGCGGGCATTTTTTCGGCAATCCACAAAATACCGATCGACCATACGATCGCGATGACTGGCGAAATCAGCCTGCACGGCCGGGTAAAACCGATCGGCGGCGTGATTCCGAAAATTAAAGCTGCCAAGCATGCGGGCGCGAAGACGGTTATTATCCCGCATGAAAATGTCCAGTCCATTTTAAAGCAGATCAAAGGCATTCGCATCGTTCCCGTCAAAACGCTTCAGGAAGTGCTTGACCTTTCATTGGTCAATCCGCCTTCAGAAATGCCGGACGGAGTCCAGATTAAAAAAGAATCCGTATAATCCTCATCACTTCGGTGGGGATTTTTTAACGGGGCCGCATCCGGGTAAGTTTTCTTTGCGCAGGACATCTTTTCCTTTTTCAGAAGTGAAAGAAAGGGTATACTACAGGAGACCCTTTTATTTCGCGGGACTTACCATTGTACATCGATAAAAAAAGTGTATTATAATGTTTCTTACTAAAGTTACGGAGGTGTCAGTCAAAATGGCAGATGAAACGAAACGAAGCATCCCGCTCCTCCCTTTAAGAGGTTTACTCGTCTATCCGACCATGGTGTTGCACCTTGATGTAGGACGCGAAAAGTCGGTGCAGGCGCTGGAACAGTCCATGATGAATGACCATATGATTTTTCTTGCAACACAAAAGGACATATCGATAGACGAACCGGATGAAGAAGAAATCTTCCCATTCGGGACCTACACGAAAATCAAGCAGATGCTGAAGCTTCCAAACGGAACGATCCGCGTTTTAGTGGAAGGCATTCAGCGCGCCCGAATCGTTGAATACCATGATTTGGATGATTATACATCGGTTACGATCGAGCGAATCGAAGAGGATACTGAAAAAGATGTTGAAGATGAAGCACTGATGCGCACCCTGCTCGACCACTTTGATCAATACATAAAGATTTCCAAAAAAATATCAGCTGAAACGTTTGCCGCGGTGACAGACATTGAAGAGCCCGGGAGAATGGCCGATATCGTCGCTTCCCACCTTCCGCTTAAGTTAAAGGACAAGCAGGAAGTCCTGGAAACGGTCGATGTGAAAGCAAGGCTGAATAAAGTGATCGACCTGATTCACAATGAAAAAGAAGTCTTGGAGATTGAGAAAAAAATCGGGCAGCGCGTGAAGCGTTCAATGGAAAGAACGCAAAAGGAATACTACCTCCGCGAGCAAATGAAAGCCATCCAAAAAGAGCTTGGAGACAAAGAAGGAAAAACGGGCGAGGTTCAAAAGCTTACGGATAAAATCGAAGAGGCCGGAATGCCGGACCATGTGAAAGAAACGGCATTCAAAGAGCTGAACCGGTACGAAAAAATCCCGTCAAGCTCTGCCGAAAGTTCGGTGATCCGCAATTATATCGAATGGCTGATTTCGCTTCCGTGGAATGACGCAACAGAAGACAGGCTTGATATTCACCTTGCCGGCAAAATTCTTGATGAAGAGCATCACGGCCTTGAGAAAGTCAAGGAGCGGGTTCTGGAGTACTTAGCCGTCCAAAAGCTGACAAAGTCATTAAAAGGACCGATCTTGTGTTTGGCCGGACCTCCCGGCGTCGGAAAGACTTCCCTTGCAAAATCGATCGCTAAATCGCTCGGGCGGAAATTCGTCCGCATTTCGCTTGGCGGCGTCAGGGATGAATCCGAAATCCGCGGCCACCGCCGGACGTATGTAGGGGCGATGCCCGGCCGGATCATTCAAGGAATGAAAAAAGCGGGCAAAATCAATCCCGTATTTCTGCTGGATGAGATCGATAAGATGGCCTCAGATTTCAGGGGCGACCCGGCTTCAGCGATGCTTGAAGTGCTCGATCCTGAGCAAAATCACACGTTCAGCGACCATTATATAGAAGAAACGTTTGACTTATCGAAGGTTTTGTTTATCGCAACGGCGAACAATCTGGCGACGATTCCTGCTCCGCTTAGAGACAGAATGGAAATCATTACGATCGCGGGCTACACCGAAGTGGAGAAGGTGGAAATCGTCAAAGACCATCTTCTGCCAAAGCAGATCAAGGAGCACGGGCTGAAAAAATCAAACCTGCAAATGCGGGATCAGGCCGTACTTGATGTCATCCGCTATTATACGAGGGAAGCCGGGGTACGGAACCTTGAGCGCCAAATTGCCTCGATCTGCAGAAAAGCGGCAAAGCTGATCGTCTCAGGAGAAAGAAAAAGAATTACGGTCACAGAGAAAAATCTCGAGGACTATCTGGGAAAACGAATCTTCAGATACGGGCAAGCGGAGCTGGATGACCAAATCGGCGTCGTGACGGGGCTTGCTTACACAACAGCCGGGGGTGACACGCTTTCTATCGAAGTGTCGCTTTCACCGGGTAAAGGAAAGCTGATCTTAACCGGAAAGCTCGGCGATGTCATGAGGGAATCGGCGCAGGCTGCGTTCAGCTATGTCCGTTCAAAAGCGGAAGAATTAAAGATCAGTCCGGATTTTCATGAAAAGCATGACATTCACATCCATGTTCCGGAAGGCGCTGTTCCGAAGGACGGCCCGTCCGCCGGCATCACGATGGCGACCGCTCTCGTTTCTGCACTGACGGGCCGCCCGGTTTCCCGCAATGTCGGCATGACCGGGGAAATCACGCTGAGAGGCCGGGTGCTTCCGATCGGCGGCCTGAAAGAAAAAGCGCTCGCCGCGCACCGGGCCGGGCTGAAAAACATCATCATACCGAAAGATAATGAAAAAGACATTGAGGACATTCCGGAGAGCGTGCGGGAAGGACTGAATTTCATACCCGTCTCTCATCTGGATGAAGTCCTTAAGCATGCGCTAGTGGGAGAAGAGAAATGAAAGTTACAAAATCAGAAATCGTCATCAGCGCGGTGAAACCCGAGCAGTACCCTGAAGGGGGGCTGCCGGAGATCGCGCTTGCCGGGAGATCGAATGTCGGGAAATCATCATTCATTAATACAATGATCAACCGGAAAAATTTAGCGAGAACGTCTTCAAAGCCCGGCAAAACACAGACGCTCAACTTCTATATCATCAATGATGTGCTCCATTTCGTGGATGTTCCGGGCTACGGGTTTGCAAAAGTGTCCAAGACCGAGCGCGAAGCGTGGGGCCGGATGATCGAGACGTATATAACGTCGCGCGAAGAACTGAAAGCAGTCGTACAAATCGTCGACCTCAGACACGCGCCATCACAGGATGACGTCATGATGTATGACTTTTTAAAGCACTATGATATTCCGGTGATTGTCATTGCGACAAAGGCTGATAAGATCCCAAAAGGAAAATGGGATAAGCATGCAAAAGTCGTCAGGCAGACGCTGAATATTGAAGATGGAGACAAACTGATTCTGTTTTCCTCGGAAACGAAAAAAGGAAAGCAGGAGGCATGGGCCGCAATTGAACAAATGATCAGCGGCTGAAAAAAAGCACTTGCGTCATGGATGCAGGTGCTTTTTTGCGGAATAAATTATTTTCTTTTTAAGAATAATAAGAGCAGACTGACTGCAATCAGTGCGGCCGGCCAGTATGCTTCTACATAGAATGTTTCAATTTTAAGCGATTGAAGCCAGGCAATGATCCGGTTGAAAAAATAAAGATACAGTGCAAAGGCGATCATCAAAAAACTTTCAAATTGATATTCTTTTGTGCGAAGCGATCTGATGAACAGGGCGCATCCGGCAATCAGGACGACAGCGGTGAAATCATCGGCTTGTCCGAAAAGCTCCTGTTTAAAGGCGAAATAAACGCCGATTGCGGCAAGCAGCAAGCCGGCAAAAAAATGAGCGTTATCGGCTTCTTTGTGCCCCTGATATAAAAATGCGAGGCCGACGAGAGCGGCCAAAACAGACCATTCCCCTTGTCCGTCAAAGAGGCTGATTTGTCCGGAACGCAATATTGCGTAAATCGATACGGCGAGGAACAGGCACGGGAGCAAAATCGATTTCTTTTTCAAACTATCACCTTCTCGTTTTAAAGAAAATAGGAAAGCAATTTCTACTATAACACAACATTTTTTTAAAATCTGTTCACATTTTGTGAAGAGAAAATAGTGAATATATGTTATAATCGTTGTGAATAATAAATTCTATATTGTAATTATTCTAATCTAGATAGATGTTGGGGGTGCAAGCAGGAATTATGCATATACTTGTTGTGGGATTGGATTACAAATCGGCCCCTGTTCATATACGCGAAAAATTAACGTTCCAGCCCGGCGATTTGGGACGCGCCATGTCGCAGTTAAAAGAAGAGAAAAGCATACTCGAAAACATCATCGTGTCGACATGCAACCGAACAGAACTGTATGCTGTCGTAGATCAGTTGCACACCGGACGCTATTATATGAAAAGGTTTTTGGCGGATTGGTTCGGCATGGATAAAGAAGACATTTCGCCTTACTTAAAATATTATGAAAATGACGGAGCTGTTGAGCATCTGTTCCGCGTATCGTGCGGCCTTGATTCAATGATCATCGGAGAAACGCAGATTTTGGGCCAAGTGCGCACAAGCTTCAAGCTCGCTCAGGAAGAGAAGACGATTGGTACCGTTTTCAACTATTTGTTTAAACAGGCTGTCACCGTTGCCAAACGGTGCCATGCTGAGACGGACATCGCATCAAATGCGGTATCTGTCAGCTATGCCGCCGTTGAGCTGGCCAAAAAAATCTTCGGCAGCCTTGCGGATAAGCACGTTCTCATTCTCGGAGCGGGCAAAATGGGAGAGCTTGCCGTGCAAAACCTTCACGGACAAGGAATCGGACAGGTTACGGTCATCAACAGAACATTTTCAAAGGCAAAAGAGCTGGCCGGCCGCTTTTCAGGCGAGGCTAAAAGCCTGAACGAGCTGCAATGCGCTCTGACGGAAGCTGACATTCTCATCAGCTCGACCGGTGCAAACGGCTACGTCATTACAAAAGAGATGATCGAACAGGTCAACAAGCTTCGGAAAGGCTGTCCGCTTTTCATGGTGGATATCGCCGTGCCGCGCGACCTTGATCCTGCGCTTCAAGACGTGGAAGGCGTCTTTTTGTATGATATCGACGATCTTGAAGGCATCGTCGAGGAAAACTTGAAAGAGCGCCAGGCCGTGGCTGAAGAAGTCGAGCTCATCATCGAGGCGGAAATCGTCGCCTTTAAGCAATGGCTCAATACGCTCGGAGTCGTTCCGGTCATCTCGGCATTGAGGGAGAAGGCGCTCGCGATCCAGTCTGAAACGATGCAGAGCATTGAGCGCAAGCTGCCTCATTTAAGCATGAGGGAAAAGAAGCTTTTAAATAAACATACGAAAAGCATCATCAACCAGCTTTTGCGCGATCCGATTTTAAAAGCGAAAGAGTTTGCCTCAGAATCGGATGCAGAGGAAAAGCTCAGCCTGTTCACGCAGATTTTCGATATTGAAGAAGCGGCTTTCGCGAATGAAAAGAAACAAGATGAGCGCCAGCTGGTTCAAGGCTTTAAAAAACAGCATCAGCAGGGCTTCACCTCTATCGCGAGTGAGTGACGTCATGACAGATACACTGCTAGCAAGGCTTAATGAAGGCACGATCGTTTTATATGCGCTCAGCGTTCTCTTTTATTTTATAGATTTTCTACAGCACAACCGGAAGGCAGGCAAAGCGGCCTTCTGGTTGCTTTCTATTGTCTGGATTCTTCAGACGGTGTATCTTTTTTATTTTATGTGGTATACCGAGGCGTTTCCTGTGTTGAACAATGTGCAGGGTCTTTATTTTTATGCCTGGGTGCTTGTCACGCTGTCCCTTGTATTGACAAAGCTCTTGAAGGTGGATTTTCTCGTCTTTTTCACAAACGTGATCGGCTTTTCCATGGTGGCGATTCATACGTTTACACCGACCGCACAGCAGTCGGCGGAGCTTTCGGGCAGGCTGGTGTCAGAGCTTCTGATCATTCACATTACGATGGCGATTCTCTCATACGGAGCATTTTCTTTGTCATTTGTCTTTTCAATGCTTTATCTTTTTCAGTACAATTTATTGAAAAAGAAAAAGTGGGGAAAATGGCTTTTGAGAATCGAGGATTTGGCAAAGCTTGATTACATGGCGTACGTCCTCAATATCATCGGCGTGCCTATGCTCCTCCTGAGCCTGATCCTCGGGATCATCTGGTCGTATGTGTCGCTTGAGACCCTGTACTGGACGGATCCGAAAGTGCTCGGCTCCATCGTGCTTCTCTTTTTATATGGCTATTATTTATTTATCAGGATCGTCAAAGAGCTGCAGGGGAGGATCGCGGCTATGTGGAATACCGCGTCTTTTCTTGTTCTCTTAATCAATTTCTTTTTACTAGGCAGCTTTTCACAATTTCATTGGTTTAGTTAAAACGGTTGCCCGTACGGAAATGGGAGGAAGAACATATGAGAAATATCATCGTGGGCTCAAGAAGAAGCAAATTGGCGATGACCCAGACGAAATGGGTAATCAAAAAACTGGAGGAACTGCATCCGAATGTTACATTTGAAATAAAGGAAATCGTGACGAAAGGCGACCGGATTCTTGACGTCACCTTGTCAAAGGTCGGCGGAAAAGGCCTTTTCGTTAAAGAAATCGAGCAGGCCATGCTTTCAGGAGAAATTGATATGGCGGTTCACAGCATGAAGGACATGCCGTCCGCGCTTCCGGAGAGCCTTGTGATCGGCTGCGTTCCGAAGCGGGAGGATGTCCGCGACGCGCTCATTTCAAAAAAACGTCAAACACTCGCAGAGCTTCCGCAGGGGGCGGTTGTCGGTACGAGCAGCCTGCGGAGAAGCGCCCAGCTTTTGCAGATCCGTCCCGACCTTGAGATTAAATGGATCAGAGGGAATATCGACACAAGGCTCAAAAAGCTTGAGACTGACGAGTATGACGCGATTATTTTGGCGGCTGCCGGCCTTTCGAGAATGGGCTGGAAAGACGATGTCGTGACGGAGTTTCTAGAGCCTGAGAGCTGCCTGCCTGCAGTCGGG
Source organism: Bacillus glycinifermentans (assembly GCF_001042475.2). Lineage (GTDB taxonomy): Bacteria > Bacillota > Bacilli > Bacillales > Bacillaceae > Bacillus > Bacillus glycinifermentans. The sequence goes on from NZ_LECW02000014.1 coordinate 65,027, forward strand.
CAAGGTGCGTTGGCGATTGAGTGCAGAGCTGCGGACGAGGAGCTGCTCGGCCTGTTATCCCGGCTGAATGACTGTTACACAGAGCAGACTGTCACGGCTGAACGCGCGTTTCTTCATGCGATGGAAGGCGGGTGTCAAATTCCGATTGCGGGCTTTGCCGTGATGAATGAAGAAGATGTCATCGAACTGACCGGTCTTGTTGCTTCTCCGGACGGCAAAACGGTATACAGGGAAAAGACGAGCGGGACAGATCCCGCAGCCGTCGGCAAAGAGTGCGCCGAACGGATGGCGCAAAAAGGAGCCAAGGCTTTAATTGACCGGGTCAAACAGGAGCTGGACAATCATGAATCGTGATCTTCCTCTGCAAGGAAAGAAGGTGCTCGTCACCCGCAATAAAGCGCAAGCCCAGTCATTTGGAAAAAAGGTGAAGGATTTGGGGGGAGAAGCGGTATTAACCTCTTTGATCTCGTTCCGGCCCGCTCTCTCTTCCGATCGGGCCCCGCAATTTCAAGCGGACATCGGCCAGGCGGACTGGCTTGTCTTTACTAGCGTAAACGGAGCGAAGTTCTTTTTTTCTTACATGGAAGATCACGGAATCGGGATTTCGGCCGCATCCAGGGCAAAGGTTGCCGCTGTCGGAGAAAAGACCGCCCGATATTTAGAAGACAGGAATGTCCGGGTTGACCTTATTCCGGAACGTTACATCGCTGAAGAGCTTGCTGAAGCGCTGCGGCAAAAAGTCGGCCGGAGTGACAAGGTGGCGGTTTTGAAAGGGAATTTATCGCGCGATGTTATAAAAGAAACCCTTACCCCCTTCGGCGTTGACATTTCGGAGTGGGTTTTGTATGAAACCGTCCCCGACACGGAAGGCCTGCGTCAGCTCAAAGATGCGGCAGCGCGTGAAGCGTTTGATTTCGTGACGTTTACGAGCTCTTCGACCGTACATGCGTTTATGAGCATATTGAAAGAGGAGAGCAAAAGGTGGGCCGAAAAAGGCACATCCTTTATCAGCATCGGGCCTTTGACGAAAAAGGCGCTCTCGGAATACGGAATCCCTTCAACTATGCCGGAGGTTTATACAATTGACGGAATGCTGGATGCGATGTGCAGCATTTCAAGAAAAGGAGAATGACAAATGAAAGCATCATTTCACAGACACCGCCGTCTGCGGACAACGGCAGGCATGAGGAAGCTTGTCAGAGAAACCGAATTAAGAGCATCAGACTTTATTTATCCGATTTTTGCAATCGAAGGGGAGAACATTAAAAGTGAAGTGCCTTCAATGCCCGGTGTGTATCAGCTGTCGCTGGACAGACTGAACGAAGAACTTGAAGAAGTCGCAAGCCTCGGCATTCAATCGGTTATCGTTTTCGGCGTGCCGGAACACAAAGATGCTGTCGGAAGTGAAGCATATCATGACCATGGTATCGTCCAAAAAGCGATCGCAAAAATAAAAGAGGACTTCCCGGAGCTTGTCGTAGTCGCCGATACATGCCTTTGCGAATATACGGATCACGGCCACTGCGGCCTCGTCGAGAACGGCGAAATCTTAAACGACGAATCGCTCGCTCTCCTGGCGAAGACGGCGGTCAGCCAGGCCCGGGCCGGCGCTGACATCATCGCGCCGTCCAACATGATGGACGGATTCGTTGCCGCCATCAGAGAGGCGCTTGACGAGGAAGGGTTTACGAACGTGCCGATTATGTCTTACGCTGTAAAATATGCGAGTGCGTTTTACGGGCCGTTCCGCGATGCAGCAGGAAGCAGCCCGCAGTTCGGAGACCGGAAAACATATCAAATGGATTACGCCAACCGCCTGGAAGCTATCAGAGAAGCGAAATCCGATGTGGAAGAAGGCGCCGATTTTCTGATCGTCAAACCGACTCTCTCCTATTTGGATATCGTCCGCGACGTGAAAAACGAGTTTGATCTGCCTGTCGTAGGATACAATGTGAGCGGAGAGTATTCGATCGTAAAAGCGGGAGGCCAAAACGGCTGGATCGATGAAAAAGCGCTGGTCCTTGAAATGCTGACAAGCATGAAGCGAGCAGGCTGTGATTTGATCATCACGTATTTTGCAAAAGATGCGGCAAAATGGATTGCAGAATAACGAAAATCGACTGGAGGTTTTAGCGAATGCGGAGCTATGAAAAATCTAAAGCGGCTTTTAAAAAAGCTCAGCATGTCCTGCCGGGCGGAGTAAACAGTCCGGTCCGCGCGTTTAAATCGGTAAACATGGATCCGATTTTCATGGAACGGGGCAAAGGTTCGAAGATTTATGATATCGACGGAAACGAATATATTGATTACGTCTTATCATGGGGTCCGCTCATTTTGGGACACAGCAATGAACAAGTTGTGAAAAGCATTCAAGAGACGGCCAAAAACGGGACAAGCTTCGGTGCGCCGACCGAGCTGGAAACAGAGCTCGCCGAGCTTGTCATTGAACGTGTCCCTTCCATAGAAATCGTCCGGATGGTCAGCTCGGGAACCGAAGCGACGATGAGTGCATTAAGACTTGCAAGGGGATACACCGGCCGGAATAAAATCGTGAAATTTGAAGGCTGTTATCACGGGCACGGCGATTCGCTGCTCATCAAGGCGGGCTCCGGAGTGGCGACGCTCGGCTTGCCTGACAGCCCGGGTGTTCCTGAAAGCATTGCCAAAAATACGATTACCGTTCCATACAATGATCTCGAAACGATGAAGCTTGTCTTCCAAGAGTTCGGAGACGACATCGCCGGCGTCATCGTCGAGCCTGTAGCCGGCAATATGGGTGTCGTGCCGCCTGTTAAAGGGTTCCTCGAAGGACTCCGCGAGCTTACCGAAACATATGGTGCGCTTTTGATCTTTGACGAGGTTATGACGGGCTTCAGGGTCGATTACAATTGCGCCCAAGGCTATTTCGGCGTGACGCCTGATTTGACGTGTCTCGGAAAAGTGATCGGCGGCGGGCTTCCAGTCGGCGCGTACGGAGGAAAAGCCGAAATCATGGAGAAAATTGCGCCGAGCGGACCGATTTATCAGGCCGGCACATTGTCCGGCAACCCGCTTGCCATGACAGCCGGACTCGAAACATTGAAGCAGCTGACGCCTGATTCTTATCGGGAATTTTCACGCAAAGCGGATCTTCTTGAAAAAGGAATTTCTGAAGCTGCCCGGAAAAACGGCATCCCGCATACATTTAACCGGGCTGGATCGATGATCGGCTTCTTTTTCACAGACGAGCCTGTCATCAATTATGAAACCGCCAGACAGTCTGACCTCAGCCTGTTTGCCGCCTATTATAAAGGAATGGCGGATGAAGGCGTGTTCCTGCCGCCGTCTCAGTTTGAAGGGCTGTTTTTGTCAACCGCCCACACGGATGAAGACATTGAACATACGATCGGAGCGGTTGAACGGGTGTTCAGCGCGATCAGCCGCGAAGAGTAAAGAACGAAGGAGGCTGCCGGCATTGCCGGCGGCCCATTTTTTTATGTTCATATTTTGCCGCTTTTTTTCATACATCTTTACTGACATCTAATTTTAAAAATTAGGTGAAGGGAGGATATCAGTTTGCCGCAAAACCATCGTTTGCAATTTTCTGTGGAAGAGTCGATCTGTTTTCAAAAAGGACAGGAAGTATCGGAATTGTTATCGATATCATTAGATCCTGACATTTCTGTTCAGGAAGTGAATGATTACGTATCAATACGCGGGTCATTAGAGCTGACAGGCGAATACAACATAGATCAAACCTGGGAGTATGCTGAGCTGCCTGCGACAAGCCGATTTGTGGAAGACGTAAAATTGAAAGGTGACGGAAGCGCCGAGCTGACGCATTGCTTTCCCGTAGATATTACGATTCCAAAAAACAAGGTGAATCATTTAAACGATGTATTTGTGTTTATTGATGCTTTCGATTATCAGCTGACAGATGCCCGCATGCTGACGATTCAGGCGGATTTGGCGATTGAAGGCCTGCTGAATGTGAGCGGGGAAGAAGAGGAGAAAAACGAGGCGCGCACCCCGCCGGTTCTGGGGGAAATTCCTCAGTATGAAGAAGAACCTGAACCTGCGTACCGGTCTTATCCGGATGAAGAAGACAATGCTGAAGAAAAGACGTTTTCCATTAGCCTTGACGCTCCGTACGATGACCAGGAAGTAGAAGAAGAAACGTATGAAGATGAAGATGAAACCGATGAACAAACGGTTCCGATTTATCAATCGTTTCTCGGAGAATCCGGAAATGAAGCAAAACCGTTTTTTGCCGCTTCATTGTCCGCTGCGGAAAGAACGAAGCGCGACCTGGAAACGCAAAAGGAAACAGAGGAAATGAGAGAAGAGGTAAAAACGGAACTGAAAATGGAGGAAAGCAGCAGGGACGCAGAAGCTGAACCGAGAATGGAAGAAAGCAGCGGGAACGCAAAAGCTGAACCGAGAATGGAAGAAAGCAGCGGGAACGCAAAAGCTGAACCGAGAATGGAAGCAAGCAGCGGGGAAGCAAAAGCGGAACTGAAAAAGGAAGCAAGCAGCGGGAACCTAATAGCTGAACCGAGAATGGAAAAAAGCAGCAGGGACGCAGAAGCGGAACCGAGAATGGAAAAAAGCAGCAGGGACGCAGAAGCGGAACCGAGAATGGAAGCAAG
>NZ_LECW02000014.1:69709-92971 GCF_001042475.2 Bacillus glycinifermentans
AAAAGGAAGCAAGCAGCGGGGACGCAAAAGCTGAACCGAAAATGGAAGAAAGCGAAGCTGCGGAAGAGACGGCCGAACCGTTATACAGGTCTTATTCCGATCCTAAAGAAACAAAGGAAACACCGTTTTTCGGCGTTCCTCCTATTTTGCAGGATGAAGATGAGCAGGAGGAAAGGGAGTCCTTTGAAATTGAAGTAAAACAGGAAACAGCAGAAGAAGAACCGGAGCCGAGCCATTCCATCGAAATTCCGGAATACTCTTTTCATGAGCAGGAAGAGCCTGAAGAAGAACGGGATGACAACGCGGAAGAGGAAACGAAAGAGAACGATAACGCGCTCTATTTAACGAAACTGTTTACAAAACAAGGGGAGGAGGAGTTTGCGCGAATGAGGATGTGCATCGTTCAGCAAAATGATACAATCGACCTTCTGTGCGAACGTTACGGCATTAATGCCCAGCAGCTCATCCGGATGAATTCCCTTTCTCTTGATGAAGAATTAAAGGAAGGACAAATCCTTTATATTCCCGATTATCAAAACAGCCATGCCTAATGCGTGGTGAGCAGAAATGGAAGATATCCAGTCTGTTATGCATGAATACGGCCTTGCCGCTCAATATGTTGAGCCCGTCAGTCAAAAGGTGTGGAAAGTATATACGAACCACGGCGTATTCGCCCTGAAAAAACTGGGCGCTTCAAGGAATGCCCGTTTTACGGAGCAGATGATCATTCTTGAGGAGAAGGGCTATAGAAATTTCGTTCCCGTTTACAGAAACCGGTCAGGGGAATTTTTGACCGGTGCGGGTGCTGATGTCTGCTATTTAATGCCGTGGCTTTCGCTTCAAAAAGAAGAAGAGCGCGATCAAAAGCACGAATATTTATTTCAGGAAATCGCTCTTATTCATCAGAAAACGGAAAAAGAAACCGAGATCAGGCAAGAAGATACGCTCGGTCACTATGAACGGACAAAACGAAAATGGGAAGCGCAAAAACAAAGATATGAAGAGTTTCTCACAGTGGCGGAAAAAGAATGGTATATGTCGCCATTTCAGCTTCAGGCCGCGATGTATTACAAAGAGACGCTGTCCGCCGTCGATTTTGCGCTTGAACGTCTTGAGGAGTGGCACGAAGCCATCAAAGATAAAGAGTCTTCCAGACTTGTCTTAAACCACGGGCAATTGTCCGTCCGCCACTTTCTGTATAATGATATGGGCACGGGCTACTTTACCAACTTTGAGAAGGCGGGATACGGGCCGCCTGCAAATGACCTTATCGTATTTTTTACGAGAATGTTTAAGACAAATCCCGTCATGTGCCCGGAATGTGTAAACTGGTTTTATATGTATCACAAAGTCTACCCTTTGCGCGATGAAGAAATCAGCTTGTTTTTAAGCTATATGGCTTACCCGGCAGCCGTATTTGACGTGCTGAAACGCTATCAGACGGGAAAACGCTTCGGAGAGAAAGAAGAATGCACAAGACTGCTGAAAGCGTATTGGCAAATGAAAAATGCGGAGCCGCTCGTAATGGGCATCCATCAAACAGAAGAAAACCGAAAACTCCAGGCAGAAACAGAGTCCCCATCATCATGATGCGGACTTTTCTGCTTGCAGCAGGCCTTGTTACGTTTATATCCAGTCAAGGTGAAAGGCGCATGCAAGGAATATGAGAATACCCAACAGGAGAACATCAAACGTTGTTGGAAAAAAAAGGGTTCGAATGCCTTGAAAGATCGTAAGCGGGAGGATGACTTGAATACCGACAAGCTTTATCTGTTTCAACCACGGCTGGAGCGAGTGAATGTTGAACTTTTTCCGCACCTTATGCCTCCTCTCCTTTTCGTTACAGCATCATATGAGAAAACGAAGCTTGTGTGCATGGCCCAATCTCGTATAAAACGGGAGAAAAACGGCAAAGATGATTGACGAAAATGAAAAAGATTTAGTAATATAAGAACAAGAAAAAAGTACGTGCTGAAAAATCAATGATCACCCGCTTTGAATGGGAAGAGTACAAAAACAGACGCTTACAGAGAGGGACTCCTAGAGCTGAAAGGTTTCCCAGCCAGTCTTTTTTGGAAGGTCGCCCAGGAGCGCAATTTCTTGAACATAAAAAGTAGAGAAATTCGGGAAAGGCCCGTTATCCCATTAAGTGCGTGAATGCCTCATTCGGCGTTCATGAAAAAAGGTGGTACCGCGAGAGAGTTCTCTTCGTCCTTTTAACAGGATAAAGAGGACTCTTTTTCTATTGATCAGCCGTTTATATTGCTGGAGGTTTGAAAATGGATAAACAAGAACTGACGATGCCGACAAAATACGATCCGGCCAAAGTCGAAAAAGACAGATACGAATATTGGTTGAACGGCAAGTTTTTTGAAGCCGCAAACGACCCTGACAAAGAGCCGTATACCGTTGTTATTCCCCCGCCGAATGTGACAGGGAAGCTGCATTTGGGACACGCGTGGGATTCGACGCTGCAGGATATCGTCACGAGAATGAAGCGGATGCAGGGGTATGACGTACTTTGGCTTCCGGGAATGGATCACGCCGGAATTGCGACACAGGCAAAGGTTGAAGCCAAGCTGCGCGAGGAAGGAAAAACCCGCTATGATCTGGGGCGCGAAAAATTTCTCGAGGAAACGTGGAAATGGAAAGGGGAATACGCCGATTTCATTCGCAGCCAATGGGCAAAGCTCGGCCTTGGCCTCGATTACTCAAGAGAGCGGTTTACTCTTGATGAAGGGCTTTCAAAAGCGGTTCGCGAAGTCTTTGTGAAGCTTTATGAAAAAGGGCTGATTTACCGCGGAGAATATATCATCAACTGGGACCCGGCCACAAAAACGGCTCTGAGCGACATCGAAGTCATCTATAAAGATGTTCAAGGCGCATTCTACCATATGCGCTATCCGCTGAAAGACGGCTCTGGCTCGATTGAGATCGCGACGACCCGTCCGGAAACGATGCTCGGAGATACGGCGGTTGCGGTTCATCCGGAAGATGAACGGTACAAACACCTAATCGGAAAAACGGTCGTTCTGCCGATCACGGGAAGAGAAATTCCGATTGTCGCTGATGATTACGTCGACATGGAATTTGGTTCAGGTGCGGTGAAAATCACGCCGGCTCATGATCCGAACGACTTTGAGATCGGTAACCGCCACAATTTGGAGCGGATTCTCGTCATGAATGAAGACGGAACGATGAACGGCAATGCCCTTCAATATAAAGGCATGGACCGTTTTGAATGCCGCAAAGCGATTGTGAAAGACCTTCAGGAACAGGGCGTTCTTTTCAAAATCGAAGAACATATGCATTCCGTCGGTCACAGCGAGCGCAGCGGCGCAGTCGTTGAACCGTACCTTTCAACGCAATGGTTCGTCCAAATGCAGCCGCTTGCCGATGCGGCCATCGAATTGCAAAAAAGCGAAGGCAAAGTCAATTTCGTACCGGAGCGGTTTGAAAAAACATACCTTCACTGGATGGAAAATATCCGCGACTGGTGTATTTCCCGCCAGCTTTGGTGGGGCCACCGGATTCCGGCCTGGTATCATAAAGAAACGGGCGAAGTCTACGTCGGCATTGAAGCGCCTGAGGATGCCGAAAACTGGGAGCAGGACAAAGATGTTCTTGACACGTGGTTCAGTTCGGCTCTGTGGCCGTTTTCGACGATGGGCTGGCCTGATGCCGATGAGGAAGATTTCAAGCGCTACTATCCAACGAACGTTCTTGTTACAGGCTATGACATCATTTTCTTCTGGGTGTCCAGAATGATTTTCCAAGGCATCGAGTTTACGGGCGAGCGTCCGTTCAAAGACGTCTTGATTCACGGATTGATCCGCGACGACCAAGGCCGCAAGATGAGCAAATCGCTCGGAAACGGGGTCGATCCTATGGAAGTCATTGAAAAGTATGGAGCCGATTCACTCCGCTATTTCCTAGCGACCGGAAGCTCGCCTGGACAGGATTTGCGCTTCAGCTTTGAAAAGGTCGAATCTACATGGAACTTCGCAAACAAGATTTGGAATGCCTCAAGGTTCGCGTTGATGAACATGGACGGTATGACGTATGAAGAACTCGATTTATCAGGTGAAAAATCGGTTGCAGATAAATGGATTTTAACGAGGCTAAACGAAACGATCGAAACGGTGACACATCTTGCAGAAAAATACGAATTCGGCGAAGTCGGCCGCCATCTATACAACTTTATTTGGGACGATTTCTGCGACTGGTACATCGAAATGGCCAAACTTCCGCTTTATGGCGATGATGAAGCGGCCAAAAAGACGACGCGCTCCATTTTGGCGTATGTACTGGATCAGACGATGCGCCTCCTGCATCCGTTCATGCCATTTTTAACAGAGGAGATTTGGCAGCACCTTCCTCATGAAGGTGAATCGATTACGGTTGCGAAGTGGCCTGAAGTCGTCAAAGCATATTCCGACGAAGAGGCTGCGGCAAATATGAAGCTTCTCGTTGAAGTGATCCGCGCGGTGCGGAATATCCGCAGTGAAGTCAATACACCGCTCAGCAAACAGATCGAGCTTTATATCAAAACGAGCACGCCTGAGATCGCCGGGCGCCTTGAAGAAAACCGCTCTTACGTGGAACGCTTTACGAACCCGAGCGTGCTTGAAATCGGAACGGACGTCAAGACGATTGATAAAGCGATGACTGCCGTTGTGTCAGGGGCAGAGTTGATTTTGCCGCTTGAAGGGCTGATCAACATTGACGAAGAAATCAGCCGCCTTGAAAAAGAGCTCGACAAATTGAACAAAGAAGTCGAACGGGTTCAGAAGAAATTAAGCAATGAAGGCTTTATGAAAAAAGCACCGCAGCATGTCATCGACGAAGAGCGGGCAAAAGAAGCCGATTATACGGCAAAACGCGAGGCCGTCGAAAAAAGGATCGCCGAATTGAAAAACTAAAAAAGAAAAAGCGAGGTGTTTTTCGGTCTTCACAAGGCCGGGAAACACCTTCATCATTGAAGGGAGGGAACAGACTTGTTCAACACGTTTGATGAAGCGCTAAGCTGGTTGAACGGGAGGCTGAAATTCGGCATCAAGCCGGGTTTGGAACGAATGGAGTGGTTGCTTGAGGCTCTCGGGCACCCGGAGAAAAAAATGAAAGCCGTGCATGTTGCCGGAACAAACGGAAAAGGGTCGACGATCGCCTTTATCCGCTCGATATTGCATGAAGCCGGATATACGGCAGGCACGTTCACTTCCCCTTATATCGTCACCTTTAACGAACGGATCAGCGTAGACGGCATTCCGATTTCAGATGAGGAGTGGATGGCGCTTTTCAATGAAATCGCCCCGCTTGTCCTGGAGCTGGAAAAAACCGAGCTTGGGGCGGCCACCGAATTTGAGATCATCACAGCTTGTGCATTTTTATATTTTGCTACATATCGCAAGACCGATTTTGTCATTTTTGAAACGGGCCTTGGTGGCCGCCTTGATTCGACGAATGTCGTCAACCCGATATTGACGGTCATCACATCGATCGGCCGCGACCACACCGCGATTTTAGGGGATACCCTGGAAGAGATCGCGGCTGAAAAAGCGGGAATCATCAAACAGGGCGTGCCTGTGTTAACAGCTGTTCACCAGCGGGAAGCTGCCGGTGTGATCAAACGCAAAGCTGCGGAAAAAGGTGCTCTGTATATATCCCTTCAGGAGACTTGCGACATATACGGGGAGCTCTCCCTGCCGGATGGCGAACGGTTTTCGCTAAAGACGCCTGAGCAGCAGTACGAGCAGCTTGAAACCGGTCTGATCGGCACCCATCAGCGGCAAAATGCTTCTTTGGCGGTTCTTGCAGCTGAATGGCTCGCCGCTGAAAATTACGCCGATATCAGCCGGGAAGCGCTTCGTGCCGGTTTGAAAAAAGCGGCATGGGCCGGCCGTTTTGAAAAAGTGCTGGAACAGCCGCTTACATATATCGACGGCGCTCATAACAAAGAAGGCGTCGGCCGTCTGGCCGAGACGGTTGCCGCTCACTTTGGGGACCGGAACATCCACGTTTGTTTCAGCGCCTTAAAAGACAAGCCCTATCAGGATATGATCTGCGAAATAGAGGCGTTTGCGTCTTCGGTTCATTTTACATCGTTTGATTTTCCAAGGGCCGAATCTGCTCAAAAGCTGTACGAGCAAAGCCGGGCCTGCCATAAAACCCGTGACGAAAACATCGACTCCGTGTTTCGGTTTATCGAAGAAAAAGCTGCGGATGAAAAAGCCGTCGTGATCATTACGGGCTCGCTCTACTTTATTTCCGCCGTCAGAGCGGCATTGAAACGATAAAAGGCAAAAATGCGTTTTTAGCTTAGGCTGAAGGCGCATTTTTATATTTTCGCCAAAAGCGGGCCTCTCCAAGGTTTGCTAAAATGGAAGCCCCTGGCCTGCTGAAAGATCCGGGCCGGGAAATCCTGCGGGAGGCTGATGTTCGTTGATGTACTTTGTCATAACCGGTTTGGTGCTAGGCTCTTTTTTTAATGCGGCCGGCCGCCGCATCCCTCAAAAAACCTCTTTGATCGCTCCGCGCTCCGCCTGCCCCGTCTGCCGCCGCCCATTGACTTTTCTTGAGCTGATCCCGGTGTTGTCCTACATCTTGCAGAGAGGAAAGTGCAGAGGATGCAAATGCTCCATTTCGATCGTCTATCCGGCCGTTGAGCTAGCGGCAGCTTTACTGTTTCCCTTTGCATGGCTGCAGGTGGGCGGAGAAGGAGAGCTTGTCATGGCGCTTTTGCTCATTTCTTTGCTGCTGGTCGCTTTTGTCTCAGATGTGACGTATATGGTCATACCCGATGCCGTACTTTGTTTTTTTCTGCCTGTTTTCGTCGCCGGGCGCTTATTGATTCCGCTTGATCCCTGGCATTCGAGCATAACGGGGGCGGCTTGCGGATGCCTGTTGCCGCTCTTTACGGCTGCTGTGACGAAAGGGGGCATCGGCGGGGGAGATGTGAAGCTGTTTGCCGTCCTTGGCGTCGTCCTCGGAGCCAAGCTGATCGTGCTCGTGTTTTTCCTGTCCGCCGCCTGCGGAACGGTGATCGGGCTTACCGCTGTGGCTTGCGGAAAGCTCAAGCGAAGGGATCCCTTTCCGTTTGCGCCCGCCATTTTGATCGGAACGCTGACAGGCTATTTTTACGGCGAGCCGCTGATCGATTTGTATGTCCGAATGATGATGGCATAAAAAATTTGACGAAACCTTTTTGAACGAGACGACAAAAGTCTTGTTCTTTTTTTTTCGGGCTGTGATACAGTGTGGACAATAAGAGGGACAAGCCTTCAGGAGATCTCCTCCTTCCTTTTGGCTCCCCTCTGTTCCTAATGGGATACTGCCTTATGCTCATCATACAATCAAAAACGGAAAGCGAGGGAAGTACATTGAAAAAACGGAAAAGCAAGAAAAATTCGGCCGGGAACACGCCTAAAGAAGATCCGCTCAAGGTGATGATCAACGGAAAAGAAGAGACGATATACGGCACGGCGAAAGCAGAGGCGCAGGAAAAAAATAAGGAAAAGAAACTGACCTTTTCGAATTGGGAAGAAAAGCGGAAGGCGGAGCAGGAGATATCCGCTTCAAAGGAGGACGGAAAACCCGAGACGGACGAATTTACATGGGCTGAGCCGGATGGGGAAGAGGCCGTTTTTAAAGACGATCCAAAAGTGGTGACGCCTTATCAAAAGAAACATGAAGCGAAAGGCAGCCAAAAGGCGAAACGAACGTTTTCTTACCCGGTTAAGCGTTTTGTGATGACGATTATTTTCGCCGTTTTGCTCGGCACAGGCCTCGGCGTTTTTGCTCTCAACCTTGCATCAGATAAAGGAGAAGTGCCGGCATCGGGCAGCCTTGGTGCGAATGCGGAAGACGGCGGGGCGGTCAAAGCCGGGGACAGCGATGACGGAAAACAGGCGGCCGGTGAAGCCGGTGCGGATTTTAAAGGCTTTGCCGTACAGGCTGGCAAATTCTCTTCAAAAGAAGGGGCGGAAACGATGGCTTCTCAAATCGTTGAAAAGGGATATGCCGCTGTTCCGCTGGCAAAAGATGACGGATATTACGTGATCGCCGGCATAACCGGTGAAAAGCAAATGACTTCTCAGCTCGGACAGATTTTGATCGATCGCGATTTTGATGCGTGGGGCGGAAAGGAGCTGTCGTTTTCGCTTGATTCCGATTTGTCCCCGGCTTTTAAAGAAGCGGCCGAGCTGTCGGCAAAAGCGATTCTCGGCGCCGAGGTAACCGAGAAAAACGTCGCCGATCTCAAAGCGGAAATTGATGGAATAAAGCCGAATGGAGACTCGGAAAAGGTAAAAGAGGGCATACTGAAGGCCGTGAACCTGCTGGAAAAACCGACAGCGGCAAACGGCTGGAAAAGCCAGCAGCTATTGCTCAGCCAAATGAAATAATCATTTGAACCAGCCGGTGGGCTGGTTTTTTGATTTATCGATTTTTGTCATCAAAAAGTTATTTTTCTGAAATTGTGGCTGAGGCTTTCTTTTGGTAGGATAAAACAAGTATCTTAATTTCTTAAGCAAAAAACCGTGAAAGGATGGCTTCCCATGACACAGCCGCTTATTTTAGCTTCACAATCACCCCGCAGAAAAGAACTCCTCGATCTCCTGCACATTCCGTACCGCGTCGTGGCGAGCAACGCAGAAGAAAAATTAAACCGAAACTTTTCCCCGGAAGAGAACGTCAAATGGTTGGCGGAACAAAAAGTGCGAAAAGTAGCCGAGCAATATCCTGATGCTGTCGTGCTTGGCGCCGACACCATAGTTTGTTTTGAAGGCGTTTGTCTGGGCAAGCCGAAAGATGCCGGGGAAGCCGGAAGGATGCTTAAAATGCTTTCCGGACAAACCCATTCGGTGCTGACGGGTGTCTGCATCAAGTCAAACAGCAAATGCGAAACATTTTTTGAGGAAACCGAAGTCACCTTTTGGCCTCTCGAAGATAAAGAAATCAGCGCCTATATTGATACGGGAGAACCGTTTGATAAAGCAGGTTCATACGGAATACAGGGAAAGGGTGCGCTCTTCGTCAGACATATTAAGGGAGATTACTACACGGTTGTGGGGCTGCCGATTTCCAAAACGATGAGAATGCTGCAGCGGTTTGGTCTGCACTCCTATTGATGAACCGAACGGGAAGGGGAATCACAGGGAGGGTTTTATCATTAGCGATCTGCCATTAAAATTAAGAGATTTTCCGGAAGATGAAAGGCCTCGCGAACGGCTGCTGAACATGGGGGCCGAAAGCCTGTCAAACCATGAATTGCTGGCGATTCTTTTAAGGACCGGGACAAAAAAAGAATCGGTCCTCCAGCTTTCACACCGCCTTCTTCAGACGTTCGACGGCCTGCGTTTATTAAAAGAAGCATCTGTTGAAGAGCTTTCAAGCATCTCAGGCATCGGCCGCGCGAAAGCCGTTCAAATATTGGCGGCTCTCGAACTCGGCCGGCGCATTCATAAGCTTGTGTACGAAGAGCGGCATGTGATCCGCTTTCCTGAAGATGCAGCGAATTTGCTGATGGAAGATATGCGATTTTTGTCTCAGGAGCACTTCGTCTGTGTGTAGATGACACAAACCCTAATAAAAGGAGACATTGCGGATTCGAGGGGTTAGGCCCTTTTTCTCGAATTCAATCTTTTCAATAAAGGATTGAACGTATTCTCTTTTTTCTGCATGATTCAAATAGGACCAGTTAAGTTTAAACTCATTTACTAATTTCTTGGCTTTTTTAATGTCTACAGTTAAGTCCTCATTTGGTTGGATTTCGGAGAGTTGTTTCTTCAATTCTTCATATACGTTTTTAGTTTCGGACATCCTTGCAGCAAATTCTTCATCAGTCATCAAATCTGATGCCCAGGCTTTTTGAAATTTTTCTCTTTTCCTTTCAATTTTCTTGATCTGGTTTTGAATCTCTAATGAATCATCTTTTTCTTCTTTAACAATAGGTTTTAAATCAAAGGTAACGTTCTTCATATAAGTGAGTAAGGCTTTTTCAATTTTTTTCTCACTTACGCCAACGGCCGGCTTGTAATTTAAAGCGCATGCTTGGCAACGATAATGGTGTGATTCCACATTTTTTTGATCTTTTTTACGAAAATACACGCTGCGCTCACATCCAAGACGGTTACCGCATTGGGGGCATACTAACTTCGTTTGAAAAATAAAATTAGATTTTACCTCTCTTTTTTTGAAGTTCTGACGCGAATATAATATTTCTTGGAGCTCTTCAAATTCCTCTTTTGTGATGTATCCCTCATGACTATCTTCATAAATTTCATCTTTCCAACGGAAAGCACCGTATAAAGCAGGATTGTGCAAAATTGATAAGATTGTACCAATATGCCATTTGTAACCTCTGATAGGCATATGCTCAGATTCATCCAGAAATTTAGCTACTTGTCTTATAGACCATCCTTTTTTGACCTTTTCAATTATATCCAGTAGAATAGGGCCTTGCTTTTCATCTTTTATTAAAGTTTCTCCTTGTTTTCTAAACCCAAAAGGCGCCGGAGCACTAAACTCCCCTTGTCTAGCTTTCTCCACTTGCCCCATCGAAACCCTCTCTCCGAGGTTTTCACGCTCCCATTGTGCCATTGCAGCAACAAGAGTGATAAACAAACGACCGGTTGCTGATCCAGTGTCATAAACTTCTGTAGCTGATCTAAAAATACAATTATTTTTATCGAAAAGATCAAGAAGTTTATACAGGTCTTTAACGGAGCGGGTCAGTCTGTCAAGACGATAAACAAGAACAACGTCGATTAAACCTTGTTGAATATGATCGAGCATTAACTTTAAATAGGGACGATTCGTGTCCTTCGCGGATTTTCCTTCATCAACATAGAACTTATAGTCTGTCCAGTCTTGTGATACACAATAAGCTTTCAGTTTTTCACGTTGGGCAGATATAGAAAATCCTTCTCTTGCTTGTTCTTCTGTACTTACCCTAATGTAAATTCCAACAGTCATAAATCACACCTCGATGAAAACGTATGTTCGGTTTTGAGCTTAAAAAATTTTTCTTTTCATGATCACATTTTCAACACCCCCTTTATTGGACAGTTTTTTCAAACGGCATAGTTCGGGCGGCACCCCATGAATACGGGCTATATCGTATATAGAATAATTCATGTTCCGGTATTCATGGAGTGCATTGTCTGGAATAAGCAATTCGACTGCAAAGATATTTGCCTCCGCCTCTATTTTGTTAGTGGAGAAAAGCGTCTTTTCACGCATAAAGGGTGTATTTGCTTTAGGATGTAATACCCCATGACCTACCTCGTGCGCGCAAACAAAATTCATTTGAATTTCATTCAGATTTGAGTTAAGAAAGATGTATTTGTTTCTCCGATCGTAAAAATAAAAACCCATTATCTCTTTATGTAAATTCCGGTGAATAACCTGTATTTTCAGCATTTCCGCCAACTCATACGGGTTATTCGATCCATACTTATCTATAAGTTCATTTACCTTTTTTTTAATCCAAATTGTAATCGCCCCCTAAAAAGATTTTCTATGTTTAGTCATCGTCACTTTTTCTGTATTTTTTAGGGATGTATTTTTTATTTATTCGTTGAGTTTGACGGACGGCATACTCCATAGCCTCTAAAAGGGACTCAATAGCTTCTTCGGACATTGGTTCCCCTGAGAAACTTAGACCTTCTGCATTTTTTAAATCTTCCTTTATTTGCTCCATCCGTTTTGCAATGTCTTTTTCATCTTTCTCCGATGGTCGATATTCTTCTGTAGATTCAGAAACAAAGTGCTGATTTTCATCTACAAGATTTGATAAAGGGATATATAAAGCTCTAGCAATTGAGCTTAGAGTTTCAACACTTGGGTTGTATCTATCACGTTCAACGTCTGCAAGATATGACCTTGACATATTTGCTTTTTCAGCTAACTGGGCTTGAGTATACTTTTTTTGTTTTCTCCAATGTCTTATTCTTTGTCCAACCGACATTGTAAAAACCTCCTTCCTATGTCGGTTATACCGACGTTTTATAAATAAATTATAGACTGAAAATGACGGCCATACAAGTTCTTTTATGACGGAAATGCAAGTAATTTAAAGTAAAAATGAGCGAAATGTCGTTAATACAAGTATTTTTCTTGAAATTCCTTAAAAATGCTCAGTTTTAAAGGAATTTGGATTTTTACAAAATGACGTGAATGCAATACAATTTGATTATCAACACAGGGAGGTGAGCAAATGTTTGATCGGAAACTTTTAGGGGCTTTAATTAAAAGCCAAAGATGCAAGAAGAAATTAACTCAGCTTGAATTGGCTAAACAAACAGGTTTATCAAGAAGTTATATTTCGGACATTGAAAATGGGAGATATATTCCTGGTGCTTCAGCTCTTACATCATTAGCAATTTGTATTGATCTCGATTTAAATTTATTAAAAATGACGGAAATACAAGACAAAAGAACGACAGGGGTCGGTTAGATGAAACCTTTATCAGATTCAACCAAAAGGAGAATGGCTGAATTCTTTATGCGTACAAGTATACCGAGAATTTTGGCTAGGGAGCAACAAGAAAAGGATATGGAAAAAGAATCCTTAAAAACAAAAGGCGCTTGAAAGGAGGTGATAAACATGACAGCTTTGAAGGCTCTCGAGCTTGCCTGTTTTTTCGCTCAATTCAAAAGCAAGCTACTTGCAAAAGGGAAAGTTAGGGCAGCTAGGTTTGCTGATAAGAAAATCAAACAGTATTGCTTTGAATACGTAACCCTACTGAGTCAGGGGGACAGCCAAACAATTAAAGAAATGGAGGATGCTCAAGCATGAACCTAAATCATTTTCTAAAAGCTGACCGTGAAAAGGCGGAAAGGCTGATCATCTCAACGCAAAATCTTATTTCTGAATTGCTTCCCGCTGCCATTGAGGACCAGGACTTTGATGGGTGCGTTGAAATTGCGGCGACAATCATTTCAAATTGCAAGGACCTTAAACGGATGGAGCACCCGGAACAGGTTGTCCGGCTTCACGAAATCGCGTCCAAATTCGCGGGCAGGGGGTTAAACGTTTCGACAGTAGGGAGATCGTTTCAATGAATATCGAGCATCCGATGATCACAGAGATCAACCGTTACGGCTATCCCCTGGAATATTTGAAGGGCGAGGACGACCAGGACGACGAGAACAAATAAAAAAGCCGCCTTGGCAGAGGCGACCTAAAACAATACTTATTCAGCGCCATTATACCATGTGGCCGTATTGAAGAAAATAGGAGGTAATTTTTCATGAATATCACTGTGAATATTGAGGCCCCTGGATTAGCTGCGGCTATCCAAGCGCTTGCCAACGCACTGAACAATAAGGAAGCGGTTTTGGACGGCAAAGCCGTTGCCCAAGAAACGGAAGAGACCCCACAGGTTGAAACGCCGCCTACTGAGGAAGTAAAAGAAGAGCCACCAACCCATGAGGTAGAAGAAACGCCGGCAATCAGCAAGGAAGCTGTCAGGGATAAGCTTGCGGCATTGGCCCAGGAAGGCAAGCAAGCCGAGGTCAAAAAACTGTTCGCGAAGTTTGGCGCGAAAAAGCTTTCAGAAGTTCCGCCCGAAAAATACACTGAACTACTTAAGTATGCGGAGGCTCTATAATGGCAGACCATTCAAGCCGGGCGCACGCCCTGCTTTCTGCCTCTGGCTCAAAAAGGTGGCTCACTTGTACACCAAGTGCCCGGCTGGAACAGGAGTTTGAAGAGTCTACGAGCGTTTTTGCCGAAGAAGGTACCCTGGCTCATGAATTATCAGAAGTACTTTTGCAATACCATTTCGGGAAAATTTCTAAAACGGCCAGGACGCGCCGGCTGAACAAACTAAAAAAACATGAACTTTTCTCTAAATCCATGCTCGACTATGTCACAAGCTATGCTGATCTTGTGGTTGAAAGGATCAACGCGCTACAGGCTGGGACAAGGGACGCTACTATCCTTTTCGAGCAGCGCTTAGATTATAGCGAATGGGTGCCAGAAGGCTTTGGAACTGGTGACGTGGTTGCGATCGGTGACAACGTAATGGAGATTATTGACCTAAAATACGGAAAGGGCGTGCCTGTCTCCGCCCAGGAAAATACACAAATGCGGCTGTATGCTTTGGGGGCTATCAATCAATTCGGCATGCTCTATGACATCGAAACGGTTCGTATGACAATTATTCAACCCCGGCTCGATAGTGTATCAACAGACGAAATCAAAGCTGATCAGCTTTTGGCCTGGGCTGAGGAATTTGTTAAGCCTCGGGCTGAAATGGCCGCAGCAGGAGAAGGGGAATTTATTTCCGGTGATCATTGCCGGTTCTGTCGCGCGCGCTTTACTTGCAGAAAGCGGGCAGAAGCAAACCTGGAGCTTGCAAAATATGATTTCAAAGCGCCTGAACTACTTTCAGAAGAAGAGCTCGGCCAGGTTCTTTATGAGGCTGAGGAATTAAAACGGTGGGCGAAAGACGTCCAGGATTATGCTTTATCGCAATCAGAAAACCACGGCAAGAGGTTCCCAGGGTGGAAGCTTGTCGAAGGCCGGAGTATCCGGAAATATGCCGATAAAACCGAGGCAGCCGCCAAGCTTCTTGAAGCTGGCTATTCGGAAGAAGAGATATACAATAAAGAGCTTCTTGGCATATCCGCCCTGGAAAAATCAATCGGTAAAAAAGCATTTAATGAACACCTTGGCGATCTTGTCGTGAAGCCTACGGGGAAACCGACCCTAGTTCCAGAATCGGACAAGCGCCCCGAGATCAATTCAGTTGAATCGGCGCAAGCTGATTTTCAATAAAAAAACTTAAAAATAAAGGAGAAATGAAACAATGGCAGTTAACACAAATTCAAGCACAAAGGTAATCACAGGAAAGGTTCGTTTTTCTTACGTTCATATTTTTCAACCGCACGCGATTGAAGAAGGCCAGGAACCAAAATACAGCATGTCAATCATCATTCCAAAGTCAGATAAAGCAACACTGAAAAAAATTAAAGCTGCAGTAGAGGCAGCAAAGCAAGCAGGGGCCAGCAAGTGGGGCGGTAAAATCCCGAAAAACCTCAAAACCCCTCTACGTGACGGTGACGAGGAAAGACCGGATCAGGAAGAATACGCAGGAGCTTACTTCTTAAATGCTTCCAGCAAGACCCGCCCTGGTGTTGTCGATGCTCATCTAAATGAAATTATTGACTCTGAGGAAGTCTATTCCGGATGCTATGGCCGCGTGTCTATCAACTTCTACCCGTTTAACACAGCCGGAAACAAAGGAATTGCATGCGGCCTAAACAACGTACAGAAATGGGAAGACGGGGACTATCTCGGCGGACGCTCTCGCGCTCAAGATGACTTTGACGCCCTCGATATCGAGGAAGACGATGACGACGACTTTTTAAGCTAATTTGAAGGATTTAGGGGAGACGATTGTTTCCCCTCTTTTAATAGAGTAGGAGGCTGTAAATATGAAAAAAGTTTGGCTTGTAGTAACTCAATATAGGGATGTCGATGAGTACGAAGATAAAGAAATTTTAGCGACTTTCACCGAGAAAGAGGACAGGGCAATGCTTGAATACTTAGGCGATATAGTGACTTCTAAGACCCGTTTTCTCGAAAAAATATTTGAGCTCGACTTACTGAAAGGTGAGCTGTCTGAAATGGAATTAAAGCTTTCAAACGGGAAGCTAGGTATTGAAAAGAAAAAGGCGTGAAATTCATGAAAACGTTAGCCATTGACATAGAAACCTATTCCAGCGTTGATCTGATCAAGTCAGGCGTCTACGCCTATACGGAGGCTCCGGACTTTGAAATTTTGCTGTTTGCTTATGCTTTTGATGATGAGCCGATCCAAATAATTGATTTAGCCCAGGGCGAAAAGCTCCCCCCTGAACTTTTGGCAGCTTTGACGAGCTCCAAAGTCATTAAAACCGCATATAACGCCAATTTTGAAAGAACTTGTATCGCCAAACATTTTGACCTTTTGATGCTGCCGGATCAATGGCGTTGTACGGCCGTGCATGCGACAACGCTCGGGCTCCCAGGCAATCTTGATGGCGTAGCAAAATCAATGAAGCTGGAAGCTCAAAAAGATAAAGCCGGCAAAGCGTTAATCAGGTATTTTTCTATTCCGTGTAAGCCAACAAAGGCGAACGGCGGGCGAACCCGTAACCTCCCTGAACACGATCCGGAGAAATGGGAGAAATTTAAGGCTTATTGTATCCAAGACGTTGAAGTGGAACGGGCTATTAGGAAACGCCTAATAAAATACGAGGTTCCACAATCAGAACAATCTCTATGGGCGCTTGATCAGGAGATCAATGACCGCGGGGTCCGGGTAGATACGGAATTGGTCAAGCATGCTATAGCTTGTGACACGTCATATCAAAACAAACTGATTGCAGAAGCAAAGGAACTGACGGGCTTAGAAAACCCAAATAGCGTTTCTCAATTAAAAGCCTGGCTAGAAGAAAAAGGACTAAAGGTGACGAGCCTCAATAAAGATGCCATTTCGAAGATGATCGATAAGTCAGAGGATGAGACCGTCAAACGGGTTTTGAAGCTCCGCCAGGAGTTATCTAAAACCTCCGTTAAAAAGTACCAGGCCATAGAAAGGGCGCTTTGTCAGGATAACCGTGTCCGGGGACTGCTTCAATTTTATGGCGCAGGCAGGACGGGCAGATGGGCCGGCAGGCTTGTACAGGTTCAGAACCTACCGCAAAACAAACTATCAGACCTGGATACCGCCCGTAATCTGTTAAAAGCGGGTCAGTATGAAATGATCGAACTGCTTTTTGACGGGGTGCCTTTTGTATTATCGCAGCTTATCCGGACGGCGTTTATACCGTCTGAGGGCTGCCGGTTCATTGTTTCCGATTTTTCCGCAATAGAGGCCCGGGTCATTGCCTGGCTTTCAGGTGAAAAATGGCGCTTAGAGGTTTTCAATACACATGGCAAGATTTATGAAGCCTCTGCCTCTCAAATGTTCAATGTGCCGGTTGAATCGATAACCAAAGGAAACCCTTTGCGACAAAAGGGAAAAATCGCTGAATTAGCCCTAGGCTATCAAGGCGGAAAGGGCGCCTTGATTCAAATGGGCGCCTTAGACATGGGGCTCAAGGAAGAGGAGCTCCCGGAATTGGTTGACGCCTGGCGTGAATCCAACGCAAACATCGTGAAGTTTTGGTATGACGTTGAAAAGGCCGCGATCTCAGCAGTTCGCGATCGTAAAGAACAACGGCTGCAGCACGGTTTACTTTTCTTCTATGAGTCCGGCATTCTCTTTATTCAGCTTCCATCTGGCCGCCGCCTGGCATATGCCAGGCCAAAGCTTATACGCGATGAACGTTTTGGAAAAGACGCTCTGACGTATGAGGGCTCGGAAAACGGCAAATGGACCAGGCTGAATACTTATGGCGGAAAACTTACGGAGAACATTGTCCAGGCCGTCGCCCGCGATTGTCTCGCTGTCGCATTAAAGCGATTGGATGCCGCCGGCTACCGTACGGTTATGCACATTCATGACGAAGCCGTTTTGGATACTGAGGAAGGGGCAGGCTCCCTGGAACACGTTGAAAAGGTGATGGGTGAGCCTATCCCTTGGGCAAAGGGGCTGCCGCTGACAGCTGACGGGTTTGTCACAGATTACTATAAAAAAGATTGATAGGGGCTGAAAGCATGCGATTTTTGAGAAGCCTTATAGCCCTGCTCGGGCTTTTCTTGTTTGCTAGGAAAAGAGATTCCGAATATATGAAATGGATTGAAAAAGACGGGAGATGATGCCTGATGATTGATCATATAGCAGATGTAATAGAATGCCCTCATTGCAAATGGAAAATATCGAACATTCACGATTATTTAGAGGTGGGTGATGAGGCGGGAGAATTTGAAATGCATTGTGAAAGATGCAAAAAGCCTTTCAAAGTTGATTTTTATAGCGTTTTTTATTTCGCAACTGAAAAAATATAATCGGCCGGAGTCGGAAGGAGAATGAGAAGTGAAAAGAATAGTTTTCAAATGGAATCGAGGATTTAATGATCAAGTGACTGAAATAGTGGAATTTTACGATGACGCAACAGAGGAAGAAATAAACGAACAGTTTGCGGATTGGGTTTATGAACAAGTAAGCGATAATGTCACATGGTATGAGGCTGACGAGGGGGAGAATGAGAAATGAAAAAAGCTATTGCAACAATCGTAATTCTGCTGCTTGTCGCAGTTATAGCCGGCTGCCAGTCAGAGTCATGGGACAGAACAGCAAAGGACATTGAGTCATCCCATAACGGATTGAATCGAACAGCAACCGTCTACGATCAGAACGGAAATAAGATCAAAACCTACAAAGGAAAATTTGATGTTGAAGTCAATGACTATGGGAACAAAGTAAAATTCGATCTGGACGGAAAACGAATCATAATTAACAACGCTGTTGTGATCGTTGAAGAAAATTGAAAGGAATGGAGGGAGCTTGCCGGTGATGGAAACAGCTTTTAAAAAACGAGTGCAGCATGACGGGTCTATCACCATCGCAACAGGTCGCAACCGTTGGGACAAGGCTTGGAAGAACAAAGACATTCTTTGGTCCGACCTGCTGAAAAAGCTATCAACGCCAAATTACACATCTGAAACCTCGGAAGAGTATAAAAAAATGTCGAAGGCGCAGCAGGACCAAATAAAAGACGTCGGCGGGTTCGTCGGCGGTACTTTAAAGGGTGGCCGGCGAAAAACTGACTCTGTGGTCTGGCGCCAGGTGGTTACGCTGGATGCTGACTTTATCAAAGGTGATCTGTGGGCGTCGGTTGAAATGATGTTCGATTTTGCGTGCGCCGCGTACTCAACGCATAAGCACAGCAGCACAGCTCCAAGGTTGCGCCTGGTTATTCCGTTAAAACGGCCTATAACACCTGACGAGTATCAGGCAGTCTCCCGACGCTTGGCGGCGGATTTAGGCATTGATTTTTTCGATGATACAACATATCAGCCGCATCGGCTTATGTATTGGCCGTCAACTTCTAAAGATGGGGAGTTCGTTTTCAGGCTGCAAGATTTGCCCTGGCTTGATCCTGACGAGGTCTTATCCCGGTACACAGATTGGAAAGACCCGTCTTATTGGCCTGAATCGTCCAGGCTTCAAAAACAACGTCAGAAGCTCGCGGACAAGCAAGGTGACCCCCACGAGAAAAACGGAATGGTCGGGGCCTTCTGCCGCACGTATTCAATTACTGAGGCAATCGAAACATTTCTATCTGATGTGTATGAAGAAGCAGGGCCGGGGCGCTTTACCTATAAAGCCGGTTCTACGACCGGCGGCCTGATTCTCTATGATGACGATAAATTTGCCTATTCCCATCATGGTACGGACCCGATAGGCGGGCAACTGGTCAATGCGTTTGATCTGGTTCGTATTCATAAATTCGGCATGCGCGATGAGGAAGCCGAGCCAGGGACGCCGGTCGTCCGGCTCCCGTCTTTTACGGCCATGACTGAGTTCGCTCAGGCGGATAAAAACGTCAAGCGAACTTTAGGCCAGGAAAGACTACAGGCAGCAAATGAAGAATTTGGAGTCATTGAGGATGTAGATAGCGATTGGTTTGAAAAGCTTGACGTCAAAAAGAACGGGGATATTCTTTCTACCGCCAAAAATATAATTTTGATCTTACAAAATGATCCACACCTGGCAGGGAAGATTGCCTGGAATGATTTTTCCCATCGGGCCGCCGTCTTAGGTGATCTACCTTGGCGTAAGCTGTCAGAGGGGGATTATTGGACGGACAGAGATGATGCTTCTTTACGTAACTACCTTGAAACTGTTTATAGAATTTCAGGTCAAGGAAAGGTTCATGATGCGCTTATGGAGGTGCAGGGGAAAAACAAATTCCACCCGGTACAAGATTATCTGAATAGCTTGGAATGGGATGGGCTACCGCGTCTTGACACGCTGTTCATTGAATACCTAGGTGCTGAAGACTCTGAGTATGTCCGGGCCGTAACCCGTAAGATATTCACGGCAGCAGTTGGCAGGGTCCTGAAACCTGGACTGAAATTCGATAATGTCCTGGTTATGGTGGGGCCGCAGGGAGTCGGAAAAAGCTACATTATCAAAAAACTTGGTATGGGCTGGCACTCTGATTCGATCACTACCGTTCAAGGGAAAGAAGCCTATGAGCAATTACAAGGCGCATGGCTCATTGAGTTGGCCGAGCTGTCCGCAACCCGGAAAGCTGAGGCGGAAGCCGTTAAGCATTTCATATCGAAACAGGAGGACAGCTATCGAGTAGCATACGGCCGCCAGATTTCCGTTTTCCCGCGGCAGTGCGTTTTCTTTGGTTCAACGAATGATGTGACATTTCTGAGAGACCGAACCGGAAACCGGCGGTTTTGGCCGGTTGTGGTTGCCGTTCAAAAGCGTACAAAAAACCTCTGGACGGACATGAACCAATATGAAATTGATCAGATTTGGGCAGAGGCTGTTGACTGTTGGAACGAAAAAGAGCCTCTTTATCTGTCCGGTAAATTGGCAGATGCCGCAAAAGAAGCCCAGGAGGCACATACTGAGGAAAGTGCTAAAGCCGGTTTGATCGAGGAGTATTTAAACCGGTTGCTCCCCGAGGATTGGGCCAAAAAAGACATCGGCGAGCGAAGACGGTTCATCCATGGCAGCGACTTTGGAGAAACCGACGAAGGAACGGTCCAAAGGGACAAGGTTTGTGCAATGGAAGTTTGGGTCGAATTGTTTGAGGGCGACCCAAAGCAAATGAACCCGATGCAGGCCAGAGAGATCAATGATATTTTGAGACGCCTTCCGGGATGGACGGAATACACAAAAGGCCGAGGCCGGCTTTATTTTGGAAAAAATTACGGCCATCAAAGGGCCTTTATTAGAACTTAAAAACTTGTGTCCATGTTTTGCGGTATGTGTCCATGTAAAATGTGGAAAATTTAAAAGCGTGTGTCCATGTGTCCATGGCTTGTGTCCATGTTTCCAGACCATGGACACACTACAAAGCCAGTCAGGGCAACGGTTAGCCCTTATATGTGTCCATGTGTCCATAGTATTTATATAAAAGATATATAAAAGAATATAGAGTACGCATATAAGAAAATCTCTATAATCTCTTTATTTCAGTAGTCTATATAGAGTCATGGCCATATGGACATAAGTGCAAAAGGAGTGGATGTAATATTGCAGGAAAGTCAATTGGAGCGACTTCTCAAACGGAAGGTAGAGAGCTTGGGAGGTCAGGCACTTAAATTTGTTTCTCCGGGAATGTCAGGGGTGCCGGATAGACTTGTTTTGATTCCGGGAGGAAGGGCAGTCTTTGCAGAAATGAAAGCACCCGGGAAAAACCTTCGGCCCTTGCAGGAGAAAAGAAAACGGGACTTAGAAAGTTTAGGCTTTACCGTTTGCAAACTTGATTCCCGGGAAACAATAGACGCTTTTATTAGGAGGTTCTTTCATGAAGTTTAAGCCTCACCAATACCAGGAGCATGCCATTCAGCACATTATCAAAAGTGAGGCCGCTGGCCTTTTCCTTGATATGGGGATGGGAAAAACGGTAAGCACGTTAACCGCTGTTTCCGATCTGCTTCATGATTATTTCGATGTTTTGAAGGTTTTAGTAATCGCACCGTTGAGGGTTGCAGAAGATACCTGGAGCCGCGAGGCAGAGAAATGGGATCACACACAATACCTTCGTGTATCAAAAGTGTTGGGTCCCGAACATCAAAGGGTTTCAGCTTTACATGCGCCCGCGGACATTTATGTGATCAATCGTGAAAACGTTGAATGGCTTGTCAATTACTACGGCAAGAAATGGCCTTTTGACATGGTCGTGATAGATGAGCTATCAAGCTTTAAATCTTCCAAGGCTAAAAGATTCAGAGCCTTAAAAAAGGTTCGCCCTTTTATCAAAAGAATTGTGGGATTGACGGGGACGCCAGCCCCAAATAGTTTAATTGATCTATGGCCGCAAATGTATCTGTTAGACCAGGGGGAACGTCTGGGCAAAACGGTAACCAGTTATCGAGAAAAATATTTTCAGCCCGATAAGCGAAACCGAACGATCATTTATAGCTGGAAGTTAAGAGACGGGGCCGAGCAATCAATACACAAAAAGATTTCTGATATCTGCATTAGCATGCAGGCAAAAGACTGGCTCGATCTGCCGAAAAGAATCAACAACATAATGAAAGTGACTCTTCCGGCAAAAGCCAAGGAGAAATATAAGCAACTTGAAAAAGAATTGCTGTTGCCTTTCGCTGGCGGTGATGTTGTGGCTGATACGGCGGCTGTTCTTTCTAACAAATTGATGCAGCTGGCAAATGGTGCGGTTTATGATGAGAACGGAAAAATTCAAGAAATACACGATGAAAAGCTAAACAAACTGGAAGACATAGTGGAGGCAGCAAACGGAAACCCGATCCTGGTGTTTTATTGTTATCAGCACGATCTTTCACGGATTCAAAACAGATTCAAAAATGCAAGGACTTTAAATGGCAGCAAAGATATAAAAGCCTGGAATGCCGGGAAAATAGAAATGCTTCTGGCGCATCCGGCTTCTACCGGACACGGGCTAAACCTTCAAGATGGCGGCCATATCATTGTTTGGTTCGGTATGACCTGGAGCCTGGAGCTATACCAACAGGCAAATGCCAGGCTGGACAGACAGGGGCAAAAGCAAAGCGTCATCGTTCATCACCTGGTGACAGAAGGGACCGTGGACGAGGATGTAATGAGAGCCCTGGAAGGGAAGGCATTGGGGCAAGATGCTTTATTAGAAGCAGTAAAAGCACGATTGGAGAAATTGGCATGAGCATTGAACAATTAACATTTTTCGAACCAGTAGACACTAGAGCTGTACGTGAAATTGTGATTAAAGAATTGAAAGATTATAGGGCAATCAAAGTCCAGCTTGAAAATCAAAAGGAATGCGAAAATCGCGGCATGAAGGCATTTCCTTCCCTCCGGGATTCATCCACTTTTAACGAGCTCAAGGTCAAACAGATGGAACGAGCTTTACAAAACAGCTTGGACGATGAAGAACGTTTGATTATCGAAAAGAAATACCTGACGGCTGCCAGGGTGAAAGACATCAACATCTATATGGATTTGGGTATTACCAAAAATGCTTATTACAGGTTAAAGAAAAGGGCGATTTATCGCCTTGCTACAGCACTCGGAATCATCTGAGTGCTTTTTTTATTGGGACAAAAAATAAACTTTTTGAGGACAAAAATAGAGACAAAAAAGGAGACTATTTATTTTTGATTTATCGATAAGATTTACT
>NZ_LECW02000015.1 GCF_001042475.2 Bacillus glycinifermentans
CACCGACGCTGCCGACGGTGGCGGGGGACGGCTTTCTCCTTCTGGACGTCGGAGCGAACGTAGATGCGAAGCCTGAGCATCTCGTCCAATACGCAATCATGGGTTCTGTATACGGCGAGCAGGTTCTCGGCGTGAAAAATCCGAGAATCGGGCTTTTGAACGTCGGAACGGAAGACAAAAAAGGAAATGAACTTGCAAAACAGACCTTTCAAAAGCTGAAGGAGACGGATTTGAACTTCATCGGCAATGTGGAAGCGCGCGACATGCTGGACGGAGTCGCAGATGTCATCGTAACGGACGGTTTTACCGGAAACGTTGCCCTGAAGACGGTTGAGGGCGCGGCTTTGTCGATCTTTAAAATGCTGAGAAGCACGCTGACATCAAGCTTTACCGCCAAATTGGCGGCGTCCGCGCTGAAACCGAAGCTGAAAGAAATGAAAACGAAAATGGACTACTCCGAATATGGCGGAGCAGGGCTTTTCGGTTTGAAGGCGCCGGTCATCAAAGCGCACGGTTCGTCGGACGGGCGCGCCGTTTACCATGCGATCCGCCAGGCGAGAGAGATGGTCAGCCAAAATGTCGCGTCTTTTATTGAAGAAAAAATACAACAAAAAGCAGATGAATAGTCTGGAGGTTTTACAACATGGGTAAGATTGCATTTCTATTCCCGGGCCAGGGATCACAGCATATCGGCATGGGACGTGAGCTGTATGAGAAAGAGCCGAAAGCAAGACGGATTTTCGAAGAGGCGGATGAAACGCTGGAAACAAAGCTGAGCGCTCTTATGTTTGAAGGCGACGCCAAAGAACTGACCCTTACATACAATGCGCAGCCGAGCCTTTTAACGGCCAGCATCGCCGCGCTTGAAAAACTAAAAGAATACGGCATTGAAGCCGATTTTGCAGCGGGCCACAGCCTCGGCGAATATACCGCGCTCGTGGCTGCCGGGGCGATGTCGTTTAGAGACGCCGTGTACGCCGTCAGAAAACGCGGCGAGTTCATGAATGAAGCGGTTCCTGCCGGAGAAGGCGCGATGGCCGCGATTCTCGGCATGGACGGAGAGGCGTTAAAAAAAGTGACGGATCAGGTGTCTGAAGATGGCCACCTCGTCCAGCTCGCCAACTTGAACTGCCCGGGGCAAATCGTCATTTCGGGTACGGCCAAAGGGGTCGAACTTGCGTCAGAACTCGCCAAGGAAAACGGTGCGAAGCGCGCGATTCCGCTCGAAGTCAGCGGACCGTTTCATTCAGATCTGATGAAGCCCGCCGCTGAAAAGCTGCGTGAAGTACTTGACGCATGCAGCATTAAAAATGCGTCAATCCCTGTCATTTCAAATGTGACCGCAGACGTGATAACGGATAAAGACGAGATCAAACAGAAGCTGATTGAACAGCTCTATTCACCGGTCCGCTTTGAAGAATCGATCAGCAGGCTGATCGACGAAGGCGTCACGACGTTCATTGAAATCGGGCCGGGCAAAGTGTTGTCTGGGCTTGTTAAAAAAGTGAACCGCAGAGTCAAAACGATTGCCGTATCTGACCCTGATACGATTGACCTCGCCGTTCAAACATTGAAGGAGGAAAACGAAAATGCTTGAGAATAAAACAGCCGTTGTTACCGGTGCTTCAAGGGGAATCGGCCGTGCGATCGCGCTGGATCTCGCGAAAAACGGAGCGAACGTCGTCGTCAATTACGCGGGAAATGAAGCGAAGGCGAACGAAGTTGTCGATGAAATCAAGGCGCTGGGCCGCGATGCGTTTGCAATTAAAGCGGACGTTTCCAATGCCGACGAAGTTCAGGCAATGATGAAAAAGGCGCTTGAGCGCTTCGGTTCAATCGATATTCTCGTCAACAATGCCGGCATCACGAAAGACAATTTGTTCATGAGAATGAAAGAAAATGAATGGGACGATGTCATTAACATAAACTTAAAAGGGGTATTCAACTGCTCCAAAGCTGTGACAAGACAGATGATGAAGCAGAGAAGCGGCCGGATCATCAATGTCGCCTCAGTTGTCGGCGTCGTCGGAAACGCCGGACAGGCGAACTATGTCGCGGCGAAATCAGGCGTCATCGGCCTGACGAAAACGCTGGCTAAAGAGCTTGCCTCTCGAAACATTACCGTAAATGCGATCGCTCCGGGTTTTATTTCAACGGAAATGACGGACAAGCTCACAAAAGACATTCAGGACGAAATGCTGAAACAGATTCCGCTTGCCCGCTTCGGGGAGCCTTCTGACATCAGCAGTGTCGTCGTCTTCCTTGCTTCTGACCAGTCGCGCTACATGACCGGCCAGACGCTGAATATCGACGGCGGAATGGTTATGCTGTAAAAATGTAATTATCTCTGGTTTTTTAAAAACGAATCAACTATAATACTTGAGGGGAGGTGAATAGCTATGGCAGACGCATTAGAGCGTGTAACAAAAATCATCGTAGACCGCCTTGGCGTAGATGAAGCTGACGTCACTCTTGAAGCTTCTTTTAAAGAGGATTTAGGCGCTGATTCCCTGGATGTAGTTGAGCTTGTCATGGAACTTGAAGACGAGTTTGATATGGAGATTTCTGACGAAGATGCTGAAAAGATTGCAACAGTCGGTGACGCTGTGAACTACATAAATAGTAAGCAGTAAGCTAACTTAAAGTCCCGTTTAAAGACGGGGCTTTATCCCTTTATACATGCGGCTTTAGCTTAATGTTTTGCCGAACGAAAAACGAACCCTGCCTTTTTCTAACAGGAGGTCTAGGTGAACCTGATGTGCCCATATGGAGGTTGCTATGTCAAAACATTCACATTTCAGAGACAAAAAATTGTTTCAAAAGAAAGCGGAGCAGTTTAAAAAGTTTCAAGAACGGATTTCGGTTCAATTTCAAAATGAGAAGCTTTTATACCAGGCATTTACACATTCATCTTATGTGAATGAGCATCGGAAGAAGCCGTATGAAGATAATGAAAGGCTTGAGTTTTTAGGAGACGCTGTTTTGGAACTGACGATTTCTCAATTTTTGTACGCCAAATACCCGGCGATGAGCGAGGGGGATTTGACGAAATTGAGAGCGGCGATCGTTTGCGAGCCTTCTTTGGTTTCTCTTGCCCATGAGCTGTCCTTCGGGGAGCTTGTCCTTCTCGGAAAAGGAGAGGAAATGACGGGCGGAAGAAAGCGGCCGGCGCTGTTGGCCGACGTGTTTGAAGCGTTTATCGGCGCGCTTTATCTCGATCAGGGGCTTGAAGCTGTTGTAGCTTTTCTGAAAGCGTACGTTTTCCCTAAAATCGATGATGGTGCTTTTTCTCATGTGATGGATTTTAAAAGCCAGCTGCAGGAATTTGTACAGCGCGACGGACGCGGCACTTTGGAATACAGAATCCTTCAGGAAAAAGGTCCGGCGCACAACCGCGAATTTGAAGCAAACGTATCGCTAAAAGGAGAAGTGCTCGGGGTGGGAAGCGGCCGTTCCAAAAAAGAAGCTGAACAGCATGCCGCTCAGGAAGCACTCGCAAAGCTGCAAAAACACCATATGAAACAGTAAATCCCCCTTGCTAGCATCCAGGGGGATTTCGATATGTTTACGCCTTTATCCAAAGGTGTGATAGAATTGTAATACTTTAATACATAAGGAGGATCAGGATGTTCCTCAAACGTTTGGACGTAATAGGTTTTAAATCGTTTGCAGAACGAATTTCTGTAGATTTTGTTAAAGGTGTGACAGCCGTCGTGGGCCCGAATGGAAGCGGAAAAAGCAACATTACCGATGCGATCCGCTGGGTGCTGGGGGAACAGTCCGCCAAATCATTGCGCGGCGGCAAAATGGAAGACATCATTTTTGCCGGGAGCGACTCGCGGAAAAAGCTGAACCTCGCCGAGGTGACGCTGACGCTTGATAACGAAGACCACTTCCTTCCGATTGACTTTCATGAGGTCAGTGTGACGCGGAGGGTATACAGGTCCGGGGAAAGCGAATTTCTCATCAACAATCAGTCGTGCCGCCTGAAGGATATCATCGATCTCTTTATGGACTCCGGACTCGGAAAAGAAGCGTTTTCGATCATCAGCCAGGGGAAGGTCGAGGAAATCCTCAGCAGCAAAGCGGAAGAGCGGAGAAGCATCTTTGAAGAAGCGGCGGGCGTTTTAAAATATAAAACGAGAAAGAAAAAAGCCGAAAACAAGCTGTTTGAAACACAGGACAATTTGAACCGCGTGGAAGACATCCTCCATGAGCTTGAAAGCCAGGTCGAACCGCTGAAGATGCAGGCGTCGATCGCCAAAGATTACCTCGGGAAAAAGGACGAGCTCGAAAAGATAGAAATCGCTTTGACGGCGTATGACATTGAGGAGCTTCACCAAAAATGGGAGGCGCTCAAACAAAAGGTCGAAAAAGCGAAAGATGAAGAAATGGCTTCCTCGTCAGCCATCCAGGCGAAGGAAGCCAAAATCGAAGAGGCGAGGGATAAAATCCAGGCCCTTGACGAATCGGTTGATGAGCTTCAGCAGGTCCTCCTTTTGACAAGCGAGGAGCTTGAAAAGCTCGAAGGCAGAAAAGAAGTGCTGAAAGAGCGGAAAAAGAACGCGAGCCAAAACAGGGCCCAGCTTGAAGATACAATCGCCCAGCGCGGGGAAAAAGAAAACAGTCTGAAAGAAAAAATCGCCGCACAAAAGCTTGTGTTTGAAAAACTGCAGGCCGAAACAAAGGGACTCGCACAAGAGGTCAAAGAAAAAACGGCGGCGCTTTCGGTTTACAGCGAAAATGTAGAAGAAGAGATCGAACAGCTCAAAAGCGATTATTTCGAGCTTCTGAATGAACAGGCGTCTCTGCGGAACGAGCTGCAGTTTTTAGACGATCAAATGTCCCAATCGAAAGCTGCGCAAAAACGGCTTGCCGGCAACAATGAAAAATACTTAAGCGAACGGCGGGATATCGCCGAGCAAAAAACAAAAGCCGAACACGAATTCAGCCTCTTGGAGAAGCGTCTCGGCGAGCAGATCAAAGCTTACCGCGACGCGCAGAAAAACTATGAGCTGAAGAAAAACGAATACGAAAAGAAAGAATCGGCTCTTTACCAGGCGTATCAATACGTTCAGCAGGCACGCTCTAAAAAAGAGATGCTTGAAGCCATGCAGGAGGATTTTTCCGGATTTTATCAAGGCGTCAAAGAAGTGTTGAAAGCAAGAAGTGAGCTAGCGGGCATCCACGGAGCGATCGCTGAGCTCGTCAAGACGGACGAAAGGTATGAGACGGCGGTCGAAATCGCTTTGGGCGCTTCTGCGCAGCACGTCGTGACCGAAAACGAAGACGCGGCAAGACGGGCCATTCAATATTTGAAAAAGCATTCGTCAGGACGTGCGACCTTTCTTCCGCTTTCTGTCATCAAAGAGCGCAGCATCCAGCCCCGCGACATCGAAGCCGCAAAAGAGCACCCGTCATTTATCGGGATCGCAAGCGAGCTCGTGTCGTTCGATCCCAGGTACAGGACGGTTGTGCAAAACCTGCTCGGCACCGTGCTCATCACCGAGCACTTAAAAGGGGCCAACGAGCTTGCCAAACGGCTTGGACACAGATACCGCATCGTCACGCTTGAAGGCGACGTCGTCAATCCGGGCGGATCGATGACCGGCGGTGCCGTCAAGAAGAAAAACAACTCTCTTTTGGGCCGAAACCGGGAGCTAGAAACAGCGGCAGAGCGCCTAAAGGTAATGGAAGAAAAAACCGAAGCGCTCGAAGCCGAAGTGAAAAGCTTAAAACAAGCGATCCAAAAGCTTGAACGGGAGCTTCAATCGCTGCGCGAAGACGGAGAGCGTTTGCGCGCTGAGCAGCAGGAGATCAAAGGACGCCTCTATGAGCTTGAAATCGCTGAGAAAAACGTCAACAGCCACTTGGAGCTTTACGACGAGGAAAAATCGGCGCTCCTGAAAGAAGACGACGAAAAGAAACAAAGGAAGGCAGAGCTCGAAGAAAAGCTTTCCGCCATGTCCGAAAGCTTAAAAGCGCTCGACGGGAAAATCGGGAGCCTGACGGAAAGAAAGCAGACGCAGACTTCAACCAAGGAGGCGCTGCAAAGCGAGCTTACAGATCTAAAGGTCGTTCTCGCCAAAACCGAGCAGTCATGTGCAAACGAACGGGAAAAGCTCACAAGGCTTGAAGAGGAATTTGCCGAGAACGAAGAAGCGCTGAAGATTGCAAAAGAAGACCTGTCATTATTGACAAATGAGATGTCGTCCAGCACAAGCGGCGAGGAAAAGCTTGAAGAAGCCGCGAAGAAGAAACTGAACGATAAAAACAAAACCGCCGAGCTTATCGCCTCAAGAAGGGAGCAGCGGATGAAGCTGCAGCAGGGCCTTGAAACAGAAGAGCTTGAACTGAAAGAAATGAAGCGCCAGTACAAACAAATGGCCGGCCTCCTGAAAGATGAAGAAGTCAAGCTCGGCCGCATGGAAGTGGAGCTGGACAACCTGCTGTCATTCCTGAGGGAGGAATACGGCCTCTCCTTTGAATGGGCGAAGGAAAAATATCCGCTTGAGCTCAGTCCCGAAGAAGCGAGAAAGCGCGTCAAGCTGATCAAGCTGGCGATCGAAGAGCTGGGCACCGTGAACCTCGGAAGTATTGAGGAATATGAAAGGGTCAATGAGCGCTACGTTTTCCTGACAGAGCAGAGAGACGATCTGCTTGAAGCGAAAAATACGCTCTTTCAGGTAATTGAGGAAATGGACGAAGAAATGACGAAGCGCTTTTCAGATACGTTTCAGCAAATCCGCTCCCATTTCGAAGACGTCTTCCGCGCGCTGTTCGGCGGCGGCAGAGCCGAACTGAAGCTGACCGATCCGAACGATCTGCTTCAGTCGGGCGTCGACATCATCGCTCAGCCTCCGGGGAAAAAGCTGCAAAACTTAAGCCTCCTCTCCGGCGGAGAACGGGCTCTGACGGCGATCGCCCTCTTGTTTTCGATCCTGAAGGTCAGACCCGTTCCGTTCTGCGTGCTTGATGAGGTTGAGGCTGCGCTTGACGAAGCGAACGTGTTCCGCTTTGCGCAATATTTGAAAAAATACAGCCGCGAAACGCAGTTTATCGTCATTACGCACAGAAAGGGAACGATGGAAGAAGCCGACGTTCTCTACGGCGTAACAATGCAGGAATCAGGCGTTTCCAAGCTTGTCTCCGTCAAGCTTGAAGATACGAAAGAATTAGTTCAATAAAGCGAGGTTACCAGTCATGAGCTTTTTTAAAAAACTGAAAGAAAAAATCACGAAGCAAACAGACTCAGTCTCAGGAAAGTTTAAAGAAGGGCTCGCCAAAACGAGAAACTCATTTCAGGAGCGGGTCAATGAACTTGTCTCCCGCTACCGGAAAGTCGATGAAGATTTTTTCGAAGAGCTTGAAGAAGTGCTGATCGGAGCAGACGTCGGCGTGTCAACGGTGATGGATCTGATCGATGAGCTGAAGACCGAGGTCAAACGAAGAAATATCCAGGACCCGAAGGAAGTGCGGTCCGTTATTTCTGAAAAGCTCGTCGACATTTATGAAGGCGGGGAGCAGGAAGCTTCAG
Organism: Bacillus glycinifermentans; assembly: GCF_001042475.2. Lineage (GTDB taxonomy): Bacteria > Bacillota > Bacilli > Bacillales > Bacillaceae > Bacillus > Bacillus glycinifermentans. The sequence continues at coordinate 7,538 of NZ_LECW02000015.1, forward strand.
AGCTCCGCGTGGAAGACGGCCGCTTGAACATCATCCTGTTTGTCGGGGTCAACGGCGTCGGCAAAACGACGACGATCGGCAAGCTCGCGCACAAGTTTGTCAAAGAAGGCAAAAACGTTGTTCTCGCAGCAGGAGACACGTTCCGCGCCGGTGCAATCGACCAGCTTGAAGTGTGGGGAGAGCGGGTCGGTGCCCATGTCGTCAAACAGGCCGAAGGCTCGGATCCGGCAGCCGTCATCTATGATGCCGTTCAAGCCGCCAAAGCGCGCGGCGCTGATGTACTGCTGTGCGACACGGCGGGACGTCTGCAAAACAAGGTGAACTTGATGAAGGAGCTTGAAAAAGTAAAACGGGTCATCCAGCGCGAGGTTCCTGACGCGCCTCATGAAGTGCTGCTCGTTCTGGACGCCACGACAGGCCAAAACGCGATGACGCAGGCGAAGGAATTTTCCAAAGCCACCGATGTATCGGGCATTGTCCTGACAAAGCTCGACGGAACGGCAAAAGGAGGAATCGTCCTCGCCATCCGCCACGAACTGAAGATTCCCGTCAAGTTTGTCGGCCTCGGCGAAAAAATGGACGACCTGCAGCCGTTTGAAGCCGAATCCTACGTATACGGCCTGTTTTCCGATCTGATTGAAAAAGAGGAATAGCACGCGAAAGCCCCTATATAAAAGGGGTTTTCTTTTTAACAAACGCTGCAGGACATTATGACAAGATAAAATCTTGACAGATGAAAAAAATCAGCGTAAACTAGTGTATCGTAAAGGGATTTGACTTAACAAGGGGGAGAGTCTCATGACGCTTGAAAAAACAACGCGAATGAATTACCTGTTTGATTTCTATCAGTCGTTGTTGACATCAAAACAAAAAAGCTACATGTCGCTTTACTATTTAGACGATTTCTCCCTCGGCGAAATAGCTGAAGAATATCATGTCTCAAGACAGGCGGTTTATGACAACATCAAACGGACCGAGGCCATGCTTGAGCAATATGAAGAAAAGCTACTTTTGTTTAAAAAATTTCAAGAGCGCAAAAAGATTTTTGAAGAGCTGAGACAGCTGACTGCCGGTCAGCCTGAAGCGTCTCCGCTCATCGACGCGCTTGAGAAATTAGATTAGGAGGCGGCACTGAAAAATGGCATTCGAAGGATTAGCCGACCGACTGCAGCAAACGATTTCTAAAATCCGCGGAAAAGGAAAAGTAACGGAACAAGACGTCAAAGAAATGATGCGCGAAGTCCGTTTGGCGCTCCTTGAAGCGGACGTCAACTTTAAAGTCGTCAAAGATTTTGTGAAAAAGGTAAGCGAACGGGCCGTCGGACAGGATGTCATGAAAAGTCTGACACCCGGACAGCAGGTCATTAAAGTCGTCAAAGAGGAGCTGACGGAGCTGATGGGCGGCGAAGAAAGCAAGATCGCCGCGGCAAAGCGCCCGCCAACCGTCATCATGATGGTCGGTCTGCAAGGGGCCGGTAAAACGACGACGACAGGAAAGCTTGCCAACCTGCTTCGCAAAAAACATAACCGCAACCCGCTGCTCGTGGCAGCGGATATATACCGCCCGGCTGCGATCAAGCAGCTGGAAACGCTCGGCAAACAGCTCGATATGCCGGTATTCTCGCTCGGAGACCAGGTCAGCCCTGTCGACATTGCCAAACAGGCAATCGAAAAGGCGAAAGAAGATCACCACGACTATGTGATCATCGATACGGCGGGACGCCTTCATATTGATGAAGAGCTGATGGATGAGCTGGAAAAGGTAAAAGAAACGGCTCAGCCGGAAGAAATCTTCCTTGTCGTCGATTCCATGACGGGTCAAGATGCGGTAAACGTTGCCAAAAGCTTTAATGAACAGCTTGGCGTGACAGGCGTCATCCTTACAAAACTTGACGGTGATACGAGGGGCGGGGCGGCCTTGTCGATCCGCGCCGTGACAAACACGCCGATCAAATTTGCCGGAATGGGCGAAAAGCTTGATGCGCTGGAGCCGTTTCATCCCGAACGGATGGCTTCGCGGATTCTCGGAATGGGCGATGTGCTCACCCTTATCGAGAAAGCCCAGGCCAACGTAGACGAAGAAAAGGCGAAAGAACTCGAGCAAAAAATGAAAAATATGAGCTTTACGCTCGACGACTTTTTGGAACAGCTCGGACAGGTCCGCAATATGGGGCCGCTTGAAGACCTGATTCAAATGATGCCCGGCGCAGGCAAAATGAAAGGCTTAAAAAACGTTAAGGTTGACGAAAAACAGCTCAGCCACGTCGAAGCGATCATCAAGTCCATGACGGGGAAAGAGAAAGAGCAGCCGGAGATCATCAATGCCAGCAGACGCAAACGGATTGCCAAAGGAAGCGGGACATCCGTCCAGGAAGTCAACCGTCTGCTAAAGCAATTTGATGAAATGAAAAAAATGATGAAGCAGATGACAAACATGACAAAAGGGAAGAAAAAAGGATTTAAATTGCCCTTCATGTAATCTTGTTTTCAGATGATAAAACCGTTGTTAAGAAAAAACACTTTACAAACACTTTTATCATTGTTAATATACTATCTTGTTGAAATATTTTCGGAGGTGCTAGTAAAATGGCAGTAAAAATTCGTTTAAAACGCATGGGAGCTAAAAAATCTCCTTTCTATCGTATCGTTGTAGCAGATTCTCGTTCACCGCGTGACGGCCGTTTCATCGAAACAGTCGGAACTTACAACCCGGTGGCAAAACCAGCGGAAGTGAAAATCGATGAAGAGCTTGCGCTGAAATGGCTTCAAACGGGAGCTAAACCGTCTGACACGGTTCGCAACCTTTTCTCAAAAGAAGGCATTATGGAAAAATTCCACAACGCTAAACAAAGCAAGTAATGAGTGATCTGCACTTGGAAGAACTGATTGTATCTTTGGTCAAACCGCTTGTGGATCACCCGGATGACATACAGGTATCCAAAGAGGAAAGCGAACGGCGGATCGTCTTTCGCCTTTCTGTCAACAAAGAGGATACCGGCAAAATCATCGGCAAAAAAGGGCGGACTGCAAGAGCGATACGTTCTGTCGTATTTGCGGCCGGCGCACAGTCTTCTAAGAAAGTTCAACTAGAGATCGCAGACTAAGGGGAGAGGGTGAAAACCTCCCCCTTTTTTATCATGTGAGAAACATTAAAACAGATGACAGATTCCGCGTCAGTCGGCCAAATCGCGCCGCCGGATATCAGGGAAGAAAAATCACGGGGACAGTAGGTGATGATGCCATGCAAATTATCCAACGTGTTACCGTCATGCAGGTTTTAACCGAAAACAGCAAAAAAAAGCTGCTGGCTTCTTTTGAAGAAAGAAAAGAAACCCTTGAGCGCGAATGCAACCAGCTTTATTTTCAGCTGAGAAAGCACGAAAAAGAACACCACAATCCGGCGGCAACCGAATCGTTCAAAAAAGAAATCGAAAAACGCCAGGATAAAATCAAAATCATCGATTTTCAAATCAATCAGATCCACACGCTCCCGCTGGGCAGCGAAGTGAAAGAAAAAGAGATTGATGCTTTAATGGAGATCGAAGTCGGTGACAATTGGCATGATATGACAGAGGGTAAAACAATCGTGATTAAAGACGGAATTGTCATTGAAATTCGTCCGAGGTGAAGAAATGCAGAAACAATGGTTTAATGTAGGGAAAATTGTCAATACTCATGGGGTAAAAGGTGAAGTCCGCGTGATTTCGAAAACCGACTTTCCCGAAGAACGGTACAAGCCGGGAAATACGCTCTATTTGTTCATGGAGGGAAAAGAGCCTGTTCAGGTGACCGTCGGCTCGCACAGGCTTCACAAACAGTTTCATCTCTTGCAGTTCGAAGAGATCTCCACTTTGACGGAAGCCGAAACGTTAAAAAACGCCTTGATTAAAGTTCCCGAAGACCAATTAAGCCCATTGGCAGAAGACGAATATTACTTTCATGAAATCATCGGCTGTGACGTTTTCTCGGAAGAAGGAGATCTGATCGGCAAAGTAAAAGAAATTTTGACTCCCGGTGCAAACGATGTCTGGGTTGTCGGGCGCCAGGGGAAAAAAGACGCGCTCATCCCTTATATCGATGCCGTCGTCAAAGACATTAACGTCAAAGACAAGACGATCAAGATTCATATCATGGAAGGATTACTTGACGAATGAGAATTGATTTTTTAACGCTTTTTCCGGAGATGTTTGAAGGCGTGCTGGGCTCTTCCATTCTGCAAAAAGCCCAAGAAAAAAATGCCGTCGACTTTCACGTAGTGAACTTTCGTGCTTATTCCGACAATAAGCATCAAACCGTTGACGATTATCCGTACGGCGGTGGCGCGGGAATGGTGTTAAAACCGCAGCCTGTCTTTGATGCGGTCGAAAAGCTGACAGAAGAAGCAGGCAGATCTCCCAGAATCATCCTCGTCTGCCCCCAAGGCGAGCGCTATACGCAGAAGAAGGCGGAAGAGCTGGCAAAAGAGGAGCATCTGCTGTTCATTTGCGGCCATTATGAAGGATATGATGAACGGATCAGAGAGCATCTTGCCACAGACGAGATTTCGATCGGGGACTTCGTCCTGACGGGCGGCGAGCTCCCTGCCATGATGATCGCCGACAGCGTTGTGAGACTTCTGCCGGGCGTGCTCGGCAAGGAAGAGTCGCACCTTGAAGACTCTTTCAGCACCGGGCTGCTCGAGCACCCTCACTACACGCGGCCGGCGGATTATAAAGGCATGAAGGTGCCGGAAGTTCTCACATCGGGAAACCATGCGAAGATTAAAGAGTGGAGACGGAAAGAGTCTCTCAAACGGACGTTTTTAAGGCGGCCCGATCTTCTCGAAGACTATCCTTTGTCAGACGAAGAAAGAAAATGGATTTCAGAGTGGGAAAACCGATAGATTCTATTGCATGGCGAGAAAAGGTATGATATGATACTACTTGTGACTCAAACGGGGATTTCGTTTGAGTTTGAAAACGATGTTCCGCTGTGTGAGGTTATTCGCTCATGAGCATCTGTTGGAAGGAGTTGAAGACGATGCAAAAATTGATTGAAGAAATCACAAAAGAACAATTGCGCACTGACTTGCCTGCGTTCCGTCCTGGTGACACTCTTCGCGTACACGTGAAAGTCGTCGAGGGTAACCGCGAGCGTATTCAGGTATTCGAAGGTGTTGTGATTAAGCGTCGTGGTGGCGGAATCAGCGAAACTTTCACAGTTCGTAAGGTTTCTTACGGTGTCGGAGTTGAGCGTACATTCCCATTACACACACCGAAAATCGCGAAAATCGAAGTTGTCCGCCATGGTAAAGTACGCCGTGCGAAACTTTATTACTTGCGTGAACTTCGTGGAAAAGCGGCTCGTATTAAAGAAATCAGACGATAATGATAGCGAACGAAAAGAGCTTGTTAACCATAACAAGCTCTTTTTTTGTAAAAGAAGTATAAAATCATTCTGCCTTTTAAAAGATAGCAGTAACAGAAGGAAGGTGTCCGTCATATGGTAATTCAATGGTTTCCCGGGCATATGGCCAAAGCGAGGCGGGAAGTAACGGAAAAGCTGAAACTAATCGACATCGTATATGAGCTGGTAGACGCCAGAATTCCGATGTCTTCGCGAAACCCGATGATCGAAGAGATCCTCAAGAATAAACCGCGAATCATGCTGCTCAATAAAGCGGATAAAGCCGATTCCGCGGTGACGAACCAATGGAAAAAGCACTTTGAAGCGGACGGGATTCCCTCCCTTGCGATCAACTCCGTCAACGGCCAGGGGTTAAATCAAATCCTGCCGGCTTCAAAAGAGCTGCTTAAAGAAAAATTTGATAAAATGAAAGCAAAAGGCGTAAAGCCCAGGGCGATTCGGGCATTGATCGTCGGCATTCCGAACGTCGGCAAGTCGACCTTGATCAACCGGCTCGCCAAAAAGAATATTGCGAAAACCGGCGACAGACCGGGGATTACGACCGCACAGCAATGGGTGAAAGTCGGAAAAGAGCTTGAACTTCTCGATACGCCGGGCATTTTATGGCCGAAGTTTGAGGATGAGCTCGTCGGATTAAAGCTGGCGGCAACTGGCGCCATTAAAGATTCGATCATCAATTTGCAGGATGTCGCGGTTTTCGCTTTGCGCTTTTTGGAAGAGCACTATCCCGACCGCTTAAAAAAGCGCTACGATTTAGCGGACATTCCGGAAGAGATCGTACGTTTGTTTGATGAGATCGGCAAAAAGCGCGGCTGTCTGATGGCGGGCGGAGAGATTAATTATGACAAAACGACAGAAGTCATCATCAGGGATATCCGCACCGAAAAATTCGGCCCGCTCTCTTTTGAGAAGCCTATCGACGATTAAGGCGCGCTTTTAAAGAGGCGGGTCTTTATTTTTGCGGGAGAAGCGCCGATAAGAAAAATAGGGGAGAAGAGAAGTGAAACCACTAACCGTAAAAGAAATCAAAGAACATCTTCAATCGGTGAAAGAAGAGCACGACCCTTTTATCGAGCAGTGTAAAAAAGATGAGAGAAAAAGCGTTCAAGCCCTTGTCAGCGCATGGCTGAAGAAAAACGAAAAGCTCTCGGCCCTGCGGGAAGAATGGCGGGTGATGACGTCTATGGAGCGGCGTTTAAGAGCGGAGGGCTGCCGTTATATCGCCGGAATAGATGAAGCCGGAAGAGGCCCTTTGGCAGGCCCTGTCGTGGCTGCCGCCGTCATCTTAAAAGAGGACTGTGAAATACTCGGTTTGACAGATTCCAAAAAGCTGTCAAAGCAAAAAAGGGAAGATTACTATTCTTACATTATGGAAGAAGCGGTTGCTGTCGGCGTCGGAATTTGCGATTCAGCCGTGATCGATGACGTGAATATTTACGAAGCGTCGAAGCTTGCGATGGTCAAAGCCGTTCAAGCTCTGCCCACGGCCCCAGACTACCTTTTGCTGGACGCGATGTCGCTTCCTTTGGACACGAAGCAGTCCTCGATTATAAAAGGGGACGCCAAAAGCGCGTCGATCGCCGCCGGCGCATGCATCGCCAAAGTAACGAGAGACAGGCTGATGGACGAATACGCCGCAAGCTATCCGATGTACGGTTTTGAAAAACATAAAGGCTACGGGACGAAGGAACACCTTGAAGCCCTTGCCAAATACGGACCGTCACCGATTCACCGAAGATCGTTCGCCCCTGTTCAAGCCTATTTATAAATCATAAAAGGGAGCAGGATGCCGGTGATGCTGAACGACATACATAACAGCCTGATAAAACAATTTGAAAAGTCGGATGCTATAAAGCAGATCATGGGGACGGAGACGGATCAGAAAAGGCTGATGCTCGGAAAGGTTCTGCGTTTCATCAGCGGACAGCTGGCTGAAATACAGATCGGCAATTCGGTGCTGCAGGGAAAACTGGAAACGCCGCTTGCCGCAAATACATACTACTGGTTTTCTTATGAGAAGAATCCGGATGAACCGGCGGGCCGGCTTCAAGTCGTCGAGGCGTTTGACCAAAATCCGAAGACGATGCAGGATGCCGCTGTTAAGCTGTTAAACGGACTCTCATTGAAACGTACGAATGAAGCCTTATTTCTGGTCGGAGCGATGCTGAAAGAACAGCAGCCCATCAAGGAAAACGACTTGAAAGCGGCCGTTAAATGGCTTGAAAATCTGCCGAAATCAGAGGCCCGGAAAGGAACGGATGCCGTCATGTTTGCGCTGAAGCGCGAGCTGCCGGTTCACCCCGGCGTGCTGGATTCGATCCTAGCCGTCAAAGATCCGGCTCCCCTGCACAAACAGATTGCAGAAACTTTTGAGATGATCAATAGGGAGCCCCAGCAAACGGCAAGTATGGAAAAGCTGAAGCAAGCGCTGCTGCCGATTTTGCAGTCGGAAACAGAGGTTCATGCCGAAAAGCTCATTCAAGTACTGAAAGAGCTCACTGTATCGGCCGGCAAGGACGCGAAGCAAACCGCCCAGCCCCTTCTGCAGGCGGATGCACCCGAACGGGGAATTCCTCAGCAATTGCAGGCGGTACAGGAAAGAATAACGGTACAACAGAGACCAGAGAGCCTTGAATCAGCCGCGGAACGCCTGCTCGCAAAATTGGCCGCACAGGCTGACCATAACGGAACAACCCCCGTTAAAGAGGCGGTAAACTGGATGAAAGCGATCGAAGCTAAACAGCCTGTGGCGCTTCACGCCGATCTGGGCGCATTGTCGGAAAACGAGATGGACGTATTGCGGAATGTCATCAGGGAAACAGCGCCTTCATTGACGAATAAAGCGGATGCGCTCGCCTTCCTTTTTAAAGCGAAAGACCTTTTTGGCGTCAAAGACGAGCTGTCATTCATTAAAGCGCTCGACAGCGGAAGAACCTTGAAAGATGGGGGATTTCACTCATTAAAGCTGCTTTTGAACGAGATGAGGCATTCGCAGGACTTACCGGCGCCTGTCAGGCAGGAAGCGGAGCAGATCTTTCACCGTTTAAACGGCCAGCTGTTTCTGCAGCAGGACAATACCGCGCAAAGCCAGCTGTTTCTTTCGTATCCTTTGTTTTCAAAGAACGGGGTTCAGGATTTGACGGTTTTCTTAAAGGGAAAAAAGAAGGAAGACGGAAAAATCGATCCGTCCCAATGCCGCCTCATGTTTTATCTTCAGTTGGAGGGATTGAAGGAGACGGTTGTCGATTGCTTTATCCAGCAAAACGTCATGACGGTTACGGTCGAGACCGGCTTTGATTTGGAGCCGCTCATTGAGCCTTTGATCCCCGTCCTGAAAGAAAATGTGAAAGAGCTGGGCTACAGCCTGTCAAGCGTCACGGCGAAACAGCGCGAAAACATTGAAATCGCGCCGTTTATAGAGCGTCAGTTTGAGCGGGTCACAGAAAGCGCCCTGGATGTGAAAATATGAAGGAATCTTTATTAAGAAGGGCTGTCGCTCTTCACTATGATGAAATGAAAGACAAGGCGCCGAAAGTCGTTGCCAAGGGATCGGGTCTGACAGCCGAAAAGATCATTGAAGAAGCGAAAAAAGCGGGCGTTCCGATTCAGGAGGACCCGACGCTTGTCGAATTGATGCGCCATCTGGAGCTTGACGATCATATCCCTGAAGCGCTGTATGAAATCGTCGCCGAGATCTTTTCGTTCATCTATACGTTGGATGAAAAAATGAAAATGAGGGAATGACCTTTGCGAAAAAGGCATTCCCTTTATTAATTTTTATATTTTCAATAAAATAAAAGTTTGAATGTTTAGAAGGATTTTACGATTTCTCATTGAAACCTAGACAATCGATCTATGATTATATAAAATGAAAGCGCAGTCTATTTTTATTTTTGCTACATAAGTTAGGAGGATGGGAAATGAATATCCATGAGTACCAAGGGAAAGAGGTCCTCAGAAAATACGGGGTGACTGTTCCGGAAGGTAAAGTGGCATTTACAGCAGATGAAGCGGTCGAAGCGGCAGAATCACTGTCGGGCCCGGTTTATGTCGTGAAAGCTCAAATTCATGCAGGCGGCCGCGGCAAAGCAGGAGGGGTAAAAATTGCAAAATCAACAGACGAAGTGAAAGCCTATGCGGAAGAACTGCTGGGGAAAACGCTCGTCACTCATCAGACGGGTCCTGACGGCCGTGAAATAAAACGCTTACTTATTGAAGAAGGCTGCGATATTAAAAAGGAATATTACGTCGGGCTTGTTCTTGACAGGGCGACGTCGCGCATCGTCCTGATGGCTTCTGAAGAAGGCGGAACGGAGATCGAAGAAGTCGCCGAAAAAACGCCGGAAAAAATCGTCAAAGAAGTCATTGATCCGGCTGTCGGACTGCAAAGCTATCAAGCGAGGAAAATCGCTTTTGCGATCAACATTCCAAAAGAGCTCGTCAACCAGGCTGCGAAATTCATGATGGGGCTGTACACTGCTTTTGTTGAAAAGGACTGCTCCATCGCCGAAATCAACCCGCTCGTCGTCACTGGAGACGGGAAGGTCATGGCGCTTGACGCAAAGCTCAATTTTGACAGCAATGCTTTATACAGGCAAAAAGACATATTGGAATACAGGGATCTTGATGAAGAAGATCCGAAGGAAATTGAAGCATCAAAATACGATTTAAGCTATATTTCACTGGACGGCAACATCGGGTGCATGGTCAACGGAGCGGGGCTTGCGATGTCGACCATGGACATCATCAAACACTATGGAGGGGAACCGGCCAACTTTCTTGACGTAGGAGGCGGCGCAACAGCCGAAAAGGTAACGGAGGCTTTCAAGATCATCTTGTCTGACCAAAATGTCAAAGGGATCTTCGTCAACATTTTCGGCGGCATCATGAAGTGTGACGTCATTGCTGAAGGCGTTGTAGAAGCGACAAAACAAGTCGGTTTGACATTGCCGCTTGTCGTTCGATTGGAAGGAACAAACGTGGATCTCGGCAAGAAGATCCTCGATGAGTCAGGACTCAATATCACGTCAGCGGAATCGATGGCTGACGGCGCGCAGAAAATCGTATCCTTAGTGAAGTAAGAAAGGCAGGGGGACCAAAATGAGTGTATTTATTAATAAAGACACGAAAGTCATTGTACAAGGGATAACAGGTTCAACCGCTTTGTTTCATACAAAGCAGATGCTCGAATACGGAACAAAAATCGTCGGCGGTGTAACGCCGGGCAAAGGCGGAACAGAGATTGAAGGGGTGCCTGTGTTCAATACGGTGGAAGATGCGGTAAACGAAACGGGAGCGACCGCATCTGTCATTTATGTTCCGGCGCCTTTTGCCGCAGACGCGATTATGGAAGCGGTTGACGCGGAGCTTGAGCTCGTCATCTGCATCACCGAGCATATTCCGGTGCTTGACATGGTAAAAGTGAAACGATTTATGGAAGGCAAGAAAACGCGGCTGATCGGGCCGAACTGTCCGGGAGTCATCACGCCTGAGGAATGCAAAATCGGCATCATGCCGGGATACATTCATAAAAAAGGCCATGTCGGAGTCGTGTCGCGGTCTGGAACGCTTACATATGAAGCGGTTCATCAGCTGTCAGAAGCCGGAGTCGGCCAGTCGACGGCGGTCGGAATCGGCGGAGACCCTGTGAACGGCACGAACTTCATCGATGTGCTGAAAGCATTTAATGAAGATCCTGAGACACATGCGGTGATCATGATCGGAGAAATCGGCGGAACAGCCGAAGAAGAAGCGGCAGAATGGGTAAAAGCAAACATGACCAAACCTGTCGTCGGCTTTATCGGCGGAAAAACGGCGCCTTCCGGAAAGCGGATGGGCCATGCCGGCGCCATCATTTCCGGAGGAAAAGGCACGGCTGACGAAAAGATTAAAACGATGAATGCTTGCGGAATCGAAGTCGCGGAAACACCTTCAGTCATGGGCGAAACGCTGATTAAGGTCCTGAAGGAAAAAGGACTTTACGAAACCTGCAAGACACATTGATTTATCGTCCCTTAGCGGGAATAGTCCGAACGGTCTATTCCTGCTTTTTTATCATGGAGATATCGTACGATACTTTCAGATCACTTTATAATGGAGGTTTTCGAATGAATGACAAGTGCGGGCTTTTGATATTGCTTCGCCTGTACGGCAACCTTTCCCCTTCCCTCTTATTTAAATGGTGGAAGGAAGACCCGTCCTTATCGCTTACGGAAGAAAAGAGCCACCCTCTAAAAAAGCTGTCATCGAAAAGCATAGACGTCGGAGCCATCCGAAAGCTGGCCGAAAAAGAGCTGCCGAACGTAAAGCGGATCATCGCAAGCTACCGCGAAAACGGAATCAGCGTGATCGCGATTTCGTCCCCTGAATATCCACCCCTGCTGAAAACGATCCACGACCCGCCTCCCGTTCTTTTTCTCAAAGGAAACAAAACCCTTCTTTATGAAAAAAGGCTCATCGGTATTGTGGGAACCCGAAATCCTTCAGCGTACGGCGAAAATGCGGCTTCCTACTTTGCCAGAGCGCTCAGCAAAAAAGAATGGACAATCGTCAGCGGGCTTGCCAAAGGGATCGACGGTCACGCCCATCGGGAGACGATCCGTTCAAAAGGAAGAACGATCGGCGTCATCGCCGGCGGATTCAACTGCATATATCCTCGTGAAAACCGTCTGCTTGCCCAACAGATGGCTGAAAGCCATCTTCTGGTGTCAGAGCACCTTCCCGATGCAAAACCTCAAAAATGGCACTTTCCGCTGCGAAATCGGCTGATCAGCGGCTTAACAGAAGGAGTCGTCGTCATTCAGGGCAAGGAAAAAAGCGGCTCGCTCATTACCGCCTATCAGGCGCTCGAACAAGGCAGGGAAGTATTTGCGGTGCCGGGTTCAATATTTGACGAAAATTCAAAAGGACCGGCCGGGCTGATCCAGGAAGGAGCGAAACTCGTCGCAAGCGTAGACGATATTCTCGGTGAGCTTTCGGGATTTCAGGCTCGTTATACGGAATCCGTTTAGAATTATCGTTTGACAAACCGTATATGAATATTTAATAATAGTGAGGATTTCAAGTTTAAACGCTTTAATCAGCGTTCATCATATAAAAGGAAATAAATCAGACGTTTTTAATCAGCATCATGACTATATAAACGGCGATTATGATGAATATAATAAAAAGGCTAAATTGATAAGAGAGAACACCTCTTGAGGGGGATAATGTGATGTCCGAATACTTAGTCATCGTGGAATCGCCTGCAAAGGCGAAAACGATTGAACGATACTTGGGAAAAAAATACAAAGTAAAAGCATCGATGGGGCATGTCAGAGATCTGCCGAAAAGCCAAATGGGAGTTGACACCGAGCGGAACTTTGAACCAAAATACATTACGATCCGCGGGAAAGGACCGGTTCTGAAGGATTTAAAAACGGCGGCGAAAAAAGCGAAAAAAGTTTATCTCGCAGCCGACCCCGACAGGGAAGGGGAAGCCATCGCATGGCACCTTGCCCACAGTCTAGATTTAGATTTAAATTCAGACTGCCGCGTCGTATTTAACGAAATTACAAAAGACGCGATCAAAGATTCGTTTAAGCATCCGCGCATGATCAACATGGATCTCGTCGATGCCCAGCAGGCGCGAAGGGTGCTTGACCGCCTCGTCGGTTATAAAATCAGCCCGATTTTATGGAAAAAAGTCAAAAAAGGATTAAGCGCGGGACGCGTGCAATCTGTGGCGCTCCGCCTGATCATTGACCGAGAAAAAGAAATCAACGAGTTCAAACCTGAGGAATACTGGACGATTGATGGCACGTTCCTGAAAGGAAAAGAAGCCTTTGAAGCCAGCTTCTTCGGCATCCGCGGCGAGAAGCATCCATTGAAAAGCGAAGACGATGTCAAACAGATCCTTTCACAGATCAAAGGAAACAAATTTGATGTCAAAAAGGTAACGAAAAAAGAGCGCAAACGAAATCCGGCTCTGCCGTTTACAACGTCAACATTGCAGCAGGAAGCCGCGCGCAAATTAAATTTCCGGGCGAAGAAAACGATGATGATCGCCCAGCAGTTATATGAGGGAATCGACCTCGGAAAAGAAGGAACGGTCGGGCTCATTACGTATATGAGAACGGATTCAACCCGCATCTCAAACACGGCCCAGGAAGAAGCCGCCTCTTTTATCGGTGAAAACTACGGAAAAGAATTTTTGGGCAGCAAACGAAAGCCTGCCAAAAAGAATGAAAACGCCCAGGATGCTCACGAAGCGATCAGGCCGACCTCAGTGCTCAGGAAGCCTTCAGAGCTGAAAGCCGTGCTGGGCAGAGACCAGCTTAGACTATACAAGCTGATTTGGGAACGCTTCGTCGCGAGCCAAATGGCGCCGGCCACTTTGGATACGATGAGCGTCGACCTTGAAAATAACGGATTGACATTCCGGGCGAACGGAAGTAAAGTCAAATTTTCCGGTTTTATGAAAGTGTATGTTGAAGGAAAAGACGACCAGTTGGAGGAAAAGAACAAGATGCTCCCTGATCTGGCAGAAGGGGATACCGTTCTTTCCAAGGACATCGAACCCGAACAGCACTTCACCCAGCCGCCTCCGCGCTATACGGAAGCAAGGCTCGTCAAAACGCTTGAAGAGCTGGGCATCGGGCGTCCGTCCACGTACGCTCCTACGCTTGACACCATTCAAAAGCGGGGATATGTCGCGCTTGATAATAAACGCTTTGTGCCGACAGAACTCGGCGGTATCGTCCTTGATCTCATTATGGAGTTTTTCCCTGAAATCATTAACGTTGAGTTCACGGCGAAAATGGAAAAAGAGCTTGATGACGTCGAAGACGGAAACATCGAGTGGGTGCAGATCATCGATTCCTTTTATAAGGACTTTGAAAAGCGCGTGAAAAAAGCGGAAGCAGAGATGCAGGAAGTCGAAATCGAACCCGAGTATGCGGACGTCGACTGCGAAGAGTGCGGCCATCCGATGGTATACAAAATGGGCCGTTACGGAAAATTCATGGCTTGTTCCAATTTTCCAGACTGCCGCAATACGAAGCCGATCGTCAAAGAAATCGGCGTCAAATGCCCGTCCTGCAAAATCGGCAACATCGTCGAACGCAAATCGAAAAAACGCCGCATCTTTTACGGCTGTGACCGTTACCCTGAATGCGAATTTGTATCATGGGATAAACCCCTTGAGCGCAAATGTCCGAAATGCGGGGACATGCTCGTTGAGAAAAAGCTCAAAAAAGGCGTTCAGGTGCAATGCGTGGGCTGCGATTATAAGGAAGAACAACAAAAGTAGCGGTGAGCAGGGCTTTGCTCACCTTCTTTGTTGTGTTAAAAGAACAATTCAATTCATAAATTAGGAGATGTAAAACATGAATCAAACAGTTAACGTCATCGGGGCCGGACTTGCCGGAAGCGAAGCAGCATGGCAGCTTGCTAAACGTGGGATTAGCGTCCGCCTGTACGAAATGAGGCCCGTCAAGCAGACGCCGGCACATCATACTGACAAATTCGCAGAACTTGTCTGCAGCAATTCCCTTCGCGCCAATTCTTTAACGAATGCCGTCGGCGTATTAAAGGAAGAAATGCGGATTCTTGATTCGGCGATTATCGCCGCTGCCGATGAGTGCTCAGTACCGGCCGGCGGAGCGCTTGCCGTGGACAGACACGAATTTGCCGCAAACGTGACGGATAAAGTGAAGAATCATCCGAATGTGACCGTTATTAATGAAGAGGTGACATCGATTCCGGAAGGACCGACGATCATCGCGACAGGCCCGCTCACTTCCGAGGCGTTGTCGGGGCAGCTCCGGGAGCTGACCGGTGAGGACTACCTGTATTTTTATGACGCCGCAGCGCCGATTGTCGAAAAGGACAGCCTTGATATGGATAAAGTATATTTAAAATCGCGCTATGATAAAGGCGAAGCCGCATACCTGAACTGTCCGATGACAGAAGAGGAATTCGACCGCTTCTATGATGCGCTCGTGTCCGCGGAAACCGTTCCGCTGAAAGAGTTTGAAAAAGAGATCTTTTTCGAAGGCTGTATGCCGATTGAAGTAATGGCCAAACGGGGCAAAAAAACGATGCTTTTCGGACCGATGAAACCGGTTGGCCTGGAAGATCCGAAAACGGGAAAACGTCCGTATGCTGTCGTTCAGCTCAGGCAGGACGATGCCGCAGGCACGCTCTATAACATCGTCGGGTTTCAAACGCACTTGAAATGGGGCGATCAAAAAGAGGTTCTACGTCTGATTCCGGGGCTGGAACAGGCTGAAATCGTCCGCTACGGCGTCATGCACAGAAATACGTTCATCAACTCGCCGAGCCTTTTAAAACCGACGTATCAGTTCAAAAAGCGGAACGATCTGTTCTTTGCCGGACAGATGACCGGAGTTGAAGGCTATGTGGAGTCAGCGGCATCAGGGCTTGTCGCCGGTATCAACGCCGCGCACCTCGTCATGGGCAAAGAGCCTGTCACGTTTTCAGGTGAAACGGCAATCGGCAGCATGGCCCACTACATTACGGAAACGAACAAGAAGAATTTTCAGCCGATGAATGCGAATTTCGGGCTTTTTAAGGACCTGGGGGTTAAAATTAAAAATAAACAGGAACGAAATGAACAGTACGCTTTGCGCGCCTTGGAAACGATTCGAAATATTGCGAAAACACTATAGTTATTCATTGCATGATCAACTTGTTATGTGATACCATTTAAAAGCCCTTTTCGGCGAGGTGGAGTCATGGCAAATGTTAAGAATTTTTTAACTTTATTCATTGAATATTTACAAATAGAAAAGAATTATTCAAAATATACAATTGTGGGTTACATTTCTTCCATAGAGGAATTTGAATCCTTTTTAAAAGTTCAGGGAATAAAGGGCTTTGAAGACGTCACCTATCCAGATGTAAGGATTTTTTTGACGGAGGCTCATGAAAAAGGGCTCACACGCAGAACGATCAGCAAGAAAATATCCGCTCTGCGAAGCTTCTATAAATTTTTATTAAGGGAAAAATTAGTTAAAGAAAACCCGTTTCTGCTCGTCAGTCTTCCGAAACAGGACAAAAGAATTCCGAAGTTTTTGTATGAAAAGGAGCTTGAAGAACTGTTTCGAATGTCTGATTTGGACACGCCGCTTGGCCAAAGAAACCAAGCGCTGCTGGAACTTCTTTATGCTACAGGCATGCGGGTGAGCGAACTTTGCAGCTTAAAGGAATCCGAAGTCGATCTGTTTTTGGATACGGTATTGGTTCACGGGAAAGGGAAAAAGCAAAGGTATATTCCATTTGGTTCCTATGCCCGCGAGGCTTTGGATCTATATTTTCAAAATGGAAGGCGCGTCCTCCTGGCAAAAGCAAAGGAGCCCAGCCCTTTTGTCTTTTTAAATCAAAGGGGGGGCCCTTTAACTTCAAGGGGGGTCCGCTATATTTTGGATGAGCTGGTCAAGAAGACTTCGGGTACGTTACATATACATCCGCATATGCTTCGCCATACGTTTGCCACCCATTTATTAAATGAGGGGGCCGATTTGCGGAGCGTACAGGAGCTTTTGGGACATTCAAATCTTTCTTCCACCCAGGTGTATACACATGTATCGAAAGACATGCTCAGAAAGGCGTATATGTCTCACCACCCCCGTGCTCAAAAAGGGAAATAAAGGAGGTTCTTTTATGTCATCTTTTCATGCAACAACGATATTTGCCATCCGGCATAACGGAAAATGCGCCATGGCGGGTGACGGCCAGGTCACGTTCGGTCAGGCTGTCGTCATGAAGCATACGGCAAGAAAGGTAAGGAAGCTGTTTAACGGAAAAGTGCTCGCGGGTTTTGCGGGTTCTGTTGCAGACGCTTTCACTCTTTTTGAAATGTTTGAGGCGAAGCTTGAGGAGTACAACGGCAATCTCCAGCGGGCGGCTGTGGAGCTTGCGAAGGAGTGGCGAAGCGATAAAATTCTCAGAAAGCTTGAAGCGATGCTGATCGTGATGAATGCCGACAGCCTTCTGCTCGTTTCCGGAACGGGGGAAGTGATCGAACCGGATGACGGCATCCTTGCGATCGGCTCCGGCGGGAACTATGCCCTTGCCGCAGGCCGGGCTCTGAAACGCCATGCCTCAGGCCTGACCGCAAAAGAGATTGCAAAGGCATCACTCGAAACTGCGGGCGAAATCTGTGTGTATACGAACGATCAGATCATTGTAGAAGAACTTGAATAGAAAGGATATGAGGCATATGGAAAAAAAGCCGCTGACGCCGAGACAGATTGTTGAACGGCTTGACCAGTACATCATCGGCCAGCTCGACGCAAAAAAAGCGGTCGCCGTCGCTTTGAGAAATCGCTACAGAAGAAGTCTTCTCGATGAAAAGCTGCGCGAAGAAATCGTTCCGAAGAACATATTGATGATGGGCCCGACAGGAGTAGGAAAAACCGAAATTGCAAGGCGGATTGCCAAGCTCGTAGGCGCGCCGTTTGTTAAAGTCGAAGCGACGAAATTCACGGAGGTCGGCTATGTCGGCCGTGATGTTGAGTCAATGGTCAGGGATCTTGTCGAAACATCCGTACGCCTTGTCAAAGAGGAAAAAATGAATGAAGTCAAAGGCATCGCCGAGGAAAACGCGAATAAACGGCTCGTGCGCCTGCTTGTTCCCGGAAGAAAAAAACAGGCAGGAGCCAAAAATCCTTTTGAAATGCTGTTTGGCGGAAATCAGGATCAGCAAAACGACGAAGCGGAAAAGCAGGAAGAATCAGATATCGAAAACAAACGGAAGCGTATTGCGCATCAGCTCGTTCTCGGCGAACTTGAGGACCATTACGTCACAGTCGAGGTTGAAGAGCAGCAGCCTTCGATGTTTGATATGCTCCAAGGTTCAGGAATGGAACAGATGGGCATGAACATGCAGGATGCCCTCAGCAGCCTGATGCCGAAAAGGAAAAAGCGCCGCAAGCTCACCGTCAGGGAAGCGAGAAAGGTGCTGACGAACGAAGAGGCCGCCAAGCTTATCGATATGGACGAAGCGGCTCAGGAAGCGGTGATAAGAGCCGAACAATCAGGGATCATTTTCATTGATGAAATCGACAAAATCGCCAAAAAAAGCGGAGCTTCCTCTTCGGCGGATGTATCAAGGGAAGGCGTACAACGCGATATTCTGCCGATCGTCGAAGGCTCGACCGTCATGACGAAGTACGGAGCGGTCAAAACAGATCATGTGCTGTTCATTGCGGCGGGTGCATTCCATATGGCAAAGCCGTCTGATTTGATCCCTGAGCTTCAGGGACGTTTTCCGATCCGCGTCGAACTGAAAAAGCTGAGCATCGATGATTTTGTCAAAATTTTAACCGAACCTGATAACGCGCTTCTGAAACAGTATAAAGCTTTATTAAAGACTGAAGGTATATCTCTTGAATTTTCTGACGATGCTATTCGTAAGATTGCAGAAGTGGCTTATCACGTGAATCAGGACACAGATAATATCGGAGCGCGGAGACTCCATACGATTTTGGAACGGCTATTGGAGGAACTGTCATTTGAGGCTCCGGACGTGATGATGGAACAAGTGGTTATCACGCCGCAGTATGTCGAAGAAAAGCTAGGTTCGATCGCCAAGAATAAGGATTTAAGCCAGTTTATTTTATAAACAATTAAATACGAGTAATTTAGGAGGATCATTTATTATGGCTTTATTACAAAAAACAAGAAAGATTAATGCAATGCTGCAAAATGCGGCAGGGAAGCCGGTTAATTTCAAAGAAATGGCCGAAACGCTTCGCGATGTGATTGATTCGAACATTTTCGTCGTCAGCCGCAGAGGAAAACTTCTCGGTTTCTCTATCAACCAGCAGATCGAAAACGACCGGATGAAAAAAATGCTTGAAGAACGCCAGTTCCCTGAAGATTACACAAAAAGCCTGTTCAACATTCCGGAAACGTCATCAAACCTCGACATTAACAGCGAATATACGGCGTTCCCTGTCGAAAACCGCGATCTTTTCCAAGCAGGGTTGACAACGATCGTACCGATCATCGGCGGAGGAGAAAGGCTCGGAACGTTGATTCTTTCCCGTCTTCAGGAAAAATTTGAAGACGATGATCTGATCCTTGCCGAATATGGCGCAACGGTTGTCGGAATGGAGATTCTCAGAGAGAAAGCCGAAGAAATCGAAGAGGAAGCCCGCAGCAAGGCTGTCGTTCAAATGGCGATCAGTTCATTATCTTACAGCGAGCTTGAAGCGATTGAACATATCTTCGAGGAGCTAGATGGGAACGAAGGACTGCTCGTTGCAAGTAAAATTGCAGACCGCGTCGGCATTACACGCTCGGTTATCGTAAATGCGCTGAGAAAACTCGAAAGCGCAGGCGTTATTGAGTCCCGCTCATTAGGGATGAAAGGCACATACATTAAAGTCCTGAACAACAAATTCCTGATGGAGCTTGAAAAACTAAAGTCTCATTAATCGAAAAGGCTGCAGAGCATTTTGTTCTGCAGCCTTTTTTTGTCGTCACTGTTAAATTATATTATTGTAATTTCCTGAAACAAAAAACCCAATATTGTCGGATATTTGAGCTTCCTAAAAAATATATCAGAATATTTTTTAGGAAGCTCAATTTCATTTAAAAAACATAGTTCTTACAATCTAGGTCAAAATACCTATTCGTAAAATAGATATATATTACGATTTTTTTTTGCTGTCAGATCATAGACTTTAAGCCTATTATTTCTTACAATAGGCTTATGGTTTTTACAATTCTCGACAAGATTTTAAGACAGATGGAAAAAGATTGGAGGTATTTGGCGGTGGATATATTTTCAGGAACGATTAAAACACTTGAAGGAGCCTTGCAACGAGCGAATGTTAAGCAAAAAGTCATATCCGACAATATCGCCAATGTAGATACACCGAACTACAAGGCGAAAAAAGTATCCTTTAAAAACATGCTGAATGAGGAGTCCTCCCGGATAGATGCAATGAAAACAGACTATAGACATATTGACTTTAAAGGTAATGAGTCTAATTATTCAATCGTGTCGAGCAAACAAACATCATACCAGCAGAATAGAAACAACGTGGATATCGATCAGGAAATGAGTAAAATGGCTGAAAACCAAATTCAGTACCAAGCACTAGTTGAAAGAATCAGCGGAAAATTCAACTCGCTGAAAACAGCAATTACGGGAGGTAAATGATGGGGGTATTTAGTAGCATCAACATCTCAGCTTCTGCCTTGACTGCTCAGCGGGTCCGAATGGACACCGTTTCTTCCAACCTTGCGAACATGGATACAACAAGAGCCGAGAAGGTGAATGGAGAATGGCAGCCCTACAGGCGGAAGCTTGTATCGACGGCTCCGAAAGGCGAGTCCTTCTCATCCGTTCTGGAGTCATCGATGAATGCATCAAGCAGAATCGGTGAAGGGGTCAAAGTAACAAAAATCAGCGAAGATAAAACGCCTTTTAAGCTTGTTTATGATCCGACACACCCTGACGCAAATAAAGACGGCTATGTACAAATGCCGAATGTCGATCCCCTGAAGGAAATGGTCGACTTGATGAGCAGCACGAGATCTTACGAAGCAAATGTCACTGCAATGAATGCAACAAAAGGAATGCTCATGAAAGCATTAGAAATCGGAAAGTAGGGTGATGAACTTATGATCAACGGAATCTCTCCGTTCCAGGTTCAAGCCGCGCAGGCAGGAACAGACGCAACTAATCAAATCAACAACAATCAAGCAGGTTCCGCAAACCAAACCAGCTTTTCAAATGTGCTGAAAGATTCTATCAATGCTCTGAATCAATCTCAAAATGAATCTGATAAACTGACAAACGCGCTGGCGCTCGGTCAGAATGTCAATCTTGACGAAGTCATGATCGCGGCTCAAAAAGCAAACGTAACATTAACAGCAGCGACAGAATTCCGCAACAAAGCGGTGGAGGCTTATCAGGAAATTATGAGAATGCAAATGTAGGAAAGGAGTCTGAAAGCGAAGAGAATTAGTGTAACTACCGGGGGAGTAAGATGAATCGTACTTTAACGCAAATTAAAACAAAAATAACCGATTTTTGGAATAAAAGATCGAAGCTGCAAAAAATATTGATGATCGGCGGCTTTGCAGCAGCCGTCATCTTTACCATCATCATCGCCATTTTTGCTTCATCAGAGAAGATGGTTCCTCTCTACAAAGACCTATCTGCTGAAGAGGCAGGACAGATTAAACAAGTGCTCGATGAAAAGAGCGTCTCTTCCGAACTGGCGGATAACGGTACCGTTATCAAGGTCCCTGAAGAGCAGGTGGATTCGCTGAAAGTCGAACTGGCGGCCCAGGGGCTGCCGAAAAGCGGAAACATTGATTATTCATTCTTCAGCCAAAACGCCAGCTTCGGCATGACGGACAATGAGTTTGACGTATTAAAAGCCGAGGCGACGCAGACGGAATTGTCCAACTTAATCAAAGGCATGGATGGGATCAAGGATGCAAAAGTAATGATCAACATGCCGAAGGATTCCGTTTTTATCGGAGAAGAAAAACCGGAAGCTTCCGCGTCGATCGTCCTGCAGATCAAGCCGGGCTATACGCTCGACAAAAGCCAGATCAACGGCCTGTATCATCTGGTCTCTAAAAGCGTGCCGAATCTTGACCCGAAAAACATTGTCATCATGGATCAAAATTCGAATTACTATGATCAAAACAGCGAGGGCGCCGGAGCTACGGCGGGAGATACATATGCATCTCAGCGCGAGATCAAGACGCAGATCGAAAAAGATCTTCAAAGACAGGTTCAAAGCCTGCTCGGCACGATGATGGGTCAGGATAAAGTCGCGGTATCTGTTACGACAGACATCGACTTTACGCAGGAAAAAAGAAAAGAAGACCTTGTTGAGCCTGTAGACAAGGAAAATATGGCAGGCATCGTCGTAAGCTCGGAAAAAATCAGCGAAACATACTCTGGTGACGGGGCTCAGGCGGGCGGAGTCAACGGCACAGGTGACCAAGACGTCACCAATTATGCCGAAACTGAGGACGGCAATAATAACGGAAATTACGAAAAAAGCGAAGACCGTC
The DNA here is from genome assembly GCF_001042475.2 of Bacillus glycinifermentans. Lineage (GTDB taxonomy): Bacteria > Bacillota > Bacilli > Bacillales > Bacillaceae > Bacillus > Bacillus glycinifermentans. The sequence goes on from NZ_LECW02000015.1 coordinate 29,996, forward strand.
TCAATTACGAAGTTAACAAGATTCATAAAGAAATCGCAGAAAGCCCTTATAAAGTCAGAGATTTAGGCATTCAAGTTTTAGTTGAACCGCCTGATCCAAAAAAACCGGCTTCTCTGACGCAGGAACGGCAGGACGATATTAAAAACATTCTTTCTACAATCGTCCGCACATCGATTGACAAATCAGAGAATAATAACCTGTCAGACGAAGATCTTCAAAATAAAATCGTCGTATCCGTCGAACAGTTCGATGGAAAAGCAGCGGTCGATACGGCAAAGGATACCGGCGGCATTCCGCTTTGGGTTTATATTGCAGGCGGAGCGGTCTTGATCGCGCTGATCGGTTTGATTTTCTGGCTTGTGAGAAGACGCAAAAATGACGACGAGGAATATGAAGAAGAATGGTATGAAACGCCTCAGGAACCGATAAAAGTTGCGGACGTTAACAATGAAAAAGAGACTGAAGAAACCGTCAGACGAAAACAGCTTGAAAAAATGGCGAAAGACAAACCGGAAGAATTCGCAAAATTACTACGCAGCTGGCTGACCGAGGATTAGGAGGAGTTTTGAAATGTCAAAAATGAAACAAGACAAGCTTACAGGCAAGCAAAAAGCGGCCATCCTCATGATATCCTTAGGGCTTGATGTGTCAGCGTCCGTTTACAAACATTTAACCGACGAAGAAATTGAAAGGCTGACGCTTGAAATATCAAATGTCAGATCTGTTTCGCCTCAGAAAAAAGACGAAATTATTCAGGAATTTCATGAAACGGCTATCGCCCAGGAGTACATTTCCCAAGGCGGGATCCATTACGCGAAACAAGTCTTGGATAAGGCGCTTGGCGAAGAAAAGGCGTCCAGCATTATCAACAGGCTCACATCATCCTTGCAGGTCAGGCCGTTTGATTTTGCCAGAAAAGCTGATCCTGAACAAATTCTGAACTTTATTCAGCACGAGCATCCACAGACGATCGCTTTGATCTTATCCTATCTTGATCCTGTGCAGTCCGGACAGATCCTGTCGGAACTGAATCAGGACGTGCAGGCTGAGGTCGCAAGGCGGATCGCCGTCATGGACCGGACGTCACCGGAAATCATCAACGAAGTGGAGCAGATTTTGGAGCAGAAGCTTTCATCGACCTTCACTCAGGATTACACGCAGACCGGCGGCATAGAAGCGGTTGTGGAAGTATTAAACGGAGTTGACAGGGGAACGGAAAAAACGATCCTTGATTCCCTGGAAATTCAGGATCCTGAGCTTGCTGACGAAATTAAGAAGAGGATGTTCGTCTTCGAAGATATCGTTACGCTTGACAACCGGGCCATTCAAAGGGTTATCCGCGATGTCGAAAACGACGATCTGCTTCTGTCCTTGAAGGTCGCGAGCGAAGAGGTCAAAGACATCGTCTTCAGCAATATGTCACAGCGTATGGCTGAAACGTTTAAAGAGGAAATGGAATTCATGGGACCTGTCCGTCTGCGCGATGTCGAAGAGGCTCAGTCCAGAATCGTAAGCGTCATCCGGAGACTGGAAGAAGCGGGTGAAATCGTAATCGCCAGAGGCGGAGGGGATGATATCATTGTCTAATATCATTAAACAGCGAATATCATCCGTTCCCGAGCAAAAAAAGCGAAAGATTTCTTTAAAAGAAATTAAGCTTCCTGAAACGGCGGCCGATCTGGCTGCCGAAGAAAGCCCCGAGCTCCTTATTAACAAGGCACAGCAAGAAGCAAAGGAAATTCACGAAAAGGCGAATGTTGAACTCGAACAAATCCGCCGGCAAATCGAACAGGAAAGAAAAGGCTGGGAAGCAGAACGCGAAGCCTTAATCGAACAGGCGAAAAAAGAAGGCTATGAGGCAGGTTTTGAACTGGGGAAGGCTGAGGCGGAAAAATCCTATCAATCCTATTTGGAAGGTGCAAACGCCATCGTCAGGGCAGCAAGACAGGATTATGAGCAAAAAATCGAGCAATCTGCGGAAGACATCATTACGCTTGCCGTTTCCCTGGCGAAAAAAGTATGGAATCAAAAGCCTGATGACAAAGAAGCCTTCATCGTCCTTGTCAAACAGGTGCTGTCTGAAATGAAGGAGTTTGACGAGATTTCCATTTATGTGGACCCGGAATATTACATAGAGGTTCAGAGCCATAAAAATGAGCTTGAAGAGATGCTTCAATACGGTGCACACATCGCGATCTACGCAGATGAAAAAGCGGCAAAAGGCACCTGCTATATCGAAACGGCGTTTGGAAGAATCGACGCCGGCATCGACACCCAATTGCAGCAGCTCAAACAAAAGCTGCTCGATACGCTTGAAACGGCGGGTGAAAGCCGGTGATGATGGAGCAGCTTCTGGAGTGTATTGAAACGGCCGATTCTTATAAACGCTATGGAAAAGTAAAACAGGCCGTCGGATTAATGATTGAATCGAAAGGGCCGGAAAGCTCGATCGGTGATGTCTGCAAAATTTACACAAAAGGAGACAGCCGGAAGGTTATTAAAGCGGAAGTCGTCGGCTTCAAAGACCAAAATATCCTTCTGATGCCGTACCTTGAAGCGTCGAATATCGCACCGGGCAGCATCGTCGAAGCGACGGGTGAATCATTAAGGATCAAGGTAGGCGCCGGCTTGATCGGCCAGGTTGTCGATGCGTTTGGAAATCCGCTCGACGGCAGCATGCTGCCGAAAGGCTTGACTCCGGTTTCGACGGAGCAGGCCCCGCCAAATCCGATGAAACGGCCGCCGATCAGAGAAAAAATGGAAGTCGGGGTCAGATCGATTGACAGCCTTTTAAGCGTCGGAAAAGGGCAGCGTGTCGGCATCTTCGCGGGAAGCGGCGTCGGGAAAAGCACGCTGATGGGAATGATCGCAAGACAAACTGCAGCAGATCTGAACGTCATCGCCCTTGTCGGCGAGCGCGGGCGCGAAGTGCGCGAATTCATCGAAAAAGACCTTGGAAAAGAAGGATTAAAGCGCTCGATCGTCGTCGTTGCAACATCTGACCAGCCGGCTTTGATGAGGCTGAAAGCGGCCTATACGGCGACTGCAATTGCCGAGTATTTTCGGGACAAGGGCCAAAACGTCATGTTTATGATGGATTCGGTGACAAGGGTCGCCATGGCCCAGAGGGAAATCGGGCTGGCGGCGGGAGAACCGCCGACTACGAAAGGCTATACACCTTCAGTGTTCGCTATTTTACCTAGGCTCTTAGAACGAACAGGAACAAATGAAAGCGGCTCGATCACCGCATTCTACACGGTTCTTGTAGACGGCGACGATATGAACGAACCGATCGCCGATACGGTAAGGGGGATTTTGGACGGGCATATCGTCCTTGACAGACATCTGGCGAATAAAGGCCAGTTTCCGGCGGTCAATATTTTAAAAAGCATCAGCAGGGTTATGGGAAACATTTCTGAAAAAGACCATCTCAAGGCGGCAAACCGTTTCAGGGAACTGTTATCAACCTATCAAAACTCAGAGGATTTAATCAACATAGGCGCATATAAAAAAGGATCTTCGAGAGAAATCGATGAGGCGATACAGTTTCATCCAAAGCTGATCAGCTTCCTCAAACAGGAAGTAGATGAGACCGCATCAATGAAAGACAGCATATCTTTCTTAAAGAGTCTTACAGGAAGAGAGGAATAAGAATGGCCTATTCATTTAAATTTCAAAAGCTTTTGGAGCTTAAGGAAAATGAAAAAGACCAATCATTCGCTGAATATCAGCACTCGGTTTCCGAATTTGAAAAGGTTGCAGAAAAGCTGTATGAAAGCATGAACAAAAAAGAAACGCTCGAAAAAAACAAGGAAGTCAAGCTGCAGTCGGGCATGAGCGTTCAGGAAATGAGACATTATCAGCAGTTCGTCACCAACCTTGAAAACACGATTCACCACTACCAAAAGCTGGTCATCATGAAAAGAAACGAAATGAACGAAAAACAGCACGACTTGACGGAAAAAAACATCGAGCTCAAAAAGTTTGAAAAAATGAAGGAAAAACAGCTTGAAATGTTCTTAATACGAAACAAAGCAAACGAAATGAAAGAGATGGATGATATATCCATCACCCAATTTATGACTCATGGAAATTAGGAGCAGAACACGATGAGTGAAGAAAAAAAAACCGGTAAATTTCAGACGTTTTTGTTTTTGATTGTCATTCCGTTCATCTTCTTAATCATTATTGCATGTGTCGGATTGTGGCTTTCCGGTGTAGGCATTAAAGATGTTGCCTCACATATTCCATTCGTCAAGGAGCTCGTACCGGACGACAAAGAAAAGGCGGCTACAGCAAGCAAGAATGATAACAGCCAAACCGAAGAGCTTCAAAAAACGATCAAAGAACAAAAAACGAAAATCGAAAACTTGACAAGCGACCTTAAGACAAGCGATGAAGAAATTCAAAGGCTGAATCAAAAAGTCCGCTCGTTCGAAAAACTCGAAAAAGACGGCAAAAAAGACAGCAAGGACAAAGCAGGCAGCAAAGCGGACAGCGATGAGCAGGCGCAAAAAGTCGTGAAAATTTACCAAAGCATGGACAGCGGCAAAGCCGCCAAAATTTTGAGCCAGCTCAATGAAAAAGAAGCTGTCAAGATTCTGAATGAATTAAACAAGCAGAAGATCAGCGAAATCCTTGCAAAAATGGCGCCTGACAAGGCCGCTGCAATAACGGAACAGCTGTCAAAACTAAAAAAATAAATAAGAGGGGGGAAAAAGTTGAAGCTCCTGGATATGATCTCTTTTGACGGGGCGCCGCCGGCGCAAACGTCGGGGAATTATGGGAAAACGTCAGCGGGAACGCTGTTTCAGAGCGTGCTGCAAAAAGAAAACCTCTCGTTTAGCGGAAACGCTCAGGGCATGACGCAAAATGCGGACAACCTGAATGAGCTTTTGCAAAAAATCAAGGATTTGCTGTCGGGAACGTCAGCAGGCGAGTTGGATGATAAGCTGCTCAAAGCTCTCGAGGCGCTCATCGGCCAGGGGGCGAAAGATCAGGAGACGGTGTCATTAGCCGAAGAACTCCTGAAGAAAATCGCAGCGCTGCTGCAGCAGAGCGCTGCGCCGGCCGCCGGTCTTGAAGACGTGAATTCATCTGAACCTGCTGATGAGTCAGACGGGGATGAGGCGAAAAGCAACTCGCCTGACAGAGATGCCCTTGCAACGATTCAGCACCTTTTATACACGCTCGTTTATGAACAGCAGCCGCTCGAAAAATCGGCGCAAATCTCGTCCATTTTGGAAAAAGGGCCCGAATTTCTCGAGATGCTGAAGAATAAGGAAGCCGCGCCCGAGCTCATTGATGAGCTGAAGCGTCAAATATTTACGAAAGATCCTGACCAATCAAAACTGTTATCGATGTCAAAGGCTGAGCTGAAAAGCTTTCAAAGCGTCATCGACCAGATGATGAAAAACACCGCGGACACGGGACAAAAGGAATGGAAGATGGCTGAAAGCGAACTGAAGGCCTTTCTTCTTGGCAAAAAAACGGATGTACAGGTGACAGGCAAACCGTTTTTCGTACTCCCGAAAGACGATCGGCCGAAAGCGGATGAAAAACCGGCGCCTTTCCACCAGCAAAGCTTAGGTGTTCAGCAGAAATCAGAATCATTTCTGCTCAAGGCGAGCCAGGCTGCTCCATCCGGTGATCCGGCATCTTCACAGTCAAAGGCATTTACGGATCAGATTCTCGGCTCTTGGAAGCAGATGAAGTATACGCCGTTCGGGAAATCGACAGGCAGCTTTACGATTCGGCTCAATCCTGAAAATCTGGGATTTATCACCGTAAAACTGATCAAACAGCACGGTATGTTCTCAAGCAAAATCATCGCTTCGACACAGTCGGCGAAAGAGCTTTTGGAACACAACCTGGCTCAGCTCAAACAGGCGCTTCCGAGCATGTCGGTACAGATCGACCGCTTCAGCGTTCCGCTGCAAACCGGAGATCAGCAGCAGTTCGGCCAGCCGGCCGATGATCAAGGAAGACAGCAGCAGCCGAAGCAGGACAGCCGAAGCCAACAGGAAGGCGAAGACTTCCGTGAATTTTTAGAAGAGCTCATCGAAAGCCGAACCCACGATTACGAGGAGGAGATTTAATGTCTGGAACAACAGCTGCCGCAAGAACCGAAACGACGGCTTTGAATGCAAGTTCGACAAAAACGGCGAAATCAAAAGGCTCCGACTTAGGCAAGGATGACTTTTTGAAGCTGCTGGTAACACAGCTGCAACACCAGGATCCTTTAAATCCGATGGAGGACCGCGAATTCATCGCGCAGATGGCAACTTTTTCAAGCCTTGAGCAGATGACGAATTTAAATTCGACGATGTCAACGTTCGTCGGCCTCCAAGACCCGATGTCGATGTACGTCAGCTGGATTGGAAAAGAAGTCACATACGAAGGCGACAATCAAGAAGAAAAAACCGCGCTCGTCAAATCCGTGAAAAGCTCAGACGGCCAATATAAGCTCGTTCTCGACAATGGTACTGAAGTGAGCCCATGGAATGTGACCGCCGTCGGCGCAGCTAGCAAATAAAAACAAAGAATACCGGGAGGAATACTACATGTTACGTTCACTTTATTCAGGAATCAGCGGAATGAAAAACTTTCAGACGAAGCTTGATGTTGTAGCAAACAACATCTCAAACGTCAATACTGCAGGATTTAAGAAAAGCAGGGTCACCTTTAAAGACATCGTCAGCCAGCAGATTTCAGGGGCGTCTGCTTCAACTGCCAACAGGGGATCAGTAAACGGCAAGCAAGTCGGTCTCGGTTCAGCGGTTGCCACGATCGATACCGTTCATTCACCTGCATCAACTGGGACAACAGGTAGAGACTTAGACATCGCGATCACCGGCGACGGCTACTTCCGGGTCGGCACAGGGGACGAGATCAGCTATACAAGATACGGGAACTTCCAGTTGTCTGATCAAGGCTATTTAACAACAGCAGACGGACTGTTTGTCTTAACGGCTGATAATCAGAAGATTCAAATTCCTGTAGATGATGCGAAAAGCTACGCCATTGCACCTAACGGAACGGTGACATACGTAGATAAGGATACGAACAACAGCGTAACAGCAGGACAGATCTCACTTGCGACGTTCAGCAATGCGGCGGGTTTAACCAAAACTGGTGACAACCTTTACCGAGAATCATTAAGCTCTGGAACTCCGCAGATTGTCGCACCTGGCGAAGGATCAGCAGGAGCATTGCAAACAGGTGCGCTTGAAATGTCAAACGTCGACCTTTCGGAAGAATTCTCCGAAATGATCATCGCGCAGCGCGGTTTCCAATCCAACGCGAAAATCATTACAACCTCTGACGAAATCCTTCAGGAGCTCGTCAATCTGAAGCGATAAGGAGGAAGGCGGGCGCCTTTAGATAAGGCGCCTTCTGTGAAACGATGATCAAGGTTACGCGATTAAACGGACAACCCTTTGTTCTGAACGCATTATTAATCGAACAAATCGAATGTTTCCCAGACACGACGATTACGCTGTCAAACGGAAAAAAATTTGTTGTCAAAGAAGACGAGAATACAGTTGTAGAAAGCATCGTGTCATTCTATCAAAAAATCAACATACTTTCTTGTGACCAAAGAATTGAGGAATCAGAATGAATAAAAAACTTCTAGCAATCATGATGATCATTTTGTTGGCGATCGCCGCACTGGGGACGGCTGCTTTCTTTGTCATTAAAGGAAATGCAAGCGAAAAGGATACAAAAAAGGAACCGACGATTGACGAGGTTGTCGAGTCGTCAGTCGCAATCGATGAGATCACGACAAACCTGAAATCAGACAACTACGTCCGCCTTTCGATCAAGCTTGAAACCGATTCGAAAATAGCGAAGGAAGAGCTTGAAAAACGCGATTTCCAAATCAAAGATACGGTCATTTCCCTGCTCGGAAATATGACAGCTGACCAAATGGATGGAGAAAAGGGAAGAGAAGCCTTTAAAAAGGAGCTCAAAGATAAGCTGAACTCAGAGTATATGAAAGAGGGCAAAGTCAAAAAAGTATACATTACCTCCTTTAATCTGCAGTAGGAACCATATTTGACAGGACCACGGAGGTGAAAAAGAAGATGGCAGGAGAAGTGCTCTCCCAAAATGAAATTGATGCATTGCTTTCAGCGATATCGACCGGAGAAATGGATGCCGATGAGCTGAAAAAAGAAGAGACCGTGAAAAAAGTAAAAGTTTACGATTTTAAACGGGCGCTCCGCTTTTCAAAAGACCAGATCCGCAGTTTAACAAGGATTCACGATAATTTTGCGAGGCTGTTAACGACCTATTTTTCGGCACAGCTGAGAACGTATATCCAAATTTCGGTGAGCTCGGTTGACCAGGTTCCGTATGAGGAATTCATCAGATCCATTCCGAATATGACGATCCTCAATCTGTTTGAGGTTCATCCTCTTGAAGGGAGGATCATGATGGAGATCAATCCAACCATCGCCTATGCGATGATGGACAGAGTCATGGGCGGGATCGGAACGAGTCATAACAAAATTGACAGCATGACGGAAATTGAGACGAAAATCATGTCCAATCTATTTGAAAGCAGTCTTGCGAACTATAAAGACGCTTGGGAATCCATCGCGGAAATCGAGCCGGAAATGTCCGATTTTGAAGTGAATCCGCAGTTTGTGCAAATGGTTTCTCCTAATGAGACGGTTGTCGTCATTTCATTGAACACGCAAATAGGAGATATCAGCGGGGTCATCAATCTGTGCATCCCGCACGTCGTTCTCGAACCGATTATTCCTAAGCTTTCCGTCCATTATTGGATGCAGTCTGACAGAATTGAGCCAAAACCGGAGGAAACAAAGTCGATCGAAAAGCGGATTATGACGGCACGAATTCCGATTGTCGCAGAACTCGGAAAATCGGAACTCACAATTGAAGAGTTTTTACAATTAGAAATTGGCGATTGTATCACCTTGGACAAATCAGTAGCAGAACCTCTTACTGTTTTGGTCGGAGATAAACCGAAATTTCTAGGACAAGCCGGCCGCATGAATCGAAAAACTGCGATTCAAATTCTAGATCACGACATAAGAGGTGAAGAATATGGAGAATAACAATAGGTTATCACAGGATGAAATTGATGCGCTGCTAACGGGCGGCGATGACAATAACGGGGAGCAGCCGGAATCAGGGCTGTCCCCGATGGAACAGGATACGATCGGAGAAATCGGAAACATTTCCTTTGGGAGCTCTGCAACAGCTTTGTCCACATTGCTAAACCAGAAAGTAGATATCACAACACCGACCGTTTCGGTTATTGAAAAGAGCCATTTAAACGAGGAATTCCCTCATCCTTATGTATCGATCGGCGTGAGCTATACGGAAGGCTTTTCAGGAAACAACCTTCTGGTCATTAAGCAGGAAGACGCGGCAATCATCGCTGACCTGATGATGGGGGGAGACGGGACAAACGCAGATCCATCGCTCAGCGAAATTCATTTGAGCGCAGTTCAGGAAGCGATGAACCAAATGATGGGATCAGCAGCGACTTCCATGTCGACCGTCTTCAGCAAGAAGATCGACATCTCACCGCCTGAGGTAGACCTTCTTGACGTGAAGGAAGGGGAAGGGACAGACCAGATCCCGAAAGAGGACCCGCTCGTTAAAGTTTCTTTCAAATTGAAAGTCGGAGAGCTGATAGATTCCCATATCATGCAGCTGTACCCGCTTACGTTTGCGAAAGAATTGATAGATGAATTAACAATGCCGCAGGGTGCAGATGAACCGGTACAGGCTGATGAACAACCGCCTGCCCCGGTACAGCCGGCGCCTGCCGCCGCTCCGCAAAGCGCGGCTCCTAAACAAGAGCCTGCCCCTAAAAGGCAAGGAACGGCAAAGGTTTCCGAGCCCGTTCAGGTCACGCCGGCCGAGTTTGCGTCGTTTGATCCGCAGCCTGAAGGCCGCGCCTCTACGAACAATCTCGACATGCTCATGGACATTCCTTTATCCGTGACGGTTGAGCTCGGCAGGACAAGCCGCAGCGTCAAAGAGGTGCTGGAGCTGTCGACAGGCAGTATCGTCGAGCTTGACAAATTGGCCGGTGAACCCGTCGACATCCTCGTTAACCAGCGGGTTGTCGCAAAAGGTGAGGTCGTCGTCATCGACGAAAACTTCGGCGTCAGGGTAACAGACATTTTAAGCCAGGCCGAACGAATCAGCAAATTACGATAACAACAGATTGATGAAGGAGAGATAAACAATGGCTTACAAGATTTTAGTAGTTGATGATGCAGCATTTATGAGAATGATGATCAAAGATATTTTGGTGAAAAACGGATTTGAAGTGGTCGCCGAAGCTCAAGACGGAGCGCAGGCAGTTGAAAAATATAAAGAGCATTCACCGGATTTGGTGACAATGGACATCACCATGCCGGAAAAAGACGGAATTACCGCTTTGAAAGAAATCAAAGAAATCGACCCGCAGGCGAAAATCATTATGTGTTCTGCAATGGGACAGCAATCCATGGTTATTGACGCGATCCAGGCCGGAGCAAAAGATTTTATCGTCAAGCCGTTCCAGGCTGACCGCGTAATGGAAGCGATCAATAAAACGCTGAGCTAAAGGGTGTACAAGTTGTTGAAAAAATCTCTTATTTTCATAGCCGGCATTTGTCTCGTTCTTTTTCTCGCTTTGCACGCCGCCCCCGCTCACGCTGAGGAATCCGGCGACAAGACGGTTGATCAGCTGTTTGATAAAGGGGCCGGCAAAGACAGTCAGAAAAATGAAAAAGACAAGACGGAGAAAACAAGCAGCAGCAAATCTCTTAAGGAAGGGACGGAGACACCGTCTCCTTCCGTTTCCATATTTGATTTTGTCAAAATGATCGGCGCCTTGCTGTTTGTGATTTTTCTCATCTATGCGTTGGTCAAATTCATGAATAAACGAAACCGGCTGTTAAAACCGTTTCAGTATGTTGAAAACATCGGCGGTGCGCCGCTCGGCCAAAACAGGTCCGTACAGCTGGTGAAAGTGGGGAACAGGGTGCTTGTCGTCGGTGTCGGCGAAAACATTCAGCTCCTGAAGGAGATCGATGACGAACAGGATGTAAAAGAAATTCTCGCTCAGCATGAGGCTGCAATGAACAGCAAGATCGAATGGCAGAAATGGGTGGATCAAGTCAAAGGTCCGGGCGCGCAAAAACGAGGCGGGCTGCCTTCGTTTTCTGAATCGTTAAAAGCGCAGCTTGCAGAGCTTAAACAAAACCATGCAAAAGGCAGAAAGAAAGGCCAAAATCAACATGAATGAATTTATCAATTTATTTAATTCAAGCGATGCGGCAAATGTCAGCGCCAGCGTCAAACTCCTGCTGCTGTTAACCGTGTTTTCGATCGCTCCGGGGATTTTGATCATGATGACGTGCTTTACAAGGATCGTCATTGTTTTGTCTTTTGTCCGGACATCTCTGGCAACGCAGTCGATGCCGCCAAACCAGGTGCTGATCGGACTCGCATTATTTTTAACCTTTTTCATTATGGGACCGACATTTTCAGAGGTTAACAAAGATGCCCTGACCCCATTAATGGATAACAAAATCAGCTTGGACGAGGCCTATACAAAAGCCGAGGCTCCGATCAAGCAATTCATGAGCAAGCATACGAGACAGAAGGATCTGGCGCTGTTTATGAATTACGCGAAGATGAAAACGCCCGACTCCATTGATGACATTCCGCTTTCAACAATGGTGCCTGCGTTCATCATCTCGGAATTAAAAACCGCATTTCAAATGGGATTTATGATTTTTATTCCGTTTTTAATTATCGATATGGTAGTGGCGAGTGTTTTGATGTCGATGGGGATGATGATGCTTCCTCCGGTCATGATCTCGCTGCCGTTTAAAATTTTGCTTTTTGTCCTTGTAGACGGCTGGTATTTAATCGTTAAATCTTTGCTGGAAAGCTTTTAGAGTAGGTGCTGAAAATGAGTTCGGAATTTGTTATATCGATTGCCGAAAGAGCGGTGTACGTAACGTTGCTCGTCAGCGGGCCGCTGCTTGTGCTCGCTCTTCTGGTGGGGCTGATCGTCAGCGTTTTTCAGGCAACGACCCAAATACAGGAACAGACTCTTGCGTTCATCCCGAAAATTGTCGCCGTTTTGGTGGGACTCGTCATTTTCGGGCCGTGGATGCTGTCGACGATTTTGTCTTTTGCGACCGAGCTGTTCTCGAATTTAAATCGTTTTGCAGGGTAGCTTGAACATGTCAATGATTGAATTATTTCCAGCCTTTTTACTTGTGTTTGTCAGGATCACGGCATTTTATGTAACGGTCCCTCTATTTTCTTATCGGACAGTTCCAGCTATTCATAAATTAGGTTTTGCATTTTTTCTTGCGCTCGTCAGTTTCAGCACGATCGAAAAACCTCCCCACCTTGATATTGACGGCTTTTACATGCTGCTTGTCATGAAGGAGGCGCTCGTCGGGCTTCTTCTGGGGCTTATCGCCTACATGATGCTGTCGGCGGTTCAGATTGCCGGGTCGTTTATCGACTTTCAGATGGGGTTCGCGGTGGCGAACATCATCGATCCCCAAACAGGGGCGCAAAGCCCGCTTGTCGGTCAATTTTTGTACACGATGGCGCTGCTTTTGATGCTGAGCCTGAATGCGCACCATTTATTGCTCGATGGCATCTATTACAGCTATCAGTATATTCCGGTTGACCATCTCGGGCTGTCGTTCGGAAACGCGCAGTTTGCCGAGTTCATCGCGAAAAGCTTCAACACGATGTTCATTACGGCTTTTCAATTATCTGCACCCGTTGTTGCGAGCTTGTTTTTGGTCGATTTGGCGCTCGGCATCGTGGCGAGAACGGTGCCTCAGCTGAACGTCTTTGTCGTCGGTCTTCCGCTGAAAATCGCGGTCACCTTTATCATGCTTATCATCTGTATGGCGGTTATGTTCAGCATGATGCAAAACGTGTTCGAATTCGCCGTCAGGACGATGAGAGATCTACTAACTTTGCTTGGGGTGGCACGATGAAGCTGACGTTGGATTTGCAATTTTTCTCAGGTGAAAAAACGGAAAAAGCAACGCCGAAAAAACGGCGGGAGACAAGAAAAAAAGGACAGGTTGCCAAAAGCGCGGACGTCAATACGGCAGTTACGCTGTTTATCGTCTTTTTGTCCCTGCTGTTTTTCGGATCGTATATGAGGGATCATCTGCTCGGTCTGATCAAAAGGTTTTATCACGATCTGCTCATGATGAAGGTGACGGAGACCAATATCCCTTTACTCTTTCAGGATCTGTCGCTGGAAGCCGGCATGATTTTGGCACCGGTCATGCTTGCCGCTCTCATTTCAGGGGTTTTGAGCAATTACATGCAAGTGGGATTTTTATTCGCGCCTGAGGTGGTCAAGCCCGATCTTGCTAAACTGGATCCGCTGAAAGGATTCAAGCGCATTTACAGCATCAGGGCGATCGTTGAGCTATTAAAATCCATTTTAAAGATCGTTGTCGTCGGAGGCGTGACCTTCGCAGTCCTGTGGCAAAACTTCGGCGAAATTCTCAGGCTCCCATTGCTGACCCCTGGAAAAGCTCTGTCATATGTCGGCTGGCTCTCCTTTTTGATGGGGGTGTCGGCAGCGGTTGCCTTGCTTTTTCTTGCGGCGCTCGATTACCTCTATCAGAAATTTGATTATGAAAAAAATATTCGGATGTCAAAGCAGGACATCAAAGACGAATACAAAAAGACCGAGGGTGATCCGTTAATCAAGTCCAAGATCAAGCAAAAGCAAAAAGAAATGGCGATGCGCCGCATGATGCAGGAGGTTCCGAAGGCAGACGTCATCATCACAAACCCGACCCATTATGCGGTCGCCCTGAAATACGACGAAAACAAAATGGATGCACCGTTTATCGTGGCCAAAGGGGTCGATCTGGTAGCCCTGAAAATCAGACAGGTTGCAAAAGAGCATAACGTCATGACGGTCGAGAACAGGCCGCTTGCAAGAGCGCTCTATGATCAGGTTGAGATTGAACAGGCCGTTCCGGAAGAATTTTTCAAAGCCATAGCCGAAATCCTGGCTTATGTCTATAAAGCAAAGCAAAAAATATGAATTTTTCAGTTTTAAAAGGAGAGAAACAGCATGTCAGCAAGAGATTTATCAGTTTTATCAGGCGTTGTCCTCATTGTGGCAATGCTTATCATACCCTTTCCACCATGGTTGTTGAGCGTTTTAATTATCGTGAATATTTCTCTTGCGTTAATCGTGCTTCTCACCACAATGAACATGCAAGAACCGCTGCAGTTTTCGATTTTTCCTTCATTGTTGCTGCTGCTGACGCTGTTCCGATTAGGACTTAACGTTTCAACGACGCGCTCGATCCTTTCAAACGGAGACGCGGGCAAAGTCGTTGAGACGTTCGGATCATTCGTCGTCGGCGGCAATGTGTTAGTCGGTCTTGTCGTCTTTATTATTCTGATCATTATCCAGTTTATCGTCATTACAAAAGGGGCGGAGCGGGTTTCTGAAGTCGCTGCGAGATTTACGCTTGACGCCATGCCGGGAAAACAGATGAGCATCGATGCCGATCTGAACGCCGGAATGATTACCGAGCATGAAGCGAGGACGCGCCGGGAAAAAGTCTCGCGCGAAGCGGATTTTTACGGAGCGATGGACGGTGCCAGCAAATTCGTCAAAGGCGACGCTATCGCAGGGATCATCATCGTGCTGATCAACGTGCTTTGCGGGATCGTCATCGGCATGCTGCAAAAACAGATGACCATTCAGGAAGCCGCATCCCACTTCACGCTGCTGTCCGTGGGGGACGGTATTGTATCACAGCTGCCCGCGCTTTTGATTTCGACGGCAACGGGTATCGTCGTCACGAGAGCCGCCTCGGACGGCAACCTCGGACAGGATATTACAGGCCAGCTGTTTGCCTATCCGAAGCTTTTATATGTGACAGCCGGTACGATTTTTGCGCTCGGGATTTTCACGCCGATCGGGCTCCTTTTGACAGGGCCGCTCGCCCTTCTCCTCGCTTTTGGCGCCTACATGCTTTCTAAAGCCGGTCAAGAGAAGGAGAAAGTGGAAGATATTTTAGAGGAAGAAGCCGAAGTCGATGAGCTGAAAAGTCCGGAAAGCGTCATACATCTGCTTGATATCGATCCGATCGAAATTGAATTCGGCTACGGTCTGATTCCGCTGGCTGATGCGAATCAAGGCGGAGACCTTTTGGACAGGATCGTCATGATCAGGCGCCAGCTTGCGATCGAACTCGGACTCGTCATTCCGGTCGTCAGAATCAGGGATAACATTGCCTTGCAGCCGAACGAGTACAGGTTGAAAATCAAAGGAAATGAAGTGGCGAAAGGCGAGCTTCTCCTTGACCACTATTTGGCGATGTCCCCGACGGGAGAGGACGATGACATCGAGGGGATTGACACGGTCGAACCGTCTTTTGGCCTTCCGGCTAAATGGATACCCGAGTCTCAAAAGGATCAGGCTGAAATGCTCGGATATACGGTCGTCGATCCTGCTTCCGTCGTCTCAACCCATATTACGGAACAGGTGAAAAAGCATGCGCACGAACTGCTCGGCAGACAGGAAACAAAGCAGCTCATCGACCATTTGAAAGAATCGTATCCGGTTCTCGTCGAAGAAGTGACGCCGAATCCTCTGTCTGTCGGCGACATTCAAAAAGTGCTTGCTAAGCTTCTGAAAGAAAAAGTATCTATCCGGAATCTGGTGACGATTTTTGAAACATTGGCTGACTACGGCAAACTGACGACGGATTCAGACATGCTGACCGAATATGCAAGGCAGTCTCTCGCCAAGCAGATTACCGCGCAGTATGCAAAGGAAAACGAGGTGCTGAAGGTCGTGACCTGCTCAGGACGCGTTGAGAAGGCGGTGGCTGAAGGCATTCAGCAGACCGAACACGGCAACTATTTATCTCTTGAACCGTCAATCTCGGACAATATCATTCAATCTGTAGCGAGGGAAATCGAGCAGCTTTCCTTAAGGCAGGAAGTGCCGATCCTCCTCTGTTCACCGCCGGTCAGGATGTACGTCAAACAGCTTTTGGAGCGGTATTTCCCTGATCTTCCGGTTCTGTCATATAACGAACTGGAGGCCAACGTAGAAGTTCAAAGTATCGGAGTGGTGGATATTCAATGAGAATCAAAAAATTTGTAGCCGGTTCGATGCAGGAAGCCACAAAGCAAATTAGACACGAGCTTGGAAATGACGCCGTTATTTTAAACTCCAAAAAGATTCAGACGAGGCGCTTTCTCGGACTCGTCAAAAAACAGGGCGTTGAAGTGATCGCCGTTGTCGATCAGGACTTTTCCGATGCGAGAAAAGCGAAGCAGCAGGTGCAACCTGCTTTTCGCGAGCCCGCTCCTCTCCCGGAAAACCCGGTCCAGCTTGAGCTCGCAAGCCAGGTGAAAGAGCTGAAGACGCTTTTAGAAACGCGGCACGAACAGCCTGCCGATGTGCTGCCGGGGCCTTTAAAACAAACGGACAGGCTCCTGGCGAAACAGGGGGTATCGCAAGCGATCCGAACGAAAGCGTTGAGCAGGCTGCTCAGCACGTCATTCGAGGCGGGGGAACAATGGACGGAAGAAAAAGCGCTCCGCCGTGTAACCGAGATTTTAGCAGAGCTTCTTCCGGAAAATCCGGAAGGAAATGCGGCGATCCGTTCGAAATATGTCGTCCTTTTTGGAGCGACCGGAGTCGGCAAAACGACGACGCTTGCCAAACTTGCCGCCTCATCGGTCCTTGAGAAGCAAAAGAAGATCGCCTTCATTACAACGGACACGTACAGGATCGCCGCGGTTGAGCAATTGAAAACGTATGCTGAACTGTTACATGCACCGCTTGAAGTGTGCTATACGAAAGAAGAATTTAAAACGGCCCAGCAAAAATTCGCCGATTTCGATCATGTGTTTATCGATACGGCTGGCCGCAATTTTAAAGACGGGCAATATGTCAGGGAATTGAAGGAAATCATTCCGTTTGAGCGGGGAATTCAGGCGTTTCTCGTTTTGTCCGCCACAAGCAAATATGAAGATATGAAAGAGCTCGTCAAGCAATTTTCAAGCATTCCGATCGATCAGCTCATTTTGACGAAGGTGGATGAAACCGATTCGCTCGGAACCGTCATGAATCTGCTTGCCGAATCGAGAATCGGCCTCGGCTATGTTACAAACGGCCAGAACGTTCCCGAAGATATTCGTTCTGTATCAAATGCATCTTTTGTTAAATTGCTTACGGGGTGTTGAACATGGATCAGGCAGAAAGCTTGAGAAAGCGAATGGAAGAGCGGTTTGCCGGGGCGCCCGCCGTCTATCGCAATAAAGCGAAAACGCTGGCTGTTGTCAGCGGAAAAGGGGGCGTCGGGAAATCGAACATATCGCTTAATACGGCGCTGGCATTATCCGACAAAGGGAAAAAAGTTCTTGTCATCGATCTTGATGTGGGAATGGGCAATATCGACATCTTGATCGGCCGCCAGGCGCTTTATACCGTGGTGGACGTGCTGAATCACAAAATGCCGATTCACCGCGCTTTGTCAACGGGCCCGAAAGGCATCCGGTATATTTCCGGAGGAACCGGGCTCAACACGATGTTCGAATTAAACAGAGACAAATGGGCGTTTTTTCTGAAAGAACTGTCAACTGTCCTTAATGATTTCGATCTTGTCGTGTTTGACATGGGAGCGGGACTGTCAAAAGACCAGCTGCCATTCGCCCTTTCGGCGGATGAAATTCTGGTCGTCACCACCCCTGAGCCGACGTCGATTATGGATGCATACAGTGCGATTAAACATTTGACTTTAAACGGACGGGAGCTCAGGCTGAAAGTCATCGTCAACCGCTGTATAAACCAGAAAGACGGAATTTCTGCTTTTTTGCGGCTTTCGAATACGGTGAACGCATTTTTGCAGCAAAAATTGGAATACGCCGGGCCGATTCCCGAAGATCCTTTAGTGTCAAAAGCAGTCGTCGAGCAGCAGCCGTTTTTGATCAGACATCCGCGCTCCAAGCTGAGCAGCGCGGTTTATCTTTTGGCTGACTCGCTGCTTGAAAGCCGCACAGTGAAGACGGAAGGAAACCGGTCGTTTATTGATAAATTATCTTCATTTTTCAGAAGGGGTAATGCTACATGATTCGTGTTCTTGTCGTTGATGACTCTGCTTTTATGAGAAATATGATCACCGAGTTTTTAACATCCAATCAACAGATTGCTGTAGCGGGAACGGCAAGAAACGGGGAGGAAGCCCTCCAGAAAATCGAGGAGCTCCGCCCGGATGTGGTCACATTGGATATCGAAATGCCCGTGATGGATGGAAAAGAAACATTGAAAAACATCATGGCCAAAAGGTCCCTTCCGGTCATCATGGTATCAAGCCTGACACAGCGCGGAGCGGATATTACCATCGAGTGTCTGGAGATCGGTGCGGTTGATTTTGTCGGAAAGCCGTCAGGCTCGATTTCATTCGATTTATACAAAGTAAGGGAAGAATTGATAGAAAAGGTTTTGGCAGCCGGACGGGCGAAAGTAAATCCCGCCTCAGCCCGCTTGCCGAAACAAGCGCCTCTTCAAACATCCGCTGCAAAAAGCGGCGGCCGGTTCATTCCTTCCGGGGCTTCCAAACAGCTGGTCTGTATCGGAACATCGACAGGGGGGCCGAAAGCGCTGCAAAGAGTGCTGCCGAAGCTTCCCCGCACGCTGAAGGCGCCTGTATTTGTTGTCCAGCATATGCCGGCGGGGTTTACGGCTTCACTTGCAAACAGGCTGAACCACCTCTCAGAAGTAACCGTAAAGGAGGCTGAACACGGCGAGAGAGCAAAAGCCGGATGGGTCTATATCGCGCCGGGCGGAAAAAACATGACGGTGCACCTTGCAAACGGCGAGCTTGTGATTTCGCTCGATGACAGGGACACAGGCAGCCGCCACAAACCGTCTGTCGACTACCTGTTCAACTCGCTGGCGACACTGACAGGCTTTGAAAAAATCGCCGTAATTATGACGGGCATGGGATCGGACGGCACAGAAGGCGTCAAAAACCTCTTGAGGCATTCGCGCGGGCCGGTGATCGCCGAATCGGAAGAATCCTGCGTCGTCTTCGGGATGCCCAAAGCGGTCATTAACAACGGACTCGCAGATGATGTCAAGCATGTTGACGAAATAGCTGCAGCTATTATGACGTATACGAAATAAAGAGAGGGCGTGACTTATATGGAGATGAATCAATATTTAGACGTCTTTATTGAAGAAAGTAAAGAACATTTGCAAACCTGTAATGAAAAACTGCTCGAGCTCGAAAAAAATCCATCAGACCTGCAGCTTGTCCACGATATCTTCAGGGCGGCCCATACGTTAAAAGGCATGAGCGCCACGATGGGATATGAGGATATGGCGCATTTGACGCACAGCCTCGAAAATGTGCTGGATGCCATCCGGAACGAGGAAATGACGATTACGTCAGAATGGATGGATATCATGTTTGAAGCGCTTGACGATCTGGAGGCGATCGTCCTTTCGATCATCGAAGGCGGCGACGGAAAACGGGATGTTTCAGAAGTCTGCGCCAAGCTCGATGTCACAGGAGCCGGCAAGGAAACGGCGGCAGCGGCCGAAGCCCCTGAAACGGCACCTTCTAAATCGAAATGGTCCTACGACGAGTTCCAAAGAACCGTCATTGCAGAGGCGGAAGAACAGGGCTTTAAATGCTATGAAATCACCGTTTCTCTTAAAGAGGATTGCTTGCTTAAAGGCGTCCGCGTCTACATGGTGTTTGAACAGCTGAATGAAATCGGCGAAGTCGTCCAAACCATTCCGGAAACGGAAGTGCTGGAAGCCGAAGACTTCGACTCCGAATTTGTGATTTGTTTTTTAAGCAAGCACAATGAGCAGGATATTTTCAATAAAATTAACGGTGTCTCAGAAATTGAAAAAGTCGAAGTGACTGAGCTGAAAATCGACGCCGCAGCACCTGAAGAGGAGAAGGAGGGCGCCGAAAAAGAAGCAGCGCCGAAACAGCCGGAGAAAAAACCGGAAAAGCAGGCAAAACAGGCAAATGACAAAAAAGAGCCGGCAAAACCGGCGGCAGGCGGCGGAACGAAAACAATCCGCGTCAACATCGACCGCCTCGATTCACTGATGAACCTCTTTGAAGAGCTTGTCATTGACAGAGGTCGTCTTGAGCAGATTGCAAAAGAGCTTGACCATGGCGAATTAACGGAAACCGTCGAGCGGATGACGAGAATTTCCGGAGATCTCCAATCGATCATCCTCAATATGCGAATGGTGCCTGTCGAAACCGTATTCAACCGTTTTCCGCGCATGGTCCGTCAATTGACGAAAGAGCTGAACAAAAAGATCGAGCTTTCCATTTTCGGAGCGGATACAGAGCTTGACCGGACGGTGATCGATGAAATCGGCGATCCGCTTGTCCATCTGCTGCGAAACAGCCTTGATCACGGCATCGAAGCCCCTGAAGTCAGGGCGAAAAACGGAAAGCCTGAAACAGGACACGTCCGGCTGAAAGCATACCACAGCGGAAACCACGTCTTTATCGAGGTTGAGGATGACGGAGCGGGCATCAACCGCAAAAAAGTGCTTGAAAAAGCGATAGAGCGAAACGTCATTTCTGAACGTGACGCGGAAACGATTGAAGATCATGAAATCGACGCGCTCATTTTTGCGCCGGGATTTTCGACCGCGGATCAGATTTCGGATATTTCCGGACGCGGCGTCGGCCTGGATGTCGTCAAAAGCAAGCTTGAATCATTGGGCGGATCTGTCAGCATCAAATCAACCGAAGGGGAAGGGTCGCTGTTTTCAATCCAGCTTCCGCTGACGCTGTCGATCATCTCTGTGCTTCTCGTCAAACTTGAAAAAGAAACGTTTGCGATTCCGATTTCTTCTATTATAGAAACGGCCGTCATCGATAAGAAAGACATTCTTCAGACGCACGACCGCGAAGTGATTGATTTCAGGGGCCATATCGTACCGGTGGTTTACCTGAAAGAAGAGTTTAATGTTGAGGATTCATCAGACGACCTCGACCAGCTCCATGTCATCGTCGTGAAAAAGGGAGACAAGCTGACCGCGTTTGTCGTCGACTCTTTTATCGGCCAGCAGGAAGTCGTCCTAAAATCGCTTGGCGATTACTTGACAAACGTCTTTGCGATATCAGGAGCGACGATCCTTGGAGACGGACAAGTCGCGCTGATCATTGATTGCAACGCCCTTATTAAATAGAGATAGCGAAAGGAGAGCGATCCTCTTGACCACACAGACTACCACCGGTGAAAAAATGATTGTATTCAAAGTGAATCATAAAGAATATGCCATATCTGTTTCAGAAGTCATGTCGATCGAAAAGTGGCAGGAGCCTACAAGGGTTCCGGGAGTTGAACCGTATATTTGCGGCGTCATCAATTTAAGGGGCGTCGTCACGCCTGTCATCGATTTAAGAAAGCGGATCGGGGCGCCCGGTGATGACATTACGGATGAAACGAGAATTATCATCATTACCTATCAGGACATCGAAGTCGGCTGGGTCGTAGATGAAGCAAACGACGTCATCACCGTCGAAGAGCACGAGATCGAATCAGCTCCCGAAACGGTCGGGAAAGACGGAAGGCAATGGATAAAAGGCATTGTGAAGCAAGGCTCTAGACTTCTTAATCTGATTGACTCTGAAGCCGTATTAAACAGGAAATCCAGCCTTTCTGCAGCTTCAGAAAACGCGAAGAAGCAGGTAGATAGATGAGCATATTTAAAGGAATTACAGAACAGCATCTTGATATTTTGCGGGAAGTAGGAAACATTGGGGCAGGTCATTCGGCGTCCGCTTTGGCCCAGTTGCTCAACAGGAAAATCGAGATGGAAGTGCCGTTTGTCAAGCTGCTGTCATTTGATGAACTGGTGAACTTCTTCGGCGGAGCAGACCTTCCTGTCGCCAGCATTTTTTTAAGAATGGAGGGGGATTTTCCGGGCTCCATGTTCGTTATCATGCCTTTTTCGGAGGCGGAGCAGTTAATCAGGGAGCTAGTCGGCAATCCGGAATTCGAGATCGACAGCATGACGCCTGATGATATCGGTGCCTCCGCCCTCCATGAACTGGGCAACATTATGGCGGGGTCTTATTTGACGGCTCTCGCCGATTTGACAAACCGGCAAATGTATCCGAGCGTTCCCGAACTCACGCTTGATATGTTCGGGGCCGTCATCAGCGAAGGGCTGATCGAGCTCAGCCAAATCGGGGACCAGGTGATCGTCATTGACAATTCCATTTTTGACGAAGAGCACAACCGGAAGGTAAATGCGCACCTTTTCCTTTTGCCTGACTATGATTCGTTTGAAAAGCTCTTCCGGACATTGGGTGCAGCGCTATGAAAATGATAGAGAAAGAGACTTCCATTATCAGGGTGGGCATTGCAGATGTGAAGATTGTCCGCTCTCCGGACCGCATCAGAACATCCGGACTCGGCTCGTGCGTCGGGCTTGTGCTTTACGATCTAGAAGCGAAAACAGCCGGACTCGTCCATGTCATGCTTCCCGATTCTTCCCTTTCAAAGACACCGGAAATCAATCTGGCAAAATACGCGGACACGGCTGTTGCGGCAACGGTTGACATGCTGCTTAAAACCGGCTGCCGCAAATTCGCCCTGAAAGCGAAGATGGCCGGAGGAGCCGAAATGTTTAAATTCAAAATGACGAATGATTTGATGAAAGTCGGGCCAAGAAACGTGTTGGCGATAAAAAAACATCTATCTCTCTTGAACATTCCGATTGTAAGCGAGGATACAGGCGGAAACAGCGGAAGGACCATCGAGTTTGATCCGCAGACTGCGGAGCTTGTCATCCGCACTGTGAAACAAGGTATAACGACGATTTAATAAGCAATTTAGGGGGATAACGATGCAATCCTTGAACTACGAAGATCAAGAGCTTTGGTCGCGGTGGAAAGAATGGAAAGATCCTCAGGCCGGGGATGATTTGATCCGCCGCTATATGCCGCTTGTCACATACCACGTCGGCCGGATCGCCGTCGGCTTGCCAAAGTCCGTACATAAAGATGATCTGGTGAGCCTCGGCATGCTGGGTTTGTATGATGCCCTTGAAAAATTCGATCCGGGAAGGGATCTGAAGTTCGATACATACGCTTCTTTCAGAATCAGGGGCGCGATTATCGACGGCCTTCGAAAAGAGGACTGGCTTCCGAGAACATCCCGGGAAAAAACGAAAAAAGTCGAAGCGGCGATTGAGAAGCTTGAACAGCGCTACTTGCGAAACGTATCACCGAGCGAAATTGCGGCTGAATTGGGAATGACAGAACAGGATGTCGTGACGACAATCAATGAGGGTTTTTTTGCAAATCTCCTTTCCATTGATGAAAAACTTCACGACCATGAAGACGGGGAGAATGTCCAGGTCATGATCAGGGACGACAAAACGAGCACTCCTGAAGAAAAGATGATCAAAGACGAACTGATATCCCAGCTTTCTGAAAAAATCAGCGAGCTTTCCGAAAAAGAACAGCTTGTCATCAGCTTATTTTATAAAGAAGAACTGACGCTGACTGAAATCGGACAGATTCTGAATTTATCGACCTCCCGCATTTCGCAGATCCATTCCAAGGCGCTTTATAAACTGAAGCACCTTCTTGATAAAGTGGTACAATAATCTTAGCTGCTGGCTTTGCCGGCAGCGTTTTTTAGGAACCTTTTAAAATCCATGGTTAGCGAGTGAAAAAAATGTCAACAATATTATGGATTGCGAGCTTTATGCTCCACGGTATACTGATCTATTTCGTCATCATCCTTTACACGCGGCTCGGCGCTTTTAAAGAGGCCGAAAAAAATCAAAAACAGCTATTGGAAGAAACAGAGAATACGCTGACCGCATTTCTGATGGAGCTGAAAGACGAAAATGAAAGGCTCGTCAGCAAGCTGCAGCAGGCCGGGAAACACGACGTGCAGCAAGCGGAAAAACACCGCCCGGCAGCCCCGGAAGAACCGGCCGCCCAGGATAAAACCGCCGCCGACCGCCCTGAAGCAAAAGACGCGGACGATCTGCCGCTTCACATCGAATCGATGATTGATGAAGTAGAAAGAAAAGAAGATGTCCTCAACCAGGAACAAACAGGCGAATCGGTTTCCTTTGAAGAAAAAGCCGTCGCACTGCATGAAGAGGGCTATTCACCCGAAGATATTGCAAGGCGGTTAAAAAGCGGAAAAACCGAAATCGAGCTTTTGTTAAAATTTCGCGGAAAGCTGAAAAACGATTCTTGATTGTCCGGGAAGCTTATGTTATATTAATTCGTGGTGTTAATTACACACGCTTAACGATTTATGCAAGCGGTGCTATCGCGCTGTCGCGTTAGTCCTGCATAAAAATGACCTAAGCGGAGGAAAAAACCATTATATTAGGAGGAAATCACATGTCAGTCATTTCTATGAAGCAATTGCTTGAAGCTGGTGTTCACTTCGGTCACCAAACTCGCCGTTGGAACCCAAAAATGAAACGTTACATCTTCACGGAGCGTAACGGAATCTACATCATCGACCTTCAAAAAACGGTCAAAAAAGTTGAGGAAGCATACAACTTTACGAAAAACCTTGCAGCTGACGGAGGAAAAATCCTTTTCGTCGGTACGAAAAAGCAAGCACAAGACTCTGTTAAAGAAGAAGCGGAACGTTCTGGAATGTACTATGTGAACCAACGCTGGCTCGGCGGTACATTAACAAACTTTGAAACGATCCAAAAGCGTATCAAACGCCTTAAAGATATCGAAAAAATGCAAGAAAACGGCACATTTGACGTGCTTCCTAAAAAAGAAGTCGTTCAATTGAAAAAAGAATTAGAGCGTCTTGAAAAATTCCTTGGCGGAATCAAAGACATGAAAGAACTTCCTGACGCGCTGTTCATCATCGACCCTCGCAAAGAGCGCATCGCTGTTGCTGAAGCGCGCAAGCTGAACATTCCGATCATCGGAATCGTCGACACAAACTGCGACCCTGATGAAATCGACGTTGTCATCCCTGCGAACGACGACGCGATCCGCGCTGTCAAATTGCTTACTTCTAAAATGGCTGATGCGATTTTGGAAGCGAAGCAAGGTGAAGAAACAGCAGCTGAAACAGAAGAGAAAGAAGCAGAAACAACTGAAACGACAACTGCTTAACCTGATCAAAAGGTGATAAGGGGGAACTGCCTTTTATCACCTTTTTTTTCACCAAATCACAATTTACATAATTTGTTGAATCATAAGGAGGAAATCAAAATGGCAATTAGTGCACAAATGGTAAAAGAGCTTCGCGAAAAAACCGGTGCAGGCATGATGGACTGCAAGAAAGCGTTAACTGAAACTGACGGCGACATGGACAAAGCGATCGACCTTCTCAGAGAAAAAGGAATTGCAAAAGCGGCGAAAAAAGCTGACCGCATCGCTGCTGAAGGCCTGACGATCGTGAAAACAGAAGGCAACACAGGCGTGATTTTGGAAGTGAACTCTGAAACTGACTTCGTTGCGAAAAACGAAGGCTTCAAAACGCTTCTAAACGACCTGGCTGATCATATTCTTGCCGAAAAGCCTGAAAACCTTGAAACAGCTATGGCGCAAAAAATGGCAAACGGTTCAACCGTTGAAGAATATATTACGAGCGCCGTTGCGAAAATCGGAGAAAAAATTACGCTTCGCCGCTTTGCTGTACTTACAAAAGGCGATGACGCTGCATTCGGTTCATACCTGCACATGGGCGGAAAGATCGGCGTACTGACCGTTCTAAACGGCACAACTGACGAAGAGACTGCGAAAGACATCGCAATGCACATTGCGGCTATAAACCCTCGCTACATCTCCCGTGACCAAGTGTCTGAGGAAGAAGCAAATCGCGAGCGCGAAATTTTGACTCAGCAAGCCCTTCAAGAAGGCAAGCCTGAAAACATCGTCGCTAAAATGGTTGAAGGCCGTCTGAACAAATACTTCGAAGAAATCTGCCTCCTGGATCAGGCGTTCGTGAAAAACCCTGATGAAAAAGTGAAGCAGGTTGTCGGTGCGAAAAACGCAACTGTTGAAACATTCGTCCGCTACGAAGTCGGAGAAGGAATCGAAAAACGCCAAGAAAACTTTGCTGAAGAAGTTATGAACCAAGTGAAAAAATAAGACTGAAAAGCGCTTGCCAAAGCAGTTCGGCACGATCTTTTCAAGGAAAATAAGGGACACGGACTGTGTCCCTATTTTTAAAACAGTTTACAAACCTTTTTTTCTCTTGCATAATAAATAACGGCAAGCATGCACTTGGAGGTTATTATGGAAAAACCAAAGTATAATCGTATCGTATTAAAGCTTAGCGGAGAAGCGCTTGCGGGTGAGCAGGGCAGCGGCATCAACCCGACTGTGATCCAGTCCATCGCCAAGCAGGTGAAGGAAATAGCCGAGCTTGACGTTGAAGTTGCAGTCGTCGTCGGAGGCGGCAACCTGTGGCGCGGAAAAACCGGAAGCGATCTGGGAATGGATCGCGCGACGGCAGATTACATGGGAATGCTTGCAACTGTCATGAATTCCCTCGCCCTTCAAGACAGCCTTGAAACACTCGGCGTTCAGTCAAGGGTGCAGACATCGATAGAAATGAGGCAGGTCGCTGAGCCATACATAAGAAGAAAAGCGATTCGCCATCTTGAAAAGAAGCGTGTCGTCATTTTCGCTGCCGGTACAGGCAACCCGTATTTCTCTACGGACACGACAGCTGCGCTCAGAGCGGCTGAAATTGAGGCCGACGTCATTTTGATGGCCAAAAATAATGTCGACGGCGTGTACAATGCCGATCCAAGGACTGACGAAACGGCCGTAAAATATGAACAACTTTCATATCTCGACGTATTGAAAGACGGTTTGGCCGTCATGGATTCGACTGCTTCTTCACTGTGCATGGATAACGACATCCCGCTGATCGTCTTTTCCATTATGGAAGAAGGAAATATTAAAAAAGCCGTGTTCGGCGAACCAATCGGAACAATCGTAAGGGGGAAATAACGTGTCAAATCAAGTGATGAATGAAACAAAAGAACGCATGGAAAAAGCCGTGACCGCATACCAGCGCGAACTTGCCACAGTCCGTGCCGGACGTGCGAATCCGTCGCTGTTGGATAAAGTAACGGTCGAATACTACGGAGCGCAAACGCCTTTGAACCAGCTTTCGTCCATTACTGTGCCTGAAGCGCGCATGCTCATTATCACACCGTATGATAAAACGGCGCTCGGAGACATCGAAAAAGCGATTCAAAAAGCCGATTTGGGCGTGACTCCGACAAACGACGGCAGCATTATCCGCATCACGATTCCTCCTTTAACAGAGGAGCGCAGAAAAGAGCTCGTCAAGCTCGTCAAAAAATATTCTGAAGATGCTAAAGTCGCCGTCCGCAACATCCGCCGCGATGCAAACGACGATCTGAAAAAATTAGAGAAAAATGGTGAAATGACTGAGGATGAACTGCGCTCTTCAACGGAAGATGTGCAAAAGCTGACAGATGAATACGTGTCAAAAATCGATGAGATCACAAAAGATAAAGAGAAAGAAATCATGGAAGTTTAATGAAAAACTCTGTACAATAGATAATAGTGAAAAGACCCTCTCATGTTTACAGGGGGTTTTTTTGTTAATACTGTTGTTATCTAGCAGGATATCACAGGAAAGCAACCTTTTGGGTGATGGAGGAATCTCATGCTCAATATACTCAAAAATTGGAAGAACCAGCATTCGGCTGCTTCCAATGAATCTTACACAAAAGAAAATATTTTAAAGGGAGAAATTCCTGAACATATCGCCATTATTATGGACGGAAACGGCCGTTGGGCAAAAAAACGTGCCATGCCCCGCATTGCGGGCCATCATGAAGGCATGAAGGTGGTCAGGGAGACGACAAAGCTTGCAAGCGAACTTGGTGTCAAAGCATTGACTTTGTATGCTTTTTCTACTGAAAACTGGAAACGTCCAAAGCTTGAGGTTGATTTTCTGATGAAGCTGCCTGAAGAATTTTTGGGCACGTATCTTCCTGAATTGGTGGAAGAGAATGTTCAGGTGCGAATTACCGGTGATAAGAACGGTCTGCCCCCTCATACGATCCGCGCTGTGGAAAAAGCCATCAGCGATACGGAGCACAATGACGGACTTATTCTTAACTTTGCATTGAATTACGGGGGACGGGCGGAAATCGCAAATGCTGCCAAAAGAATCGCCGAGGAAGCAAAAAAAGGGTCGCTGGACATTGAAGAAATCGATGAAAAGCTGTTTTCCGATTATTTAATGACCGAATCGCTGCAGGATCCCGATTTGCTGATTCGGACAAGCGGCGAGATCAGGCTGAGCAATTTCATGCTCTGGCAGCTTGCGTACAGCGAGTTTTTATTCACCGATGTTCTGTGGCCTGATTTTAAAGAGGTTCATTTCCTTCAGGCCATCGGAGAATATCAGCGTCGAGGGAGAAGGTTTGGCGGAATTTAGAGGATGGTGCAGATGAAACAGAGAATATTGACAGGTGTTCTGGCAGCGGCGATTTTTTTGCCGCTCGTGATTTTGGGCGAGCTGCCGTTCACCCTGCTGGTCTACGCGATGGGCGTTTTGGCCCTATTTGAACTTTTGAGAATGAAAGGCATGAAGCTTTTGAGCGCTCCGGGCATCATAAGCCTTTTGCTGCTCATGATTTTATTAGTCCCGAGCCAATTTGGCGGAACCGTGGATATCGCCGTCACGAAAGGGGAAATCGTGTTTTTGGCCGTGATGCTCTTGCTTTCTTATACGGTCTTCAGCAAAAACTCGTTTTCTTTTGATGAGGCAGCTTTTGCTGCTTTGGCTGCGATTTATATCGGATTCGGTTTTTATTATTTTATCGAAATCAGAAGCATCGGCCTCAGCTATGTCTTTTTCGCGATCGGCGTCGTCTGGTCGACGGATTCGGGCGCTTATTTTATCGGAAAGGCGCTCGGTAAGCGCAAGCTCTGGCCCGAGATCAGCCCCAACAAAACGATTGAAGGCTTTTGGGGAGGCATTTTGACAGCTGTCGTCTTTTCGGCCGTTTACCAGGCTGCAACAGGTTTTCCGCATTCGTATTTATTCGTGCTTTTGATCACCGTGCTTTTGTCGATCGTCGGGCAGCTCGGCGATTTGGCCGAATCTGCGTTCAAGCGGCATTACCATGTGAAAGACTCCGGACGGATTCTTCCCGGACACGGCGGAATGCTCGACCGCTTTGACAGCTTTTTATTTGTCATGCCGGTTTTATACTTCTTGCTTGTTCTTTTTCAGCCGTTCGGGCTATGATAGAGAAGTACTGATAGCTAGAAAGAAACAGAGGTGCGGCAATTTTGAAGAACATATGTCTATTGGGGGCGACAGGCTCCATCGGAGAACAGACGCTTGATATCATAAAAGCACACGGCGATAAATTTCGTCTTGCAGCGATGACGTTTGGCAAAAATGTGGAAAAAGCGGCTGAGATCATCGAAACGTTTAAACCGAAATACGTAGCCGCCGGTGATGAGCGTACATATAAAAAATTAAAACAGCTTTCTTTTTCCTACTCCTTTCAAACGGGAGTCGGGGAAGAAGCTTTAATCGAAGCGGCCGTTTTTCCGGAAGCGGATATCGTCGTCAATGCTCTTGTCGGAAGCGTCGGCCTCATTCCGACGTTAAAGGCGATAGAGCATAAAAAAACAATTGCGCTTGCAAATAAGGAAACTCTTGTGACAGCCGGACATATAGTGAAAGAACACGCAAAACAATACGATGTTCCATTGCTGCCCGTCGACAGCGAGCATTCTGCGATTTTTCAATGCCTTCAGGGCGAAAATCCGAAACAGATCAAGCGCCTTGTCATCACGGCTTCGGGCGGAAGTTTCAGAGACAGAACGAGAAAAGAGCTGGAAGGCGTAACGGTCGAGGAAGCCCTCAACCATCCAAATTGGTCGATGGGTGCAAAAATTACGATCGATTCGGCTACAATGATGAATAAAGGGCTCGAAGTCATTGAAGCGCACTGGCTTTTCGACCTGCCGTACGAACAGATCGATGTTTTGCTGCACAAGGAAAGCATCATCCATTCAATGGTCGAGTTCCATGACAGAAGCGTCATCGCCCAGCTCGGCACACCTGATATGAGAGTGCCGATCCAATACGCGCTCAGCTATCCGGAGCGCCTGCCGTTTGAAGAAGCGAAATCTCTCGAGCTGTGGGAGATCGGCCAGCTGAATTTTGCCCAAGCTGATGCTGAAAGGTTCCGCTGCTTACAATTCGCATATGAATCAGGTAAAATAGGCGGTACAATGCCGACCGTTTTAAATGCGGCCAACGAGGAAGCCGTTGCAGCGTTTCTGTCAGGCAGGATTACCTTTTTGGAAATCGAAGACATCATTGAAAAAGCATTGGAACGTCATCAGGCGATTGCAAAGCCTAGCCTTCAGGAGATCCGTGAAGTGGACAAAGATGCCAGAAGGTTTGTCCAAACATTACTCACATAAGGTGGTATGTCCGTGAATACTGTGATAGCTTTTATTCTCATTTTTGGAACGCTCGTTTTTTTTCATGAGCTGGGCCATTTAATCCTTGCCCAAAGAGCGGGGATCCTGTGCCGGGAGTTTGCCATCGGCTTCGGCCCGAAGATCTTTTCGTTTAAGAAAAATGAGACCGTCTATACGATCCGACTGCTTCCGATCGGCGGCTTTGTCCGGATGGCCGGCGAAGATCCCGAAATGGTCGAGGTCAAGCCGGGTTATACGGTCGGACTTTTGTTCAACAAAGAAAACAAAGTCGAAAAAATCATTATTAATCAAAAAGAAAAATATCCTGATGCATTGGTCATCGAAGTCGAAGAGGCCGATTTGGAGCACCAGATGAGAATTTCCGGCTATGAGCAAGGCAATGAGGATCAGCTCGTTTCCTTTTCCGTCAGCGAAACGTCATTTTTCATCGTCGACGGGGAAGAAGTGCAGGTTGCACCGTACAACCGCCAATTTCATTCGAAAACGGTCTGGCAGCGCATCAAAGCAATTGCAGCCGGTCCGATCATGAACTTTATTCTGGCTTACGTGATTCTCGTCATGCTCGGCTTGATGCAGGGCGTGCCGTCAGATGAGCCGGTGCTCGGAAAGCTGATCGACAACGGACGTGCAGCTGAAGCCGGACTCAAGGAAGGCGACCGCATCCAGACGATCAACGGAGAAAAAATGTCTTCGTGGACCGATATTGTCAATACGGTCAGGGAGCATCCGGAAAAGGAACTGAAGATCGTCCTGACGCGCGACAATGTCAAGATGACGAAATATGTGACCCCTGAATCGGTCAAATCGGGGAAAGAAACCGTCGGCAGATTCGGCGCCTATAACCCCGTGCAAAAAGGTATTTTAACATCGATTTCATACGGCGCGACCGAAACCGTCGCTGTGGCGCAGAATATCGTCACAAGCCTGAGCAAAATCGTGACGGGCCAGTTTTCGATCGATATGCTGGCTGGACCTGTCGGCATCTATGATATGACAGAGCAAGTGGCGAAAACGGGCATCATCAACCTGCTGAAGCTTGCCGCCTTTTTAAGCATTAACCTCGGGATTGTCAACCTCCTGCCGATTCCGGCTTTGGACGGCGGAAGGCTGTTGTTTCTGTTGATTGAAGCGGTCCGCGGAAAGCCGATCAACCGGGAAAAAGAAGCATTCGTCGTATTCATCGGCGTGGCGTTTCTGATGCTGTTGATGCTTGTCGTCACATGGAATGACATCCAGCGTTTATTTTTATAAAAATGAATGAAAAGTAACCAATTGACATAAATGAGGTGCGAACGAAATGAGACAGAGCAGGACTCTAATTCCGACGCTCCGGGAAGTGCCGGCTGATGCGGAGGCGAAAAGCCATCAGCTCCTTCTCAGAGCGGGTTTTATCCGACAAAATACGAGCGGCGTATACAGCTATATGCCCCTTGCCAATAAAGTAATTCAAAAAATCCAGGCCATCGTCCGCGAAGAGATGGAAAACATCAACGCCGTTGAAATGCTGATGCCGGCGCTGCAGCAGGCAGAAACTTGGCAGGAATCCGGAAGATGGTATACATACGGACCTGAGCTGATGAGGCTGAAAGACCGCCACGGCCGCGAATTCGCGCTCGGCGCCACACACGAAGAGGTCATCACGAGCATCGTACGGGACGAAATCAAATCGTACAAGCGGCTTCCGCTGACCCTCTATCAGATCCAATCCAAATTCCGCGATGAAAAGCGTCCGCGTTTCGGATTGCTGAGAGGCCGCGAATTCATCATGAAAGACGCGTATTCTTTCCATTCATCTGCTGAAAGCCTTGATGAGACATACCATGATATGTACCAGGCTTACATGAACGTCTTTACGAGATGCGGCTTGAATTTCAGGCCGGTTATCGCCGACTCCGGTGCAATGGGCGGAAAGGACACGCATGAATTCATGGCGCTTTCCGATGTCGGGGAAGATACGATTGCCTACTCCGATCAGTCGTCATACGCGGCCAACATCGAAATGGCAGAAGTGCTGGAATCCGCTGAAGCCAAAAACGAAGACATGAAAGAGCTTCAGGAAGTCCATACGCCAGGCGTGAAAACGATTGAAGAGCTTGCCGCATTTTTACACGTATCCCCGTCAGACTGTATCAAATCGATGCTGCTGAAAGCGGACGACCGCTTCGTCCTCGTCTTGACAAGAGGGGACCATGAAGTGAACGATATTAAGGTGAAAAATCTGCTGAACGCGCAAACGATCGAATTCGCAAGCGCTGAAGAGGTCCAAGAGGTCATCGGGACAGAGCCGGGCTTTGTCGGACCGATAGGCCTTAACGCGGACATCGAGGTATACGCCGATTTCGCCGTAAAAGCGATGGCAAATGCAGCCGCAGGCGCGAACAAAGCTGACTACCATTATCAAAACGTCAATATCAGCCGCGATGCGGGCAATGTCACATACGCTGACATCCGCTTCATCCAGGAGGGAGATCCGTCCCCTGACGGCAAAGGGACGATCCGCTTTGCAAAGGGAATCGAAGTCGGACAGGTATTCAAGCTCGGCACCCGCTATTCAGAAGCGATGGATGCGACATTCCTTGACGAAAACGGCCGCGCCAAGCCGATGCTGATGGGCTGCTACGGAATCGGTATTTCACGGACGCTTTCCGCCATCGTCGAACAGCATCACGACGAGAAAGGCCTGATCTGGCCGCTTAGCGTGAGCCCGTATGACCTTCACATTCTCGCGCTCAACATGAAAAATGACGCACAGGCCGAGCTTGCTGAACGATTATACGGCGAATTTAAGGCGAAGGGCTATGACGTTTTATTTGACGACCGGGCTGAGAGGGCCGGCGTAAAATTTGCGGACTCCGATCTCATCGGCCTTCCGATCCGTATCACGGTCGGAAAGCGCGCTGACGAAGGCGTTGTCGAAGTGAAAATCCGCAAAACCGGGGAGACTTTTGAAGTCGCAGCCGCCGAGCTTTCAGACTTCATCGAAAAGCAAATCAAGAGCTTATCTTCACATTCATAAACGTGTTACACTAAAGTAAAGGAAGGTACCTCGGGAATCCCTGAGGTACCTTCCATTATGATTTTCTTTTAGGGAGGAATCTGTCTTGGAAGACCAGCTTTCTGTCAACAGAAGACAGTTTCAAATTCTTCTGCAGCAGCTGAATTTTACCGAAGATACAGTGATCCGCCATCTTGAAGGCGGGCAGATCATCAAGCTAACCGTTCATAAAAACAAGAAGACCTGGAATTTCCACTTTCAATTTAAAGCCGTGCTGCCGTATCAGGTTTTCGAACGATTTCATCACCAGCTGACACGCACCTTTTCCCATATCGCACAAGTGACATGCTCAATCGAAGCCGAAGACCGGACGGTGGACGAGCAGCTCATCCAGGACTACTGGACGCGCTGCATTCAAGAATTAGACGGCATTTCTCCGCCGATTTTAACGCTTTTGAATGAGCAAAAACCTAAACTTTCAGGGAATAAACTCGTACTGAAAACGAAAACAGATACAGAAGCTTCCGCACTGAAGAAAAAATACGCTTCACTCATCCAGGCAAGCTACCGGATGTTCGGGTTCCCCGAGCTTCAGCTCGAGACTGAAATTTTCGTATCGGATCAAGAGATTCAGAAATTCAGAGAACAAAAGCTGGCTGAAGACAAGGAACGTGCCCTTCAGGCCTTAATCGAAATGGAAAAGCAGGATAAAGAAAGCGCTGAAGATGAGGCGCCGCAAGGACCGCTGCAAATCGGCTATCCGATCAAAGACACGGAAGAAATCAGAACGCTTGACAGCATCATGGATGAAGAGCGGAGAATTACGGTTCAAGGGTATGTGTTTGATGCTGAAACAAGGGAACTCAAGAGCGGAAGAACGCTTTGCATCTTTAAAATCACCGATTATACGAACAGCATCCTCATCAAAATGTTCGCCCGCGAGAAAGAGGACGCAAACCTGATGAAATCCTTGAAAAAAGGGATGTGGGTCAAGGCGAGGGGAAGCATTCAAAACGACACGTTCGTCCGCGATTTAGTCATGATCGCCAACGATGTAAATGAAATCAAAGCGAAAACGCGCGAAGATAACGCACCGGATGACGAAAAACGGGTCGAACTTCACCTCCATTCGCCGATGAGCCAAATGGATGCCGTTTCAAGCATCGGCAAGCTTGTCGAACAGGCGAAAAAATGGAACCATTCCGCCATCGCAATCACGGATCACGCCGTCGTACAGTCGTTTCCGGATGCGTATGCGGCAAGCAAAAAGCACGGCGTAAAAATGATCTATGGACTTGAAGCCAATCTTGTCGATGACGGCGTGCCGATCGCTTACAATCCCGCGCACCGCCTTCTTGA
This sequence comes from Bacillus glycinifermentans, assembly GCF_001042475.2. Lineage (GTDB taxonomy): Bacteria > Bacillota > Bacilli > Bacillales > Bacillaceae > Bacillus > Bacillus glycinifermentans. Next base: position 64,877 of record NZ_LECW02000015.1, read on the forward strand.
AGAAGAAACCTATGTCGTATTTGACGTCGAAACGACGGGGCTGTCGGCTGTATACGATACGATCATCGAATTGGCTGCTGTAAAAGTAAAAGGCGGGGAAATCATCGAGCGTTTTGAAAGGTTTGCTAACCCGCATCGTCCTTTATCAGCTACGATCATTGAGCTGACGGGAATCACGGATGATATGCTCAAAGACGCACCAGATGTTGAAGAAGTGATCAGAGATTTTAAGGAATGGATCGGAGACCATACGCTTGTCGCCCACAATGCGAGCTTTGACATGGGGTTCATCAATGTCGCCTATAAGCGGCTGCTGAAAACCGAAAAAGCGCAAAATCCTGTCATCGATACGCTGGAACTTGGACGTTTTCTTTATCCTGAGTTCAAAAACCACAGACTGAATACGCTCTGTAAAAAGTTCGATATCGAGCTCACGCAGCACCACAGGGCGATTTATGATACAGAAGCGACGGGCTATCTCCTCGTGAAAATGCTCAAAGACGCGGCTGAAAAAAATATTTTGTATCATGACCAGCTCAATGAAAACATGGGGCAGTCGAATGCGTATCAGCGCTCAAGACCTTATCATGCGACCCTTTTGGCGGTAAACGAGACAGGCTTAAAAAACCTGTTCAAACTCGTTTCGCTGTCACACATCAACTATTTTTACAGGGTGCCGAGAATTCCGCGGTCACAGCTGGAAAAGCATAGAGAAGGCCTTTTAGTCGGTTCGGCGTGCGACAAAGGCGAAGTATTTGAAGGCATGATGCAAAAATCGCCGGAAGAGGTCGAGGAGATCGCTTCGTTCTATGACTACCTTGAAGTGATGCCGCCTGAAGTCTACCGCCATCTGCTCGAGCTTGAGCTGGTCAGGGATGAAAAAGCGCTCAAGGAAATCATCACAAACATCACAAAGCTCGGGGATAAGCTGAACAAACCCGTCGTGGCAACAGGAAATGTGCATTACTTAAATCCGGAGGACAAAATCTACAGAAAGATTTTGATTTCCTCGCAGGGCGGCGCAAATCCGCTGAACAGGCATGAGCTGCCGAACGTTCATTTCCGCTCAACGGATGAAATGCTTGAAGCCTTTTCATTCTTGGACAAGGAAAAAGCGAAAGAAATCGTTGTCACAAATACGCGGATGATCAGCGAAAAAATCGAAGAAATCAAGCCGATCAAAGATGATCTCTATACGCCGAAGATCGAAGGGGCAGATGAAGAAATCCGTAACATGAGCTATGAAAAAGCAAAAAGCATTTATGGCGAAAATTTGCCCGAGATTGTGGAGAAGCGGATCGAAAAAGAGCTGAAAAGCATTATCGGCCACGGATTTGCCGTTATTTATCTCATTTCCCATAAGCTCGTAAAACGCTCTCTTGATGACGGTTATCTCGTCGGCTCAAGGGGATCGGTCGGTTCTTCACTCGTTGCGACATTAACGGAAATTACCGAGGTCAACCCGCTGCCTCCGCACTACGTCTGCCCTGATTGCTGCCATTCGGAATTTTTCAATGACGGATCTGTCGGCTCGGGATTCGATTTGCCTGACAAAGACTGTCCGAAATGCGGAGCCGTCTATAAAAAAGACGGGCACGATATTCCATTCGAAACGTTCCTGGGCTTTAAAGGGGACAAGGTTCCGGATATCGATTTGAACTTCTCCGGGGAATATCAGCCCCGCGCCCACAATTACACGAAAGTGCTGTTCGGGGAAGATAACGTCTACCGCGCTGGAACGATCGGCACGGTTGCCGAAAAAACGGCTTACGGATATGTCAAAGGGTATGCGAACGATAACAATCTGCATATACGCGGGGCGGAAATCGACCGCCTTGTGCAGGGGTGCACCGGTGTTAAGCGGACGACGGGCCAGCACCCGGGCGGAATCATCGTCGTTCCGGATTATATGGACATTTACGATTTTTCACCCATCCAGTTTCCGGCAGATGCCACCGATTCAGAATGGAAAACGACCCACTTCGACTTCCATTCGATTCACGACAATCTGCTGAAGCTCGATATCCTTGGACACGATGATCCGACGGTGATCCGCATGCTTCAGGATTTAAGCGGAATCGATCCGAAGACGATTCCGACCGATGATCCGGAAGTCATGAAAATCTTCCAGGGGCCGGAGTCTTTAGGCGTCACAGAAGAGCAGATCGGCTGTAAAACCGGTACGCTCGGAATCCCTGAATTCGGAACCCGTTTCGTCAGACAGATGCTTGAGGATACAAAGCCGACGACATTTTCCGAGCTCGTCCAGATTTCCGGACTTTCTCACGGCACGGACGTCTGGCTCGGAAACGCACAGGAGCTCATTCATAATAATATATGCGAGCTGAGCGAGGTTATCGGATGCCGCGACGATATTATGGTGTATCTCATCTATCAGGGTCTTGAACCTTCCCTGGCCTTTAAGATTATGGAGTTTGTCCGGAAAGGGAAAGGCTTGACTCCGGAGTGGGAAGAAGAAATGAGGAATAATAATGTTCCCGAGTGGTACATCGATTCATGCAAGAAAATCAAATACATGTTCCCGAAAGCCCACGCCACCGCCTATGTGCTGATGGCCGTCCGGATCGCATATTTTAAAGTGCACCACCCGCTGCTTTATTACGCAGCGTACTTTACGGTCCGCGCCGATGATTTCGATATCGATACGATGATCAAAGGCTCGACCGCGATCAGAGCCGTCATGGATGACATCAACAGCAAGGGGCTCGATGCTTCTCCGAAAGAGAAAAGCTTGCTTACCGTGCTTGAGCTGGCGCTTGAAATGTGTGAAAGGGGATTTTCTTTCCAAAAGGTGGATTTATACAGGTCAAGCGCCTCAGAATTTATCATTGACGGCAACAGCCTGATCCCTCCTTTCAACTCCATTCCGGGCCTTGGTACAAACGCAGCTTTAAATATTGTCAAGGCAAGGAAGGAAGGCGAATTTCTTTCAAAAGAAGATTTACAAAAAAGGGGAAAGGTTTCGAAAACCCTTATGGAATACTTGGAGAGGCACGGCTGCTTAGAGTCGCTTCCGGAACAGAATCAGCTTTCTTTATTCTAAAACTGCCGGCTTTGTCGGCAGTCAGGCTGTCGAGAAAATCGACAGCCTTTTTTAAATAAAGAAAAGTCTTCTAAAAGGACGGTGTCTGCTCATGTTCCACACCAGAAATTCTTCCCATAATGAAGCTGAATTTGTATTGCTTGATCAGCTTGTCGAAGAGGAGCACCCGATCCTTAAAATTGGAAATTATATATCAGCTTCCCAAATTTGCCGAAAAATCATCGTTTTCTCTCTTTCGTGTCACTAGCGCTTCTTGCTTGAGTAACCACTGAAGAAGAAATGAAACCCGAGCGGGAGCGACTACCGGGAACATTGAGTGGGAAGCGGAAACAGGAGAACATGTAATCATACTATACGCTCCAAAATCCGATGACTTCCGTAAGTACACAATTAATATAACGGAAGATACAACAAGGTTTATAAATAATAAATAAAAGAGCCCCAGGTTTTTATGTGGGGGCCCTTTTTTGGCTTATCGACTGCCGCATACGTTACAGCTGTCGCCGTCCGCAAACCCGTCCGTGATATACGCCGTCGGCCTCCCGGTACCGGTGAGAGCTTCAGTCACGAAAAGATCTGCTGCCTCGCGAATCCAGGTCATTTATTCTTGAGCGGCTATTAAAGAAAATTTTCTGTGAATTTAAAGACAAAAGGAAATAAAATGAGACTAGAGTTATAGGCAATTGCACAAAAAAGAGCGGGATATTGGAAGATTTCCGCTCTTTCATGGAAATATAATGCAGTTGAACAATAACACACTTGTGTCTTAGCGTTTTAAGGAATTTGTCGCGAAACGAGAGAATTTTTTATTCATTGAATACCGCTCCTATTGTGTTTATGTAATTGCTTTTTCAGCTACTTGAAAATCTGGTGTTCCACCAGTAATGGCTTTTTCAAGAGGGCCAAAAGCAAAAGTGATTGTAAGGATGCTTAAAATTCCGATGATACTCAGTTTTTTCATGCTAACGCCTCCATTACTTTCATAATTTGATTTTTTGCTTTTAATGCTCTTTTATAGTATTCAACAGCCTTAGTTAAATTTCCTTTTTTTAAATAATATTCCGCAATTTGTTCATTAAGTTCTGATGTATCTGGCCATAGATTTTTTTGTTCAAGGTATTGTAAAGATTCATTTATTATAGAATCATTATGGCAATCATATAAAGCATGGATCAGCTTTAGTTTTGCTTTGTATTCCTTTTCTTTTAATGATTTGGCCTTTGCAAGACCCTTGTCATACCAATTCCTCGCTTCGGCAATTCGACTATTTCTGAAAAGAACACTTGCTATCATATATAAACTCCTAACACCATTTATTGATTCTGAGTGCTCTTTAATATGAGCAGCTCTTATAAAATATTCTTCAGCTAGTTTAGGGATATTTTTTCTGTCATAAATTAAACCGAGATTATGATAAACTATGCCAACTTCTTTTGGAAATCCTGAGCTTTTGGCTTCATTCAAAGCTTTTTGATAATGCTCTTCTGCTTGGGAAAATCTATACATATCGTACATGTTAGCTCCAAGAATCATTTCACATTTAATCGATCTGTGCTTATATTCTTCATGTTCTCTAAAAATGCTTCTTGCTTTTAACGCATGGCTTATAGAAATAAGATGTTGGTCTATCTGATAATATGCTTCGGCAATCTTATAATGGAATTCTGCGTGTTCTATTTGGTCGGGGATATTACGGAGTTTTGCTTCTGCCAGTTGATAGAAGCTTATAGCTTCAACATAGTTCTTTTTGTAAAACTCATATACACCTGAGAAAAACAACGAATAATAAACGATCATATTATCGGTGTTTTCTTCGCCAATACCCTTGATGATACCATAGGCTTTATCAGTTTCCTCAAGTTTTTCTTCTGATAACACCTTGTAGCGAAAATCTAAGAGGTTGAAATAAATAAGAAGTTCCTGATTTTCATCCATATGAGGCAGCAAACCATGGATTTCCTCTTTTAAAGCAGCTGCTTCTGTGGTTTGATGACGTTTAATCATGCCATACCATTGATTCAGCATTTTTGCCACTTTTTCGGGGGCTATTTTCGTCTCCAACATGTTAGCATTCTTCCTCTCTTGTTGTTTTAAATATTTAGAAAATTAAAACCGATCTCATCCCTCTTAATTCCCATTTTACAAAAAAGAACTTTCATTTACAATGTTCATCCAAAATTGATGATATGTGTAAATTAATCGTAACATTTAGAGCAGTGGAGGTAGGGGAGTATATCCCTTTCATTTTGAGACAGAATTTTAAAAATAGGATTTATTACGATTTATTTTCTGTATACGATATTATGCATTCTTATGAGATAAGACATCTCCATTCATATACATAACAAACCCCTTCTTTTGCACCTGGCTTGATATCATCGAGTCACAGGACGGCGCCGGAAGCCAATTTTGGATTTTAACCGGCGTTCAGGACGACGGCACCCTTTATCCGGATTATGACGGCTTCCGAATTATTCATCCGAGCACGTCTGCTTCCGTCATTTCAGAACATGCAGAGCGAATGAACGAAAAGTCGTTAAAAATAAAGGAGAAAACCGCAACCGGTTTGCAATAAAAATATGGTTATGGTATAGTTTTATTGGAAATGCTAACGATAGCCGAGGCGAAGAGTGGGGAAACCCGCTCTTTTGTATTGAACAGGCAATTTTGTCTCGACATGTTCATCGTCTTTTCTTTAGCCCCTGCTTCTTAAAAAGCGGGGTTTTTACGAGAAAGCTGATGAATGGGAGCCTGCACAAGGAGGAAAAGTATGAGTAGCAAAGTGGTCGAAACAGCAAGCGAAATGGTTCAGCCCATATTAGACAATCTTCAGCTCGAACTCGTTGACATCGAATTTGTCAAGGAAGGGCAAAACTGGTTCCTTCGCGTGTTTATTGATTCTGATGACGGCGTCGACATCGAAGAATGTGCAAAGGTTAGCGAAGCGCTGAGTGAAAAGCTTGACGAGGCTGATCCGATTCAGCAGAACTACTTTCTTGAAGTATCATCTCCCGGAGCTGAACGGCCTTTAAAGAAAGAAGCCGATTTCACAAAAGCGCTCGGAAAAAACGTATATATTAAGACATACGAACCTATTGAAGGCAATAAAGAATTCGAAGGCAAGCTTTCTGCATTTGACGGTGAAACCGTAGAAATTACAGTCACGATCAAAACGCGGCAGAAAAAAATCCAGATTCCGTACGAAAAAATAGCAAAAGCAAGGCTGGCTGTTTCGTTCAATTAATTTTTGACTGTTTAAGGGGGAAACCATACACATGAGTAGTGAGTTGTTAGATGCCCTGACTATTCTTGAGAAAGAAAAGGGAATCAGTAAGGAAATTATTATTGATGCAATTGAGGCTGCGCTCATTTCCGCATACAAGCGGAACTTTAACCAGGCGCAGAATGTCAGGGTCGATTTAAACCGCGACACCGGCACAATCCGCGTTTTCGCACGCAAGGACGTCGTGGACGAAGTCTATGATCCGCGCCTTGAAATCTCGATTGAAAACGCAAGAAACATCAACCCGAACTATATTGTCGGGGACGTCGTGGAAATAGAAGTTACCCCGAAAGATTTCGGCCGCATCGCCGCCCAGACGGCGAAGCAGGTGGTTACTCAGCGCGTCCGCGAAGCCGAGCGGGGCGTCATCTATTCAGAATTTATCGACCGTGAAGAAGATATCATGACAGGCATCGTCCAGCGGATCGACAATAAGTTCATCTACGTTTCTCTGGGTAAAATCGAGGCGCTTCTGCCGGTCTCTGAACAAATGCCGAATGAGGTCTACAAGCCTCACGACCGGATTAAAGTGTACATCACAAAGGTCGAGAAAACGACGAAGGGTCCGCAGATTTATGTTTCAAGAACTCATCCCGGATTATTAAAGCGCCTCTTCGAAATCGAAGTTCCTGAAATCTACGATGGAACCGTCGAGCTTAAGTCTGTGGCGAGAGAAGCCGGAGACCGCTCGAAAATCTCCGTCCGGACGGACGATCCAGACATCGATCCGGTCGGCGCCTGCGTCGGCCCTAAAGGACAGCGCGTGCAAGCGATCGTCAATGAACTGAAAGGCGAGAAAATCGACATCGTCCACTGGTCAAGCGATCCCGTCGAATTTGTCGCCAATGCGCTGAGCCCTTCCAAAGTCCTTGAGGTCATCGTCAATGAGGAAGACAAGGCGACTACCGTCATCGTCCCTGATTACCAGCTTTCGCTCGCCATCGGCAAAAGGGGCCAAAACGCCCGGCTGGCCGCAAAGCTGACAAGCTGGAAAATCGATATTAAAAGCGAAACAGATGCAAGGGAACTTGGGATTTATCCAAGGGAGCTTGAAGAAGAGTCTGAAGAGCTCTTTTTAGAGAGCGAAACTCCAGAAACGGATGAATAAGAGGTGACCTTTGGTGAAAAGCCGAAAGAAGATCCCGCTTCGAAAATGCGTCGTAACAGGGGAAATGAAGCCTAAAAAGGAGCTCATCCGCGTCGTCCGCTCCAAAGAAGGGGAAGTTTCAGTAGACCCGACTGGCAAAAAGAACGGCCGGGGAGCTTACCTTACGCTTGATAAAGACGTAATCTTAACCGCAAAAAAGAAAAACAGCTTAGCAAATCAGCTTCAGGCACAAATTGATGATCAGATTTTTGATGAATTGCTGGAACTGGCGGAAAAGGAGACCAGATAGATGTCGGAATCAGAATGGTTTTCCTTGCTGGGCCTGGCGAATCGAGCTCGAAAGGTCGTCTCCGGAGAAGACCTGGTTGTGAAGGAAATCAGGCATTTGCGCGCAAAGCTTGTTTTGCTTGCAGAAGACGCATCAGCCAACACGGAGAAAAAGGTAACCGACAAATGCAAGTACTACGGCGTGCCGTGTAAAAAAGTCGGAGACCGTACGATTCTCGGCCGTGCAATCGGCAAAGAATCCCGTGTGGTAGTGGCCGTCACTGATCAAGGCTTTGCGCAAACGTTGCTCCGAAAGCTCGATTAATTTTTTTGGGGGTGAACGAATGGCTAAAATGAGAGTTTATGAATATGCAAAAGCCATAAATGTTTCAAGTAAGGATGTCATCGCGTCGTTGAAAGATATGAATATCGAAGTCAATAACCATATGGCAATGATTGAAGAAAATGCAATCAAACAGCTTGATAAAAAATTCAAAAAAGGCGCCGGACAGCCTGCCGGAAATAAGCAGGCCGAAAACAAAAAAAGCGCCGATCGAAGCGGCCAAAAACCTCAGCAAGAAGCCGCAAAACAGAATGCCGGAACTAAGCCAAACAAAAATCGAGACGGAAAGAAGAATAACGTGCAAAATACTCAATTTAACAACAAAAACAAGAAGAAAAATAACAACAACAAAAAAAACAAGCGCAATAAAAACCATCAATCTCCGCAGGAGAAGCAGGTTAAACCGAAAAAGGAACTCCCTGAAAAAATTTCATTTACAAATTCAATGACGGTCGGCCAGCTTGCCGAAGAACTCGGCAAAGAGCCGTCAGAAATCATTAAAAAACTGATGCTGCTCGGAACGATGGCGACGATCAACCAGGATCTCGACAAAGACACGGTTGAACTGATCGCTTCCGAATACGGCGTTGAAGTCGAAGAAGTCATCGTCCATGAAGAAACCGAATTTGAAAAGTATGAAGAGCCGGATCGCGAAGAAGATCTCGAAATCCGTCCGCCTGTCGTGACGATCATGGGTCACGTCGACCACGGAAAAACGACGCTTCTTGACAGCATCCGCAAAACGAAGGTTGTCGAAGGAGAAGCAGGAGGCATCACACAGCATATCGGTGCTTATCAAATCGAAGAAAACGGCAAAAAGATCACGTTCCTCGATACGCCGGGACACGCCGCATTCACGACAATGCGCGCCCGCGGAGCGGAAGTAACCGATATTACGATTCTCGTTGTTGCGGCTGATGACGGAGTTATGCCTCAGACGGTCGAAGCGATCAACCACGCAAAAGCTGCAGAGGTGCCGATTATCGTCGCTGTTAATAAAATCGATAAGCCGACGGCAAATCCGGACCGCGTCATGCAAGAGCTGACAGAGCACGCCCTCGTTCCGGAAGCATGGGGAGGAGACACGATTTTCGTTCCGCTTTCCGCCCTTTCAGGCGAAGGAATCGACGAGCTGATTGAAATGATTCTGCTTGTCAGCGAAGTAGAGGAGCTCAAAGCGAATCCAAACCGCAGAGCGAAAGGAACGGTCATCGAAGCCGAACTTGATAAAGGTAAAGGTTCTGTGGCAACATTGCTCGTCCAAAACGGAACGCTTCACGTCGGAGATCCGATCGTTGTCGGAAACACATTCGGCCGCGTGCGTGCGATGGTCAACGATGTCGGCAGACGCGTCAAAGAGGCCGGCCCGTCAACTCCTGTTGAAATCACAGGTCTGAACGAAGTTCCGAACGCCGGGGATCAGTTCCTTGTCTTCAAAGACGAAAAAACGGCCCGCTCGGTCGGTGAAGCGCGTGCTTCCAAACAGCTTGAAGAACAGCGAAGCGATAAAGCGAAACTCAGCCTTGACGACTTATTTGAACAGATCAAACAAGGCGACGTCAAAGATATCAATCTTGTCGTAAAAGCCGATGTTCAAGGCTCTGCTGAGGCGCTGGCAGCAGCTCTGCAAAAAATCGAAGTGGAAGGCGTCAGGGTGAAAATCATTCATACGGGCGTCGGCGCGATTACCGAATCAGATATCATTTTGGCTTCCGCGTCAAATGCGATCGTCATTGGGTTTAATGTAAGACCTGACGGTAATGCTAAGAGTACCGCCGAAGCCGAAAATGTGGATATCCGCCTTCACCGCATCATCTATAAAGTCATCGACGAAATTGAAGCAGCGATGAAAGGCATGCTTGATCCGGAGTACGAAGAAAAAGTGATCGGCATGGTCGAAGTCCGTCAAACATTCAAAGTCTCTAAAATCGGCACGATTGCCGGGGGCTATGTGACGGAAGGTACGATCACGCGCGACAGCGGAATCCGCTTAATTCGCGACGGCGTCGTCATCTTCGAAGGCGAAGTCGATGTGCTCAAACGCTTTAAAGATGACGTAAAAGAGGTTTCACAAGGATATGAATGTGGTATCACCATTAAGAATTACAATGACATCCGCGAAGGCGATATGATCGAAGCGTATGTCATGCAAGAAATTGAAAGAAAGTGATCGGTTTCGCCGAATGCGAATGCATCATCTATGATGCATCCTCACTCAAGGAAAAACGGGCGGTTCTGAAGCGGATCATCACAAGGATCCGAGGCAGGTTCAACGTGTCTGTCTCAGAGATTGCCTACCAGGATTCGTGGCAGCGCACAAGCATTGGAATCGCCGCCGTTTCTTCCTCTCGCGTTCAAACGGAAAAAGAGCTTCAGCGGGTTCTAAGCTTTATTGACTCTTTTCCGGAAATCGAACGGACGATCACGAGAACAGAGTGGTTTTAACGTAGAGGTGGTATGGACATGAGTATGAGAGCTACCCGTGTGGGTGAACAGATGAAAAAAGAACTTGGCGACATTATCGGAAGAAAGCTGAAAGACCCGAGAATCGGGTTCTTAACGGTTACCGATGTCAGCGTCTCCGGCGACTTGCAAATCGCCAAAGTGTACATTTCCGTTCTTGGCGATGAAAAGAAAAGAGAAGAGACGCTAAAAGGCCTGGCAAAAGCGAAGGGCTTTATCCGATCCGAATTGGGGAATCGGATCAGGCTCCGCAAAACACCTGAAATCCAGTTTGAATTCGATGAATCAATCGATTACGGAAACCGCATCGAAACATTGATCCATGAACTGCATTCAGACAAAGAAGAATAAACAGCTAAACAAGAGGATAGGCGGCTTTTTAAGCGCCTGTCCTTTTTAGCTGAAATGAGAAAGGAGCGGATGTTTGCATGTACAACGGAGTCCTGCTTTTGCATAAACCGGTCGGGATGACCTCCCATGACTGCGTCATGAAGATCCGCAAAATGCTAAAAACAAAAAAAGTCGGCCATACAGGGACGCTCGATCCCGAGGTGTCAGGCGTTCTCCCGATTTGTATCGGCAGGGCGACCAAAATCGTTGAATACTTAACGGAGAAATCAAAAACGTACGATGCGGAGGTCACGCTTGGCTTCTCAACGACGACAGAGGATCAGACGGGGGAGATCACCGAAAGAAAGCCAGTCGGCACTCCGCCTGATGAAGAAGCGGTGAGGAGCGTCCTCAATAGCCTTGAAGGCAGAATCGAACAAGTGCCGCCGATGTATTCGGCAGTCAAAGTGGGCGGCAAAAAACTGTATGAATACGCAAGGGCGGGCATCGAGGTTGAAAGGCCGAAGCGCACCGTCACCATTCATCATATCGAACTGACATCGAAGATCGCGGGGGAAGAGAATACGGCCCGGTTCAGGTTTACTGTAACATGTTCCAAAGGCACTTATGTCAGGACTCTGGCGGTCACTATCGGCGAAAAGCTCGGGTTTCCGGCTCATATGTCCCATCTGATCAGGACGGCTTCAGGCAATTTTTCGCTTGATGAGTGCCTGACGTTTGAAGATATTGAGGATCACATCGCAAACGGCACATTGTCCGGACAGCTCGTCCCGATCGAGCGTGCGCTTGATCATTTGCCGAAATGGATAATTAGTGATACATTAGCTAAGAAAGTGGAAAATGGCGCAGTGCTTGAAACACCCGCGGGCTTAACACACTTGACCGCAGAAGACCGCCTGGCGGTTTTCACGGAAGACGGCCGTTGTATTGCCGTTTATTTTCCCCATCCGGCAAAGCCGGGACTGTTAAAGCCGGCAAAAGTACTCGCGCAAAAAAGCGAACAATAAGAAAAGGTGACCGTTCTTGAAGACGATACATATTTCTCATCCGCACGACCTGAAGCGTGAGGACTTTCCAAAATCAGTTATGGCATTAGGATATTTTGACGGTGTTCACCTGGGGCATCAGCAAGTGATTCGGGCGGCTGAAACAATCGCAAAGAGAGAAGGGGCGAAAACGTCTGTGATGACGTTTCACCCCCATCCTACGGCCGTGTTGAAAAAAGGCTCGGAGCCTAAAGACTTAATTACGCCTTTAAGCGATAAGATCAGCATCATCGAAGGGATGGGGGCCGATTATTTATATATCGTGGAATTCAGCCCCGAATTTGCTTCCCTTTCGCCTGAAGAATTTATCGAGCAATATATTCTCGGTTTCAACGTATGTCATGTCGTGGCAGGCTTTGATTTTACGTTCGGAAAATTTGGAAAAGGCACGATGGAAAACTTTCAAGAATATGCCAAAGGCCGCGTGAGGGGTACCTGTGTCGCCAAATATTCCAATCAGGATCAAAAGGTAAGCTCGACACGGATCCGCACTGTCATCGGGGCAGGAGACGTAGAGTATGCCGCTGAATTGCTCGGAAGGCCGTACTATGTTAAAGGCATCGTGATTCACGGTGATAAAAGGGGCCGGACGATCGGGTTTCCGACTGCCAATATCGGGCTTTCCGACGCGTACATCGTGCCGCCGACAGGCGTATATGCTGTCAAAGCGGAAATCGGCGGGACTTCGTACAACGGAGTCTGCAATGTCGGATACAAGCCGACGTTTTACGAAAAACGCCCTGATCAGCCTTCGATCGAAGTGAACTTATTTGACTTTAACCGGGAGATATACGGAACTGATATAAAAGTCGAGTGGTACAGACGCTTGAGAAGCGAGAAAAAATTCGGCAGCGTGGACGAACTGGTCGCGCAAATTTCGAAAGACAAGGAAGAAGCGATCCGCTTTTTTCAAGAAGCGAAGCTGACCGAAATTTAACAGGTATAAAAACGGTGGACATCCGTCAACAATGATGATGAAAATGAAACATACGGCAAAGTTTCTCATAAATGCCTTGCATCAGGCCGGTCTTTCTAGTATCATATTGTCTGTAGCTTTAAAACCGATCACTTGGCAAATCGATTCACCGGCGTTTGCTAGGTAACCGGGGCTAATAACATTTGGAGGTGAAACAGGATGGCAATTACTCAAGAGCGTAAAAACCAACTCATCAATGAGTTCAAAACACACGAATCTGACACGGGATCACCGGAGGTTCAGATCGCTATCCTAACTGATCAAATCAACAACCTGAACGAGCATTTGCGCGTTCATAAGAAAGACCATCACTCACGTCGCGGTCTTCTTAAAATGGTAGGTAAACGTCGTAATCTTCTTACGTATCTTCGTAACAAAGACGTAACTCGTTACCGTGAGTTGATCAACAAACTAGGATTACGTCGATAATCGTAAAAAGCGGGAGGATTCCCGCTTTTTTATCGTATAAAAACGAATATCCGGCAACTCCAAAACAAGTGGTTCATATATATGATCTTAATTAACTGATTCGATCTCTACATAGCACTTTGCCATTGATATGTTCAATTCATTTCGTTCATAATAGGAGTAACGTAAAAACTATCCGAAGAGAGGAGTTCATATAAGAATGGGACAAGAGAAACACGTCTTTTCCATAGATTGGGCCGGCCGAAAACTGACCGTTGAAACCGGCCAGCTTGCAAAACAAGCAAACGGTGCTGTTATGATCCGTTATGGAGATACTGCGGTATTAAGCACAGCAACGGCTTCAAAAGAGCCTAAAACCGTAGATTTCTTTCCTTTAACCGTGAATTACGAAGAAAGGCTTTATGCTGTCGGGAAAATTCCGGGCGGTTTTATTAAAAGAGAGGGCAGGCCGAGCGAAAAAGCAATTCTCGCCAGCCGATTGATCGACCGTCCGATCCGTCCGCTGTTCGCCGACGGTTTCCGCAACGAAGTTCAGGTCGTCAGCATCGTCATGAGCGTTGATCAGGACTGTTCGTCAGAAATGGCGGCAATGTTCGGTTCATCCCTTGCGCTGTCGATTTCGGATATTCCGTTTGAAGGACCGATCGCCGGTGTTACAGTGGGCCGGGTCGACAACGAATTCATCATCAATCCGACGCTTGAGCAGCTTGAAAAAAGCGACATTCATTTAGTCGTGGCCGGAACGAAGGACGCCATCAACATGGTGGAAGCCGGAGCAGACGAAGTTCCCGAGGAGATCATGCTTGAAGCGATCATGTTCGGCCATGAAGAAATCAAACGCTTAATCGCATTCCAGGAAGAAATCGTCGCCGTCGTCGGAAAGGAAAAATCAGAAATCACTCTGTATGAGATCGATTCCGATCTGAAAGAAAAAGTGAAAGCCATGGCTGAAAGCGATCTGTTAAAAGCCATCCAGGTTCACGAAAAACACGCGCGCGAAGACGCGATCAACGAAGTGAAAAAAGAAGTTGCAGCAAAATTTGAGGAAGAAGAGCACGATGAAGAAACGCTGAAACAGGTGAAAGACATATTGTCACAGCTTGTGAAAAATGAAGTGCGCCGCCTGATCACGGAAGAAAAGGTTCGTCCGGACGGCCGGGGCGTCGATGAAATCCGCCCGCTTTCCTCAGAAGTCGGACTGCTTCCGAGAACGCACGGTTCCGGCCTGTTCACGCGCGGACAGACACAGGCGCTCAGCATCTGTACGCTAGGTGCGCTCGGCGATGTTCAAATTTTGGACGGTCTCGGTGTAGAAGAATCAAAACGCTTCATGCACCACTACAACTTTCCGCAGTTCAGCGTCGGGGAAACAGGACCGATGCGCGGACCGGGACGCCGCGAAATCGGACACGGTGCCCTTGGAGAACGGGCGCTTGAACCGATTGTTCCGTCTGAAAAAGACTTTCCGTACACCATCCGCCTTGTCTCTGAAGTACTTGAATCAAACGGTTCGACTTCCCAGGCCAGCATTTGTGCAAGCACGCTGGCGATGATGGACGCAGGGGTGCCGATCAAAGCGCCGGTTGCCGGAATCGCCATGGGTCTTGTCAAATCCGGCGACAACTACACGGTCTTAACCGATATTCAAGGTATGGAAGATCACCTCGGAGATATGGATTTTAAGGTTGCGGGAACGTCCAAAGGCGTCACAGCCCTGCAAATGGATATTAAAATTGCCGGTCTCTCAAGAGAAATCTTGGATGAAGCGCTTCAGCAGGCGAAAAAAGGCAGAATGGAAATCCTTGAAAGCATGCTGAGCACGTTGGCTGAATCGAGAAAAGAACTGTCTCCATACGCACCGAAAATCTTGACGATGACGATTAATCCGGATAAGATCCGCGATGTTATCGGACCGAGCGGAAAACAAATCAATAAAATCATTGAAGACACAGGCGTTAAAATCGATATTGAACAAGATGGCACGATCTTTATTTCTTCAACAGATGAAAGCATGAACCAAAAAGCGAAGAAAATCATTGAAGACCTTGTCAGAGAAGTTGAAGTCGGACAGCTTTACCTAGGTAAAGTCAAACGGATTGAAAAATTCGGCGCTTTCGTCGAGCTCTTCAGCGGAAAAGACGGTCTCGTTCATATTTCAGAGCTTGCGCTTGAACGTGTCGGAAAAGTTGAAGACGTCGTGAAAATAGGCGACGAAATCCTTGTCAAAGTAACAGAAATCGATAAGCAGGGACGTGTCAACTTATCAAGAAAAGCAGTACTCCGCGAACAGAAGGAAAAAGAAGAACAAAAGTCTTAAAAACGGTGTCCGTCTTGCTTCTGTTAAGCTGAAAAAACGAAAAAGGAAGCCTGGGGGACCCGGCTTCTTTGTTTTAAGCAAAATTGTTTCCAAAACCGCTCCAGTTCTATCTTGTCCTTTTCCCACATATTTTTGTGGGGAAGGGAGGAAATACAATTGAAAAGAAAAATCGTTCCGTTTGCCGTTTTTTTCTTTTTATTGCTTGTATCATATCAGGTCATGAATCATCCGTACTCGCCACATTACATAGATGCAATGACAAAGGACGCGGCCACCGTTGCCGCCCAAAAGGACGAACTGTATCAGGAGCTGCTTCAAAAAGCGCCTGAATATGAAGTGAAAGCCCAAAATGCAAAAATCGATAGAATTTGGAAAGCGATGCCCGGTTATAATGGATTAAAGGTAAATATCGAAAAATCGTACAAAAAGATGAAGCGTTCAGGCGCATTCGATGAAAAGCTTCTCGTCTTTGACCAGGTCAAACCGGAGGTCCGCCTTGAGTCTTTGAAGCCTGAACCTGTCTACCGCGGGCATCCCGACAAACCGATGGTATCGTTCCTTGTCAATGTCGCCTGGGGGAATGAGTACTTAACAAAGATGCTTCCTGTTTTGAAAGAGAACGATGTGAAAGCCACCTTTTTTCTCGAGGGCAGATGGGTGAAAAATCATCCTGAGCTGGCCAAAACCATTGTAAGAGACGGGCACGAAATCGGAAACCATTCATACAATCATCCCGATATGAGCAAACTGACGAGTGAACGCATTTCGGAACAGCTGCGGCTGACGAACCGGCAAATCAAAGAAACGGTTGGCGTTGAGCCGAAATGGTTTGCTCCGCCGAGCGGAAGCTTTCGCAAAGAAGTCGTAGATCAGGCCCGCAAGATGGGAATGGGAACGGTGATGTGGACAGTTGATACGATCGATTGGCAGAAGCCGCAGCCGGCCGTCTTGCAGCATCGGGTATTAAGCAAAGTACATAACGGCGCCATGATTCTAATGCATCCGACAGATCCAACCGCCAAAAGCCTCGGAATCTTGATTCAGAAGCTGAAAGAAAAAGGCTATCATATCGGAACTGTCTCACAGCTGCTGAACGAAAAAAGGCTTGTGGTCAAATAGATGCTCAGGGCCCGTTCTTTGAATAGGAGGAACAGATTTGATAAAACGGTATACTTGTCAAAATGGGGTAAGAATTGTACTCGAAAACAATCCCACTGTCCGGTCCGTCGCGATCGGAGTTTGGATCGGAACCGGATCAAGACACGAAACACCGGAAATTAACGGCATTTCGCATTTTTTGGAGCACATGTTTTTTAAAGGGACAAAAACGCGTACGGCCAGAGACATCGCCGAGTCGTTTGACAGAATCGGCGGACAGGTCAATGCGTTCACCTCAAAGGAGTATACGTGCTATTATGCCAAAGTTCTTGATGAGCATGCGAGCTATGCATTGGAAGTGCTCTCAGACATGTTCTTTCATTCAGCTTTTGACGAAGAAGAATTAAAAAAAGAAAAAAACGTCGTTTACGAAGAAATTAAAATGTATGAAGATACGCCTGACGATATCGTCCACGATCTGCTCAGCAAAGCGTCGTACGGAGGCCACTCCCTCGCCTATCCGATCCTCGGGACAGAGGAAACGCTTGCCGCGTTTGACGGGGATGCCTTGAGAGGGTATATGGACGAATATTACACGCCTGACCGCGTCGTGATTTCGATTGCCGGAAATGTTTCTGACAGCTTTATTAAAGAAGCCGAAAAGCATTTCGGCTCATATGAGGCAAAAGGAAAAAGAACGGGGACGAGAAAACCGGAATTCCAGCATGAAAAAATGGCGCGGAAAAAAGAAACCGAACAGGCTCATCTCTGCCTCGGCTTCAACGGCCTGGAAGCCGGCCATCCCGAGATTTACGATCTGATCGTGCTCAACAATGTCCTCGGAGGAAGCATGAGCAGCCGCCTTTTTCAGGATGTCCGCGAAGATAAAGGGCTCGCCTATTCCGTATACAGCTACCACAGCTCATACGAAGACAGCGGAATGATGACCATTTACGCCGGAACAGGTGCAGGTCAGCTTCAGCTTCTTTCGGATACGATCCATGAAACGCTTCGCGTTTTAAAAACGGAGGGCATCACGCCGAAAGAGCTTGAAAACAGCAAAGAGCAGATGAAAGGCAGCCTGATGCTCAGCCTTGAAAGCACAAACAGCAAAATGAGCCGCAACGGCAAAAACGAGCTTTTACTGGGAAGGCACCGGACGCTTGATGAAATCATCGAAAAGCTGAATGCCGTCAATCTGGACCGGGTTAACAGCCTCGCGAACCGCATTTTTACCGATGATTTTTCAACGGCCTTAATCAGTCCGACCGGAGAGCTGCCGAAATAATATATGCCTGAAAAACATGCCTGTCTAAAAGTGCAGGCATGTTTTTTGTTTGGAGAACATACATCATTACAAAAGGGGGTTTTTCGATGAGGCTCAGTGAACTATCCGGAAAAGAAATCGTGGATGTCAAGCGGGCCGAGCGCCTCGGCATTTTAGGACAGACCGACCTTGAAATCAATGAACAGGACGGACAGATTACCGCACTTATCATCCCGTCGGTCAAATGGTTCGGCTTTAGAAAACAGGGGAATGACATCAGAGTGCCCTGGAAGCAGATCCGCAAGATCGGATCAGACATGATCATTCTCGACGTTCCGGAAGAAATCGGGAATCACGACGAATAAACTTCTTTTTGCATACCGCAAGAATCGGCCCGGCTCCTCAAGCCGGGTTTTTTTTATTGCCCTTAGATCACCCGAAATATTTCAATTCACCGCCATTTCCTTTTTTTCATATGATGACATTAGCTTATGAATTAGATCCTTGTCAAAAAGAAGGTGAATATAAAGCCATGTTAACCGGATTGACGATTGCAATCATCGGCGGTGATGCGAGGCAGCTTGAAATCATCCGCAAGCTGACCGAACAGGATGCACAGGTGTTTCTGGTCGGTTTTGACCAGCTTGACCACGGATTTACGGGCGCCACCAAATTAAAATTAAGCGAACTCGACTTCGGAGCGGTAGACAGCATCGTTCTGCCTGTATCAGGAACATCGGCAGACGGCGCGGTTGCGACCGTTTTCTCAAATGAAGAAGTTGTGTTAAAGCAGGAGCATTTGGAAAAAACAAAGCCTCATTGCACGATCTATTCAGGTATTTCAAACGATTATTTGGAAGGAATCGCCAAGGGATCGAACCGCCGGCTCATCAAGCTTTTTGAAAGAGACGATATCGCGATTTACAACTCGATACCTACAGTTGAAGGGGCCATTATGATGGCTATCCAGCACACCGATTATACGATTCACGGCTCAAACGTCATGGTTCTCGGACTCGGGCGGACCGGAATGAGCATCAGCCGGGCGTTTTCCGCTCTTGGAGCCCGCGTCAAAGTCGGCGCGAGAGCCTCCGCCCACCTTGCCAGAATCATGGAGATGGGCCTCACTCCTTTCCACATACATGAACTTGGGGAGCACGTCGAGGATACCGATATTTGCATCAATACCATTCCGAGTCTCATTCTCGATCACGCCGTCCTATCCCGAATGACACCCAGAACATTGATTCTCGATTTGGCGACCCGTCCGGGGGGCACCGACTTCGAATTCGCCGAAAAACAGGGCATCAAAGCGCTGCTTGCGCCGGGTCTTCCGGGTATTGTCGCTCCTAAAACGGCGGGTCAGATCATCGCCAACGTTTTGTGCAATCTTTTATCACCATCAACAACCGATTGAAGGGGGCTGTCATAATGTCGATCAAGGGAAAAAGAATCGGATTTGGCCTTACGGGTTCGCACTGTACGTATGATGCCGTTTTTCCGCAAATCGAAAAGCTCGTCGATCAAGGAGCAGAGGTCAGGCCGATCGTGACGACAACGGTAAAATCGACGGACACACGCTTTGGAGAAGGGGAAGAATGGGTTAGGAAAATCGAAGAGCTCACGGGTTTTGAAGTTATCGATTCCATACCGAAAGCGGAGCCCCTCGGACCGAAAACACCGCTTGACTGCATGGTGATTGCGCCGCTGACGGGAAATTCTCTGAGCAAGCTTGCAAACGCGATGACGGACTCTCCGGTATTAATGGCGGCCAAGGCGACGGTCCGCAATTCCCGCCCCGTCGTCCTCGGCATATCGACGAACGATGCGCTCGGTTTAAACGGAGTGAATCTGATGAGGCTGATGACGACGAAAAACATTTTCTTCATCCCGTTCGGGCAGGATGATCCGTTTAAAAAACCGAACTCGCTCGTCGCAAAAATGGATCTTTTGCTGCCGACAATAGAAGAAGCGCTTGCATACAAACAGATGCAGCCGGTTCTGATCAGCAATTACCAATAATTTTTGAGAAAATAAAGATGTAACAAAAAATATCAATCATCAGGCTTACTTCTATGTTAAAATATAATGTAAAATTGCATAGTCAACCAATCGTCATTAACGATAGGGTGGAAGGAGTTTTACAATTGGGCAGAGGATTACATGTAGCAGTAGTTGGTGCGACAGGCGCTGTAGGACAGCAAATGTTAAAAACGTTAGAAGACAGAAACTTTGAACTGGATAAACTGACTTTATTATCCTCAAAACGTTCAGCAGGTACGAAGCTTACATTCAAAGGCGAAGAGCACACTGTACAGGAAGCTGTTCCTGAAAGCTTTGAAGGGGTAAACATCGCATTGTTCAGCGCAGGGGGAAGCGTTTCAAAGGCGCTCGCTCACGAGGCTGTCAAACGCGGTGCGATCGTCATTGACAATACGAGCGCGTTTCGGATGGATGAAAACACTCCGCTCGTCGTGCCCGAGGTCAATGAAGAAGATTTGCACCAGCATAACGGAATCATTGCAAACCCGAACTGTTCAACGATCCAAATGGTTGTAGCGCTTGAGCCTATCCGCAAGGCTTTCGGTTTAAATAAAGTCATCGTGTCGACCTACCAGGCTGTTTCAGGTGCCGGCAATGAAGCTGTAAAAGAGCTGAACGGCCAAACGGAAGCCATCTTAAAAGGCGATTCGTACGAACCGCAGATCATGCCTGTAAAAAGCGATGAAAAGCACTACCAAATCGCATTCAACGCGATTCCTCAAATCGATAAGTTCCAGGAAAACGGCTTTACGTTTGAGGAAATGAAAATGATCAATGAAACGAGAAAAATCATGCACATGCCTGAGCTGGAAGTTGCGGCCACTTGCGTCAGACTGCCGATTGCAACAGGGCATTCAGAGTCCGTCTACATCGAGACAGACCGCGATGATGTCACAGCAGAGGATATCAAAAACCTGTTAAAAGAAGCTCCGGGCGTCATTCTTCAGGACGATCCTGCAAATCAGGTATACCCGATGCCGGCTGATGCAGTAGGGAAAAGAGACGTGTTCGTCGGACGCGTCCGCAAAGACCTTGACCGTCCGAACGGATTTCACCTGTGGGTTGTGTCCGACAACCTGCTGAAAGGTGCGGCCTGGAACTCCGTACAAATCGCAGAAAGCCTAAAAGCTTTGGATTTAGTTTAAAATATACTAAGATTTCTTACTGGAGATGCGAGAAGAGAGTGAGGCCCATTCGGCCCCTCTCTTCTGTTGCGTCCGAAATAAACTTGGAGTGAAATACATTGAAAATCATCGTTCAAAAATTTGGTGGAACCTCTGTTAGGGATGACCGCGGCAGAAAGCTTGCCTTGCACCATATACAAGATGCGGTCAATGAAGGATATAAGGTTGTTGTTGTCGTATCGGCAATGGGCCGGAAAGGCGATCCGTATGCGACCGATTCATTACTCGATCTCCTTTATGGCGGGAAGGATATGATAACGGAACGTGAGCAGGACTTATTGCTTTCATGCGGCGAAACGATTTCTTCCGTCGTGTTTACAAGCATGCTGCTGAAAAACGGCATTAAAGCCGCTGCATTGACCGGTGCACAGGCCGGATTTTTAACCGATAATCAGCACACGAACGCCAGAATCCTCGAAATGAAACCGGAACGCGTCATCGGCATGCTGGCCGATCATGACGCTGTCGTCGTCGCAGGTTTTCAGGGAGCCACTGCCAAAGGTGATATCACAACGATCGGCCGCGGCGGCAGCGATACATCGGCCGCGGCGCTCGGAGCGGCGCTGGACGCGGAATTTATTGATATTTTCACAGATGTCGAAGGCGTGATGACCGCCGATCCGAGAATTGTAGAAAAGGCAAAGCCGCTTCCTGTGATTACCTACACGGAAATCTGCAATTTGGCTTACCAGGGTGCAAAGGTCATCCACCCGAGGGCTGTGGAAATCGCGATGCAGGCGAAGGTGCCGATGCGCGTGCGCTCGACCTATTCAAAAGAAAAAGGGACGCTTGTGACAAGCCATCACACGTCAAAGGCCGGAAGCGACGTATTTGAACGGCTTATCACAGGCATCGCCCATGTAAAAGATGTGACGCAGTTTAAAGTCCCGGCCAAAGAGGGACAATACATCGTGCAGACAGAAGTGTTTAAAGCGATGGCGAACGCAGACATCAGCGTGGATTTCTTTAATATTACGCCGAGCGAAATTGTATATACGGTCGCCGGAAACATGACAGACCGGGCAGAGAGCATATTGAAGGAATTAGGCTATGAGCCTGCCGTTACGAGAAATTGTGCAAAGGTTTCGGCTGTAGGGGCGGGCATCATGGGCGTGCCAGGCGTCACCTCAAAAATCGTTACCGCTTTATCGGAAAAGGGCATTCCAATCCTTCAGTCGGCAGACAGCCATACGACGATTTGGGTGCTCGTTCACGAGAAAAACATGGCGACTGCCGTGAACGCTCTGCACGAAGTGTTTGAACTATCAAAATAAATGTGATTGAATCATGATGAGGTGAAAAAAATGGATTTCGGAAATATTGCAACCGCAATGGTTACCCCCTTTGACAAAAACGAAAATGTCGATTTTCAAAAATTGTCAAAGCTGATCGATTATTTATTAAAAAACGGAACGGATTCACTTGTCGTCGCCGGCACTACCGGTGAATCGCCGACCTTGTCTGAAGAGGAAAAAGTTGCGCTCATCCAATATACCGTCAAGGAAGCGGCAGGCCGCGTGCCCGTGATCGCGGGTACGGGCAGCAACAATACGAAGGCGTCGATCAAGCTGACGAAAAAAGCGGAAGAAGCAGGGGCAGACGCGATCATGCTTGTGACGCCGTACTACAACAAACCTTCCCAGGAAGGAATGTACCACCACTTCAGAGCGATTGCCGAAGAAACATCGCTGCCGGTCATGCTGTATAATGTGCCGGGGCGCACGGTTGCATCGCTGGCTCCGGAAACGGCGATCCGCCTGGCGGAAATTCCGAATATCGTCGCGATCAAGGAAGCGAGCGGTGATCTCGAGGCGATCACAAAGATCATCGCTGAAACGCCTGATGATTTTGCTGTATACTCAGGTGACGACAGTCTGACGCTTCCGGTTCTGTCAGTGGGAGGCAGGGGAATCGTTTCCGTTGCTTCACACATCATCGGACCGGAAATGCAGCAGATGATCAAACATTACATCAATGGGGAGGCGAAAGAAGCGGCCTTGATCCATCAGAAGCTGCTGCCGCTGATGAAGGGTCTTTTCGCTGCTCCAAACCCGTCGCCTTTAAAGACCGCTCTTCAGCTGAAAGGTCTTGACGTCGGCTCTGTCCGGCTCCCTTTAGTTCCGCTGAATGAAGATGAGCGTCTCCGTTTAAGCAGCCTGATGAACAGCCTGTAACAACATATACGGACGAAAACGGTCATTCTCTTTTTTGGGTTTGGCCGTTTGTTCTATACATAATGGTTCTTGTTTTCTAAATTTAGATTCAGGTATAATAGGGACAAGTGATGATGGACGGGTACTTAGATTAGGAGGATTACAATTTGAAAAAAAATACAGATAATATTAGAATCATCGCCTTAGGTGGCGTCGGGGAGATCGGAAAAAACCTTTATGTCATTGAAATCGACTCTGACATATTCGTGGTTGACGCCGGACTCATGCATCCAGAAAATGAAATGCTCGGGATCGATGTGGTTATACCGGACATTTCCTACTTAATTGAACGATCTGACAGAGTAAAGGCGATTTTCCTCACACACGGACACGAAGAAAACATCGGAGGCGTGTTTTACTGCCTGAACAAGCTATCCGTGCCTGTTTACGGAACAAAACTGACACTTGCCCTTTTAAAAGAAACGCTAAAACAATACGGCTCAAATAAAAAAGCCGATTTAAGAGAAATCCACTCCAAATCCGTTATTACATTTGAATCAACGAAAGTATCTTTTTTCAGGACAAACCACAGCATTCCGGATTCGGTCGGCATCAGCTTTAAAACGTCCCTCGGATCCATCGTGTGCACGGGCGATTTTAAATTCGACCAGACGCCGGTTTTAAACCAGACCAGCGACATCGGCGAAATCGCCAAGATCGGCAACTCAGGCGTGCTGTGCCTGCTGTCGGACAGCGCAAACGCCGAAAAACCGGGTTATACTCCTTCGGAAGCGGTCGTCGGAGGCGAAATTTCCGATGTGATGTATAATGCCGAAAACCGCGTGATCGTGGCCGCGTTCGCTTCAAACTTCAACCGCATTCAGCAGGTGATTGACGCCGCTCTGCAAAACGGCAGAAAACTGGCGGTATCAGGGAAAAATATTTCCGCTATCCTGCAGCTGGCGATCAAGCTCGGTTATGTGACCGCTGATGAGGATATGTTCATACCTGTCCAAGACGTCAAAAAGTATCCGAAAAGGGAAGTTGCCATTTTAACGGGCGACAATCAGGGTGAACCGCTGGCGGCCTTGACAAGAATCGCAAAACAGGGTCATAAGCAGCTTGACATTGAAGAAGGGGATACCGTATTGATCGCTTCCTCTCCTATACCCGGTCAGGAGCTGATTTATTCCAAAGCAGTCGATCTTTTAACAAGGGCGGGCGCCAACGTCGTATTCGCACAGAAGCGCGTACATGTGTCAGGACACGGCTGCCAGGAAGAGCTGAAGCTTATGCTCAACCTGCTGAAGCCGAAGTATTTAATTCCCGTAAACGGCGAATACAGAATGCAAAAAGCGCACTCTAAGCTTGCCGAAGAAATCGGGATGAAGCGAAGCGACATCTTTTTGGTTGAAAAAGGCGACGTCGTTGAGTTCCGCGGGCAAAACGTAAAAATCGGCGATAAGGTCCAGTCAGGAAATATTCTGATTGACGGCCTCGGCGTCGGAGACATCGGCAACATCGTGCTCAGGGACCGCCGCCTTCTGTCCCAGGACGGAATCTTAATCGTTGTCATCACCCTCGATAAAAAGAAAAAACATCTTGTATCAGGACCCGAAATTATCACGAGAGGTTTTGTCTATGTCAGGGAATCTGAACAACTGATCGTAGAGGCGACAGAGCTTGTCAGAGAAATCGTAAAAGAAAGCACCGAAAACGCCGTCGTCGAATGGTCCGCCTTAAAACAGACCATGCGTGACGCATTAAATCAATTCTTATATGAAAAAACAAAACGAAAACCAATGATCATTCCAATCATCATGGAAGTATAAAACCAGGAGGATTCCCTCTTGGTTTTCAGATTGTTGACAAAATCCTAAAACGGTTTAAGGTTTTAGGATTTTGTCGTCCTTTCAGCCCAGCGTGATTGAAAACCATTGCAGTCTAGGAAAGCCGAGCATCGGAGCGGAGCGAATGTTGGATTCGTGAGCACCGACGCGCAGGCCTGACAACGAATGCGAGGGTTTGTCAACACGCTGAAACCAAGAGGATTCCCTCTTGGTTTTTTTGTCCCGTCTGCACTGAATGAAAAAAACGCCATTGTCCATAATACAAAAAGAAACTCGAGAAAGAGGTGGGCCAGATGGACTCAAACCGGATGCAAAACGGGGAAGGACAAGGAGAGCAGCCGGCCAAGCAGGATGCTAAGGACAATCTCGTCAACAAAATTCAGCAGCTTGGCGAAACGACGCTTCCGCAAATGGGACAGGATTCAAACATTCACTGCCTGACCATCATCGGTCAAATTGAAGGGCATGTACAGCTTCCGCCCCAAAACAAAACGACAAAATACGAGCATGTCATTCCACAGATTGTCGCTATCGAGCAAAATCCTAAAATCGAAGGGCTACTGATCATTTTAAATACCGTCGGCGGAGACGTAGAGGCAGGTCTGGCGATAGCCGAGATGCTTGCTTCTCTTTCAAAACCGACCGTGTCGATCGTTCTAGGAGGCGGACATTCAATCGGTGTTCCGATCGCTGTCTCCTGCGATCACAGCTATATCGCTGAAACGGCTACGATGACGATCCATCCGGTCAGATTGACTGGGCTTGTGATCGGTGTACCGCAAACGTTTGAATACCTTGATAAAATGCAGGAGAGAGTCATTAACTTTGTGACCAGCCATTCAAACATTTCGGAAGAGAAATTTAAAGAGCTGATGTTTTCAAAAGGCAACCTGACAAGGGATATCGGAACGAATGTCGTCGGGAAAGATGCGGTCAAATACGGGCTGATCGATGAAACAGGCGGAGTCGGCCAAGCCATTCAAAAGCTCAATGAACTGATCGAACAAGATCGCGGCGGGAAGGAAAGGATGATTCAATGATTCTTTATACAACAATGCCGCAGGAAATCGTGTTCGCCGGCCAGGCGGAACAGACAAACCTGAGGCAGATCGACGTTAACGGCGTGCCGGTCCTCGTCGAAATGAACGGGGAAGAAGCGAAAGTGGTTCAGGTCTTAAGCACAAATCCGATGGATTTTTTAAAGCAGGAGACGGCTCCGGGCCAAACGTTTAAACTGACATTTTATAAATAGCTGAAGTGTCGTCAGGATAAATATGCTATAATAGGGGAATCCAGAGGAAAAATCGCAGCCAAAACCGGGCTGCTTTCTCTTTGTTTTTACATTTTTTACATGCAGTAAGGTGATGGAACATGGCAAAAAGAAAAAGAAAATCAAAAAAGAAGCAAAAACAGGTCAAAAGAATTAATCTAAAATACGAACTGTACGGTTTAATTTGCATCGCCATTTCGATTATTACGGTGTTGCAGCTTGGCGTTGCAGGCCAAACGTTCATTTACATGTTCCGTTTTTTCGCAGGCGAGTGGTTCATCCTGTTCGTTCTTTCTCTCTTTCTAACAGGCGTATCGCTGTTTTGGAAGAAAAAAACGCCGAGCTTTTTGACGAGAAGAAAAGCGGGGCTTTATTGCATCGTCGCAAGCATATTGCTTTTATCACATGTCCAGCTGTTTCAGCATTTGACAGACAGGGGGATGATCGAGTCTCCGAGCGTGATCAAAAATACGTGGGAGCTGTTTTTAATGGACGTAAAAGGCGAAACCGGCACCCCTGATCTGGGAGGCGGGATGATCGGGGCGCTTTTGTTTGCAGCATCTTATTTTCTGTTCGCATCAGCAGGCTCGAAAATTATCGCTATTTTTCTGATCCTGATCGGGCTCCTTTTGATCACCGACCGCTCCCTCCAGGAGACGCTGATCAAATGGACGGCTCCTGTTGCCGGGTTCGTGAAGAATCAGTGGCTCGCATTTCTCGATGATATGAAGGATCTGAAACAGCAATCGTCCAAAAAGAAATCCGGAAAAAAACAAAAAACCGAGCGGAAACCAAAACCTGCGGCAGAGCCTGTTCAGGATGCGACGGATCAAGATGCGGTAATCCATACGGAGCCGATTATTTCAAGCTTTTCAGACCGTGACGAAAAGCCGGAAATTCAAGCTTATGAAACGGCCGAACCGGCCGCAAAAACGCCGCCGGAGCCTGAAAGCGGAGGGGAGGCAGAGGCTGCTCCCGAGATCGCTTTTACAGAGCTTGAAAACAAAGACTATCAGCTGCCGTCGATCAGTTTGCTGGATGATCCGAAGCATACAGGTCAGCAGGCTGACAAAAAAAATATTTATGACAACGCGCGAAAACTCGAAAAGACGTTCCAAAGCTTCGGAGTTAAGGCGAAAGTAACCCAGGTTCATCTCGGCCCGGCCGTGACGAAATACGAAGTCTATCCTGATGTCGGCGTCAAGGTAAGCAAGATCGTCAATTTAAGCGATGACTTGGCGCTTGCACTTGCCGCCAAGGATATCCGCATCGAAGCGCCGATACCGGGCAAATCGGCGATCGGAATCGAAGTGCCGAATGCCGAAGTCGCGATGGTTTCCTTAAAAGAGGTGCTCGAATCAAAGCTGAATGACCGCCCTGACGCAAAGCTGATGATCGGCCTCGGCCGGAATATTTCCGGAGAGGCGGTTTTGGCCGAATTAAACAAAATGCCCCATCTCCTTGTCGCAGGTGCGACGGGAAGCGGGAAAAGCGTCTGTGTCAACGGCATCATTACAAGCATATTAATGAGAGCGAAGCCGCATGAGGTCAAGATGATGATGATCGATCCGAAAATGGTCGAGCTTAATGTGTACAACGGCATTCCGCACCTGCTTGCGCCTGTCGTGACAGATCCGAAAAAAGCGTCACAGGCCTTAAAAAAGGTCGTAAATGAGATGGAGCGGCGCTATGAACTGTTTTCTCACACGGGAACGCGGAATATTGAAGGATACAACGATCACATCAAAAAGATGAATGCATCCGAAGAAGCAAAGCAGCCGGAACTTCCGTATATCATCGTCATTGTGGACGAGCTTGCAGACCTGATGATGGTCGCTTCCTCTGATGTTGAAGACTCGATTACAAGGCTGTCGCAAATGGCCCGCGCGGCTGGAATCCATTTGATTATCGCGACGCAGCGTCCTTCCGTCGATGTCATCACAGGGGTCATCAAAGCGAATATCCCGTCAAGGATCGCCTTCAGCGTGTCATCACAGACCGATTCCAGAACGATTCTTGATATGGGGGGCGCTGAAAAGCTTCTCGGAAGAGGGGACATGCTGTTTCTGCCGGTCGGAGCCAACAAGCCGCTCCGCGTTCAGGGGGCTTTCTTATCAGACGAAGAAGTCGAAAAAGTCGTTGATCATGTCATCACACAGCAAAAAGCCCAATACCAGGAGGAAATGATTCCGGAAGAAACGTCTGAAACGCTCAGTAAAGTGACGGATGATCTCTACGATGAAGCTGTAGCGCTCGTTGTCGGCATGCAAACGGCATCCGTTTCGATGCTGCAAAGGCGGTTCCGCATCGGCTACACGAGGGCGGCCCGGCTCATCGATGCCATGGAAGAACGGGGAGTTGTCGGTCCTTATGAGGGATCAAAGCCCCGTGAAGTGTTACTGTCAAAAGAGCAATATGAAGAACTCTCTTCTTAACAGAAGAGAGTTTGATTTGACATAAAATTATTATGTAAACTAAACAAGTTTAAAACGTCTATTTATTTATTTGACAAAACATGATATAGTTATCCTCAATTAAAGATAATTTTAATTTGATCTGTCAGACGGAGGGAAAACATGTCTATACAAGCTGACAATCAACAGTTATGTTTAAAGGTGATTGATCGGATAAAAGAAGATATTCAAAAAGGCGTATACTGCGAAAATGAACAGCTCCCCTCTGAATTCAAGCTGTCAAAGATGCTGGGCGTCACAAGAACGGCTTTACGGGAAGCGCTCAAAGTGCTGGAGGATGAAAACGTCATCATCAGACGGCACGGCGTCGGTACATTCGTCAACCCGAAACCTTTATTTTTATCAGGTATCGAACAGCTGAACAGCGTGACGAAAATGATTGAACAGGCGAGCATGACTCCGGGAACCATCTTTATGTCTTCACAGGTGACCGACCCGACTGAAGATGATCTGCTTCGTTTTCAAAATGCGGACGAAAGCGGAATATTCTTGCTTGAGCGGGTAAGAACGGCGAACGGTGTACCCGTCGTCTACTGCCTGGATAAAATCCCGATGTCGATTCTGCCGGATGGTTTTTCGCACGAGCAGGAGTCGATGTTCGAATGGCTTGAGAACAAGTCCGGTGCGGTGATCAGCTATGCGGTCGCCGATATTGTGCCGATCGGCTTCCACGATACGATATCCCAAATTCTTGAGTGCGATCCGGAGACGGCTTTGCTTCTCTTGAAACAGATTCACTATGACCAACATGATAAGCCTGTATTGTATTCTTTAAACTATTTCCGGGCTGACAAATTCAGATTCCACGTCGTAAGAAAACGTTTTTGATAAAGGCGGGCGCTCAGGAACCGAGCGGCTGTTTTTTTGCCTTACATAAATTCACCCTTTTCAAGCAATAATAACAGATGGAAATACTAATGAATTGGGTGAAAAAGTTGAGCAGAAAAAAAGGCGTTAAAAGCATCATCGCGCTGTCTTCCGTCCCGCTCGTCATGACGCTTGGCAACTCGATGCTGATACCTGTTTTGCCCGTGATTGAAAAAAAATTAGGCATCTCATCTTTTCAGGTTTCTTTGATCATTACGGTTTATTCGATCGTGGCGATCCTGTGCATCCCGATCACGGGCTATTTATCTGACCGGTTTGGGAGAAAAAAGGTCATGCTGCCGTGTCTTGTCATCGCGGGTGCGGGAGGCGCCGTAGCCGGAGCAGCCTCCTTATGGTTCAGTGAGCCGTACGCGCTGATTTTGGCGGGGCGTGTGCTTCAAGGTATCGGTTCAGCCGGTGCTGCTCCGATCGTAATGCCGTTTATCGGGGATTTGTTTCAAGATGAAGAAGTCAGCGCAGGTCTTGGAGATATTGAAACGGCAAATACTGCCGGAAAAGTGTTAAGCCCGATCTTAGGGGCTTTTTTAGCATCTTGGGTTTGGTTTATGCCGTTCTGGTTTATCCCGGTCGTCAGTCTGATCAGCTTTTTCCTCGTGCTGTTTTTGGTTCCAAAGCCAAAGGAGAAAAGCGAGGAGACAAAATCTTTGAAAGAGTTCGCCAAAAACGTAAAGATCATTTTTAAACGGGAAGGCCGCTGGCTCGTTTCCATCTTTATCATCGGCGG
The DNA here is from genome assembly GCF_001042475.2 of Bacillus glycinifermentans. GTDB lineage: Bacteria > Bacillota > Bacilli > Bacillales > Bacillaceae > Bacillus > Bacillus glycinifermentans. The sequence continues at coordinate 95,475 of NZ_LECW02000015.1, forward strand.
CATTATCATGTTTCTGCTGTTTGGGGTACTCTTTTACCTTTCAGAGAGCCTTGAGAAAACATACAAGATTGACGGGATCGTGAAAGGGGCGCTGCTCAGCATTCCGCTGCTTTTTCTGTCGGTCAGTTCGTATTTAGCCGGAAAGCTGATCGGAAACAATAAAATCAGAATGAAAATCTGTGTGATGATCGGGATGATCCTGCTTGTTTTGTCTTTTGGCGGGATGTGGTGGAACCACTCCTTTTATCCGTTGTTTTTGTTTATGTCAATCGGCGGCATCGGCATCGGGATGGCCTTGCCCTCGCTTGATGCGCTTATTACGGAAGGGGTCGATAAAGAAGAGAGCGGCACGATTTCGTCATTTTACAACAGCATGCGGTTTATCGGAGTCGCCCTCGGGCCGCCGGTTTTTGCATATATGATGTCAAATGCCGCCCGCTTGATTTTCATCGTCTCACTTTTGTGCAGTTTGGCCGCTTTAACCCTTGTGTTATTTTATATTGATCCAAAAGAAAACGAAAATGAGGCGGCAAAGACGGTGTGACGCGCACCGTCTTTTCTTTTTATTTCCTTAATCATCCTTCAGTTGATATAATTACAACCAAACGACCCAAAGCATATGCTCATTTATGGTCATAATACATAATATAAACAAGGACGAAGGAGGTTCTTTATGACATACCTTAACGAAACAAAGGGAAAACACAAGGGGCTAACAAGCCATATTGTGAAAACGGAAAAATTTAAGACCGTTTCCATCATCTTTAAAATGCTCGCCCCTTTAACAAAAGAAGAGGTAACAAAACGGGCCCTTTTCCCGCATGTGCTTTTGCGGGGAACGAGCACACACCCGAAAACGGCAGATCTCAGAACGTACCTTGATGAGCTTTACGGCACTTCAGTGACCGCAGACCTTTCCAAAAAGGGCGAACAGCATGTCATAACATTCCGTTTGGACATTGCGAACGAAAAGTATTTAAAGGATCAGACGCCGCTTTTGGAAAAAGGGCTGGAGCTTCTGTCAGAGATTATTTTTTCGCCGGCGCTCGAAAACGGTGCTTTTGACTCATTGTATGTCTCTCAGGAAAAACGGACGTTAAAGCAAAGAATTCAAGCCGTTTACAATGATAAAATGCGTTATTCCAATTTGAGGCTCATTCAGGAAATGTGCAAAGATGAGCCGTATTCCCTGCATGTAAACGGAGAACTCGACGATGTAGAAGGCATCACACCGGAGAGCCTTTATGAAGCTTATATAAAAGCGATCAAAGAAGATCAGCTTGATCTATACATCGTTGGGGACGTTGACGAAAAACAGGTGGAGCAGTACGTTTCTTCCTATTTCGATGTTGACGAAAGAGAGGCGGGGCCCAGAGCCGGTATTCGGCGCGACTTTGCTCCCGAGCCGAAAGAAATCATTGAAGATGCGGATGTTAAACAGGGAAAATTGAACATTGGCTTTCGGACCAATACGTTTTTTACGGATGATGATTACCCGGCTTTGCAGCTTTTCAACGGCCTGTTCGGCGGATTTTCCCATTCAAAGCTGTTCATCAACGTCAGGGAAAAAGCGAGCCTTGCCTACTATGCGGCTTCCAGGATCGAAAGCTTTAAAGGTCTGTTAATGGTCATGTCCGGGATCGAAGTCGGCAATTATCAAAAGTGCGTCGACATCATTAAAGAGCAATTTCAAGAAATGAAAAAAGGCAGCTTTACCGATGAAGCGATCGGCCAGACGAAAGCGGTCATTAAAAACCAGATTCTTGAAACGCTTGACACGCCTTACGGATTAGTCGAATTCATTTACCAGCAGGCCGCCGCTCAAACCGAATTTTCTTTGGAAGAATGGCTCGGCCGCATTGACGGTGTCACAAAAGACGACATCATCGAAGTCGGAAAGAAAATCGAACTGGATACAACGTACTTTCTGAAAGGGACGGAGGGAGCATCTTGACGAAAAAGATCGAATTTGAGCAGCTCAAGGAAACGCTATACTACGAAAAAATGCCGGGCGGGCTTGACGTATATGTCCTTCCGAAAGAAGGCTTTAACAAGACATACGCCGTGTTTACGACGAAATACGGCTCGATTGACAACGAATTCGTCCCGCTCGGCAAAGAGGATTTAGTTCGCGTGCCTGACGGGATCGCCCACTTTTTGGAGCATAAGCTGTTTGAAAAGGCCGACGGCGACGTGTTCCAGCAATTCAGCAAACAGGGGGCATCAGCGAATGCTTTTACCTCCTTTACCAGAACGGCGTATCTCTTTTCAAGCACATCAAATGTAGAAGAAAATCTGGAAACGCTCGTCGATTTTGTGCAGGACCCGTATTTTACGGAAAAAACGGTTGAAAAGGAAAAAGGTATTATCGGCCAGGAAATCAATATGTACGACGATAATCCGGATTGGCGCCTTTTCTTCGGCCTGATCGAAAACATGTATAAAGAGCACCCTGTCAAGATTGACATTGCCGGTACGATCGAAAGCATCTCACACATTACGAAGGATCTTTTGTATGAATGCTATGAGACGTTCTATCACCCGAGCAATATGCTGCTTTTCATCGTCGGTCCGGTCGACCCGGAAGCGGTCATCCGCCAGGTGAGGGACAATCAGCAGAACAAGCCGTATACGGATCAGTCTGAAATCGTCCGCAAAGAAGTGAAAGAGCCTGCGGCGGTATACCGAAAAGAGCATGAGATCAAAATGAACGTCCAAAGTTCGAAATGCCTGGTCGGATTAAAAAGCATCAATCCGACCAATACAGGCGACGATCTCTTAAAGCATGAACTGACCATGAACCTGATTCTCGAGTGTCTGTTCGGTAAAAGCTCGGCCGATTATGAAAGAATTTATGAAAAAGGCTACATTGACGAGACGTTCAGCTACGACTACACCGAGGAACACGGCTTCGGCTTCGCTTCTGTCGGCGGCGATACGCCTGAGCCCGACAAGCTTGCCGATGAGCTGAAACAGGTGCTTTATAAAGCGAAAGAGACGATCACGGCAGAAAAACTCGATTTGGCGAGAAAGAAAAAAATCGGTACGTTCCTAAAATCGATGAACTCTCCGGAGTATATCGCCAACCAATTTACACGGTACGCCTTTTTAGAAACGAGTTTATTCGATATCGTATCCGTTTTGGAATCGATTACCCTGGAAGACGTTCACCGTGTCGTCGATGAAGAGATAGAAGAGGACAGAATCACTGTCTGCAAAGTTGTTCCAAAATCATAACCGTCAGGAAAGTTCAGCGTGGGCAGCATGTTGTAGCATCACGCTGAACCTTTCTTTTTTAGGAAGGGTGGAAACATGACAAAACTGGCTCTTGTAACAGGAGCAAGCGGCGGAATCGGCCAGAGCATATGCGAAAAGCTGGCACAAAGCGGCTTTGACCTGCTCCTTCACTACAATACAAATGAAAAAGCGGCCGTCTCTTTAAGCGGGCGGCTGTCAAATACATATCGCATTCAAACCGAAATCATCCAAAGCGATCTGTCCGACCCCGGCGGTGCCGCGGCTGTTTCCGCTTGCATTGGCGGCCGGGCGCTGGACGCCGTCGTGTTAAACAGCGGGCAAAGCTACCGCGGCCTTGTCACAGACATGACAGACGAAGAAGCTCATGAGATGGTCCAGCTTCACGTGACAAGCCCGTTTACGCTGACAAGAAACGTGCTTCCGGCCATGATCAGAAGAAAAGCCGGCGCGATTGTCGCGATCACTTCCATATGGGGAGAAACGGGGGCTTCCTGCGAGGTGCTGTACAGCATGACAAAGGGGGCGCAGCATTCGTTTGTCAAAGCCCTCGCAAAAGAGCTGGCGCCGAGCGGCATCAGAGTGAACGCCGTTTCCCCCGGAGCCGTCAAAACGAATATGATGAGCGGGTTTTCGGATAAGGAAGAGGACATGATCGCAGAAGATATCCCGATGGGCAGGCTCGCAAAGCCCGACGAGGTCGCAGATGCCGTTCAATTTCTGCTTTCGGAAAAAGCGTCATATATCACCGGCCAGATTTTATCGGTAAACGGAGGCTGGCATTGCTAAAACAATGTATAGTTTATGATCCCTCAGAGAATAATAAGGCTGTAACTTTAAGAGAATGGAGGGGCCTGATATGTCCGTACTGGATAATTGGGATCAGTGGAAAAACTTCTTGGGCGACCGTCTCAACTACGCCCATGAAAAAGGAATGTCAAACGAAACCATCTCGGATCTTGCTTATGAGATCGGCGATTATTTAGCCGGTTCAGTCGATTCAAAAAACCATCAGGAAAGAGTGCTCGCAGATCTGTGGAGCGTGGCTTCTGAAGATGAGCAGCGCGCGATTGCGAACGTGATGGTCAAGCTTGTTGAAAACAACGGCTCGCATTGAGGAGAGAGTGTGTTCACTCTCTCTTTTTATACGTTTACTTTGTTTTTTTCGGTTTCTTCCAGCGGCCGGAAGGGTAAAAAAGGTTTAGAGGGGGCAGATTGGAGCGCCCGATTTTGGGAAACGGACGTTTTTCTTATTTAATCACATATTCTGCTTTCTAATTGAGACAAAATGCTTTATGATAAAGGAAGGTAAATTTTTGCCACGATGATGGATAGGGAGGTTATCATTTGGCAAAGCTCGAATGGTATTTAGAATACGAAATCCAAGTCAACCGTCCCGGACTTCTGGGAGATATATCCTCTTTATTAGGTATGTTATCGATTAATATTGTTACAATTAACGGCGTTGATACGTCAAGAAGGGGCCTTTTGTTAAAATGCCGTCATATAGATCAAATCAAACGTCTCGAATCCATTTTAAACACGATGGAGACGATTAAGGTTACAAAGCTGAGGGAGCCGAAACTGAGGGACCGCCTCGCCGTAAGGCACGGACGCTACATTCAGCGGGATGCCGATGACAAAAAAACGTTCCGCTTTGAACGCGACGAACTCGGGCTGCTTGTCGATTTTATGGCCGAACTGTTTAAAAAAGACGGACATAAGCTGATCGGAATCCGCGGGATGCCGCGTGTCGGCAAGACGGAATCGATCGTCGCCGCGAGCGTGTGTGCCAGCAAAAGGTGGCTCTTCGTGTCTTCAACGCTTTTGAAGCAAACGATCAGAAGCCAGCTTGTCGCCGATGAATATAACACGGAGAACGTCTTTATATTGGACGGAATCGTGTCGACGAGAAGGGGATCTGAACGACATTTGCAGCTCGTCAGTGAAATCATGCGGCTGCCCGCGACAAAAGTCGTCGAGCATCCGGATATTTTTGTGCAAAATACGGAATATACAATGGATGATTTCGATTACATTATCGAATTGCGTAACAGCCCTGATGAGGTTATTACATATGAACATGCCGAGGAACCGCAAATGTTTGACCATACGGGTTTTTCTGGCTTTGATTTTTAAAATGGAAGGTGTTTGTTGTGACTGAACTAGGAAATCGGCTCAAAGAAGCCAGAGAGGAAAAAGGGATGTCGTTAGACGACCTCCAGGCGGCAACGAAAATCCAAAAAAGGTATTTGACGGCGCTTGAAGAAGGAAACTATGACGTTATTCCGGGAAAGTTTTATGTAAGAGCTTTTATTAAACAGTACGCTGAAGCCGTCGGACTGAACTCGGAGGAGCTGTTTGAAGAGTTCAAAAAGGATATCCCTGACTCCTACAATGACGAGGTTTCTGATAAACTTTCTTCGATCAAGCCTCAGAGGGAGCTTCCGGCGCCCGCCTCCAAAGCGCTTGAGCTTTTGCCTACACTGCTTGTCTCGGCAGGCGTGATTGTCGTGATCGCGATCATTTACGTCATTGTCCAGGCCGTGATGGGCGGAGGAAATGAAAATTCCGCCGAACAGACGAAAACGGAAGAGACAGAGAGCAAGTATGATGTCTCAAAAGATTCGCCGCTGAAGAATGAAAATCAAAAAAACGCGGACAACGAAAAATCAGGCGCTGAAGATAAAAAAGACGACGACGCCCAGAAAACCGCTGACAAAAAAGAGCTGAGCATCAAGGCCGTAAACAGCCAGGGCTCTTCCACAACCTATGAAGTATCGGGAGCCGACAAGCTTGAGCTTGAGGTGACAACGACCGCAGACTCATGGGTCAGGGTGCGGGACGCGAAAGGAACCTCCCTTAAAGAAGGCATGATGAAAAAAGGAGATTCCTTTCAAAAAAATATTACCGACCAAGATCAGATTGAATTGCGGGTCGGATATGCGCCTGGCGTAGAAATCAAAATCAACGGAAAGGTTCTTTCCTACGAACTTGATCCGAAGAATGTGATGACACAAAACATAACGATTGAAAATAAAAAGGAGAAAAAGTCATCTTAACGGTCCGGATGACTTTTTCTTTCGTCCATCAGCAATAAAACGATACATAATGGAGGAACTTTATGTTTAACTTACCGAATAAAATCACGCTTTCGAGAATCGCCTTAATTCCTATTTTCATGATCATCATGCTCGTCCCGTTCAACTGGGGGTCGCTGTCTTTCGGAAACGAATCGATTCCGGTGGCACATCTGATCGGCGCTCTATTGTTCATCTTCGCCTCCGTTACCGATTGGGTTGACGGCTATTATGCAAGAAAGCTGAAACTCGTGACCAATTTCGGGAAATTTCTCGATCCTCTGGCAGACAAATTGCTCGTGTCTTCGGCTTTGATCATTTTGGTCCATTATCACCTTGCCCCGGCCTGGATGGCGATCGTCATCATCAGCCGGGAGTTCGCCGTGACGGGACTCCGTCTCGTGCTTGCGGGAACCGGCGAAGTCGTCGCTGCGAATATGCTTGGAAAGGTAAAAACGTGGGCGCAGATCATCGCCATTTCAGCCCTCTTGCTGCATAATCTCCCATTTGAGCTCGTCTCGTTCCCGTTCGGCTCTCTCGCGCTATGGGTGGCCGTCTTTTTCACCGTCGTATCCGGCTGGGATTATTTCGCCAAGAACTGGGATGCTTTAAAAACATCGAACTAAACACAGGGAAGTGGAAAACATGAAACTTGAAAGAAAAGCTGAAATCATCGCCGTCGGTTCAGAGCTTTTGCTCGGACAGATCGCTAATACAAACGCACAGTTTATCAGCAAGCATTTGGCGGAAATCGGAATCAACGTTTTTTATCATACAGCGGTCGGAGACAACCCTGAACGCTTGAAACGGGTCATTCAAACCGCCCAGGAGCGGTCTGATTTCATCATCTTCTCAGGGGGTCTTGGGCCGACGAAAGACGATTTGACAAAAGAAACGATCGCACGGGTCATCGGGCGTCCCCTTCAGCTTGATGAGGAAGCATTTCAATCGATTGAAGACTATTTCAAAAAAACGAACCGGACGATGTCTCCGAACAATCGAAAGCAGGCGCTCGTTCTCGAAGGTTCGGATGTGCTGCCAAACCGGTTCGGAATGGCTCCGGGGATGCTGCTTCAGCATGAATCGCGTTTTTACATGCTGCTTCCGGGGCCCCCGAAGGAACTTGAGCCGATGTTTGAAAACGAAGCGAAGCCGCTGATTTTAGAAAAACTCGGTTCAAAGGAGAAGATCGTCTCAAGAGTGCTGCGCTTCTTCGGAATCGGTGAATCCCAGCTTGAAACGGATTTGGAAGACCTTATCGATGCGCAGACGAACCCGACGATCGCTCCTTTGGCGGCAGATGGTGAAGTCACCCTCAGGCTGACGGCAAAACACGCCGATCCGGCTGAGACGGAACGCCTTCTAAAAGAAACGGAAGACCGCATTTTAGAGCGCGTCGGCGGGTTCTTTTACGGATACGATGATACATCGCTTGTCGAAGAGCTTGCGAAAGCCTGCGTCCGCAAAGGACTGACGCTGTCTGCTGCGGAAAGCTTTACAGGAGGGCTTTTTTCCAGCTGGCTGACGGAATTGAGCGGGGCCTCCGAATACTTCAAAGGCGGCGCCGTCTGCTACACAAACGAATTGAAAGTTTCAGCTGCAGGTGTTTCCGAAGACACGCTCGAGCGCTTTGGAGCCGTCAGCGCGCAATGCGCGAAGGAGCTTGCAGCGGGCATCAGAAGCAAAACCGGAAGCGACATCGGCATCAGCTTTACCGGTGTGGCCGGTCCGAATACGCAGGAAGGGCATCCTGCCGGGAAGGTATTTATCGGCATCTCGGTCGACGGCAAACCGGAGGAAGCGCACGAGTTCATGTTCGCGGGCTCAAGATCGGCCGTCAGGAAGCGTTCTGCCAAATACGGCTGCCATCTGCTCCTGCACATTTTGGGTAAATAAGCGATAATTCCGTTTTCGGAGAATCTTCCTTTTAAAAAAAGACCGCTTTCGCTCTTTGCAAAATGATTTTTTATCGTTTAAAACCCGCTGAAAAAAAATCGAATATGCGTTCGCTTTTTTCTTGGCAAATCCGAGCAAACAAGGTATAGTAGATATAGCGGAAGTGATAAAGGAGGAAAAAACAGATGAGTGATCGTCAGGCAGCCTTAGATATGGCGCTTAAACAAATAGAAAAACAGTTTGGAAAAGGTTCCATTATGAAACTCGGAGAACAAACCGAGACGAGAATTTCAACCGTTCCGAGCGGCTCTTTAGCGCTTGATACAGCCCTTGGGGTGGGCGGATATCCGCGCGGACGGATTATTGAAGTATACGGCCCTGAAAGCTCCGGTAAAACGACGGTGGCGCTTCACGCGATTGCCGAAGTTCAGCAGCAGGGCGGACAGGCGGCGTTCATAGACGCCGAGCACGCGCTTGATCCTGTTTACGCGCAAAAATTAGGGGTTAACATTGACGAGCTGCTGCTGTCCCAGCCTGACACGGGGGAACAGGCGCTTGAAATTGCGGAAGCGCTTGTCAGAAGCGGAGCCGTTGATATCGTTGTCATCGACTCCGTTGCGGCGCTCGTGCCGAAGGCGGAAATCGAAGGAGACATGGGAGACTCGCATGTCGGGCTGCAGGCCAGACTGATGTCCCAAGCGCTGCGGAAGCTTTCCGGGGCAATCAATAAATCAAAAACGATCGCGATCTTTATTAACCAGATCCGCGAAAAAGTCGGCGTCATGTTCGGAAATCCTGAGACGACTCCAGGGGGAAGGGCCCTGAAGTTCTATTCTTCCGTGCGGCTTGAAGTGCGCCGCGCCGAACAGCTCAAACAAGGCAACGACGTCATGGGGAACAAGACGAAAATTAAAGTCGTGAAAAACAAAGTGGCGCCTCCATTCAGGACGGCCGAAGTAGACATTATGTACGGCGAAGGAATCTCAAAAGAAGGGGAAATCATCGACCTTGGAACAGAGCTTGACATCGTCCAAAAAAGCGGGGCATGGTACTCCTATCAGGATGAGCGCCTTGGACAGGGCCGTGAAAACGCGAAGCAGTTCCTCAAAGAAAACAAAGATGTGCTTTTGATGATCCAAGAGCAGATCAGGGAGCATTACGGCCTGGATAACAACGGTGTTTCGGCTCCAAAAGAAGAAGAGGAAGACATTCAGGAAGAGCTCGAATTTTAATTTCAAGGCTGCCGCCCGGCAGCCTTTTCTTTTTCTTTCGCAAATCCGCCGTCCCCTCACAAAAAATCTCCGAACCTGTTGCCGGTTCAGCGCATGTATGTCCGGTGGATTGCTTATATCTTTTGAAACGTTAAGACCGTAAGCTTGACAAGTATTTGCCACACAATTACAATGAAATTGTATCACTTGTTTTTCTTAACATGATTGATAAACATTTAAACTTGACAAGGGCTGTGAAGCTTCTTCATTCCCTGTGAAGGTTCTGTATGTTGAGAAGAAAGTACAATGTACATGCCGACACTTACTTTTAGCAAGAAACAAGTTCATAGCAAGAGGAGGTGAAAGTATGAGTCCATTAACCATTCTCATCTCCATTTTGCTGAGCCTATTCTGTTTAGTTGTTGGCTACTATGTTCGAAAAATCATTGCCGAAGCAAAAATTTCAGGTGCGCGCAACGCAGCCGAACAAATTCTTGGAGACGCAAAGCGGGATGCTGAAGCGTTGAAAAAAGAAGCCCTTCTTGAAGCAAAGGACGAGATTCACACGCTTCGGATAGAAGCTGAACAAGAAGTTCGTGAAAGACGAAATGAGCTTCAAAAACAAGAAAACCGTTTACTCCAAAAGGAAGAGAACCTTGACCGAAAAGATGAATCGTTAGATAAACGGGAAGCGATGTTGGAGAAGAAGGATCATTCTCTGAATGAACGACAACAACATATTGAAGAGATGGAAAGCAAAGTGGATGAAATGATTCGTAAGCAGCAGTCGGAGTTGGAGCGTATTTCAAGTCTGACGCGTGATGAAGCGAAGCAAATCATTCTGGAGCGGGTTGAAAAAGAGCTTTCCCATGACATCGCGATCATGATGAAAGAAACTGAAAATCGTGCGAAAGAAGAGGCTGATAAAAAAGCGAAAAATATTCTTTCATTGGCTTTACAGCGCTGTGCGGCTGATCATGTGGCAGAGACGACGGTTTCCGTTGTCAACCTTCCAAATGATGAGATGAAAGGCCGTATTATCGGACGTGAAGGGCGAAACATCCGTACGTTGGAAACATTGACTGGAATCGACCTCATCATTGACGATACGCCGGAAGCCGTTATCCTTTCAGGATTTGATCCGATCAGGCGCGAAACAGCACGGATCGCTCTTGATAAGCTCGTTCAGGATGGACGCATTCATCCTGCCAGAATCGAAGAAATGGTTGAGAAATCCCGTCGTGAAGTGGATGATTATATTCGCGAAATGGGCGAACAGACGACGTTTGAGGTAGGAGTCCACGGTCTTCATCCCGATTTAATCAAAATACTCGGCCGCTTGAAGTTCAGAACAAGCTACGGACAGAATGTACTAAAACATTCAATGGAAGTGGCATTCTTGACCGGACTTATGGCTGCTGAGCTTGGAGAAGACGTTACGCTTGCGAAAAGAGCTGGTCTTCTTCACGATATCGGGAAAGCGATTGACCACGAGGTGGAAGGAAGCCATGTCGAAATCGGCGTGGAACTGGCCACCAAGTATAAGGAGCATCCTGTCGTCATCAACAGTATCGCATCACACCACGGAGATCAGGAGCCGACTTCCGTCATCGCCGTGCTCGTGGCCGCAGCTGATGCGCTGTCAGCCGCAAGACCTGGCGCAAGAAGCGAAACGCTCGAAAATTATATTCGCAGGCTTGAAAAACTGGAGGAAATCTCCGAGTCTTACGAAGGTGTTGAAAAATCGTTTGCGATACAGGCCGGACGGGAAGTGCGGATCATGGTGAAACCAGACTCGATTAACGATCTTGAAGCCCATCGTTTGGCGCGGGATATTCGAAAACGAATTGAGGACGAGCTCGACTACCCTGGACATATTAAAGTAACCGTCATCAGGGAAACGAGAGCCGTTGAATACGCAAAATAAAGTGGTGCGCATGCATCACTTTATTTTTTTGTTTCCTTGTGTAACACTATTAAAGAAACCTATTGAAAAAAGAAAGGGTCAAAGCATGAGAATTTTATTTGTTGGAGATGTCGTCGGTTCGCCCGGCAGAGAGATGATTAAAACGTATTTGCCAAAACTGAAGCTGAAATATAAACCGCACGCCGTCATCGTGAACGGAGAGAACGCAGCACACGGGAAAGGCATCACCGAAAAAATTTATCATCAGTTCATTCAAGCGGGTGCCGATGTCATCACAATGGGAAATCATACGTGGGATAAAAGGGAAATATTTGATTTTATCGATGGCGCTCCGCAGATCGTCAGGCCTGCCAATTTTCCTAAAGGCACGCCGGGCAAAGGAATCGCTTACATCAAAACAAACGGCAGCAAGGAACTGGCTGTGATCAATTTGCAAGGCCGTACATTTCTGCCTCCGATCGATTGTCCGTTTGAAAAAGCGGACGAATTGATTGAAGAGGCTTCTAAAAGAACGCCGTATATTTTTATCGATATGCATGCCGAAGCGACGAGCGAAAAGCAGGCGATCGGCTGGTATGCGGACGGACGGGTTTCGGCTGTTGTCGGAACGCATACACACGTGCAGACGGCGGACAACCGCGTACTTCCAAAAGGGACGGCTTATATTACCGACGTCGGCATGACAGGACCTTATGACGGCATTCTCGGCGTGGAACGGGAGACGATCATCAAACGGTTTAAGACGAGTCTTCCGGTCCGGTTCGAAATCGCCGAAGGCCGTACGACGTTAAGCGCAGTTGTCATTGATATCGATGACCAAAGCAAAAAAGCTGTTAAAATCGACCGGATATTAATCAATGATGACCACATGTTTTTTGAATAAAAGAACGAAAAATCATTTTAGAAAAATATTAAAAAGAAAGCAGGAATATCCCGGTCTTTTCGTGAATATAGTAAAAATGGAAGGTACCCTGCTATTTTTGAAAAGCAATTAAAAGGGGATGGCTTTTTCAAATGGCAATATCTAACAATGACTGTTCTAATGAACACTCACTTATCCATTGTAAAATTAAGGGGGAGCAGGAATGGAAATATTAAAGGTTTCAGCAAAATCAAATCCAAACTCGGTTGCAGGTGCGCTGGCGGGAGTTTTGAGAGAACGAGGGGCTGCAGAAATTCAAGCAATCGGTGCCGGAGCATTGAACCAAGCGGTAAAAGCGGTTGCGATTGCCCGGGGATTTGTGGCGCCCAGCGGTGTCGATCTGATTTGTATTCCGGCTTTTACAGACATTCAAATTGACGGTGAAGAGCGGACGGCGATCAAATTAATTGTAGAGCCTCGCTGATAGAAAAAGAATGTATTGATTTCATATGTTTCAACCTGCTTACACATGTAAGCGGGTTGTTTTTGATTTGGCTTTGAAAAATCTGTCATGGGAGGGATCGGTCGTGAACATTTTCGATGCCCATTCAGATTTGCTTATGAAACTTTGGAAAAACCCGCGGCTTAATGAATACAGCGATCCTTCGCTGCAAACGCCGGTCAGTGCGCTATTAAACGGAAAGGCAAAGGTTCAGTGTCTGGCGATTTTTCTGCCGGATACGGTGCCGGCGAATCTGCGCCTTGAAATGGCGCTCGTCCAAATTCAGCTGTTCTATGAAAAAGTCGCAAAATATAAACGAATCAAACTGATCAAAAGCAAGTCAGACATCGATTCGCTCAAATTTGATGAAACAGGGATTATCTTAACGATGGAAGGGTGCGAACCGATATCGAAAAATGTAAGACTGTTTGATATCTTTTTTCAGCTCGGCGTCAGAAGCTTCGGTTTGACATGGAATTGGGCCAACGTGTTCGCGGACGGCGCCTTGGAAAAGAGGAACGCCGGTCTTACGCAATGGGGGGAAAAACTGATCAAGATCGCCAACCGGCACCGGGTTTGGACTGACGTTTCCCATTTGTCGGAAAAAAGCTTCTGGGATACGGTTGCCCTTGCTAAATATCCGATTGCCTCCCACTCGAATTCGTACAGCCTCTGTCCGCATCCGCGAAATTTAAAAGATGACCAAATCAAAGCGCTGATCAAGAAAAACGGGGTCATCGGCATCACCTTTGTTCCCGAGTTTATAAATAAGACGCCCCGCATAAAAGACATCCTTTCGCATATCGACCATGTCTGCTCTTTGGGCGGTGAACGGCATATCGGATTCGGCTCCGATTTTGACGGGATCGATAAGGTGATTCCGGGGCTCGAAGCCTACAAGGATTACGACAATCTGATCCATGCATTGGAGCGCCATTATTCTGCAAGACAAGTCAGACGGTTTCTCTATGAAAATTTCATCAGCCGGATTCCGTTTTAAAAAAATATTCCATATTTTTCAGAGGGTGTTCAGATGTCCGCACCACGTGTACATCAATATTTACCGATGTATAAAATCGTGCTACAATCCTAATGTAAAGCGATTTAGCAAAGGGGGTCTGTTCATCATGAGCGGAAAAATGAAAGCGCTTATCAAGGCGGCGGGGGAGCCGGGAGCTGTTTGTGATCTTGTTCCGATACCGGAAATAGGCCAGCGCGAAGTGCTGATTAAAGTCAAAGCCGCGTCGATCTGCGGGACTGATGTTCATATTTATAATTGGGATGAATGGGCAAAAAACAGAGTGAAGCCGCCATATGTTTTCGGCCACGAATTTTCGGGTGAAGTGGCGGCGGTCGGGGAAAATGTCTCGTCTGTCAAAGAAGGCGATTTTGTATCGGCGGAAACGCACTTCGTCTGCGGCAAATGCATTCCGTGTCTGACGGGAAAACAGCATGTGTGCAGCAATACGATGATCCTCGGCGTTGATACAGAAGGATGCTTCGCCGAATATGTCAAGGTGCCCGAAAGCAACATTTGGAAAAATCCGCCCGGCATGCCCGAGGATCTTGCTTCCATACAAGAACCGCTCGGAAATGCCGTTCATACGGTTCTGTCAGGCATTGCGGCCGGATCGAAAACGGCTATTGTCGGCTGTGGACCGATCGGCCTGATGGCAGTCGCTGTGGCAAAAACAGCCGGCGCTTCACAAGTGATCGCCATCGATAAAAACGAGTACAGGCTCGAACTGGCCGTGAAAATGGGGGCAACGGCTACGATTTCGATCGAAAAAGAAGATACGCTTAAAAATGTAAGCGCTTTAACAAATGGGGAAGGCGCAGACCTTGTATGTGAGATGTCAGGCCATCCGACGGCGATCTGCCAAAGCTTAAAAATGGCGGCAAATGGTGGAAGGGTTCACATTTTAAGCCTGCCTGAGCATCCGGTGTGCATCGACATGACCAATGACATCGTCTTTAAAGGCCTTACAGTTCAAGGGATTACCGGCAGAAAAATGTTTGAAACGTGGCGGCAGGTGAGCGACTTGCTCCATTCAGGAGCCATTCAGATCAAGCCCGTCATCACCCACCATTTTTCTCTTGAGGAGTATGAAAAAGGCTTTGAGCTGATGAGGGAAGGACAGTGCGGCAAAGTCATACTGATACCATAAAAAGGAGAGATTGATATGAAAGAATTCACGTTTTTACAAAAAGAGCTCGACACGATGAGGGAACAGGGCACATTTCAAGAGCTGCCGAAGATCGAATCGTACCAGGGACCGATTGTCAGAATGAAGGGAAGAGATATCATTCAGCTGTCCTCCAACAATTATCTCGGCCTCACCTCTCATCCCCGGCTCAAAAAAGCAGCCGTTGACGCAGCCGAGCAATTTGGGGCGGGAACCGGCTCAGTCCGCACCATTGCCGGGACGTTCACGATGCATGATGAGCTTGAGAAAAAACTGGCCGCCTTCAAAAAAACGGAAGCGGCGCTCGTTTTTCAGTCCGGTTTTACGGCGAATCAGGGCATTCTCTCCAGCATTCTCACAAAAGACGATATCGTGATTTCGGATGAATTAAACCACGCCTCCATCATCGACGGGATCAGGCTCACCAAAGCAGGGCGTAAAGTCTATGAACATGCGAATATGGAAGACTTGGAAAAGATCCTGAAAAAATCAATGAGTTACAGAAACAGGCTTATCGTTACGGACGGCGTGTTTTCCATGGACGGGGACATCGCGCCGCTTCCGGACATCGTGAGACTGGCAGAGCAGTACGATGCATTTGTCATGGTCGATGACGCGCACGCGTCCGGCGTACTCGGCGAAAACGGGCGCGGGACGGTACATCATTTCGGCCTTGACGGAAAGGTGCATATCCAGGTCGGCACCCTAAGCAAAGCGATCGGCGTATTGGGGGGATATGCCGCAGGTTCAAAGGTGCTCATCGACTATTTGAAGCATAAAGGAAGACCGTTTCTGTTCAGCACCTCCCATCCGCCGGCAGTGACAGCGGCATGCATTGAAGCAGTCAACGTGCTCTTGGAAGAGCCGGCATTGATCAAAAGGCTTTGGGACAACACGGCATACTTCAAAAAAGGACTCGAAAACATCGGCCTTCCGCTCATTCAAAGCGAGACGCCGATCACGCCGATTTTAATCGGCGATGAAGCGGAAACATGCCGTTTTTCTGCAACCCTGTTTGAACTTGGCGTGTTTGCGCAGGCCATCGTATTTCCGACGGTTCCGAAAGGAAAAGCGTGCATCAGAACGATCATGACGGCGGAGCATACGAAACAAGACCTTGACAAAGCGCTTGACATCATCGAAACCGGCGCCCGAAAATCCGGGCTGCTTTAACGCTCAAAAACAAAGCAAATTACCATTGATAATCATTTTCATTTAGTGTACAATAATGGGTTCTGGGTTGTGCTGACAGCCGAGAACCTTTATACTGTAGGGTGGAGCTTTGTTTGAAAGGAGAAAAAAACATGAATGAGAAACAGCGAACTGAAAGCGGAAAGGTCAATCCACCGGACAAAAAATCCGAGAAGGATTACAGCAAATATTTTGAAGCTGTGTATGTTCCGCCTTCATTAAGAGATGCAAAAAAACGCGGCAAAGAAGCCGTTGAATACCATAACGATTTTAAAATATCAGAGCAGTTCAGAGGCATGGGAGAAGGACGGAAGTTTTACATCCGCACGTACGGCTGCCAGATGAATGAACACGACACAGAAGTGATGGCCGGGATTTTCATGGCGCTCGGCTATGAACCGACCGACTCGACTGAAGATGCAAACGTCATCTTGCTTAACACGTGCGCGATCCGGGAAAACGCGGAAAACAAAGTGTTTGGCGAAATCGGCCATTTAAAAGGTTTGAAAAAGGATAACCCCGATTTGATACTGGGCGTCTGCGGCTGCATGTCCCAGGAAGAATCAGTCGTCAACCGGATTTTAAAGAAACATCCGTTCGTCGACTTGATTTTCGGTACACACAACATTCACCGTCTTCCAGAGCTTTTGTCAGAAGCATATTTGTCAAAAGAAATGGTCGTTGAAGTGTGGTCTAAAGAAGGAGACGTTATTGAAAACCTGCCGAAAGTCCGCCACGGGAAAATCAAGGCATGGGTCAACATTATGTACGGCTGCGACAAGTTCTGTACGTACTGCATCGTACCGTACACAAGGGGAAAAGAGCGCAGCAGACGTCCTGAAGATATCATCCAGGAAGTGAGAAGGCTTGCGGCTGAAGGCTACAAGGAAATCACGCTTCTCGGGCAAAACGTCAACGCCTATGGAAAAGATTTTGAAGACATGGAGTACGGCCTCGGTCATCTGATGGATGAGCTTCGCAAAATCAACATTCCGAGAATCCGCTTTACGACAAGCCATCCGCGCGATTTTGACGACCATCTGATCGAGGTGCTTGCAAAAGGCGGGAACCTATTAGATCATATCCATCTTCCTGTTCAATCCGGAAGCTCTGACGTCCTGAAGCTGATGGCTCGCAAATACGACCGTGAGCGCTATCTCGACCTTGTCGCCAAAATTAAAAAAGCGATGCCGAATGCTTCTTTGACAACCGATATTATCGTCGGCTTCCCTAACGAAACGGACGAACAATTTGAAGAAACTCTTTCTTTATACAGGGAAGTTGAGTTTGACAGCGCCTATACGTTCATTTACTCGCCTCGCGAAGGAACACCGGCTGCGAAGATGAAAGACAATGTTCCGATGCGGGTCAAAAAAGAGCGGCTTCAGCGCTTAAATAACCTGGTCAACGAAATTTCCGCAAAGAAAATGAAGGAATATGAGGGTCAGGTTGTCGAAGTATTAGTAGAGGGTGAAAGCAAAAACAATCCTGATATTCTTGCCGGCTACACACGCAAAAACAAGCTTGTAAACTTTAAAGGACCGAAAGAAGCGATCGGCAAGCTTGTCAACGTGAAAATCCACCAGGCGAAAACGTGGTCGCTTGACGGAGAAATGGTGGGAGAAGCAATCGAGGTGAATTAAGATGACTCTTTACACGAAAAAGGATATCGTGGAAAAAGCGCGCGAGCTTGCAAAAATGATTGCAGAAACCGAAGAAGTCGACTTCTTCAAAAAGGCTGAGGAACAAATTAACGAGAATGCCAAAGTCTCAAATCTGATCAATCAAATCAAAGCTTTGCAGAAGCAAGCCGTCAACTTTAAACATTACGAAAAGCATGAGGCATTAAAGCAAACGGAAGCGAAGATCGATGCGCTTCAGGCAGAGCTCGATAACATTCCGATCATCCAGGAATTCAGAGACTCCCAAATGGAAGTCAACGACCTTCTTCAGCTTGTTGCCCACACGATATCAAATCAAGTGACAAACGAGATCATAACGTCGACCGGGGGAGACCTGCTGACGGGAGAAACCGGATCAAAAGTCAAAAACTCACAACCCAGCTGCTCATTATAAAACAAGGCGCCTATTTAGGCGCCGTTTTTTTTCGTCGTGCCGGCTTATTTTTTAAGTCAAGTTTATCCTCGTTGCTGCATACACTTAAACAGATTCATTAAATGGGTGCTTTATTTTGTTTTCTTCTTAGCGCGCACATGAGACAAATGCCCAGCATAAGATAATACGAGGAAAAACAAGGAGGCATGACTGAATGTCTGAATACAGGGAAATTATAACAAAAGCGGTAGTCGCGAAAGGCAGGAAATTTACCCAGTCCACACATACGATCTCCCCTTCGCAAAAGCCAACCAGCATACTGGGCGGTTGGATTATCAATCATAAGTATGACGCCGAAAAGGTCGGAAAAACGGTTGAGATTGAAGGGACATACGATATCAACGTATGGTATTCGTATGCCGACAACACAAAAACGGAGGTTGTGACAGAACGCGTTTCCTATGTCGATGTCATCAAGCTCAGATATCGTGACAAAAACTACTTAGACGATGAACACGAAGTCATTGCGAAGGTGCTTCAGCAGCCGAACTGTCTTGAAGTGACGATTTCCCCGAACGGGAACAAAGTCGTTGTTCAGGCCGAAAGAGAATTTTTATCTGAAGTCGTCGGCGAAACGAAAGTCGTCGTCGAAGTCAATTCCGAATGGACGGAAAGCGATGAAGAAGAAGCATGGGAAGAAGAGCTTGATGAGGAATTGGAGGAGATTAATCCGGAGTTTTTGGTCGGAGATCCGGAAGAATAAAAGGAAACTAGGGAGACGCCGCCCTAGTTTTCTTTTTTTTCGGAAGGAATGTTTGTGGTATAATCGTTCTTGGAATCAATAGAAACGAGAGATACATAATGGGGGATTAATATGGCAGGCTACACGCCGATGATACAGCAATATTTAAAGATCAAGGCAGAGTATCAGGATGCCTTTTTATTTTTTCGTCTCGGTGACTTTTACGAGATGTTTTTCGAGGATGCGAAAAAAGCGTCACAGGAGCTTGAAATCACATTAACGAGCAGAGACGGCGGATCAAGCGAGAGAATCCCGATGTGCGGCGTTCCTTACCATTCCTGCTCATCCTATATCGAACAGCTGATCAAAAAAGGCTATAAAGTGGCGATCTGCGAGCAGGTGGAAGACCCGAAGGAGGCAAAAGGAGTCGTCAAAAGAGAAGTGGTTCAGCTCATTACGCCGGGAACCGTCATGGACGGAAAGGGCATTCACGAAAATGAGAACAACTTTATCGCTTCTGTCAGCGACTTTCAGCATACATACGGCCTTGCCTTTTCAGATTTGACGACCGGAGAGAACTTAGTGACGGCGATTGAAAGATTTGACGATGTCGTTTCCGAAATTTATTCCGTCGGAGCGCGGGAAATCGTCGTCTCGAGCGGGATCGGCGAACAAGAGAAAACGGTTTTAAAAGAGCGCTGCGGAGCGACCATTTCCTTTGAAGACGAACAGGCAAATGAGGCGCCTGACATTGTAAAAGGTCTGCCGTCAAAAGAGCTTATTGATACATTCATGAGGCTGTACACCTATTTGAAGCGCACGCAAAAGAGAAGCCTTGACCATCTTCAGAAGGTAGAGCCTTACGAATTGGAAGAAGCGATGAAAATCGATCTTTACTCGAAGCGGAATCTGGAGCTGACGGAGACGATCCGCTCCAAAAATAAAAAAGGCTCGCTTCTCTGGCTCCTCGATGAAACGAAAACGGCTATGGGCGGCCGCCTTTTAAAGCAATGGATCGACCGGCCGCTGATCAGAAAAGGGCAGATCGAAGAGCGCCAGGAGATTGTCGAAACGCTGATTGCCCATCTGTTTGAACGGGAGGATCTGCGCGAGCGGCTGAAAGAAGTGTACGACCTCGAACGGCTTGCCGGCCGGGTCGCATACGGAAACGTCAACGCAAGAGACTTGATCCAGCTGAAAGAATCGCTAAAACAAGTCCCGGCGATTAAAGATCTAGTCGCTTCTCTCAATCATCCAAAGGCAAAAGCGCGTGCTGAAAAAATCGATCCATGCGGCGATTTGCTTGAGCTTTTGGAGGAGGCGCTCTACGAAAACCCGCCGCTTTCATTGAAAGAAGGAAACTTGATAAAAGACGGCTACAACGCGAAGCTTGACGAATACCGGGATGCGAGCAAGAACGGAAAAGACTGGATTGCGAAGCTCGAGCAAGAGGAGCGCCAGTACACAGGCATCCGTTCGCTGAAAGTCGGCTTTAATAAAGTATTCGGCTACTATATCGAAGTGACGAAAGCGAACATCCATCTTCTCGAAGAAGGCAGGTATGAACGGAAGCAGACGCTCGCAAACGCTGAACGCTATATCACGCCTGAACTGAAAGAAAAGGAAGCTTTGATTCTCGAAGCGGAAAACAATATATGCGAGCTTGAATATGAGCTGTTTTCCGAGCTTCGCGATCGGGTGAAAGAATATATTCCCCGCCTGCAGCGGCTGGCGAAAATGATGAGCGAGCTCGATGTGCTGCAATGCTTTGCGACGATCAGCGAAAACCGCCATTACGTTAAACCTGAGTTTTCCGAAGACGTCGTTCAGGTAGTCGACGGACGGCATCCGGTCGTCGAAAAAGTGATGGACAGCCAGTCGTATGTACCGAACAGCTGCGAAATGGGCGAAGGCAGACAAATGCTTTTGATTACAGGACCGAACATGTCAGGTAAAAGCACGTACATGAGACAAATGGCGCTGATTTCCATTTTGGCGCAAATCGGCTGCTTCGTTCCCGCGAAAAAAGCGGTTTTGCCGATCTTTGATCAGATTTTCACGAGAATCGGCGCAGCCGATGACTTAATTTCGGGACAGAGCACCTTTATGGTAGAAATGCTTGAAGCCAAAAACGCGATCGTCCATGCAACGAAAAACAGCTTGGTTTTATTCGATGAGATCGGGCGCGGGACATCCACATACGACGGAATGGCGCTCGCCCAAGCGATCATCGAATATGTGCATAACCATATCGGCGCGAAAACGCTCTTCTCCACGCACTACCATGAGCTGACAGCGCTTGAAGAGAAGCTTTCCGACTTGAAAAACGTTCACGTTCGGGCGGAAGAATACGAGGGGAAAGTCGTCTTTCTTCACCAAATTAAAGAAGGCGCCGCAGACAAAAGCTACGGCATCCATGTCGCCCAGCTTGCGGAGCTCCCCGACGATTTAATCAGCCGGGCCAAAACGATCCTGCAAGAGCTTGAAGCAGGCGCAAAAGAACCGGCCGTTTCCCAAGCGGTGCCAGTACAAGCAGAAACAGCCGGAAAATCCCAGGCGCCTGCGGTTGAGCCGGCGCAGCTGTCCTTCTTTGAGACGGACAAGCCGCGGGAAAAGCAGGCCAAGCTGTCCAAAAAAGAACAGGGTGTGCTTGACGAATTTAAGGCGCTGAATCTGCTTGATATGACGCCTTTACAAGTGATGAATGAGCTGTACAGGCTGCAAAAAAAATTAAAATAAAGAGAGGTGACCGCACTTGGCAAAAATCGTTCAGCTTCCCGACGATTTATCAAATAAAATCGCGGCGGGAGAAGTTGTCGAAAGACCGGCCTCCGTCGTCAAAGAGCTTGTTGAAAATGCGATTGACGCAAACAGCTCGGTGATCGAAATCGATGTCGAAGAAGCAGGGCTTTCGTCCATCAAAGTTCTTGACGATGGCGAAGGGATGGATGCGGAAGACTGCAAAACGGCTTTTTTGCGCCATGCTACAAGCAAAATCAAGAATGAAAACGATCTGTTCCGCGTCAGAACGCTTGGGTTTCGCGGAGAAGCTTTGCCAAGTATCGCGTCTGTCTCACATTTAAGCATCAAAACGAGCACAGGGGAAGGCGCGGGAACCCATCTGACGCTTCAGGGAGGAAGAATCATTTCCGAGCAAAAATCGTCTAGCAGGCGGGGAACCGAAATTACGGTGTCCAATCTGTTTTTCAATACACCGGCAAGGCTGAAATATATGAAAACGATCCATACGGAGCTCGGCAATATTACAGATGTCGTCAACAGAATCGCCCTCGCGCATCCGGAAGTGTCACTCAGGCTGCGCCATCAAGGGAAAACCTTGCTGCAGACAAACGGAAACGGGGATGTCCGCCATGTACTGGCAGCGATATACGGTACGGCCGTCGCAAGAAAAATGATTCCTCTTCACGCGAGTTCCCTCGATTTTGAAGTGAAAGGCTATATCGCGCTCCCGGAAATCACGAGGGCATCGCGAAATTACATGTCATCCGTCGTCAACGGCAGATACATTAAAAATTTTCCGCTCGTCAAAGCGATTCATGAAGGCTACCATACGCTGCTTCCGATCGGGCGGCATCCGATCACGTTTATTGAAATCAACATGGACCCGCTCCTGGTCGACGTCAACGTGCATCCGTCAAAGCTCGAAGTCAGACTGAGCAAAGAGACAGAGCTCCATGAGCTCCTCCGCGACGCCATTAAAGACGTCTTCAAACAGAGGCAGCTCATTCCTAGTGTACAGGCGCCGAAAAAAACGGCGCCGCCCATCATCAAACCCGAGCAGCAAAAGCTGGACTTCGACAATCGGCCTGAACCGGCTGATGAGCCAAAGACAGAACGGGAAACAGCTCCGGCCTACTCACCGATGAAATTAAGCTCGATTGTCAAGGAAGCGCCGATCCATACGGAGGAAAGAGAAGAAAACATCGCGCAGGAAGCGCCTCCCGAACCGCCGGAAATCGAAGTCCGCATGCCGGATGAGGAGGATGAAGCGCCTCCGTACATCGAACAAGAGGAAGAGATGGTCGAGCCGAAAGAGCGCGTCCCGATCATGTATCCGATCGGCCAGATGCACGGCACCTATATTCTCGCCCAAAACGAAAACGGCTTGTACATCATCGACCAGCACGCCGCACAGGAGCGGATTAAATACGAATACTTCCGCGAAAAAGTCGGGGAAGTCGAACCGAATGTCCAAGATCTCCTCGTTCCTTTGACGCTGCACTACTCAAAGAACGAAGCGATCATCATCGACGAGCACCTGGAAGACCTCGCAAAAGTCGGCGTCTTCCTCGAATCATTCGGCGCAGGCAGCTACATCGTCCGCTGCCATCCGACATGGTTTCCTAAGGACGAAGAAACGACGCTGATCGAGGAAATCATCCAGCAGGTTCTCGATAACCGGAACATCGATATCAAAAAATTGCGCGAAGAAGCGGCCATCATGATGAGCTGCAAAGGCTCCATCAAAGCCAACCACCACTTGCGCGACGACGAAATCAGAGCCCTGCTCGACGAACTCCGCCGGACGTCCGACCCCTTCACATGCCCGCACGGACGTCCGATTATCATTCATTATTCGACGTATGAGATGGAGAAGATGTTTAAGCGGGTGATGTAGCAAGGCTTTAAATGGTGGGTGAATAGGTTTGCCCACCATTTGCCCACCGATTAATTATTAAGGTACTTTTCGAAACGCAAAACGCTTTCTGTTTCATGTTTTTTTGTAATGTGAAGATAAACATCCGCTGTCATGTAAACAAGAGACGCCGGATATGATTGCGGCGTGGACGGCAGCAAGTGATTTTAGTGAACGAAAGAGAAAGATTGATAGAACAACAGAAAGAAATTGAAGAAACCATCAAAAAATTGATTTTAAAATTGAAAGATATGAAGATGTCATTTTAACAAAAGAAAGAGAACAAGAATCAAATAAAAGCAAACCCAGTCATATGAATCAAAAGAGAGCTGACATCATCTCGATAAGATTCGTATCAAAGACGATTCATGCCGACAACTTCTCATTACAATCATAAGAGCCTAGTTATAATATTGAGGCAGCAGGCTCTTATCATTTTTGACATTATTTTTTTGTATAACGCACCCAGTCGTAATGAGCGTATAGAGGTGTTACACCATTGTAGGAACCGAGCCAGTCATCGACACCAATACCATTCCACAAGTTCATCATGATCCTTCCTGGCGTAGTCGGAATTTGGCTCGTCGCGGTATGTTTTAATTGCCCATCGACATACCATTTAATCGAGTTTGGCTGCCAATCGAACGCATACGTATGATAGGCATTGGCTGCATCAAATCCGAGATTCACAAGCTTCTCATGGTTTCCTACACCATTCGTATAATAGTTAAATTCAACCTTTGTTGTGTCTTTTCCTAAAAATTCGATATCAATCTCATCCCAAGGAGTTCCATCCGTTGGACCTGTGTAAGTGAAGAACGATGAAACGATCCCTACGTTTTTAGCTGGTTTCATTCTGACTTCATAAAGTCCATAACCATATGTTTGAACAGAGCGATTTTCCCCGCAGTCAAACTTGTTATAAGATGGACTTGTTAGCCCCAAACGCATTTCACCTAATGACGTCATTGATACGTTATTTGCACGCCAAGTGCAGTTGAACACATCTCCATTCGAATAACCATTTGCTTTTTGCCATAAACCGGAGTTATAGCTGTTAAAAGGGTCATAAAACGATCCGCCTGCTTGAGCCGAGGCAGTAGAAGTGACTGTAGACAAACTCAAAAACAATCCAGTGACAAGAAGCAACACCACTCGTTTCATACGATAAGGCATGTTGGCATTCCCCTTTCATTGAAAGCGCCTTCTCAATTGATCATACCTGATTCTTTTAAAAGGGAACATCGGTCAAAATAATGATAATAACTTTTCATAAATAAAAACCCCCCGTTTAAAACGAAGAGGGGGATTTACCATGTAATCATATTTTCGATCATATTAGATTGCCAACCATTACTTCTCCTAATCAAGTTTATTTTCGAAAGAGAATCTTAAAAAAACTTTATATAACGTTTTAGTTGATTGTCGTTTACTTTCGAAACCTCAAATGTATTCGACGTATGAGATGGAGAAGATGTTTAAGCGGGTGATGTAATGATGAAACGCTCATAGCCGCTGGCAAATCAGCGGTTATGAGCGTTTTTGCTGTTTTTTATGTGGTGATTTTATTTTTGAAAGCATAAAAGCAGGAGCAGAGCCGCTCTTCAAGCAAGAAAACGATGCGCCGGTTGAAGAAGATTCTCTTACTGAGAACGACAATCAGGATGACCAGGAAGATGAGGTAAACGGAGCTGTATAGAGGGTGGACAAACCGTCCTCCTCTATGCACCTATGAAATTAGCCAACAAAAAAACCGAAGCGGTTGCTCCGGCTATGGTACACACAGTGGGCACCTCTATCATAGCACAGGGAGCGATGCAGGTGATCAGCCCAAGACAATTAGACGTCAACCAAGATTTATCGATTACACATAAAATTCAACGCGGAAAGTAACTGCCACCGTTTTATACAACGGCCTACGACGCCGAGGCACCGGAGTATGGAAAAACGATCACTGAAACAGCGAAGGGTGATTTTGCCTGTGTTAATTGGTTACAAGATTAAGTAGAAACTTTATAAAAACATTTAAATTCTTCTTTTGTCATACCAAAATAGATTTCATCAAAATATGAACCATTTGTATAAATCATATTTCGTAACCTGCCTTCTTCAACAAAATTAAGATTTTTGTGAAGAGTTATAGATTCATTGTTAAACGAGTAAACGCAAATGGTTGCCTTTTGATATCTAAGTTCAAAGAAATAGTATCTCAACACAGTTAAAATCATATCTTTACTAAAACCTTTCCCTCTATAGCTAGGGAAAACAGATAGGGCATAAGAAAATGTACCATTTTTAATATCACAATCAAATGTTTCAATCGTGCCGATTACATTTTCATCTTCATCTTCAGCAATAAAATAAAAATCGTCACTTTCATTTGAAGGAGTTTTTGATATAGTATCAATCCATTCTTGAATTTGTATTCTGGTTCGAGGAAAAGAAATTGAATTCAGATTCTTTAATATGTCACGATCCAAAGTATCAAATATATGTATATCTTCTTTTAAAGGTGCTCTTAACTTAATTTTACTACCGAGCCAATAAGCTGATTTCATTAAGCCTCATCCCTTTCTATAAAAATTTAAATCAATCAAATTATACCATTTTAAAATTGGTTGGAGAGGATTAAATAAAATATATAAAGCCAATCACCGTTAATTCAAATACCTATATTGTCCGGCGAACCGTGCCAGCCAGTGGGATTTCAAGATGGGGCTACTGTTATGAAGATTACAGAAAAAAACACGTTCTTTGGATTGATTAGAGGCTTTGTGGTACACTTTGACACGAAAGCAGAGCTGTATATTCATTCGAATGATGTAATTGTTCACCGTGTGTCAGGAGGGAAACAACTTGAGACTAAAAGCCCACTACTAAAGTAGTCAAGGTAGGAAAATATGTTTTCAAAGCGAATAAAGGTGCGAAAACGGCGAAAAGGGTTTCGACTAGTACTGCTAAAAGGCCAGGGGGATATCTCAAGGAAGATGTTGATGAACATGGCTATTTAAGCCCAGGGGTTAATCGTGCACCAGGGAACAAAAATATTGCTTCTGATAATCGAGTACAGTCTCACCACCCAATACAAAATGAATGGGCGAAAAGATGGGCTAAAGAAGGTGGATTTGATTATAACGAAAAGAAAGCATCCGCAATACTTCTCCCGTCAAGCTCTGGCCATTCACACGCAAAAATTTCTTCTATGCAGAGAAAGCGGAGAAAAATCGAGGGATTTAATACTGACATACGTTATGAATTTAATGTGAGTTATAGGGAAATGATTGAAGCAGGTGTTGATCAAAAAGCTACCCGAAAAGCAATGAAGGATGCATATAAATATTTCGATGGTTTGGGAGGTTTTGTAAAGTGATTGATTTATCAATGGTTTCAGATTTGATAAAAAATAAGCCGGCAAGTGAAACTGAAATTCAAGAGTCAGAAGATATTCTACAAGCTAAATTACCAAATGTGTATAAGGATTTATTAAGAAATACAAATGGTTTTTCAATTGGTGGCGGGGTGGCTATTTATGGTACAGAAGATATTGTGGAAAGAAACGAGACATGGGAAGTAGATGAATATGCAAGAGGATATGTCTCTATTGGCGATGATGGCGGAGGTAATGTTTTCCTAATGCTTCAAAATGAAAAGGAAACAGAAGTATTAATTGTAGATTCTGGGGATATGGATCCAAGCCATGCTACTGTAATTACTTCAGATTTTATTGAATGGGTGAATAGTGGTTGCATTATAAGTGAATCAGAACAGAAAACAATAAGTGAGCCACCTGATACCTGCAATATAGTGTTAGCAAAGACCCCTAATGGAGGATTGAAAGATTTAATAAGAATAAAGAATGTATTAGGGACTGAGATTTCAACAGCAGATCTACTAAAGGGTTCAAAAAATCCCCCTTACTTATTAATGGGGAGATTCCCATATGGAAAGGCAAAGAAACTAATTGAAAAATTAGGACCCATTGGTACGGTGCTGAGTATAGAGCCGATTGTCAAAGATAATAAACATTAGCAAATTAAAGAGAAATATTGCTGAAAATCACCAAAACCTTGATTGGCTATGGCCTTTCAAGGATTTTTTTATGTTCAAATCCGAGAAAAATCCCACACAAAGGGGGATAAAATAGGGGACTTTTTCTATTCCACTTTGTCATACGATAGAGACAAGGAAAACGAACGTGAATATCAGGTCCAAGACGGAGAGCCTGCGGACGCTGATCTTTTGCACATTGATATTGTGCAGCTGATTGGTGGCCGCTTTTTTTATGGCCAGAACGGGAGACGCACCTTTCCCTTATCAAGTGTGCACCTAGATGTATCGAATGATGATGATGGTCGTCAGCTTCACAGGAGGAGCGGCTGGAGTCTATGCAGTATTGCGCGCGACGGGGAATGCAAGCGGTGAGATCCCGTTTGCACATGAAGTCACTTTCACAGGCTCCTTTTAATCTTTGCGTCCTCCTGGAGAATAGCTGGAGCCATTTCAAATAAAAAAAGCGAATAGTGCAAGGTGTTGTTTATTCGATAAGGAGAATGAAATATGAAGATGAGAGATGTTTTATCAGCTAACACGAAGCAATAGCTTAAAAAGTATTAAGCACTCAACGAAGGAAGATGAATCTTTAACGAGGCGGGAGTGGAAGAGATCATGGGAGTCAGGAAAGACACATATAAACGACAAGGCGGCCGCATTCGCAGAAAACAGTAAATAGCCACGACGCCTAGTATGAGCAACGGGTGGTTAATAACGTAAAAAAAGAGATCTTCCGGTTACAGCTCCAAAAAGGTCATCACAAGACTTGAAAAAATGTATACAGGTTCTAAAATTGAAATCACCGACTATCAAAAAGGCTCGATTTTAAAGCCGGATGAGATGGATGCTTTGTGCGGGGATCAAGAGTCAGCGATGGGAGTCATGTTGGATAAGCTTGATAAGAGATCAAAGCTTGAAAAAGAGATGAGCGAAGTTAGCGAACATGATATAAGAATTGCCATGCTAAAAGAGAAACTTGACAAAACACTTGACCATGGTGAATATATTAAAATTGCTGATGAGATAGGATATGACAAACTTACAATTAAACAGCAAGTTATTTACAATCTGACATTTAAGAAGGCATTTTTAACGCTGCTGTGGATCTTGGGAAGGATTTTGTCGATGGAGGATTAAACTAGGCGGACAATTGACTATTTACACAAAGATCCGCAAGTAGTTAGTGATGCAATTCTAGGATATGACTTTCGGGCCTTTCAAAGTATGGTTGACACGTTGATGGATAACTTAATTTTAATGAAAAACGATCCTTCTATAAAGCAATTACTAATAAGCAGAATGCTTTAACAAGAGGATTGGCTCCTAGACAAACAAAAAAATAAAAAATTGGCCAATACCGAGAAAAGTAGCGGGAGGGAAATCTTAATGTGGAAAGCACATATAGAAGAGATTCGGAAAATAGAGAGAAAATATGGAGATGATCTCAATAAACCAGTCCCTATTGACGTCCTAAAAGAACTGGAACAAAGCGTTCAAGAAAAATTTTATGATGCAGTGCTACCTGAGGGATATAAACAGTTCCTCAGCACTGTCAATGGACTTGATTTTAATGGGGTGGTGATTTATGGGATAGACAGTTTTATAAGAGAACATGAAGCAGATGAAGAAATACATGGATTTATAGAAACAAATGAACTTTGGCATGAGAATGATTGGCAAAAAAAATATCTTTTCTTCGGAGATTCAGATGTCTCATTGTACTGTCTAGACACTACCGAAGAGAAATATTTAGAATTAGATAAGCCTTCAGGAACCATAATGAGCGAATACGAAAATTTTAATTCAATGTTAGAAGAGGCATTAAGAACAAGTCTTTCCTGAGCAAAATCGAGACTGAACAGGGCGCTATAATTGGCGCCTTCTTTCTTTTTGTGGTATATGGATTGTGGGAAAATTCTTTGGACTATCAACACAGTTGGCCAAGACACACTACGATACTATAAATACGGAGGTTAATTATGCAGAATATTAACTGGAGAAAGCGCAGTACGTTTAAAGAGGCAACGAAAGAGGAAGTTTATAGTCTTGAACAAACTCTCAACATCGAGTTTCCATTAGATTTCAAAGAATACATAAAAGAATTCAATGGCTGTTCCCCAGTAGATAAACATGTTATTGTTTTTGAGGGATTTAGAGAATCGATTAATAATCTGCTTAGCATTGGAGACCCAGAGAGACCAATTGATCTTTATAAAACATTCAAAAATGTTAAGGATAGATTAGTAGACAACGTTATTCCTTTTGCAACAGATGCAGGGGGCAACTTATTTTGCTTTGATTATAGAGATTCTGAAACAAACCCAACTGTGGTTTTTTGGGATCACGAAAAAGCATTTGAGAATCCAGAAGCTGCGGTAACCTATGTCTGTGATAATTTCACTGAATTAATTAACAGTCTGAGAGAGTATGACGAAGAGGAGTAAGGTGATCTCCATGTCAAAAAAAGAGTTAGTCTCCCTTGTGGAGAAACTAATGAATCCTGAAATAGATGATGAAACTTTAAGTGAGTATATCGACATGTTAGAAAAAAACGTACCTCACCCAGCACCTAGTGACCTAATTTTCTGGAGTGAAGAGGATTATTCAGCCGAGCAAATTGTTGATATAGCTCTTAACTACAAAGAGTAGGGGGAAGATTTTAGGCACCGATTATGGCGAACTCTTACGTATAAATTCCATCTTCACGTTGATATAGCCTCCTGCGGATTAACAGGAATAATTATGAAGCACTTAACTTTGGTTGAGTGCTTTTTTTATGCTCAAATCCGACAAAAAGGGGGACTTTTTTCTATTCCACTTTGTCATACGATAGAGACAAGAAAAACGAACGTATACCTGAGTCCAAGACGGAGTAACCTGCCGGCCGCTAATCAGTTGCATATTGATGTTGTGCAGCTGATTGGCGGCCGTTTTTTTAAGAGCCAGAAGGTAGACGCACATTTCCCTTATCAAGCGTTTACCCGGATGTATCGAATAATGATGAAGGTCTTTAGCTTCACAGGAGGAGCAGCTGGAGTCTATGCAGTACTGCGCGCGATAGTCTCGGGGAATGCAAGCGGTTAGATATCGGTTGCACAAGCAGTCATTTTTCATGCCCTCCTTAAAATCTTTACTTCCTCTTGGAGATTTGCTGGAGCTATTTCAATCATATTCAATAACAACAATTTTGTTTTTTGCATGTTGAAGAAAATGAATAATCTCGCGAACTAATTCCACTATTTCTTTTTTAAAGCCATCTGATGTATCTAGTTTGTTTACATCAAAATTTTTTATTTGGCTTATGGTTAAGGGAACATCTATCACCCAAGGTGAGTCATCGTGCCATCCTTCTTGATAAAAATATTCTTTGATCATTCCTTCTTTTTCAAGATTGTTATCCAATAAAGAATCTAATAAAGTCTCAAAGTATCCATTCCAGATGACGAACTTGTTTTCTCCATCAGACAAGACAAGTTCAGGTTCACCCTCAAACCCATCGTAAAATTTTGTATTTAACAACTCGATCAATCCTTACAATACAATGCACTTTTTTAAAACTCTTCTTTGGCGGTTCCAGCTTTTTCTGCCTCTAATTGCTTTATACCACTTATGTCATCCCTCGTTTTCTCTGATTTTAAAGAATCTTATGGTTGTTGTCCATGACAGGAAATGAAAAAAGGAAGAGGTTTGATAGTAGCGACAGCAGGGGAGTTGCTTGACGTTGCACGACAGCGATTAAGTACTCTAGTGAAACACATAAAGAAGGTAGGCATGGTGAGTTTGTTCCTTTTGAGTCATGTCAGGAATTGGCCTTTTTACGAAACAAACTGACATCTCTTGCAGCTTCATAGCTGTCCATTTGATTGTCTGTGCTGTCTCAAGACCTAACTATATCTGGCTTGAACCTGTTTTCTCATCCATATGTTTATAGAAAAATCGCCAAAAGTTGAATGGGGAAATAAAGAACGAACAGTTCACATGACTTGGTATGATAAGCAGTGCGATTAAATTTGAAATTCACCATCAACGTCCTAGAGAATATGGTGGGGGACACATGACAAAGAATTTAATTCCTGTGAAAGATTATTCAATAGGGGAGAAATTCATCCTTGGTGGCACCATATTAAAAAGACTCCAAACAGAGTCTTTTTTAAATATTTTCATAGTAACCCTTGACATCTTGATTTAGTTCCCAATATTTACTGCCATTCGAGCTTAGCAATCGATCAAACCATATTTCAAAATTCGAACCTAAATCCTGTGCCTCTTCAAATGGATCTATTGAATCTAAATAGAACATGTAATCTAATCCGTTGTGATATCTTTTTGTATCAATTACATAACGTCCATCAAAATGATACCCAATTAATATACATTCCTCAGGAAGATCTTGAACCTCGTTATATTGAATTACATCATTTATACTAAGAATCTCAATACCGTCAATAATCTCCATTCCATTATGCAATCTAAGAAATTCCTTATAATCATTAGGCAATGTAACCTTAAAGACATTTTCTAAGTGTGCAATTTCAGCTTCGGCTGCTGGATCATTAAAATTAAAATATGGATCTTCAAAAACAAAACCACCCGGCTGCAGCAGTGGAAATGTTCCATGAGTGTCAAGGATGCTTTTTAACCCTTTAAGTGTCAGCTTAATCAATTCACCCTCTTTAATATATCTCCACTCCCTTCTTCATAATGGTTACATCCATTATACATTTTTTCTGGATATTTATTTAAATTTGCATGTGGGTCTTTTTGTCTATATCTGTTCAACCCCTACACCACCCTCGAATTTAACGAGATTGGCGTTCCTTTGAATTCACTGAGGTGAATGGCCTTGATTCTATACTTTGACAGCGTGTTTAAGAAAGCCGTGACAGCATTTCAATAGGCGCAAGAGCGTATCGAGAGACTGTTTTTTTGAATTAACGACATAAATTTGAAACTTTTCATTTTTTAAATCGTAGATATAGTAATTTGAAAATGAAACATTTTATAGGGAGTGTTAAATTGAAGATTGCACTATGGATTATCTTAGCTATAGCAATTTCTCTTGGTTTAGTAATAGCAATCGGAATTTTGATGTTTCGGAGGGAAATAAAAAAGTTAAACCCTGACTATATTGTACAGTTTGTCAAAGCAAAATCAGGAAGCAGAAATGTCTCATTATCCATAAAGCACAATGGTGAAAATTGGGTAGATGTTAACGGACACGAGCAACTTCCTCTAGCAAGTACTGTCAAAATCATCTTAGCAATTGAATATGCGCAACAAGCAGCAGAAGGGAAAATTGACCCGCAAAAAGAAGTAAGGTTAAAGGAATTAGATAAATTCTATATTCCGAAAACAGATGGTGGTGCGCATGAGGCCTGGATTACTCAATTGAAAAAAGGCAAAGAGACAGATAGTGTTCCATTATGTGAGGTAGCAAATGGGATGATTGCCTACAGTTCTAATGCAAATACTGAATACCTAATTGAGGTGCTGGGCCTTCAAAACATCAATCGTGTTCCAAAGAGCTTAGGTATCTTAAATCATGAGCCTGTGTATCCCATTGTCAGCGCACTGTATATACCTGCCCAACTGATGAATGAAAAGAACTTATCGAAAGAAGAAGTACTAGACGTAATGAAAAACATGGACATGGATGAATACCGCAATAGAGCGATTGAAATTCATAATAGATGGCTGGGCAAACCGCTAACTGAACAAGAAATAAAACAAATAAGAAAAACTCTGGACATGGATTTTCAAAAAATTTGGTCCGATCGTTTGCCCCGATCAACTACTAGAGACTATGTATCTATTATGAAAAAACTAAACAGCAAAATACATTTTAATGCAAATGTATATAAATATCTCGATCCAGTCATGGAACAAATCATGAAAAACCAAAACAATCGTGAATGGCTTGTTCATGCGGGACAGAAGGGAGGATCTACTGCGTTTATTCTTACAATTGCAATGTATGCGACAGATAAAGAACGAAATCAGACAGAAATTGCTTTTTTTGCAAACGAATTAAATACATTAGAGAAAGCAAAACTTTCTCGAAATATGAACGGTTTTCAGCTGAAATTTTTAAAAGATTCGAAATTCCGCACACATATCAAAAAAGAATTATCCAGTTTAGCTTTGTATGATAGTTAAAGGTCAATTTCTTATACGGAAATTGGCTTTTTTAATAGAAATTTGCCTGCTGTATAAATTTCCGAAATGTTGTCTGTACCCCATGAAGGAATCAACCACACTTGCAATATGGATCTTTTTTGACCACAGTAATAGTCAAGTCGCTCGCATGACATTTTGCGAAAATCTTACCTGTTGCCGTCCTGGTGCAATTGATCGGTGCAAATTGAAGGAAGCACCGATGTCAGTGCTTCCCGGAGGATTGCTTTACATGAGCGGGGTCATGCGGGAACGGGTTATTTTGGTTATTTCTTTAAAAATTTACGAAAGCTGCACCAACAATGATAAGCAAAATGAACAAAACAACAATTAGCACAAAGGTATTACCGTAACCTGACATCATATTTCACCTCCTGCTTCCTTTTCTTCATATTACGTGAGAGGTGTACAAACTGTAACGGCTTATAGCGTTGAAGAATACGCCTTAATCTTGAGAGATACTAACTTGTCATTCGCGGAAGAAAATGATTCCTTGCCTATGACTACCGCCGTCTGACAAGCGGGGATTTCTGTATTTGGAATATCTGGGATTGTTATCCGGAACCTATCTAGATTATAATGGAAAAACAGAGGATAGCCTCATCTGTCTCAAAAAGATGGTCTATGCTCAAAAACAAATATTGAAAGGGGAATGTTTGTATGAAGTCTAACATGAAGATTGGCTTAGGGGTTCTTATCATTGGACTCAGCTTTCTTTGTCATGTGTCCACCGATAAAGTGGATGTAGCTTCAAGAAACATAACAAGCGCACCCAGTCATTATTTCTTTGCTTAATCAAAAAATATATATTTTTCATTTCCTTCTTCCAGCCGTTTTTAACGGCTTTTTGTATATACTTGAAAATACCCTCTTTTTACTTATCCTTAATCAACGATAGTAGGTTTATTGGCTCATTCTTAAAGATTTATTTTCGTGGGTGAACAGGATTTATTCTCCAGTATGCTTCTGTAAAGTGGTACACTCTATAGTGGTCATTACTTTAGTCATGCAGTTTTTGAGAAGCGAGGTATTGAAAATGAGCGGTTCAATCCTGGGAGAAACGCTGGATTCTGGCTAACAAGAATTCTCGGCAGAACTGAAAACTTGCCGTAAGGAACTAAAGGCTAAAACGCCATTTTTTCAAGTAGCTTTAAATAAGCTGTAACCATTTTACATACTTAAAAAACATCCAACACAGCCGTTAAACCATCGGCTGTGTTGTTCAATTGATCCGCTGGAAGAAGACGAACACATAAGTTCGCCTCCTTCGCTATAAAATCAAATCGGCACACCGTCAATTTTCCACTGTATAATAATCCCTTAAACCCTTGATATCCAAAGGTTTTACCCATCAGCCCATTATTCTGACACCTGAACTGTTGAATTAAACTCATTTCCATGTCTTCTCTATTTGGGCCATGTCAAGCATCGGCCTTTTTACTCTATTGTGGTTGGATTCTCATTTCCGAAGCAAACTGACGTGCTCCGGCAGCATCATAGATGTCCATTTGATGGTTCCCCGATGTTTTAAGTTGCCATCTTTCATGATATTCATCTGTTATGAGTCAAATTAGAATTAAAGGAAGCAGCTTTTAGCAGTGGTGAAAGCACCTAAGATAAATTTTAAGATAAAGCTCAATGGCTTTCTTTTCTTTAATTTATGTGTCATAGTACCGATATAATAATTAAGTAGAATTGAAAGAGTGATGCCCATTGTTATCCTTAGGAGATATCATAACAATAGAATTTGAAAACGAAAATCAAGAAAATATCATTGCGAAAAGCAAAGTGTCATCTATTGAAGAAAATGTTTTAAGAGTACATTATCCTGTTGATGTAGAGACAGGAAGAACCATTATTATTCCAACAAATACAATTGCGACGATTCACTTTGTAAATAAGCAACAGGATCTATATCAATTTGCCAGTGTAGTACAGGGGCGAGAGAAACACAACAATATACCCATATTAAATATGTATTTACCTGAAGAAGATCAAATGATAAAAATTCAAAGGCGGCAATTTTTTAGAGTAAATGCCACGATTCCTGTCACTGTTCGTCCATTTGGATCCGGCTCAATATTTAAAACTTACACAGCAAATATCAGTGCTGGAGGCGCTGCATTAATCATTGAAGAGACGCAAAAATACAAACCAGAAGAGGATTTGAATTTAAGTATCTCTCTACCAAATAAGGGGCATGATGAAACTGTGATTGATGTTCATGCCCAGGTCAAACGCACTTACCTCGATCGTAGAACAAACAAACTGATCATGACAGTTGAATTTATCATGATGAATGAGCATGATAAACAAACGCTTGTACAATATTGCATAAAATGCCAATTGACAGAAAGAAGAAAACTTAAATCTGAATAATTAATTTTTATCTCTTATATAAATAGTTTTTAAATGGCTTAGCTTACCGTGTGTAGGCAGACGGTAAAAAATCGTCAAGATAGAGTATGTTAACCCTCCAAAAATTGAGGAAGACAGCGATCTGTCCCGGCCCCCTTAATTCAAGGGGGCTTTTTCTTCTCGATCATTTACCTGTTATGTTGTCTGAACATGTTATTCATGACAAATTGATCTTCACAATGTTTAAAAACATGGGCAAAGCACATGAGCAAAATCTGTCCTTGCCAGTCTATCTTTAAGCAGTTTTTCTTGAACTGATTTTCCGTCGACAAATGCAAATGCTGATAAGCTTCCGTATTTGTCAGTTTATTTCGTTAAGAACTACGTTACTACGTCATGAAGTTATGATGTGATCTGAATAAGGTTGCCGCATGCAACGTCGAAGACAGCTATGGTGACTTCGACCATCCCATAAAGGAACCGCATCATGCAATCTTAACAAGTTAAAGTCACATTATAGTAGTTTGAACCATTGATGAAGGAGCAGTCGTTCGCGACATACAATCAAAGCCCGGCGGGATATGACTTTTGGCAACGGCCGAAAAGTACAATTTCCGTGAAATCCACATTATTAAACGCACGAGGCCATTATAATAATTGGATAGAAATGATTAAAGTGCTGAAGGACCTTTTCATAAAGGCGCATTTGACTGAATTATGATATGCATGAATAGAGGGATCTTATGAGCAATAAAGCATACATTTTGTACGTTGGCCGCTGGTACAAAAGAAACGTCAGCAAATACAGAAGCTGTTACAAAATCATCACAGAAACAGCTCGTTTCAACGGAGAACATCTCCTATGCAGAAGAATCTCTATCCCGTCATTTGCATACGTTAACAACCATGATAAAGCCAAATTTACTTTGTGTTCATGGCTGGTTAACCTTTGATTTAAGACTGACATTTTTACTGTTGATGTTAATCAAAAACGGAACGAACTTAAAAGAGTAAGTTTGTTCCGTTAGAATGACTAGTCCAAATTTTGATCGATAGTCCCTTCAAAATAGTCATCACTGTTTCAGCCAACCCTTTTTCCAATTGCGTGGTGCCTTTATAATCCGAGGTGTCGAAATATTTTCCAGCCACATCTGTGGTGCTATCTATGTTTTCTTTATTGTGAGTTTGTGTTTCAGTGGTTACATTCTCTGTTTTAGCGCCGCTATCTAAAGATTGTTGAGAATCATATTCATTGTCTAATGAAGAAAATCTTTTGTAATCATTCGGTCTGTCTGCTCCGTTTTTTTGAGTCATGTTACTCACTCCATATTATTAGTTTGTCAGATGGGATTGAGGCAAAAACCTGTTTTGTTTTTTAGGATCATCTGTTTTGAAAGCTGTTTTTAGTCTCAGGGTCATTTTTTATTTGTTCAATGCTTGAATCATTCTTTTTTACTCAATGGGTTTCACTCCTTTACAAAATGGAAATATCAACTCTTCTTATTCTGTCTGTTAAGATGGTATTCATTCGTTTTTTTTCGTTGACTCGTTCCCGTTCGTCAGTTGAGGCGGGTGTATATGATCTGCGCATGACCGGAAAGGTCTTCGGGTTTTTGGCTTAACTAGAAGAATGGCCGCAGGATGAAGTGATAGAGGCCTCCCCCAAACATTGATTGCCCCATTAAACGAGCAGGGAGCAGGAGATTTGATTATCCGTATGGTATTGGTGGAGATGTACAGTCATACTTGCAATCATTCTTTTTTGTATGTTTCGGCAGCCAGAGCCTTTTCTTATGGAGGATCTGGTTGAAATAAATCTGTTATTCGTTTATCGAATAGCTGGATATTGAATATAGTTATTTTTTTTATTTCAAACGCTGCAATAAAATATTTCTTATAAGAGTGTTGTAAAGTACTTTTAACAAGAGGAAATCCATTCTTTTTATGAACGAAAAGAATATGGAGGGAACGACGGCGATGAGTAAACTGGGAAAACAAATCAAAATTCCGGCAATTTATATGCGAGGCGGAACAAGCAAGGGCGTCTTTTTTCTTAAAGAAGATTTACCAGCTGATCCATCTGAACGCGATAAAGTTTTACTGCGTGTAATAGGCAGTCCGGATCCTTACGGTCAGCAGATCGATGGCATGGGGGGTGCCACATCGAGTACGAGCAAGGTGGTGATTGTTAGTAAGAGCAATCGTCCTGGATGTGATGTAGACTACCTGTTCGGACAGGTGGCCATAGGACAGCCGTTGGTTGACTGGAGTGGAAATTGCGGGAATCTTACTTCAGCTGTAGGTCCTTTTTCGATATATCGGGGTCTGGCAGATGCTCCGCAGGATGGCATGGCTGTCGTGAATATCTGGCAGGAAAATATCGGGAAGAAGATCGTGGCGCATGTCCCGATGAAGGATGGAGAGGTGCAAGAGCTTGGAGATTTCGTACTGGACGGTGTCACTTTCCCTGCAGCGGAAATAAAGCTTGAATTCCTTGATCCGGGTGCTGATGGGGGAAACATGTTTCCGACCGGGAATCCGATCGATATCATTCATGTCCCAGGTGTAGGAGAGGTGGAGGCTACCTTAATCAATGCTGGAAACCCTGCCATCTTTGTTTCGGCATCCTCGATGGGATTAACGGGAGCGGAACGGCAAGGAGATATCAACAGTGATGCGAATCTATTGGCCCGTTTTGAAGCGATTCGGGCGCATGGCGCGGTGATTATGGATCTTGCAGAAAGCGTAGAGTACGCAATGGCCAAGCGACAGCACACGCCGAAAATTGCGTTTTTTGGAAAAGCGGCAAGTTACGCAACATCCGATGGAAAACAAATACGTGGAGAAGATATCGATATCATGGCACGGATCCTTTCCATGGGCAAGCTTCATCATGCCATGACCGGTACAGGCGCTGTAGCAATTGCTGCCGCAGCTGCGATACCGGGAACGATTGTCAGCAGGATTTTAGGGGGTACGAGGTCGGAGCTTCGCTTCGGTCATCCATCCGGCACTTTGAAAGTGGGGGCAGAAGCTGCTCATGATCATGGAGAATGGGTAGTGACGAAAGTTGCTGTGAGTCGAAGCGCCCGAAGATTAATGGAGGGTTCGGTTTTGATACCGAATCAGGAATATTAGTACATAAAAGGGCTGCATGGATGGCAGCCCTTACGTTTACACTTCAGTTATTTGGAAATAACTGAATCTAAGTATTTGATCGTCGCTTCTTTGTCACCAGAAAAGAGAAAATATGAAAATATTTTCAAAGTTAATCAACGGTGGAACTCTTTAGAGGTAGGAGAAGATCTGGATTATGAATGGAATACCGATTCAAACTATATAAAAGAACCCGCCTTTCCTTCAAAACTTAGAAGTGGAAGCTGCTCTGATTCAATCGATCAAGAGGGGGCTCGTGCATTGGTTGTACTTGGGGATTCAATCACAACCGATTGATGCTTCGTCATTTTATAAGCGGTGCAAATTAAAGGGATGGTGAGAGTGGGCTATCAAGATGCAATTCATATTCTCAATCAATTTTCAAGAGGGACAGTTGCTGAGTTTTGAAAATGAACAATCGCACTTGTTAACGATTAGTTAGACAGAGCAGAGGAATTCAATAGTTGAAAAATGATTCCATCTTTAAAGGCGATATGAAAAAGCCGAACAATACGGGCGCATTCTAAAATGAACTTTGAAAATATCCAGCAAGAACCACCGATTCCGGTGGTTTTTTGATTTATTCCTGCATTGCGTTAATCTGAATCTCAAAAACAGGGTACAACTTACTATTGATGCAGAATGGTTAGCAAATGGCAGAGCAGAACTTCAATATGTCCCTTGTATATTTTAGGTGATGAGATTCATTTCACATCATATTAACCGGGTAATTTGTCATTATCAAGAAAAAACGGGACGGAAAAATAGGAGGAAAATATGTTGTTTTATGTATTTTAATAGAATATATTAATTTTCGTGACAAATTTTCGAAAGAAGGATGTATGATGATGAAAAAAAGTTTTTGTTCAATGGTGATGTTTGCTGCGCTTTTGGCCGGTTCTTCTCTGCCGGTGCAAGCAAGCGACCTCGGTCATGAAGTGTTGGGGAAAAAAGACGGATGGGGGGCCTACGGGGAAGGAACCACCGGAGGAGCAAGGGCTTCAAAAGATCATGTTTATACGGTGACAAACCGTAAAGAGCTTATTGAAGCATTAGGCGGAAACAATAATAAAAACAGCACAAACAGCACACCGAAAATGATCTATGTGAAGGGCACGATCAACCTCAGTGTTGATGATAAGAATAAACCTTTAGACTATGACGATTACAAAGATCCTAAATACAGCATCGAAGCGTATTTGAAAACTTACGATCCTAATAAGTGGGGGGAAAAAGAGCCGTCAGGAGCCCTTGAACAAGCAAGAGCCCGTTCAGAAGAAAGTCAAAAAGAGCACGTCGTGATTAACGTCGGATCAAATACGACGATTATCGGCGAGGGAAATAATGCAAAAATTATCGGGGGCGGCCTGCATGTAAAAGATGCCGGCAATGTCATTATCCGAAACATTCAATTTGAAGATGCCTACGATTATTTTCCGCAATGGGATCCGAAAGACGGAAAAAACGGCAACTGGAACTCTGAGTATGACAACCTTGTCATTGAGAAATCTGCACATGTTTGGGTTGACCATTGCACATTTGACGACGGAAGCCGTCTTGACGAACAGACTCAGACATATTTCGGACGCGAATTTCAGCATCATGACGGATTGCTGGACGTGAAGAAAGAATCTGATTTTGTAACGGTTTCATATAATGTTTTCTCACATCATACAAAAAATACGCTCATCGGATCAAGCGACAGCAACAAAGCTGATGAAGGCCATTTAAGAGTGACATTCCATCACAACTTGTACGATAACATTAAGGAGCGTGCACCGCGTGTCCGTTATGGCCAAGTGCATCTATACAACAACTATTACAGAAGCGCTGAAAAAACGTACGAATACTCTTGGGGCGTAGGGTATTCTTCAAA
The DNA here is from genome assembly GCF_001042475.2 of Bacillus glycinifermentans. Taxonomy (GTDB): domain Bacteria; phylum Bacillota; class Bacilli; order Bacillales; family Bacillaceae; genus Bacillus; species Bacillus glycinifermentans. The sequence continues at coordinate 136,653 of NZ_LECW02000015.1, forward strand.
AATTTATGCGGAAAGCAATTACTTTGACATGCCAAAAGGAACGAAGCCGGAGCAGCTGATGGAGGTCTTTAAAGGGAACGCGTTATATGAAAAAGACACGCTTTTGAACGATCAAAACAGCGTGACAAAGGTAAATGTGGTTGATTCTTACAATAAAGCCAACAGAACGTCTATCAAAAACACAGTGGGCTGGACGCCTAATCTGTATGAAAAAATCGATCCTGTTGAAAATGTTCCTGCCATCGTTCAAAAACAGGCGGGAGCAGGAAAATTGCAATAAATGAATAAGGGACATGCCGCTGATACCGTTGATAAATAGGTCGGATTTTTATAATCCGGCCTGCTTTTGTCGATAAGACACCGGCGATTAAGGTCTCCGTTGTCCAATCCGACAGCTTTTTCTTTCATGTTTTTGTTTTCAACACCAGTTCAATCGTTTTCTCATCTCCTTTTGTTCTTTCAGCTCCGGTAAGCCGCGTACATGCCTGTTATTTTTTGACTGAAAAACACAGATGTATAAATATCACCAAGGATTTTTGTATATAAAAAACCGAGCAACTATTTTCTGCTCGGTTTTTCTTTCGGTTTAGAATCAATAATGCGGCCAGCCTTTGGAATCCCCATACAAATCATTGATTAACAGCTTGGAAACCCCATTATCAAGCGCGTCATAGCTATGCCTGATGATGATGTTACCGTTAAGTATATCCTCACCGCCCGGTCCCTTCCAGCGGATGTTTCCGGAATCGAGGATGGTGCCTCCGCCTTCTGTCATTTGCTTGCCGCTCTTGTCATAATAAGGTCCCGTAATCTTTGTTGAACTTCCGTAAGCAATTTTATAGGTGCTGTTAACACCCTTGCAGCATTTATCAAAGGAAACGAATAAATAATAGTAGCCGTTTTTATATGTAATAGTCGGTGCTTCAAGCGCTCCTCCATTCCTTGGTCTTGATGCGATGGAATAAAGTTTTCCTGTGGGTTTCATCGTGTTTTGATCAAGCCTCGTCAGCTTGATGCCGCTCCAAAATGAGCCAAAGGAAAGCCATGGATTTCCTTCTTTATCAACCACCATGTCCGGGTCAATCGCATTATAGTTGTTAGAAGCTGTCGTCCTGGTAACCAGCCCGTCATCGCGCCAATTACCAGAAGAGATTCGGTCTGTTGATGCCAATCCGATCGCCGAAGTATTCGAGCCGAACGATGAGACTGCATAGTAAAGCCAGTACCGACCTTTGTAATAGCTGATATCAGGAGCCCATTGATTTTGTTCATGCTTTGGCACGTATTTTTTCCACCATGATAATGGGGTTGAAAATATCGTTTGCGATGTACTCCAACTTTTTCCGTCTTGAGACTTGATGACGCGGATCCCTTTGCCAACCCCCGTACCGAATGTATACCATGTATTTCCTTCTTTAATCATGGAAGGATCATGAATGGTATTGTCGCCTTTTGTATCCCAAAAAGCTGCTGAAGCAGGTTCAGCTGCCAAAAAAATAAGCATAAAAGATAAAATAAAACCGGATATTATCGCCTTATGCACTCTGACGTTTCTCCTCTCAATTTTTCGCTTTTTATAAAAACTCGGCCCTCCTGTGAAAAATAGAATTTCCTTACAAACCGCACTTTATTTTATCAAGCGTTTATAATCCCTCAATCAGACATTGGCCTTATTTTCTAGTCCTGAACTGAATCTTAAAAACCAGAAAATAGTCATATTAATGTGTCAATCGATCAAATATAATTTTTTTCTGATTCTTTTCCGGGACGATTTATGACTTTGGAATTTATTTAACGGAATTTTCATGAAAATATATTGAAGCACTGCCTTAAAAAAGGAGGCGCAGTTTTCTGGATTAAGTACTGATCAATAATCGCGCCATCTGGATGGTCAAAATCGGAAAATACAAAATTATCCAGAGGTGAGAGGCGCTGGATGATAAGGGGCAGAGCAATGCAGAAAACGAAAAGACAAAAGGAGTTTGGCACTTTAAAAACGATATTTACTCCGTTAGCATTTTTCAAAGGTGATGATAAGATTGCCGCATTTCTAGTTCAGGGAGTATACCCCCTGAACTCCCGATCTCTAGAGCTGGTCCGTTTAAAGGTTCCATTAATATAGATCGGTTATTAAGTAGAACGGGGGGATAAAGGAAGTACTCCCTCGCTTCTCTTACCGAAAAAAACTGCTGAAAAAAAAACAGCCGGCTTTTAAACATTTTCTCCTGAAAATAATATAAATTCTCGAAAAGGGGACAAGGTTAACGTTCTTGATTTATCAATGGAAGCGGCTCAGCGACTGCTTTTTCCGCTGCCCCCCCAAGCCCGGATTCTACAGAAAGACCCGGGCTGTTATTCGCCATCGTCATCGATAATGAGCTTATTTTCAATCGCCGCCGAAAGCACGATAAGCGTTGAAGAAAAACCGTACGGGCTGCATGAATCAAGAAAAGCGGTTAACGATTCCATCGATGCTGTGATGATTTTCATCATGAAGTTATACTCCCCGCTGATTCGGTACAATTCGATGACATCCGGAGAATTCGAGCAAAACGCCTGAAAATCCAGACAATTGTTTGTCTTAAATAGCACAAATGCCGTTACGTCTTTTCCGAGTTTTTTAGGCGCGAGAATCGCCTTGTAACCGGCAATGATTCCTTTTTCCTCAAGCTTGCGTATCCGTTCGGTTACGGCCGGTTGGGTCATCGCGATTTTCCGGCCGATTTCGGCAATCGGCATTCGCGCGTTCTCATGAAGCAGTGAGAGTATGTTCCTGTCGACGCTGTCCATAAAGCATCCTCCTTAATTTTGTATGATGAAACTGCTTTTTTATCTTTAATATTAAAAAATCTTCTTCATTATATCATGATTTATATATGTAAATTGCAGATCCAACCTTATAAAATGTTATTCAAAGATAAATTAAAGGAGTGGATTTCATTTGATAACTGCAAAATCACTTACCCTTGACACCCCGTTCACCATTGGCGGCAAAGAATTTCGCAATCGGCTCATTATGGCGCCCATGCAGCAGTACAAAGGCTCGCCGGAAGGTTATGCGACAGAACATCACATCCAGCATTACGCGAGAAGAGCAAAAGGTATCGGAATGGTGATCGTAGAGTCGACGGCTGTATCGGATAATGGCAGACTGTGGCCCAACGACATCGGCATTTATTCAGATCGCCACGCCGATGCACTGAAGAGAGTAACCGATGCCGTTCATGCCCAGGATACGCCGATATTCGTCCAATTATCCCACGGAGGAAGAAAGTCGGCACCTAACGTGACGAAGCGGCTGATTGCGCCGAGTGCAATCGCCTATGACGACTCATATGGAAAGCCGGCGGAATTGACAGTTTCCGAAATTGAGGCTCTCATTGAGAATTACCGAATGGCTGCCAGACGCAGCATTAAAGCGGGTTTCGACGGAATTGAGGTGCATGCTGCTCACGGATTTTTGATTCATCAGTTCTTGTCGCCGATCTCGAATCACCGAAGCGACGCATATGGAGGATCGCGCCTCGGCAGGATGAAATTTTTGAAAGACGTGCTTGCTGCCATTCGTTCAGAAACCGGCCGCCATTATCCGGTTATCGTGCGGATCTCTTCGACCGATTACATCGAAGGCGGCTTAAATCCGCAGGAACTGGCGATGATGCTCAAACCGCTCGCAGAGGATGGACTCCTTGACGCAGTTGACGTATCATCCGGGGGCCTGCTGCCGATTCAACCTGACGATATTCATCCCGGGTACCAACTTCCAGACGCAGCCGTCATTAAGCAGCATCTTCAAATACCTGTGATCGCCGTCGGCAAAATCTATACACGCAGTTTTGCAGACCGGATCATCAGGGACGGGCTGGCGGATGCCGTCGCGATCGGACGCCCGCTGCTGGAAGATCCCGATTTCGCGCAGAAAATGATTGGTTTAAAGGAGTGATCAACGCTTGACAGGGGGAGAGTTTTTTGACTTCAAATTTTAATGTCACCAAAATACCCGTGCATTTATCTACCATTGACAAATATAAAAATAAGAAGAAATGTCGTGTGGTTTAAAACCGAAAGAAAAAGAATGTAACCCTCCATTATATACTTGAAATTCTATTCAATTAATACCGGGTTCCAAGCTATCCAAAAAGGCGATGACCAAAATAAAGGTGTTCTCATGTTTTGTTTGGAAGTTTCCAATTTTATGTATATAAGTATGCCATGTCAATCATTTTTTGCTTCTGATCGTATTTTATTAATGTGCGGCTTGTAAAAAGTTAGAACTCATCTGACTATCAGTGAGTTCTATTTTTAAATTTTGGGAGGCAGGTTAGTAGAATATGGTTGTCACTAATGTTAGTATATATATGGTTATTTCTTGGCTGTAAGTAGGAACTTTTTTTAGTAGGTGAATTGTATGGCAAAAAAAATGGCAAAAACAAATGCGGTTCGTTTGATTGAACAGCAAAAAATCTCCTATGAGTTATTAAGTTACAAAACAGAAGCCGGGCAACCGGTAGATGGCATCACGGTTTCTGAAAAAATTGGTTATCCTTGCGAGTATGTATATAAAACATTGGTTGCAACAGCAGGAGCCAAGCATTATTACGTCTTTGTTGTACCCGTTGCAGAGGAATTAGATTTAAAAAAGGCGGCAAAGGTAATAGGTGAGAAGAAAATAGAAATGGTTGCCATGAAGGAACTTCTGGGGTTAACCGGCTATGTCCGCGGCGGCTGCTCGCCGATTGGCATGAAAAAATGGTTCCCGACATATATTGATGAAAGCGCAGAATCGCTTGATTTTATGATTGTCAGTGCAGGTAAAATCGGCATACAGCTAAAATTAGCTCCACAAGATTTAGCTAAAGCATGCCATGCAAAATTTGCAGCAATCGTTTAATCAAATATAACCCTTCTCTTAAAATACGATTCATACATATCGATATACTTGTTCAGATGGCTCAACTTCCTTGTCAGAGCAGAGCTTTTTTTGCCCATAAATTTTTCAAAACGTCTTGAAAAAACATGAAAATAAGAATAGATTAGGAATAGATGATATATAAGGTGGAATTTTGATTATGAAGCGTGAGACGCTGTCTGTTTCGCGCTTTTTTGTTTGAAAGATAAAACGGAATAGGGCCAATCTGCTCGACGCCTAAGAGGATAGATTAACAGCAGGTCAACTGTTTAGGAGGTTTTGAAACACATGAATAATAAACGGCGCGCTAAGCGATTCATCATGTTATTGGTGGTTGCCGGAATCACTTTCACAGGAATGTTTGTCTCAACGGGTAAAGCCGAGGCTGCTTGGTCAGGCTGGCAAACCAGGAGCGGATACACCGCAAAAGTGTATACAAATGCCGCTGCTTATACGACAAAAGACCATTCCATTAAATGGAGAATCAAGAAGAGAGGCAATAAAAAGCTTTATTATAAAGCTTATATCTGCAAATGGATAAACCGTGGCTTATATAGCGCGGGGAGTGTGTCGGGATCATTTAAATCCACCACCCCAATCAAAACATTTAAAGTGAAATCGGTCAGAAAAAAGCTGGGCAGCGGAACGTATATGGTCCGCGTAATCGTTTTCAAAGACTCCAAAAAGAAAAAAATGATCGGAAGCTTTAACTCTAAAAAAATTCGTATTACAGAAGGGATTTAAATAAGGGGGCTTCCCTTGACTGAGAGGGAAGAATGGTGAATGACATGAATTTTTGTCATACGATAGAGACATAGAAAACGAATGTGAATTCCAAGACGGACAGCATGTGGCCGCTTATCTTTTGCACATGATCATTTGTGCAGCTGACAGGCAGCCGCTTTTTTTAATTGTGGCTCTGTTATGATATTTGATACGTTTCCAAAATGCTGTCATCATAAGAACGAACATTCGTATAGGAGAGTCGAAATGAGCAAATCGTTTAGCAATTTATTAAAACATATCGATTATCACATACAGATAATGAACGAGTGTTTCAATGGGTAAAACGCTATGTCGAACCTTCCCCAACTGTCGGTGGTCGTCTAATAGACGAAATGAGAGAAGCACGTTTCAAGGAAGGCTTTAAATGCCCCCCATTGTACTTCTGAACACGTCAATAGATTTGGCAAAACTAATGGTCGCCGACATTATCGTTGTAAGGTTTGTCGTAAAACCTTTACAGACACTGCAAATACGATTCTGTTCCGAACTCGAAAAGAAAACGAATAGATTACTTTTGCTGAATGTATGTTTAAAGGATATTCCCTACGAAAATCAGCGGCTATTCAAGAAGGCAATTGCATTACGTAGTATAAAAAATAAGGAGTACAAAGCAGTGAATGAATTTTATAAGGCGTTAACATATGTAAATAAAATTTTTTATGAACCAAATCACTTAACTATAAATGCTATTAGAGAAGAAGCTCAAAATTCAGATTATGGGGCTGGTATGTTTCAACTAAATTCAAAATCGGTTAGATTTAGAGTCGCAAAAATAACACCTAACAAGATAGGACAGTTTGTTGCTTTTTGGGAAAAAGATTAACAAAAACCAAGCCTTTTCATATGAAAAGGCTACTGATTTATTGGTTATCAATACTTTTACTAGTAATAATAATTTTGGACAATTCGTTTTTCCAAGAGAAGTACTTGTAAAACAAAATATCCTTAAAACAGCCACTACAAAAGGAAAAATGGCAATTAGAGTTTACCCTAGATGGGAAAATCCTACTAGAAAACAAGCTATCGAAACACAAAAATGGCAGTTAGCATATTTTGTTGAGGTGAACAATACAAATAGTTTTCCAGTACAAAAACTATTAAAGCTATATTCTAACTAAAATTGGATAGCCCTGAGTCGGCTAATAGTTTGTGAAATTTAACACTTCAACTAACAGGTGCGTTAGTTAAAGAAGGACGGGGAACCTCAACAAATGAGGTTTTCCTAATTATTATATAGAAATCAACATTTAAATTTAACAGAGTCTAATTGTTAAACTAAAATAAAATTTTAAAGCCGAGGGGAAAACGGAGCTATCATTGGAAAAACGAAACAGTCCGCAATTCGTATAGAGTCTTATAATAAGAATATGGATAAAGGCTTCTTGTGAAAATCCTCCTTTTTCCAGATACATCTCACGGGAAGTCTATTTTTCTTTCTTAGACAACACGGCAATTAACATGCCGAACGCAATCATTAAAGAGATTGTTTCGAATGTTGTCATGTACACCATCCCCTTTCAGAGGGGATGAGCCAACTTCCCTTAAGTGAGCCGAAACTTTGTAAAATGAATATTTTACCATAGCACCCTCAATTTCCGAGAGTGTTTTTTGTGCAGGGAAAAAGCTTATTTATATGATTCACACATTCGATGTATTAAAATGGTAGATAAGGGGATGGTTTACTGGATTTAAGGACGATCTCCAAGCTTTTACTCTTTTAAGAAAGGGGAAGCCGCCATGCAAAAAACACTTTTTCGAGGCGCCGCGATCGTCACCCTTGATCCGAAGCTTAAAAATATCGAAAAAGGGGACATGTTGATTGAAGGTTCAACGATTGTGGATGTGGCCGAATCAATCCAAGCTTCTGATGCAGAGGTGATCGATGCCTCAAATATGGTCATCATGCCGGGACTTGTCGATACGCATCGGCACGTATGGGAGTCCGTCATTCGGGGAATCGGCGCCGACTGGTCGCTGCAAACCTATTTAAACCGGATTTATTATGGGAATTACGGAGCGATGCGCAGGCCTGAGGATGATTGGATTGCAAATTATTCGGGAGCGCTCGAGGCGCTGGATGCAGGTGTGACCACCTTGCTTGACTGGACGATGATCGAATCGCCTGATCACACGGATCAGCTGATTGCCGGTCTGAAGGAAGCCGGGATTCGTGCGGTATTTGCCTTTGGAACGTCAGGCGATGCGGCATATTGGGACAGAGACAGCACCCTTTCCAACATGGATGAAGCAGAACGGGTGAAAAAGGCCTACTTTCAGTCAAACGATCAGCTTTTGACCATGGGGCTTGCGATTCGCGGTCCTGAGTTCTCATCATGGGATACATCGGTCTTTGAAATCAAAACGGCCCGGACGCTAGATGTTGTATGCAGCATGCATATCGCTTTTGGCAATTGGGGGGCGAAAGACCGTTCAATTGAAAAACTGCATCAAGCCGGTTTGCTCGGCCCTGACTTGAACATGGTGCATGTTAATGCCATTAGTGAAGAGGAGATGAAAATGCTGGCGGCGCACGGAAGCTCGATTTCTGTTACGCCGGAAATTGAGATGATGATGGGACACGGCTATCCAGTCACTGGACTTGCTCTGGAACACGGAGTGCCCCCAACCCTCGGCGTCGATGTTGTCACATCAACGGGGGGAGATCTATTTGCCCAAATGAAATTCGCCCTTCAGGCAGAGCGCGCCAAACAAAACGAAGCACTGCTTAAAGAAGGGATCATGCCTGGGCCCGAATTAGGCATATTCGCCGAACAAATTCTACAAGCGGCTACGATTGACGGCGCGCGGGCCTTAATGCTGGATCATAAAATCGGCTCGCTCACACCCGGCAAAGAAGCCGATTTTATCATGGTAAAAACGGACAGCCTCAATTTGCTTCCGCTTTCTGATGTCATAGGGGCTATTGTTCAGTGCGCACATCCCGGCAATATAGACTCCGTATATGTTGCAGGAAAAACGGTAAAGCGAAATGGAAAATTGGTTGGGGTCGATCTTGATGACGTGAGAAAAAGAGCAGTCGAGGCTCGCGATCATATATTATCCCGCACCCCTGAAGCCGCTTTTTAAAATAAGACAAAACGCAGCCCTTCCTAAAAGGAGGGCTGCATCATTTTTATATCATTCTTACATATTGTCTTTTCTCTTCATCTTGAATGACGACTCCGAGTTTCGCCAGATCTTTGCGCAAGATTTTTGCCTCATCATGATTATTGTTTTGTATGGCTCTCTCCCTTGCCAGCAAAAGAGCATTTACATGTGAGGGGAAATCGGGATGATCCTCAACCCAGCGCTGATACTGATCTTTAAAAGGGTCTTCTTCTGTCCAATGATAACCGTGATTTTTAAAGGCTTCTGCAACATGTGCTTTCTTAGAATCAATTTGTTCACGATACAATTCATTTTGATCAATACCGAGAATAATGAGATGCTTATTCTCAATATAAACTGCATAAATGTCTTTTTTCTCAAAGCTTTCTTCTTTTTCTTTAAATCTTAATCTCACGTTTTGTTCGGAAATGTAGACTTCAAGAATTTCGTTGAAAACATAATGAGAAAAGAACAAACCGGCAATGATGCCTATTACAGCAGCAATAACCGATACCCATAAATGATTGAATGAAACAATCAATTCGATAGGTCCTTTAAAAGGAACGAAAGGAATGGTCAAAGCCCAATTTGCAATAACAGGAAAAAAGCACCCAAGAGCGGCCCCGAAAACGGCCGGAATGAGTAAGATGAATGCTTTCTCCAGTTTTGACGGTCCAATATACGTTTCCTGAATCAATATCATTTCCTTCCTTTCATGGCATGACGAACTGCGAGTTCCCATGTTTCTTCAACATTCATTTCAACTCCCAGCATCATAAAGTTGCTTAGATTATCAAGGACAAGCGCGAGGATATGTGCATTCCCTTTCGTATGTTGAGAAGAGACGACGCCGAGTTCAACGCCGTAAGAAAGCAAAGAGTCAAATCCTTCCAGGAAGTGCTGCATCATTGCTTTCAGTTTTTCTTCGTATTTTGGTCTGCACGCTGCGCTTAAAACAAACTCATGCACCACTTTCAAAGCAGGGGAGCTATTTTTATATTCTTCAACATAGCGCAGTCCATCTGCTACTAAACGTTTCTCAAAGTTTTCTTTCGTGTACTCATCGATCGGAAAATAAGCAGAGAAATGATGCTCATCAAATATTAAGTGAAAAAGGTAATCGATCAAATGTTCTTTGGACGGAAAATAATGATAGATCGCCGGCTTTGAAATGCCCACCTCTGCTGCAATCATCGATAAGCTCGTACCCTGCAGTCCATGCATGGAAATAAGAGTGAACGCCGCTTCAACAATCGCCTCTTTTGTTTTGCTTTCCTTTTTCAAAAAATCAGCCCTTCTCATAATTTATATATTATTTTACTTACCGGTAAGTAAAAAAACAAGTGGAGACAGAGAATGTTTAAGAAAGAGCCAAAAGAATTTGGCGGGATTCGCATGAAAAAGCGCAAATGTCCTCAACATCAATAAAACCCTTCTCTGCAGAGAAGGGTCAATTTGATATTACATTTTTTAAGGCATATACATCGTAAATTTGCCGTTTGCCGCGAGGCTGTTCAGCATGTACAGGCAGGATCCGTAATAATCGTCAGGAATATAGGCGCTGTTAAACGCATTCGCAAACCCTGTCCTTAATGAGCCATTGCTTGCTGCTGTGGCACCGCCTGCATTGGCCGCGATCAGACCCATCGCACTGCCTTTTTTAACGGCCGTTCCATTCAGCATATATTCATGGGCCGTTCTCCCGTAGTTTTCCCGTTTCATAAACGTCAAGAACTTGTTAACCGCTTTTTGCTCTCTGGCACGATATGGGTTATCTGCCGAGGACCACAGCGTATAATCCATGGCGACATGGGACACTGTCCGCCAAGCATCATAGCTGAAATTGCGGTCTGTTTTCGTTGAGGAATGTGCCGCGTCGCTTACACCATCGAAGCCGGCTTCATCTGGGAAAAGGCCGGTGGCTGCATTGGTAACGGTTGATCCATTAGGTAATACGCTATTAAACGTCGTTTCAGACAAGTATTTTCGAGACTTGTTTGCCGCGTCTTTCCAAAAATACTGCTGGCTGCTTCTGGCACTTTTGGCGAATAGCTCGAAAAAAGCCGGCACATGATACGAAGGATCCGTCCAATTGACATAAGGGCCGAATCGAACCATCGCATAGCGCTGATCATTGCCGTTTTTAATAAAAATCCTTGATTCCATGCTGGCGTTTGCGTATTCACCGTCACCGGCCAAGGCATCAAGCATGTCTTGGGCCCGCGCTTTGTAATCATACGGGTATTGTTTATCTTCCCAGCGGCCGGACGCCATCATGAGCGCTGCCGCAAACCAGACCTCGCCGTCAGATGCTACGTTCTGATCAATGGTTTGCACGTCAGAGCCGTTCGTTTTCATATGCCAGCGATGGTAGCCGTACAAGCTGTCATTTTTGTCGGTATGGCGCATATATTTGCGGACGAAATCCCACAGCCTTTGAAATTTATACTCATCATTCATTTGCAGCGCGATCATCATCCCGTAGCTCATGCCTTCCGTTTTGACGCTGTAATAGCCATTGCCAAGGTCATCGTCCAACGTCGAAGCGATGAAAGCCGAACCGTCTCTCATATAATGAAACAGGGAACCGCCTTTCCCATCAAAATATTTTTTGTAAGCCTGGTTCAAATTTGTTTTGCCGGTTGTTCCGAGAATATCCGGGGTCTTGGAATGTACGGCTGCCACAGCTGTTTGGGCAAAAGCTGCAGAAAAACATGTAAAACAAACAAAGACAGCCGCGATCCATTTTAAACATTTACGCTTCATATCATTCTCACCTTTCTAAAATTTGTCACGGTGACAGACTAATCTTAATTAATAGTGCTGTGAGTGTATAGATGATATTGAACTATTTTATTTGGACCGAAATGATTGATTTTATTCGGAGGGGTGAGGCATAAAATTGAATGGGGGAGCGGAATACGGGGATACAAAAGTAGGAATAGAGAAAATGTCGATTTGTGAATACCTAGAGTTCAATATTGAAGAAGTAGAGGTGTTTTGTTGAAGAAAATACAAAACACTACAAATAAAAAAGTCGCCCATTAATGAGCGACTTAACCTTGCCTTCCTTTTAGTCCCGGTTCTTTCGCCTTGCTTAAATCTTCCTTGCCGTCATAAGTTATCTTTCCCTTATAGGACTTATAAAAATAATGAACGTTTGGATTGTTTTTATAAATTACCCGAACCAAAATTCCGTAGTCACCGCCTTTTGAGCGTATACCTTTTATCTCTTTCATGTCCTCTTTTTTCTTATTTTCTTTGTCTATAAGGTAATTCTCCGTTTTCTTTGCAATTTTTTCAGCTTGAGTATTATAAAAATAATGAACCGAAAAAATTGCTGCTACAACCAAACCAGCTACAATAAGAAAAGACAGTGCAATTTTTTTCAATCTCAATCACCGATCCTTTAAAAATTAGGTTTCGCGGTAAATCATTACCTAAATGGGACATTATGATTTAGCCCTCTCTATTTTAATAAAAATGTTTAGCTATATTCAAAAAAAGTTAACATATAAACGGGTAAAGCTTTACTGACATTTTAACGAAGGGGGGTGTTTACAACTTGTCAAAAAAAGAGAATCCATTCAGATGCCTTAGTTTAAAAGAGGAAAAGTAATTTATCTGACTTAAGCGAAGCAGATCCTTAAAATAAGATGCTGCTTTCATATCCTTTCTTACAGACAAGTATAAAGTTTTGTATTATCATGGCAACAATACTTTGCAATAAAGACGCAAAGCGAGAGGGGAAATAAACAGAAGTGTTTTACATATTCATGATACTTTATATAATCGCGGTACTTTTACTTAATTTTTTAATTGATTTAAGCAATGTCGTATTAACTGTTTTGTTTGCTATTTTCATTGGCGCGCTAGTGATTTATAGAATTGTTGAACGAAGCAAAAGGTAATGGAGGAAATTCCCGTGGAAGGCGGGGGATGTAGTTCTGCAGTTCCTCAATCATAAATAATGTCCCGATCATCAGTTTTGTCGGTGTTCCTATATTTACATCAACCCCTTACTTTTAGTCGTATAAAAAATACGATGGGGATTACATAAGATTTTAAAGAAAATGTAAGCTGATAAGCATCGTTTTAACAAAACTAAAGGGAGGTTGTAATGAAATAGACAAGGGCTGAAATGAGCATATGGATTAAACTTTAAAAAAATGAATGGACAGTCTTGAGCGTTACAAAAATACAAAGTATTGATCAGGAAAATTGACTCAATTATTTGATTTTTTATGTAATGCAAAAAAGAAACATGTTAGAGTTAATGTGTTTAAAAGATTCTCGGGTTGCAATCAAATATGCACCGAGAATCAATTGCTAAACGGGGGGAGCTTAATGAACAACAAGAAAATTATTTTTGATATTGTGATGTACATTATTTTCGGTGTAATGGGTCTTTATTTAGTATCAAAAACTGATTTTGGCACTGGAGTATTAGTGTTTATTGCAATTTTATACCTCGCTGTACTTGCTTATAAAGTTAAGCAAGTATATAGTAATTCTGATTCGTAAGGTGAAACACACAAGAAGTAGGTTTGTGCTTGAGGCGCGATTTATATTCGAAGTAATTTCGTTCTATTCAAAAGCAAAACCCCTCTAGGGAAGGGATCTTGATGTTCAATAAAAGAGGGATTTTAATGTACAACCTCGCATCTGCAAAAACAACTCCACAAATATTTACACGTATAGTACTGGAGCTGATACCTTCATAATCTCGCCATCCCTTATAAAAAAACGAGGGATGCGGCGGCTTAATGTAGACACGACTTCATAGTTAATCGTATTAAGCATTTCAGCAACTTCATCAACGGAAATCTCGGCTCCCTTTTGCCGGCCGTAAATCACGACTTCCTCTCCTTGCTTACCTTCACTTTCTCCTAAGCTTACCATTATGAGATCCATTGTTACTCTTCCCACCACCGGCACGCGTCTTCCGCGATGAAGAACAAACCCGCGATTGGAAAGTGCACGAGAATAGCCGTCAGCATAGCCGATCGGCAGTGTAGCAATGACTTCCCCAGGTTCTGCGATGTACGTAGCGCCATAACTTACAGTCCGCGGTTCTGTCAGCATAGTTTTCACATAAGCGATACGCGCCTTTAAACTTAATGCAGGCTCAAGCTTTACGAGGCCTAGCTGCTTGATATATGCTGAAGGATATAAACCATATAAGCCTATACCTAAACGAATCATATCAGCACTAAACTCCGGGAAAGCGATGGCTGCAGCCGTGTTGCACATATGCACGGTGGGCAGCTCAATGCCTTGATTTTTTAAAAAGCTGAGAAAACTGATAAATTTATCGTGCTGCAGTTTGGTGAGTGTTGCGTCTGGTTCATCAGCTGTTGAAAAATGTGTGAAGATCCCTGTCCACTTGAGGAATTTGCTTGCCTTTAGCGCTTTCACTACTGCTAAAAGTTCTTCTTTTGTGCGTACACCTAATCGGCCCATACCAGTATCCACGTTAATATGAACAGCCAGCCGGTTAGTACTCGCTTCTTTTTCCAAGATCTCGTTAGCTTTTTTAATCCAATCAACCTGAAATGCCGATAAAGTTATATTCCAAGCTGCTGACTTTTTCACACAACCAAGGGATGTAAAACCAAGTACAAGGATAGGCGCTGTAATCCCTGCTTTTCGTAAAACGATTCCTTCCTCCACACTGGCTACAGCAAGCTCACTCGCCCCGTGTTCCAGTGCATGGCGCGCCACTTCTACAGACCCGTGACCATAAGCGTTCGCTTTTACAACGGCCATAATTTTGCTCTTATTTGGAATATGATGGCGAATCGCTCGTAAATTTTTTTTAATTGCATCAAGATTGACTTCGATCCAAACTTCTCGGCAAAGCTTATTCATCAACGATTCCTTCCTTCCTATAAAATAGTAAAACTCACTGACATCAATGGTAGGGTCTCTTTCAATCTAATTTTTATTCAACTTTAGCTGAAATCATTCAACAGTAAACGAGAGGCTCTCATCAATGCCCGAATATTGACTGACAAGTTTACACTTTATTTTTTTTGCTTCGGGAAGGAATGTGGTGCAAGATAAGGATTGATTCTGCGGCCTGGAAGGTGACTGAAAAAACATCCGAGCAAATATAATCAGCCTGAGTTGTTGACATTTGGTTCTACGTTCGTTGTTTATTAGTCTTCATATGAAAATCGCTATAAGGCTGCGGGTAAAGTTCATTGGTACATTCTCTTGTGAATCGCAAGAGTAAATCGAGGCTGTTCCTGCAAAAACAATCGGGACTTTTCTAAGTCCGTACGCTGTTATGTCCGGCTGTTGTTCCGAAACGATGTAACCGTTGTTTTTAGTGATGCATACGATCCGATAGCGGCATAGCCGTAGAAACCGCCCATAAAGATACCGGCTATGAGGCTGTGCCGATGGCTGATGCAGACAGATATAATCAAGCCGAGGGCCAGGGCCACTGTCGGCACATACTTTTTTGGAACCTTTAAAAAGATTTTGATGAGCTGTGTCATGAAGATGATAATTGGTACCGCTGTAACAGCATCCCATACATTCGTATGTATAATCGGGAAATCCATAAAAGCACCACCTCACGAAATAGTATCCCTTTTTGAACAGGAAATATTTCAATTTTTCCGCTGGGACGGCCGACGGTATCCAGATGGGGTGAAGCCTGTGAACGAATATATCAATCTCATTATTCGCTCGGAGCGATTACCGCGAATTTGACTTTCAATTCCAATATTAAAATCCACCATCATGTAATCCCTTTTTTTATGTTTGTGGGCGTTATTTTGGCGACAGCACACATTTTGATGTGGAGCCAAAAAAGCCGGACGTTTTTTGCGGGTGATCCGACAGTGGTGATTCAAAACGGAAAAATTCTCGAAAAAATATGCGCAGCATGCGCTACACCGCCGACTATCTTAATCAGCAGCTCAGGGAAAAAGATATTTTCAATATCGAAGAAGTGCACTTTGCCATTATCGAGATTAACGGGGAATTAACCGTACTAAAAAACCGTAGTTCCGGCAGGTGACAAAGCAGGATTTATGGCTTGCGGCTGTACCAGAATCGAAGCTTCCAAGCGAATTGATCATGGAAGGACAATATGAAAGAAAATCAGCTTACCAAATCATCTGCTCATGTCTGAACTGCAAAAACAATACGCTACATTGGAAGAAGTATTTTACGCAGTAAAAGTTTATATCGATACATACAAAGACCATATCCATAAAGAATAGGGTTACATCTCTAGCTGGGTTTCTTTCGGCCCGATACGGTCATCATTATGGTAAAATGGTATTCGTGTGAAAAAAAGCAAATGAATGAGTCGGCGGAGAATATCATGTCTTCCGCCGATTCACCGTTTCACTGAATATGCCGAAAGGTCTGTTTAGAAAGGATTGAATCACATTGAAAGCTGCGTATTATCGCTACATCATGCTTTTGCTTCTCTGTTTGATCGCAGGGATTGTAGATGTAATAGGGTACTTAAGCATCGGCCGCGTCTTTACCGCCAACATGACGGGGAATATCGTACTGCTCGGATTGGCCCTCGGAAACTCTCTCCAAAAAACCGCCATGTATTCTCTCATCGCATTGCTCGGTTTCATACTCGGCGTGATCATTGCGTCTTTGATTGTCGGAAAACAGGAAAAATCCTTCTGGCCGTCATCCGTAACGACAGCGCTTATTGTCGAGGGGGGCGTTTTGCTTCTGTTTGCATGTCTGTCATCACTGCAAACGTCAGCGTATATATTGATTATACTGCTCAGCATTGCGATGGGGCTTCAGACAACTGCGGCTAGAAAGCTCGGTATCGCCGGTATTTCGACAACCGTCTTAACCGGGACGCTTGCCAACTTTTTCGAAGATATAAGCGGGCGGTTTTTTAGCAAAAAAAAGCAAAACATCGTACATACAGATGCACTGCTCCGCGCTTTAACGATCGTGCTGTATTGTCTCGGAGCCGTCATTGCTGCTGTTGCCGAACCGGCTTATTCATTTGCGGTGGTATGGATTCCGATTGTCATCATTCTCTGGATCGTTGTCACAGCGGGAATCAAGTTTAAAGGGATTGGAAAATGAACATGCTTTGTACGGGATGAAGCCGGCCGAAGTTGCCCCGAAAAGCAACACCAAGAGGGAAGGGGTTTTTCGGGGCTTTACAGTTAGATATCTTAATCGGTGTTCTACAATTTAAAAATGACACAACATTACCGGTTTTAGAAACGCATACTTTTTGATTATCGAATGTAATGGGGGCCTTGTTGTGCTTGTCATCTTTTATGCCTCAATATCAAGCCGAAAGCGTTGAGCAACACATTGACATCATTCGTTTATTAAAGGCCTATTCCTGTATCACCGCCAATTCTCCGGTACCGTAAATAAGTGTGACGGTCTTCCCGTTTTTTTCGTACGTTCCCGCCAGGCCCGTTTGTTCCAGATGATGCCAGCCCTGCTCCGCGATTTTCATCAGGTAAACCGGGCTCGGACCGTTTTCTTCTTTAGCGGGGTAGTAGGTGTATGTGACCGCTTTTTTCCCCTTCTCGTATTCGTTCGTTTCCTTGATTTTGGCGAATAATGGTACGG
Source organism: Bacillus glycinifermentans (assembly GCF_001042475.2). GTDB lineage: Bacteria > Bacillota > Bacilli > Bacillales > Bacillaceae > Bacillus > Bacillus glycinifermentans. Next base: position 154,045 of record NZ_LECW02000015.1, read on the forward strand.
GGAATGCCGATTCGGCGGCGGAACTTTTAAACCCGTAAAATAGAAACAATCCGAGCGATAATAATATAAACATCCACAAAAACAACGTTTTTTTCATCATTCTATCTCCTTCCATCATACATAGTCGAAAGAATAGAAATAAAGATACATAGATGCGATTTTTGATTTGGTATATAATGAGAACATCATAAATAAGGAGGCGTTTTTATGAAGTGCAGAAAAACAATCGGGGTACAAATTAAGGGGGGGAAGCGCATCATCTGCCCTATAAACTGCGTGATTCCCCCTGACATGCGGGGGTATCATTTTGGTGGAAAAAGAATTATATTCAGAGACGGAAAAATCTGTTCATCAGCGAAAATCAGCGTTTGGCTGGCTTAGCTTTGTCGCGTTTTTCAGCGTCATGAACGAGACCGTATTTAATGTCGCATTGCCCGACATTGCAGCGGATTTTGGCGTGCCGCCGTCCGCGGCCGGCTGGGTGAATACAAGCTTCATCCTTTCGTTTGCCGTCGGCTCGATCATTTACAGCAGAATTTCCGATATGTACGGTTTAAAAAGGCCGCTTCTCATCGGCCTCATGATATATGGAGCAGGCTCCTTATTTGGCATGCTTGCACACGCTTATTTTCCGGCCGTCATTTTCGCGCGCTTTTTGCAGGGCGCCGGCGCATCGGCCGTGCCTGCGCTGATCATGGTGATGATCACGCGCTTTGTCCGTTCAGAAGACCGCGGAAAAGCGTTTGGAATCGTCGGTTCATTGGTGGCGGCGGGGGAAGGCGTCGGTCCGGCGATTGGGGGAGTGATCGTCCATTATATTCATTGGTCATTTCTCTTTCTCCCGCCGATGGCAGTGCTTTTGTCAGTTCCTTACTTTTCTGGGCGGCTTACTGACGAAGCGGTCTCAAAGCGAAGCATGGACGTTCTGGGGGTATGCCTGCTTTCGCTCGGCATTGTGATGTTTGCGTTGTTTACCGCACAATACCGAATGCTCTATATCACGGCGGGCATCTTGGCATTGAGCGGATTTGCCCTTCACATCCGCCGTGTAAAACATCCTTTTATCGAGCCGTCATTATTCTCAAATCGAACGTTTGTCATAATCGTTTTGTCAGGATGCCTGTTATTGGGAACCGTTGCCGGGTTTATCTCAATGGTGCCTTATATGATGAGAGCCGTATACCATATGAGTGCCGATACGATTGGAGGCGGAATTATATTTCCCGGAACGATCGGCGTCATCTTTTTCGGTTTCTTGAGCGGCGCATTGGTGGATCGGTTCGGCAATCGTCGGGTGTTTTCTCTCGGATTAACACTCATTGCCGCAAGCTTTGTCGCCGCATCGCAAATCGGCGATCGGGCGCCCTGGGTCATGACTGCGCTGCTTGTGTCCACGTTTTGCGGCCTCTCGTTTATCAAAACGGTGATTTCCAACAGTGCTTCAAAAACCTTGAAGGAAGAGGAAGCCGGGGCAGGCATGGGAATCCTGAGTTTCGCCTGCTTTCTATCTGAAGGAATCGGCATCGCCTTTGTCGGCGGCCTGCTGACAATTCCGGAGTTTGACATTCCGTTCCTTCCGGCAATGGGACATGAAAAGGCAGTAAAGTTCAGTTATATGCTGTTTCTTTTCACAGCTTTTGCTCTGGCAGGCGGCTTGCTGTATGTACTGACTGGCAGACGGAAAAAACGTTAAATTTCCGCTTGAGCGGCTGGGTATGCGACATGACCCGGCCGCTTTTTTTGCGTGCTTTTAAAGGTGCAGTTTCATTGAAAAGAAAAATCGGTAAATGTACGGCTTTCTTTTTGAAGAGCCGCTTGTTTTGTGGATGAAAATTTCATGAAGACTGGTTGAAAATTGGGACAAATTGTGTATTTTATTTTAAACTTTGTAAATAACATACAATTATCGTTTACAACATCATCCAAACGAGGTATATTATGATTGTGATGCCGTCAGATCACAACAAAATCTGACAGGGAGTGACACTATCTATTCCAAACTTGCTTAAGTTAGGAACATCACAATCTGCTTTTGCGGTAAGCAGACAAGCAAAAGTTTCACATTCTAAGAAAGGATATGGAGCACATTTTATATTTTTGTAATCGAAATGGTTTCATCTTAAGAGTATAATTTTTAAAGCAAAGCACAGGAGCGCTACGGGAACTGGGAACAATCTGGGGTTTCATTAAGCAATCCAGTGCCCATGTTTGGAAGCCCTTGACTGAATGTAACGATCTGGATGAGTTTACATACGGCCGGAACGGCTCCTGAGCAAACAATCATTGAAATATGATCTGTATCATCCTCTTATCTGAAATGGAGGGAGTCTATTGGTAGACAAAACCTACGCATTAACTCATGCTCAACGGAGAGTTTGGTTTACTGAACTGCTTGATCCGGGTACAAGTATCTGCAATCTTGCTGCATGTGTAAAATTCAGGGGCGAAATCGATCCGGAGATCCTGCAGCGTGCACTGGACTTTTCATTTTCCCGTAATGTTTCGCTTCAATTGCAGCTGACGGAGGGGAACGGACCCGAGCCTGAGCTGTATCTTGCTGAACATCGGCCGGTTTCCTTGGAGATAATTGATTTTACCAATTCCGGCATTGATGAACGGGACAAATGGATTGAAGCTCAGACTTATATACCGTTTAAGTTGTTTCATTCGCCTCTTTATCAAGCCTTTCTGCTAAAGATTTCAAAAGAAGAAGTTTGGCTTTATGCAAAATTTCACCATATTATCATGGACGGCATTTCACTTAACCTGCTCGGCAATCAGCTCATTGACATATATCAAAAAATAATGCGGGATGAGCCTTTGCCTGAACATGATGGACCTTCTTACCTAACCTATATGGAAAAAGAACAACAATACCTGCAATCTTCCCGTTTTGAAAAAGATCGTTTATTTTGGACTGAAAAATTCGATTCAATTCCAGAACACCCAACACTGACCGAACACTCCCCAGGCAAACGACAAAGTACCGCCGCTTCAAGAGACACGATTACACTTTCTCACTCTCTGGAAAAATCGATTCGACGTTTTTGTGAACACCACCAGGTCAGTATCCTATCTCTATTTATGGCTTCGTTATACATATTGATCAGCAGGCTGACATCAAAAAAAGATATTGCGATCGGCACCTATTATGGAAACCGCGGCTCCAGACTGGAAAAAGACATGCTCGGTATGTTTGTCAGCACACTGCCGGTCAGAATGATGACAGATCCTGATTCTGATTTTATTTCTTTCGTCCACAGTGTGGGAAAAGAGCAGCTTTCTGTCATGCGTCATCAAAAATACCCTTACAATCTGCTGGTGAATCAGTTGCGGCATGCACACCATGATCTGCAAAATTTGATCGGCATTTCAATGCAGTATCAGCCGCTTCAATGGAAGCAGGCTGACGGCTTCGATTATGAGACAGCCCTGTACTTCAGCGGACATACTGCGAATGAGCTTTCCGTTTCAATTAAAGAACGTATCGATACCGGCATGATTCAGTTAAATTTCGATTATCAAACCGCTTTGTTTACTCAATATGAAGTGAAACGGATTCAAACCCATCTTTTGACCATTGTAGAAAAAGCGATTGCCGATCCAAAACAGCTGATTCGAAACATTGATATGGTTGATTCGAAAGAGAAGGACAAGATTTTGTTTACATTTAACAAAACTGAGACTTTAGAACCATTGGCGCCGACGCTTCATGCCTTGTTTACCCGCCGCGCGGCTCTTTCGCCGCACCTTCCGGCGCTCCGTTTTTCCGGCGGCATCATAACGTACGGAGAGCTCGATCAGTACACAAACAGGCTCGCTATACAGCTGAAGAAAAAAGGCGCAGAAGAGGGAAGCGTCATCGGCGTGCTTGCTGAACGCTCGCCTGAGATGGTGATTTCTGTGCTGGCCGTTTTGAAAGCCGGCGGAGCTTACGTGCCACTTGATCCCGCGTATCCTGAAGAACGGCTCGGCTTCATGCTGCACGACAGCGGCGCCAAACTTCTTATCGTCCAGCCCGGTTTATCGGTGCCGGGATTTTCCGGTGAGACGATGGAGGTTGACCTTGCTGCTCTTACGGAGGAGACATCGGAAACAGAGCCGTTATCGGTTGATATAGACGGCGGATCGCTCGCCTATATCATTTATACGTCGGGTTCGACCGGACGACCGAAGGGCGTCGCGGTGGAGCACCGCCAGGCTGTAGCCTTTTTATCGGGTATGCAGGAACAGTTTCCGTTAAGCGAAGATGATGTGATCGTACTGAAATCATCCTTTTCTTTTGACGCTTCGATCTGGCAGCTATTTTGGTGGGCAATCCCAGGCGCTTCCGTATATTTACTTCCGCCAGGGTGGGAAAAGGACCCCGCTTTGATGGCAGAAACATTCACAGCCGAAGGGGTAACGACGGCACATTTTATTCCGGCGATGGTCAACAGCTTTTTAGAGCGGCTGGAGATGGAAACAGAAGAGAAAAGGACAAGCCTTTCGAACACATTGAAGCGTGTATTCGCCGGAGGTGAAGCGCTTGCGCCCCAGACTGCGGCCCGGTTTGCCCGGTTATTGCCGGAGACGGCGCTTATCCACGGCTACGGGCCGACAGAAGCCACGATCGATGCGGCATTTCATGTGTACGACGCCAGGAAGGACAGCGAACGGACGCGCCTTCCGATCGGAAAACCTGTACCGGGTGCCCGCCTTTATGTGTTAGACGATCAGCGGGCTGTTCAGCCTGTGGGTGTGGCCGGAGAGCTGTATATCGCAGGCTCGGGCGTCTCGAGGGGGTACGTGAATCGCCCGGAGCTGACGGAAGAACGGTTTCTCGATGATCCGTTTTATCCGGGTGAACGAATGTATCGAACCGGGGATCTGGCACGCTGGCTGCCGGACGGTCACGTTGAATGGCTCGGCCGCCTGGACAGCCAGGTGAAAATCCGCGGCTACCGGATCGAACCGGGGGAAATCGAGGCGGCGATCCGGCACATCGAAGGTGTACGGGAGGCAGCGGTTGCCGCCCGGACTGAGAACGGGGAAACCGGGCTTGTCGCCTATATTGAAGGACAAAATCAGCAGACTGTGCGGACGGAGCTGGCAAAACGGCTGCCGGCTTACATGATGCCATCTCATGTCATCGAAATGAAACAATGGCCGGTCACCCCGAGCGGAAAGCTCGACCGAAAAGCGCTGCCAGCTCCTGACGGAGCGGCTGACCGGGGCGCATACGCTTCGCCGAGAAATATGACCGAAATGAAGCTTGCCCGGCTTTGGGAAGAGGTGCTGAAAAACGGCCCTGTCGGGATCCGTGACCACTTTTTCGAGCGGGGCGGCCATTCGCTGAAAGCGACGGCGCTCGTCTCCCGTATTGCCAAAGAGTTTGGTGTGCAGGTGCCGCTGAAAGACATCTTCGCCCGTCCGACAGTGGAAGAGCTCGCCGCCGTCATTCAGGAATTAGACGAAACCCCTTATGCGGCGATTGAACCGGCGGAAAAACAGGATACCTACCCGGTTTCCTCAGCGCAAAAGCGGATGTACGTGCTCCAGCAGCTTGACGAAGGCGGCACTGGGTACAATATGCCGGCAGTGCTCGAGCTGACAGGCCCGCTTGATCGCGCGCGGCTCGACACGGTTTTCAGGCAGCTGATCCGCCGCCACGAGTCGCTCAGGACGTCGTTTGAAACCGGCGCAGACGGCGAACCAGTCCAGCGCATCCATGACGAAGTGCCGTTCCGGCTCATGGAGGAGGCATCCGCGGAACACTTTGTCCGTCCGTTCCGGCTTCATGAAGCGCCGCTTTTCCGCGCGGCTCTCGTGAAGGAAGCGGAGGAACGCCACCTGTTATTGGTCGACATGCATCATATCATTTCCGACGGGGTGTCGGTGAACACGCTCATCCGCGAGTTTTGTGAGCTGTACGCCAGCCGGACGCTTGACCCGATGCGGATTCAGTATAAAGACTATGCCGTATGGCAGCAGGAATTCAAAAAGGGGGAGGCGTACAGGCGCCAGGAGGCCTATTGGCTGAAGCAGCTCGACGGAGAGCTGCCTGTGCTGGAGCTTCCGGCTGACAACGCCCGCCCGGCCGTGAGGAGCTTTGCGGGTGATACAGTGTCCCGCACGGTTGACGCGAAAACGGCGGCAGGGCTTTACCGGATCGCCCGGGAAAACGGGTGCACCCTGTACATGGTGCTTCTCGCCGCATTCAACACGCTCCTTGCGCGGCTTGGCGGGCAGGAGGATATCATCGTCGGTTCGCCGATCGCCGGCAGGCCGCACAAAGACCTTGAACCTATCCTCGGCATGTTTGTCAACACGCTAGCGATCCGGACGCATCCGACAGAAAACAAACGTTTCAGCGATTTTTTAAGGGAAGTGCGTCAAACGACGCTCGCCGCATACGAACATCAGGATTATCCGTTTGAAGAGCTGGTTGAGCGCCTTGGCGTCGTCCGTGATATGAGCCGAAATCCGCTGTTTGACGTCATGTTCGTTCTACAAAATATGGAACGGGAATCACTGACTCTACATGACTTGCATTTGGTAGCTGCAGCTCATAACACCCATAAAGTCTCTAAGTTTGATATGACCCTTTATGCAGCTGAAGAAGATCAAGGGACAATCCGTTTTGATGTTGAATTCAACACAGACATCTACCAGAAACAGACGATCAAGAAATGGATTTCCTACTATATTCATATTCTCAATCATGTGATCGAACATCAGAACATTCATCTCGGAGATATCCATGTATTGGATGAACACGAGACAAACTCAGTGATTCACAAATTTAATCAGACAAAACAAGACTACCCGAAACACGAAACGATCAGCCGTTTATTTGAACATCAAGCTGCCAAAACGCCTCACGCCCCGGCTGTTATACATGATAGACAAACATTGACATACCGGGAACTAAACGAACGGGCCAACAGAATAGCCGCTGTGCTTCGGGCAAATGGCGTCGGTTCAGAAAGTGTCGTTGCATTATTAACAAATCGCACCCCTGAACTTGCAGTCGGAATTCTCGGTATTTTAAAAGCTGGCGGAGCCTATCTTCCCATCGCTGAAGACATGCCGCCGGAACGGTTGGAATGGATGCTGTCTGACAGCAAAGCTGATATTCTTCTCCAATCAGATCAATTAGAATCTCATATTGTTGGAAAACGGTTATTCATAGAGGACATCCAGCTGAAGGCCGGAATACCCGCCAGCAATCCCGAACAGCGGGGCGGTTCTGACTCTCTCGCTTATGTGATCTATACATCCGGATCAACCGGCACGCCAAAAGGCGTAATGGTTGAACAGCGCGGCGTCGTCCGCCTCGTGAAAAATAGCGATATGGCGTTGACGCCTGAAGACAGGCTCTTATTGACAGCGTCATTGGGATTTGACGCGATGACATTTGAAATATTCGCACCGCTATTAAACGGCGCTCGTTTATACCTTAGTGATCAAGAAACTTATTTAGATTCCGATCATCTCAAGACATTCATCCAGCATAACGGAATCACGACCTTATGGCTGACATCATCGCTATTTAATCAATTATCAGAACAAAATGAACGAACATTTTCCGACCTGTCCAGGTTGATTATCGGCGGAGAAGCACTGTCGCCAAACCATGTCAACCGCGTCCGCAACGCAGCGCCAGACCTGCTCCTATGGAATGGTTACGGCCCAACGGAAAATACAACATTCTCAACCTGCTTCCGGATTGAACAAGAGTATAGCCTTTCAATTCCGATCGGCCGTCCAATCGCTAATTCAACCGCTTATATTGTTAACAGCCGCGGGACATTGCAGCCCATTGGCGTCATCGGAGAATTATGCGTAGGCGGGGATGGGCTAGCCAGAGGCTACTGCGGAAGACCTGAGCTGACGAGAGAAAAATTTGTGGCAAATCCCTTCGCACCTGGTGAACGAATGTATCGGACCGGTGATTTGGCCCGCTGGCTGCCGGATGGGACAATTGAGTATATCGGACGGATGGACGATCAAGTAAAGATTCGCGGCTATCGGATTGAGCTGGGAGAAGTTGAAGCGGCATTGCGGCAGATCGACGGTGTCAAAGAAGCAGCCGTCATCGCGCGAACCGTCTCCTCGGGACATAAAGAACTGCTTGCCTATATGAGCCTGCAAGCGGAAATGAACACCGAAAAAGTCAGATCTCTTCTTTCTCAACAATTGCCCGGGTTTATGGTCCCGACGCATTTGGTTGAGCTTTCCGCCTTGCCGCTGACACCAAACGGAAAGCTCGACAGAAGAGCGCTGCCTGAACCGGAGATCACAACGATCAACACAGCATATACACCTCCGCGCAATCAGCTGGAGGAACGGCTTGCCGTGATCTGGCAAGAGGTTCTCGGCGTTGAAAAAGTCGGGATCGAGGATTCGTTTTTTGAGCTGGGAGGCGATTCGATTAAAGCCCTCCAAGTATCTGCGCGTCTTGGCCGTTTTGACTTAAAAATCACGGCAAGCGACTTATTCCGCCATCCAACCATCAAAGAAGCCGCACCTCTCATCCGCAAGACTGAGAGGATCATCGATCAGCGGCCGATTGAAGGAGAAGTTCCTTGGACGCCCGTTCAGCGCTGGTTCCTCGCGCAGCATATCGAAGAGCCGCAGCATTTCAACCAATCTGTCATGCTTCACAGCCCGGAAGGATTCCAGGAACAGCCGCTTCGAACAGCTTTACAGCATCTTGTTATCCATCATGATGCCCTCCGTATGACAGTCAGCGATGAAGGCGGGCAGCTGAAACAAATCAACCGGGGAATTCTTGGCGAACTTTACAGTCTGAACATAGCAGACCTTTCTAAAGCAGCACAATGGGAAAACATGATTGAAGACGCAGTCGCTGATTTGCAGCGCAGTATCCATTTGCAAAAAGGCCCATTACTAAAAGCAGGCTTGTTCAACACAATGTCGGGAGCTTATTTATTTCTCACCATTCATCATTTAGTCGTTGACGGGGTGTCGTGGCGGATTTTGCTCGAGGATTTATCGGCAGCATACAGTCAAGCGGCCGCAGGACAACCGGTCCAGCTTCCGCCGAAAACGGACTCATACCAATATTTCGCAAACCGGCTTACGGAATACGCAGAGAGCAGCAAAGTCATTCGCGAAGAATCGTACTGGCGTACTGTTGAAGAAGAAAAAGCCGCTATACTTCCTTGCGAAAAACCGCAAAGCGCTGCGGATAACATTCGGAAAACGGTGAGTTTTTCACTTTCAGAAGAAGACACATACGTTTTAATCCACAAGGTCAACAACGCCTACAGCACAGATACCCAGGATATTCTGCTGACGGCAGCATCGTTAGCCCTGTGTGATTGGTTGGGAGAGCGGAAACTGCGCATTGCGATGGAAGGACACGGGAGGGAACAGATCCTTCCTGAATTGGATATCAGCCGGACGGTCGGCTGGTTTACCTCAATGTACCCTGTATTGATTGATTTACATGCAGCAGAAGGCGAGCTGGGATGGCGGTGAAAACCGTCAAAGATATGCTCAACAGAATACCTGACAAAGGAATTGGGTACGGTGTTTTGAAATATTTAACAACTCCTGAACGGAAAACGATCCAGTTTGGCAAACCGCCTGAGATTGGCTTTAACTATTTAGGACAATTCAATGATACAGAACGACAACAAATGTTCAGCTTATCAGGGCTTGCGAGCGGGAAAGACATCACCCCCACATGGCAGCGCGAGCAAACGCTGGACATGAGCGCCATGGTAAGGCAAAATCAGCTGTATTTTCATTTGAGCTATCCGCCAAGCCGCTTCCAAACAACAACAATGAAACAGCTGTTGCATGCGTTGAAACAATATTTGCACCAAATCATCAAACATTGCACCGGGAAACAAGAAACAGAAAAAACAGTCAGCGATTTTAGCAGCAAATCGTTAACAGCGGAAGATTTGGACAATATTGCGAGCTTTGTCGAAGAACTGTAGAAACGGAGGCAGGGATAAAATATGACAAAAAAGCATGAGATTCAGGATATTTATCCGCTTTCTTATATGCAGGAAGGCATGCTATTTCACACCCTTCTCGAAAAGGACTCACAGGCATACGTCGAACAGGCCTCATTTTCAATGACAGGAAAGGTTGACACAGAAATTTTTCAGAAAAGCATTGCTGTTCTTTGTGCCCGGCACGATATTTTCAGAACGATTTTTGTCAGCCAAAATGTATCCGTTCCACAGCAGGTCGTCTTAAAAGAACGGACGATCACCGTAGAAGAAAAAGATCTGATTCATTTGGACCGATCCGGCCAGCTCGCATTTATCGATGACGTCAAAAAAACAGACAGAGCCAAAGGGTTTCATCTGCAAAAAGATGGACTAATGCGCGTCATCCTTCTCAAAACGGGTGAACGCGAATTTACATGCATATGGAGCTTCCATCACATCATAATGGACGGCTGGTGCCTCGGGATTGTCCTGAAGGAGTTTTTCCATATATACGCTTCCCTTTTGCGCCAAACGCCATTAAAGCTTGAGCCTGCTGTTCCATACGGGACTTATATTCAATGGCTGATGGAGCAGGAGAAAGATGCAGCCGCCCGATACTGGGATTGTTATCTTGAAGGATTTGACCAGCAGAGCGGGCTGCCGAAGCAAAAAACAGCGGGCGCCAAAAACAGTCAAGAAGAAGTCACCTTTTCCCTTTCAAAAACAGATACAGCCAAGCTGAAAGAGCTGGCCGCAAAGGAAGAGGTCACACTGAGCACCATTTTTCACACGCTTTGGGGAATTTTGCTTCAAGCTTATAACCAGACGGATGATGCGGTTTTCGGTTCGGTTATTTCCGGAAGGCCGTCTGAAATTGCAGGGATAGAGCGGATGATCGGCCTTTTCATTAACACGGTGCCGGTGCGGATTACCGGAACAAAAACCCCTTTTGTGAAACTGATCAAACAAGTGCAAAAAGATGCGCTCAATGGGCAGCCGTACAGCTACCACCCGCTCTATGAGATACAGGCGGGATCTGCCGTCAAACAAGGCTTAATCGACCATATTCTTGTTTTTGAAAATTATCCTGTCGAAAAAGAAATCGCACTGCTGAACAACGGACAAGATGCAGAGGATCTGTTTCACATTCATGATTTCAACATGGAAGACGAGACCAACTACAGCTTTTATCTAATGGTGGCACCAGGTGAAGACATACATCTCAAAATGAGATTTGATTCCGGTATCCATGAACGTTCTTTCATCGAAAGTGTCAAAGGCCACTTGCAGCATATTATCGCACAAGTGCTGCAAAATCCGAATTTGACCCCGGAGGAATTGACGATCACAACACCACAGGAACAAGAAGATCTGCTCAGCACGTTGAAAATAGAGACAAAGCAGCGCGAATATGAAACGATTCAGTCTATGTTCGAACGTCAGGCGGCACAATCGCCTGATGAAAAAGCAATTCACTATGAAGGGCAGTCCATCACCTATAAAGAGCTGAATGAAACGGCCAACAAACTTGCGCGCATTCTCCGTAAACGGGGTGTCAAACGCCAGGAGCCGGTGGCGATCATTGTCGAACGATCTCCGGCTTTAGCGGCGGGAGTCCTCGGCATAATAAAAGCGGGTGCGGCTTTTGTTCCGATTGACCTGAGCCATCCCGTCGAACGCATTCGCTATTGTATAGAAAACAGCGGCTGTCAGCACATTGTATCGCAGCGTCATTTGGCGGCTGTTGTAAAGTCAGTCGAAACAGAGCAATGTGTGACATTCATGGAAGAAGCAGTTGCGGAAAGAGACGGAAGCAATGTTGAGACAGTAAACACAGCGGAGGATTTGCTTTACATCATGTATACATCTGGAACAACGGGGAAACCGAAGGGTGTTTTATTTGAACATCGAAATATGGCCAATTTGCTTGATGACCAATTTGAAAACGCATGTATTGATTTCAAAACAAATGTGCTCCAGTATGCATCTTGTGCGTTTGACGTCTGCTACCAAGAACTGTTTACAACCTTGCTTAGCGGCGGCACGCTTTGCATCGTGCCTGAATCAATCAAGCGCGACCCAGCTCAGTTGTTTTTGTTGATCAATGCGCAGCAAATAGAAGTCGTCTTTTTCCCGACGGCTTTTGTGAAAATGCTTTTTAACGAGGAACACTATGCGAACAATTTTCCAAACTGTGTGAAGCATGTCATTACAGCGGGAGAGCAATTGACGGTCTCTCACATTTTTAAGACATTGCTAAAGCGGAACAGAATACGCTTGCATAATCATTACGGGCCGGCAGAAACCCATGTCGTCTCGACAAGCACCATTCATCCTGAGGGCGACATTCCGGATTCTCCGCCGATCGGTAAACCGATCAGCCATAACGCCATGTATATCCTTGACAAAAACAAACGGCTTCAGCCTCGCGGTGTAGCGGGTGAGCTTTATATATCCGGCGCGAGCGTCGGGAGAGGATATGTCAACAATCCAGCCTTGACAAAACAGAAGTTTTTGCCCGATCCGTTTAGAGCGGGAGCCGTCATGTATCGAACAGGAGATATAGCAAGGCTTCGCACAGACGGACAAATGGACTATATCGGCCGGACTGATGATCAAGTGAAAATCAGGGGCTACCGGGTCGAACCGAAGGAAATTGAGGTGACATTGGCGAATCATCCTGCCGTTAAGGAAGCGGTTGTCCTGGTTCAAAAAGACAGTGAAGGGGAACATGAATTGTGCGCATACTACAGCACGCGAAAACCTATCGATCCTTCTGCATTGCGTCACGATTTGGCCGACGTCATCCCCGACTACATGATGCCAGTAAAATGGACTGCTGTGCCAGCGATTCCGCTTACCGTAAATGGAAAAGTCGACAAAAGCGCCCTCCCAGAACCAACATCATCCGCTTCACATCAGTCATACGCCGCACCGCGCAATTTGAACGAACTCAAGCTTTCGCAGCTTTGGGAAGATGTATTGAAAAGGGGCCCGGTCGGCATTCGCGACAACTTTTTTGAACTGGGGGGCCATTCTTTAAAAGCAACATCGCTCATCTCTCGCATCGCCAAAGAATGGAACGTTCAGATTCCATTAAGAGATGTCTTTGCCCATCCGACCGTGGAAGGGTTGGCAACTGTCATCAGTGAAGCGGAGGAAAACCCGTTTGCCTCGATTCAGCAAGTACAGACGAAGGAGACATATCCGGTTTCTTCCGCACAAAAACGGATGTATGTTCTGCACCAGCTTGATAGCGGTGGAATCAGCTACAACATTCCGGCCGTTTTGGAGCTGACAGGCGAGTTCGATCGGCATCGGGTGGAAGCTGTATTTCGAGAACTGATCCGCCGCCATGAGCCCCTTAGGACATCATTCGAAACAGGAGAAGACGGCGAGCCGGTGCAGCGGATTCATGAAAAGGTGCCATTTGAATTTCTAAGCGAATCTTCATCTGAATCATTTATCCGGCCGTTTGATCTTGGAAAGGCTCCGCTTTTCAGGGCAGGCTTTGTGACAGTTGAAAAAGGACGGTATCTGCTTTTAGTGGACATGCACCATATTATTTCAGACGGTGTCTCCATCCATTTGCTCATGCGGGAATTCAGCGAGCTGTATAAAGGACATGAACCGGCCCCGTTACGCATTCAATACAAAGACTATGCCGCATGGCAAGAAACATTCAAAACAAGCGACATATACAAGCGGCAAGAATCGTATTGGCTCAAACAACTGGCCGGGGAGCTGCCAGTGCTCGAATTGCCGACGGACAAACCGCGTCCCGCGGCAAAAAGCTTTGCAGGTGACAGGGTTCCGTTTGTGATCAGTCGAGAGCTTACATCACGTTTACAACAGCTCGCAGGAGAAAACAGGTGCACACTGTATATGACGCTTCTTGGGATATACACCGTTTTATTGTCACGGCTAAGCGGGCAGGAAGATATCATCGTCGGTTCGCCGATCGCTGGCAGACCGCATGCTGATCTTGAATCCGTGCTCGGAATGTTTGTGAATACACTGGCTCTGCGAACACGTCCGGTGAGCGGAATATCTTTCAAACAATATTTGCAGGACATTCGAGAAACAGCACTAGAAGCCTATGAACATCAGGATTATCCGTTAGAGGAGCTGGTTGACCGTCTCGGTGTTCAGCGGGAGATGAGCAGAAACCCGCTCTTTGACACAACGTTTGCGCTGCAAAATATGGAGCGGCAACAATTGTCGATGGAGGGGCTTGAGCTTCGGCAGAAAGATATCAGCCACCCGGTTTCTAAATTCGACCTGTCACTGTACATGGCCGAAAGCGGCGGACAATTATACTGTCAGTTTGAATACAGTACAGATTTGTTTGAACGGGAAACGATTCAAAGATGGGCCGATTTTTTTAAAACTCTGGCCAAAAACGCTGCACATCATCCTGAGCTGGAGCTGGACCATTTGTCCATACTTTCGAAAGAGGAAGAAACCGCACTTCTGCAAAACTTCAGCCCGATGAAAAAAATCGATTTCCCACTGGATCAGTTGCTTCATGATCAGCTCGAGCAGCAGGCGGAAAAGACGCCTGATCGCCCGGCCGTTTTGGCGGATGGCATCTCTATCACTTATAAAGAACTGAATGAACGAGCCAATCAAATCGCTTGGAAGCTGATAGACCGCGGTATTCAACAGGAAGATGTGATTGCCATAATGGGGAGACGTTCACCAGAGATGCTGATCGGGATTTATGGCATTTTAAAAGCGGGAGCTGCTTATTTGCCGATCGACCCGGACTATCCAAAGGAACGGATCCGTTTTTTAATGAGGGACAGCGGCGCAAAGATCCTGCTTGCGTCATCTGATCTTGCCGAAGCATCGATGTTTGAGGGAACCATTTTACCGCTCGATGACAGCTGTAAAAGCCACAGGGAAGCGGTATCCAATCCGAATTTGCCGGTGCCGCCCGATGCCTTAGCCTATATCATCTATACATCCGGCTCAACGGGACGCCCAAAAGGCGTGCAGGTTGAACACCGTTCCGCGGTCAACTTTTTATATTCGCTGCAAACCCGCTACTCCCTTATCGACTCGGACATCATTCTGCATAAAACGTCTTACTCATTTGATGCTTCAATATGGGAGCTGTTCTGGTGGCCGTTTGCTGGGGCTTCTGTCTATCTGCTTCCTCAAGGAGGGGAAAAAGATCCTGAAATCATCTTGAAAGCGCTGGAGGAAAAGCGAATGACAGCGGCTCATTTTGTCCCTTCTATGCTTCACTCATTCTTGGAATATATCAATAATAGAAATAAACCGGCCAACATCAGACATTTAAAAAGAGTTTTTGCAGGCGGCGAGCAGCTGGGGGCGCACCTCGTCTCCCGTTTTCATGAGCTTCTTCCGGGGACGGAATTGACAAATTCCTATGGGCCGACGGAAGCGACGGTAGAAGCGGCATACTTTGACGTCCCTAAAAGGAAAGTGCTTCACCATGTCCCGATCGGCCGTTCAGGACACAATATGAGACTGTATATTTTAAATAAAAAGCGGCAGCTCCTGCCGTTCGGCTGCCGAGGAGAACTCTATATCGCAGGAGCGGGTGTCGCAAGGGGCTACTTGAATCGTCCGGAGCTGACAGAAGAACGGTTTCTCGATGATCCGTTTTATCCAGGGGAACGCATGTATCAAACAGGAGATCTGGCGAGGTGGCTTCCGGATGGCACCGTTGAATGGCTGGGCCGCACGGACGGCCAAGTGAAAATCCGCGGCTACCGAATCGAACCGGGAGAAGTCGAAGCGGCGCTTCGACAGATCGACGGTGTGCGGGAAGCGGCGGTTGTTGCCCGGTCAGAAGGTGCTGAAACCGAGCTTTACGCCTATATTGAAGGTCAAGATCAACAGACCGTGCGGATGGAGCTGACCGAGCGTCTGCCGGCCTATATGATGCCTTCATCCTTTATCGAGATGAAAGAGTGGCCTGTCACACCGAGCGGAAAGCTTGACCGCAAAGCGCTGCCCGCTCCTCGTGAAGCGGCTGGGCGCCGCGCTTACACCGCACCGCGAAACATCACGGAAATGAAGCTTGCCAAGCTTTGGGAAGAGGTGCTGAAAAACGGTCCTATCGGCATTCACGATCACTTTTTCGAACGGGGAGGCCATTCGCTGAAGGCGACAGCGCTCGTCTCCCGCATCGCCAAGGTGTTTGGCGTGCAGGTGCCGCTGAAAGAGATCTTCGCCAGGCCGACACTGGAAGAGCTCGCAGCCGTCATTCAGGAATTGGATGAGAGCCCTTATGCAGCGATTGAACCGGCGGAAAAGCAGAACACATATCCGGTGTCCTCGGCACAAAAGCGGATGTATGTGCTCCAGCAGCTGGAAGACGGCGGTGTCGGCTACAATATGCCGGCGGCGCTTAAGCTGACAGGACCGCTCGACCGCGCGCGGCTTAATGCGGTTTTTCGAGAGCTGATCAGGCGCCACGAATCACTCAGGACCTCCTTTGAAACAGGCGCAGACGGCGAGCCTGTCCAGCGTATCCATGACGATGTTCCGTTTCAGCTCATAGAGGAGGAGTCGGCTGAAGACTTTGTCCGTCCGTTCAAGCTTCAAGAAGCGCCGCTTTTCCGTGCCGGTCTTGTGGAGGAAGCGGAGGAGCGCCACCTGTTATTGGTGGACATGCATCACATTATTTCAGACGGGGTGTCCGTGAACACGCTCATCCGCGAGTTCTGTGAGCTGTACGCCAACCGGACGCTGGCCCCGCTGCGGATTCAATATAAAGACTACGCCGTCTGGCAGCAGGCATTCAAACAAGAGGAGAGGTATCAAAGCGAGGAGGCCTATTGGCTGAAGCAGCTCGACGGAGAGCTGCCGGTGCTGGAGCTTCCGGCTGACAACGCCCGTCCGGCGGTGCGGAGCTTTGCCGGGGATCATGTGTCCTTTTCACTTGATGCGGACACTTCAGCAGGCCTTTACGAGATCGCCCGCGAGAACGGCTGTACCCTTTATATGGTTCTTCTTGCCGCCTACAGCACACTCCTTGCCCGTCTCAGCGGACAGGAAGACATCGTCATCGGTTCGCCGATCGCCGGGCGGCCGCACAAAGACTTAGAGCCTGTTATCGGCATGTTTGTCAACACATTGGCAATCAGAACGCATCCGACAGAAAATAAACGTTTCAGCGATTTCTTAAGGGAGGTCCGCCAAACGGCGCTTGAGGCATTCGAACATCAGGATTATCCGTTTGAGGAGCTTGTCGACCGGCTCGACGTCGTTCGTGATATGAGCCGTAATCCGCTGTTTGACGCGATGCTTGTCGTACAAAATATGGAACATCAAGAGCTTTTCCTGGATGGTTTGCATATTCAGCCTGCCGATATGTCTCAGACCGTGTCGAAGTTTGATCTGACACTGCAAGTTTCAGAAGGGGATGAACGCATACATTTTCGATTTGAATATGCATCATCCTTGTTTAAACAAGAAACGATCGAACGCTGGACATCTCATTTCATGACAATGCTTCAGCATATTGTCCATGCGCCGCAGACAGCGCTGCAGGCGATCAGCATGCTGACAGCTAAAGAACAACAGCTGCTGAAGACAAATTTCAACAGGATGCCGGAACAACATCGCCCTAACATAACCGTTCACGAATTATTCGCCCGCCAGGCAGCAAAATCGCCGAGTGCAACTGCACTCATCACTCGTGAAGGGGTGCTCACATATCAAGAATTAGATGAATGGTCAAACAAAATAGCGAGAACATTGCAAGATCGCGGAATTGGTCCGGATATCGCTGTGGGTATTATGATTCCCAAATCAACAGGCTTGATCGCAGCCGTTCTCGGAACCTGGAAAGCAGGGGGCGCCTATGTCCCGATTGATCTTGGATATCCGGACGAGCGCAAACAATATGTATTAGCCGACAGCGGAGCAAAACTGCTGATCACCGATAAAAAGGCAATTCATCAAGTACCTGATGGTTTTAAAGGCGAAGTGCTTCTGATTGAAGATGTACGGGAACAGGACACCGCACCTATTCTATCTGCTTCTGGACCTGATGATTTGGCCTATATCATTTATACATCAGGTACGACGGGCAAGCCAAAAGGCGTCATGGTGGAACACAGAGGAGTCGCTTATACAGTTCAGTGGCGCAGTGCTTTTTATGAATTTCATGATCAGGATATCGTACTTCAGCTTTCCTCATTTTCCTTTGACGCATTTGTCACAAGTATGTTTGCACCGCTTATATCAGGAGTGCAAACCGTTATCCCGGCTGAAGAAGAAGCGAAAGACATTCTCGCTATTAAACAATACCTGGCCCATTACGGCATTACGCATATGAATCTCGTTCCGATTCTGTACCGGACACTGCTTGACGTATTGCAGCCGGAAGATGTGCAAACACTGCGGCTTGTCACATTAGGGGGCGAAGCGATTGAACGGAATTTGCTGGAGCGCAGTTTCTCGCTCCGCCCTGACATAGAAATTTCCAATGAATACGGACCGACAGAAAGCAGCATCACGGCCACGGCGGCCAGAAGATTAAAACGACAGGAAAACGTCACGATCGGCCGGCCGATTGCTTATACAAATGTTTATATTTTAAAAGGAGATCACTTGCAGCCTATCGGTGTCACCGGAGAACTTTGCATTACAGGACCGGGGCTTGCAAGAGGTTATATCAATCTTCCTGAGCAAACGGCTCAAGCTTTCGTTCAAGATCCGTTCCATCCAGATCAGCGCATGTATCGGACGGGTGATTTGGCGAAATGGCTGCCGGACGGCACATTGCAGTATGTCGGCAGGATGGATGAACAAGTCAAAATCAGAGGCCACCGGATAGAGATAAAAGAAGTCGAAGCGGCACTCTCCGGCCTTGCGGGAGTAAAAGAAGCGGCAGTGGTGGATTCCGTTACCGCAGCGGGTCATAAGGAACTGTGCGCTTATCTCGTTGTTGAAAACGGCACAGATTGTGGCATGGTGCAGAGAGCGTTGGCAAAAAAAGTGCCGGCTTACATGGTTCCGGCGTTTTTTCAAACGCTTGATGCATTGCCTACCATGCCAAACGGGAAGCTGAATAAGCCCGCACTTGCAAAGATCCCGCACAAGGAAGAGACTAGGCAAACATTTACGGCTCCGACTACAGATATTGAAAAAGAATTGGCTGCCATCTGGTGCGGGGTGCTCGGTGTGGACAAGATCGGAATTGATGAATCATTTTTTGAGCTTGGCGGAGATTCCATTAAGGCATTGCAAGTATCGGCGAGATTGCATCAATCAGGAAAACAACTGGCCGTAAAAGATATCTTCAGCCATCCGACCATTCAAGAACTGGCGCCCTATGTTCGTTTATCTCAACAACCGATCAGCCAAGCATCTGTAGAAGGCGAGGTCATGTGGTCACCGGTGCAAAAATGGTTCCTGTCTCAAGATATGAAAGATGCGCACCATTTTAATCAATCGGTTATGCTGCATCGGACAAATCCGTTAGATGAAGAAGCATTGAGAAAAACGTTAAAAGCGATAACCGTCCATCACGATGCACTGCGGCTGATATGCGCCAAAGATGAACAAGGGAACTTGCGCCTGTACAATCGTCCGGCGAACATCGGGGAGGACCAGCTTTACAACCTGCGAATCTTCAATCTGACCGGCGCATCAAAAGACAATGAACACATCATCAAACACCAGGTTCGTGAGCTGCAAAAAGCAATGGACTTGGAAAACGGACCGCTGGTGCAAGCTGGGCTTTTCCGCTCAAGCGAAGGGGATGACTTATTTCTTTCTATCCATCACCTGGCTGTCGACGGCATATCATGGAGGATTATCCTGGAAGACTTGGCATCCGGCTATGAGCAGGCGATTCGCGGAGATGACATAGTACTCCCGCCAAAAACCGCATCATTCCAAACATATACCGAACAATTAGCCAAATATGCTGAAAGCCGGCGACTATTACAGCAAGCAGACTATTGGCGCGCCATCGAACAACACGAAACAGTTGAACTGCCAAAAGAGCAGACACATATCGACAAATCCGTTTTGAAAAAACGGGACACCCTATCATTTACTTTAGCTCAACAAGAAACAGACGCTCTCCTAAAAGATGTGCACAAAGCTTATAATACGGATACCCAAGACCTGCTTTTGGCGTCAGCCGTACTCGCTATTCAGCAATGGGCGCCGCAGCCGGCGCTAAAAATCGCGCTCGAAGGGCACGGCCGTCAATCTGAGGCGGCACATCACGATATCAGCCGAACCGTAGGGTGGTTTACCGCCATATATCCAGTCTTGCTTCAACTTGAACCGAATACATGGGCTGAAAATCATGAAGAATATATGATCCGCACATTAAAAATAACAAAAGACACGTTAAGACGGATACCTGACAAAGGATTTGGATACGGCGTTCTTAAATATATGACATCTCCCGAAAAAGCAAAGATCGAATTCGGCAAAGCACCCGATATCTGCTTTAACTATCTTGGGCAATTTGACATCGCAGATCGGGCGCAAACCGAAACAGAACAGCTTGATGCGTTTACATTTTCGCCTTTGGGGGGCGGTGAGGATATCTCCAGCACCTGGAAGCGTGAACAGTCGCTGGACATCAGCGCACTCATAGCTGAAGGCAGGTTGACCGTAAACATGACATATGAAACAGATCGTTTTCAGAAAGAAACAATTGAACGGCTTTCCCAAGATTGCCAGTACTATCTCAGAAAGCTGATAAACCATTGCCTCAGCAAGACTGAATCAGAAAAAACCGTCAGCGACTTTGATGATCGCGAGCTGACCGAGGAAGCATTTAAAAGTATAACCGACTTACTCGGATTCCATTAAAAAAGCGGGGGGAAACAATGGATCATACACAAAAAATCCAAAACATCTATCCTTTAAGCCACATGCAGGAAGGAATGCTTTTTCATTCTTTCCTGCAAGACGAAGGGGCCGCATATATTGAGCAGTCCGTTTTCACAATAAGGGGTCAGCTCCATTTAGACTGGTTCCAACAAAGCGTCCAATCGATCATCGACCGCCACGACATTTTCAGAACCGTTTTTTTGCCTCATGTTGCTCAGCTGAAAGAGCCGCGCCAAGTCGTTTTACAAGAGCGAACCTTTCATTTGCATGCTGAAGATCTGACCGATATGCCGGAAGCTGATCAAACCGAATATATCAGCCAATTTAAAGCAAGCGACAGACGGAAAGGCTTTGATCTGCAAAAAGATATGCTGATGCGGGTTTCTCTGTTCAAAACGGCGCCGGAAAAACACGTGTGTGTGTGGAGCCATCATCATATCTTAATGGACGGCTGGTGTCTCGGGATCGTGTTGCAAGAATTTATGCAATTTTACGAGTCTATCTATTCAGGAGAATCCGTTTCTTTAGAACCTGTTCAGCCGTACAGCACATATATTTCCTGGTTGTCCGACCAGGACAAAGACGAAGCCAAGGAATACTGGGAGAACTACTTGACAGATTGCAATGCGCCCACCGGGCTTCCCAGAGTGTCTACAAAATCTGTGGAAAAGGGATATCGGCAGAAAGAGCTGATGTTTTCGCTAGACCGGGAGCTGACGGCGCGGCTCAACACAATCGCCAAACAGCACGGAGCCACTCTCGCCACTCTCATGCAAACCGTTTGGGGCTTGATGCTTCAGCGCTACAACCGGACAGATGATGTCGTCTTCGGCTCTGTCGTTTCAGGCCGTCCTTCTGTGATTCCGGGAGTCGAGAAGATCATCGGTTTATTTATCAATACTGTGCCGGTGCGAATCAAGACCGAGAGCGAAAGTGAAACCTTTTCAGAGCTGCTTCGCCGCTCCCAAAAAGAAAGGCTGGCTCAAGACATGTTCAGCTATTATCCATTGGCTGACATTCAGTCACATACCGCTTTCAAACAGAGTGTCATCGATCATATTTTCGTTTTTGAAAACTACCCTTTACAGCAACAAATGCAGGACTCGGCAGACCGCACCGAATCACCGCTTCAGATCGAAAATGTAAATGTGTCGGAGCAATCTGGCTACAACTTCAACATTGTGATGGCACCGGGTGATGAACTCGTCATCAAGTTCAGCTACAATGCAAACGTGTATGACGAATCATGGATCGACTGTGTGAAGGGCCATCTGTTAGAAGCCTTGCGAAGAACGGCGGAGGACACCGATATCCCCGCCTCCAGGCTGCCGATGCTCGCGCCTGACGAAAAAGTCCGGATCATCGAGGAATTCAACGATACAAAAACAGAATACGACACAAACAAAACAATCGTTGACTTGTTTTCCAGTCAAGTTGAGAAAACGCCGGAGCACATCGCGCTTCATGCCGGAGGCTTGACGATGACATACCGGGAGCTGGATCAAACATCAACTGCATGGGCCCGCATCTTCCAAGAACAAGGCTTAAAGAAAAACGGAATTGCCGGAATTTTAGCAGAGCATTCCCCTGAATTTATCATCGGTGTTCTCGCCGTTTTAAAAGCGGGCGGCGTCTATTTCCCGCTTGATGCCGAACTGCCGCCCGAGCGGATCAGCTATATGCTGAAAGAAAGCGGAGCAGCCGTTTTGGCCGTTCAGAAAGGACTCAAGACGGACATTGATTTTCCTAACAAAGTAGTGATGTCCAAGAAAGCCCTATTGGCATCCGTCCGGGATATAAACATAGATACCCGCCCGGATGATTTGGCCTATATCATGTATACATCAGGTTCGACAGGCAAGCCAAAGGGCGTGATGATCTCGCACCGCAATGTCGTATCTCTGATCTCGAACAGCAATTACACATCAGCCGATACAAATGACCGATTGATCCTAACCGGTTCACTCGGCTTTGACGCCATCACTTTTGAAATATTTGGAGCGCTGCTGAACGGAGCGTGCCTCCATGTGATTGACCGCTCGACGATGTTGACACCTGCCCGTTTTGGAGGCTATTTGCTTAAACATGATATCACAGTGCTGTTTTTAACAACGGCGCTCTTTCATCAGCTGGCACAGGTTCAGCCGGAGATGTTTTCAGGACTGTCCACTTTATATGTCGGAGGGGAAGCTTTAACGCCTGCATTGATGAATACGGTCAGACACCGGTGCCCGAACCTGAAGCTTTATAACATATATGGTCCGACAGAAAATACAACTTTCTCTACATTTTATGAAATCAAACAAGATTTTTTTCAATCGATTCCCATCGGGAAACCGATCAGCAATTCAACAGCCTTTATTGTTGACGAATGCGGACAGCTCGCGCCGATCGGTGTTCCCGGGGAACTTTGCGTGGGCGGCGATGGTATTGCAATAGGATATTTGGACAGACCTGAATTGACGAGTGAAGCATTTGTACAACATCCGTTTCAACCAGGGGAAAAAATGTACAAAACCGGCGATTTGGCACGCTGGCTGCCAGACGGTAACTTAGAATATCTCAGCCGGATGGACCGGCAAATCAAAATTCGCGGCAAACGAACAGAACCGGCTGAGATAGAAGCGCGGCTCATCGAGATTGAAGGCGTTCGAGAA
Organism: Bacillus glycinifermentans; assembly: GCF_001042475.2. GTDB lineage: Bacteria > Bacillota > Bacilli > Bacillales > Bacillaceae > Bacillus > Bacillus glycinifermentans. Next base: position 177,500 of record NZ_LECW02000015.1, read on the forward strand.
GCAGCTGTCACCATTGAAGAAAAAAACGAAGAAGCGCTCCTTATCGCATATTATGTAAGCGATGACCAAACAGAGGAAAAAACGATCCGTTCATTACTATCAAGGGTGCTTCCCGATTATATGATACCCCATGATTGGGTTAAACTGGACCGCATGCCTCTCACGGCAAACGGCAAAATCGACCGCCGCGCGCTGCCCGCACCTGATCAAAAACCGGTTTTGAAACAGATTGTTCCGCCAAGAAACTGGGTCGAAAGGGAGTTGATTGACATCTGGAAGCCTATTCTCGGCGTGAAGGAGCTCGGTATTGAAGATGACTTTTTCGAACTTGGCGGTCATTCGCTGAAGGCTCTGAAACTCATTCACCAGCTGAAAAACAGCCAGGGGATAGATATTCCGATTGAATTATTATTCGAGAATCCGACAATTGAACAATTAGCTGAAAAGCTGTTTTCACATGAGCTAAGCGCATCGGCCTTGCAGCATGTCAGCAGGCTGAATCCGCCGGCCGGATTGAACCTTTTCTGTTTTCCCCCCATTTCAGGTTTCGGCATATTTTATAAAGATCTCGCTGTAAAGCTACACGGCAAAGCGACCGTGTACGGATTTAACTTTATTGAAGAAGACAGCCGAATGGAACAGTACGTGAACAACATCATTGAAATCCAGCCTCAAGGTCCTTATATCCTGCTGGGATATTCAGCAGGAGGCAACACAGCATTTGAGATTGTAAAAGAAATGGAAAAACGCGATTTAGAGGTCAGTGATCTTATTATTGTCGATTCGTATCAAAAGAAGCAAGCATTGCCGCCTCAGCCGAGCAGCGTCTCAGCAGAAAACGTTCCTGCTCACCTCAGGGAAGCAATCATCAAAAAAATGACAAACTATCAAAAATATTGGGCAAAATTAATCAATGACGGTCGTGTCGATGCAAACATTCACTTTATCGAAGCCGGCATTCAAACAGAACAAAGCGGAACCACCGCATTGCAAAAATGGTCTGATGCCACAACACGAAGCTATCAAGAGTATAAGGGAGCCGGGCCGCATAAGGATATGTTCGAAACTCCCTATCTATCAAAAAATGCCGGGATTATTCAAAAGATCGTCGCAATCAGCGGCAAACGGTTAGAGCTTCATTAACAGTGCTTTTGTAAAACGGCACTTGCAACCCTGTGAGTGCAACCTTTGTTCAGTTTTGCAGGCGGCCGGAATGAAATTGTCCGGCCGCTTTAAAATCGGCTCAACATTTTTAAAATCTGTCCGATATCATACATAGATTAAATATTGTACGGCACAGGGGGAATTCACATGCTTATCGTGACAACGGATACGATCGCGGGTCATAACATACAAGAGGTTAAGGGGATCGTCACAGCGAGCGTTGTTCAATCGAGAAACATCGGAAAAGATATTTTGTCAGGTTTGAAGTCCGTGATTGGCGGAGAACTGAAAAATTATACAGAAATGCTTGAAGAATCGAAGAGAATGGTGAAAGAACGCATGGTGAAGCAGGCGGAGGAATCGGGAGCAAATGCGATCGTCGGGTTAAGGTTTGAACTCTCTGCAGGACAGGGTACTTCTGAATTAATCGGGTATGGAACGGCTGTCATCATTGATTAACTTTCGGAATGTCAAGAGCAGGCAGCCCTTAAAACGCCTTATATCAAGGCGCTTTCTCCGACTGTTCCGATCTTTTATGGCCTGTGAAAAGCTGGGGATACTTTCGATATATGATGATCATGATGATCATCATATATACGCCGTAGATGCCGAAGGAAAGCAGCTTATGTTTGCCGAAATTGGCGCCGGCAATCGATACGATGAGAGCGTTTGGGATTTTTCCCAGCGTTGAAGCGGCAAAAAAGACCGCCCATTTGATGTTGCTCAATCCGCAGACCGCATTCATGACAATCGCAGGGATGACAGGGATCAGCCTGCCCGTAAGCACGGCTGTAAAGGCATTTTCGTTAAAATAGCCTTCATACTCACCGATTTTCGGAAATTTTAACGCCTTTTTCCTTGCCCAATCCCTGAATCCGTAACGGGCCAGAAAGAAAAGCAGCATCGTGCCGAGCATCGATCCTGATAACGTGATCATGAGGCCGTTTCCGATTCCGAAAACCGCACCGTTCATGCCGGCGATAATGGCAAACGGAACGACAGGGAAAAAGGCGCAGGCCGCCATAAGCAGGATGCTGAATGCGACCGAATAGATTCCGCCTGCTTTGATCATTTCAAGCCAGGCTTCTTTATGTAAAAAACCGATTATGATGACGGCAATCATCATAATGATGCTGAGTTGTTTTTTTATCATACCGATTGTTTCGCTGCCTCTCTTCACAATTTACGTTACATCTTTAACAAAGCGCTTTCCAGATAAGCCAAGATGTCATCGGCTTTTGACAGATTGCAATTGCTGAGCATGATGAGAACCTTCTTTTGATCCATGTAACGGTTGATCGAGCTGATAAAACCGTGGACTTCACCATCATGCCATATTTTATACTTATTTTGTTTATTAATGAACCACCCGTATCCGATCCAATTGTTTTGAGCGAGTGCGTGTAGGGGACCGTCGCTTACAAAAGCCGGTTTGTTGATACAGCTGTACAAGGCTTCTTTCAGCGCTTTTTTCGTCACCAACTTTTCAGTATACAGCGCCCGGTCCCACAAATACAAGTCTTCGACAGTTGAGTAAAGCCCGCTTTCCCCATGACCGTATATGATGGGGGCTTGTACCGTTCCCCGGTTGAGGGCTAAATAACCGACTGTCGGGAAAATATCTTCCGGAGACGTAAAAAACCCTGAGTTTTCCATGCCTAACGGATCAAATATCAATTGTTGAATGTTGTTTGCATAAGAATCGCCTGTGGCGGTTTCGATGATTTTAGCGAGCAGGATATAGCCGGAATTGCTGTAATTAAACCTTTGGCCCGGATTAAATTCGAGCGGTTCTTCTATAAAGCGGGATATGTATCGGTCGAGTGGCGAAAGCTCTAATTCGATATCGAGCAGTTCTTCCCCCAAAAAGTCAGGAATACCTGATGTATGGCTTAATAAATGTTTGATGGTGATCCTGTCGCCGTTCGGATAGTCGGGTAAATAGAATCGAATGGGGTCTGTTGTGTTCAGCAGCCCTTTTTCTTGCAGCTGCATGACTGCAAGAGCGGTAAACTGTTTTGTCAAAGAAGCGATTTGATAGCGTGATGCCGGCCCGTTTTTTATTTTATCCTTGTAATTGGAGTATCCGTAGCCTTTGGACAAAATCACGCCATTGCGGTCGGCCAGCAGGATGCTGCCATGGAAATGATTTTTGGATGCTTGTTCCATTAAATAGGCATCAAGATAATCTGCTGTATATTCCAATAAAACCAATCCTCTCATATTCTATAATTTATAAAGTAGAAAACGGTATGTTGAAAAGGAATGTAAATAGTTGGGCGCGCCAAACATAACATTATAAAAATTTTTGAGGATTTTCCATCTTTTACGGTATAATTTAAGCTAAATTTAAGTAAAATGAAACAAAATTATGACAAAATAGTGTCTGCACCGGGGAGACGGTTTGGCTGTTTCCCCGGTGCCTTTTTTTATCTAAAATGAAACAAATATAAGGCGGCAGTAACGGAATGAGGAAGAAAGTCGAAGTTGTGCCCGGAGATGAGTCTAAAGATCCTCCTTTTGTTTCTTAAGAAAAGGACTATATTAGTATTTTTTAATTTTACTTTAATTTTGAAGGGTTTTTCCTTTATTATCTATAATATCTTCATTACTATGTATTGGAAGAAGTTTTTCGATGCGGCGCTTCAGCTGCAGGCTTAAAACATTGCGGGAGGTAATAAAATGGAACAAAAACATATCGCCATCTTCAATATTCCGGCTCATGGACATATTAATCCGACACTGGCTTTGACGAAAAAACTTGTCGAGCGGGGATACCGGGTGACGTATCCAGTCACGGAAGAATTCACAACAGCTATTGAAGAAACGGGGGCAAAACCGCTTCAATACCGTTCAACCTTAAATATCGATCCGCGGCAAATTCGGGAAGTGATGAAAAATAAAGAAACGGCACAACAGATGCCGGAAATGTTTAAAAAAGAGGTTGACGAAGTTCTTCCTCAGCTTGAAGCGTTTTATGAAAATGACCGGCCGGACCTTGTCATTTTTGACTTTATGGCGATGACAGGGAAGATCATGGCGGAAAAATTCGGGGTGAAAGCAGTTCGGCTTTGCTCGACATACGCCCAGAACGACCATTTTCATTTCAGGGCGATGGCGGAAACGATTCAAATGGGAAAGGCAGAAGAGCAGCTTCCCGACTTGAATAATGACAATATTCCGTATTTTGAAGAAATATTTCAGCCGGCAAACCTTAACATTGTCTTTATGCCGCGCGCTTTTCAGCCATACGGCGATACGTTTGACGAACGCTTCCGATTTGTCGGTCCGTCTCTTGCCGAGCGTAAATTCCAGGAAAAAAACATACCGCTTGTCAAGGATGATGGCCGCCCTGTCATGCTGATTTCACTGGGGACAGCCTTCAATGCCTGGCCTGAGTTCTACGAGATGTGTATCGAAGCGTTCAGGGATACGAAGTGGCAGGTCATCATGTCAGTTGGAAGGACGATTGATCCCGAAAGCTTCAAAGACGTACCTGAAAACATATCGATTCATCAGCACGTACCGCAGCTTGAAATCCTTAAAAATGCAAAGCTGTTCATCAGCCACGGGGGAATGAACAGCACGATGGAAGCATTGAATGCAGGTGTTCCGCTCGTCGTCATTCCGCAAATGCCGGAACAGGAAATCACAGCCCGCCGCGTCGAAGAGCTCGGGCTTGGAAAGCACCTGCAGCCGGAAGAAACAACTGTCCGCTCCTTGCAGGAAGCCGTTTCCAAAGTTGACGATGACGCAGAATTGCTGAATCGGGTAAAGGACATGCAAAAGAACATCAGGGAAGCAGGAGGAGCGGAAAAAGCCGCCGATGAAATCGAAGCGTTTTTCAAACTGTTGACTGTAAAATAATTATGTAAACAATCATATTTCTGGGGGGACCTTTTGGGTTCCCCCTTGATTTTTTCTAATGCCTTCAGGTGGCTTTCATGGTCTTGAAAAAATGCTGATCAAAGCAGCAACCGCCGGATGGTTCAATAATTCGTAGAAACCGCTTTCGTCTCTTCCCGCCTGAGTGACCCGGCTGGTATCGATCAAAAGATACTTGACCGGTTTAAATAAATGAATCGTTTTGTCTTATGGTGCAGCAAATCCCTTTTAGCAAAACCTCCTTTTAGATCTCACTATCCGTCTTGGCCTCCCGGCAAACCCAGGGCTTTTGTCATCGCAAGAAGCATCTTAAAGACCGCCTGTTGTTTAACGATGTCAGAAAGAGGCTAAGAAGTATACAGTGCCACATTTTGAACATACTACATCTATTCATGTGTCACTTTTTAGAACGTACTGACTAGGAGGAAGCATTATGTCAAAACAGGGAAAATTCAAAAAAACGATGACATTGCTTGATCTTATATTGATCGGTATGGGAGCGATATTCGGTTCAGCCTGGCTGTTTGCCGTCAGCAATGTCGCGTCAAAAGCGGGTCCGGCAGGAAGCTTTTCCTGGATTATCGGCGGGGTGATCATCCTGTTGATCGGCCTCGTGTATGCTGAGCTAGGCGCCGCTTTGCCGCGTACGGGAGGGATTATCCGCTACCCGGTTTATACGCACGGCCACCTTGTCGGCTATTTAATTTCCTTCATTACGATCGTTGCGTATACGAGCCTGATTTCGATTGAAGTAACGGCTGTCCGCCAGTATGTGGCCTATTGGTTTCCCGGCTTGACGATAGAAGGATCTGAATCACCGACCATCATCGGCTGGCTTTTGCAATTTGCTTTATTATGCCTGTTCTTTTTGCTCAATTATTGGAGTGTAAAAGCATTTGCCAAATCCAATTTGATCATTTCTATTTTTAAATATATTGTTCCATTGACGATCATTGTCGTTCTTATGTTTCATTTTAAAGCGGCCAATTTTGCAACAGGGGATTTTTCCCCGTTTGGTTTTGCCGGCGTTCAGGCATCTATTTCGACAGGCGGCGTCATGTTTGCGTATCTCGGCCTTCATCCGATCGTTTCGGTTGCAAGCGAAGTGAAAAACCCGCAGCGGAATATTCCGGTCGCCTTGATCATATGCATTATCGTTTCAGCTTGTGTTTATACGATTTTGCAAGTGGTGTTTATCGGCGCCATTCCGACCGACATGCTTGATCATGGCTGGAAGGCGATTGGTAAGGAATTTTCTCTGCCGTTTAAAGATATCGCCGTTTTGCTTGGGCTGGGGTGGCTTGCGACCCTGGTCGTGCTTGACGCCATTTTGTCTCCTGGCGGAAACGGAAATATTTTTATGAATACGACTTCCCGTTTAGTGTATGCATGGGCGCGAAACGGCACGCTGTTTCGCGTGTTTAAGAAGGTGAATAAACCTACCGGAATTCCAAGGCCGTCTTTATGGCTGTCTTTTGGACTGGCCGTTTTCTGGACGCTGCCGTTTCCGTCTTGGGATGCGCTCGTCAACGTTTGTTCGGTTGCATTGATCCTTTCCTATGCGATTGCTCCCGTATCAGCGGCGGCTTTGACCGTCAATGCAAAGCATGTCGAAAAGCCCCTGAAAATTAAAGGAATGGCAGTCATTGCGCCGATTTCCTTCATCTTTGCTTCATACATCGTCTACTGGTCCGGATGGAATACGGTTTCGTGGCTGCTCGGTTCCCAGCTTGTGATGTTTGTCATTTATTGGGCGTGTAAAAAATTTGTACCGACAGATAAGGTGCCGTTCGCACAGCAGCTTGCCTCTGCGTGGTGGCTCGTCGGCTACTATATGATGCTCCTGATCTTTTCCTATTTGGGCAATTTCGGCCACGGCCTCGGCGTATTGAGGACACCGTATGATTTGATTCTGATTGCCGTCGGTTCAATCGCGGTATTTTACTGGGCAAAATATACGGCATTGCCTGAGGCTGTCATCGATTATGATGAGAAAAAAGAAGAACAGGTATAAGTTTCATGGACTAAAAAAGGAACCTGCCGGAAACTGCAGGTTCCTTTTATGCTACATTTGAGGCAAATCTTTTGCCGTTTCAGAAGATTTCATATCCATGTTAATTTGTGCCGATAAGTCGGCCGGATGGTAGTACCCTTTGGATATCATATAATTTGTGATTTGCTCGTGCGTATCAATCGCGTCGTTTAAATATTGCTGCAGCGTCGCTCTTACTTCAGGGGAGGTTGTTTCTGTAAGGGCGGTTGCAATGTTTCTAACCCCCGTTTTAGCCGTAAATAAAAAATCGGTTGCAATCACCTGTTCAGTCATTGCTCCCATCCCGGTCATGTTTTGGATGAATTCGTTCATAGGTTTTCCCCCCTTATTGACAGCAACCCTTGCAAATGCTCGATTTGATGTTTTGTTTGAGAAGCGTCCCGTTCGAGAATGTCTCGAAGTTCCTGATCTTTTACAAGTCCGGTCATCGTTGACGACTTTGTCAGGCAAAGGTTTTTGAACATCAGAAGTTCGTGGAGTTCCAGCGTTTCGTGAATCGCGTTGTTCAAAGAAAGCATTCCTTTCGTATTAAATTTGGTATTCGCAGTATATTTTGGGGCTATAACGTTAATTTATTCGGTTTTCCTGCTTGCAATTTTTTACTTATCGATAATGGTTAGACATATCGTGTTAAACCTTGCGAACGCGGAAAAATTTCGTTAATAGCCATGTCCCTTGCGGAAAATGAAGCGTCAGCTGCCATACGCCTCCTCCGTCAAGGTCATACTCCCGCATCAGGAGCATTTTTTTGCCGATGCTCCGCGAGTCTTCAAACCAAACAACATGTCTTTTGCCTTGTTCATCGGTATATTCGAAAAACGGGGATTCATATTCTTTCGCATATTGAATTGGAGCTTGATGCCGCATGGCAAGCTGAATCGCATCAAGATTTGAAATTCCCGGATAGGTGACGCCGGGCTGGTACGGAAGCGTCCAGTTATAGCCGTAAAGCGGAAACCCGAGAATGATTTTATGTTTTGGCACCCGGCTGAGAGAAAATTGGATGGTTTGCCTTACTTCATTGATCGGTGCAACAGGGCCGGGCTCACTTGCCCCGTGGTGCCAGTCGTAAGCCATGATAAACATCAGATCGGCCACCGAGCCGATTCCGCCGTAGTCATAGCCTCTTAACCAGGGGATATCCTCGCTTGTTTTCGGCGGCACGGCAATCGTCAATACGTATCCAGACGGCTGAAGCCGCTCTTTCAGCTCGCGCAAAAAACCTGTAAATGAATCCCTGTCTTCCGCTGCTACATTTTCAAAATCAATATTAACGCCCGCATACCCTTTTCTAGAAATGGTGCCTGCAATGTTTTCGATCAGGTTTCTTCTGGCTGCGGGGCGATTCAGCACTTGATGAACCAGCGCCGAGCTGAAGCCTGTTTCAGTTAAGTTGGTTACTGTTATGAGAGGGGGGACGCGGCGCCTCCAGGCCGTTTGAACAGCAGGCAAATCATTGATGTCATTTAAAGAACCGTCATTCGAAAAATGATATTCAAAAAACGCCAGGTATGTGGCATAAGGAGCGAAATCATTGATCAGCTGCTGATCTAATTGAGGGCTCCTCAGCTCGTAATATCCTAAAGCTGTGATCGGTTTTTTCGGCATCTCGGGGATTGTGATTCTCATGCCTGGGCGCATGGCGGCAGGCGCGATGTGCGGGTTTGTTCGCTGCAGGAGTGCCGCGGTGACAAATGCCCGGTCGGCAATTGAATAAAAATTGTCTCCATATTGAACGGTATATGTATAAAGCGGGATTAAAAGGGCCTGTCCCGGAACGATATTCGTTTCAGTCAGGCCGTTGGTCAATCGGATTTGATCAATCGGAATGCCGAATGCTGAACCGATGGAAAACAAAGAATCTCCAGGCCGAACGGTATAAATAAACAACTGCCACACTTCCCTTGATTTGATATATGCTATTTCTATGATGGCGGCGAACGGATCATGCCCGCCTCTCAGAATGGAAAAATTCTTGTTTGGTCTATAAAGATTATTTGTATATGATAGGGAGGTGATATCGGGTTGGGAAGGAGTAAAGAATTCGATACGGCCCTCGTCCTTCATAAAACAATGGAGGTATTTGGACAATACGGTTTTGAAGGAGCATCGCTTCAGGATTTACTCGGCCATTTGGGCATTGCGAGGCAAAGCCTTTACAATACGTTCGGCACGAAGCGCGGCCTTTTTTTGGCGGCCTTGAAGCGCTATCTCGAGGACAAAAATGCGCAAATCATCGACATGCTCGAAAGACCCGGATCAGTAAAACGCTCGATTCGGCAGATCTTTCAGGAAAGCTTGAACGTCCTGAAGGATCCTGAACGTTCAAAAGCCTGCTATATCATCAACAGTGCGATGGAACAGATGCCTCACGATGCGGAAGTTTCCGAGTACTTTCAAAAGCAGACAAAAGAGCTTGAGGCCGCATTTTACAAAGCGCTTGTCCGGGCGGAAGCGCAAGGTGAATTAAAGGATGGCCGCCATGATCTTCTCGCTGTGGCCCGCTTTTTAAATCAAACGCGGCTGTCGCTCACCTTTAATGCCAAATTAACGTCCGATTTTGACGTTCTTCAGGACATGATCGATGTCTGCTTATCCGTTCTCGATTGATAGCCGAACACGAGTGACCGCGGGTAAAGGGATGCTCCGCTTTACCCATGTTACCGTCATTTTTTTTATTTATTTTAGACTGATCAGTCTAAAAAACGAGAGGTGAATGACATGAGTGTTAAGGATATTATGGAACATTTTGTACAATCGATGCTTGAAAAGGATATGGATCGATGGATTGAGCTTTGGGATGACGAGGCTGTATTTGAATTTCCGTACGCACCGGCAGGCTTTCCTGCAAAAATTGAAGGGAAGTCCGCAATTTATGACTATATCAAGGATTTTCCCGAAAAAATCAACATTTCACATTTTACGCCGCCTGCCGTTTATCAAACGCCTGATCCGACGATCGCACTTGCGGAGTTTGCATGCGAGGGAACCGTCATCGCAACCGGCCTGCCGTACAACCAGACATACATCAGCTTCATTAAAATAAAGGATGGAAAAATTGTCCGCTACAAAGATTACTGGAATCCGCTGACTGTGATCGAAGCCTTTGGAGGACAGCCCGAGTCCTTTCTTCGCACAAATGATGACAAGGAGTGATGAAAATGGACGGAAAGCGTATTTTGATAACCGGGGGAACAGGCACGACGGGCGGCCGCATTGCGAAGCGCCTGATCGCTTCAGACACCGGAAACGTGCGGATCGCAAGCCGGAGAGAACCCCGGATCGCCGGAGCAGAGCATGTGTACTTTGACTGGAACGATGAAACGACTTACAGGGAAGCGCTGAAAAACGTTAATAAACTGTATCTTGTAGCGCCGGTCGGCGTCTATGATCCTTCCGGAGTGGTGCTGCCGTTTATCGAACTTGCCCTGGCAGCCGGCGTCAGGCGTATCGTCATGCTCAGCGCCTCCATCGTCGCCGATGATGGCCCCGTCTTCGGGAAGCTGCACCAGGCGGTCAAAGAGCATGCTCCAGAATGGGCGGTGCTCAAGCCTTCTTATTTCATGCAAAATTTTATCAATGTCCAGCATAGAGACTCCATTGTAAAAAGCGATGAGATCGTCACTGCTTCAGGCGGGGGAAAGGTGGGCTTCGTTGATGCAGATGACATTGCTGAAGTCGGTGTGCGCGCATTAATGGACGACATTCCGCATAATACAGACCATGTCATTACAGGCCCTGAAGCATTAAGCTATTCCGAAGCGGCAGAGGTAATCGGTAAAGCCGTCGGCCGTACGATTCGGCATGTCAATATTTCAGGCCAGACGCTCAGAGACCGATTGATGAAAGCCGGATTAACGCCGGATTATGCCGGATTTATGGCAGGCTTGGATGAGAACATTAAGAATGGCGCTGAGGACCGCATCACCGACACAGTCGAGCGCGTGACGGGAAGAAAGCCGCGTTCTCTTGCTGCGTTTGCCGAGAGCCACGCGAGCTTCTGGAAGACGATATGACAAGAGCTTCCTAAGAATGGAGGACTGAACGGTTTTTTGACCGTTCGGTCTTGAATTCGAAAAGGCGCTGCTCGTGTCAAGCAAATAAAAGGACATGACGGCAAAAGATCAGTAGACTGAAAGTATGATCAAAAAAGGAGGATGTTTCATATGGCAAAACATCATTTTTATTTGCAGGCAGACTGGCCGGGAAAAAGAAACGACGTGGGGAGGATTGAAAGCGGTAATTTAAAAACCGACATATCCATACCGAAGGAAATGGACGGTCCCGGAGCGGGAACGAATCCTGATGAGATGCTGCTTGGCGCGGCAGCGACGTGCTACATCATCACGCTCAGTGCCATGATGGAAAGAAGCGGCCTTGACAAAGAGGATTTGACGATGGAGTCAGAAGCTGTCGTCGATGTGACGGGAGGCGTTTTTACATATGAAAAGATCATTCACAGACCTGTGATTCGTTTGAAAAAAGGCGCTTCAGAAAAGGATGCGGAACTTGCCGGAACATTGGCCAAAAAAGCGGAAACGTCATGCATGATCTCCCGGGCCGTTCAAGGGAATGTAGAAATTGAACTTGAGCCGGAAATCATCGTACCGTAAAAGTTCAAGGCTTGATTAGCGGTCATCTGTCCGGCTGTTTGATCAAGCCTATTCTTCTATGGTAAGCCGGGCTCTTGTCTCCGCGTTGTCTTCCTTTTTTGAATGGTTTAACAAAAAGACGCCATATATGACGAGGACGAGTCCGATGACCGTTTTGGTGTTGAACGGTTCATTGAATAAGAAATATCCGATCCCGGCCGTCAGCGCTGTTCCTGTGCCTGCCCATGTGGCATATGCCGATGACAGGGCGAGCGTTTTTAGAGAAAAGCTGAGAAATGTAAAAGAAGAAGCGAACCCGATCACGACGCCGATTACAGGAACGGGGACGGTGAAACCTTCCGAAAGCTTCAGCATCGTGCTTCCGAATACTTCTGAAAGAATGGCCGCCGCTAAAAATAGAATGCCTTTCATCTAATCCCTCCTTACGACAAATTGATCAGCACAACACCCGCGACAAGGCAGAGGATGCCGAGCATCGCCCGGCGGTTTAATTTTTCTTGAAACCACAGGACGCCGATGATGGTCGTAAGCACTGTGCCCGCGCCGCTCCATGTCGCATATGAAAGGCTGAGCGGAATGGATGTTAATGTCAGCGACATCATGTAGAAGGCCAGCGCATATCCGATCACAACAAGCACCCCCGGCTGCCATCGCTTAAATCCGTCAGAGACTTTCAGCATTGCGGCGGCTGCCGTTTCGGACAATATTGCGACCAGAAGAAAAAGATAGCCTGTGATCATAAAAAATCCCCCCTTCACGAGATTCAACAGATGTGCTCACCTGAGAGTTTTTTTGAAAGCGTCAAACAATTTTAACAGCTTTCCCTCACCCGTCGAGCGAAAACGCTTGTCCATTGCGGTGGAAGGATTTTTAGACATAAAAAAATCCCCCCGCAATGATGTACGGTAGGCAAAGTTCATCATAAATGATCCGAAAGTTCTAAGTCAAGATAAAAAGGCCCCGTCCAGGGACCTTTTTTGATTACCAGTAGTAAGGGTACGGTCCGTAAGGATATCCATATCCGAAACCGGGACCGATGAGCGCTCCTGCTGTCAGGCCGCCTAAAAACCCTCCGAAAAACGGTCCCGGTCCGAAAAACGGCCTGCCGAAGAACGGTCTCCCAAAAAAGGGTCCTCCGAAAAATGGTCTGCCAAAAAACGGTCTCCCAAAAAACGGTCTGCCGATGATTCGCTCATCCTCCAAATGATCAAATCCGAATTGATTCATAAAAAAATCCCTCCAATAATAAAATGATATCTGACTACCATCAATGTATTCCGCCCGTTTGTTTTTGCTTGGGCAGGCGTTTATGCAATGTCCGATTGTTAATGAATAAGCCCGAAAAGGGGAGAAAGAAATGGGATTATATCAGTCAGACTGGTCGAAGGCCCCTGCGCATGCCCATGCATACAGGGCGAGAACGTCTGAAGCTGAAGGCCATATTCATTTGATTGAGGGGTTTTCACAGCCGGCAAACGGAAGCAATACAGATTGTCATGTCCATTTTTATTCAGGGATCACGTCCTTTGAGAGAGGACACTATCATAGATACTATGCGATTACGGGGCCCGCCATACCGAGAGCGGACGGGACGCACTACCATGAGATCGAAGGTACCACTTATTTAGCTTACACGTCCGCTCTCCCGATCAGATACGGAGGCGTCGTTTATGTCGGAGAAGGACGCCGCAGGGAGACGCACAGGCATACATATAAAGGGATGACGCGAGAAGTGGTCGGAAATGAGCCGCTCGGCTGGTAAGGAAATGTTTGCCAGGGGGCAAAAACGGGTAAAATGAAATAGGTGTTTTTGTGTGTTAAATGGTATAATGGGAGCAGCTTGCTTAAAGAGAGTGATCATTAGTGAATAATAGGAAATCGCCGGTCATCGTTTTGATCGGACCGACCGCTGTTGGCAAGACGCAATTAAGCGTCATGCTGGCCGCAAGTTTAAACGCGGAAATTATCAGCGGTGATTCGATGCAGATTTATAAAAGAATGGACATCGGCACAGCAAAAATCAAAGAAGCGGAAATGAATGGAATCCCGCACCATCTTCTTGATATCAAGGAACCGACCGAACCTTTTTCCGTCGCCGAATATCAGGAGTTGGTCAGGGAGAAAATGGCTGAAATCGAAAGCCGCGGGAAGCTGCCGATGATCGTAGGCGGAACCGGGCTGTACATTCAGTCTGTGCTTTATGACTATTCATTTACGGATGAAGCAAGCGATCCCGCATTCCGGGCGGAAATGGAGAATACCGCGTCACAAAAAGGATCAGATTATGTGCACGGCCTGCTGGAAGAGCGCGATCCGGAATCGGCGAAAGCGATTCACCCAAACAACACGCGAAGGGTCATCAGAGCGCTCGAAATTCTACATACCTCCGGAAAAACGATGACTGAACATATGGAAGGACAGAAAAGAGAACCTTTGTACAATGCGGCCCTCATCGGGTTAACGATGGACCGTGAAGCGCTTTACGACAGAATTAACAGGCGGGTCGACCAGATGATGGCCGAGGGACTTTTGGAAGAAGTGAGGCAGCTCTATGATGAAAAGGTCAGAGACTGTCAGTCTGTTCAGGCTATCGGCTACAAAGAGCTTTATGCGTATCTTGAGGGCAGGGAGCCGCTTGAGGCTGCAGTTGAGACTTTAAAGCGAAACTCAAGACGCTATGCCAAACGGCAGCTGACGTGGTTCAGGAACAAAATGGACGTCTCCTGGTTTGATATGACGCCCCCTGTCAAAATTGAGCAGAAAAAACAGGAAATTTTCGCTTATATAGCAGGAAAGCTCGAACTTTAATCGAAACAATATGTTATAGAGAAACAAGGAGGACCAGAATATGAAATCGATAAATATTCAAGATCAGTTTTTGAATCAGATCCGTAAAGAAAATACATTTGTCACGGTCTTTTTACTCAATGGATTTCAGTTGCGCGGACAAGTAAAAGGATTTGACAATTTCACAGTATTGCTTGAGACAGAAGGAAAGCAGCAGCTCATATACAAGCATGCCATTTCAACATTTGCACCGCAAAAAAACGTCCAGCTTGAACTTGAATAAGGATTCGCGGCTTCGAAAGACCATGCCCCCGGCATGGTCTTTTTTATGTCCGGGCGGCACGATGCATACAAATTTACAAAGCGGCCGCGAATCGATAAACTAAGTATTGTTTAACACATCAGTTTTTAAATGCAAAGGAATGAGCGTACAATGAAACCTAAAATTGTCATCAACCATTGGGAAGAAACGTGTGAAGACGAGTCCTGCTACGAATACGGCACAAGCATTCTTGTAAACGGAAAAGAGCTGATCCGCGAGGCATCCATCCTGACGGCCGTTAAATCCGTGCTTGAAGAACTCGGAATCGAAGCCGATATTAAAGAAGTATGCGAGAACAAGTGTTGCGACGCTTACAAAAAATAAGTGAAAAAGTCTAGTCTACTAACTCAATTTTTTTCGTGTTATGATAGATTTCGGTTTGATGAGTAGGGTGAGCGTCAGCTCTCATTCTACTCATATTTCTTTGGCCTGCGGCTCCTAAGCTTGGAGCAAATTGTGAACTTTCTCAACTTGCGTATCAATATATTGTGTTTTTCTGAATGATAGTATACTATATATTGTGTAAGGCGAGTTGAGAGACTCGGGAACAATTTTAATAGGTCGTGATAATGATGATTCAAATCGTATTTGATTCAAAGACGGGGAATGTTCAGCGCTTTGTAGATAAAACGCCGTTTCGGAATAAACGGAAAGTCAGCGCAGACGAGTATTTAGACGAGCCGTTTATTTTGATCACGTACACGACAGGGTTTGGAGAAGTTCCGAAAACAACTGAGATGTTTCTTGAAAAAAACGCCCATCTCTTACTCGGAGTTGCGGCGAGCGGAAACAGAAATTGGGGAGAGAACTTTGCGAGGAGCGCAGAAAAAATATCGAGACAGTATCAAGTTCCGATTCTCCACAAATTTGAACTCAGCGGGACGGCCAAAGACGTTGAACTGTTTACTCAGGAGGTAGAAAGAGTTGTCAGAAAATCAAGTGCCAAAATGGATCCAGTTAAACAATGAGATCATGATTCAAAAAGACGGGAAATTCCAGTTTGATAAAGATAAAGAAGCGGTACATAGCTATTTTGTTGATTATATCAACCAAAATACGGTGTTTTTCCACGATCTGAAAGAAAAAATCGACTACTTAATCAAAAATGATTATTATGAAGAAGAATTTTTAAGCCGGTACACGTTCGAAGAAATCAAAGAAGTGTTTAAAGAGGCATACGCAAAAAAATTCAGATTCCCGTCATTTATGAGCGCTTTTAAGTTTTACAACGATTATGCGCTGAAAACGAACGATAAGAAAAAAATTCTGGAGCGCTATGAAGACCGGATTTCCATCGTCGCCTTATTCTTCGCAAACGGCGATAAGGAGAAAGCGAAAGAGTTCGTCAGAATGATGATCAATCAGGAATATCAGCCAAGCACGCCGACGTTCTTAAATGCCGGCCGCAAACGCCGCGGCGAGCTTGTCAGCTGTTTTCTCCTTGAAGTCAACGATTCGTTAAACGACATTTCCAGAGCCGTGGATATTTCGATGCAGCTTTCCAAGCTTGGCGGAGGCGTGTCCCTCAACCTTTCAAAATTGCGCGCGAAAGGCGAAGCCATCAAAGACGTTGAAAATGCGACAAAAGGGGTTGTCGGCGTGATGAAGCTGCTCGACAACGCGTTCCGCTATGCCGATCAAATGGGACAGAGACAAGGTTCAGGAGCGGCATACTTAAACATTTTCCACCGCGACATCAACGATTTCCTTGATACGAAGAAAATTTCGGCAGACGAGGATGTCAGGGTGAAAACATTGTCTATCGGCGTCGTCATTCCCGATAAATTTATCGAGCTGGCGAGAGAGGATAAAGCAGCTTACGTCTTCTATCCACACACCGTCTATAAAGCATACGGCGAGCATTTGGACGAAATGGACATGAACGAGATGTACGAACGTTTAGTGGAAGACCCAAGGGTCAAAAAGGAAAAAATAAACCCGCGCAAAATGCTGGAGAAGCTGGCGATTTTAAGGTCGGAATCCGGGTATCCGTACATCATGTTCCAAGATAACGTCAACAAAGTTCACGCGAATAACCATCTGTCAAAGGTTAAATTTTCCAACCTTTGCTCAGAAGTGCTCCAGGCTTCCCAAGTATCGTCTTACACCGACTACGACCAAGAAGACGAAATCGGTCTGGATATCTCCTGCAACCTGGGATCGTTAAACATCCTGAATGTCATGAAAAACAAATCGCTTGAACAAACGGTCAAGCTTGCGACCGATTCATTGACGCACGTCTCAGAAACGACGCATATCACGAACGCGCCGGCTGTCCGCAAAGCGAACAAAGCGATGAAATCCATCGGCCTCGGTGCGATGAACCTTCACGGATATTTGGCACAGAACGGCATCGCCTATGAGAGCGAAGAAGCGAGAGATTTTGCGAACACCTTCTTTATGATGATGAACTTCTACTCTATTGAACGTTCGGCAGAGATCGCCAAACAAAAAAGGGAGACGTTCTATCAATATGAAGGTTCCGCATACGCGACAGGAGAATACTTCGAGAAGTATATCACGCAGGACTTCACGCCTAAATTCGAGAAAATTGCCAAGCTGTTTGAAGGCATGCACATCCCGACGAAAGAAGACTGGAAACGGCTGAAGGAGTTTGTTGCAGAGCACGGCTTGTACCACAGCTACAGACTGTGCATCGCGCCGACCGGCTCCATTTCATACGTGCAGTCAAGCACAGCGTCCGTGATGCCGATTATGGAGCGGATTGAAGAAAGGACGTACGGCAATTCGAAAACATACTATCCAATGCCTGGACTTGCGCCAAACAACTGGTTCTTCTACAAAGAAGCGTACGATATGGATATGTTTAAGGTTGTGGACATGATTGCGACGATCCAGCAGCACGTGGACCAAGGCATAAGCTTTACATTGTTCCTGAAAGATACGATGACGACACGCGATCTGAACCGGATCGATCTTTATGCCCATCACAAAGGAATCAAAACACTTTACTATGCAAGAACGAAGGATACAGGGCAAGAAAGCTGCCTTTCTTGTGTCGTTTGATTAAAGGAGAGTATGAGAAAGTGACGAAAATATATGACGCAGCAAACTGGTCGAAGCATGAAGACGATTTTACCCAGATGTTTTACAACCAAAATGTAAAACAGTTCTGGCTTCCGGAGGAAATCGCCCTAAACGGCGATCTCCTCACATGGAAGTACTTGGGCCAAAACGAGCAGGATACATACATGAAAGTGCTCGCGGGTCTGACGCTTCTGGATACGGAGCAGGGAAACACGGGAATGCCGCTTGTCGCAGAGCATATCGAAGGACACCAGCGCAAAGCGGTGCTGAACTTCATGGCTATGATGGAAAACGCAGTTCACGCCAAATCCTATTCGAACATTTTCATGACCCTTGCACCGACGGAGACAATCAATGAAGTTTTCGAATGGGTCAAACAAAATAAATACTTGCAGAAAAAAGCGCAGATCATCGTCGGGCTGTACGAAAAAATCAGACAAGGCGACAAAATATCGCTGTTTAAAGCGATGGTTGCCTCCGTCTACCTGGAAAGCTTCCTGTTTTACAGCGGCTTTTACTACCCGCTTTATTTTTACGGACAAGGCAAGCTTATGCAAAGCGGCGAAATCATCAACCTGATCCTGCGCGATGAAGCGATCCACGGCGTCTATGTCGGTTTGCTCGCCCAGGAAATTTACAATCAGCAGACGCCTGAAAAACAAAAAGAATTATATCAGTTTGCGATCGACCTATTAAACGAGCTTTATGAAAACGAGCTTGAGTATACCGAAGATTTGTACGATCAAGTCGGCCTTTCGCACGACGTGAAAAAATTCATCCGCTACAATGCAAACAAAGCGCTGATGAACCTCGGTTTTGACGCTTATTTTGAAGAGGAAGAGATCAACCCGATCGTATTGAACGGATTAAATACGAAAACAAAATCACACGACTTCTTCTCAATGAAAGGAAACGGCTACAAAAAAGCAACCGTTGAACCTTTGAAGGACGACGACTTTTATTTTGACGAAAAGTAAACTTAGTCTGGGCTGCAAGCGCCTAAGACGCCGGCTCCCCGCAGGAAGGGCCGGTGCGTAAATGAAGAGCAGAACAAGTTCTGCTCTTTTATCTTGATTGGAGGAACACGGTTACGATGGGAAAAATGGATGAAATGATTCTCGTGGCACCGCGGGAAGACGTATTTGCAAATGAAACGCTGACCTTCCAAGGCGTGAATAGCGACAAGGAATCAATCCGGCAAATCATGGCGCATATCGAACGGAATTTCAGCGAAATGAGAAGGGGAGACGCAGAAGAAAACCCTTCTTATAAACAGCCGATTCCGTATGTCGTTATTAAAAGGAAAGATGAAATTTTCGTATATGAACGGCTTGAAGGAGGCGGCGAAGCCCGGCTTCACAACAGGCTTTCGCTCGGTTTCGGCGGCCATATGAATGCTGCGGAAGGCCTCGGCTTTGCGGATATTTTGAAATTAAACACAGACCGGGAGCTTGATGAAGAGCTGTTGATCGATGAATCCGATAAAGGGAACATGATAACGCTCGGACTGATTAATGATGATGAAAACAGCGTCGGCAAAGTCCATATCGGCATTCTCTCCGCACTTGAGCTGAAACCCGGCGCCCGCGTTGAAGTAAAAGAAAAAGACCAGATTGCAGGACGGTGGATGAAAACCGCTGATCTGAAAGAAAAAAGCGTGTACGAGCGGCTTGAAACATGGTCACAGTTTGTTGTCGACATTTTAGTATAAATGAGAAAGAGGTTCGGCCTGAGGTGCCGAACCTTTTTTGATTGATCATAAAACCAAAATGCGATATATTGGTTTTATGATGAAACATAACATTAAACCGCTTAAACGAATGTCGTTTCGTGAAGAAGTATACCAAACGCTAAAGCGTGCAATCGTCCACCTTGAGCTGAAGCCGGGGGAACGCCTTCATGATCAAGAGCTTGCAGCGCAATTCGGAATCAGCCGCACGCCTGTCAGAGAAGCGCTTAAACGGCTTGAAGACGAAGGGCTTGTAGAAGCCGTTCCGGGATCGGCGACAAGAGTCGCGCCGCTAAAAGCCGAGGAAGCAAGGCATGCCTTTACTGTGACGGCCGCTCTGCACGCTTTGGCTGTCAAGCTTTCGGTCCCTTCCTTAACAGAGGCCGATCTGCAAGAATTGGAGGATTGCAACAACGGTCTGCAGCATGCGATCGAGAAAGAGGACATCGTTGCAGCCATTGAAGCGGACGAAGCTTTTCACCGGGTGTTTTTACATGCGTCGGAAAACCCTGAAATTACCCGTGCACTCGAAAAAATCGTCTCAAAAATTTACCGGCTTGAAATGTCACAGTTTTCTTCAGTCAGCAGTATGAAATCGGTAGAACAGCACAAGCGGATTATCGAGGCTTGCAAGCAGAAAGACACCGATGCAGCCGTCAGGCTTGCAGAAGAAAACTGGCTCAGCCTTGGAGAAAGACTGGCCGGACATCCGGAGGGAGAGTAGGAATTTGAAACCGATCGTGCTCGGCATTTTTGCCGCTTTCTTTTTTGCCTTTACATTTGTTCTCAACAGGGCGATGGAAATGGAAGGGGGGAGCTGGGTATGGAGCGCTTCTCTCCGTTTCATCATGATGGCGCCGCTTCTTTTCGTCATTGTTTGGGCAAGGGGAAATGTCAGTGGCGTTTTTCATGAAATCAAAAAAGCGCCGTTCGCCTGGCTTATTTGGAGTACTGTCGGATTCGGCTTGTTTTATGCGCCGCTGTGTTTTGCCGCAGCTTACGGCCCAGGCTGGCTGATCGCCGGAACATGGCAGATCACGATCATTTCGGGGTCCCTGATGGCGCCGCTTTTTTACGAAATCGTACAGACGCAGTCAGGACCTGTAAAGATCAGAGGAAAAATCCCCTATAAGGGGCTGCTGATGTCGCTTATTATTTTGGCCGGAGTTGCGCTCATGCAGCTGGAACATGCTGCACAGCTTTCGCTTCAAGAAATGCTTTTTTGCGTCGTTCCCGTCCTTTTGGCTTCCTTTGCATATCCGCTGGGAAACCGAAAAATGATGGAGGTTTGCGCCGGCCGTTTGGATGCCTATCAGCGTGTATTGGGCATGACGCTCGCCAGCCTTCCGTTTTGGCTCGTCCTTGCAATGTACGGCTTCGCAGCAGACGGACTGCCCGAGAGAGGTCAGGTCATTCAATCAGGCCTTGTGGCCGTTTTCTCCGGAATATGCGCGACCGTCCTTTTCTTCGCTGCAACCGATATGGTGAAGGGGAATATGAGAAAATTGGCGGCTGTTGAAGCGACACAGTCATTCGAAGTCGTGTTTGCCGCTGCAGGAGAAGTCTGGATTCTCTCAAGCCCGCTGCCGGGAGCCGTTTCAAGCGCCGCCATCGCTCTTGTCATTGTCGGAATGGTGCTGAACAGCTATGTTTCAAACAAAAAAGAAGCGATCAAAAGCGAAGCCGCAAACGCATGAAAAAAGCCTGCCGTTTCCTGTGAAGGAAGGCAGGCTTTCTCTTTTATTCCTGATAAATAAAGGCCTCAAATCCGGCACTTTTCGCTTGCTGAACAAGCGCTTCAGCGTTTTCCTTTGACGAAAAAGCGCCGATCTGAACTTTATAAAGGCTTTCCCTGTAAATCACGATGGCGTCAAACCCTTTCGCTTCTGCTTGAGTGGCGAGGTTATCCGCATTTGCATTTTCCTTAAAGGCCCCGATTTGGACTTTATAAAGAGCTGCAGCCTTTTTGGTAAGGTTAAACGCCCTTGCCAGTCCATTCGCATGCCCTCTGACAATCGATTGAATAAAAGCTGATGATTTTAACTTATCGGCGTCATCGGCATTGTCGACAAACCCGTTTTCTGTCAACAATGCCGGCATCACCGTTTCTCTTAAAACGTGGAAATCGGCCGTCTTTTTTCCGCGATCCCTGAAATCGACGGCTTTTATTATCTCTTCATGAATCCTATCCCTGTAAGTGGTCGTAGGTGCACCGACGCCCGGATAAATATACGATTCAAAACCAGTGCCCCCGCCGGCATTAATATGGATTGACAGATAAAAGTCCGCACCCCAATTGTTTGCGGCGTTCGTCCTCTGTGTCAGGCTGACAGTCTGGTCGCTTGTCCTGCTTAACTGAACAGAAACATTTTGATATTCATCAAGCAAAAGGTTTCTTAACGCAAGGGCGATTTGCAATGTTAAATTTTTCTCGATCAAGCCATTTCCGCTCGCTCCTGCATCAGAACCGCCGTGTCCCGGGTCGATGAAAATTTTAACCATATGACATCACCTCATCCATAGTGTATGAAAAACTTGTACAGAAGGGTTGTACAGCTGTCACATATTAACTGTATTTTAGTAATATTCAGCTTATTTGTATCTTTTTCCTTCCTGAAGACAACGGTTGATTTTGATGTGCAAATATCATATAATACAAATACGCTGCATTGTACGTAATGATAATTAAGTTTTAACCTTTAAGCTGTAATAGGGAGTTTTATATCGAATCTGGAATGCCAAGCCTTCTTTGAAAGGACGGCAGGAAAGTTTCTGCAGACACCCACTTTGAGGAGTGTGGTTTAAAACTTTCTTACTTGCATACGGCAATTGCAGCACCCTAAGTCATTTTGAATAAAATGGCTTTTTTTATTTGTCTGCAAAAGGTTTATGATAAAAATATTATGTTAACTAAAAGGTCTAAATGACGGAGAGAAAAAGGGCATATCCTTTTTATTTTTTTCTTAGCGAATTCCTTGGCCTGAGACGAATCTGCGGCAAGCAGAGCGCGGAAGACCTTGTCTGGACAAATCTTCAACAGAAAAAGTCCTAGGAAATGTAACGGCAGCCATTTCTGCATAGTCAGGCCATGAGGCGTTTGACCGTTCTTTTTTACATCTCTTCTATAACCCTGGGAGTTTATAGTTTAACTTTTTCAGCTTGTCGTCTGTCAGTATCCCTGTCTTTTCCTTTTATAATAAACTTCTTGACGCTGCTTCATCCATTTTCTTCGAAAAATCTTTTCACATCTGCGGTTATATTTAGTCTGCACTCCTTTTTAATTTTCCGCTATACAAATTGGCATCAACCAGAATTAGCTGTGATCGGCATCAAAAATGCTGAATAATCATAATTCCAGCGGTCATGCGTACAATTCTAAGAATACGCTGTACATTCAAACGTCGTTTAGAAATCCCGAACCATCCAAAATGATCGATGATGAGGGCGATGATCATTTGGCCGTTTAAAGCCAAAACAACAGTAAGAGATGCTCCGACAATCGGCAGAAGCAAAATATTGGACGTGATGAAGATGACTCCGAGTATTCCGCCTGTCCAGAGCCACCAAGGGTTGCCTGTGATAAAGTTTTTTGAATGCAATGTTCGATGATTGATGTAAGAAAAAGAAGAACGATCAATCCTGCTAAAAAGGAAACAAGGGAAGCGAAAAATGGAGAATGGAGTGCAACCCTCGGCTCTGATGGATGTTTGAATCGGCGACGATTATTCAGGATAATGCTTCTTGCAACATAAATACAACCGGCTAAAATCTTGCCGCTTGGTGGGGACACCTTGTATTTTGGCGAAAAAGAGCTGATGAAGCAAGTGCTGATTTATTAAAAGAAATGAACATTTGCGACTTTCTGACTCTTTATTTAATGCTTTTCTTCTGTGCACATATCGAATCCCAGAACCAATATACAATACCGGAAACTGCACCATAGAAATAAATCTCTGATCTATGATATAAAGGTGATTGGTATGGACCGCTTAATAAATAAAAAATCAAAAAGTTTGAAGCTAATGAAAAGAGCAAATAGAAAAGAAAATAAACCGGAGAGAATTTTTTTGGCTTTTTATTCAGAAAGTACTGTAAAGGAATCGCAAATATCAATAGAGGAATAAAAAAATAAACAGCAAATGCAACAATCAAATATGTATCTGAAAAAAGCCCGACACTATAATATTGAATAAAACCCAAGGTTAGACTTGAGAAGAAAATCGTTTTAGCTAAGTTTGTTTTTTTCATGACATCCCTTCCTTTTGGAGGATTTGCACTGAGAAAGATTATTTATTTTCATATCATTGAAATGGAGCTGCTACTGGCATGGAGAGGTGTCCTGAAGAAAACTTGGAAGAAGACGACGATAAAGAATAAGTGTTAAATGAGGACTCTGGTTGAGTCCTCTTCGTTTTTTCCGGATGTTTCATATCACCAGTCCGGCTCCTCATGTTCAAAGCCGTAAAAACCTTTAATTTTGACACCTTCACAGCCATCAGACACCTTAGTGATGTCCAAGTAATGGTTTCTGAACGGCGTTCCCGCTACTTTGTCCGTGGCGCTAAAATCAAAATGATTTCCAGTAAACTCTTTCTCGCTTAACGTATAATAATCATTCCCCAATGTAATCCTCTGCAGCTTAATGTTGAGAGTACAACCTTCGGCATTAAATATTGTAAACCTGTAATAAAGCCAAGCTGGATAATCATTTGAATTAGTATCGTCGGACATAAAAAAACCGTATTATTCTCAGTCATTGTAAAACTTACTTTTCTTTGATCCTTTGTAATCTTTGCCATTGAAATTCAAAGCCAATAATTTTTTCGTGATCATCCCTCCACATTATAAACAGATTTCAATAAAAAGGAAATATGGGGATACAGAGAATGATGAAGAAGCTTTAGATAATATCCGGTCGCCTCAATGGAATCGGCAAATAAAGCAGGGTGAAAGAAGCTTAAAATAGGGAAATGTTTAAGAAAAAAGCCCTTTATACTACAAATACGACGACGGCAAGCCATGGGTTAATCTGAATTTCTACGGCTACACCGGCGGTGCGGGGGCTGCATACGAAACTGACGGGTGGGGGCTTTATCCTCCTGTTATGACAGGGGTTATCCTTCCATCTATTGAAATGACTGAGGTACAATACCCGAGCCGTGTATTAAAGCATGAATATACCAGCGATTTTACAGGCACCGGCCGATGGAGAGGCACTCCAGGGCTTGATGTTCAAATCCAGCACTTAAAGGAAAGCTATACAAGCGTCATGATGGCAGGGGTACGAAATGCAACGAAAGGCTTCTGCGGTGCTGCCGATGCACCCAGCAATAAGGTTATCGTAGGTTATGGAACTGACGATGCCAGGGAAATCGCTGAAACGGCTTTTGAAGTCAAAATGCCTGCGGGCGGTATCATCCAGTTTTACCGTGCAGGCGGCGGCGGATGGGGGAATCCTCTGGAACGGGAACCGGAAAAGGTGCTGGACGACGTCTTAAACGAGTTTGTCAGCATGGAATCAGCATTGCACGACTATGGCGTCGTGATCGACCCTGAGACGCTTGCAATTAACGAGGCTGAAACAAAACGCGTGCGGACTTCCCGGATTTCATAAATAAAAAGCTGATCTAAAAGGGATTTAGAAACCTTTTAAGGTCAGCTTTTTTATTTTGCCAGTGCTGGATTTCTTCTATTTATATACAGCATAGCTTTTTATGGTATGGAAAAAAGAGGATAATAGAATTCAAGAGAGAATGTAAACATAACCGGTTTCTTCTTATTGGCCGGCGGGTACATAGAAGATAAGTACGTGAAGGAGGGTAAATATGAAAAACAGAAAGCAGTTTTGGGGGCCTTTCCTGTTCGGCGTCGGCATCATTGCCATGATCGACGGCATCATTTTTCATCAACTGCTTCAATGGCATAGCGTGTACATGGACACAGACCGTCCTCACCAAATCATGAGCGACGGACTGTTCCACCTGTTTTCTTTGATCATCCTCTTCATCGGGGGAATTATGCTGTGGAACAGGGGAGAGCTGAACGGCCGCCGTCCGCAGCATATATTTTGGGGCGCGTTTCTGCTAGGGGCGGGCTGGTTTAATTTTGTGGAGGGCATCGTCAACCATCACCTTCTCCAGATTCACCACGTCAACCCGGCAAGCCCGAACCGTCTCTTCTTTGACCTGGCCTATGATGCCTCAGGGCTTTTGATTATTGTAATCGGATGGCTGATCTATCGAAAAGGCAAAAAAATGTGAGGGGAAAATTGGTTTGTCCCCATGCTTTGCCTGAATACAATAAGAAATAAATATTTCTCGGGAAAGCGCAGATTTCAACAAAGCCGGCCTGAACGTGTCAAAATCCATCAGATTGTGTAAATACCTGGGCGGCTGTTACTTACAAAAACAAACCCCTAAAAAAGAATTTTCATTGAAATACTGTCACAACTTGGTGGAGCGGCTATTAACCAACATGTGAGGGATGCCTTTGGCTACTTTTATTGACAAAACTGTGAATGGGTTGAAGAGTCTTTTAGATCACAAGGGAACAATTAAACTATTTGGTTCGGAAGGGGATATTACCGAATCTCAAGTTACGTTTCCTAATTACGGAGCATCAGCTGATGATATTCGAAGTTTTGAATCGAAATACAGCATATCCTTCCCTGAAGATTACAGACTATTTTTGGAACAACATAATGGCGCCAGAATTTTTGACATTATTTCTGATGGCAAGAACATAGGTGGTGGGCTGCGCTTATCCAGCCTTGAAGAAGAAATGGGATATGTGGAATTGTTTGAAGGCGTAAACGGCATTCCAACAGGGCACCTCTTGGAAGAATGTCATCTAATGATTGACAAGGATAGACTTGATCGGGGTGATCCCAACTATCTCTATTTATTTGAGGACGGTCTGGAATACAAGCCATTAAATCTAAACTTTGAGATATTTCTAGACCGTTATATTATATGTCAAGGAGAAGCCTTTTGGGAATGGACCTATCGGACAGCAGAGAATTACTATAGATAAGATGTGAAGACAGTCAGTATTGGCTGTTTTTTGCTTTTATATTCATGGATGGACAGGATTTACTCCAATCCATTTCCGTGAAATGTTAAAATAACAACTGATCATGAGGATTTGATCAAGGAGCTCTATGATGTTTTTAATGAACATAAAAGGTTTATCATGTGAAATAGACTAATTCCAATGTAAAGAAACACCGCTATCAGGAGGACATAAAGTGTTTTTTTCAAAAACCATAGATCGTTTAGCCTTATATGATTTACACAGAAAAAGAAGCAAGGATAAACATTTTTCTGCTTTTTCAATGGATACAATTGCTGAAAACGAATTCTACAAATCAAGTATAGCTGATGTCTCAATTATTCTGAATGAATCCAGAAAAAAATATATGATTGGAACTTTCAGCTATGAATCCTTAATTCCTTCCGGGGATCTCGTCAATGATACTTTAACAGGGGAGGTCTTTTTAAATGAAAATGATATAGATAAACCCAATGTTATCTTTGTACACGGCTGGCGAATGGATTCATACGATCGTATCAAAAAAATCTTTCATCATCGCATAATGAAAGATTTAGGATGGAACATGTACTACTTTTCTCTTCCCTATCATTTAGAAAGAGAGCCAGAAAATTCACTTTATAGTGGAGAATTGATGATCAGTGCGGATATTGATCGTACAGTAGAATCAACGAGACAAGCCATTGTAGATTTACGAGCATTAATCCACTGGATAAAAGCAAATAAAAAAGGCCCTGTCATCATAGTGGGTGTAAGTTTAGGGGGATGGATTACCAATCTAACTGCTACCCTTGAACCTCAAATTGATGCAGTGGTCTCGATATTTTATGCCAATCGCCTTTCCTATTCGATATGGAATACGATTCCGGGTAAATTCATAAGAGAAGAATTGGAACAACATGGTGTGACTTACGAAGATTTAATCAGATATTGGGAAATCACAGATCCTAGCCAAGCCGTGCCGAAAGTTAACAAAGATAACATTCTCTTGATTTCTGCTAAGCATGATCAGTATATTCACTTAGAAGATGCTGATTATTTGTGGGAAAGATGGGGGAAACCCGAAAGAAATCTATACAATTGCGGCCATGCCGGGATTGTTCTTTGTCGCAAAAAACTAGCATCAGATACGCTTTCTTTCATCCGAAAAAAACTAAAAAGGTGAGATAAGAGAGTTGAAAACAAATATTTCGAAATCATTATCAACAACTGATGTTAAAAGTCCAAAATTCGAATGTGCTTGAATCCACCGGAAAACGTTTTGCTGCAATTGAAAGTATGCCGGAAACTGTTGAGGTGAGCATCCGAACAAAAAGGGATTCAATTAAACGCAGCGTTTGAAATAAGCTGCAAATTGTAAATCAGAAAATAGAAGATTTATCTGATGCGATGGATAAAAAGCCCCGTTTCGTCTCTTGATGATGCTGACGCTATACGCGCCCTTTATGAGGAATCCCACACTCCGTTCCTCCAATTTTACGAAGCATTTATCGATGAATATCAGTCAGCATTGAAGTGCTTCGTTGTTCGATCGGCCGGGTTTAATCCTTATTTCAGCTCGTGTTCAAGGAATGACCGTGAAAGATTGGTTTGAAGAAAACGGTGTATTTTTGATTTTCCCGGATACATCAGCTTTACCGCAAAGGCAAATAAAAGAAGTGAAAAAAACTGGTTTGTCCCCACACCTTGCCTGAATACAATAAGAAATAAAGTATTTCTCGGGAAAGCGCAGTTTTCAACAAAGCAGGCCCTAAAACGTGTCAAAATCCATCGGATTGTGTAAACACCTGGGCGGCTGTCACGGTGCAGCGCTTCATGAATAGGATATAAAGAGAGAATGGGTGAGGTGAGTGTGTTGGAGAGGGCTGTTACTTACAAAAACAACGGACAGATCAATATCATACTGAACGGCCAGAAGCAGGTTTTGGCCAATTCAGAGGCAGAAGCCGAATATCAGGCTGCACTGCAGAAAAATGAAACGAAACACAGCATCTTGAAAGAGATTGAAAAGGAAATGAACACGCTTGTCGGCATGGAAGAAATGAAGCGCAATATAAAGGAAATCTACGCCTGGATCTTTGTCAACAAAAAACGGGAAGAACAAGGGCTCAAAGCCGGAAAACAAGCGCTCCACATGATGTTTAAAGGAAATCCCGGAACGGGGAAAACGACCGTTGCCAGGCTCATCGGCAGGCTTTTTCACGAAATGAACGTACTCTCCAAAGGCCATTTAATCGAAGCCGAGCGGGCCGATCTCGTCGGAGAATACATCGGGCACACGGCGCAAAAGACGAGGGATTTAATCAAGAAAGCCATGGGCGGCATCCTGTTTATCGATGAAGCGTACTCCCTTGCAAGAGGCGGAGAGAAGGATTTCGGCAAGGAAGCGATCGATACATTAGTAAAGAACATGGTTTTAGTTTCTGTGCCACTTTTGAAGTAGATATCCCCAAGGCGGAACGTAGCCATAAATACGCATGGGAAGAGTATGAACGCAGCTTTGAAGAAATCAAAAAGATGCATTTTAAAGACCTGCTGACTGTAGGACAAATAAGTGAAAAATTAAACATCCCAGATTGGATCATACTGGATTTGTTTGAAGCCAAAAAAGTGGACAAGCTTAGCTACCCTGAATTATGCCGGAGACGAAGAGAACTTGATTTTGATAAGCTGTATGATTTGCATTTTAATCAAAGGTTAAGTCTTAACGAGATACATCGACAATTTGGACATTCGCCACTCTACACGAAAAAAGTATTTAAAGAAAAGGGCTTGTCTCATCTTGGTTTTATTAATCAGAACAGTAAAGAGTCATAACCCTTCAAAGCGAAGGGTTTTTCTTTTATAAATTTCGATAAAATCATTATTTTATTGAGAATCTAAAAGGGAGCACGATAACTCCTTCTCATCATTTTTCCATCTTGTTAACAAATGCCTTTGCTTGAGGGATGTCTGCTGTTTTTAAGAGGTGTTTACAAAGCTCTGCAAACCCCTGCAAACCCCTGTTTGTGAAGGCTATACAATAACTCCTCATCTGGGGTGAGCTATTCATGAACCTCTTTTCTTTGTTGTGTCAAGAAAAAATCCTCCTTTTTGTAAAAGTGACCAATTTAATTCAACAAATATTTCAGAGTCTCACTAGAGAAAACGAACCTGTTATTTGTAAATAAATGTTTAAAAATGAGAAAAAGGTGTTGCTGGGGTTCAAGGATAATGGTACTATCATATCTGGGAAAGGAGGGATTATCTGTAAGTCCAAAACTGAAAGCACCTAAGAACTTTCTTAAGATGTTACAAATTTTTATTTAAAGGGGATAGCCATTTTATGAAAAAGTTTTTACAAGGTCTTTTGATAAGTATGTTGGCATTGACAGTCCTATTTGGTTTTGATTTTAAAGGGGTACAAGCAGCATCCTTAGAAGCAGAAAATGAGGCTACAGAAACATTGCTCAAGGGTACTCTTAGGTTTGAAGTTGACGAAAACAAAACTGCTAAACTTAAGGAAGCTGATTTCGGGGATGAAAAAGAGCAAATTAAAAGAGCAGACCAGAAAGCAGCTAAACTTAAGCATGATTATTTAATCCATTCAAATCCAGGTGCTGTTAGTGAAGATGGTAAACGGGTCGATCTATACTCAGAAAAACAAAAAAACAATAATAAAATTAAAGGAAAAGTACCTGGATACGTCGAAATTCAAGTTGAAACTTTGCTCAATCCAAAAAATCACACCATCACCAATGTCATAAGAATCGGTAAAGTTATGGGGGAAAAACCACTATACATCAACGCCTCCCACGATCTACTTGCAAGTCGCTACTACAATGGTAAGTTTATAAAGGTTTTAAATCATACAAAAAAATTCTCGGTGCTTGAAATTAAACCCGGAACTAGTTCGTCAAAAAGCTTTAAGGTAGGGGCTTCTAGTTACTATAAGAGAGATTATGCAGCAACAGTAGTCTGGAAAGATTCACCCCCTATAGCTGATGCAAGTAAGAGTTCGCCTTTTCTAGCAAATAAAAAACCTGCTCTTTATCCACACGCTAAGGATAGTCACACTAAACAAGTAATGGGAGCTCCTGCAGATGCAAACATGAAAGTTGTTCCAAAAGATAAGAGGGAAGATAGAGATCCTAACTTAAGAAAAAAATTCAAAAAGTGGTATATTAAAAAATACGGAGAACCAAAATGGAACTGGGATAATTACGAAGTTCATCATGTTATTCCTCTAAAATATGGGGGGAGTAATGATATGAGCAACTTGTTTCCTCTTGAAAAAAAGTTTCATCAAAAGACTGTAACACCTTGGTGGAGTGCATATTAATCTATATGTGAGGCGATGTATTTGACTAATTTTGTTCACAACACTGTGAATGGCCTAAAGAGTCTTTTAGACTCAAACGGGGTTATTAAACTATTTGGTTCCGAAGGAGAAGTTACTGAAACACTTGTTACTTTCCCTGACTATGGTGCCTCTTATGAGGAAATTCAAAACTTTGAATCCAAACATCAACTATGCTTCCCAAAAGATTACACAAAATTTCTGACGCAGCACAATGGCGCTAGAATTTTTGATATTATTTCTGATGGCGAGAACATAGGTGGTGGACTCCATTTATTCAGCCTTGAAGAAATTGAAGAAGAAATGGGATATGTGGAATTGTTTGAAGGCATAAACGGCATTCCAATAGGGCACCTCTTGGAAGAATGTCATCTAATGATTGACAAGGATAGACTTAATCGGGGTGATCCCAACTATCTCTATTTATTTGAAGACGGTCTTGAGTATACGCCGTTAAACTTAAATTTTGAGATATTTCTAGATCGTTATATCATGTGCCAAGGGCAGCCATTTTGGGATTGGCGTTATCGAACAGCAAAAAATTATTATAGATAATGAGCATAAGACAGTCAGACATGGCTGTCTTTTTGTGTCTAAAACAAACAGGAATGATGAACTAGTCTATTCGATTCATTTTTGTGGATACACAGGATTTATTCGCCAATTCCCTTCTATAAAGTGGTAAAATATATACTGATTGTAACTTTTGTATTAGAGGAGAATGTCATGAAAACTTTAGACGTTCAGGCGTTGCACAAAGCAATTGACCATACGCTGGAACAGTTAAAAAAGCAATCAGATGAAATGGCTAAAGTCAAAAAAAGCGTTGAAGCCATCACATCCCTTGACGATGCTTTAAAAGGAAAAGGGGGAGATGCGATTCGTGCTTTCTACGAAGAATGCCACACTCCGTTTCTTCAGTTCTACGACACTTTCATTGACGAATATGAATCAGCACTGAAAAAAATTAAAAATGCATTGAATTCCTTGGAGCCGAATCACAACGGATATATTTCGCAATCATTTCTCGATCATGAATTGGAACAAGGTTTGAACGCGGCTGATCGAACAACGAAACATTTGGTATCCAAAGCCAACGCCGCGATTTCAAAAGTCAGCCATATTGTCGATCTGCCAGATTTAAATGACAACGAATTTCATGAGCAGAATAGAAAAGCATTGACTGACATCAATCAGACGATTGAAAAGCTGTATACGTTTGACAGGGAACAGACAAGCACGCTCAAAACGGCCGAATCAGACCTTGATACGATGCAAAAATACATCTCGAGGCTTGAAAAAATGTATACGGGGCCTAAAATTGAAATTGCCACCTATCAAAAAGGATCGATTTTAAAACCAGATGAGTTGGATGCTTTGAGCGGGAATCAAGAGACAGCGATGGGAGTCATGTTGGATAAGCTTGACAACAAATCAAAGCTTGAAAAAGAGATTAGCGAAGTTAGTGAACATGATATCAAAATTTCCAAGTTAAAGAAGAAGCTTGATGATTATGACTTTTCAACAGCTTCAGAGTTTTATGAGATTGCCAAGGAAATTGGATATGAAAATCTTTCCCCTTGGCAACAACGGTATTTCAATGGAATCGAAGGCTCTCGTAATTTTGGCAATGCCATTAAAGGAAGTGCTGAAGGAATCAAAAATGCAGTTGTCGATACTGCTGTAGGCATATGGGACATGATCGCTCACCCAGACGAAACGATTGAGGGCATTAATTATACGATTCATCATCCCGTAAAAGTATTTAATATTATGAAACAGGGAATTGAAGAGTCTTACGAGCGAGATGTAGTCAATGGCGATTCTTATACCCAAGCCAGATGGTTTAGCTATGCCGTTGGAATGGTCGGTACATCGATTGCTAGTTCAAAAGGCGTTGACAAAGTAGGGAAAGTGGCCAAAGCGGGGAAGGTTGGACAGGTCACAGCCAAAGCGAGTAAAGCTTCTAAAAAAGTAGCGAACAAAACGATTAAAGCTTCGAAAGAGGCTGTGGGAAAAAGCGTAGCGTCTTTCAAAAAATCGATGCAAAGGGTCGCTTCCAAAGTAAAAGGGATTCAAATATACAATCCTTTTGAGCCACAGGTTCAGTTGGCTGGCGGGGGTAAAGTACCTTATAATATTCTTGATGGAGAGAATATTAAGAAAGAGGCTATTCAATATATAAAAAAGGCCACAGATAATATTAAGAAGACGGCAATAAGCAGAAGAAGAAAGAGTGCTTCGAAACTAGTTGGGAAAGAAGTTAAACTTGATTGGTTGGGGCATAATTACAAAGCAGTTGACATTAAAGGTACTGTAAAAGTAGGGGGTAAGGAGAGGGATATATCAAGGCGTGTGTTTCAGAAAGTTGATATAGATTGGAACTATAGACCAAGGAACCCCAAAGCAAATGGGTTATCGAATAAAGAACTTATTCAGAAAGGTAGAGCACCATATGCAGTTGATAAAAATGGGGTGGAATCTCAAATTGAGCTTCATCACATACTCCAAAAGGAAGCTGGAAATATGGTTGAAATAATAGCGACTACACATGATGAATACAAAAAGATTTTGCATGGGCTGATAAAAAATGGAGATAGTTTTAGAAACAATGAGATATTAGATAAACAATTCAACAACTTTAGAAGAAATTATTGGGTTTGGAGATCACAAAATCTAGATTGAGGTGATAATAATTATGAATAAACAAATATCAAAGATGATAAATGAGTATATTGAAGAAGGCGATTTTGTCGGAGCAGTAACCGACGAAGATATCACAAATGCTGAAAACAAGTTAAGATGTAAATTTCCACAAGAATATAAAGAATTCATTAAATCTTATGGTTCTGGAGGTATATGTGGGGTTGAAGTTTTGGGTGTAGAAGGAAATGGCTATGCTTCAGTAGTTGATGCTACAGAAAGATTTAGAAACTTTGGTTTACCTGAGAAATACGTAGTTATTGAAAATGTAGATGAATTTGTTTATTGCCTAAATACAGAAGAAGATTATAGTGTCATAAGGTGGGATGACACAAGCAAAAATGAGGTTAAAAGATATTCAAGTTTTGATGAATATTTACAAGATAGCTTCCAAGAAGCAATAGACAACTGGGAGTAACACCAGGGATGAAATTTCCCTTAGCAGAGGATATGTAAAAATGGAATATTCTAAGGTGGAAAAATTCATAAAAGAAAATGCTGATGCCGACGACTTTACAGGTGGTATAAGTGAAGGGATCATTTCTGAACTGGAAGAGAAACTTCAATTGAATTTTCCGACGAGTTATAAATGGTTCTTGAAAAATTATGGTTCAGGTGGAGTATATGGAGTAGATATCCTTGGTTATGATTTTGGTGGAGCATCTGTAGTTGAATTGACAAATGAATATAGAGAACATTATAACCTTACAGATGGGCTAGTAGTTATTGAAGATATTGACTTCTTTGCTTATTGTTTAGATACAAACAAGATGGAGAATGGGGAATGTCCAGTATTTATATGGGATCGAGAAAATGGATATGAAAATGTTGTAGCCAGCAGTTTCATTGAATATTTTTATGATAAACTTAAACGAATGAAAGAAAACTGGGAAGAAGACGAAGATTGGGAAGATGAAGAGTGATCAAAACAGCCTCATCCTTATTAAGGGTGAGGTTTTTCTTAATGGGATTTGTTGCTTGAAATAAATTAGAAATCAATTGTTAAAATTATAAAAGTCCTATAAACTATAATAAAATAATGTTTTTTAGGAGATGGGGTTATGTTTACTGAAAGGGAAGCATTACGTTTAAGGCTTGAGCAACTTAATGATGCTGAGATTAATTTGCTGCGTCAACTTCGGGAAGAGCGCAATGAAATTTATTCTAAGCTGCGCGAATTAGATAATCAAAACAATCCAGTTGAAGTAACCGATGCAAACATGATCCACAAAAAATCATTATTAGAGTTGGCAAATGAAACGGCAAAGTCCTTTGAAAAAAACAAACAAGAGAAAGCAAATCCGTCAATTGTGTCATCCTTAAACCCTAGAAGAAAACCAAGGCTCGGGACGAAATCTCACAAACATCGTGAGGTAGCTTTAAAGATTTTAAGGGATCGCAAAGGTGAAATACGGGGATCTGAGCTTCAAAAAGAAATTGAAAAGGAAACAGGGATGTCGATTCGTAATATGACGACATTTATGCAAGGATTATTGAAGTATCATCCTGAAGTGGAAAAGACATACCGTGGACGTTATGTTCTCAGAAAAGAAAAAGACAATGCCATTAATGAAAGTCCTTCTGAATGAGGGCTTTTTTGTTTAGGAATTGTTTAAAAAATGTATAATAAAAGGGAACATACATTCTGTTTTAAGGTGTTGAGAGTATGAAACCTGTTATTTCTAAGGAACTTGAAAACGCAATACATGAAAAGATCATTATTGATCTGTGTATCCATGCAATGGAGACAAAGTTGACGAAAGCTGAATCAAATAAAGAACCAGAACTTGTTGAATATTATGAGGGGAAGTTGAAGAAGCTCTTTTCAATAAGAAAAGAGTTGAATGACTATTTAAAGAAGGAAAACACGAAGATTCAAGAGGTTGTTGTATGTGATGATATGTTTGTGGAGTATCCTTATTATATAAGAACTAAAGAAGGGGGGATTAAAGAGGGGGAGGCGAGGTATTGGAAAGCTGCATTGAAATTGCATATGAAGAATAAGCTGGAAGGATTGTGAGAAAAGGTTGATCCTTACGGTAGATGAAAGATCGGGGCTTGTAGCCAATTTTCTAGAAAACATGGGAATTCCTTTGCAAACTTTAGGTGCATTCTGTAAAATATTATCATAGGACTGGAGGAAGACTATTACAAGGAGGGCAAATAATGAAAGTTGTTGCCTCTGTTGATGTGGCAAACCTCATCAATACTTGGTATGTTCACATCAAAAAGAGAGAGGTTTCTCAAGCCATAGAGTTAAGAGACAGGATTGTAAAGCTTTTTGATGAGATGGAAGAGGATCAAGATGTTTTGCTTTATTTTAACCTGCTTGACTACAGATTTAGAGTTTTAATGGAAGATATTGCGGGGAAAGAACCTTCTTTACCTCCAAGCGCTGAGGATAAAGCTAAAACTGATGGAATGTTAAGGTATTATTACTATTTAGCCCCCTAATGA
>NZ_LECW02000016.1 GCF_001042475.2 Bacillus glycinifermentans
ATTAGGGGGTTAACCCGATTTAATGAAAATAAGGAGGTTGTTGTATTGGAAGGTAAAGTTCTAACCAAAGAAGAATTGGAGAATTTAGCAAGAGAGATGTGTTTTTCCCTAGTTGAAATTGGAATGGATGAAGCAAACAATAAAATTGAGATTTCAAATCAGCAAGATTTTTTAGATTTTCATAAGCATGTGGAGAACAAATTGCTGTTTTATTATTATGATTTTGAAGATAAATCTGATTTCACTTTCCCTAATGAGATCCCTAATGAATACAAATATAGATATCCTGAGCCAATAAGAGCCCGGATGCAGATGAAGATTGATGAATATAAGAAATTAATTGATGAAGCTGATTTTAGTACACCCTCACGCCTAAACCTATTTTACGTAAAAGACGGTTTCTTATTTTATAACTATGCCTTTAATGAAGATCGAGATGATTTACCTGACTATGATTGTCTAGATTATGATGAAATTGCTGAAAATGTAAGACAAGGGTTCTCTGTAGAAGAGCTAGATGAGATGGACAAAAAACATCGTGAAGATATTGAAAAACAAATTCGGGAATTGAAAGAAGTCATTTTTGCAGATCCAAAATTTAAATTAGCTTCAAATTTAAGCAAAAGAAAAGGATATTCAAAAAGATATTTCGAAGGGAAATCAACCTATCTAGAATTGCTAAGATATGCTGGTTATAGATTTCCGATTGATTTTATTGAAGAAATTTATGGTGAGTTTAAGGAAGAAGAAAAGAACTTGCATAAAAAATAATTCATTGGTTCATTTTTTTATTGTAGCAAAAAAAGAGGCGTTCAGATAAGATTGCCTCTTTCCACCAAACTGTATTCACCTTTTTAATTTCTTTAAGGCATCAATATGACTTCTTTTTGTCCCGCATTTTGTTTTCACTGACTCTACTTTTCATTAAATCATTCCTTGATCGAGTTTTTGGTTGATAAACCTCTTTTTGAGGAATTTCCTTATTTCCTTTTCCAATCAACTCCTCAATTCGTTTCATTCTTGATTTGATCCAGCCTATTCCGGCCAAAATAATAATATCCCTATTCTCTTCAAGTTAATTTCAGTTACGCTTTAGAAACCACTGAATTTGTCAGAATTGAGAGTATGAGGTTATAAAAGCCATGGTTATCAGCAAAAGAAATTTTCAACATCATGGAAACTTTTTGTATTATATGTCTTTTTTTTACAATCTATTTATGTTACATTGGTATTGTCAAAAAATGAGCAAAGGAGCCTGTTTACATGAAAAGAAATGTGACGTTTTGGTCAATCGTAGCTATTTTATGTATCTCCCTTTTTGGTTTGATTGGGACAAGCAAAGTAGAGGCAGCGACAGCAATTGTATCGACTCCTGAGACAAAAGCTCTAACATCAGATGATCTTGACGCAAAAAAAGAAGAGATTGCAAAACAAATCAAAATCTATGGTGAAAATGGGGAAGAGATTCATCCTTATACTTTGGAAGAACTGAAAGACATGATTAGACTTACGGGAGAACAACCTGAAGATAATCCAATTAAGGTAACTCGTAAAACATTTAAATCCGGTAGTTTTAACTTTTATTATAACTACTGGCTTGGTGGAGGAACTTACGGTAAAGCTTTTAAAAATCCAATTACTCTTTTTGTTACTCCATCAGGTACAGCTAAACCATTTTCTATAATTATAGTCTATGATAAAAATGGAGGGCCTGGCAGCCAAGCACAAAAAGTCTCTTTACCGGGCGGATGGGTAGGTGAAATGCATTTTAATGTGTACAACATGAAAAGAGGTAAGAAGTATCGCTTCAAATTTGTGAATGATGGAAGCTCGAGCACAAATGTTAAAATAAAGACAGCTTCTTTATGGTATGATTAAATTCTTTTAATCATGTAAAAAAGCAGGCTTACTCATGACCTGCTTTTTCTTGTTTTAAGCTCTCTAGATACTTTTGATGTTCTGTTTCTAGCACTTTAATATCCATTTTAAATACTTCAATATCATATTTCTTTTTTGCTTCTTCAGATAAATTTTTATTTAAATATGCACGAAGTTTTGCTTCATTTTTTGTTTTATCAATACTAATTGATATAGTTGGTTCTGTCTCTCCAATTCCATAACTAATCAAACCAAATTCATCCTTATCCCATGCACTATCCAATATTTGCTCAACGGTTTTTTGATCTAAGTTCGCTCCACTAGATGCTGTATTAAATGTTAATAGACAAGAAGCTAAGACCAAAAATCCAATGATTTTCTTTTGCATCTTTCCACTCCCTCTCCCCTATATTGATATTCCTACCTCCAAGTATATCATACAATACAATATATTGGAAACTCATCCTGGTTTTCAAGTTCTAGGATAGCAAGGCAGCATTCATTTTTGTCTAAAAATAATGGAAAGGATTATTGCTACTCTCCCCCATCACTTTCCTATGCTTTAAGATTAATGATGAACTATCCGTATATTTGAAATTATTGAGCTGGATGAAGAATTTAGAGATTTAGCTCAATACTTATAGACATAAACAAATTAAAAGTATATAATTAATACAAGAAGAGTGAGCAGGGAGTGATGTGGTATGTAATTGAGATCAGTTGATTAGTGTTATACGCCCTAAAGAATATTCAATAGGAGTGTGATTCAATGAAAAATAAATCGAAAATTTTGGAGGAGAAGCATGTTACTACATAATACAGAAGGATATACATTAACAAAAGACATTCAAATCAAAGAAAACGGTCATACATACATTAAGCGAGAAGCATTAAACCGAGCTCTCAACATTGGGGAAGCAGCCTTTGTTGGCAACAGCAGAAACAAGATTAAGAGATTAAGTGAAAAAGAATATATGTTTATTAGAAAAGAACCTGTTTCCAGTGAAAACACTGTTGTTTCAAAAAGACAATTAAATAAATTAAAAATATTGATTGAATATGAATTCGGAGATAATATTTGTCTTTCTTCAGAAGAAAAAGTGAAACACGTTAAATCGATCATCAAGAGGAATCCTTGGATTGAAGATATGTCATCTATTTCTTGTCCATCCGATATGAGTAATGAGGATCTTCACCATTTGCTTGATCAGATTGCAACATACATAACTGAGATTGAATTTTAAACAAATTAAAAATACAGATCACAAAAGGAGGGGTGCGTATTGGACAATCAACAATTTTATACATATAAATTTTATTCTTCACGCCTAAAGGAATTTGGATACAACATTACTCTTTCCTTTCAAGAAGCACAGGAATACAACGAGGTAATTGCCTTATTTGATAATCAAATTTTAAGGTCAATAAGAGATATTAAGAATCAATTCATCGACTATGATCACCTTGAGGCTCTTCAACAAGAAAAAGAACATTTACAAAAACAAGAGCATTCTCAAGAAATCTCTAAAAGATTAAAAGAAATTCAATCAGAAATCAATGAGATGCTTTTCGTGCCAGAATACATAACGATCAAAATGGATCACAACAGCCATTATAGAGACTTACATAAAAATGGATTAATCTTAAATAACAAACGGTTTGTCCGCTTCTCCTCTTCTGCAGGTCAAGCAAGAGTGTCCACTGTCGTATTTATCGAAGAAGAGACATCCAAAAGACTCAATGAAATCCTGGATAACGGAAGAGATTTAAATAAAGCCCTAGTCCCTTCTAAGTTTAATGCTTATAAGGGATTGGCTGGCAGCGCCACTCAAGTAGTTAGCGCTCCCCGGTTTTGTTTAGTCCCTGATTATTATAGCGACACTAAAGTAAAAGTAAACTTTGTAACTGAAACAGATTATGAAGATGATGACATTATCGAAGTTAAAGATATTGTTGAATCATTTAACCGTTTTGATGGTCAAGGCTTGATAAACTATGAAATGGCGAAAAAATGGGCAGATGAATTAGGCTTAGATTATGTGCCTGCACAATGGTGTATCAGACAGAACTTCATCAAAGGAATGCTTAACACCTTCCCAATTCATGATTTTTGTGAAAAAGTCAATAACGGCAATTACAGAATAAGAACTTCATATAAGGACGCAAATGGGAAACCAAAAATTGTTGACTTAAGAGACATCGATGTAATCCTTACCGAAAGCCAATTTAAACTTTGGGACAGCTTCCCTTCTATTGAAGTTTATGAACATAATTGCGAAAAGAACAATTTAAAATGGGGAGTATCACTGCATAGTCCTAAAAAAGATAAAGACATTTTGAAAATGAATTATCAATTTTTGCAGACATTGAACCTTAACAACGAGGACATTGAAAAGATATGTGAGAAGTTTGTAAATTGGATTACTGGTGTTAATTCAGGGGACATATATTACACCATTCTGTTCTTGCTTGGAACTGACATTACAGACGAAAAAATCATGAATTACTTAGAGAAATCTGAAAATCATTGGGTTAAGTCCTTAATCGTAAATCCCCAGTTAATCAATGACAAATACATAAAAAAGAAAATATATGACCTTATGAAAAAGAAAATCCAACGTGGCTGCTTAGGGGATATTATCTTAGACGGAAATTTTCAGACGCTTGTTAGCGATCCCTATGCAATGATGCAGCACGTTTGTGGGTTAGAGGTAACAGGGCTTTTAGGTAAGCGTGAATACTACTCAAATTATTGGAATCAAAAAGGGGTCAAATATGTTGACAGTATGCGTGCTCCCCTCACCTATCGCAGCGAACATTTGATTTTGAATCTAAAACGAAATGAGGATTTGGATTATTGGTACAGATACAATTACACAGGCATCATTGTGAATGTGCATGGATCTGAAACAATGAACTGGGCTGGTAGTGATTTTGACTATGACATTATTGCAACCACGTCCAATGGAACAGTATTAAGAGGAGTTTATAAAGATGAGCTACCAGTTGCATACACCCCTCCCACTTCGACTAAAAAGGTTTTAACAGAGGAAGATTTGTTTAATGCAGACCTGTTTTCGTTTGGTTCAATCATTGGCTCGATTACAAATAAAAGCACGAGTGGATATGCCCTTCTTTCACAATTAGACGTTGATTCTGATGAATATTTGACTACATTGAACCGTGTAAAAATGTGTACGAAATTGCAAAGTGCTCAAATTGACAAAGCAAAAATTGGGAGAGAAGTTAAAGGAATTCCTTCGCGTTGGATCAATTATCAAAAGATCAAAAAAGATGATCCGGAGAAAATAAAACTAGAAAAGGAATTTCACAATAAAATCCTATTGGATAAACATCCCTACTTCTTTATTTATTTGTATAAAGGCACAAAGAACAAGTACAAAAAACATGTCAAAACCTACGATATCACTTGCAAGAAAAGGTTTGGAATTAGTCTTGATGAGCTAAGGAAAGTAAAACGAAAGACAAAAGAGCAACATGAATTCCTTAAGCTATTTGAAAGGTTTAACCCTGTGATTGAAAGCGACTGTGTAATGAATAGGCTATGTAAATACATTGAATCTGTTGATTTTGGTATAAGAAGCATTGTAAACAAGGATATTGACTATGAGATTTACAAGCTTTACATGGATGACACTATTGAATTTGATGAATCGCGTTACAAAAAAATAATGAAGGCATACCAAAAACATAAGAAGAGCATTAATCAATCGTTTTCATTTGGAACAAGTAATGAATCTGATAAGAATCTCTATGATGCAGAGCTATGTAACAATTTCTCAAACTCCCTAGAATTATTCAAGCAAAAGATCAATGATATCTGCTCCAATGTTTATGAAGCAGTTAATTACCTTATTCGCTTATTCTATGTTGATGAGAA
The DNA here is from genome assembly GCF_001042475.2 of Bacillus glycinifermentans. Taxonomy (GTDB): domain Bacteria; phylum Bacillota; class Bacilli; order Bacillales; family Bacillaceae; genus Bacillus; species Bacillus glycinifermentans. The sequence continues at coordinate 5,780 of NZ_LECW02000016.1, forward strand.
GAGCTCCAATAAAGAGATTCTATGGCATTTATACGGCCAATACATATTTGAAAACGTAAAAAGAAAACAAGACAGTTTCTTCCTCCCTGTTTTGGATCAAGATGGCGATATTAATTACCTTAATAAACATTATTCATTAAGAAAGGTGTGTCTATGATAGACAAATTTAAGTTTAAAGAGAAAGAATATGCAGAAGCAATTATTGAAAATGGATTTATTTCAAAGAACCTAAATTATGAACTGAAGCTATTGGCCAAGTATTATAAAGAATTAGGATATAAACCTAAAAAACGAGAAGAACTCCTTTATGATTTCTGTGAAAAAAACATAGAGAATTTTAGCCGGGTGCTATATTACAAAAAAATTAATTCAGTACTCAATCATGCAAGAAAAAAAGAAAATATTTTAATCAATATAGATGAAATTGATATAACCGAGAATGAACTTCGATTTATTGATTCTTTAGATATCAGCCATCAACAAAAAAAGCTCTGCTTTACCCTTCTTGCCTTAGCAAAATTATATTCAACTGTTCAGCACATCAGATACGGTGAGCATACAACAGAACACTATTTTGGTGGAAACAACAAAAGATACAAAGAACTTTTAGATGCTTCTCACACTTCGCTAACTGCCAACAAGCTTCATCAAAACATTGGAGAATTGGCCAAGAAAGACATTGTTGAGATTCGAAACAAAGGATTCATTAAATTAAGTTTTATCTATGGTATTGAACCTGGTGGGGAAACAATTATTAAAATAAGCTCGTTTGACAGCATCGGCCTTTATTACGATCTACACACTGGGCAAAAGAAAGTTAAACCATGCGTTAATTGCCATACTCCATTTAGATTTAAAAGTAACAAATCTAAATACTGCCCTTCTTGTGCATCCGTTATAGCAAAAGAAAAAACAAGGGCAAGAGTAAGAAAATATCGAAATGTAACGCTTTAGAAAAACGCTAAAACCCTTGATATATAAGCGTTTTTGAACCATACATAAATTTTTATTATATGGAAGGATACATAAAATTAAACTTACATTTAGGAGGAAATAAGAATGAATAAAAAAGAACTAATTGGTGCAGTTGCAGAGGCTACAAGACAAACGAAGAAAGATGCGGAATTGGTTGTTGACTCAACATTTGATGTAATCACATCTGCTCTAAAAGATGGTGAAAAAGTTAAAGTGCACGGTTTTGGCAGTTTCGAAGTGCGAGAGCGTGCTGCACGCAAGGGGCGCAACCCTCAATCAGGGGAAGAAATTGAAATCCCAGCAACAAAAGCACCAGCATTTAAAGCTGCTAAAGCTCTTAAAGATGCTATCAAACAATAATTAAAAGGAGAATTATTCTGTTGATTGAGTTTAACTATGATGATTTAGAAAAAGTAATATTAAAAAATGCAAAGAAGCACAATATTACGATTACCAAAGAACAGATCGAGCTTTTCTTCGCCTCAGAGGAAGAGTATATGAGGAGTATTGGGTTAATCCCTTAGAATAATTACTCCTTTTCCCTCCACTTCCATTTGAAGTGGGTCGGATAATAGTCATTTGCGAGGGATCGAGGTTAGATCGATCGTCTGTATCTCTAGGAGACAGGCAAGTGGCTATTATCGGGCTGGATATTGTCGATAAGACCTAAGCGCATAAAGACGGGCGAACCCATCGCAGTCTTATCATGGGGGACAATTAAGCTCACCAATTAATTGCGGTGTACAGCTTCGGCTTGCACTTAAGGGGATTGGATGCGTCTTGTCCCCTTCTAAAAATAATCTATCAGAGATAATGTGTAATAGTTGGCAATATATCAAAATTATATTAAAATCAGTCTATATTCCTAAAAAGGAGTCGATAGAAAATGTCAAAAATCGCACTATTCGAGGCTCTTCCTTTAAGAAATACTATTTCTAAACGTATTCAGGAACTCTGTGACAGTGTTGCATATGTTGAGTATGATAAAGGCGAAGAATACATCAAACCTACAAAAAGTGCAGATCAAATTACATCTGATCTGGAAGAGGCTAGAAAAGATTATCGAGATCTGGTAGTATTAATGTCCGAAGCTAACCTTAATGCTAAAGTTGTATGGGATGAAAAAGAATTGTCTATTACTGAGGCTCTTGAGTTAGCTCAGCAACTTAGAGGTGAAGCTAATAGACTTAAAAGCTACGGCCGTTCTAAAGAAACTGAACGACTATCATCTTACTCTGATGTTATTAGCTATCGTAAAGCAATGTTTGATCCTGAAAAAATGCAATCTAAAGGATTAAAACTTGAAAGAATGGCGAATCGCTTATCAAATGCAATTGAAAAAGCAAATCATAACTATGAAATTGAGTTTGAGGCTGCTGAAAAGTATCTATAAATGCTGGGCTTTTGCCTTAGCTATGAGGGTGAAACTGATTTCACCTTGATAGCTGATGTAAAATCATCAGCACGGAGCATCAGAGAAGTAGAGAGCCGCCTTGGTTTAGAGCGTATCTGAACTGTAATACCGATAAAATTACAACATTTATTTGTAGGATGGGAAACGGATAACGTTTAACAGCTTACGATTTACGTGATTTACGATTTGACGGACGTTAGATATTTAGTGTGGTCATATTTCGATAAAATAACTTTAACTCTGTTCTCTGCTGCTTCACTTTTAGCTCATCTGCCACGTGTAGAAGGAGTTCCTGAAGACGTCTTATAAAGGCGTCTTTTGTTATTTCGGCTTACTTAAATTTTTGCCGATTTAAAGGTTTTGGCTAACCCGTAATCAGCCACATTCCCTGTCGATCCGAAGGCTTGCGTTCCTACGTGAGCTACTTATGTAGGTGAGATGGGGCTTTTATTTTTTGTAAATTCCTTCGGGTGTTTTCCCTCAACACCTATCCGATTTATTCATTTCTTATTATTCCCCTCCATCCCCTCTTTTCGGATTGGCCGATGCTGTCGGATCATCGGACTTCCGAAGGAATTTATTTAAGTTTATATATCAATTAAAAGGAGAACAAGGAGGAAAAATTTATATGGCAAAAGGCAGATCAAGTAAAAAAGTTAATCAAGTGAATTTAAAAGGTTTTTTAGATATGGATTCAATGGAAATAACTGAACAAACAAAAGAAGATGAATACACATATGATTTAAAAGAACGATTATATGAGTTTAATGGGAAAAACGTGTCAATCACGATCAAGGAAGAGAATGAGCTTCCTGTTAAAGAAGCTGAGTAGGATGGTGATTGAATGATCGATCCTATTCAAACGAAGCGCCGCCCTGATGAGAATTTAAAAGAATGGAAAATTAGAATTTGCTCCAATAAAGATGTTTACGATTTAAACTGGGAAGAAATTAAGGAGCTTATTAACAAAGAAACTGGTGAAAATAAAGGAGAATCCGCTTATAGGAAATGGTTCAAAAACTTCATTGAAGGCGTTGAATACCAAAAAGAAAAATCAGCAGATTCAAATGCTGCCTTGATCGAATTAGAAATTAAAAAGCTTGAAGTTATGGAAGAACGAAAGAAACTTCAGGCCGTTAAACATGAATTTCATAAGGAAACACGAATAAAAGGCAGAACAGAACTCCTTTACGAAAATGTATCCCAAGCAATCAAAGAAAACGGCACTCTTCCCCCTCCCTTATTTCAAGCACTGGAAAAGAACGAGAAAAAAAGAGCTGCTGTCCTCGGCTTTGGTGATGAACACTTTGGTAAACAATTTAAAAGTTACAACAATGAATACAACGAGCAAATTTATCTTGAACGTATGAACCAAATTCTCTCTGAGACTATTGAATACATAAAAAAAGAAAGCCTAGATGAATTGGTCGTACTAAATGGTGCTGACAGTGTTGAAGGAATGGCATTACGGGTATCTCAACTGACGGCTTTGCAGTACGGTTTCATTGATCAAGTTATCAAATACTCACGTTATAAGGTTGAGTGGCTTAAAGAACTTTCTAAATACGTAAAGATCAAGTACATACATATCCCTTCTGCTAACCATACAGAGTTAAGATTACATAATTCAAGTCGTTTGGAAATGCCTAAAGAGGATGTTGAGCGTATCATTGCCACATATATTCATGACATGCTTAAAGACAATGAGCGAATTGAAGTTCCGCTTCAAGATGAAGCTATCGTAGACTTCAAATTACTGGAGTTTGAAATTGCAGCTTGTCATGGTCACCAATTAAAAAATAAAAAGAACGCTATTCGTGACATTTCACAGTTGAAGCGAAAATTCTATGATTACTTATATGTATCCCACTTCCACCACGGAAACATGCTTACCGTAGGTGAAGCAGCCACGCATAATATTCAAGTTATTCAACTCCCTTCTGTAATGGGTTCTGACGAGTATAGTGACGGTCTAATGGCGGGTGCTAAAGCTGGAGCTAACCTTTCAATTTATGAGTCTGGTAAAGGCCGGGTTATTCAGTATGATTACATATTAAATTAGATTAAAAGGAGTTGTAAACATGAGCAATGAAAGAGAATCAGCTTTTAATAATTTAGTAACATTGATTTGTAAAGAGTGTGAAAAACACGGTTTTACGTTAAATGAGTTAGAGAGGATTCAACCCCTTGTAAAAAAGTTTTACTACGACAATGCTATTCCTTTTAAGCATTAGAATGATAAAGCCTTTCTCAAAATTAATCGTATATAATGATGAAGATATTGAAGATACATACATAGTTTGATTTGAGAAAAAACTTTAGGAGGATTTAAATGAAACTAAGAAGGTTTTTAATTGAAAAGTTGGCTGGGAACCGACCTGTAGCCCTTAATTTAAAAGTAAATGGAACATTGGATGCAGATAAAACAAAAGAAGGTTTGTTTAAAAATATTAAGTGTATCTGAATAAATCTTTAATTTTATACAGATGAGGATGATGAAGATGGATAAAACAGAAGAAATTGAACTGATGAACAGGCATTTAGAGCAACTTATTAAATTGAAACAGTCCGGCTATAGATGTGATCAGGAGATTAGCAAAGTCTTAGGCAAAATGCATGAATATATGGGAGTTGATAGAAACCAGCAAAAATTTAGCATTGAATCAGGGTATGGTAGCATTGCAGCTTAAGGAAAAATTATCTCAAACTCTGATAGTTTGCAATATGTCAGTTTTAATGATGTAGACCAAGAATTGCAAAGAAGGTTTCGCAACACAACTTCTAAACTTGTTATTGTTGGCGATTCTGATCGAGGAAAAGGTAAAACAACTTTGCTTCTTAGACTATCACAAGAAAATGGTATCCCAGTTATTGTAGGTGTCAACACAATAATTTATGAAAGCAGACTTGCAAGGGAAAAAGGGATTAACTGCACTATATTCTCAGTTAATGACTTAAAAGGTAAAACATTTCCAAACGGAGTCTATCTTGATTGCACTGTTTCAAAAGAACAGTTACAACAAATTAAGAGACAAGGTATTGAAATTAAGGGAGGATTTCATCATGATGATGTCCTCTCTTCTTTAGTTTAAACACCTTTTTAGAACGCCCAGTGATGATTGAAGGTTGCACCCCTCCTTCCTATTGCTGGGCGTTTTATAAAACGTGTTTTTTATTTTGTTTTGTACAATTGGAGGTGAATTAATGGCTACTCAAAAAATTATGTGCTCTTGCTGTGGGAAAGTTCAAGTACCAACTCAGTTTTACAAGTCTGAATCATTATTTACTGCTGCTACTGGGAAGCTGACAGTTTGCAAGACATGTCTTCAAACTGAATACAAAAAAGATCCTGAAAACTTAAAACATGTGCAAAATATTTTACGCATGATTGATCGTCCTTTTATTTATGATATTTGGACAGCTTCAATTGAGGAAGCTAAAACAAAATCTAAGAATGGCGATGCCAATGTTTTTGGTGTTTACATGAAAAACATTGGGATGAAAGATTTCATCTCTAAAAACTGGTCAGACAGTGAATATGATTTTAAAGATGATCAAGAACATACTACAAAAATGCTGCTCGCTAAAAGTAATGAAGATGTAACTCCAGAAGATATTGAGGAGTTTATTCAATTTTGGGGACGCGGTTTATCGGTTGAGGACTATTTGTGGCTTCAAAATGAGTATATTGATTTTACAAATCGGTATGAGTGCGATTCTAAAGGAATGGAACTGCTTATAAATCAAATCTGTCTTACAATGTTGGATATTCGTAAGCGCCGTGAAAATGGAGAGAAAGTCGATCAGCAACAAAAAACACTCCAAGACTTATTGGGTTCAAGTAATTTGAAGCCGGTTCAAGAATCAGGGGCTAGTGGCGTTGAGCAAGAGACCTTCGGAACATTAATAAAGAAATATGAAAACGAAAGGCCAATTCCAGAACCTGAGCCTCGCTGGAAAGATCCTGATAAGATCGGTAAGTACATAAAAGTATTTTTCTTAGGTCACTTATCGAGGATGCTTGGTATCAAGAATGAGTATTCAGAGGAATATTGGAGCGAAATGCAAAAGCACACTGTTGAAGAGCCTGTAGATGACGAAGAAGACGAGGTAACAGAAAATGGCCTCATACAGTAACTTCACAACAGATCGTAAAAAACACAGCAGAGGTATTAACCTCTTCAATAAAGGCAGGAACTTCAACAAGAAATCTAAATCTGAAAGACTAATGGATGGTATTGGTGCTTGGGCTTCTTTTTATCGAGCAAATCCCCATCGTTTTGTAAAAGAATACTTAGGGATAACCCTTAAACTATTTCAATGTATTTTGATTTACATGATGGTACATAACCATTATTTTATGTATTTAGCTAGTCGTGGACAGGGTAAAACTTGGTTAACGTCGGTGTACTGCTGTGTTCAAGCCATACTATTTCCTGGCACAAAGATAGTCATTGCTTCAGGAACTAAAGGACAAGCAAGAGAAGTTATTGAAAAGATTGATGATTTGCGAAAAGAGTCTCAGAATTTAAGACGAGAAATTGAGGACTTAAAAACTTCAACTAATGACGCAAGGGTTGAATTCCATAATGGTAGTTGGATTAAAATTGTTGCATCAAACGACGGAGCTCGCTCAAAACGTGCAAACCTTTTGATTGTGGACGAGTTCAGAATGGTCGATTTTGAGATCATCAGCAAAGTATTGAGAAAGTTTCTTACCGCTCCAAGGTCTCCAAAATATCTTGAAAAAGAAGAATATGCTCATCTAAAAGAACGAAACAAAGAAATTTACTTATCATCCTGTTGGTATAAGGTTCACTGGTCATATAATAGATTTGTCACCTATTTTAATGCAATGATGAAAGGATCAAAATATTTTGTATGTGGTCTTCCTTATCAAATTGCCATTAAAGAAGGATTGCTTGATAAAGATCAAGTAAAAGACGAAATGTCTGAAGAGGACTTTGACCCAATTGGCTGGTCAATGGAAATGGAAGCATTGTGGTTTGGAGAATCAGAAAAAGCTTATTTTAAATTTGAAGATCTCGAAAAAAATCGAAAACTCGCCTCTCCCCTATTTCCACCTGATTATTATGACCTCATTAAAGATTCAAATTTTAAATTTGAAAATAAAAAACCTGGTGAAGTAAGGTTAATTAGCAACGACATTGCTGGCATGGCTGGTAAAGATAATGACGCCAGTGTTTACACTATTTTTAGATTAATTCCAAATTCGAATGGTTATGATAGACACATTGTTTATATGGAGAGCATAGTTGGTGGACACACAGGTTCACAAGCAACAAGGATAAGACAATTATTTGAAGATTATGCATGTGACTATATTGTTCTAGATACTCAAAGCATTGGTCTAGGTGTATATGATGCTCTTTGTCAGCCTCTATATGATAAAGAAAGAGCTAAAGAATATGAACCACTCTCTTGTATCAATGACGAAAAAATGGCTGAACGTTGCACGTATCAAAATGCCGAAAAACTCATTTACAGCATAAAAGGTAACGCTCAGTTAAATAGTGAGATTGCAGTTCTTCTTAAAGACGGATTTAAACGAGGAAAAATTAAAATCCCTATAAATGAAAATGAAGGTCGAGAGTATTTGAAGCGATTCAAGGGATACGAAGCCTTACCAGAAGAAACCAAGGCCAAATTTGTCTCATCTTATGTTCAAATCACCTTGTTGATCAATGAAATGATAAACCTTGAAGCTGAATACAGTGATAACGGACAAATCAAGCTAAAAGAACCTAAGAGCAAACGAAAAGACAGATATAGCTCCGTGGCTTATGGGAATTATGTTGCTACCCTTTTAGAACGAAAACTCAACAAACAAACAGAATATGACATTGATGATGACCTTGTCTACTTTTAAAAGAAATGAGGTGAAGTATGACTGATATTAAAAAAATCGATATTGAATCGGAGGAGTACAAAAAGCTGCTGAACGATTACAGCACCTATGTGTCTACTTTTGCATCTGGCTTTGTTTCTAACTTATTTTCTCAAGGTATTATAAGCGAAGTAGATGCAAAGCAGTTAAAAGAATATTTTTCTGATCCTGATGAATTTCAGGAAGAGATAGAAGATCTTGCTCAATATTTCTATATTTCAACCGCTGAGATTCATCAACTATTTGAGTTAATTGAAGCCCTCCCCACTTTGAATTATAAAATTGATTCCTTTACGAAAAGTAAGTCCTCTGATAAACACATATCCCTTTTAAATAAAGCCCTCCATAGAGTAAAGCATAAAAGATTAACACGCGACTTGCTAAAACAAACTGCAGCAGCAGGAACACTCGTTGGAATTTGGCTAGGAGACGATAAATCCCCCTACCCTTTTGTGTTCGACAGCGTTAAATATGTTTTTCCAGCTTTCAGAAGAAACGGTGATTGGGTTTGTTTAATCGATATGGAGTATTTTAGCAACATTAAAGAGGACTATAGAAAAGAGCTGCTAAACAGCTTTTCCCCTTTCATTAAGAATTCCGATTATGAAAACTTCCTTCAAGATCGTGAGAAATACAGATACAAGGAACTTCCTCAAGAACGGACATTTCCACTTCGAACTGGAACATTAAAAAGAAATCAGGGATTAGGTACATCATGGGTTACACCAGGATTGTATGATGTTCTACATAAAAAGAAACTCAAAGATGTTGAAAGGGCAATTGCTAATAAAATCATTAATGCAGTTGCGGTTTTAACTATCGGGACTGATAAGGGAAAAGGTGAATACACAAACCTTAAACTTCCAAAGGCAGTAAAACAAAAAGTACACTCTGGAGTTAAAACTGCTTTAGAAAAAAACAATAAAGATGGGGTTACAGTTGTTTCAATCCCCGACTTTGCAAGTTTAGCATTCCCAGATGTGAAAGCTGATGGATTAGACGGAGCGAAGTTTGATCATATCAACAGTGACATACAATCCGCTTATGGTTTATCAGGTTCTCTGTTAAATGGTGAGGGTGGCAACTATGCAACGTCCTCATTAAACTTAGATACCTTTTACAAAAGAATTGGCGTCTTAATGGAGGAAGTTGAACAAGAAGTATATCAAAAACTCTTTAACCTTATCCTTCCTGCAGGTCAAAAAGATAATTATTACATGAACTATGACAAAGATAAGCCTTTAACTCTTAAAGAAAAGATGGACATTCTCATTAAGCTTAATGATAAAGGATGGTCAATTAAACATGTTATCGACAACATTGCAGGCGTATCATGGGAAAGTTATTTGGAACAAACTTTATATGAAACAGATGAGTTAAATCTTCAAGATAAGATAAGGCCTTATCAAACATCCTATACATATACAGGCAATGAAGTTGGACACCCTGTTGTAGATGAGAGCACTAATGAAAACACTATTAAATCTGCAACATCAAATGGAAACATTCTACCAGAATAATTTGAGCGTGTTTTGAAAGGAGGTGAAGAAACGTTTGACCAAAGAACAAAAGAAAAAAATTTTTCAATTGCAGCTTAATGAGATAAAGAAAACAGATGATCCCACAAAACTCCCCTGCACTTTTATCATTTTTGACTTTGAGACATCTCATAACAATACAGTGATTTCTAAGGAAGTTGCCTTGGACGCCTCCCCTACAATTATCAATAAGCCTATTGTTGCAAAATATCATGAGGTTGAAGGAATCAATACAGCTACTGACGCTCTTGGATCGCATGAAGCATATTTAGGCACTGATAAACACGGTGAACTTGAAGTTAAGACAGATACTACCCCAATCGGAGTGTTTACTTCTGAAGGATACATTATGGAGATCGATACCGCAGAAGGGAAAAAAGAAGTTTTGGCCGCAGATGCAGTTTTATGGAGTTCGCGATTCAGTGATGCATGTGAACTTTTGTTGGAATGGTATTCGCGGGGCATCAATATAAACACAAGCTGTGAAATTCTATATTCAAATTACTCTGTTAAAGATGGAATTGAGTACATTGAAACGCCCATTTATTTAGAAGGTCACGCAATCTTGAACTCTGAAAAGCGTGGTGAATACGATGTCGTCCTCCCCGCTTACGATTCCTCTCGATTGGTGAGCTTTAATGAGATGCAAAAATTTGAGAAATTAGTAGCACAAGCCGCTATTCAAGAAAAACAAAAGGAAGGTGAAAAAGTGGATAAATTCAAAAAGGTTTTTGAATTATCACATTCAGACATAAGATCACTTATCTATAATCAGCTTGATCCAACTCTTGAATCAAACGAGGAATCATATATTGCTGATGTGTATGATACATACTTTATTGTAAACATTTATAGCTGGTCTGAAGATAATTCTTACGACAAATATTACAAAGTTAACTACACCAAAAATGGGGATACTTTGACAATTGATTTGGACTCTAAAACTGAAGTCTTCTTAAAAAGAAATTGGGAAGAAGTTGTCCCCGAAGATATCCAAAGTCAACTGAATGAGAAAAACAAAAAAATTTCAGAGCTCTCCGAGCAATTTAATGAAATCAAGGAGAGTAAAGCTAAGCTTGAAGAGCAGTTTAATGCAGCAAGCGAAAAACTCGTTCAGTTAAATTCTGCTGTAGAAGAGCTAAAACCGTTCAAAGAAAAACATGAAAAAGCAGAGTTCGAAAAAAGAATCCAAGAAAAGAAAGAATTCTATAAATCTAAATTTGAAGCTCTCAATGCTGAAGAAAAATTTGAAACTGAAGAAGTTCAAAATCTTATTCTGGCATCTGCTAAAGAAAACGAAGAAACCGATAAAGCAGTTCTTCAATTGAATTCAATGTTGGTTGATCTTGTAGATCATGCAACTGATCAAGATAGAATTTTTATTAGAGAGATGTCCAGCAAACGTGAAAAATTACTAAAAGATGACGATTCATTTGAATCACGATATTCATCTTAAAAAATAAAATGGAGGATTTATAAATGGCTACTAGACTACAAACTGCCCTAACAGAGGTAGGCACCCACACTACTGGTAACTTGAATTCATTAAAAATCAAAACTCTTGCTCACGGTGCTAAGGTGTCTGGATCAGATATCGATAACTTTATGCTTGTGGAACTAGGTTTTGATGAAGAAGGAAACCGCATTGTAAAAAAACTTTCCGACAAAAAGCACAGAGCTTATTTAATTGCAGCTCCAGAAGTTCGTTATTTAGGCGAGTCCTTGACTGATTTCTATAATGCTAAAGGTGAACATGCTCGTATCGTTATTTTGGAACCAGGATACACACGTTTTGATGTTTCTGCTTTTTCTTTGAATGAAGGCGTCAAAGAAGTTAAACGAGGACAAGTGGCTCACTTTGATATTAAAACTGAAAAATACATTTTAAGTGACCCCGCTTCACCACATGCTGACTTTGCAGACTCTTCTGCTAAATTCCTTGTTGTAAACAGCGAGGATGATCTCCAATACACAATGGGACAAAAGCTCGTACGTCTCGAAGTAATCACAGGATCAGAAACAGGATTAGTCCCAGGAACAAGTGTAGAAACTCAAACTAAAGCCGTAGACATTGGTGATTAATACATAAATTTGAACAAACACTTATTTGAAAAGGAGTACATTATATGAAACTTGACACTGTGAAAATTAAAGGCTTATTCAGCCGTGTGGTTAACAATAAAATGAAAGCCACAGATAAATCAGATATCGAAACTTATATTAAAAAAGTATTTGGTGATGGAACTGTTACTCCTGATCCTTCCATGTTGCATCAGTTTAATACACTTGTTGTTCAACAAGCTGATGAGATCGCAAAACCGATGGTAACGAATCTTCTTTCGCTATTTGCAAATCTCGAACAAGAGAAGCCTGGGAATCTAAAACTAATCAGAATCCCTAAGAAAAACAAAGCAAAAGTGATTTGGTCTGCTAGTGGATCAGGCGTAGATCTGGTTCGAGTTGAAGGTCGGGAGAATGTACCTGCTGTTCCTCAAACCCTATCTACTGGTTTTTACTACGAGCCACTTGATCTTGTAACTGATTCTGTTGAGTACTTCAACAAATTAGTTAATGATATTGCCAATGCAAAAGTTCGTTTGTATTTGGATAATATTCATCAATTAACTGCGGCTGCCATTGCTAAAGGAAAAATCCCACCAAAAAACGTTTCTGTTGGTTCAAACCTAACACTAAAAAAATACAGTGAAGTTGCCTCTGTTCTTCAACGTTATGGAGGTAGACCGGTATTCATCGCCGATTCCCTACTCATTGATTACTTTGCTTTCCAACAATCTACAGATTCTACATATAAAAACCTTCTAACTGATGGCATTAAAAATGAACTTTTGACTGCCTTAAACCCTGCTACAATTGGAAGAACCACTGCAGTAAACCTCATAAACCCATTTACTGATGCAACTAACTCAAAAGTTGAACTTCCTGTAAATAAAGGTTACATGTTTGCTGGTGGTGTATCACAAAAACCATTTTCAATTGTTGAGTATGGTGGACTTCGCCAATATACAGAACAGGATATCGAAGACGAAAGAGTCAAAATGAAAATTGCTCAATCTGCTTCTGTCAACCTTCTGTTTGGTGAGGCAATTGGAATTATCGAGGAGCAAGCAGCAGTATCTATTTAAGGATTTAAATATAACAATAAGGATTTATTAGGAGGAAGAAATGGCTGAAACAGTTAAATTGGCTCGATATAGAAACACTTCTTATTTTGTTGGAGACACTGGAGATGGCACACATAAACAATACACCTGGGCAGGAAGCAAAAACGGTAAGGCTGACATTAAAGAAGTGCCAAAAGAGGTCGTTGAATGGTTGACAATGAACAGCGTCTGCTTTGATAAAGGTGAATTGGTTATTGTCGATGAAGATGACTCAACAAAAGAACTTAAAGAATCTATTGTTGATGCAGAGACATATTCAAATAACACCCACACAAAAGAAGAAATCACAAAAATGATCAAAACAGGTAACATTGCACAAATGAAAAGTAAACTTGAAAAGATAACAGTTGACTCGGAAAAACAGTTTGTTATTGATGTTGCCTCTGAATTCAGTGATGATATTCCTGCTGGGAAACTTAAAGCATTAGCTGAATGGATGGGTGTCGAAGATCCTTCCTTGCTTTTTGACTAGGAGGTTCAATAATGACTTCTTATGATGAAATTTGGGAGTTTTTCTTGCTAAACTGCAAAACGTCTGATATCAATTTACCCACAGACGAAACGCTAATTTATAAGTCTATAAGGAATGCAGTTCTTCGATTCAACAATCGACTTCGCGACAAAAAAATAAAGTGTAACGATGAAACCGAAACGGTAAATAGAGTAATGAACGAGGATGATTTATTGATTCTCGTTCATTATTTACGTCTAATTTTTTTAACTAATGAACAGACTTTTTTCCAGACAACATGGCAGCCATTTGCAAAAGACGTTGGCGTTACTAACTATGGTACACAAATCAATTCATTAGGAAAGTCTATCGAAGAGCAAAAAGCAGAAATTGATCGCCTCATTATGAATACAGAGGTGGACTATTTATGAGCAATAAAAGTGTTTTTCAACCCTTTGATGAAGGACAAGCACCTTTCTCATTACAAGAGCACTGCGTAAGATTAAGCAAGAAAAACAACTCAGTTCTTTATAAAGTAGAGCAACATCTAAATAAGAAAATGCTTGCTGATGCAGAACTGGCTGAAATTCGTGAAATCATTTTGGACGTGAGTGCTGAAATCGTAAGATTAGGTCAATACCTATCCGGTGATTTAAATGAAGGACTTTAGAAATTATTATCAGATTGATGCTAATAAAAAAATTGAACATGATGGAAAATTGATTTTTCAGGCTGGTCTAAAAGGATTTCAATCCGAGACTGTATCAATTGACGGGAAAGAATCGATACAGTGTTTGATTACCTCGAAGTATTCCAATGGTGATGGAATGACTAAATACATTCTTGGACTGCCCGAAGATATCTATATTGGAGGAGTTGTTAAATGGGGTACTGAGCAATGGTTAATCAGTACATTCCCAAGCTTTAATAAAATTTATAAAAAAGCAGAAATTAGACTGTGCAACTCCTCAATAAAGATCACCGCTAATGACAAATGGATTGATTCAGACAAGATAAGCGAAGTTACTGGAAAACCAATCAAAGTTAAAGTGCCTGGAGAGGTTATTGAAATCCCCTGCATTTTTGAACGATCCACATCTATAAATGGGACTGACCTTGCTGTGAACCTCCCTGACGGCCAAGCGAACATCACAATTCCAAATGTAAATAACGACAAAATTAAAATTGGGCTCCTCCTCTCTTTCTTTGGTGAGGATTATCTTGTTAATGACATTGATTACTCTAAGGTTTATGGAGATCACGGCACAATAAAATTAATTGCTAAAAAGAAAGTCAGAGGTGATGGTAGTGCATGAGCAATATGGTTGAACACATGACCAAGATTTTCAGAACATTGATTAATGATTCTGAGCTCAACAGGCTTCTGTATTATAAGGACAACCCCCTCTCCCCTGACCTCCCTGATGTTCAGGACTTAGAAGGCTATGAAGTCGAAACAACTGTTGAAGAAGATGGAAAAGTCCGCATTATCCCCCCTATTTTCAAGACAATCTTCAAAAGAGCTCCCAAAACCGATGACATTACTGAATCACCAATCTGTAGAGTATGCATGTATTTGGGAAGTGGCTTATCAAAGCCCTCGAATCAAAGCTATTTGCTTATGGATCAAGACCTTCATATTGATGTCTACACTCATATTGAGACATATGAAGAAAATGAATTTAGATCTTTAAAAATTTTGGACAGGTTATCTGAGCTTCTTTTCAATAAAAATATCGCTGGCTTCGGAAAGGCTATGGCTCCTAAAAGAATGCTGATCGGAAACCCACCTGCTGGGTATTTGGGTTATAAAATGATTTTCACATTCGGAGCAATGAAATGAACGAAAATTCTCAAGAACTATTTATCTTAGGTATCCCCGTTGACACTCCTATTGGTAAGTGCCATTTCCTCAAAATGAAGGATTACAACGACTATGCGGCATACCTGAACTTAATAAAGATGAGCAAAAATGAGATTGTTTATAGATATAGCCAGCTTAATAAAAACGGTGAATTAAACGAGCTTATTGAAGAAATGAAGAAGCTGCCTCTTTTTGATATCGTTAATCAATTACCAAATTTCAATGAGGCTTATTCTGAAGTGTTCCAAAAGGTCTTCCAGAATGAGGATATATTTGAATTAATTGATCGAGATAATTTCATTTCAATAAGAAAACTCATTATAGAAATGCACTGTCTCAAAGAAGAAAAGATTAGTCCAAATCCAGAAGTTCAACGAAGAATCGAGCAAAGCAAAAGGTTAAAAAGACAAGAACAAGAGCTGCTTGAAGTGTATGACATGATTAGTTCAATTATGGCCTTTACAGGTGTCCCATACAAAGAAATTGCAGAGATGACAATGTATCAAATGTATATGACCTTTTATCGCATTGATAGGATCAAGGATTACGATACATCTATTTTATTTGCAACAGTATCCCCTGAAGCAGGTAAAAATATTAAACACTGGAGTGAACATGTTGACCTCTTTAAAGAAGAGAGTCATGCACTGACAGATGAACAAGTCAAAAACTTAAAAAGGTTGTTTCAAGGCTGATTAATCATCAGTCTTTTTTTATTTAAATTCAAGGAGGATATTTAATGACCAAAAAAACAGTTATTCATGATACAGCAGATGTCTATTGGAAAAGAAAATCCGATGGACATGTAATTTCTGCTGCCGAAGCTCAATTGGCTTCTATTTCTCAATCAATTTCAGAAGAAGAGTTAAAAGGTGGTATTGGAAACAAAACTCTTTATCTCCTTCGTTCTGATAAGTCAATTGATGCAAAAGTTAAAAATGCATTCTTTGACATGGAATTCATGGCAATGACTCAAGGGGTTGCAATTGAAGAAAACAAATTCAATGTATTTGAACGCGAAGATGTAACAGTTGATACAGATAAGACAGTTAAACTACAGAAAACTCCTGTTGGTACGGTATCACTTAAAAACAGCAAAGGTGCAGCTGTACAAGCTGAAATTAAAGATGGCGTAGTTGCGGTTCCTGAAGATTTTGCTAAAGAGGGAGATGTACTAACTGCAGTATACAAAGTTGAAGTAACTGGTGAAACAGTAGAAATCAACACGAACAAATTCTCTGAAATGTACGAGCTTGAATATCACACTATCGAGTATGATCCAGATACTGGTGTGGTTTATAGTGACCTCTATATTCAATTCGACAAGGTTGCACCATCTGGAGAATTTGAAATGTCTCTTGAGAACGGCTCTGCTTATACACCAGAGCTTTCATTTAAAGTTCTTGCAGCAGACAGCAAAGGTAAAATTGGTAGGTTCGCACGAGTGCCTCGAACTGAAACCAACACACCTGTAACTCCTCCCCCATCTCCAGATACAGGAACCCAAACAAAAGCTGTAGATATTGGTGACTAATAATCAAAATTCAAAACATAAATAAGGAGAGATTCTATTATGGCAGAACAATTTCTAAACGAAAGTAACGGAGTATTCACTTCTGCAGAGAACGATGGCACAGGTAAACCAGTAACTCCCGTATATCTGAAAGATAACAGTGAGGACAATCCATTATACATTAAAGGAATGCAGGGTGAACCTGGTCCACAGGGGCCAAAAGGTGATAAAGGTGATAAGGGAGATAAAGGTGACAAAGGCGATCCGGCTGTTATTGAAGAAAAAAGCATTACTCATGAAATGCTTGGTGACAACATTGTCAGAAGTAACAATATTGGCACCGGCAGCGTAATGCTGGTTAACTTAAACAGCGAAGTAAAGGCCGTTTTAGATGGTTTACAAAAGCAAATCGATGAGTTGAAAGGCGGAACATCTAGTTAACTAAAAGTACTATCCGATTACTGAAAATAATGACGAGGGGACTTCTCCCCTCTTCTTTTTTATTTCAATAAAATACAAGTTTTATACAAATCAATGTAAGGAGGCTGTAGATGTCAGTTTGCGATTATAAGAAATTGCCTCGAAAAATTGAACCCTTAGTTACCCCCTTCACCTTTCACGATTCCGTCACTGAAGCCGGGGAAGGAGAAAAATTCATTGTTGGGTCACATCGAACACTAACAGTAGAGATTACAGGTGACTGCACTTCAAGAGAAGTTAAGTTTTATGCTGTCACTCAAGATGCGAAAAAGATCACTCTTGAAGGAATAAACTCTTCTAATCACATGTTTGGCGCTAGTACACTTGGCATTGATGAAATTTGGGAGTTCGACATTGCTGGGAAGACCGCAGTTCTACTTGAAGTGACAAAGATTAATGGTGGTTCAATTACCATCAAAGGAAATGCGGTGACATAACGATGGATAATCTCTCAAGAGCACAGAACAAAGAAAATGAAATTAAGATTGAAAACCTTAAAGGGACGTTTTCTGGTTTCGAAAAACACAGTCTTGATGTAGAAAAAGAATTAAAGTCAACAATCGATCAGCTTACAGACTTGATGAATTATCACATAAATAATAAATCAAACCCTCATAATGTTACATCAGAGCAAGTCACGATCATTAGTGACCCATCACCATTTCAAGATGCTTCTTACTCTGGAGATAACTATCCAATGGGAATTTCAACATTTCATCTATCATCGGGTTCAGTTGGTTATCCAAGTTCCTATGGCGAGTGTTTAAATATAAAGACAACTAAATACCGATTCGCTCAGTTTTTCTTTCATGCTGGAAATCGTGATGATCCAAGAATTTATCTTCGTCATTGGTATCCATCTTCAGGATGGACAGAATTCATTACTGTCCCCTCTTCTTCTGATTTAGATTCTGCTTTAGCTGCTGCAAAAGCTTATACAGATGATCATGCGAATAACAAAGAAAATCCACATTCAGTTACAAAAGCTCAGGTCGGCCTCGGAAACGTTGATAACATACAGCAGGCAGCAAAGTCCGACTTTGATAAACACGATTCAGATAACACACGTCATATCACTTCTGATGAACGAAAAAAATGGAACGCTGCTCAACTCTTTAAAATAACAGCCGATTCGGGCACGCAAAAAATAAACCTTACATCTGGAACGTTTTATGATGCTTTGAAGGACGTCGGAACTGTCTCTTTTTTTGGTACGAACGCTGTTACAGATTCCCCCTCCAAGAGTAGTCTTAGAGGAATGCAGTTAGTAGGACAAGCTGGAATAGGCATGGGATATGCCGCAGATGCAAGTGGCAATGCCTGGTGGTTTTACTATAACGGAAATCAGACGGCAATTAACTGGATTCCTATAGAATCGACTACAGGAGCTCAAGCGAAGGTAGACGCACATGCCAATAATACAACTGTACACATTACTTCTGCAGAACGTGAAAAGTGGAATAACTCTCAGCTATACAAAATAACTGGTGACAACGGAACCCGTACAAAATTGGCGGATGGAACGGACTTGATAACTTTACCCACTGGTTTTTATTATGCGTCAGGTACCCAAGTGAAAAACAATCCTGCACCAAATGATGCCTCTTGGTTTAATTATGATGTAGTTGAGACTGGAATGGGTAGAAGAACAATATTTGCATGGCGTAGTTATGATAATACTCTATGGCACGCAACCACTCACACGGATGGGGTTTTTAAAGGCTGGAAAAGAGTTCTTACGGATGTAGACATATCTGCAACTTGGAATATGGTTACTTTAATCAATGGAGCACAACAAGACTCTACTTATCCTTTTAAATTCTCTGTAGTAAATAACGTAATCTGGTTAAGAGGATCATTTGGATCTTTACCTGCCATTGGAACTAACATTGCAAAGTTTGCCAATGCCCCTACCCAATTGGTTGATTTGGTTGTCCCTACTGTTGGCTCTTATGGAACAGCTCGATTTGCTTTTACTACAGAAGGATATCTTCGTTATGACGGGGTAAACGCTAATGATCCTGCTAGTGTAACTAGGGTTTCCTTTAATCTTGGAATTCCGTTATGGTAAGGAGGGATTAAGATGCATGTTCTTTTTTATGATGAGAATTTCAAATATGCTGGTGAAGGTGACATCGATGTTAACCTTGAAGCTGGCGAAAAACTTCCGCCTAATTGTACATCAACTTTATCTTCCGGTAATTTAATCGATCCTAAATACGATCCAGAAAAAGACAAGTGGGTCGAAGCAGCTACACCAGAATATATCGAGCAAATAAAACCGTCTAAACCTGCACCAAGTGAATTGGAATTATTGAAAAAACAAAACGCACTACTCTCCTATCAGTTAGCTCAGGTTCAAGCAGAAATTGAAAAATTGAAAGGTAGCGTCGCATCATGAAGTATCCTGATTATGCTACGATTAAACAATTTTATGATTGGGGCTGCTATGAAGACGATTCTATTATGAGAGATTACGTTGAGTGGGGTCATATTACTCCTGCTGAGTATGAAGAAATTACAGGCAGAAGTTATGATAAACCGTTCATTAATGTCAGTGTGGATTTAGGAATGTGTGTGACACCTTAAGAGGTGTTTTTATTTTGGATTTAGAAGGAGGAAACATGATGACAACGCAAAAATTAACGCTCAGTCATATTAAAGAGGATAATAAAAAATACAACGAGAAGCAAAGAATTGAATTGAATAATCAATTTCACACTTATATTTATCCGAATTTCGATCCAACAAGGATAAACAAGATGATTAAAACTCTTATTAGTGACTATGTTGAGATCCAGTCGAAAAAAGGAGTTAAAACTGATTTGGGCGCTGGAGATCTAGCTTATCTCTATACAGTTATTGAATTTAGTGATATTGCTGATATGCCTAAGACTTTAACAGCTAAGGTTAAAATGCTTGAAGAAGTTGCTAAATCCGAGCATATCAGAACTATTCATGATTCATTCCCTGAAGAAAGTTTAAAAAAAGTTGAAGATGCTGCTAATGGTTTTGTTGAGTTTATATCAAGAGCAGCAGATAAAAATGCAGACAAAATAAATGAAGATATCCTAAAAAAAGTTGAAGAGCTTACTCAAGAGGACAGCTAATGGCGACTTATAAAGATCTCGCCATTTTAGTTCAGAAAGGAGCTTTAAAGGCCATCCAACAGTCAAATAGCAGCACAAAGCAAACGTTAATCAAAACAGGACAAGACCATGTTGAAAAAGATGTTTACGACGTATACGATCCCCTCGTTTATGAAAGAACTCATGAGTTAAAAAGCTCCTTCGTAACTGAAGATGAAGTAAACGGGATCTCATTGGATAATATTCGCGAAGATGATGGCCGTGACGTTGCAACGATTGTTGAAACTGGGCAAGGTTATCAGTTCCCTGATGAACATGGTTATGGATATGGAAAACCAAGACCTTTCATGGCTAACACTGCTGAAGCTTTAAAGGATGGCCGCTTAGTTGAAGCTGTGTCCAAGGATGTGAACAGGCTCGGATATAAGACAATAAAATAGTCGGTGGTGGATTAATGGCAAAAGAAATTAAGAAAAATATGATACGCCCCCGTGCAAAGAAGCTGCCTGAAGTTACTGATGAAATGTGGTCTCAGGTTGATGAAGAGCACAGAAATTTAACACAAGAATTTTTGGACGCTCACTCATTCCGTGATAAAACAAGAAAACAGTACACCTCCTCCCTTCGGCAATTCTTCTGGTGGGTGCATAATTCTCTAAATGGAAAAAAATTATACAAAATCACAAAACGTGACTTCATTAGGTATCAAAGTTTCCTAAAAAATAGAGGTATGTCTTCTAGTGGTATTGCGCTTAAAAAAGCTGGTGTTTCTTCTTTAAACAACTATATTGAAAACGTCGTGGCTGAAGATGATGACAATTATAAAACATTCAGGAACTTTACTCGTGGCCTCCCTGCTATTCCTAAGACAGTCACTTATGAGAAAGTAAAGATTACATATGAAGACTATCAAACAATGATGAATGCGCTTGAAGAAGATGAGAATTATTTAGGAATGGCCTGGCTTGCAACTGCTTTTAACGTAGGAGCTAGGAGAGCTGAAATTATTCAGTTTAAGACAGAAATCTTAGATTACCCTATCCCTGACGGACAACCCTATGTGTTGTCGCATAAAGTGTTTGGTAAAGGTAGTGGTGAAGGCAAGGTATTGGAATATATGATTAACACCGAAACTCTAAGATATTTAAAGCTGTGGCACGAAAAACGTGGATATGACCACGAATACCTCTTTACCACTACATACGGTGGACAACCAAAACAAATGTCAGAAACGTGGGCTGATTATTTTTGTTCCGATGTTTTATCAGACATTCTTGGCCGCAGAATTAACCCTCACCTTTTTAAAGCCTCTTGTATCACCTACTTACTCGAAGTCAAGAAAATCAAGATTGAACTTGTCAGCAAATACATTGCTCAACACGAGGATGTTTCCACTACAATCAAACATTATGATCTTCGTGACTTTAAAGAAGAAAAGAATCAAATATTTATGTAAAATCACTCTTTTATTCAAAATCAAGATCCCTTTCATGAGGGGTTTTGCTTTTGCGTGAAATAAAAATTTTGTAAAAAAAGAAGGTATTTCCTCCTATTCTGTCGAATCGATTATTCATCAAGTTTTGGGAGGATCAAATGATTAAACCAGATTTTAGCAAATTTAACAATCTATCAAATAATATTAAAGCTTCTGATTCAGAAAAAGTTTGGAGAGAGTTTCTCCTCGCATCTTTTAACTTTGTAAATCACTGTTCTTATAAAGTTAATGAAGATGAGCTGTCAGAAATAACAAAAAGCCTACAGAACTGGATTCAGAGAAGGCGGTACAATCAATATAAGGAAAGGAACAATATAGTAACACCACAACAAGGGGAAATCTTTTTAGCCGATTTAGGGCTAAATTTTGAATTTGCTTATTGTCATCCTGTTCTAATTCTCGATGAAATTGAAAACAAATTGATCGTGTTGCCTGTTACATCAAGTCCCGACAAAGTGAAAGATGCTTTTCATCCAATAACAAATCCTTCTGGACTTAAACGTTACAGGAGGGTCACTCCTGCTGATGGATTTGAATCTGAATCAGCTATTGTAATGGATGAATTGAGGATTATAAGTAAAGGGCGATTATTGAATAAGATATCCTCTTTGAATGAAGATATTTATTTAGTGGGATCAATTTTTCAAGAAGTGATTGAAACTTCCTTTTCATTGCTTTATAGCCTACAGTATCAAAAAATCAATGATATGGAACAAGAAATTGCTGAACTAAGAGATGAAATAAAGGTTTTAAAAGAAAAAAACCATCAAGTTTAAAACAACCATTGACAAAATATAAACTTAGATGTATTATAATAGTAACAAAAATGTTAATCGCTTTTTAAGAGTGCATCCTTACAGAGATGCACCGATTAATAACCAATCCCACTTAATAATAAGTGGGATTTTTACTTATTGTCCACTTAAAACGTACTCTCCACAAAGGAGACGATTGGTGGATTGAAGAGATGAAAATGAAATAATTGAGATTCGGTTATAAGTGAGTTAATCCCATCTTCCTTCCAACCGAACTACAGAACTATTTGAACTACACTCCCCCCACCTTTCAGTGGGGGTTTTGTCTTATGTGGATTACCTTTTACTTCGTTTAATAATACGATGAATCATTAAAGCACAAACAAATATGGAAAATAAAACTGTTAATACTACATTACTTAAACCATATAAAGAATTAAGAAGCAATACTGTGATAATATACAATATCAAAAATATGTAAAACACTTATCGATATTTCCCCTCTCTTACTAGTTTTGTACCAACGACAAGAAAAGAGCTGATGTTTGTTATTTTATAGTCCATCTATTAATGCTAAAAGTTCTGGGTCATTAATTTTAAAAATCATAAATTGAATATAATCAATTTTGTTTGTATCAGGGAAATGACAAGTGGTTATGGTAAAGTTCGTAGCATGTTTTCCTAACAGTCCAGCAATACGCAAGGCGATATCTACATTTTCAAAGTCAATATTAAAGCTTGCATAATCTTGGTCGGCATAATAGTCTTTTATTTTTGAATCCTTAGGATTTGGTGGGTTTGACATAGCATTTAGGGTAACCTTGAATTTTTCAGGGTCAAAATTAATCAATGTTAAACCTCCTGCATTTTGGTAATTAAAGTATAGCACATCTCAGTCTTCAGTTTTATCTTCCCCTTTAAAATTTTCCACATTTGCCCGATAATAGATTCGAGGTGAACATGGTGGAATTTAGTGAAATCGTTAAAGATCAGTTGGCAACAGCAAAATTAAGAAAATTAACCAAGTTTATTCGAAAAGAGTTTCCTGCAAAGGGGCAACCCCATTCCGAACAAGAGCGAAAGTATGAGGCTCTTAAAAAGTTAAGTGATAATGATCTTTCCTCTGGAATAGCTCGGATGGTGCGAATTGAATCGAGTTTTGATCATTCGAAATTTGCTGCGCTTTTTGTTGTGATATTGACCTTATTATTTGGTGCATTCAAAGTTGTATTCGTTGATGACAAACAACCTCTTGGGAGTGGAGTTTACTTCACATTCACGGTGTTTGCAGTTTCATTGATTTTCATTGCTGTTGGATTGGATAAAAGAGACATGACAACAGCCAGTTACTTTAAAGCATTGCTTGAGCAAGCTAAGGCTGATAAAACGGATGAAAAAGAGATTGAAAAAGACACCCCTACTCCCCAAATACGGTCTAATAATCGTATTGAAGTAAACGCTCAAACAGGTTGGCTATTTTGGAAAAAAGATAATTATAAACAAGCGAAGGATTTGGACGAGGTTTTACTGAATTGGGCGGATGAAGAAGTAATTAAGTATATTAACGATTACTTTGGTTATTGGACAAATAATAGCAAAAAAGCTGAATTACAAAGAATTAGGGGCTTAGATTTAGACATAATTATATTGGGAATTGGAAGGATGAAAGAAATCGAGGAGTCTTCTGATAACTCGAAAATAATTCCCGGATTGAGTGCAGGCTCTGTTTTGTTAGTTACCCAAATTTCAATTTACTATAGATTTATTTCCGATCCTTACTGGTTAGGCTGGAGCTTAATGTTATCTTTTGTTGTCTATTGTTTATTATTGTTTGGTATCAAAAGAGGCATTAATTATCGTTCACAAGCAGCTCAATATAGAAGTTTATTAGAACAAGTGAAATCTGAAATGGAGAAGGCATCCTAATGGGTGTCTTTTTTATTTTGAAATTGTAGGTGAATTACCCAACATTTTTCTGTAAAATTAATTTAAAGGAGTGTCAGGATGGAAAACTTCGTAGCAATTTTAATTTTTACTTTACCAGGATTACTGAGTTATTTTTGGATTCAACTTTTCGGATTACATCCAGCAAGTAAACATATAAACTTTGAGATAGCAGCTATAAGCGCGATTTTATGGTTCCCTGTTGGCATGGTTGTGCTAGGCATTTATCAGCTAACAGCAATGATTGTAAATGCAAATTCAGTAAATAATCCTTGGTTATCAGTTCGTACTCTAAGTGACGTTCTTGAATTATCAAATAATATTGGTTTCCTGGTTTACTTTGTTTTGTTCAGTGTTATCTTCAGTTTTCTTTTTTCTTGGTTCGTGTCAAGGTTCGGTTACAGATGGATGATCAGATTAGTGAATGTTGTGAGGAGAGGAAGTGGAACTGCTGAACTTTCAGGAACATCAACTGTTTGGAATGAGACTTTTCTTAAAAATGATGCTCAGCTCGTTTCATTTAGAAAAATTGATAATCCTGATGAAGTAATCTATGGAGAAATAAAAAAAGTGTCCAGACCTGTGGAATTAGAAAGAAACCTACTGCTCACTAATATAGATAAATGGACAAAAGTTTTAAAAGATAATAAAGATGTTGAGGTAGCCAACATCTTTATTGATACTAAGACAGGTTTTATTATTTCTATCTACGATACAGATTCCGCAATGGCAGCTTATAATAAAATTTATGAAACCGAAGAAAATGAAAATTAATTCTTAGGCTTTGGTTCCCTTTTTATTAGCAAAGGTTTATCGGCTGAATTTTGCGCATGTCTTGGTGTGTTCATTGCATTCTCAGTCGGTCTACTATCTGGTCTAATTTCTGCTGCTCTGTTATCTGGTCTTTTTTCCATAACAATCTCTCCTCGTTTGGTAATCATTCTAATCGTACCACAATTTAGGGAGGTTTTCCCTCCCCCTCTTTAAAATTTTCCATTTGTGTACGATAATCACTATGAGGTGATTTTTCAATGAGTGCTGATGAATATTATAAAAAATATTTAGAAGAGAGTTTAATTAAGCTCAAAACCCCAGAACTCATAAAATTTATTAAAAGAGAATTTCCTGAAGAGGTGAATTATAACCATGAGGTTCACCAAAAGAAAATTGAAATTTTGAAATCCCTATCTACAACAGACTTATCGGCAGCTATCGCTAGACTATCTAGAATTGAGCGAAAGTTTGATCATACTAAATTATGGACTATAGGCGCTGTTTTTATTGGTACAGCTCTTGTTAATTTACAAATCTTATTTAAAGTAAACCTTACAAAAATTTCTGAGGAAAATTATATTAATTGTTTATTGTATGGTATTGCTGCCTTAACAGTGTGTTATATCATGTATAGGGGCATCAGAAAGGATAAGAAAATATCAGATACAGCAGCATATTTAAAGGACTTGATTGAACAGGTTAAATCAGATAAGTAACATTTTAAGCTGAAAAAGAAAAGGCATCTTAATGGTGTCTTTTAATTTTGAAATTGCAGGTGGAAAACCCATGAAAAAATATGAAGTTTTAGAAATATTTGAGGAGGTTCTTGAAGAATGGTTTTTCGCTGAATCGGCTCTCATAAGCCAATGCGGAGATGATTGTGATGAACTTGAAAGGAGAGAAAAATTGTTTAGGCAGCGTTTTATTGAGGCGTTGAATAAAGAATAACCATTGCCCCCTCTGTTTGATTTCTGTAGATGAAGATGAAAAGAATACCGTCATTTTAAATGACAGTATTAAAAGTTTAAAAGACTTGTCGGTTAAACCGACAGTGGGTGTAGTTTAAATCGACACCCTTCCCTTCTGCTCAAGATAAAGATCTATGAAAGGAAAATTGGGCTGTGTTTATTCTTTCTCAACGTACTATAAAGCTCCCTCACTGAAAAAGCGAGGGAGCTTAAATTAGAGAGCTTTATTTAACTCATGTTTAATCCAAAGTTCGAAGTATTGAGTCGCCTCATCTTCACTTAAATCTTTACTTGTTATTGAAAATATCTTACAACCAAATGGATCGATTTTTGAAAACCTCAAAGGCGGCTCATCCATTGTATGATCCTGAAAGTTAAAGTAAACGTCCCAAACATCAACATCTAGTCTCTTTAATCCTACTGCTTCAAGATCTAATCCCTTTTTATTGTAACTAATATGTAGATGTTGCGTTTCATCATAATTCATTAGGAAACCCTCCCTTTAGAAAATGATATGATGTTTTTTCATGTTAGGCGGCACATGGTAATGAAGTTTATAGGGGCCTCCTGTCTTAACTGGATAATAATCTAATCTGAAAATTGGTTTTCCAGTAGATTTTAAACGAACCTGAATAATTCTGCCACCACCACCGGGGCCATCGATCTTATATTTACTAGGCGCTTTTAAAGCTTTTTGGACATATGGCCTCGCAATCGCCCAACCTTTTTTCATCCCAGATCTGCCAACTTTGCTAATTAAGACCCTTAAGGCAGCAGCAACTATTGGTATCCACATCGGTTTTATCTCTGCTTCCTTAACTTCTTGTTTAGCTAGTTCTTGTTCTAGTTCCTGAAATACCGGATCTGCTATCAAAAAATCAAATTCTTTTTCAAACTCTTCATTATTCAAGCTTTGAATTTCTGTTTTATTAAGAGTGGAAATTAAAGATATGCCATCAAAGCTTTTCTGTCCAATATCATTCAATGTATTGAAAGTTGAGGTGGAATTTACGTCCTGCTCCTCTTTCCCCCCTTCAATTGCTTGTGATAATGGACTCAGAACATTCATAAACAACGCAAAGATCAAAAGTGAGACAATAGTTTTAATAAACTTTTTTGCCATATTCGACCTCCTAATCAATTGTTTTCATTCCAAATATATCAATATATGGAACGAGAATCAACAGTCGATTTTACTTTAATTAGTCAAATATTGCGTGCATAGTGTTTCTCTTCTGTTCAAGATAAACATTCCTGTGGAAGAAAATTGTGGTATACTGTAGGCATATTGTTTGATGAGGTGGTTTGGTGTGTTTACTGCGTTTTTGATTATTTCTGGCTTTATTATTTTCTTTTTAATTGGGTTTATAGGGATGAACAAACAAAAGGAAGATGAAAAGAAACGAAAAGAAATAAAAAAAAAGTGATCGAAGAAATCTTGAGCAGTTCGATTTAGATTTTTCTCCAAATAAATCGTATATAAATCCTGACGGGAAAATGAAAATCGCCTTCAACTCAGAAAAAGAGTTATTTAAAATATATAGAATGTCTCCAAATGGGATGATTCATGATATTGCTATTCCATTTGATAAAATTGTGGATTCAGAAATACTCATTGATGACGCAACGATTATGAAAGCTTCACGGGGTCAACAAGTAGCTGGAGCTTTAATTGGAGGCGCAATTGCTGGTGGAGTTGGAGCAATTATAGGAGTAAGCTCCCCGGATACCACAAGCATAAACACCGTGAAAAGAGTTCGGTTAAAGATTACAAATGAAGATTTTGAAAATCCAGTTTATTATATTGACTTCCTCCCTACCCGAGATAAATTAAACCGAAGAATTGATAAAGGGTGGAACAAAGATGACTCCACTGTGTCCTATGCATTAAAGAAAGCTGAATATTGGCAAGGTGTTCTGGAATTAGCCATACGAAAAACAAATCAAGTCGCTCATTAATTGTTTGTGTCATACTTGTGGGTATCTGATGAATAAGGTGGTTCAATATGATTTTATTATTTATTATAGGTATTCCTATTGTGTTAGCTTTGGTTTGGGCTTTCGTCTCAGATGGTAAATTAATTGATCATCAAACATTACGCAAAAACACAATGGAAAATATTAAAGACGACAATTATTCAAGAGTATTCACTTCGAGTGAATATGCGTCAAAAATATTTTTTGATGAGAAAAAGAAGAAATTTAAAATCGCGAATATTTCTTTAGAGGATTTAAACGACAAAAATGTCTCCCCTACTATAAAGGAATATTCGTTTGATGACATTGCAGATGTGGAGATAGTTATTGATAATAAAACATTAACAAAGGTATCTAAAGGTGAAACCGCCTTAGGTGCAACTATTGGTGGTGCTGTTGGCGGTGGTGTCGGTGCTATCATAGGTGGAGGTACAGCTTCGAGTTCAGCACAAGAATTTATAAAATCCATACATCTCAGAATTACAGTCGAAGATTACGATAATCCATACCATGATATTGCATTTTTTAGTGGAGTTTTTTATGACCCCGATTTAAAAACAGCGCACAAAAAAAGCTCTCCAGAAGTACAAAAAGCAATAAAAGAAATTGACACATGGTTTAGATATTTTAAATTGGCCATGCGTGATGCTGCAAAAGTCGCTCATTAAATTGGGCGACTTTTTTTAATTATTCAATCGTTCCTCTAATGCATGAATCCTTCTTTCAAGCTCAGAGAACTTCTTGTCGTTGTATCTATGGTCACTTTCGATGTTCTTATTGATTAGTTTAAGCATGGACATGATTTCTTCAGGCTCATTTTCCTCTATGCGCGCTAATGTTTTATCGATTGTATCTAAACGCTCATTTACGCTTTTAAAGCCTTCCCTCATTTCCTTTTGCATTTCATGAATAGCTTGCAAAACTTGATTATCCATTCCATTCACTTCTTTCTATTGAGTATATCATCATTGTAACAGTTTTTGTTTAATCGTTCTTGGGAGTATCCTTGATGTGCTCTAGCAAATCTGAGACGTTACAATTGAGAACACTGCACATTCTATCCAAAGCTTCGATGTTAATAGCTTTTACTTTATCTTTATCATCTAATTGCTCATTATTTACCCATTTACTTATTGTATTAGGTCTAATCTCAGTCTTTCTTGATAACCAATACATTGTTTTATTCTGTTCATCTAGAACCTTGTCAAGCTTAAATCGAATCAAACTCTATCACCTCTTTTCTATAATAGCACAAATCCCAAAAAATAAAAACATAAGTTTAACTATTGACGTTAAACCATAAATGTTATATCATTTGTTTAACTAATTGAGTTTAACTTAATACGATAAGTTTCACAAAATTAGATTGGCCTACATGTGTCCAAGCAAAAAATTAGTGGCATTGTAGCGAGCTAAGGAGGAGTAGATAGTGTGTAAAAATCATGTGTACGGGACAATCCAATTGGAAGTTTCCAGAGCATCACTTTCAAACAAAAAAGATTTGGCTGTTTTAGAGTCATACTACGCCATTTCAGATGAAAGAGTTGATTTGAGTGAATTAACTCTTGTACACAAGAATGGAAAAAGATTAGGAACAGTAAAGGTACATAATGTAAAAATATCTTGGGATGAATTTGGTAAAGGGGAGTATCGAAAATGAATCAATTTGAAAAAGTATTTAACTACCAAGGACACAATGTTAGAACATTAACAGATGATGGTGAAATCTGGTTTGTCGCGAAAGATGTCTGCGATGTTTTAGGGATTAAAAACGCCACCCAAGCAGTATCAAAATTGGAGGATGATGAACGGGCTATGTTCAACATAGGGCGTCAGGGTAACACAAATATCGTGAATGAACCCGGTCTATACACTTTGATTCTCGGCAGCCGTAAACCAGAAGCAAAACAGTTCAAAAGATGGGTAACACACGAAGTCCTTCCTTCAATAAGAATGAATGGAATGTATGTAGCAGATGATGCGACTAGAGAACAAAAATTATTCAATTATGACATGCTCGAAGAAACCTTTTCTAACTGCGGGATTGAGAATCTACATGATCTATACAAGGAATGCATTGCTTATTATAAAGAAAATAAAATTCGTTTAGATTATAAACGATCTTCAAAGCATCGAAGACAAGATAAGAAAAAGTCCGTAACTGATTCACGTATTGAAGTGATGAGAAAAATTGAAATTGTATTAACTGAGCGGGAATTGAGGTATAAGAAAAATTTAAATTTTGCATTTGTTTCTGTGGTATCTGATTTACTGAAAAAAATTGCGTTAGACATTAAATCTATTAAACACAACAAGACACGAGGTAAGTTGGCTAAAAGCAAAGCGATTTAATTTATATTTACTAAAAGGGACTGGTGACAAAAATGAACAAATACGTTAATCACTTGACATTGACTATAGCCGCTTGCCAAATAACACATGGAAACTCAGAAGATGAAGCTAAACAATTTACCGAATATGACCTTTTGGATTTTGGTGAATTTGAAGAGCTGAAAGAAATAACATTAACCAATTTTGACGGTGATAAGATTACCCTTCAAGCCTCTAATATGGGGCTTGAAATTGAGGATACGGAAGAAATTGATGAAGAAGATGAACTGCTATACATAAAATAAGTGATTTTCTTGACTCTGCTTGAATGCAGAGTTTTTTATTTCCGCTTCTCCCCCACTCTCTCCTCTTTGAAAGGATGTGATTATTAGTTGAGTCAACAATTGAAAATTGTAGTGACACCTGTTGCAGATACTTCTACTCAATCGGTTGAACAAATCAACAAGCAGCTTAAAACATTACAATCTAAGTTAAACTCCCTTCAGCTCAAAACAAACATTGATGCTGCCGCATTAAAAACCCTCAAAGAATTCTCTTCTGCAGTTGAAACATATCAAAAAAATCTTAAGAATTACAATCAGACAGTCAAAGAAACACAAACAGTCATTAAGAATGCTGACGGAACGACTGAAAAGATAATCCAGCAGCATAAAAAGAATGGTGAAATACTTCAGCGAGAAATCAAAACAATTGATAACCGCAATCAAAAGATTCGCCAAGAAGCTCAAGAAACAGCAAAGTTAACATCTGAAATTCAGAAGCTCGGCCAAGTTCAAAAGATAATTGAACGTCAAAATGCTCAAGGTGTAAAAACAGGATCAACTCAGAAAAATCGTGATAATTTCAAGGACATTACCTATAACCTTGACCAAAATGGTAATGTCAAGAGCTCTACTACTGTTACAAATCTGGATCAGCAGAGGAAAGCAATTGATCAACTTCGAGCAAGTTTGCAAAAACTTAGAGAGCAAGGACAACTTTCAGAAGTCACCCTCTCCTCTCTTGGTCGAAGAATAAATTTAGCTCAATCAGATGAGCAGATCGAAGCACTAAGAGCTAAGCTTAAGATGCTTGATGATAAATCTTCGGCCGTTGCAAAGACTAAAGAGCTTGAACGACAGCTTGAACTTTATAGAAGACAAGCTCAAGTAAATACTCAAAATTTGCAAAACAGATATGGTAACTCATTAAGTAATGCAAGCAATCAGCAGATTCAACAGTATTTGAATTCAGTTAATCAGCTAACTGCAAGAACTCCCAATTTGAGAAATCAGATGGCAAGTCTTAATATGCAATTCAGAGAAATGTCATCCAATATTGCTGCTACAACACGACAGACGATGAGTTTCGGTGAACAACTACAAGTGAGTTTCTCTCGCATACCTGTGTGGGCTGCTGGAATGACCATGTTTTATGCACCGCTTCGGGGTTTACAAAATATAGTTGATCAAGTCATCCAAATTGATACAATCATGACTGAAATTCGTCGGGTTATGGATGAGCCTGATTACAAATTTAATGAGATGCTGCAAGAAGCAGTTGAAACTGGAGATCAGCTCTCGAACAAAATTACAGACATCCTTCAAATGACAAGCTCTTTCGGAAGAATGGGTTTTGATGAGTCTGAATTGGGTAATATCACAAAAACTGCTGAAGTACTTCAAAACGTATCAGATCTGTCAGTAGATGAGACAGTTAATACTTTAACAAGTGCAATGTTGAACTTTAATGTTGCTGCTGAAGATTCGATTTCTATTGCCGATTAACATTAGTCGCCTACCTTAGCAATGAGGTATGGAAAACTCAGTGAACCCTATTGCTCAGGGGTGTGTCCTTAAACAAAGGATGCTAACGGTGAAACTCTAAGGGTGAAATCCTATGACAATACCGTGCCAAGCCTATTTTTAGGAAGGTGTAACGACTAACCTTAATGGTGTAGAGCAGACAGATTATGAGCTACTGCTCGAAGTGCTGAGCATCCCTTTGGGATGAAGATATAGTCTAGTCCCCTACTTAAATATCGGGAAACCGAGGGTATAATTTCGAAATTAAATGAAGTCGATAACAACTATGCGGTAACAACACAAGATCTAGCGAACTCCATTAGGAAGGCTGGCGCGACCGCTTCAACCTTTTCGGTGGATTTAAACGATTTAATCGGATATACCACAGCAGTGGCCAGTACCACTCGTGAATCTGGTAACATAGTGGGGAATGCATTAAAAACAATTTTCGCAAGGATCGGAAACAATGAAAGTTCTATAAAAGCTTTAGATCAAATTGGAATCTCCGTCAAAAAAGCTGGAGGAGAAGCCAAAAGTTCAAGTGAACTAATCGAAGAAGTTGCCAATAAATGGAACTCATTAAGCGATGCTCAAAAACAAAATACAAGTATTGGTGTAGCAGGCATTTATCAGCTTTCTCGATTAATCAATAGTCGCCTAGTTAAGTAATTAGCTAGTGAAAAGTCAGTGAACCTAAGTTAGGGTGTAATGTGATCGCTTAGATTTAAGTAGGAAATGACTTATTAATCACATTGCTAACAGGGAAAATCTAAGTCAGAGTTGATATGATGACCCTGTGCCAAGTGTTTGCATCATGCTGCGAAGTACATGCAAATGAAGGTGCAACGACCATCCCTTTTGGGAGTAGTTTGCAGGTGAAATTCCTGCTTACGAAGCGCTGGCTGCCCTTTAGTTAAAAAAGAGGCAAAGATATGGTCTACTCCGTTTAAATATTCCGAAAGGAACGGTACAAAGGTTAACGCTTTAATGAACAACTTCTCGATTGCTCAAGATTCAGCAACTACAGCCGCCCGATCGACCGGGAGTGCATGGAAAGAACAGGAAAAATATTCAGACAGCCTACAAGCTAGAATCAACCGCCTATCAAACGCATGGACAGAACTTAGTTTAGCTGCGGGTGATGCGGTAATTTCAGATGGAATTGTTGCGCTAACAGAATCCCTAAAGGGTCTCGTCCAAGTTGGAGCAGATATTACAAAGACAATCGGCTTTCTTCCACAGGTGTTGGGAGCAGCCACTACGGCTTTTTTGCTCTTCAATTCCACCCTAAGAACAAGCACTTTGGCAAGCGGTAGACAGTTAATTGAATTATTTTCAACTTTGCCCGCTCGCATAAGGACTTTTTCTATTTCGACTGTTACTGCCAGGACATCTATCGAAGCATTAAAGATATCCTTTGCAACACTTGGTACAACAGCTAAAGCTGCAGGAGCTTTTCTTGCTGGTGCAGCTCTTCCTATTGCTGCTTTCATGGCTATAGGCTTTGCTATCGAAAAAATCGTATCAGCATTTTCAGAAGCTAAGCAAAAGCAAGAGGAATTTGAAGAGTCCCAAAAGAAAAGCGTTGAAGCTATAACAACCAACAAAGAACAAACTGATCAACTTATCAAAAAATATCAGGAACTTCAAAAAGCAAAAGATAAAGGTACCCTTTCCGCTGATCAAGAACAAGAATACCTTCAAGTGACACAACAATTGGCTCAGACGTTTCCAAATTTGATCTCAGGCTATAATGACCAAGGCAGTGCCATCATTAAAAACAATGATGCATTAAAAGAAGCAATCGAATATACAAAACAACTTGCCGATTTAAATAAAGAAGACATAAGGAACAACTCAAAGAAAACATTTGAGGATAGCTTAAACAATATTCAAAAACTGAAGGACGAAATAAAATCGTACCAACAGATATCCAAGCAAATGGACAAGATGAGCGATCCGAAAAATAGAAACTTCTTTGATACAATCACGAATCCCTTTATGTCTGATTTGGATTATAAAAATGAAGCAAATAAATACGAAAAAGAAGCTATTCGTGCACAGCAAGATCTGTCCAGTGTTGCAGCTAAAATACGTGAAGATGTTCTTCAAACCATTGATGCTTTTAATAAGGCCAAGATCAACCCAGAGGTTACAAAATCACTCAA
This sequence comes from Bacillus glycinifermentans, assembly GCF_001042475.2. GTDB lineage: Bacteria > Bacillota > Bacilli > Bacillales > Bacillaceae > Bacillus > Bacillus glycinifermentans. The sequence continues at coordinate 40,411 of NZ_LECW02000016.1, forward strand.
AGATGCTTTCAATTCTATAGATTTCACAAAACTTGAACCGGAAGAACTTGATTCCTTTTCACGACGCGTTGCTTCTTTAATGGATGATATCCAAAACGCTTTGGAGAAAGGTGATAAAAATGCCTTTGAAAAAGCGAACTCCGGTCTTCAGGAACTTCTAAAAACATATGGATCAGGAAAGTCAGAAATTGATAAATTTGCTCTTTCCTATGATGATCTGAAAGATTCAATTAATTCAACTAAAGATGCTGCTAAATCAGCAAAAGTTACTTGGGATGAAAATGGCGAAGGTGTAAATGAATTAACTGGAGAAGTTGAAGATTTAAGTCAAAAACTTAAAGATGCCAAAGGTGATTTAGAAGCAACCTTAAACATTATTGAAGAGTTAATCGACTCCAAACAAAGTGATTATGCTGCATCCACGCTTCAACAAGAGGGTTATGATGAAGTAGCTGATAAAGTTTCTATTTATAATGACCTTCTTGAAAAAATGGCTGAAGGAAAAAGTATATCAGCCGCTGAAGCAATGAAACTTATTCAAAAAGAAAAAAGTTTGAGTAAGGCAATTAAAGTAGAAAATGGCATGGTTCATATTAACCGCCAAGCTGTAATAAAAAGCAGAGATGAATTCATAAAAGCTTATAAAGACAAAATAAATGCCGTCAAGCAATTAATATTAGCTCAAGCCAATGAATTCACATCTATGATGCCTAAAGATGGATCTAAAGATCCGATTAAAGTTAACTCTTTAAAAGAAGCTAAGGAACAACTTGCTGAATTTAAAAAAACATATGAGGAAGCCCTAAAAAACATAAATCACGGTGGCATTCAACATATAAGTGGAGCAAAGGAAAACTACGAAAATTACAAGAAATTTGTAGATAGCCTTGAAAACATTGAAAAGATTTCTGAAATCACTTCTACTTCTCTAGATGAAGTCGGAACCTCTCTTGAAACATACTCAGACGAACAAGAAAAAGCCAGTAAAGAAACCGAGAAATCCAAATACGTCGTTGATAAATACAAAGAAGCACTTGAAAAAGTAAACGCGGAAATCGAGAAATTCAACAAACAAACCAACGACTATCCGAAATGGTCGCAAAAATATCGCGATGCGATCAATAAGGAAATCAAAGCATTAGAACGTAAGAAAAAGCTAATGCAAGATCAGATCAAGTTGCTTAAACAGCAAATCAAATCTGGTTACATTCCTCAAACTGGACTTGTTAGTTCCTCTTCCTCTTCTGGATCATCATCTGGTTCTTATTATTCTGGTGGTTCATATTCAGGTAAGTATTCTTCTTACATCAATGCTGCAGCAAGTAAATACGGTGTTGATCCAGCTCTAATTGCCGCGATTATTAAACAGGAATCTGGATTTAATCCAAAAGCTCGTTCTGGCGTTGGAGCAATGGGCTTAATGCAACTCATGCCTGGTACTGCTAAGAGCCTTGGTGTAAACAATGCGTATGATCCTTATCAAAACATCATGGGCGGTACAAAATATATCGCTCAGATGCTCAATAAATTTGGCGGCAACATCGAAAAAGCGCTGGCTGCTTATAATGCGGGGCCGGGTAACGTTATTAAATATGGAGGTATCCCTCCTTTCAAAGAAACACAAAATTACGTTAAGATCATTCTTTCTAACTACAATAAGAGCTTATCAACTGCGACATCAAAAATCGCTAATTACTATACAAGCGCAAATGGATTCAGAGTAAGCTCAAAGTTTGGCCAAAAAGAAAGTGGTCTCCGCTCCTCCCCCCACAAAGGATTAGACTTAGCAGCTAAAGCAGGTACTCCTGTTAAAGCTTTGAAAGCTGGGAAAGTCATTACCGCTGCCTATTCTAAAACAGCAGGTAACTGGGTTGTCATTCAACAGGATGATGGGACAGTTGCAAAATACATGCACATGCAGAAAGGCCTTAAAGTCAAAAAAGGCGATGTTGTATCTGCTGGTCAAACAATAGGTAAAGTCGGAAGCACTGGGCATTCAACAGGAAATCACCTTCATTTACAGATTGAGCAGAACGGAATACCAATCGATCCAGAAAAGTACATGAAAGGTTTGACGTCTGACCTATCTCAATCTGAAGCTGAAAGACAACAGGCTATTGCCCAAGCAAAGTCTGATCTAATCGGTCTACAAGGTGATTTAGACTCAGTAAATGATCAAATTCAAGAGCTCCAATATGAATTAGTTCAATCTAAGCTCGATGAATTTGATAAACGCAAATCAGATTTAGAAGTTAAGATTGCTAAAAACGAATCCTTAGCTAAACACTACCTCACCGACAGCAAAGAGTTCCGTAAATACACTAACGAGCAAAAGAAAGCTGTCGATGAGCAGCGGAAAATTCAACAGGAAAAGCTCAATTGGATTAACAAAGAGCTTAAAACAAACAAAAAGCTCAACTATGCTCAACGTGATCAGCTTAGAGAAGAACTGAAACAGGCCAAATTAGATTTAATCTCCCTTGAGGATCAAGTCAGAGAGCTACAAGGTCAGCTTGTTCAATCTAAAGTTGATCAAGTGCTCAACAACATCGAGAAATCAGTCAAGAAAACTGAGGGTAAGCTTAAAGATGTTGATATCAAGATTCAGATGACTGAGGATGACAATCAAAAAGTCAAGTACTACAGTCAGCAAGTAAAATTGATTCAACAGCAACAAGCTGAAGCCAAAAAGTACATCAAACAGCTTGAGGAACAGAAAAAGGCAGCTAAAGGTTTTCCTGATATCCAGAAACAAATCACAGAGGAAATTGAAAACTGGAAAGATAAACAAAAGGACTACAACCTTGAGCTTTATAACACCAAGAAGTCCATTAAGGATATTTACAAATCACTTGCAGATGAAGTCGTTTCTATTTATAAAGAAATGTACGAAAAGATGCGTGATATTGAACTTGAAGCCCATCGAAAAGCAACTCAAAACATCATTGATGAAATTGACAAAGAAGACGATGAAGCCAAGTTCCAGAAGTCCCTTAAAGAGAAACAGGAATCCATTCAGGAAACAAAAGATCAAATCAATAAGCTGTCTTTAGATGATTCTGATGAAGCCAAAGCAAAATTAAAGGATTTGGATAAACAGCTTCAGGAACAAGAGCAAGACCTTGAAGAGTTTCTGAAAGATCGTGAAAACACGAAACGAAAGGAAGCACTCCAAGATCAGCTTGAAAAAGATGAAGAATCAATCAACAAAAAGTATGATGACCTTGTTAATGATGATCGAGCCTTTAAGGAACTTGAGAAAAAACTTTTGGATGGTAAGATAACCGATATTGCTAAACAGCTTAATGAATTCACTAAGTTCATCAACAGCAACATGGATTCCATCGGTAAGAGTATTTCAAACAACCTTATCGATAAACTTAAAGAAGCTTCCAATGCTTTAAATGTCGTGATTGCCGGAAATAAAACTGGCAAGAAGGTTTCCTCTTTTGATGTTGGTGGGTATACCGGAAAATGGGGAAGCTCAGGAAAGCTTGCTATGCTTCATGAGCAAGAGCTTGTATTGAACAAATCTGATACAAGCAATGTCCTGAAAATTGTTGAGCTGACTAGAAACATCTTCGGAGACATTCCAACAAAAGCTACGCTCCCTTCCCCTTTTACTGCACCTAATCAAACGACAAGCAATCAAACAATCAATATTAACTTTAACGTGGATAAAATGACTGGTTCTAAGGCTGATGCAGAGAAATTCTTAGGAGAAGTGTATAACATTGCATCAGCTAGAGGAGTGAAAATTTAGAGTCGGCAAAATTTGTCGGCTCTTTCTTTTTAGAAAGGATGTGAGAAACATCAGTGATAAGAGAGAGCCGTTACTTTTTCTTCGGAGATAGAAAATCAACAGATATGGGGATTGAAAATGTCAATACTGAAGGCGGTTTAGTTGAAGAAACATTTCTAGCTACCTCTTCAATAAACGAGACAACCATAAAAGGAAATGACACTCCCTTTTATGAAGGAAAAAAACGCGATCCTAAACAATTCAACCTTAATTTTTATATTGTAGATTACTGGAATGATAAAAGACTCGCTGACATTAAACGATGGCTGGATGTTGATACATACCAGCCTTTATCTTTCAGTGAAAACTTAGACATCGTTTATTATGCTATGCCTGTTGATACAAATGATTTAGTTCATAACGCAAGCAAAGAGGGCTATGTCAGGTTAACAATGCGATGCGATTCCCCTTATGCCTACAGTAGATCGATAACCACTCCATTGTACGATGCTTCTAAGGAAGACATTACAATTGAAATCAACAATAAAGGTGAATGCACCATTGTTCCATCGTTTAAAATTCAAAAGATCGGTAAAGGCGATGTTCAAATTGAAAATCTAAGTAACTTCTCCTCCCCTTCTAAGTTTGTTGATCTTGATGATGGAGAAATCATTGCAGTTACTGGTGAAAAAGAAATCGTTGATTCATCGAAATATGGTGATGAGCGTTACGACAATTTTAATGAAGAATACCTTCAACTCGGCTATGGAATGAACCGGATTAGAGTGACAGGCAGATGTAAAATTCTTTTCAACTATAGATTCAAATATCGTTAGGAGGTGGCAGTACTGTTTCAAGAAGTATCAAGATCATTCAATTTATTAAAGCCCAAACTTTCCCTAGCCAAAGCAAATAAAAAGAAAATCGCCAACCTGGTTGATGTCTCAAACGTTAATTTGACTATAAAGTTAGGCGAAATTAATGAGCTTTCCTTCACTGTGCCTTTGAAAATTGAGATAGACAAACAATGGGTTAAGAACCCCCATCTAAAGAGATTAAAGCTCCGTAGACTGGTGAAATTGTCTGCCTATAATTTCAAGGATGAGTGGTTTATCATCAAAACTAAGCAAAAATCAGGGGCAGAAAATGAATCAGTTACATTTACTTGTATGTCTTTGGCTCATCAATTAAGCTACCGGAAAGTCAGAAGGTACGAAGTCACTTCCTATAACATGAAACAGGTAACTGATGATTGTTTTGCAAATACGAACTGGAAAGCCGGGTATATCAATCCACTATTCAATGAAAAATTCAGGAGTTTTGATATCACATCATCAACCAAGTTAGATTTTCTAATGAAAATTTGTGAAACGTTTGAAGCTGTTCCGGTGTTTGACACTATAGAAAAAAAGGTTCATTTCTATACTGAAGATGAAGTATCAAAATATAAAGGAATGAGAATTAAGTACGGCCAATACTTAGATACCATTGAAGATACTGAGGAACTTGAAGAAGTTTGCACTAGGCTTTATGTGACTGGTAAAGATGATCTTTCAATTAACGCGGCCAATCCAACTGGACAAGCATACATTGAAGATTTTACATACTACCTCTACCCTTTTGAACGAGATAAAGATCGAAATGTAATATCTCATAGCTATGAGATGAGTGATGAATTATGTCATGCAATTCTTGACTTTAATAAGTTTATCGATTCTCAAACAGAATCGTTCTCCTCCCTTCTTGCTCGACAAACTGAAGAAGAAAAGAAATTGGCCAAATTGAAAGCTCAAAAGGCGCAGCTTGATTTAGAGCTTCAAGTTATTTTGGATAAGATTGTAGTCGCAACTGAAGCGAAAGATCCCACTGCTGAATTGATTAAAGAAAGAGATACAAAAGAAGCAGAGATTGCAGCTAAAAAGGATGAAATCAAAGCCGAAGAGAAGCTGCTTACCGATATTCAAGATAAAATTACACTTTTAAAGGGAAAGTTGACTCTCGAAAGTCATCTTAGTGATGAACTCAAAGAAGAGTTGGCTGAGTTTATCAATGAACAAGAATGGTCAAATGACAACCTTTATGATGAAACTGATCTTTATGAAGCTGGTCTGGAGGAAATGAAGAAACGAAATACCCCACCAGTCAATATCACAATGAGTATTGTAAACTTCTTTGGCATCATAAGTGAACATCAAAACTGGAATCGGCTTTCTATTGGAGATATTATTCGAGTTCAACACGACCGTTTAGGCATCGATGTTAAAACAAAAGTAATCGAAATGAGTTTTGATTTTGAATCCAATAAAATCAATTTGACTATTTCAAACTCAAAACGTGTTGAGACTGTAAAAGAGAAAATGGTTAAGCTCGTTTATACAATAAATCACATCGACAATGATTATGCTGTTAGAAAAATTGATTGGATGAAGACTGCGGAAAACTTCAACATCAGGAATGATCGAATTTCTACTCCTGTCGCCGCCCCTACAGTTAAATCAGATGGAACAGCGATCTCTCATGAATACAACGATAATGGATCAGTTGACATTGTGTTGAAATGGGAGTATCCAAAATCTGATGAAGATCAGTACAACATAGATGGATTTGAAGTATATCTCTATTCCAGCGAATCCTCTGACGAATATGTTTTCGGTTCTAAAATGAGCCATGAGGAATTAGTCAACGTCAAATATGATAAGCGTTCCTATAAATTCACGGGATTAGCATCAAATAAATACTACACGCTTGGTGTAAGAGCTTATCGAAGAGTTGATGCTGATATTGAAAGATCAGGAGCTATTCTTTCAGATATTGTTCAATCGAAACATGCTTCTGAAAACCCCTACCTCCCTTCTGCTATTGCTGAGGTCAAAGGGAGAGTGAATGGATTAATTCAAGCTGTTTCTGAGGAAAGACCAGAAAATCCGGATGTAAACACTGTTTGGATCAATCCAAAAACAAATAAACAGGAATTTTTTGACGGTGAAAAGTGGATTGAGCAATCCGTCACATCTGCTGAATCCTTGAATGGCTACACTGCTGAATTGGCTTCAACTCCTAATACAATAGCTGTTCGAGATGAAACAGGAACAATTAATGCTTCAATTACAGGAAGTGCAACTCAACTCGGCGGTTATGACTCATCTGCGTATGTTCTCAAGTCTGATCTCCCCTCTTCCCCTCAATATGCAACAGGAGAGTACATCGGTGACGGAAAGCAAAGCAGAACAATCAGTTTAAACTTCATTCCTACTTTGGTCAAGATTTATTCTACTTCCCCTACTGATTCAACACTTATCATTCAAAACAGTTTAGGTGGCTACTCAATTCAAAATGGAGAAGTAGGTTCCTTCCTTAAAGGCGGCGATAAAACATATGGGTCATTGGATTTGAATTATTTTATTACCGGCTCAGATAGTAACACTCGTGGAAATAAATTAAACATTAAATATATCTGGGAAGCATTCAAACAAAATTAATACGGAGGTGATCCTTTGGAAGATACTCCAAAACTTTATAATGATCCTATTCTTTCTAAGAAGAGAAAAGGATCGATTGATGATCCTTACCAGCTTTACAATGAAACACAGGTGGTTTATAACGGAAAAGCTCAATTAACGGAAGTCCCCAACAGGGAAATGCGGGTTGAAGTCTTTGGGGATGACAAGATGTGGAAAGAAGTTGAAGACGGTGAGTTACAAGACGACTACTTTAGGGTTGATTACCTTAATGGAGTTGTCTATTTTAATGCCTCAAATGAAGGGAAATCTCTTCAATTTAAATACAGCGGTGAAGGTGCTTATTACTTCCCAGGCTCACGTATTTGGACAAAACGCGACGGAAATGAAGTTGTAGAAACACTCGACTCATTGACTGAAAGAACTCGAAAAGCTACGGAAGAATGCGAAGAAGCAACTGAGGAATCAAGAGAAGTTACAAAATGGACTAAGTATGCTACTTCAGATTATGAAGATGTGGTGGCTAACACAAGGAAGATATACCTCCCTAAAGTTTATACATACACAGATATCATGACTACATATCCAAACCCTCAAATCGGTTGGACAGTTGTTGCTGAAGACACACACATTGAATGGAGATGGGATGGCTTTGACTGGATCGATATTGATGTGTCAGATGCCTATGATGGATTCAATGTAATCGTCAGCGAAGTCCCTCCTAACAACGTTAATCACTTATGGCTTCAAGCCCCTGTCTCTCCATTTGCAGCAAGAATCAAAAAATCAGAGACTGCCCCCCTTACCAATCAAATATGGCTCAAGATCGAATAGCAATTCAGGAGGTATGTAATGAATTATTTAAAATATTATGATCCACTCTTGGAAAAGTGGGTCTCTATTGAACTTGAAGCAATAAGTTCAGACGGGGAAAGATGGACAGCCCCAATGATTACAGAAAAATTTAAAGAGGTATTAGGCAATATCGGCGACGTTAGACAAGATATCATCAATGTCAAAATTGAATTTCAAAAAGAAATCACCAATGTTTCGGATAAGATCAGCAACGTCGAAAAGATTATTGGCGATGTATCAAAGTTTAAGGTTATTGGTGACACCCTGGTTGATAAAATCATTAATGAATTCAATATGAGAAGCGTTAATGTTAAAGATTTTGGAGCAAAAGGAGACGGAGTAACTGATGATACCGCTGCATTTGAGAAAGCTATAGGAAGTGGATTTTCAAGTATTTACGTTCCTGATGGCACATACATGGTCAAAGGAGTTAAACTTCCCTCTTTCACAAAACTTTATGGTAATGGTATGAAGTCAGTGATTAAACTTCACCCTGAAACCCCTCCTACTACACATGTCATCACAAACAAAGATTATACAAATGGTAACTCATATATCCAGATCGAAAATCTTCTCGTTGATTGGAATTTAAATAAAAAAGACAACAAGATAGGATCGGGGCCAAATGCAAGTTGCGTAAACATCACCAATAGTCAATTTGTTTGGATTAATAAAGTTCACGCCAAAGATGCTGGTCTTCATGGTTTTGATGTCACCTCTCCAAAGTACAACTCTTCCTCAGATGGTGCTGAATACTATCAGCCTAAAGGTTCTAAGTACGTTTGGATCGACAATTGTACAGCTTGGAACTTTGGGGATGATGGATTCACAACTCACTTTTCCGACTACATTTTCATCTCTAATTGTTACTCATATGATGGAAATGGTTCGGCTCACCGTGCTGGAGGCAGTAACACAAATGGTTTTGAAATCGATGATGGTTCTAAACATGCATGGCTTATGAACTGTTATAGTAGAAAAAATTGCAGAGGTTTTGAAGTAAAAGCGCACGCTTTAGCACCTGCAGCCCAAGATGTTCATTTTGTAAATTGTTCCTCTGAGAATGATATCCGAGGCTTTGACTTCAGACATATTGGATTCCACCGCTCTTCAGATCCAGTTTCAAAAAGTGCTTTTAATGTTAGTGCTACAAATTGTAGAGTTCTTAACCCTATTTTCAACAGTTTATATGAAGGACTGTCTCCAAGAGCTCTGGTTATCTCCGCATTTCGCAACGTCAATATAAACAACTTCACAGCAATTGGAGATCCCTCTTATGACTACAAAGGAAACCCTGCAATTGCAACTCAATTTAAATCTAGAAACATTAATTTAAACAATATTTCCGTTTCTGGCTTCAAGACGGCTGAAGCAGACATTTACGTGATCGGAGGAAGTCAAAAATCTGACAACGTAAATATAAGCAATATCAATTCCTTTGAATCAGCGAGAGTCGGTGTAAGAATCGGCAGCAAAACAGAGAATGTAAAATTAACCAATGCAAGCTTAATCGGGTATGGTCGGAAAGATAGTGTTGGTGTTTATTGCTCGAATTCTCAAGCTTACATATTTGGAGTCACTGCTGAAAAGTATGGCAAAGCTTCAACAATCGCTGGCTATGATTACTCATATGTTCCAAACAACTTTAAAGGTGGGACAAGAGCTGCCACTACTTCTGGACATGTTAAAACATCGACGGGTTTTATCGCCGCTTCTTCAGGTACGCCAGAAGTTACTGGAGAAGCATCTGCAGCTATTGGAACAACTGGAGGAGCAAAGGCTAAAGGAGTTCGAACAGGGGTTTATTCTTCATCTGGCGGAAGCTCTGTTGATGGTTCCCGTAGCACAGTCATGTCTTCGAATGATTCCCATATTGAAGGTGAAAATGTCTCTAGAACCATTCTGTCTTCTGGTGGGGTTAAGCTCGGAGGAAATGATCGCTATATGGTTGTTGGCGGATATGGAGAAACCCCTTCACGTTCAAATATAAAGTGGATGCTTAACTCTATGAATGGAGACATCTCCGCCACAGGGAAGATCAATGGTGGAGCAACATTCAGTGACTACGCGGAGTATTTTGAAAGCCTTGATGGCAAAAGCATACCTTCTGGAACCATCGTTACCCTTGAAAAAAATAAAATAAGACCTGCTCAAAAATCTGAATTTATGCTCGGCGTTATATCTGAAACAGCAGGAACTGTACTTGGAAGCGCTGAGGTTTATTGGAAAGATCGTTATTTAAAAAATGAGTTCGGCGGTCTTATTTATGAAGATGTTCTTGATGAAAAAACAGGCGAATACGTCAAAATGCCTGTTGAAAACCCTGAATGGAAGTCAAAAAAAGATTATATACCAAGAGAACAAAGACCTGAATGGAATATCGTAGGACTTGTTGGACAGGTGTATATTCGCATTGATGGAACTGTCGAAGTTGGAGATTGCATTGAAGCAAATAACGGAATAGCTACAAAATCAGAGAACTCCACTTGGAGAGTTATGGAGATTACAAAACCATACTTTAAAAAGGATGGATATGGAGTGGCAATTTGCTTTATTAGATAAGTCGCTTGGACGATTGGAGGTTCAGATGAATACATTAAGTTTCTACAACAAAAAGAAAGATAAATGGGAAGACATCTACACTGTTGCGGTCACAGATGGGAAAAACATTCTCACCGCATCTGAATTGTTTGAGAGATTGAAAACTTTAGAGGATGAAGTTGCTAAGCTAAAAGGTAAGACTTAAAGGAGGTGATTCAATTTTAAATAAAATTTAGATTTTATTCAAAATACATATTAGCAAAACAGAGAAAACAAGAGCATACGTGAGAATGAAAGAGATTGGGAATCCCCCCAGTCTCTTTTTTAATGCTCAAAAACAAATAGGAGTGATTTAATTTGGTTAAAGTTGTGAAAAATTTCGTTAAAGTAAACAAATTTACTCGTCCTGGTATTAAATTGTCTGGCGTGAAAGGAATTGTGATGCACTGGACTGCAACCAATGGTGCTACGGCGCTAAATGAACGAAATTATTTTAATGACACTTGTATTGCCGCGGAAAGATACGCTTCTGCACACTATTTCGTAGACCGAAACGAAGCACAATACATTATCCCCGAAAACGAAATGGCTTATCATGCACACGATCAAAATCGATGCTATGTGAGCTTCCTTAAACCAAATGCTAACCAAACAGCAATTGGTGTTGAAATGTGCGTAGAGAAAAACGGTACAATTCATGATGAAACTGTGCAGAACGCTGCTGAATTGGTTGCTGATCTTTGTAAAAGATTCAAATTGTCTACAGATAAAATCGTCCGTCACTATGATGTAACGAACAAGAACTGCCCTGCTCCTTGGGTAAGTGACTCAAGCAAGCTCGCTGCATTCCGTAAAAAAGTTGATAGCCTACTTGGGAATAAGACAGTTTCCAACTCAACAGCACCTTCAAGCAACAAAAATTCTTCTTCATCATCTTCTGCTGCTAGTGGTTCCCTTAAATCAAAAGTTGACGGACTTCGTTTTTATTCTAAACCTTCATGGGAAGACAAAGATGTTGTTGGCACGGTAAATAAAGGCTATGGTTTCCCTACTGTTGTTGAAAAAGTGAAGGTTGGAAGTGCTTATCAGTACAAGGTTAAAAACTCTAAAGGAGCTACATATTACATCACTGCTTCTGACAAGTACGTTGAAGTTTCAGGCAATGTGAAAGCGGCCTCCTCCCCTTCTAAATCAACAGCTTCCAAATCCAGCTCTGGTTCTTCTTCCATTAAATCAGTGGGAAAAATTAAAATTGTAGGAGTGTCAAATGCTGCAATTGTAATGGACAAACCTGACCGTAATAACTCCAAAAATATCGGTACAGTTAAACTTGGCAGCAAAATTGACATTTCTGGATCAGTGAAAGGGAAAAATAACCCTAAAGGCTATTGGGAAGTCATTTACAATGGCAAACGCGGTTACGTTTCAGGTCAGTTTGGAACAAGAGTCTAACTGATCTTTAATTATCTTTAAGGATATTTGTTGATCTAAATTGATCAATGAATATCCTCTATTTCTTTTGGAGGTGAACAACGTGGGATGACGTACACCTTCTTTATTAAGGATAAAGGACGGTTGAATTTGTGGCTGAAGTAGATGTAAATACACGACTAAGTGTCTTAGAAGAAAAAATGAAAAATCATCAAGAAAAAATTACAAATTTAGAAGCAAGAACTGAAGACATGAGTCGACTAACAACCCTTATGGAACAACAAATCGAAATAAACAAAGATGCTCAAAAACAATCGCGAGAACAATTTGTCACATTGACTGAGATGAATAACAGCTTAAAAAATTTAAGCAAATCATATGAAAAGCTCGATAATCGAGTGGGCATTCTTGAGCAATCAGATTCCAATAGAAAAATCGACCCAGGTCAGTTCGGTAAAGATCTTATGTACAAAGTTTTACCAACCGTGATTGCAACATTAGTCGGTGCATGGTTGCTTATACATTTTGGACTTAAATAAGAAAAGGAGATTGATATTATGACTAAAATCAACTGGAAGGTTCGTTTCAATAATAAGCTTTTTCTTACTGCATTAGCTTCACAAACTGCAGTTATGATACAGGGATTAATTGCAGGGTTAGTTGGCTTGGGTATAATGGACATCGATTTATCTCAATTAGACAACTCGCTTAAAATCTCTCTTGGCATTGTAGATACAGTCTTAATTTACTTGTCTTTCTTAGGAATCATCAAAGACCCAACAACAAAAGGTATCTCTGATAGCGAACAAGCAATGGAATATGAAGAGCCAAGAGAATAATCGTAAAGGGCTGATTTGATGAAAACAACAATTACATACTCCCCGTACCCTTCAAACTTTTCGGAAGTCAAAATTGACACTGGTGAGGATAAGTCTATAACACTTCGCCTTGTTATTCCCCCTGTAGTTTCAGATGATGCTACTCCTTCTCCTGATAATTCGAATACTGAGGCTAATGTCGATCAAGCATCAACAACTACTCTAATGGAGCCTATCTTAAAATTTGAAGTTAACGATGGGATAGCAACTGAACAGGTCATGGATATGAACAAAGAGGACGCCACAGTTTTGCTGCAGGTGCTTAGAGATTTTTTAAAACAAATGTAACTCAGCTTAGAGGGGACTTTTCCCCTCTTTTAGTTTATTATGTAGAGGTCACATTTTTACTTAATCTAAATTTTACCTCTAGATAATAAAATTTTCCCAAAAACCCAGTTATATGGTATACTAAATGCTGTACAAAGCGGCTCACTCAAGGGCGGTCTGGCTCACTCCCGATAGAAAGGGGGTGAGAAAAATGTCAACTTATCAGAGTTTAACTTTGATGTTTATGTTCGGAATGTTCATTCTGGCATTGTTGACATATCTAAAAAAGAAATAGACCACCCTTGAGACCTGGAAAGTTACAGGGGTAGTCTATTTCAATAGAAAAGACACAAAAGAGCTTTGGCCGCTATTGGCCTGCTTTGTGCGATTGACTCGACTGTTCCCAGCAGTCGGGTCTTTTTTATTTTATGCATTTTTTTATAAAATAAAACTAATTTGCAATACTTTTGCTTAATAAAATGGCTTATGTTCCTTGTCTAAGATGTAATGCATTTCATTAATCTAACTAATATATCATTATTATGTTGTTTTATTGTGTCGTTGCTTCACCATTTATTATAGTCAATGGTATACTTCTTGTCAATGTAATGCATTACATTGATTAAGTCAATTAACAAAAAAAGACAACCAAATCATAGTTGTCTTTTTTGAAATTTCTTAAGTTGTGTCAACAACAAATGTGCTTTATTTATTGAGATCCTTAAGCGCATGTTTCTTTTTTTATAGAAGTGAATACAGATGGGTACAGAGAGACTGTATAAGCCTCTCTGTATTTTTTTGTTTTGTGTGGCTATGAACCCGCTCCCCTTGATGCAAGTAAGTTGATTGTGTTGTCTGTGTGGAATGTTTCATTAATGAATCCTGTAGCACCTGCTAAAACAAGCCCAAGAGTTGCAGTGATGAAAGCTGTTACCGCCAATTTTTTCATTATAAAACCTCCTTTCCTGTTAGTTTACTTGATTTTATGGCTTTTTCCAAGAAGTATGTGGAATCTTTGTAATTTTTTAAAGCTATATAAACATATGCCACATCCTCAGCTAGTGCCTCAATGTCTACATAAGCCTCTCTTGCCTCCAGTCTGTTGATAAATTCTTTGACTTGATCCACACCCTCAAGAGGAGCCGTGTAACAAATATTGAGAACAGAAAACTTCAAAGAAAAATTTATATTGTTTGTCTCTTGCGAAAATTCAAAACCTTTTTGTACCCATTCAAGAGCTTTGTCCACATTTCCTAATTTATAATTTGACCTTGCTGACTCATAAATACACTGCAAGTACATTATGGGAGCATTCTTTTTCAGATCATTTGTTTCAAAAGACTTGTTAAAGTATTGGATAGCCTCAGTATGTTTGTCCTCTTGGATTTTTAAAAAGCCTAAATCATAATAAACAGCAGATAATAAGTGATACTCATTCATCTTGATTAATCTATCAGCAGAGGCTTTTAACATCCTTTCAGCTCTCATAAGCCTTCCATCATCTATGTAGTTAAGTGCAAGCAGCACAGTACAGTTAATAGACTGTATTTTGTATTCTTCATAGGCTTGATAGATGCTCTTAGCTATTGAAAGGTGATGGAAAGAGAGTAAGGTTGTTTTAGTGAAGTAATAGAGGTTGCCTAGTTTATAATGAAACTCTGCTTTTTCTATTTCATCCTCAACATTGTCCAACATTCTCTCTGCTACCCTAAAACACATAAGAGCTTGAGAATAATTATTTTTTGCACTCTCATACATTCCTTTAAACAAAAAATAATCGGGTTAACCCCCTAAT
>NZ_LECW02000017.1 GCF_001042475.2 Bacillus glycinifermentans
TGCGTAAACAAGGCCGGAAATCCGAAAGCGTTCAGCAAGGCGGAGGCGATGCGGCTATGGAAGACGCTACAAGAGTCACAGCGCGAAGAAACCTTGCGGCAGATGGTCGAGAATACGCCGGATAACTACGAATTAATTACGACTGAAGCCCGATTCCAAGCGCTAGTAGATGCTCTAAGTAACGAAGAAATAATCGCAGTTGATACCGAAACGACAGGCGTTGATGTTTATACGGATGTTATCGTCGGGCTGTCGATCACGCTTCCCAACGCTGACTGGCACGTTTATATCCCGGTTGATCACGTCGATTGCGAGCAACTAAGTCGCGAATATGTACTCGAAGGTCTGGCGCCTGTATTTAACGATGAGTCGATCGGAAAAGTCCTACACAACGCGATATTCGATATTGCGATGGTTCGCCGACACGGATTCGATCTAAAAGGCGTGGCTTGGGATACGATGACTGCGATGCACATGCTAAATGAAAACGAAGGTGATCGAACGTTGGGCGGTGCCGGCTCGTTTAAATTAAAAGACTTGGCGCCCAAATATTTAAAAACGCCGGCGGATACCTTCGACGCTTTGTTCGGTAGGAATGCGCAATTTAGAGAAGTTCCGTTAGATATCGCGCTAGTTTACGCAGCGAAGGATACGGAATTAACGTGGAAGCTGTACGAATTTCAACGTCATCACATGGAGAAAATGCCTACGATTTTGGAGTATTACCAAACCGTTGAAATTCCGTTGCTATATGTAATTGTCGACTTAGAGGCTAACGGATATATCCTCGACTTGGATTTCGCAAAGGAATACGGAGAAAAGCTGCATAAGCGTGCGGAAGAGTTGCGAAAGGAATTAATTTCGGAGTTAACGCCATTCCATGAAGGCGACGGTCCGTTAAATTTAAACTCGACCCAGCAGATGCGCCCTGCACTTTCGAAGGCGATCGGCAAAGATCTTCCGAACATGGACGCAAAGAAAACATTAAAGCCGTTAAAAGACAACTACGAGATAGTCGCGAAACTCCTTGAGTATAAGAATATCGTTAAGCTAAGTGGGACATACATTGATACGCTGCCTACAAAGCAGAATCCGACAACTAAACGGTGGCATTCAAGATTCAATCCGATGGGAACCGTTACGGGTCGTTTTAGTTCAGGCAAGGGCGAAGAAGATACAACGGAACAAGGGTTCAACGTGCAGAATCAGCCGCAAGAAGCACGCCCGATGTTCGGTCCTCCTCCTGGAAAGTTGCTAGTAGGGGCCGACTTTAAAGCGCAAGAAATCCGCTGCGTTGCGTACTTGTCAGAGGAGCCTGTACTGATTGATGCGTTTTTGAAAAATCTTGATCCGTACGCAACAATGGCATCAAACTTTTATAAGCGTCCATATGTGGAAGTTTACAAGAATCCGGACGGATCGGATACGAAAGAGCGAAAGGATATGAAGGTCGCTTGGCTGGCGACTCTTTATGGTATGAGTGATTACTCTCTCGCGAATATGCTTGGTACATCAAAGAAAGAAGCTACCGAGTTTAAGAACGATTTATTCGGAAGTATGCCGAAGTTATCGGCTTGGCTGAAAGAAAACGAGGAATTTGTGCGAAAGAACGGCTACGTTTGGGCTGACCTAAGAGCGCGAAAACGCCGGCTGCCAGACGCAAAATTACCACGCAAGAACATTCCGTACGGAAAATGGAATGATCCGAAATATGCGGACGCAAGGAAACATAACTCGCGAATCAATCGCGCCTTGAGACAGGCGACCAATGCCCGGGTACAAGGATCGTCGTCTATACAAACGAAGGTCACGATGATTAAGGCTCATGAATATTGCGCTAACAAGCCGGGCTGGGCGTTGTGGTCAACGGTGCATGATGAATTGATATTCGAAGTCCCGGAGGATTTTACGTGGGAGGAAGCGCAAGACATTCGCGATATCATGCTTAATTCATATCGTTGGGGAGACGTTGTACCTAACGGAACAGATATCGAAGTAATGCGAAGATGGGGCGAAGGAGTTCCCGTGGAAGAATGGTTCAAAAATAAGGAGGCGGTTTAATGGGAAAGACATACGTTGTACTCGACTTGGAAACGACAGGACTCGATTATCAAAACGATCAGATTATCGAAATTGGCGCGATTAAAATTGATGATTGGTGCGACGAAATTGATCGCTTCCACACAATGGTTGCGCTTGAGGAAGGCCGGGAGCTACCGGAATTTATTACGAAATTAACCGGCATTACTGTGGAGGATCTCGAAGGTGCTCCAAGCGAAACCGACGCGCTTAGTAGCTTACGAGAGTTTATCGGTGACTCTGTCGTAGTAGCGCAAAATGCTCCGTTCGATCTTTCGTTTATTAGTCGAGGGGGTATCGAACCGGAACTTTTTCACTGCACTCGCGCAATGGTTCGCTTTGTTGAGCCGGAGTTATCAGCGAGCTTGAAGGACGTAGTTAAGCGCAACAATATCGAATTGAACGGCCACCACCGGGCGCTAAACGACGTAGAGGCAACGATCGAAGTATTCAAGCGATATCTTCCGCGTGTCTCTAAAGAATATAACGGATTCCTAAACATCGTCCAAGATTCCGTAGATCGTCCGTTAAAATTCAAACCTAAAAACGCAGTCGTTAGAACGGTTCATCTGGTGGCGTTAGATAATACAGACCTAATGCGATTGCTGCGCGCTTTCCCGGAAGACCACGAAATGTTCTTTAAATTAGGCGGAATTATTGATCGCGCAATGAAAGGACGTGATTAATTGACGAACACAAACGGAAGATCGGCCGCAAATTCACTGCGGGCACATATAAAAGAACCGACCACATACGCGCAGCAGATTGCGGACGAATTGGTCGAATATCTGAACGAATGGCACTCGCTGCCGGAGACGTGGGATAACGCCCTGGACGCGCAGATTCATAAATGGTACGCCAACGCTCCGAAAGTATTTCCGAAGAAACCGTATTTCTCACCGTCATCTGCTAACGCTTGCCCACGCGAGCTTTACCACAAGGCGATCGGATCTCCGAGGGACGAAACGAAGAAGCCTCCGTATCAAGGACGATGGACTCGTATCGGTACAGCGATCGGCGACGTAATCCAGCGTGACATTCTCTTCATGGAGAAACATTTCGAGAAGAAGACCGGGCGGACATGTCCGTTCAGCTTCGAAAAGAACGAAGACGGCACGCCGATGTTCGAGGATTTCGCGAAAAGGAATCATCCGGTCACACATCGCGGCTACTCGTTCAATCTGTACGGAACTTGTGACGGCATCATGCGCTATGTAACGGAAGACGGCGAAGTGCTGCGCGTCGGCCTCGAGATTAAGTCGAAGCAGACTACCGCTGCAAAGACGTCCCTCCATTCGATGCGGCAGCCGGAAGAAAAGCACGTCAAGCAATGCGTCGCCTACGGTCCGATGTATGGCGTCGACATATACGTCATCCTCTACGTGAACGCGGCTAAAAAGTCGTGGGTTTATCCGGAAGGAGAGTTCGAAAAGTCACCGGATATGCGGGCGTTCGGCATCGAAATTACGGAAGAAGACGTCGAGCAGCTATTCGATAGATTCGTAGAGATTCGCAAATCTGTCGAGGAGGGAACGCCTTTACCGTTGGATCTGGACGGCTGGACGTTTAACGGATACAAGACGGCTATTGCGAAGTCGCTGACGGACGAAGAACTGGCGGAGATTCGTGCGAAAGTGTCGCGAGTATTGAGATCGAACGTCTATGACTCTACGAAACGGCAGTACGTTGAGGCGCTCGAATTTATCGAAAGAGTGCGGGCAGATGAGTAGCTCCAAGCCTATCCGGGTCCTCGCATTCGACACGTCGATGACCTGCCCCGGCGTCGCAATCATCGAGGTACGTAATCGAAAGCCAACGATCAAAGCGCTATCGCACGTCAAGCCGAACCCTAGCCGGTCACACGCGCACCGAGCGGAAGTTATCGAGGGCTGGGCGATGATGTTTCTCGATAAAAATTGCCCGCGCGATGGATTCGACTATGTGGTGCGGGAGGACTTCGCGGGCAAAACGTCTACATCGAACTATCCGGTTCTGTCGGCGTGGAACGCATGCGAACGAGCAACGTCGCGATTCGGGTTATCGTTCGATAAGTATTGGAAGACTCCGACCGCAAAGCAACCGCAACTCGGAATATCAGCAACTCGTGTTAAGTCGTTGGTTGCCGGATCAGGCAACGCAGAAAAGGACGAAGTTGAGGCGTCGGTTCGGCGCATGACCGGATATACCGGCGAGTTTGCAAACTTCGATGAAAGCGATGCGGCTGCGATCGGACTTGCGTGGCTGATTCATGTTGGCGTAATAGATAAACCGAAGGGGTGATTCGAATGGATAAAGCGATGGAGTATATCGATAAGCTGGCGGCAAAGCTCGGAGTTGCGGCCGATCATGTATACGGAGTTCTCGTAAAGCAGGCATTCGCAACCGGTGTGACTGATTCGATTATCGGGTTCGTTTTTCTAATGATCGCAGTTATTGCGGGAGTCATAATTACGAAGGTGACTGTAAAATCGTATGAGAAGCGCTATTGTAGTTGGGATTGCGAATGGTTTTTCGTGGTGCTTGCTGTCGGTTTTTTAGTGGTTACTCCGGGAGGATTCGGTATTTATGCGATCTCAGAAGGTATCAAAGCGCTAATCAATCCGGAATACTACGCGATCAAAGAAATTCTCGACACAATCGGAGGGAAGTGATCCGATGTTTAAACAGCGACTTATCGAAGCACTAACGATCGTTGCGCTAATCGGTCTGAGTGTCGCGGGAGGATGTATCGGATATTTTGTCACTAATTTTCTACTCGCGATTCCGGTTATTGGTGTGATTGTTTGGGTCGTTATAAGTATCATAGCAGTCTTCATGGTGGCGGTAGTTATCTGTGGCAGCGCTGTCCGGCTACAAAAGGCATACCGCGAACATAAACGCGTTCAAAAGGACGCAGAGGAGGAAACTCGATGACCTACGAATGCTACGGCGCCTCAGCCGCACAGTTACGTCAGTCCTTGCGATGGCTTGACGAACAACTTATCGATGTTGATTACGCAATCAGCCGGCACGACACGAAGCTGAGCGAATTGAAAAACGAGCGTGACCGGATTCTGGCGAGAAAAGACGAAATAGAGGCGGAATTAAAACGGAAGGAGTCGATCGAATGACGTTGCTATTCCTAATCTTTGCGCACTTACTTGCGGACTATCCGTTTCAGGGAGATTTCTTGGCGAATATGAAAGGTAAGAACGTTATCGTGCTTCTTTCTCACGCCGGAATTTGGGCCGGAACAATATCGATCGCAGCGTATTTGTCGGGGATTCAAATAACTTACGTTGACATTGCAACGCTTTTCATCGTACATGCGATCGCGGATTATTTAAAAGCGAAGCCTGTCGGTTTCTATAAGAAGCTAGACGCATTAAGAGGCGGACTGCTACTGGATCAATCGATCCACCTCGCACAGATCATCGTTCTCCTATCGTATAAAGGAGCGTTATTGTAATGCTAATCGCCTATTACTCGCTGGCCGGAAACGTCCGCCGATTCGTATCCAAGACCGGCCTGCCTGCGGTCGAAATCAAGTCGGACTTGATGCTGACGGAGCCGTTCGTCTTGGTAACGGGGACTTACGGCTTCGGTCAGGTCGCTGGCACCGTTTGGGACTTCCTCGCGGACAACGGCGATCTAATGACGGGCGTGGCTGCGTCGGGGAACAAGAATTGGGGCGGCAACTTCGCAAAGGCTGCGGACTTGATTGCGGAAGAGTACGGAGTGCCGATCGTCCACAAGTTCGAGCTGGCGGGGACGACGGAGGATGTACGGATATTTACGGAAAGGGTGAGCACTATTGACGAATAAGCACGCGAAGTATATCGAACTTAATAACGAAATTATGATACGGAAAAACGGCGGCTTTCAATTCGAAAAGGATGCCGAAGCCGTCCGCAGTTATTTCATAGATTACGTGAATCAGAATACGGTATTTTTCCACGATCTGCGCGAAAAGCTCGACTATCTGATCGAGAACGATTATTACGAACGCGAGGTCTTCGAACCTTATACGTTCGACGAAATCAAAGCGGTCTACAAGGAGGCTTATGCGAAAAAATTCCGATTCCCTTCGTTCATGAGTGCGTTCAAGTTTTACAACGACTATGCGCTCAAGACGAACGATAAGAAGAAGATCCTCGAACGTTACGAAGACCGCATCGCCATCTGTGCGCTGTTCTTCGCGAAAGGAGACGCAGCCAAGGCGATCGAGTTTGCGGAAATGATGATCCGGCAGGAATATCAACCGGCCACACCGACGTTCTTGAATGCCGGGCGGAAGCGACGCGGCGAATTAGTATCGTGTTTCCTTCTCGAAGTTAACGATTCGCTTAACGATATCAGTCGCGCGGTAGACATGGCGATGCAGCTTTCGAAACTCGGCGGAGGCGTCTCGCTTAACCTATCGAAAATCAGGGCGAAAGGCGAATCGATCAAGGGCGTTGAGAATTCGACGAAGGGCGTTGTCGGCGTCATGAAGCTGCTCGATAATGCGTTCCGGTATGCGGATCAGATGGGTTGAATTGGCCCCTTTCGTCAGCAATGGCGATCGAAAACCTCTTTAATTCATGGGAACTCCTCAAAGCGGTAGGGCCAAAAACTACTAAAGGAGGACAATCATGAGCGAAGCAAGGCGACCGCATAACAAATTGGATATCGATGAGGATTTTATTCGCGATAATTACTACAAAATGAGTGCTAGAGAAATCGGTGAGGTGTTGGGGGTTTCGAGAGAAGCAATAAATCATCGGGTAATGAAGATGGGGCTACGGAAGACGAAAATACCCTTCGTTCTGGAAGATGGAGAAGAGTTGGTTCCTATAGAAGGTTTTCCTGATTACGGGATCACCAACCATAGTCGAGTTGTTAATTTAAGACGTATGACTTTGGTCAAAACAAAGAAAGATCGAGAAGGATACGTCAAAGTAACTCTCTACAGAGACGGTAAAGCTGTTGGCAGACGGGTTCACCGTTTAGTAGCTCTTAACTTTATACCCAACCCGAACAATCTACCGCAAGTAAATCATATTGACGGGGATAAGTCAAACCCTAGCATCGATAATCTGGAGTGGGTGACACCAAAAGAGAATGCTCAGCACGCCTCAAAACACGGGTTGCTTTGCGTCGGTGAAAATCATCCGTCATCCAAAATCACCGAACAACAAGCGCGATCTATATTGCAAGAATATCAAAGCGGTAAGAGCGTTTCGGAAATACGAAAAGCTCACTCATACGCGAGTAAATCGATAGTCGAGAAAATCTGTTGGCGGCATAGATGGAAACATCTCGATAAAACGTCTTGAACGTGCAACGACTAGGCGAAAGCCGTAGGCTGCAAGCGATTGGCAGTCGAAACAGGAGGCGCCCCACGCGGGCGAAGATATAGTCTAATCTTCGTGGCAACACGGAGCAGCCGAAAGGCGGGGCGTGCGTAGCGAACACGTCCGAATGGTCTGCAAAGACAGGGAGCCGGCGCAGCGTATCTCAACGTATTTCATGCCGACATTGATGCGTTCCTTGATACGAAAAAGATCAGCGCGGACGAAGACGTCCGGGTCAAGACGTTATCTATCGGGGTTGTCATTCCGGATAAATTCATCGAATTGGCTCGCGATGACCGGGACGCATACGTCTTCTATCCGCATACGGTCTATAAGGAATACGGCGAGCATCTTGACGAAATGGATATCGGAGAAATGTACGACAAGCTCGTCGAGAATCCGAACGTCCGCAAAGATAAAATCAATCCGCGACAGCTACTCGAAAAGCTTGCGATTCTGCGGTCCGAGTCGGGCTATCCGTACATCATGTTCGAAGACAACGTCAACGCAGCTCATGCGCTGAATCACATTTCGAAAGTTAAATTCTCGAATCTCTGTAGCGAAATTCTTCAGGTATCGCAGGTATCCGAGTACACCGACTACGGCGAACCGGACGCAATCGGCCTCGACATTTCGTGCAACCTCGGCTCGCTCAACATTGCGAACGTCATGGCGAATAAGTCGATCGAGCAAACGGTTAAGCTCGCAGTCGATGCGCTGACGGTCGTATCGGAATCAACGAATATCAAGAACGCGCCGGCAGTCGCTAAGGCTAACCGTCAGATGCGTTCGATCGGACTCGGAGCGATGAATCTACACGGATA
>NZ_LECW02000018.1 GCF_001042475.2 Bacillus glycinifermentans
CGAGAGTGACGAATCAACTTTCGACGATATACACGAGCAACATTGCGATCGAACGGCTGCCGGACGTTTTCGGAGAGCAACGTCTGACGGACCGGATTCGTGACCTATGCCGCGTAATTGAATTCGAAGGAGAATCGAAAAGGGGGCTGCGGAGATGAAAGCCGACATCACTTTCGGAGACTTGGTCGCAGTAGACGGATACCCGGACCGCATTTTCTACGTTGATGCGCGCAGGAAAGTCGAAGAAGAGGACGATACCGGCGTCTCTACCTACGTCGAGTTCGATCTGACGGACGCAATCAACGGCGAATGTATTGTCGCTGATTCGGATGACTTGCGGTTGGTCTGCCGCAAACAGTACGCCGAACGATTCCTTGACGATTTTGATTACGAAAATTATCCGGAGCCGGAGGGGACGGCGTTTCATTTTGCGGAGTTACCAAATGAAGATCTTGTAACTAAGATTCGCGAAGGAATCGAAAAGGCGTGGGGTGACATGACGAAAAATCAAGCGAAAGACAATACGAAGAAAATCGATGAGCTGCTTGATAAGTACATCGATTTTATGACGCTTATGAGCTGATTGGTGACGAGGACTATAAGTCGTATGCTGATGGAGTTCTGGCGAAATTAAAGCGGGAGGTCGAGCGATAATGAGAGAGTTCAAGTTTAGAGCGTGGAATGCTCCACTTAAAAAAATGGATTACAGCCCTTTAAATGCAGTTGGTTTTGATGGGAAAGTATATTACGGGAATGCGGATATAACGGGATTTTTCGAAAATATTATGCAATACACCGGATTGAAGGACAAAAACATCCGGGAGATTTACGAAAAAGACATCGCTGAGGAATCCTATATAAATCCTATGACCGGTAAAAAAGTGGTTGATCGTTATGTGATCGAATGGGAAAACGGTATCCACAAAATGAAATACATCGGCAATCAAAAAGGGGCGGATAGGTACCTTTGGATGCGACTTGACGAAATCGAAATCATCGGCGACGTATATCGAAATCCCGAGTTATTGGAGGCGGAATAATGTACCGTCTACTTTATCCGTTAAAGTGGACGTTTGCGGCGCTTGAATGGTCGTTTGATCGAATCGTTACAGTTGCGGAATTTTTAGCGGATATGTTCGGTGAAGCCTATGATTTCTTCCGTATTCGAATTGAAATCGCGGAACAGCGGAAAAGAGGCGTCCGAGTGATTTACGTTAAGAGAGTGAGGAGGGATCGCGGATGAACTACGGAGTCTTAATGCTATCGAAGGTGATCGAACAGAACGAACCGAACGCACTGCTACGGTTTAATATCTCTGCGGAAGACTTACCGACGGAAGGCGAACGCAAGGCACTACGATACATCACGGAATACGCAGAGAAACACGGAGGCCGGGCGCCGACTGCCGAAATGGTGGCGAATGAGGTGCCGGACTTCCAGCCGGATTTTAACATCGAGGCCAGTTACGATTACCTTGCGGAGAAATTGAAAAATCGAGCAGCGATGTTGGAATTCGCAGAACTTGCGGAAAAAGAGCTTCCGGAGCGCTTTAATAATTCGCAAGATAGTCCGGAAGAATTATTTTCATGGTTGACGGATGAACTCGAAAGGATTAAAATTAGAACAAACGTTCGTGATACGATCGGTATCGATATAAAACGAGATATCGACAAGTTCAAAGCCGAATATGAAAACCGCAAAGCTGGCGAGTCTTTCCGGATCTGGCGCAGCAAGTTCGACTTCATAAACCGTGCTATGGGCGGCTATGTTTCATCGAACGTATACGTCATTTATGGGAAATCCGGCCGGGGAAAATCGGCCATAGCGTTAGAGGAGATGATTAACTGTGCGATGCAGGGGGCGAACGTACTAATTTGGTCGATGGAGATGGGCTGGTACGAGGTTCTTGTCCGGCTCTACGTTTCAATTTCTGGAGAGTTCGGAATCGATAACAATCCGTTAGAAGATGTTGACTTGGATATCGGAATCGAATATACAGGCCCCGGCGGATTTAATTCGCGCGATGTTAGACAGGGCAAGCTTTCCGAAGAGTTTGAGGCCGGATTTATGGAGTTCCTCGACAAGATAAACGAACTGATTCCGGGGAACATTATCGTTCGTGCTGTGGATGACGAGAATTTCAACTCCCGGAAGCTCCGCGATTTAAAATCGGACATTATCGAAACGAAAGCCGACGTCGTGCTCATCGATCCCTTTTACTATCTCGATTACGAAAAGAACACGTCAAAGACGGCGGGCGGAGACGCGGCCGAGACTTCGAAGAAACTCCGCCGTCTAGCAGGACAAACAAAAACGACTGTCTTTGCGTTGACGCAAGCGGAGGAAGGCGATGGTAAAGACGCAGACTCCGAATTAAAGCTTCCACAGCGTAAAGACGTCAAGAAAACGAAAGCGTTGCTCGAAGATGCTGCGCTATTGATTGCTGTTGATACGAACGCAGAGGAAGGACGGGGTCTTATCGGACTAAATAAAGGCCGGGACGGTGGCGAAGGAAAGAGCGCCGAGATTATATATCTGCCACAAGTGGGCGTGATTAAGCAGCTTGTCGAAGTCGTCGAAGAATCATCCGATGTGCCTTTTAATTTCTAAGACGTTGGAATTTATTGGATAATATTGTCAACATTTTCCGAGATTCTTTCGACAAATTCCGAAGGATTTTTTAAAAATTAGGACGTAATATATAGAACAATCCGGTTTTTAGTTCGAAAGGAGTGAGACGAAAGTGCCGACATTGACGTTAAACGGGCGCCCGGTCGACGTTGAT
Source organism: Bacillus glycinifermentans (assembly GCF_001042475.2). Lineage (GTDB taxonomy): Bacteria > Bacillota > Bacilli > Bacillales > Bacillaceae > Bacillus > Bacillus glycinifermentans. The sequence continues at coordinate 2,786 of NZ_LECW02000018.1, forward strand.
ATACGATATGAGCTCGAACAGTTCGAATGGACGCGGCCAACATGGACGGATGAGCGATTGCTGGCCGCAAGTCCTTTCCGTTATGATCGAACGCCGAGTTTTTACGTATATCTCGAAGACACAGCGACCGCAAAGGCCGGTTATTGGGGAGATAGCGGCTATTATGACGCAGAGTATGCGCGGGGTGGCTTCGTAAAGCTACTCGCCTTCTTGCGCGAAGAAACCGAAGAAGAGACGGTCGAATACCTCATCGATTCGTATGCGCCGGAATTGGAAGACGGAAAGCTCACGCTGAGGATGCCGAAGCTAAAGATCGCCAAGAATCGCGAATCGTTGAGCGAATCGATTCTCGACGACGTGGCTGCGGATCCTAACGATTATTTAAACAACCGCGGGATCATGCCGGCTGTCCAGCGGCTAATGAACGTCGGAATGGTTGGCGGTGCGGTTGCGCTGCCTTGGCGGTTGCCGAACGGGCGGCTTGCTAACGTAAAGTACCGGTCAACGCGGGGCAAGGCGTTCTGGTACGTCAAAGGCGGCTGGCCAATACGGGACCTTGTTTACGGAATGAACGTCGTATATGATCGGCGGCTGACACGCGTTGTCTTATGCGAGGCGGAGATCGATGCGCAATCGTGGATGACGGCGGGAGTGCCGGCGATCGGGACCGGTGGGTCTTCGTTCAACCAACGGAAAGCGGATATCATCGTCCAGTCTCCGATCGAACACGTAACAATCGTGACGGATAACGATAAGGCTGGCGAGAAGTTGCGTGCGGAGGTCGAGCGTTATTTATACGGGAAAGTCGGACTGGCACACGGGTATATTACGGAAGGAAAGGATGCGAATGAACTATTGATTGCGAAGGGAAGAGCGGAGTTGAAGGCGGTGTATGAGCGTGCGGAGGACGTTAAGAGCTGGCGTCTGGAGTTACCTAAACGGGTAAGTTTTTCGTTGACGGGCGACACTTAATCCCGTCAACGACCGACTACCGATTAGTCTTCGACGATCCATTCATACAGGTCGTCCATATCTCCTTAAAAAGAATGTATGTTCGCTTTTTAGGTTAAAAAGAATTGTCAAACCACTCTATTACACCAAGTGGTTCAAAACAAATGGTGTATCCACCATAGTTAACAGTAGCACCGTATTTTTCTTTATAGCGCTTAATGGCGTCGTCTAAAAATTCTTCTGTAATCTCAAGGTACTGAGCAAGCTCATACCTATTTCTTATAGCTTCTTTGTGGGCTTGAACAATTTTGGACAAAGGTACTAGCTTTTCGTAAGCCCACGTTCTCGCAATTTTTTCTTGTCTTCGCTTTTCAATTGTATCTTGATCAACTATATCCCCACTCGATGTATAATAATGACCAAGTTCTTCGGCAAGTATGCAAGTTTTTTCATAAGAGGTCTCCATGTTTTTATTAATCAAAATAACATTTTTTGAGTACAATCCCTTGAGTCTATGAGGCATTTGTTTTTCATAGGTGTCTATACCAAGGTGAGTAGCCTCCGAAAGTAATGTTTCGTACATCTCAACTACTCCTGTTGTTTTCTTTTTAAGCGGACAAACTCTTTGAAACGTTCGATCTCCCTTAACTCTTCTTCTGTCCAATCTTCACCATCGTGATGAGCGGCTATAGTATCTATGTCGTATTGGCCTTGTATTTTCGGATCATCGGTACGGCCAAGTAGGTAGTCAACAGATACATTGAAGTAGTCGGCTACTTTTTTGAGTTTGTCACTCGAAGGGTTATTCTGCTTCCATGAATAAGTAGAGTTTTTTCCGAATCCTACATTTTCTTCTAGTCTTGAGAGGCTTATGCCTCGATCTTTACAAAGTTTTTTAACTCTTTCAAACGTAATCATATCAACCATCCTTAATGGCTCATGAAAACAAACTAAAGAAATCTTTAAAAAACAAGTTGACATTTAAAGAAATCTTTAATAAACTGTGTTCATAAGCTATTTATTCAGCTTCTTAGACACTACAAATTAAAGCCTTAAGCTACGTCTCCCAACGTTTCAGGCTGTTTTTGTAGGGTTTATTTAGATATGTCTATACTCTACAATATTCTTTAATTTATGTCAACAAAAAGCTAAATAATTAGCAAAAAAAAATAAAGATAAGAAAAAATTCCGGAAACGATGTCCCAAAAGTAAATGCCAACTACGTGTTATATAGTGTAGGGCAAAGGAGGAAAAACATTTGAAAGAAAAACAATTGAATAGGATTAAAATTGCTTTGGAGAGCGGTGCCGTTCCATATGTCATAAGGGAGTCAGAAAGAATCGCTCATCTAATTCCAGATTTCACTTCTTTTGAGCAAGAATGCTATTGGCGAATCGGAAAAGCTTTGTTGGCATTCAGAGACAACGGGAGAGAGAAGAAAGCTCTCATTCAAAAGATAATCAGAAGTGTAAGAGCTGACTTTTTAACCGGGAAAAAGAGAAGAATCAGATACGACACCTCATTCGAAGGTGAGGATGGAACTGTATGGGAACCTGAAGACATTTCGGCGAACGTCGTAGGCGAGGTTTTATTAAAAGAAAAGATCGCCCTGTTGGCGCAGGACGATCCACGAAAAAAAACGATATTGGCAATTTGGAACCGAGGATGCACAAACGATTCGGAAATATCATCGCTTTTGGCGAAGCGATTTGGCGGAAATCCCGAGTCTCATCGTAAGTTCATCCGGCGGTTCAGGGTACACTGTCAGAACCAACTAACAGCATAAAGTTTCTTTCTAAAACGCAACTAGCCTCGGAGGGCGTAGTTACATCCTCATCATATCTAATCTGTTGGCAAAAGACAAGCGAACAGTATGCGAACACACCCTCCGAACTAGTACGTTTTACCTAAAATATATGGAGGCGAACGTACTATGAATATCCCCAAAATTACCGATTTCAATACGTATCCAG
>NZ_LECW02000019.1 GCF_001042475.2 Bacillus glycinifermentans
TATAGCATTAAAGACTATGCCGGGATTTTGGTTCTTTCTAATGATTTGCTTGCAGATACACAAGAAGCGCTTTTGCAGTACCTTTCTAATTGGCTTGCCAAAAAGTCGGCCGTGACCCGCAATACGTTGATTCTTAATCAATTAGGAACACTTGCAAAAACCACAGTATCGAAGCAGGACGACATTAAAGACATTCTCAATGTCAAACTTGATCCGGCTATTAATGCCACGACTAAAGTTGTCACGAACCAATCAGGATTTAACGTGTTAGATAAACTGAAAGACGCTTTCGGCCGTTACCTGCTTCAGCCGAACCCTACTGATCCAACTAAAAAATTATTGTTCGGTAAGCCGGTATCCGTCATTTCTGATAAGTATTTGCCAAACGGCGGTACAAAAACGACTCCAAAATATCCATTAATCATTGGAGACCTTAAAGAAGCTGTCAAACTCTTTGATCGTCAGCAATATTCCATTTTAACGACAAATGTCGGTGGTAAAGCATTCTACCGTAACTCTACAGATATGCGAATCATTGAACGTGAGGACGTTGTACTTTGGGACACGGATGCTGTTGTTTACGCGGAATTTGCATCTATTAAAGACGCTGTTCCCGACAATGAAACTCCAAGTACCGGCGACACAGAAGATAAATCAGTTGACGTTGGAAAATAAAAAAATTGAAAAGGATGATGAGATATGGCAGATCAATTTTTAAACCAAAGTAACGGAGTCTATACTTCTGCAGAGGACGACGGTACAGGAAAGCCGGTAACACCGGTTTATTTGAAAGGAAACAGCGAGGATAATCCTTTGTACATTAAGGGAATGCAGGGGGAACCTGGGCCGCAGGGACCTCAAGGGCCAAAAGGGGACAAAGGAGATACCGGCCCGCAAGGTCCACAGGGAGAGCCAGGACCCCAAGGTCCGAAAGGTGATAAAGGTGATCCGGCTGACATTGGGGAGAAAAGTATCCTACATGAAATGCTTGCGGACAAGTCTGTTAGAAGCAACAACCTCGGAACCGGCAGCGTCATGTTGGACAACTTAAACAGCGAAGTAAAGGCTGTTTTAGATGGTTTACAAAAGCAAATTGATGAATTAAAAGGTGGCGGAACATCTAGCTAACGAAGGATAGGTGATGCCCTATGACTGAAATGGAACAAAAAGAGCTTGAAGAGGCGAAAAAATTCCTCCGGGTCGATGGTGATCTGGAGGATGATTTAATTCTTGGGTTTATCGCTTCTGCAAAAGAATACATTACAGCTGCAACCGGGTTGAAATTTCCTAACAATTCAGCGCGGGCTGATATGTGTGTAAAGGCTTTTGTTACGCATTGGTATGAAAACCGGGAAGTGGCCGGCACGACTTCAAATCTTGATGGGGTGCTTACGATGATGATCAATCAATTAAAATATACGGTTCCGGAGACTGATTCTAATGCTGAATGACATGCGGTATCGAATCAAGTTTCAAGAGAAAAAAGAAGGCGGCCGTCTCCCTGTGGAAGGTGACTATGAAACGGTCGTTGAATGCTGGGCAAAAGCCGAAGGGTTAAAAGGCCGGGAATACTATGCAGCGGCGGCTGTACAAAAAGAACATACAGTAGAATTTACGATCCGACACAGAGAGGACATCGACAAACATATGCGGATTCTTTTTCAAAACCAATCATATGAGATCGAATCGATCCTTCCGAACTATTCCCGAAAAAATTTCACCACAATCAAGGCAAAGGCGGTGGAATAATGAAGATCGAAATGGAAATGCAGGGCTTTAAAGAATTGGATTCATATTTAGCTTCTCTTGCAAGAAAAGATGAAGCGATAAATAAAGCTGCTGTAAAAGCCGGGGGTGCGGTCCTTGCCAAAGAAATTGACAAAAATGCACCCCGATCAGATATTGGCGGCAATCACCCCCACATTGATGAAGATATTATCGTTGGTAATCGTACGAGAAAGGACCCCGATGGTGAGATATATGCAGTGGTCGGCCCTACAAAAGATACAAAATACCGTGTCCACTTACCGGAGTTCGGTACTATCCATCAACCGGCTAACCCGTTTATTCAGCAGAGTATGCTAAGTGCCAATGAGAGGATGCTTCAGGCGATGGCAAGCGTTATAAAAAGAGGGTACAAGCTATGAATGTAGCGGAAAGAGCCCTACAACTAAAAAATAAAGTATTTGAAGCGCTGGAGAGTGATCCGGCGCTTTTATTATTGGCTGATCCAGCAAACATTTTTGAACTTGCGGTGCCGATTGGCATCAAAAGCAAACCAGCTTATATCGTCGTACAGGAATTGGACTACAGAACTACCAAGTGGGCTGATGGAAAGCCGATCAAGGACAGCGCTGTATATCAAATCGATGTATACAACGATTCATCCTGCGATCAGATTTTGGCTGCCGTTATAGGGGTCATGAACAGTCTGGATTTTCAAACAACGGTTTTAATTAATGACTTTTTAAAAGATGAGGGTCTTATTCGGAAGGGACGCCGATTTGAGGCCAATATTTTAATATAATTGGAGGTTTTAGAATGCCTGAATACAGTTCAGTTACCGGATTGGAAGGCGTTAGATTTGCGCCTTTAAAAAAGGAAAATGGCTTTTATGTGGCTACAAAAATTATTGATTACCCTTACGCAATTAACGCGAAGGTCAATACGGATACATCAACAGAAAAGCAGTATGCAGACAACAAACTGGTGGATATGGCTGTCACGACTGGTTCTACAAAATTGGAGCTTGAAATGCGGGATCTGCCAATGGAAATCTTGGAGGAATTGTTTGGGATAGAAGAAACAGACGGGCTCTATATGTTCAAAAAGAATGTTATCGCGCCATGGGTCGCTATGACCTTCTATGGTCCAAAAGCGAATGGAAAGAATCGCCATGTAGGCTTAGTGAAAGGGCGTTTTTCCCTTCCGGATGATGAATGGAAAACAAAAGAAGAAAAGACAGACTTCCAAACAGTCAAACTTTCTGCTGAATTTATGGAGCGAGAACAGGATGACATCTATAAAGTATTGGCTGACGAGGATGCACCGAATTTTAGTCTGGACAAGTTTTATGAAAAAGTATTTGGTGCTGCCTATAAAAATCCAGATTCTGTTTCTGGTGATAAATCCAGCGTAGACATTGGCAAAACAGTATAAAGGGAAGCAGCGTGCTTCTCTTTTTTCATATCAAACAAAATAAAGGAGGAGTCAACATGGCTCAAAAACAAATTTCGGTGAAATTATGGTTTGAAAAAGAAGAAAAATATAAGACGTTTATTGCACCTCGTACTAATACAAAAACTTTGTATGAAGCTCTGGAGCTAGATGAGGCAGCCGCTAAAAATACCAACAGTATTAAGGAAGTGCTTAAGAGCCTTGAAGATCGTATGAAGTTCATTGTACGGGTATTCCGCAACCAATTTACTTTAGAGGAATTTCAAGAAGGTCTACAGTCTTTTGAAGTTTCAGACGAAGTAAGGCGAATCATGGGCGAAATTATGGGTTATGAGGAAGTTAAGGAGGAAGAAGATTTTTTGCCGGGAGTGGAAACGGAGGCCTTTCAGCAGAAAAAGGAATAGATCAGCTCAATGATATTTACGCTGCCCTTTTAAAACAGGGTTGGACCATGACTGAAATTGACGAGATGGATATTTACCATTACTTAGAAGTCTTGGCACATGAAAATAAACCTAAAGTTGTTCCAATTGATCAAGTGTTTTTCTAAGGCAGGCTAAGCAGCCGGTCTTTTTTCGTTGAGTTTATGCCAGGGAAGCGGGGTGGATACATATGGCGCAACCTATCGGAAATATGATCGTTAAAGTAGGCCTTGATGATACCGGTTTTAACCGAGGAATTGAGGGCTTAAAGCGGCAAATGCGTTTAGCAAATTCTGAAATGAAAGCCTCCAGTGCTATTTATAAAGCGGCGGGTAATCAATCTAAATTTCTCCAATCCCAAGTAGAAGGTCTCAATAGCAAATATCGTATCCAGGGCCGATTAGTCGAAGAGCATCGAGCCAAATACGAGAAATTAGCAAAAGAAAAAGGGATCGACAATCGAGAGACCCAAATACAAGGCCGCAGGCTGAATGATGCTATTGCAGTTCACCAAAGCCTTGGAAACGAACTGCAACGTGTAACAAGAGAATTTGAAAACACGACAAACAGCACCCGTCGCGCTTCGGGTGTTTTTTCTGTGTTCAGACGAGATTCAGGGAAAGTATCTGAAGGGCTAAACGCTGTTTACCATTCTGCTTCTAAGGTTGGAACAGCCCTTTCGGCTGTTGGCGCAGCGGGAACGTTGGGGATTGGAGTAAGTGTAAAAGCCGCAGCTGATTTTGAAAAAGCTATGAGCCGTGTTGGTGCTTTAGCGAATGCAACAAACGACCAGATGGCTAAGCTGACAGAAACGGCGCGTCATTTGGGTGCAACAACTCAGTTTACTGATGGAGAAGTTGCCGAAGGAATGCAGTACCTTGCGATGGCCGGGTATAAAACGAATCAAATCATTGGAGCTATGCCTGGTCTTCTCGCGACTGCCGCAGCCGGACAAACAGACCTTGGTGTTACAGCTGACATCGTTTCTGATATCTTGACGGAATTTCATATCAAAGCTGAAGATACAAACCGCGTTGCGGATGCCATGACGTATACGTTCACCAACTCAAACGCCACGCTTCAAGAGATCGGTCAAACGATGAAATATGCGGCTCCGGCAGCAAAAACGGCCGGACTCAGCATGGAAGAGTTAGCGGCGGCGACGGGCATCATGGCAAACAGCGGGATTAAGGCTGATATGGCAGGAACGGCTTTGCGGTCTACTCTAACCCGTTTATCATCTCCGCCAAAACAAGCTGGAAATGCGATCCATGAATTAGGTTTGCAGGTAACTGATTCCACAGGGAAATTGCGTCCGCTTTCTGATATAATCGGCCAGATCAATGAGAAAACAAAAAATTATACCGAAACTGAAAAAATCCGTATTGCTAAACAGTTGGCAGGGCAGCACGCTCTTTCTGGATTTATTACTTTAATGCACGCAGGAAAAGACAAGCTCCAAGATTTCACCAAAGAAATTGAAAACAGCGGGGGCGCTGCGGACAGAGTAGCCAAAAAGCAAATGGATAACCTGGCCGGATCCATGGAATATCTGAAATCTGCTGTGAACAACGCTCTTATCACTTTGGGGAATCAGTTTCTCCCTGTGATTCGTGCAACCACTGACGGTCTAACAAAATTCGTTACCTGGTTCGATTCATTACCCCCTTCCGTTGCGAGTACCATTGCGATTACTGGCGGAGCGGTAACTGTGTTTTCGCTTTTAGGTGGGGCGTTTTTATTGATTTTAGGTTCTCTGCCAAAGGTGGCAGCAGGCTGGAACATGCTGCGGACTGCCGGAAGCTATTTAACAGGCAGTGTAAATCGGGCTTCAGCAAGCCTCAGCACTTATTCCACAGAAGCTATTGCGGCGGGAGCAGCTTCCAGGACAGCGGCTGCAGGAATGAACACGACCTCCACGGCGGCGGCTGTAGCGTCTACAAGGATGGAACGTTTCCATCAATCAACCGCGGTCGCAACAACGAGAGTAGGACGGCTTGAGCAGTCATCTAGTAGAAGTACAAGAGCTATGCGGGGGCTGGGCGGTGCTTCACGTGTTGCCGGGCTTGGTCTAAGTTTATTTGGCGGCCCCGTCGGGACAATCGCCGGCCTTATTCTTTCGTTTGCACCTGAGCTCTTAAAATTCGGCGGAAATATTTTAAAGGTCGGGGCCAATGCAATTAAAGGCGCTGGCGGCTTCATGAAATTAGCGAAAAGTGGTTTTGGCCTTTTCAACATTCTCAAAAAAGGAGCGGGAGTTGTCGGCCTCTTACGTGGCGCATTGAGTTTGTTAGGTAGTCCTATTGGCCTTGCTATTACAGGTGTAACGCTTCTTACGGAAGCAGGTATGAACTATTATGACAACCTGAAGAAAAGGGTTCTTCCATCGACTATTGACTTTGGTAAAGGGGTTTCGAAGTCTACTGCAAAAGCTGTGAATGCTTATGAAGATATGAATACAAAAGTCACGGCTAAGCTTGAATATCTCCGTATAACCAATGCAAAAATCACCAAGAAAATAGCGGACGATGTCGCAACACAGTTTACAGCGATGGGAGAGTCTTTGAAAAATGGATTCCAAACGAGCACTGATTCAGCCACCAAGGTATTAAAGGAGTTTTTTGCGTCCAATGAGGAAATATCAGATAAATACGCGGCTAAGATTCTAAATAAAATTGGGGATGGAAACCAAAAGAAACAAAAGAAAATACAAGGATATGTGGATCGTGTAAATGAGATTTATCGAAACGCCGCAAAAGAACATCGTAAGCTTACAGATAAAGAAAATGAAGAAGTTACTAAAATTCAAGGGAAGATGCTCTCCCAAATGGAGACAGCACTTACCCGTAGTAAAGGTGAACAAACGAAAATTTCTAGAAAGTTGAAGGAAGAGTCTTCTAATCTTTCCGCCAAACAGGCAGCCGCTGTTGTGAAAAACAGCAACAAAGCAAAAGAAAAAACAATTAAAGCTGCCAAAGACCAATATAAGGCTGTAGTTGACGAGGCGAATGACCAATATTATGTAAAAAGAACAATTTCAAAGAAACAGCACGATTACATTGTTGATAAAGCTGAAAGCCAAGCAGAAAAAACAATTGAGCAAGCAAAAGAGACACATGAAGGTGTGGTCAAAGAGGCAAAGCTTCAAGCATATGGACATATTGATCAAGTCGATTTTGAGACAGGTGAAGTCCTTAGTGAATTTGATATTTTTGTCCTCGACTTAGCTGGTGTTGTGAATAAGATTACCGGTGGAATTAACACGGTTCTTGAATTTATGCATGCCCCAACCATTCCAGAGTGGAAGCCTAAAGGTTATAATGGCCGGTCTGAAAAAATGCAGATTGCACCAGGTGCCGCTTATGCAAAAGGAACAGACTTTCACCCTGGAGGAAAAGCGATTGTCGGTGAAGAAGGGTGGGAGTTGGCCCATACACCAGGCATCGGAACTTATGTTGTAGGGGCAGGCGGCCCGCAAATTTGGGATCTCCCACGAGGCACCTCCGTACTACCGCATGACCAGTCAAAAAAATTAGCAGCCACAGGGTTACCAGGATATGCAGGAGGGGTTGGCGACTTTTTCAAAAAAGCGATTGACGGCTCTAAAAAGATGGTCAACGGGGCTGTATCTTTTGGAAAAAGCGTCGTGGATAAAGTGGGCGATGTTAGCGCAACTGCAATGGACTTGATTACAAAGGGTCCCGGCAACTTAATCAAAAAACTGTTTAGTGGGCTGATCCCCTACAAAACTGGAAAAGGCATTGACTCGTTAGGGACCGGTATACTCAAGACATTGAAGGATGGGGCAGCTCAATTCCTGAAAGGTGTCATGCCGGATCCAGGTACATTTAAAGGAGCCGGCGGAACAAAAGCTGTAAACCAATGGGTGACTGAAGCAGTCGGCATCGCGGGTGTGCCGATTTCATGGATCCCGGGGCTTGTTACTATCGCCATGAAAGAAAGTGGCGGTAATCCTAACGCCATCAATTTATGGGATTCTAATGCGAAAGCTGGGCACCCTTCACAAGGGCTGATGCAGACGATTCCAAGCACGTTCAACGCGAATAAGTTTCCTGGACATAATAACATTTTGAATCCGATCGATAATATCCTGGCTGCCATTAACTATATCAAACGACGATATGGTGACATAAACAATCATCCGGGGTTAAAATCGATGGCCCGAGGCGGCGGATATGTTGGATATGCAAAAGGCGGTATTTCGCCTGGCCGTGGTGGATCAAAATGGGCGATCTTAAATGAACGCGGGTATGATGAAACGACCATCACAGAGGATCCATCTTATCGGGAGCGCAATATTGGGCTATGGGCCCGTGTTGGTAGAAAGCTTGGCGTACTTCCGGATTTGCAGGATGGAATGATTTCAAAAGCGCTCCTCCTGCTTCAAAAAGTTTCGGAAAAGCCTGCACAGGAATTGGCCTCGCCTAAAGACTTTTCTGTGGACATCAGCCGTGTTGTGCAGAACCAAGAAAAACAGATCAGTATGATGGCAAAACAAATTGATTTTCTAAATAAAAATGTGCAGCTCTTGCAACAGATCCTATTAAAAGATAACAACACTTATCTTGATGGGAAGAAAATCGATCAATCATCCGGGGATCGGTATACTCGAACTTCATACTTGAATGGGGTGAGATAGTGGAATTGTACATTGACTATGATAATGGTTTAGGGGAGCAGAGTTTAAGCAGCCTGCTTCCTTTTTTTGAACCTTTAAGTTTTACACCTGAGTCACCAGGCATTGAGCGTGAAACAACAAATATCCCGAGAATAAATGGAGTCGTTTTGCCGCAACATCCCCGTGACGTCAAATATACAGAAAGAAAAATATCAGTTGAAATCTATCTGAATTCAGTCATTGCCGAAAATTTTTATCAGTATCGACGGGAACTATACGCGGTTTTGGTTAAACCGTTCCCTTACTATATTTCAACTGACTTGTTGCCAAATCTCCGTTTTCGCGTCACATGTGATGGGAATTTCAGTATTCCAAAAGAAAAAGAAAAAAATCATGTTTCTTTTACTGTGGAATTTAACAACTTTACTGGTTTAGCAGAGTCAAAATTCACTTCTTTGACAAAACAGAATTTTCACGGGGAATACTGGAGCCCAGGGATGAATATTCAGATACACGACAACCTGGAATATGTGTTTAAAAATCGAAAAAGATTTCAGGTTTACAATACGGGGGATGCTTTTATCAATCCCATGCAGCATGACTACAATGTGACCTTACGGGCTTCAGGTAAAAACGTGACGATCATCAACCATACAAATGGGGAGAGGCTGAAAATTGAACAGGAGTTGAAAAAATCACAGCCTGTCACTTTTATCAAACAGTATACCGTGATCAATAATAAGCCGGTTAAAACCTCCGGCAGGCTCCCGGGGCTTGATATAGGGAGCAATGATTTTGAAATACAGAATACCAATGATTTTGAAATCACTTTCGATACACGTTTCTATTACGCATAAGGAGCAAGTACAATGGCAAATTCAGATTTTATAAAAGAGATTGCGCCAGACGCGCAGAAGATATATAAGAAGTATGATATTCTCGCGTCTCTCATTATTGCTCAGGCCTGTTTAGAGAGCGCATGGGGGACAAGTGGGCTCGCTCAGAAAGGAAAAAATCTATTCGGAATTAAGGGGACTTATAACGGGCAATATGTTCTCATGTGGACGACTGAATACGATCGCAAAGGGAATGCAACCCGGGTACAAGCCAAGTTCAGAAAGTATCCATCCTGGTATGCTTCTCTGCAAGATTTAGCCAAGCTTTATGTGAACGGAACGAGCTGGGATCCCGATCATTATAAAGCCGTAGTAGGTGAAAAAGATTACAAGAAAGCAACAGCAGCCCTTGTAAAAGCCGGTTATGCTACAGACCCGGCTTATGCGACGAAGTTAAACAATCTAATTGAAACGTATAATCTTACACAATATGATTCTGTGGACGATATTCCTATTGATCCTGATCAACCTGACACACCGATACCGGAGCCGGAATTTCCGAGTAAGGAGTATGACGGCAAAGACATCACACTCAATCAGAGTTTGCCTTCAGATGTTGATTTTCCACAGCTGCATGTTTCAACGAAGGATGGTAAAAGTGTTGTTGAAATAACCGGGGTTTCCGTTGATCTGACGGACGATACGACAGGTAAGAAGAGTTTTACCTTCACGATCACAAAAACGCAGGAGAACGGCACAGAATTCGATTTATTGGTGAACGACAACATACTTTATCTGGATGAGAAAAAATTCAATCATCAAAAATACTATATTACGGATGTAGAGGTAAGGCAGGAAAATAATATCCTTACAAAAACCGTCACAGCAGCTCATATTTTTTCTGTTCTACTGATCAATAATTACGTGAATGATACCGTAACAAAGAAATTAAAGCTTAGAGAAGCGTTGGATATTGCCTTGAAAGATACAGATTTCAAATATATTCTGAAGGCGCCAGAAAGCGAGTTTCCAAGCGCTGATCATGAGAATTTTGGTGATAAAAACTCTACGGAATTGATGGATGAAATTATTGAAGATTATGGGCTTGAAATAGATGTCGATAATTACAAAATCTACGTCTATAAAAAGATGGGGAAGCGCATTGATTTTACTCTGGATTCCCGTTATAACATGCCAGGTATTACAATTAAAACAAGTTCTCAAAATAGTACGACACGAGCGTGGGGATACGGCGCCTTAAAAGAAGGCAGCAATAGTACTGACAAGAATCCAAAATATGAATTTGAGCCTATTTTATATGTTCATCCTGATGAAGATAAATTCTTAATTGAAGGAAAGCCGCGGTGGGCTGAACCGATAAAAGATGAAACAATAAAAAAATCCAGTCGCATGGTTTCAGCACTGAAGAAGCATGTGAATCCTTATCCAGAAATGACGATCGAAGCTGATTTCAAAAAAATCTATGAGCCAAAACTTTTAGAAATTGAACAAGACTTCTGGAAAGGCGACACAATTCACGTCTTGGCCGATACGGCGGATGGCATCACATTTGAAGATGATGTGAGGCTGATTTCAATTCAGTACAATCCATTGGATCCATACAGCAGCCCGCAGCTGACATTTGCAAATTTCCGCAAAGACATCCATGACATCAATGTTGACCAGGCAAAAAGGTTAAGGAATCAAAAAAGATATATAGATCAGTTATTTAAAACGCTCAGATAAGCGTTTTTTATTTTGTCAAAAAGGAGTGAGGAAGATGGTGCGGCTGACTAAAAACTACAATACGACTCGAAATTCCCTCTATGAATCGCAGTTAAGCGGGGACATGCAGAGTATTGAAAATGCGTTAAATGATCATGAGTATAATTTAAAAAGCCATAAAAATGCAAAAACTGCCCACACATCGGATCAGATTATTCACGGCGGGTTTACTGTTGCGAACCGGTTGGATAATTTAAATGCACGGTTTGCTAATGTGATTGTGAATCACGACGGGAAAGACGTAAAAGAGATTGTGGATGCCAGGGTAACAACTGATGGGAAAATCGCACAAACGTTGAAAGACCGGCTGGATTTAGAATTTAATAAGCTTGAACAGAAAATAAAAAGAGAAGTAAATGTTGATGATTTTGGCGCCGTACCGGATGGAAAAACCGACAGCTCTGAGGCATTTAGAAAAGCGGTGGGGGACGGCCGTGTAAGGGTTAAATTAAGCGCCGGTATCTATGTGATTCGAGGGGTTAAGCTCCCATCTTGGACTTATCTGATCGGTCAGGGAAAAGGTGTTACAACCCTCAAGCTTCATGAAGACACACCCGCCAGCGAATGGGTCATCACAAACGCCGATTATGAAAACGGGAACCGAAATATTTTCGTGCAAGGGATGTCACTTGATTGGAACCCGGACAGACAGGGCGGCGTCGGGGCTACGGGCGGCCAACATTCAAGCTGTTTGACATATGCCAAAGTAAAATTTGGGTGGGTTAAAGACGTTGAGGCAATTAACGCAGGTTTACACGGATTTGATATAACAGCGCCCACATATGATCATCTGGCGTCTACACAGTATACAAAAGACGGATGCCGGTATATTTGGTTGGATAACTGTGTAGCTTATGGGGCGGGGGACGACGGCATTACCACGCACTATAGCGAATACATTTTTATTTCAAATTCTTACTCTTTTGATCAGCGCGGTACGGCTCACCCAAAAGGACAGTCAAATTCAAATGGCATAGAAGTTGATGACGGGTCAAAGCATGTTTGGCTGATTAATAACTTTACATCTGGTAATATCCGGGGCGTAGAAGTCAAAGCACATAAGGAATGGCCGGCATCCCAAAATGTTCATGTCATTGGCCATGTGTCCTTTCATGATGTGCGCTGCTTTGATCTACGACATATCGGGCATCACAAAGCAGAGGATCCGGAAAGCACAACGGCCTACGATGTCACCCTTACGGATTGTACAGCAATCGAACCGATATTCAATGATATGTATGAAGGATTGACCCCGCGTGCGTTAGTGGTTTCAGCTTATAAAAACGTAGCTGTCAGCAACTTTACTGCAATAGGTGATCCTTCATATGACTATAAGGATAACCCGGTCATTGCCTTGCAGTATAGAAGCCGAAACATTTCCTTGAACAATATCACGATTAGGGGATTCAAAAAAGCGGGCTTTGATATTCGTCTATATGGCGGTCCGCAAAAAACGGATAATGTCAACCTGTCCAATTTTACTTTTTATAAGTCGGCCAAGCAGGGAATCGGAATCGGCGGCGGGGTGTACTCTGTGAATATCTCCAATGGAATCATGGAAGGAGAAGGCGGTACATACGGGATCACGTCACCAAATTCACAGGCGAACATTAATAATGTTCAGACATCCGGCTACTCCTACGCGGCCATGATTAAGGGGAACAAGTACAAATTTGTACCAACGAATTTCAAAGGAGGATTCCGAGGGGCGACGACTTCCGGGGCTCCTTTAGATCCAACAAGTGCGATTATCGCGGCTACGGGTGACAACATAGCAAAAGGCCCGCGGAATTTCATGGGAGGCGTTTCAGGCGGCTCTTCTACAGAAGGATCACGGCAGGCCATTATAGCAGCGAACAACTCAAAGACGAAAGGGGACGGACCTGCAAGAGTGGTGATGGCTGCCCAGGCAGTTACTAACGATGACAGCTATTCTGTAGTTGGCGGATACGGCACCGGATCACCGTCGAAAAATAATATCAAATGGAAAATTGATTCTACAGGCGGACATATCCGGGGGGTAGGACGCGTGGAAAGCGTATCCGATTTTAAAGACCTTGCAGAATACTTTGAATCTAAAGATGGCCGTAAAATTGAATCCGGCTTCTTGGTGACTTTGGATGGTGACAAGATCAGGAAAGCTGAAAAAGGGGACAAGGTATTGGGCGTTATTTCCGAGACGGCCGGGGTCATTATGGGCGGTGCGGCTTTCTATTGGAACGACCGTTACCTTAGAAATGAATTTGGCGGCATTATCTATGAAACCATTAATGATAATGGTCGAGCAATCATAGTACCTATGGAAAATCCAAACTATAACCCTGACCTTGAATACATCCCGCGGGAAAAGCGGGACGAGTGGCATGTCGTCGGTTTGGTCGGTCAGGTATTTGTCAGGATTGATGAGACTGTCCAGGTAGGAGACTACATCGTCCCAGCTGACGGAATAGGGACAAAATCAGAGGACGGAACAGGTTTTTACGTGATGCGTATAAATCGGTCATATTCCGCCGAAAAAGGGTATGGAGTCGCATTGGTCTTCATGCACCCACAGATGTAAGGAGGTTCAACGATGATCTATAAGGAAGGCGAAATATCATTTGATATTAACGCGCGGAAAGCCGCAGCCAAATCTACCAATATACAATTTTTCACCCAGGATACGGGCAGCGCAAAGCTGTCCTTTTCTTTTACAAAAGACGGCGCCCCGTTGCCTCTGTCGGCGGTGGATGCAAAAATTGTCCTTCTGTATGCGGATGATTCGTTTTATAAACGGAGCTTGACACTGACGGACAAGGTAAACGGGAAAGCTGAATACGTCCTATCTGATGGAGAATTGAAACACTACGGCCAGGTAAAGGCCGAAGTCAAATTGTATTATACGAACGGCCAGGCGCTTGCGACGGTATTTTTCACTTTCTCCATTGC
>NZ_LECW02000020.1 GCF_001042475.2 Bacillus glycinifermentans
CCGGTTGCTCCTGTCGGGCCGGTTGGACCGGTTGGACCGGTTGCTCCGGTTGGACCTGTCGCTCCTGTTGGGCCTGTTGGACCTGTTGGGCCTGTCGGACCTGTTGGGCCTGTCGGACCTGCTGCTCCATCAGTCTGTAAAAGTGCTACATCGTCTACAATGACATTAGCAGTTCCAAATTGCGGAAGAGTATTAATCAAAATAAACGCCATAGTAGAACCCGCAGGAGCAGGATCTGTCGTTTGGTAGATTTCAATCCATGTGTTATTTTCTACAACCGGTAATCTATTAAATGGAATATTAACAAATAGCCCCTGTCCAAGGAAGTTAAATGAACTATCAAAAAACGAAACCTGTATCTGCACTTGAGGAGACGGTAAAAATCCCGATTTGGCCAAAGACACTAGAAATTCTAAACCCTCTCCAGGGTTAACTGGGGCAAATTGAGCTATAAATGATACTACATTTCCGCCCAGCAATGTTGTCGACCAAAAACCCGAATGAGAAAACTGAGTAGTGACCGTTGCATTTTGGCCAACCCAAGGCGGGAGTGTCCCTGTCTCGAAACCCCCATTAACAACTACATTTTGAATCGACATATAGGATTTTACCTCCTTTTCTTAAATTTGCTTCAATAGTTAATTTAAAGATTGAAGCTAGCATATACTATGAATTCATATATCACTCGGTCACGTTGTTTTCCATACGATTAAAACACATTTATAGCTAAAGTTTGAGCGTCTACTATATTGTTAAAAAATGAATTCTCTTAAAACTGATTTAAAAATAAAGAGAGATGCTCTAAAAGAACATCTCCCTCTTCTCTAAGGGAATCGAATTATATTTAAATCTCTATTGAAAGCTGCTGCAGAAGCTACGTTTGCAGCCGTTGTTACGGCTTTTCTAACTATATAGGTAACAGTTTGCAGCGTCAGGTACAGTATCAACAAAAGTGCTAGCTAGCGGGAATCTTTGTGTTCCAGCCGCAGCAAGACTTCTATTAAAAATTCTATTTTGAAGCAGAGTTCCGTTTCAGTAAAGCCTTGATTCAATAATAATTTTGCTGTATTTACAGCCTCTACTGCCAGAGTATAATCGAATTAAACATTTTAACCGCTGCATACAGTTACACCTGGTACTGTTACAACAGTTACTTCAGTATTTAACGGAACAGCCGGAGGATTATAGACTGAAATAGAACCTGAGATATTTGTAAAGAAAAGCGCTGTTTGAGGGCTGGCTGGTCCCGTTGGGCCTGTCGCTCCTTCGATATTTAACATTTATTCCTTCAAAACCAAAAACCGTCTTTCTATAGGAGACGGTTATTTCATCACCCGGCCCGGGTTGCCGTAAGCGGTTTTTCCGGCGGGGATATCTCTTGTGATGACGGCTCCGGCGCCGATTACGGCGTGTTCTCCGATAACGACTGATGGCAGCAATGTCGCATTGTTGCCGATTTTTGCTCCCCTTTTAATCGTTGGACCTTTATATTGGTAATTTCCCATTCCCATGTATTTATCATTTGATGTTGAACAGCACGGACCGATGAATACCTCATCTTCGATTTCCATATCGGCGGTGATATAGCATCCCGTTTGGACGGTCACCCTGCACCCGATCTTTGTATTGTTCTCAACCATGGCGCTTCGGCCGATGATGCTTTCTTCTCCGACCGTCACATTTTCGCGGATGCTTGCCATATCGCCCACAAACACGCCCTTTCCCAAACAGACATCCCTGTATATAACAACGTTTGAACCGATGACCGCTCCATCCTCAATCACCAAAGGTCCGCCTGCTTTTTTCGGCTGGCGCGCCATTTTTTTATTTGAAGAAGTCCCTTTGCCAAGTACGGTCAAGTCGCCGATCATCACTCCGCTTCCGATCTGTGTATCCTTCTTGATGATCGCATGGTGGCCGATCGTCACGTTATCCCCGATCGCCACGTTTTCTTCAATGACGGCACCTTCTCCCAATACTACGTTCTTTCCAACCTTAACGGTCTCATGAATCATTCGCATAGCCTCCATTTCGCATGCTTTGCCTTTGGCATCATATTCAAATTGGACGCGATGAGAAACGGCTCCACAAAAAAAAACACGGCCGCCGTCAGGCGGACCGTGCTACTTTTCCCGTCTTGCAAAATCGACAAACCGGAATTTATCAAGCCGGTGTCTGCTTTCCGTATATTGAAACAGTGTCGTGTCATCGAGGAACACATAGTTTTTCACGACGACGATGTGCTCATATCCGTTTAAATCCAAATATGTTTGATCCGTTTCCGTACACGGCTCAACGACGATTTCCTTGTGGGCATAGCTGATCGCGAGTCCGAGCTCATCCTCTATATATTGATAAATGGAATCCTCGCATATCTCTTTCGTTAAAAGCGGGACGTTTTTACGGATAAAATAATCCTTATCAAGGATAACACGCTCTCCGTTGATTGTCCGGGACCTGACGACTCGCCATACCTCCTCGTCTTCTTTAATCCGAAGCTGTTTTTGGATATATACACCCGGATGGATCAAGCCGAATTCATGTACGGTCGTGCTCGTCTGTCTTCCAAGCGTTTCGGAAAGCTCTTTAAAACTGACCAGTCCGGAAACCGGGAACTGCATTTTTTCCCTGTTGAGGACGACTGATCCTTTTCCCCTGATTTTTTGAATATAGCCATTTTGAGCAAGCATATTCAGCGCTTTTCGAACGGTCTCCCTCGACGTGTCGTGCCGGTCTGTCAGATCGTGTTCCGACGGCAGGATATCGCCGGCGTTCAGGATGCCCTGATCGATTTGTTCGGCGATTTCTTTATAAATCATGACGTATTTGTTGACTTTCATTTTTTACCACCCAGCTTAGTTTAGCATGGTTTGGCAAGATGATAAACTATCGATTGATAAGGCTTCACCATAAAACGGCCGAATTGTTCCGGAATCTCCAGATCGTTTGTGATCAAAACCTCGGCAGAATACCCTTCGCAATCGATATTTTCAGGCAGGCGGAACTCGGTTTCCTTGCCGTAAAAATTGTTGATGACGAGGAGCTTTTCGTTTTTTCCGTTTCTTACATATGCGAAAAGCTGCGGATCGTCTTCAAGAATGAGCTGAAAATCGCCTGTTGTGATAATCTCGCATTCTTTTCGCAGCTTATTCAGCTTTTTATAATGGTAAAAAACCGAATCGGGATCGTCCAGCGCTTCCTCGGCATTAATGTCCTTGTAGTTCGCGGGAATCGGAATCCAAGGCGTTCCGGTCGTAAACCCGGCGTTTTCCCCGCCGTTCCATTGCATCGGTGTCCGGGAATTATCGCGCGATTTCGCTTTTAAAATGTTGATGATCTCTTGTTCGGGCTTTCCTTCTTCTTTCATCAGGCGGTACATATTTATAGATTCCACATCCCGATACAGCGATATATCATCAAATTTCGGATTGGTCATTCCGAGTTCTTCACCTTGATAAATGTACGGGGTGCCTTGCAGCATATGGATCGCCGTCGCCAGCATTTTCGCCGATTTTTTGCGGTGCTTCCCGTCGTCTCCGTAGCGCGAGACGATCCGCGGCTGATCGTGGTTGCACCAGAACAGCGCATTCCAGCCGCCTCCTTTATTCATCTCCGTCTGCCATTCGGAAAGAATCTTCTTTAATTTTAAGAAATCAAACTCGCTTAAGCTCCACTTTTCCCCGTTTGGGTAGTCGACCTTTAAATGATGAAAATTAAACACCATATTCAGCTCTTGATTGTCGGGGTTCGTGTATTTGATGCAATCGGCAATTGATGTCGATGACATTTCTCCGACCGTCATGCTGTCATATTGTGAAAAAACTTCCCTGTTCATTTCATGCAAAAATTCGTGAACGCGCGGACCGTCCGTATAAAATCTTCGTCCGTCTCCTTCGCCGTCATCCGGAAAGCGCTGGTCTTTGGAAATGACATTGATAACGTCGAGCCTGAAGCCGTCAATCCCTTTTTCGAACCAGAAATGCATCATCTCATACACTTTTTTTCTGACGTCTTCATTTTCCCAATTCAAATCAGCCTGCGTCACATCGTAAAGATGGAGATAGTATTGACCCGTCTTTTCTTCAAACGCCCACGCGGAGCCGCCGAATTTCGACTCCCAGTTCGTCGGCTCTGATCCATCCGGCTTCCCATCCTTCCAAATATAAAAATTCCGGTAAGGATTGTCTTTCGCCGATGATGCTTCTTTAAACCATCTGTGCTCTGTCGACGTATGGTTGACGACAAGATCCATGATCACCTTTAAGCCGCGTTTGCGGGCTTCCTCCAACAACCGCTCAAAGTCCTCCATTGTTCCGTAATCTTCATGAATCCGGTAGTAGTCGCTGATGTCATAGCCGTTGTCATGTTGAGGAGATTCGTAGATCGGCGTCAGCCAAATGACATCACAGGCAAGCTCTTTTATATAATCGAGCTTTTCGATGATGCCCTGAATATCGCCGACACCGCTTCCTGTCGTATCGTTGAAGCTTTTCGGATAGATTTGATAGACCACGGCTGTTTTCCACCATGGCTGTTGTTTCGTTCCCATTATCAGCACCACCACTTTCTTTCTATTGATGAAAAGGGAAAAGAGACCGCAACATGCGTCTCTTCCCGTTTATGATTTTTGTTTCATTCTTGCATACACGTATGTTCCGGCAAACGGCGCCACCAGCACAATAGCCATCCCGATCGCAAACGCGCCCCAATACTGGCTCATGATTGAGAAAATGCCCGGGACGCCGCCGACTCCGACAGAGCTCGCCAAGACTCCTTGTGAGGAAATATACATTCCGGCAAGCCCCGAGCTGATCATCGCGATGATAAACGGAAACCTGTACCGCAGGTTCACCCCGAATATCGCCGGTTCGGTAATGCCGAGATAAGCGGAAATGCCTGATGTTAAGGAAAGCCCTTTTTGTTTTTCATCTTTAACAATGAACATCATCGCAAGCGCCGCCGACCCTTGAGCGATATTGGAGAGCGCGAGCATCGGCCATAAAAATGTCCCGCCGAGCTTGGAGCCGATAAGCTGGAGATCGACCGCAAGGAACGTATGATGCATTCCGGTTATGACGAGGGCCGAGTACAACCCGCCGTACAAGAGGCCCCCAAGAGCTGCGAATGTGCTGAATACCGCAATAAATCCGGAAGTTAAAGCGTTTCCAACCGCAAATGTAACCGGCCCGATGATGATAAACGACGCAAAGCCTGTCACAAGCAGCGTAATCGGAGCAACGACGAGCAGCTGAATGCTTTCGGGAGTCCGCTTCGTTAAAAACTGCTCAATTTTCGCAAGCAAATAGGAAGCGATCAATATCGGCAGCACCTGCCCCTGGTACCCGACTTTCTGGACCTCAAGGCCGAAAAGGTTCCAAACCGGGATTTTTCCGCTTTGCTCCGCAGCCCCGTATCCCCAGGCGTTTAAGAGATCCGGATGCACCAGCATGACGCCGAGCACGATCCCAAGAAGCGGATTGCCGCCGAAACGCTTCACGGCCGACCAGCCGATTAAGGCAGGCAGAAAAGCGAAGGCCGTTCCCGCGATCAAATTGATCATATTGGCCAGATCAGCCCACTGCGGATAGACTTGAACGATCGACTTTCCGCTGAAGAAAATATCCTGTGCCGTTAAAATATTGTTGATTCCCATCAGCAATCCAGCCGTAACGATTGCCGGCAAAATCGGAATAAAAATATCCGCAAGCGTTTTCACGGCACGCTGCAAAGGATTCATCTTTTTCTCAGTAGCCTTCTTCACATCATCCTTCGTGGCTTCGCCGATTCCTGTTTCCTTCACGAACTCGGCGTATACGCTGTTGACCGTCCCCTGGCCGATCACCACCTGAAACTGGCCGTTTGCCGAAAACGATCCCTTCACGACGTCAATTTGATCAAGCGCCTCTTGATCGACCTTGCTTTCATCTATTAACGCAAATCGCAAACGAGTCACACAGTGAGTGGCCGCTGCTATATTTTCCGCACCGCCGATAGCATCGGCAATTTGCCGTGCAGATCTGTTCAGTTCCCCCATGCCAACCCCTCCGTTCTATACTTGTATATACATGTTACGCTTTTATTGTATCCCTGTATATACAAGTAGTCAACAGATTTTTTACAGCGCTTTCAAAAAATTAAAAACAGACCTCTAAGGTCTGCCTCTATGTCTGCTAACGGCCGAGCCGGCGATACACCTTATCTTTATAAAAAGCGGATGCAGGTTTGTCGAACAGGCCTTTTTTGTCTGCAAGCCTGTCAAGCTTGAGCCTGTTTTCCGTTTTTCTTTCCATTAACCGCTCGCGTTCGCTTTCGTCCGTACATTTGGCGATCAAGTCTTCAATGGTCATCAGTTCTTTTTTCAAAGCCCCTTCATCACCGGCCATCCCGGCGTTTTTCAGCATCCTGTAAGCCATCCGGAGATCTTCGGGAACATGGGCTGCTTCATCTTTTTTTAGCGGCTTGCCCATTCCCGGCAGCCTGTCAAACTCCCCGTCCTTGATCGCCCGCTTAATTCTGTCCTCGGAGATTAGATATGAGAAATCCATGTTCTCACCAGCCTTTTTCATTCATATTATAAATCAGTCTGCCATAAAACAATAACAGAGCCAATACGCATTCCGCGCAAAATATTTCCAGATCGCTAAAAAGGCTCGAAAAACGCTTTTCCGCCGGGGGTTTTGCCGTTTTTTCGGCCGGCTCAGTTAACGCTTTTCTAAATCGGCATTTCATGGTATATTTTATACATTCGTTTTTTCTTTCGTTCCGATGGTTTTATGCTGATCCGGAAAAAGGAGTGTAACAATGAAAAGATTTATAAAGGAAAGAGGGCTTGCCTTTTTTCTGATAGCCGTTGTATTGCTATGGCTAAAAACGTATGCTGCTTATGTAATTGAATTTAATTTAGGAATAACCAACATAGTACAAAAGATTTTGCTTTTTGTGAATCCGATTAGCTCAAGCTTGTTCTTTCTTGGATTTGGACTTCTGTTCAAGAAAAAATTACAGCAGACAGCCATAATAGTGATTCATTTTTTAATGTCTTTTTTACTTTACGCAAACATCGTATACTACAGATTTTTCAGCGACTTTATCACGCTGCCTACGATCATGCAGGCAAGAACAAACGGCGGACAGCTCGGGGACAGTATTTTCTCATTAATGCATCCTCTCGATGTCTTTTATTTTATCGATACGATCATATTGATCGCATTGGCCGTTTTTTATAACAGACCGTCTGAAAAAACGACAAAGCGTCCGTTTAAAATCGTAATGGGTGCAAGCATCCTGGTCTTTCTCGCCAATCTTGCAGTTGCGGAGATGGACCGTCCGGAGCTTCTCACCCGCTCATTTGACCGGAACTACCTTGTGAAGTATTTGGGCACATACAACTTCACAATCTACGATGCAGTCCAAAACGTCAAGTCTAACAGCCAGCGCGCCTTTGCAAAATCAAGCGATGTCACAGACGTCGAAAACTATATCAAAGCCAATTATGATAAGCCGGATCCTAAGTATTTCGGAAAAGCGAAAGGCATGAACGTCGTCTATATTTCGATGGAATCGCTGCAGAATTTTATTATCGACTATAAGGTTGACGGCAAAGAAGTTACGCCGTTCTTAAACTCGCTGGCACACGATAATGAAACGTTTTATTTTGATAACTTTTTCCACCAAACTGGACAAGGTAAAACATCAGACGCCGAATTTATGATGGACAACTCGCTGTATCCTTTATCACAAGGTTCGGTATTCATCAATAAAGCGCAAAACACGCTTCAGTCGGCACCGGCGATTTTGAAATCCCAAGGCTATACATCCGCGGCTTTCCACGGCAACTACAAAACGTTCTGGAACCGCAATGAAATGTACAAAGCCATCGGATATGACAAATTTTTCGACGCGACGTATTACGATATGAGCGAAGAGAATACGAAAAACTACGGCATGAAGGATATACCGTTCTTCAAAGAATCCATGCCGCTGTTAAATAGCCTGAAACAGCCGTTCTATACGAAGTTCATCACGCTGTCAAACCATTTCCCGTTCGAAATGGATGAAGGCGATACAGACTTCCCGGCCGGAAGCACAGGCGACAACGTCGTTGACCAGTATTTTCAATCGGCTCATTACATGGATCAGGCGCTCGAACAGTTTTTCAACGATCTGAAAAAATCAGGACTGTATGACAATACGATTGTCGTCATGTACGGCGACCACTACGGCATTTCTGAAAACCACAATAAAGCAATGTCCAAAGTATTGGGCAAAGATATTACACCGTATGAGAATGCTCAATTACAGCGGGTTCCGCTGTTCATTCATGCTCCGGGTGTCAAAGGCGTAAAATCCCACAAATACGGCGGTGAAGTCGATGTGGAACCTACCCTGCTTCACTTGATGGGCGTGGATACGAAGGATTACCTGATGAGCGGTTCTGACCTTCTGTCTCCTGAACACCGCGAAGTGATTCCGTTCAGAAACGGTGACTTCATTTCACCGAAGTACACGAAAACGAACGGAAACTACTACGATACGAAAACAGGAGAGCCCCTCAGCGAAAAAGACGTCGATCCGAACATCGATGAATCGGTCAAAAAAGAGCTTGAAATGTCGGACAAAATCGTCGACGGAGATTTGCTGCGGTTCTATAAACCGAAAGGATTCAAGGCAATCGATCCGAACGACTACGACTACACCAACCATAATCCGAAAAGCTCCGAATCCGACGCATCTAAAGCAACAACATCGGAGTCCGGACAATAATCAAAAACGCCTGCTTCCTTAAGACGGAAGGCAGGTGTTTTTTCACCGTCAAGCCGCGCTGTTCCTTTTTCGGGAACAGATATGGTAAGCTTGATGTAGAATATAAAAAAAGAAAGCGGGAATGAACTGTGATTGTAACGAATGACCAAGAGCTTGAAGGGCTCAAAAAAATCGGCAGAATCGTCGCTTTGGCGAGGGAAGAAATGAAGGCAAAAGCCGAGCCCGGCATGAGTACAAAAGAGCTCGATCTGATCGGAAAACGGGTGCTTGAAGCCCACGGAGCCGCGTCAGCTCCGGAGAAAGAATACGATTTCCCGGGAACGACGTGCATCAGCGTCAATGATGAAGTGGCCCACGGCATTCCGAGCACTTCTACGATTTTAAAAGAAGGAGATTTGATCAATATCGACATTTCGGCTGAATTCGGCGGCTACTATTCAGACACCGGAATTTCATTCGTATTGGGCAATGGCGATGAAACGCTGCACAAGCTGTGCCAATGCGCGGAAAGCGCTTTTCAAAAAGGTCTTGAGCAGGCGCGGGCCGGAAAAAAACAAAACCAAATCGGCAGAGCCGTATACAATGAAGCGAAGGCACACGGATTTACCGTCATTAAAAACCTGACCGGCCACGGGATCGGAAAAAAGCTTCACGAAGCGCCGAATCACATTCTAAACTACTATGATCCGTTTGACAGCGCGCTCTTTAAAAACGGAACCGTCATCGCGCTGGAACCGTTTGTTTCGACAAAAGCAGAGCATACTGTAGAAGGAGGCGACGGCTGGACGTTCAAAACGCCTGACGGAAGCCTGGTGGCGCAGATCGAGCATACGATCGTGATTACGAAAGACTCACCCGTCATTTTAACAAAACTGGATTAATCGATAAGCTTACACCCGGACTTCCGTGAAAGTCCGGGTTTTATGTTACAATAAAAAGCAGCATGGCCGAAAGGAGCTCTTTTATTTATGTTGTTTGCCATCATCGGACTGATTTTTTTCATCGAAAGCGTAATATTAACCGTCTATGCCCATAAAAAAAAGAACGGTTTTTTGAAATACATCGGAATCGTTCTCAGCATTTTGATTCTTACGATGGTCATCACCAGTCTGATCCATCATTAACCTTTCGAATCAGTCCTTTAGACTAATTCGAAGGAATCAGTTTTTAAAAATTTCGTTATGCCCCTTTTCAAAGGTTTTGGATGGATGTTAGAATGCCAATTAACCCATGATGGAAAGGAGTTTTCTGACATGCATTACGGAAGCAAAGGCTGGTATGTTCAAGAATTGAAAAAGCTGGGGATGACGACGTATGAAGGAAGAAAGCTTCAAAGCTACAAAACGCACTTTTTAGCGAATCTGCTTGACACCGTTAAAAAATAATCATGATGCCGCACCGTTTTTCCGGTGCGGCTTTTTTTATGCACTCAGCTGCTTTATAAATGCCGCCCTCCAGCTTTCTGACAAAGCCTCGACCTCTAGGATCTTCCGAATGGCAGGCTGATTATTCCGGTCATGGTACATCAAACGGTTTGCATATGCGACAGTGATTTCGTGCGCGTCGCGGGAGACGAAGTGCAGCCGCGAATCGGGTGCAACGATCCCTTCCTCCAGCACCCTGAAATAAAAGCCGCTGTAGCCGGTGTCCCTTACTTTCAGCACCATATCTTTGACATTCAGCTTTTTGGCGAGCTTAAAACAAGGCTGCCGCGGCTGGCTCACCTGCACCAGCGCTTCACCGAGCTTGAAAATGTCACCGATGCATACGTCTTGTTCAATTAATCCTTTGACAGACAAATTTTCGCCGAATGCCGCCTGAGGAAGCTTTTTGTCAAGCGCGTTCTCCCAATACGGATAATGGTCCGCCGGATAGACGCACACCGCCTTATCCGCGCCGCCGTGATGGACGAGATCGGCCTGCTTGTCGCCGTCAAAATTCGTCCTGCTCAAATATACGGGAGAGCCGGCGGGACGTTTAAAAATCGCCGTCTCCACTTTCTTCCCTTCAAATTCGCATACTTCCGGTGATCCTACATAAATTGACGAAATCTCATACTCTTTTTGATCCAAATTCTCACGCCCTTCCTATATTTTCATATTGTAGCGGTTCGCATTCTTCATGTCCATCCCGTGATCGAAAAACGGGAAATATGGTAGCATAGAAGAAAAGGGGTGTTCTAAGGTGCTTCAATATCGGATCATTGTTGACGGACGCGTCCAAGGCGTCGGCTTCCGTTACTTCGTACAAATGGAGGCGGATAAACAGAAACTGACCGGTTGGGTCAAAAACCGCGATAACGGCACTGTGGAGATCCGTGCCGAAGGGCCTGAAGAAAGCCTGAAACAGTTTCTGAAAGCCGTCCAAAAAGGAAGTCCGTTTTCACGCGTCACAAACGTCACATTCGAGGAAACAAAACAGCTTGACGGATACCAAAAGTTTAACATCTCTTATTAAAAGCCGCCGTTTCGGCGGTTTTTTTCGTGTCTCTTGACTTCTTCGGGCAAATACTTTAGTATTTAGTTAAATAATTAAATATCTAAATACCAAGGGTGTCAAACATGAATCAAACCTTTAAAGCTTTGGCAGATCCGACCAGGAGAAAAATATTGAATCTGCTGAAAGAACGGGACATGACTGCCGGTGAAATCGCCGGCCATTTTCAAATGTCAAAGCCGAGTATCTCCCAGCATCTAAAAATCTTAAAACAGGCCGAATTAATTCAGGATGAAAAAAAAGGGCAATTCATCATTTACTCGCTGAATACGACGATGTTTCAAGATATTATCAGCTGGGCTTTCAGCTTTACTGAACAAAACGGAAAAGACGAAGGGGATGCAAAATGAAGAAGCACATATTTCCGCTATCTATAATAATCATCAATCTGTTGGTTTGGGTATTCGCGTACCCGCACATGTCCGATCAGGTCCCGATCCATTGGTCATCCTCAGGCGAAGTCGACCGCTATGCCTCAAAAATGGAAGCGATGCTGACTGCGATGGGACTGATTATCGTTGTGTACGCCTTGATGGCCGTCACGCCAAAAATCGACCCCCGCAAGAAAAACTACCGCCTGTTTTCAAAAACGTATGATATTCTCGTCAATGCGATGATGGTGATCTTTTCTTTGATCAATTTATTGATGGTGCTGTCCGGACTCGGATACGATCTGCCGACGCGGAGCATCGCCCCGGTCCTTGTAGGGGCTCTTCTGATCGTAATCGGCAATTACCTTCCTCGGGTCCGTCCCAATTTCTTTATGGGCATTAAAAACCCTTGGACATTGAGCAGTGATGAGATTTGGAAAAAAACCCACAGATTCGGGGCGAAAGTATTTACGGTCGCAGGAATCTTCATCATAGCGGACGGCTTGTTTGCCATCGGTCCAAGTGTGATTCTGCCGATTATTTTGATTACCGTTTTTGCGCCGTATGTCTACTCGTACATGTTATTCCGAAAAGAAAACGGCATGAACAGATAAGGCTGGTTTTAACCGGCCTTTTTTATTTATTTGCAAATAATCGATCGATCCGGCCCCTGTCATCGTCTAAAATCCATTCGTTCAACCGTCTGTACAGCGGCTCAAGGTCTTCTTTCTGAGCGGCGATCACGTCACATCCCCGGTCATCATACAAATGGAAAACCATCTTCCGCGAGGCATTCAAAAAATAGATGTCAAAATCGTATCCCGGATTCGAAAAGTCTTTGGCGCATATGACGGACCGCAGTTTGCCAAAGCGGATACCGCCCTTCGTGCAGCGAAGAAGATAAAAACGGCTGTCCCCCCGGTACTGCAGCCTCTTTAAAATCGCTTTTTGCTTCATGCATGTTCATCCGTTTTTTTGGCCAAAGGTAACATCCGCGGCAATCAGCATGTTATCGGCGGCTGAAAACACCCGGTCGAATATCGCAAGGCTTCTTTCTTTCATCTGCCGAAGGTTGTCCGTTTCTCCATGATCTGCCCAAGGCTTTGCGATTTCAAAACGAATCCCGTACGGCCATCTATAGAATAACGGCGGTTTTAAGTACATCCCCATAAAATGCCGTTCCATAAACAAGTCAATATCGTGTTTCATAAAACAGCTCCTTTCGGGCATAAATCAGGCTGCCCGTTTTTTTTCGGACAGCCGTTTCAACGTTTATTTCATTCCTTTTTGAACCGCCTTCCAGAACGACGCTGATTCGTGTCCTAAAGAATAAACAGATACACCTGCGATTTTATACTGCTTGGCCAGGCGGCTTTTCGCTGCAATCGTTTTTTCGTCTTCATACCAGACGACATGTTTATGTTTGCTTGCGTCCTTATAAGAAAACGTCATGGAACCCGATTTTTTGTTGTAAACAGGCTTTGCCTTCAGCTTTTTTTTGAGCGCCGCAAGCTCATTCCACTGTTTTAATTTGCTGTTCGATTGATCCTTCAGATCCCAGTCGTTTCCGTAAGACGGGATGCCCATGATCACTTTATTCGCTTTGATTGTCTTCACCGCATATTGTAACGTTCCCTTGATCCAGTTCGTTCCGGCGACTGATCCCGGGCTGCCCCAAACGCCGTGTTCGTCGTATGTCATAACTTGCACATAGTCGGCATATTTGCCGATTTTTGCGTAGTCGTACGGCCAGCTCCAGTCATCATTTCGATTATCGGCGCTTTTGGCAGGAACCGATACCATCGTTTTGATCTTGTTCTTTTTCAATACGCCTGCGACGTATTGAATGAGGCTCGAATACTTGGCCCTGTCGCCCGGTTTTACCGCTTCAAAGTCGATGTTGATTCCGGTAAACGATTCTTTTTTGGCAAGCTTGACGAGCCGATCGGCAAAATGTTTGCGCGCAGTTTTGTTTGTCATGACGCGCGACGCCAGGTTCCCATCAAAGTCTTGAATCGATTCATTATAATTGGAGATGACCGCCCACGTTTTTATTCTTTTCTTTTTTGCATACGACAGCTGGTTTTTCGGCGTCTCTCCGATGATGTTTCCTTTTTGGTCAAACGCATACGTATCAGGCGCTATCGCGTTAAGATAGCTGTGATAACCCGTCAGCGAACGGTATGATGCCGTCTCCCCCGTCGTATAACCGAGTACGATTTTTGACCCTTTTGCTTCCGCTCCCGTATAAGTCAAAACGGACAACATCATAGCCAGAGCGGCGCCAAGCCAAAGGTGTTTTTTCATTGCTGCAGTCTCCTTTACTTTTTGATATAAGGCTTATCCTGATAAAAATAATTCGGTTTGACGGTTTTATTCTCATAATGGCTGTGGAAAATATGGGTCGATGCCGGCGACATCGGCGGGATCAGCCACGTCCAGCTTGCCGTCAGCTCACGTCCCTCTTCTGCCTCCTGCTCCTCAAAGCGTTTAAACTGGCTCGCCGCCGTGTGGTGATCGACGATGCTGACGCCCGCCTGTTTGTACGAATGAAGCACGGCCGTGTTCAATTCAACGAGCGCCCTGTCTTTCCACAATGAAGCATTTCGCTCAGTATCAAGGCCCATGATGTTTGCCACTTTCCCGAGCATATTATAGCGGTCTTCATCGGCTAAATTGCGCGCGCCGATCTCCGTGCCCATGTACCAGCCGTTAAACGGAGCCGCGTTATAATGAATACCCCCGATTTCAAGCTTCATATCCGCAATGATCGGCACAGCATACCATTTCAGCCCCAGGTCTTTAAACGCTTCAATATCAGGGTGCGTAAGCGGCACCTCTTTGACGATCGACCGGGGCAGCTCATACCAGACGGGAGGCTTGCCATCGATTTGGAAAATAAGCGGAAGCACGTCAAAATGCGTTCTTTCGCCTCTCCAGCCAA
The DNA here is from genome assembly GCF_001042475.2 of Bacillus glycinifermentans. Lineage (GTDB taxonomy): Bacteria > Bacillota > Bacilli > Bacillales > Bacillaceae > Bacillus > Bacillus glycinifermentans. Next base: position 14,575 of record NZ_LECW02000020.1, read on the forward strand.
GCTCCTCGCAACTCCTAGTCAAATCGATTGAAGCCGGATCCCCGATGATGCCGTTTTCCGTCTCATAACCCGCATACCTGATCAGCTGGTGATTCCAAATCGTCACCTTTTTTTTGCCGTTTTCCTCAGGCGGAAAAATCGTAATGAACGGTTTGATTTTCCCGTCGTTCGTCGCCGATTCGATATGATGATAAAGCGCGTCGCGAACCTCCTCTTCCGTCCCCGCATCGCGCCTGTCGATGACGGAAAGAGAGTTCCAAAACAGCCTTCCGATGCAGCGGCTGCTGTTTCTCCAGGCCATCCTTGCTCCGTGTTCCAGCTCTTCTGCCCGATGCGAATAGCTCCCCGTTCTGATGATGTCCTCCCGGATTGTATGTAAACGTTCCTTCATTTCTTCGGCTGATTTAGACAATTCTTTATAGCATTGTTCAATGAAGTTCTTTGCTTCCATCCAAAGCGCTTCGCGATTTTCCAAATGATTCCTCTCCTTCCTGCTCCCAATTGATTCTTATTGTATCGGTTTCCGTTGAGGTTTAAAACCTTTCTTTCTGAAATAAATGTTAAAAAGCATCCGCCTTCAAGACGGATGCTTACCCTTTATTTTTGTAAATGAAGCGCTTTTTGATCAAGCATAAAACGATAGACAGGCAGCTCTTTTCCTTTTTCAGAGGAGATGTAGCCTGTGCTTACAAAGCTGTCAACCGATTCAGGCTCAAGCGCGATCGACAGCAGATTCGTTTGCGGCTGTGCCGTAACATACACTTTTGTTCCTTTCGGAAATTCTTTTTTCACGCGTTTGAGCGCCGTTTCAACTTGAACCACAGGACGGCCTTCTGATTCTCCGGCCGTTTCTTTTGAGGTGACCTGATAGGCTTCTGCTGAAAGCTTTTGCTTAAACGGCAATGCCGCGCTTTTTAGGCCTTGGTCTTTCAGTTTCCTATCGATGTCCCCGTGCCCAGGGAGGACGAGGTAGGCGACCGGCCGCGTTCGCGAAAGGACGGGAACGGCTTGGCTGGAGCTGTAATATTGAACCGGAACGTCAATCGTCTGACCTGAGGCGATGTCAGCCATTTTCAGCGTGTCTTTAAATGGTCCGGCAAAACCGCTTTTGATGACCACCTGGTCCTTGTCATCCGCTTTCGCCCCTTTTTGGATCAGCTTCCATTTCTCTGAGGCGACAAGATGTTTGATTTCCGCCGCATGCTTGACTGTCGTATCAATGATCGTTTCATGCGTCGTCACTTGGGCGGCGACCCTTCGTTTAAAGTTTTCGCGGCCGATGTCGATTCCCCTGCTCTCGACCAGAAATGAAAGAGCCGGCTGAAGAGCAAAGGCGTTGCGCCCGATTCTCGCTTCCGGCCCTCCTTCATGGATCTCTATTTTTCCGTCTTTCGTTTTCCCTGTCGTATAATAGAAATCGTTTGAAAACCCTTTTTCACTGAGCTTTTCTCTGACGCCGGTTACAAAAAGGCTGTCAGATGCGCTTCTGATTCCTTCCGGTATATTTAAATTTTTTCCTGATAAAATTAAAAGATCGTGGTATTTTAAGGCACCTTTTTCTCCGATATTCTGAAATTCATTTTGGCCGACGCCGTATTCGTGTGCGTCGATGACGACCTCCGGAGAATATTTATTGAATTCTCTATGAAGCGCACGCAGCTCGGGTGACTCAAGCTTCACATGATCCCGGTTTGCGTCGATGCCGCTCGCAAGCCTTCTATTGAACTGATACGAACCGTCAGGATTGATTCTCGGAACGATGATCACATTGACTTTTTGAAGCACTTTGTCGCCGTAAGGTCCGGCCAACTTCTCGGCGATGGCCAAAGCCGATTCGCCTGAGGCCGGTTCATTGCCGTGAATCTGTGCCTCCAGCCATATCGTCGGTTTACTGGATACGGGGAGGATGCGGTCGTCTTTTGTAAAGTACAGAACCGGAATCGCTCTTTTCTCAATTGAAAAACCGATATTTTTCATTTTGACATTCGGACTCTTTTTTGTCAGTCTAGTGATAAACCTCATCATTTCTTCCTGTGTCGTGAATGCCTCATCATCCTTTACGAATGCCGGAGTTTGAAACGTTACATCAGGCTCCGGATATAATGAAGACAGTTGTTCTGGCTGAGTATAAAACTTTCCATAATAAGGGGTGTCAGCAGCATGGACCGCATCGGACAGCATCAGTCCGCCCAACAAAAGAGAAATTCCAAACAAAGCCTGTACCCTTTTTTGAACGCTCATCTTTCCTCAGCTCCTTTCACAGCATATCTGCATTATAAATGAAACACCCGCTCCTTTTGTCAAAAAAGTCGGAAAATGAATCATTTGGTGCATAAAAACACGTAAGGTTATGGTTATTTTTACTTACCACCCCTGTGAAGCGGGAAGGCTGTCCGCGAGGCTCGACAGCTCTTGCGAAAAGTCCGCTCCCTTCATCGGCACGCCGTGTCCGGTCAATAATGAGGCAGGCTTCAGCTCAGCCAACTGTCGAATCGACTCCCCCGCTTTTAACCAGTCCATCGTGAAATACGCCGGCGGCCCGTTCAACTCTTGTTTTTGAATCGCAACCTCAAAAAGGGATTCCTGCTCAACCGTCGTGACGGCGTCACCAGCAACCAACGTTTTATCCGATTCGCGAAAAAGCGAGATATGCCCCGGTGTATGGCCCGGGGTAGCAATCCACCTCCAGTCTTCTAAAAACGGAACTGAGCCATCTTCCTTAAGCGGCTTTGCCCTTGACGAAACATCGATCGAATGCCGCGGAAACAGCGGGGACAGCTTTGCGACCAGCCCGCTTTTCGCCTCAGGTTTTGCCGGCGGGTAATCGGCCTTTCCCGTTACATAAGGCATTTCTTCCGGATGGACATAGACGGGAACCTGCCACTTATCCAACAGCTCCTCCAGCGCCCCGACATGATCGAAATGCCCATGCGTCAAAATGATCGCTTTCAGCTGACGATCGTTTTCAAGCAGCTTCTCCGCCTCTTTGATAATGAAAGATGCCGATTTCGGCATTCCGCAGTCGATCAGCACCGCATCACCGGATGGCGCGAGGATAAAAAACACATTGACAATCTGAACCGTTAATCCGTAGACTCCTTTTGCATATTCCTTGCAGACCCCGCTATTCACAGAGGTCAGAGGCATATAAGAATCGCTCACTTGTATCACCGTCGCTTTACAAAATTTTTCAGCGTTAGTTTGTGCTTGCTCCAGTGTGTTTATGAGTATTTTTGCATCGAAGGGGCGGCTTGCCGGCCGGCGGACGGCATGGTACAGTTTTTTAAAAAGAGGTTGGGAGGCGGGAAAAGGGTGGAGGATCGCTGGTTTACCGTAACAAAGCTTGATGAGAAGACATTTGCGATCAGTGAATACGGACATTGGGAAAATGTTCACTCCTATTTGCTGCTCGGAACAAAACAAGCCGCTTTGATCGACACAGGACTCGGGATTGACAATATCAAAAGAATAACCGACAAGCTGACGAACTTGCCGGTTACCGTGATTACCACCCATGTGCATTGGGATCATATCGGGTGCCACGGGGAATATGAGCGGATTTATGTACACGAAGCTGAAAAAGATTGGCTCACCGACGGAATAAAAGGTCTTCCAATCGAACAAATAAGAAAAGACGTGTCACACGGTATTACGAAACCCGTCCCTGACACGTTCGATCCTGAAAGCTATACACCGTACACAGGTAAACCGACGGATGTTCTGGCAGACGGCGACATCATCGAGATCGGTTCAAGGCCGCTTGTCATTTACCATACACCAGGACACTCCCCGGGCCATATCTGCATCTTTGACGCCGCACACGGTTATCTGTTCACCGGAGACCTTCTGTATACCGGAGCTCCCATCTATGCTTTTTACCCGACGACAGATCCGGCCCGCTTGGTTGAGTCACTTGAAAAAATTTCGGCCATCAGGCATGTCAGGAAGGTTTTCGGCGGGCACCATCAGTTGGAGCTGAATCCCGTCATTTTACAGGAAGCCTGGTATGCTGCATTGCACTTAAAGAAACACGGGCTGATCAAGCATGATACTGGCATTCATCGATTTAAAAACCTGAGTTTTCAGTTTTAAGTAAAAAAGATGATCGCTTGCGGGAAAAATCTTCCGCGCTTTATTCAAAAATGCAGACCTTTCCTGCGGGAATCTGATCCTTTAGCTCCAAGCATTAAAGATGCCAGACAAAAACCTATTACGCCGCCGGCCGTATTTAGAATTAAATCGTCGACATTAAAAGTTCTCGCCATTATTAATCCAGTCACAGATAGCACAAGCTGGAGACTCTCAATCAAAAAGCTGGTCAAAAAAACAAACATTGCCGCTTTTTTAAGCGAAGTTTTTCTCCATAGAACGGAGAGATATACACCTAAAGGAATAAGCAATAAAATATTAAAAAATGTAAGCTTGACGGAATTCCAAAAAAACCAGTCAAATCCGCTCTGCTGATACATTTGCACCCATTCAGACACAAAATAAAACGGGATGAGCTGAATGTTCATTTGAGCGTATGCCGGCTGCGGCGGAATGTTGATCCCGCCTAACGTATAGTGATAAACGAAGCTCAAATAAACAATAAAACTGGCAAACACCATTTTTCTAAAAAAACTTGTCTTTTTTCGGTTTTTGACAATGTCATACAAAAAGTAGACAATTGCAAACATGAAACCGAGCAGCATTAAATCAACTGACCAGAACATTAAAATCCACACCCTTATTTTTTGTCACTATACTATCAAGTTTTGTTTATTTTCACCATAGCACATAAACACTACTTACCAAACTATTCTTCCTCAGTTTTTAAAGCATCAGAAATACTTATTTTTTTCAATACGAAAAATAAGATAGATAGTGAAATCAAGGATAAAGTGCCTGTAAAAGCAACTGAGCAAAAGTAATATTTGAGATAATTATAAATATTATGGTTTTCAGGCTTTGAAAATGTAAGAAAAACAATAATTGTTCCGCTTGAAAGAAACGCTAAAATTAAATAGGTAGTCATTTCAATTATTAGTTCTTTAAAAACTGCTGTGACACTTTTTCCAAAGGCTCGATTAATTGCAATTTCAGCTTGTCTTTGAATGATTCTAGAATAGATTGTTGCAGCTAATGTTAAAACAGAATAAAATGCAGTAACCGTAAATAATATAGTTCCTATTATTGAAAGATAATTTGAAATTGATTCAATCCTCTTATTATCTTCTGTTTCCGAATAATAAAGACTTCCAGGAATTGAGGCCACCATTTGTTTCGTTTTATTAATAATCCCCTTCTTTTTTTGATTAGAAATAGAATGATCAGTATATATTTTCAATTCTTTATAGCCATCAAAAACCCAAAATTTTTTAGCTACTTCTTCATAAATTAAAACTGTAATTCCTTCACGCTCTTGAGAAATTTGATTTTTTTGCATCATGTAAGGAGACAAGATGATTTGTTCTATCTTAAAATCCCAATTTTCAAAAGCTAGTTTTTTTTCATTAGAGGTAAAAGCAATCCTACCAATTTTCACTTCGTCTCCATTTATAATTTTATTATTCATTCCTTTTTGATTTATTTCAGGAAAGAAAATAAAGGCTGACCTGGATTTTTTTAATTTCCCAATGGAACTTTCTTCGAAATTATACATGTATTTAAGTTGTTTAAGTTCACTGTCATTCACTAATACAATCTCCACATTAGGAATTGGTATAAGATTATTTGGTATTAAATTATCAATTGTATCCTCAGATATCTCAACATTTATATTTTCCAGTTTATAGTTACTCAACCAAGATTTAATGTATGGTGAAAGCTGTTGTTTAGTTAAAAGTAAGGTACTTCCTAGTGAGTTTGGAACTTTATCAATATAAATAATTCCTGGCATGCGTTGAAGATCTTCCACACTTTTATAATCAAAAGAAACAGATTGATTGGTTTCTATTGCATAGCCATTTACATGTTCTTCAGCAGTCAATTGCTTAGATGAAAGTATAAAATCCGGTGTTGTTTCTTCGGGTTTATCAATTATTTCTTCGGAAATTAACTGGGTAAAGAAAAAAATCATGATCGAGAAAGACAGTATCACAATAAATAATATGGAAGATTTCCATCGAAACCCAAGTTGAATCACTAAAGACTTCAATTTAAAAGGAAATTTCTCGATAAATTGATAAACACGGTATCCCTTTACTATACGAGGATTCCCTTTTAAATTCGTTTGAATTGTTTCTTTGCTTATTTTTTCCGTTAAAATTAATGCTGTTATGCATAATGAAAAAAATAATACGATGAGCCAAATCGTGACGAACAGAGTAGATTCCAGCAGAGGTGAAGAACTATAGCTATCAGTAACATATGTTTGATGATTTAATATCTTTTTCAAGTATGTCCCAACTGGAAAAGATATTAAGAAACTCACTAAAACAATGATGGTAATCTGAAAAAAAACAAGAAGCCTTATATGATGTTTTTTTGCTCCATAAGATCTCAGTATCGCAATTTTTTTTCGGTAATTCTTATAGAAAACCTCAAATATTCGAAAACAGCAGCATAACGAACCGAATATTAGAATAATTGAAAAAAACAAACAGATGTGAAAAATGGTATTATAGTTTTTATATCCTTCATTAAAAAGATTCTCGTTTTCATATAATTGTTCAACACTTGACAAATGGTTTTCGAAATTTTCATTTATTTCTTGTTCGATCCTATCTACATCTTCATTTTGAAGAGAAAAAATAAGACTATTTTGTATATCAATATGCTTTTTTGCATTAAGTATTGTCGGACTTACAAAGATATTCGGATATGTATTCTTTCCTTTTTCTATATTTATTGGAGTAGACCAATTAGATGAATAGTTATTCACAACACCTACTACTTGGTAATCTTCCTCAATAGCACCTATTTTTAGTTTAACATTCTCTCCAATAACGTCATCTGTTTTAAAAGATTCAGTTAAAAATGATTCAATAGCAATCTCATTTTTGTGTACAGGCATCCTCCCATGTAAAATATGGATATGCCCTAATTCTAAAGCATTTTTGTCAAACCATCCAATAGATGCTCCGATTGCAGAATCATTAAAATCTTCCGTATAACCAACTAAAAAAATTCCTCCTCCTTTTTTTATACTATGTATTCCTTTTAATTCTTTGAACTCCTTTTCATTAAGATTGTTAATTATAGCATGATGTTCACCATATTTTTCATAGGCCTTTTCTTTTGTGTATTTCAGAATTTCTTCTGTCGCACTGTTCACCATAATAAGAAAGACCATAGATATAAAGATAACAAAAACCATTAAATAAGATATTTTTTTTCTATGGAACAATGACTTGAAAGCTAATTTAACCCAAAACATATTTCAACACCTTTATAAAGTTTTAACTCGTCCATCTTCAATAAAAAAAAGCTGATCTGGCCTTTCTATCAAGTTTTCTTCGTGTGTAACAATCACTAATGTTTTATCAAATTGTTCACATAGAGAAACTAAAAGTTCAATAACTTTTTTCGCATTTTTTCGATCTAAATTACCAGTAGGCTCGTCCGCAAAAATGATTTCTGGATCATTGGCCATTGCTCTTGCAATAGCGACTCTTTGTTGCTGACCACCTGATAGTTGGAAAGGAAAGGATTTTAACTTGTTTCCAATTCCCAAAATATTTGTCAGTTTTTTAATATCCGAAATGTCTTTTTTCTTTTTATTAATCATTAGAGGGAGAATAATATTATCAAACACTGAAATCTCAGGTATTAAATGATAATTTTGAAAAATGAAACCAAAATTATTGCCTCTAATATTAGCTTGTTCAGCATCATTTAATTTATAAAAATTTTGCTGTTTAAACCATACATGGCCGTTGGTAGGATCCTCCATGCCACCAAGGAGACTCAGCAAAGTTGTTTTCCCTGATCCGCTTTTTCCCAATATTACATTGATTGAACCCTTGCTTATAGAAAGAGTAGTAGGATGCAACGCATAAAATAATGAAGCACCCTCCCCATATGATTTTGTTACTTGATTTGTCGATATTATAATTCTATTATCTTGTCTCATAATCTTTCTATTGTTTAATCCTTCCTCCACCTTTTATATTAATTCCATAATCTGAATATGTATGCTTCGTAACATTAACTCTGTACGTTCCCGAAGCTACTTTCCCTACATTTTTGCTATAACTTTTTCCTGTGGTTAATCTGCCGGTATTGTAACTAGTAAATATCCCCTTGCTAATTGTTACAGTATATTTATGGGTTTGTGGTAGAGTTTCACCAGTCTCAGCCTTGATAGTTTTTGCATTAGCAGTTATGGTGGTAGATTTATTGCTTAGCTTATGCTTATAGGCTCCAGTTACTGCAGTTCGGATATTGAAAGAATACGGTTCATTATAAGCTAAACTCGCCGTACTAAAGCCGAAAATAAAGACCAAAGCAATAATAGAGAAAGTGACTAATATTTTCTTTCTCCTTAAAAATTTTTTCATAATAATCCCCTCTTCCCATTTTTTAATTTTCTTCTTTTATTGGCTAACTTAAAAAAACAGATCTGTCATATATTAGATTAATATGTAAATCAATATAAGTCAATACAAAAATTGGATTTTCATTATCCTTCATTTGTTTCAAAGAAAAACTCATAAAAAACGGGTTTTATGATAGAGGCCCTAATTCCAAAAGCTCTTAATTTAAATGCGTCTCTAGACCATAAATTGTGTATTTCAAATCAACTGTGTCAATATGAACATAAAAAGAAGGACAAGCTCCTGCCCTTCTTTTCACCACATCCCCAGCACCTTCCACCACAGACCGCCGACAACGAGCCATACCACAAGATGAACAATCGACAGGATGAAGCCGATGAACCACCATTTTCCTTCCGGGATATAGCCGGCGCCGAAAAAAACGGGTGCCGCTCCTGCGCCATAGTGCGTCGTACAGCCGAACAGGTTGCTGAAAAACGCGAGGGCGAAGGCTGATAAAAGCGGCGGCGCGCCTGCGGCTACGGTCACCGCGAAAAACGCCGAATACATCGCGCTGATATGGGCGGTTGCGCTGGCAAAGAAATAGTGCGAATAAAAGTAGACGAGAATTAACACGAGGAAGGCTGTCATCCATGGGAAACCTGAAACAAATGACTTCATCATATCGCTGAACCAGCCGACCATTCCGAGCGTATTCAAAAAGGACGCAAGCATGAGGAGAGTCGCAAACCATATAAGCGTATCCCATGCGCCCTGCTCCTTTTTAATATCGTCCCATGTCAGCACCTGTGTCAAAAATAAGACCGACAATCCGATCAAAGCCGTCGTCGTGGCGTCTATATTGGCGCGGCTTCCCAATATCCACAGAAAAAGGACGAGGAAGAAGACGATGACCATGAACAATTCTGCTCTTTTAAAAGGTCCCATTTCCTTCAGCTTGTTTGTCGCAATGCCTGCTGCGTCCGGCGTCTCTTTAATTTCAGGCGGGTACAATTTATAAATGACAAGCGGCGTAACGATCAGGCTTACGAGTCCCGGAACGATCGAAGCAAGCGCCCAGCTTGTCCAGGTCATATTTACTCCCGCCACATCATGTGCGAGTTTTGCGATTAATGGATTCGCCGCCATCGCCGTCAAGAACATCGCAGACGTAATCAGATTTCCTTGAAAGCCGACTTTCAGCAAAAAGGCCCCGATTTTCCGCTCAGTACCGTTGTCCGGGGTTGAACCGAACGTTTCCGACAAAGAATGGATAATCGGAAAAATGATGCCACCCGCTCTAGCTGTATTGCTGGGGATGGCGGGTGCCAGAATCAAGTCGCTGAAAAGCAGCGAATACGAGAGCCCGAGCGTTTTTTTGCCGAACACCCTGACAAACATATAGGCGATTCTCGCGCCAAGGCCTGTTTTAATAAAACCGCGGGAAATGAAAAACGCAATAACGATCAGCCAAATCGTTTTATTTCCAAATCCGCTCAGCGTCTCTTCAATTGACAGCGTTCCGGTGAGAGCCGTGACCGCCAGGGCGAATATGGCGATCGATCCCATCGGCAAAGGCTTGGATATGAAGCCGATAATCGTCGCCACAAATATCGCGAATAAATGCCACGCTTTCGGATGCAGTCCGGCGGGCACCGGTATGAACCAGATGATAATTCCGGCTGCAATCGTGATGATCAAAGGAATGAAGCGAACTTCCGGTTTCTTTTCCGGATCTTTTTCTTTTGTCACGACATATTTCCTCCTAAAGATCTGTAGTACTTTTTACTTTGCCCTTTTCTCACCGGTTCATGAAAAAAAATGAAGCTGCCGACACGGTCGGCAGCCTTTCTTATACCCAGGATTTCACTTTATCATAATCGGTTACAAACAGGAGCACTTTCCCTTCGTCAAGGTGCTTTTCGAACTGTTCCGCTTCCTGTTTTGAAAAGCCGATTTCGTGAATTTTGTTGCGAAGCTCATCTCCCTTTTTATTAAAGAAATTCCCCACCGCATTTTTGATGCCTGTCTCCTCTGCACCGATCGTATTGGCATCTGTATTTTCCGCGATCCTTTCCGTCCTGTCGTCATCATGTGAAAGGACGTATATGTCCTCTCTGGCGACACCGATCTCCTTGAGTTCGTTGATATCCTTCATCAGCTTTTCATCATTTGTATATTCCCTTACAACGGGTTTCATCTAAAATCTCCTCCTTTTTTGCATGTTGTAGTTATGACTTACCCCATCGGCACCCTGTTAAACAACGGAATGCGCCGTGTAACATTTTCATGTCAATATTACAATCGCTATAAATTTTCTGAAAATACGTTTATTATCGGATTCGTTCAGGTACAGTAAAAGAAGATCAGTCGAAAATGGGGTGATTTCGCTTGAATTATTTTTCGCCGGAACAGCAATACAACGCATGGATCATCAGCGATTTGCTCAAACAAATCTTCCTATTGGAAGGCCATGAAGACTCGGATACCCACCTTTTTGAAACCTTTGCGGCCCAACGGTTCGGCATCAATGTTGATTTTATCTTTTCGATCATCATGAACATCGGCGATCCCGAAGAGCGAACGGCCGGCAGTACGGAAGACATCCTGGCTTCATATCTGTTCACCCTGCTTCCTTTTGTCACAAAGGACATGCTTAACGACTCCATGGAAAACGCCAATCAATACCTCTTAAATACAAGGGATGCAGACGTATATCACCTTTTCCTCCCTGAATCGGTCCTCCATCAGACGCTGAATCCGTAAAAAGCGGCCATGCCCGAAACATAAAAAAAAGGGGCTTTTTTAGGCCCCCTATTTTTCGATGATTCGTCCTCTCTCATATACAATTTTCTGAAGGCGGATTCCGAGCTTTTTCGCGAGCTTTTTCAGCCGCTCTGCTTCGCCGTGGGTCACAAGGCTGATGACCGTTCCTTCGCTTCCGGCTCTCCCCGTTCTTCCCGAGCGGTGGATATAGCCTTCTTCATTCGGCAAATCGGCATGAATGACATATGGCAGATGCTGAATGTCGATGCCGCGCGCCGCGATATCGGTCGCCAAAAGCAGGTTAAACTCGCCTGCTTCAAACGCCTTGAGAATGTTCGCCCGTTCGAGCTTTTTCGCTTCACTGTGCAGGACGCCGACATCGACATGGTGATAAGCTAATTTTTCGGCGTACACGCTTAAATTGCCGATGTCTTTCACGAACACGAGAGCCTGCATTCCCTCGAGCCTTGAAAACTTTTGCAGAATTTTGATTTTATCGCGCTGGTCACAGACGAGAAATTGGTGCTTGATTTTTGCCGCTTCTTCGTTCGTTCTTTTAACCCTGATCAGCTCAGCGTCTTTCGTCATCCCGCGGAGCTCGCGTTCGACATCCTCTTTTAGCGTCGCTGAAAAGCAGACAAGCTGCCGGTCGCGCAGCGTCGATTTGATGATGCTTTGAATCGTGCCGCGGTGCTCCGGTGTAAGAAGATGATCCGTCTCATCGAGGACGATCGTTTTTACTTCATGCATCTTCAGCTTTTTCATCTTGATCAGTTCGAGCACCCGCCCCGGCGTGCCGGCAATGATGTGCGGATGTTTTTTCAGCTTTTCCTGCTGCTTCTTTATATTGGCTCCGCCGATGAATGAAGCGGCTCTGATGTCAGACCCCTTTTTCCACTCAACGATCACGTCAAAAATCTGCATGACGAGCTCGCGGGAAGGGGCAAGGATTACAGCCTGGACGTTTTTTTGAGCGGCGTCCAGCTTTTCCAATACAGGCAGGATGTAGGCGAGCGTTTTTCCCGTTCCGGTCGGCGATTCGGCGATCACGTCGCGCCCGTCCAAAATGAGCCCGGCCGTGCTTTTTTGAACATCCGTCGGTTCACGGAAGCCCGACGCCTCCCAATTTTCCTTAATAAACGGTTTTGCTTTATTTAAAAATGGCCATTTGTCAGTCATGTTTTTCTCCTTTATTCTCAGGTTGATCCTGTTCCTAGTATCTCAAAACAGAAGCGGCTTCGCAATTTTTCTTTTACCTTGCCCCCGACAGTCCGGTATAATCGTAAAGAACGTTTTTATCATATATTCCGAGGTGCAAAATATGAGTTTATTATCGGTAACAAAGCTAAGCCACGGTTTTGGCGACCGGGCGATCTTTCAAGATATATCCTTTCGCCTGCTGAAAGGCGAACACGTCGGCCTCATCGGCGCCAACGGCGAGGGCAAATCGACGTTTATGAACATCATCACGGGCAAGCTCGAACCTGATGAAGGAAAAGTGGAATGGTCCAAAAAAGTCCGCGTCGGCTACCTTGACCAGCATACCGTTCTCGAGCGCGGGCAGACGATCCGCGATGCGCTGAGAAACGCTTTTCGCTATTTATTTGCAATGGAAGAAGAAATGAACGCCATTTACGGCAAAATGGGAGAGGCTGATCCCGACGAGCTTGAGAAGCTGCTTGAAGAAGTCGGGACGATCCAGGACGCCCTGACGAACAACGATTTTTACGCAATCGATGCAAAGGTCGAAGAGATTGCCCGCGGCCTCGGGCTCCATGACCTTGGGCTTGACCGGGATGTCACCGATTTAAGCGGAGGCCAGCGGACGAAGGTGCTGCTTGCCAAGCTGCTGCTTGAAAAACCCGACATTCTCCTATTGGACGAACCGACGAACTACTTGGATGAACAGCATATCGAGTGGCTGAAACGCTATTTGCAGGATTACGAAAACGCGTTTATTTTGATTTCGCACGATATTCCGTTTCTCAACAGCGTCATCAATCTTATCTATCATGTCGAAAACCAGCAGCTGACCCGCTATGTCGGTGACTACAACCAATTCCGCGAAGTGTATGAAGCGAAAAAACAGCAGCTTGAAGCGGCATATAAAAAGCAGCAGCAGGAAATTTCCGAGCTTAAAGATTTCGTCGCCCGCAATAAAGCGCGGGTCAGCACGCGCAATATGGCAATGTCACGGCAGAAGAAACTCGATAAGATGGACATGATCGAACTGCCGTCGGAAAAACCGAAGCCTGAGTTCCGCTTTAAACAGGCGAGAACGTCCGGCAAGTTGATCTTTGAAACGAAAGATCTCGTCATCGGCTATGATGAACCGTTGTCCCGCCCGCTCAATCTGAAAATGGAGCGCGGCCAAAAAATCGCCCTGTACGGTGCGAACGGCATCGGAAAAACGACTTTGCTGAAAAGCCTGCTCGGCGAAATCCGGCCTTTGTCAGGAGAAGTCGAACGGGGAGAATACCTTCATATCGGCTATTTTGAACAGGAAGTGAAAGATGAAGGCCACAACACCTGCATCGATGAGGTGTGGAACGAATTCCCTTCCTTTACGCAGTACGAAGTCAGGGCTGCTCTGGCAAAATGCGGCTTGACGACAAAGCATATCGAAAGCCGGGTCTCCGTTTTAAGCGGAGGAGAAAAAGCGAAGGTCAGACTGTGCAAACTCATCAATGCGGAAACAAACCTTCTCGTGCTCGACGAACCGACGAACCACCTCGATGTTGAAGCGAAGGAAGAATTAAAAAGAGCTCTTAAGGAATACAAAGGCTCGATCCTTCTTATCTCCCACGAACCCGAATTTTATACGGAGATTGCGACAGATACGTGGAACTGTGAATCATGGACGACGAAAGTGCTGTAAAGCAAAAAAAGCTTGTCTCCTTTTAAAGGAAACAAGCTTTTTTTAATGTCCGGCTTTGATGTTTGCCAAATGGCGGCGGCCGCCGATTAAGACCGCCATGCCGATCAGCACCGCGATACAGCCGGCAACATAAGGCGCATGTGCATTATAATGGTCGGCCAGCACACCTGCGAGCCACGGCGCGATCGCCCCGCCGATAAAACGGATCGAACTGTACGCAGATGAAGCGACTGACCGTTCGACAGGCGCCGCTCCCATCACAGCGGTCGTCAGGATCGTATTGACCATTCCTAAAATACCGCCGCCGATCACGATGAACGAGATGACTAGAGCCATGTAATCCGTCCAGATGGCGAGCGCCAGCAGATCTGCGGCAAACAATACGAACAGCAGGATGAGGGAACGGACGGTTCCCAAAGCACGCTCTACTGCCGGTGCGGTAAACACGGACGTGATCGCGAGAAGCAGTCCCCAGCCGAAAAAGACGTATCCGAGGCCCCTCTCATTCAAATCGAGAACAAACGGAGAATACGCGAGCAGCGTAAAAAAGCCGAAGTTATATAAAAAGGCGGCAAGCGAAAGCGTCAATAGCCCCCGGTAACGCAGCGCCCGTATCGGAGCGCCGATGGACACTTTCTTTTGCGGCTTCGGGATGGCCGGCAGAAGAATAAGAATCGCAAGCAATGCGACTGCCATTAAAATGGACACTCCGAAAAACGGCGCCCTCCATGAAATCGTTCCAAGCTCTCCGCCGGCAAGAGGACCTACAGAAATCCCCAAGCCGAGAGCCGCTTCATACAGGATGATCGCTTTTGCGCTTCCCCCTGTCGCCACACTGACGATAACGGCAAGAGCGGTTGAAATGAACAAGGCGTTGCCGAGGCCCCATCCGCCCCGGAAGCCGACAAGCTGAGCAATCGAATGGGAAAACCCGCCTAACGCGGCAAAAATAATAATCAAAATGAGGCCTGATATCAATGTCTGCTTTGCGCCGATCCGGCTCGAAATCGCTCCGGACAAAATCATCGCAAAGCCTGTCACGAGCAGATAGCTTGTAAATAAAAGCGAAACCTGGCTGGGAGATGCGTGCAGCTGCGCTGCAATCGCCGGAAGGATCGGATCGACCAGCCCGATGCCCATAAACGAAATAACGCAGGCAAACGCTACGGCCCAAACCGCTTTCGGCTGTTTAAAAAAACCTGAATTCTGTTGTTTCTCCATCAAACAATCATACCTTTCTTTCCATAAAAACAAACGCTATGTATATAGCGTTTTCCGTTTGGTTTAATCAATGTGTTCCAGCGCATGACGGGCTTTTTTTCGCATGCCCTCCAAGCGCTCCTTGAACGATTGAAATTTTTCGATCTTTTCGTCAATCATTCGCATTTGTTCGTCCAGCATATGCTGGATGTCTTCGAGCTTTTCTTTTCTTTCCTTCTTATCCAATGATAAAAGATAGCCTTCTTTATGCATTTCCAGGTGCTTGCTCGTTTCCATGAACTGCTGCAGCTCTTGCAGGGAAAATCCCAATACTTCCTTGGCGCTCATTACTCGTTCGAGCTCTTCCAGGTCGTCTTCGGAATAAAGGCGGACACCGCCTTCCGTCCGTTTCGGCGAAGAGAGAAGGCCGATTTCTTCGTAAAAACGGATCGTTCTTTTCGTCAAACCGCTGCGTTTTGCCATTTGGTCGATTTTCATCCAATTCACGTCAATATCCCCCCGTTGCCTCTTTTCCTTTCTTATTATACACCTTTCGGACTTTTACGTAAACGTTAAGTTTTATATATAAAAAAAGGGGCTATGCCCCTTCTAAGTCAGGATAACCGGCAAACTGGCGAGCGCTCTAAACCCCATGAGCCTGGGGTATTGAACGGCGGAGCCTGCCAGCCGAAGCCCAGGCGCCCGCTCTAAAAGCGCTTGAATCGCAATTTGCGCTTCAAGCCGCGCCAATGAGGAGCCCGGACAAACATGAGCGCCGGATCCGAAGGCAAGATGCGGATTCGGATTTCTTTCGATGTCGAGTACATGGGGATGATCGAAGACGTTCGGATCGCGGTTTGCCGCGCCTAATAAGATATAGACCTGCTCTCCTCTTCTGATGATGTGTCCATTAATGCGGCAGTCTTCTGAAGCGGTTCGGGCCGTCAGCTGAGTCGGGCTTTCATAGCGCAAAAACTCCTCGACTGCAGATGTGATCAGCTCCGGATTTTCCTTCAGTGCGCCGAGCTGTGCGGGATGCTTCATTAATGAAAACAGTCCATTGCTGATGAGGTTTACCGTTGTCTCGTGTCCGGCGATGACGAGCAGTACACACGTCGCAAGCACTTCCTCCTCGGTCAGCTTCCCGGCGCTGATGAATGTTGTGACCAGGTCTTCCTGCGGATCGGCTTTTCGTTTGCTGATCAAACATCTGACATATGCCGTCAGCTGGGCGGCGGTTTCGCTTCCTTTGACAAGCACCTTTCGGGAACGGGTAAAATCAATCGTCTCGATTAAGTCCGCCGTCCATTGTCTAAATTGATGCCTCTCCTCTTTTGGCACTCCGAGGATGCGGGCGATGACGAGGCTTGCCAACGGAAACGCGAATTCTGATACGATGTCCGCGGTTCCTCTGCCTTGCAGCTGATCAAGCAGCTCATCAGCAGCTTCTTTTATAAAAGGACGCAAAACATCTGCCGCCTTCGGCGTAAGCTCTTTGCCGACAAGCGTTCGCATCCGCTTATGGTCTGAGTCGTTTTTGAATAGGAGCATATTTTGCTGTACGTTTTTTAGAGCTTCGTATTTTGTCGACGTTTCCGGAATGGTGATGCGGTTTTTAAATCTGGCGTCTTTTAAAATCGTCGCCGCCTCATTGTGTCCTGTAACATACCAGCCCGGCTGCTTCAATACGGTTCCTTTATAAACAGGATCGATGGATCGCAGCTTATCGTAAAAAGGATAGGGCTCTCTCCAAAAATCCCGATCAATACGCAAGGCGGAATCCAGCTCTGCTGTCATGTTATGCCTCCTTGCCTGACGCCGTCTGCAAACCGGCTTTCATTTCTTCCACCGATTCGATTTCAAATCCTGCATCCCTCAGCATCTTTTGATCTTCTGTTTCCTCCTGGCCTGCCGTCGTTAAATAATCGCCGACGAAAATCGAATTGGCGGCATACAGCCCCAATGGCTGAAGCGAACGGAGGTTGACTTCCCTGCCTCCGGAAATGCGGATTTCTTTTGTCGGATTGATGAAACGGAACAATGCCAAAACTTTTAAACAATAAAGCGGATGAAGTTCGTTCACACCTTCCAGCGGGGTACCGTCAATGGCGTGCAAAAAATTGACCGGAATCGAATCGGCATCGAGCGCTTTTAAGCTTTTCGCCATGTCGACCACATCCTGCTTCGTCTCCTTCATGCCGATAATGACACCCGAACACGGAGACATGCCCGACTGTTTGGCGGTCTCTACCGTACTCACCCGATCATCATATGTATGCGAGGTCGTAATGTTTGAATGATTGCGTTTCGACGTGTTGATATTGTGGTTGTACCGGTCAACGCCGGCTTCTTTGAGGCGCTGTGCCTGCTCCGGCTTTAAGATGCCAAGACATGCGCACACTTTTAAACCGTATGTTTCTTTAATGTCTTTGACGGCTGCAGCAACTTGATCGATTTCCCGGTTTGACGGGCCTCTGCCGCTGGCGACGATACAGTACGTTCCGATATTTAAATCGCGAGCCCGCTTTGCTCCTTCAAGCAATGTCGTTTTGTCGACCATCCGGTAAGACTCGATCGGCGCTTTTGAGATCGCGGACTGTGAACAGTAGCCGCAGTTTTCCGGACAAAGGCCGGATTTTGCATTCATGATCATATTGAGCTTCACTTTTTTTCCATAATAACGTTTTCGAATGTGAAAAGCGGCATGCATCAATAACAGAATGTCTTCATCCGGACATTCCAAGATCTGAAGCGCCTCATTGTCTGTCAATTCCTCTCCGTCCAACACTCTTTCAGCAAGATCCATCCACTGATTCATCTTTTCGCCCCCATTTGTATTTGATTGATCATAAAAGAAATATCAATATGGTCCTCTGCCATTTTTTCAATGTTCTCTGTCGTTGCATCTGCAAGCCTCGGCGTAACGCCTAAAATCGGCACGCCGCATAATGTCTCGATCATCTCCGGATTGGTTTGTTCATCAAGGCCCGGTCGGCTGCTGATTCCGTTGATGATGATGCCGATTACGTGAAGCCCCGTGCTTTTCGCATATTGAACGGTTAAGAACGTATGGTTTATCGTCCCAAGATCAGGCCTTGCCACAATGACAACCGGCAGATCCAGCGCTTTGATCGCATCGCTGACCAAAACATCCTTTCCGAGCGGCACGGCGATGCCGCCTGCTCCCTCGACGATGAAGCAGTCGTGATGATCTTTTATCGCTTTCCAATGATTGATGAGCTCTTCGATGCCGGCGGTCTTTCCTTCCAGCTTTGAGGCGGCGTACGGAGCAAGCGGCTCTTTATATTCAAAAGGCGTGATGTCTTCGTATGTGAGAGATGTTTGCGATGCCCGCTTCAACAAGGCTGTATCGCTTTCCGGATGGGTGCGCGATATCCCGCTCAAAAACGGCTTAAACACCCCGACATCGAACTTATGCTTTTTTAATACAGCGGCAATTCCGCAAGATATGATCGTTTTCCCCACACCCGTGTCTGTTCCCGTTACAAAAAAACCCTTCATTTTACGATGTTCATCCCTTTTCCGATAAAATAAAACCATTTCAGCAAATCGGCGATTTCGCTTTGGCTGCGGTTTGCAGTGACCGTCAGCCTGATCCGGCTTTCGCCTTCCGGAACCGTCGGCGGGCGGATCGCCGGCGCAAAAATTCCCTTTTCCTCAAGGAGTTTCGCAAATAACACGGCTTTTTGGGCATCTCCAATGATAACGGGGATAATCGGCGTATCCATTCCCTTTACCGTAAACCCCATATTCTCCAGGCCTGTTCTTATTGTTTTTGCAGACGACCTCAACATCCGCCGTTTTTCGCGGCTGTCTTCGATGAGCTCCAATGCCGCATGCGCAGCTGCACAGCTCGCCGGCGGGACGGCTGTCTGAAAGATAAACGTTCTGGCATGATTGAGCAAAAAATCGATTAATACGCTGGAACCAGCGACAAATCCGCCTTCTGAACCGGCCGCTTTACTTAACGTGCCGATCACGACATCAGGGCTTGCGCCGAAATATTCGCACGTTCCCCTTCCGTTTTCCCCAAGCACGCCCGTTGCGTGTGCATCATCAACAATAACGAAAGCCTGATAGCGCTTTGCGAGCGGGATGATTCTGTCAAGAGGCGCGATCGTCCCGTCCATGCTGAATACGCCATCTGTTACAATAAAACGCCTGTTGTACCGTTGCGCTGCTGCCAGCTTTTGTTCAAGATCGCTCATATCGATGTGCTGATAAACGACCGTCTCTGCCTTTGACAGGCGGCACCCGTCGATGATGCTCGCATGGTTGTGCCGGTCGCTCAATATGACGTCCCCTTTTTCAGGCAATGAAGAAAGCACGCCGATGTTCGCCAAATATCCGCTTGAAAACAAGAGAGCCGCTTCCGTCTGTTTAAAGCCGGCGATTTTCCGCTCCAGTTTTTCATGCCAGCTCGTGTTGCCTGCCGTTAACCGCGATCCGCCGCTGCCTGTTCCCTGATGGAGCGCCGTTTTTGCGGCTGACATCAACCGGCTGTCATTGGCCAAGCCCAAGTAATCATTGGATGCCCAATTCTTCCCGCCGCAACTCTCCGGCCGCAGCGTGCGGTAAAGCCCGGCTGATTTTGTTTCGTCCAGCCGCCGGGTTAACCACTCATCAAAGTTCACCGCTTGTAACCTCATCGATCGCTTCTTTCATGATGGACACCATCGCTTCAAGCTGCCCGGTTGTGCTCGCGAGCGGCGGCAGAAATGCAACAACATCTCCGAGCGGCCTTGTCAGCATGCCAAGCTCTCTCATTTTCAACGAAACCTGGTATCCGATCCGCTTTTCTGGAGGATAAGGCTGCTTTGTTTCCTTTGACTGGACAAGCTCTATCCCGCACATAAAGCCGAGCTGCCGGATATCGCCGACATGAGCGAGCGTCTCCAAGGTACGGAGGCATCCGCGCAGGGCTTCCGATTTTTCGGCGACTTGATCAACGATTTGTTCACATTCAAACAAGCGCAAATTTTCGATCGCAACCGCGCAGCCAAGCTGATTCCCCGTATAGGAGTGGCCGTGGAAAAACGTTTTTAACGTTTCATAGTCGTCGTAGAAAGCTCTATAAATTTCTTCTGTTGCGAATGTAACGGCTATCGGCAAGTAGCCTCCGGTAATCCCTTTCCCTGCTGCCATGAGGTCAGGCTGAACGCCTTCATGCTCACAGGCAAACATTTTTCCTGTGCGGCCAAATCCTGTTGCCACTTCATCGACAATCATTAACACGTCATACGCCGTGCAGAGCTCGCGAACGCCGGCCAAAAACCCTTCAGGCATCACGATCATGCCGGACGCTCCTTGAACCATCGATTCGATCGACAGCGCCGCTATCTCGTCGTGATGCTCTTTCAGCAGCTCTTCGAGTTCGTTCAGGCATTCATCGCGGCACTCGTCAGGGCTTGAGCTTTCGGAACGGTATACATAAGGAACCCGGGCCTTGAAGCTTTCAAACATAAGCGGTCCGTAGACATGATGAAAAAGCTCGATCGAACCGACGCTGACGGCGCCGATCGTATCTCCGTGATACCCGTTTCGCATCGAGATGAACTTTTGCTTTTCGGGTTTCCCCGTATTTTTCCAATATTGAAACGCCATTTTCAAGGCGATTTCCATCGCTTCAGCGCCGCTGTCGGAATAAAAAACGCGCGTAAGCTTTTCAGGGCTTATCTTGATTAAAGTTTCGGCAAGCTCTGTCGCCGGAACATTCGTCATCCCGAGCAATGTAGAATGGGCGATTTTGCCGAGCTGTTTTTTGACCGCCTCATCCAATTCCTTTTTGCGGTGTCCGTGTACATTAAGCCAGACTGAAGAAAATCCGTCATAGTATTCCTTGCCGTTTATATCTTTTAGCATGATGCCGTTTCCGCTTTCGATGATGAGCGGGTTTTCATCATAGTCTTTCATCTGTGTAAAAGGCAGCCAAAGATACGTTTTGCTTTTTTCGATTAATGACAGTTCCATGGTTCCCCTCCTGCTTGAATAAACAAAGGCTTTTTTTCCAAATAGCTGATGCAATCGTTCAAATCGGCCGATCCATCGACGAAAAAAACGCGGCAGCCGCTTTCGTCTCCATACTCTTTCATCTTAGTAATCCGCTGGTAGCCGAGCTTTTTGCCGGCGACGTAGCCGGTTATGTAATCCGGGTCATCCGACCAGCACAATTCGGCGATGACGGCCGGGTGCCCGCATACCTTTGTCGCCACTGCGAGCGCTTCTTTCATTCGTGAATTCAGCGGGACTCCTCGTTTTGCCGCCCATTCCCTGAAATCGGCGTCAGGCCAATCCAGCCGCGAAACCCGTACGCCTTTTTCCTTTCTTTCGTCAACCCGCTTTCCGGAGCGGACGTCAAACAATACAGCGCCTCTTACTTCTGAGAATTCGTCGATGCGCCGAAACGCTTTTTCAATGACATCTCCCGGAACGCCTGCTTGCTGCAGAAGCTCCGTGGCAAGCGCTTTTCCGTCTTCTGCTGAATTCGCATCGTTAGTTTCAATTTGCAAAGGATGGATCGCTCTTATCGGGTCGTCAACATATTCAAACTGAATTTGCATAAAGTCCGGTTTTCCTCTTGAATGGGACAGACCTTTATCCAATAAAGCATTGACCGCATCCTTCAAACCGCCGAAAGTCGAGAGCCGCTCTCCTCCTGATATATGCTTGCCCCCTTCTTCATGGGAGCCGTTTTGGGAAGCCCTCATTCTCACGCTGTAATACGTTTCCCCTTGCATTCTTTCACCCCTCATTATATGTTAACCTCATATGAATTTTAGTTAACATTATAAATAGAATATTAGTATTCCTTTCCTCATATGTCAATGCAAGCAGAAAAAAAGGCAAAAGAGGACGGGATGCTCCTCTTTTGCCTTTTGGTTTCTTTGTTTATGCTTTTTGAATCACCCAATCAAACGGATCAGGCAGTAATGACCAATCATCCGCCATCTCGGAATCTGTCAGCAGGCATCGGTCCGCTTCGGCTGAAATTTCTTCAGGCGAAAGGTCGATTCCGATAAAGACGAGCTTTGTATGGCGGTCGCCGAATTCGGCATCCCAATCCTGTAAAACCTCCGGCTCTTCCTTTAAGATTCGTTCCTGTTCTTGCTTCGGCAATGCTGCCACCCAGTACGAGACCGGCTCAAGACTGGCGGACGGACCAGCCTGCGACATCAATAAGGCAAGGTTGTTCCTCGTCGCGCACCAGGCAATTCCTTTCGCTCTGACAACATTTTCCGAAAGCGTTTGGATCCAGTTATAAAACCGCTCTGTGTGAAAAGGGCGACGCGCTTCATACACGAAGGAAGAAATCCCGTATTCCTCAGTCTCAGGCGTATGCTGCTCATGCCCCTGATTTAATTCCCTTAGCCACCCCGCCGAACTGCTTGCTTTCTCAAAATCAAACAATCGTGTATTCAAAATCTTTTCCGGATCAACTTCCCCTTTGACCGCCCGGATGATTTTCGCACCAGGCTGCAACGTTCTCAGCACTTTCTCCAGCTTTGCCAGCTCTTCTTGAGACACAAGATCGCATTTATTCAAAATCAGCACATCGCAAAATTCGATCTGGTCAATGAGGAGATCGGCAATATCACGCTCATCCTCTTCGCCGACGGCTTCTTTTCTGTCCAGCAGGCTGTCCCCTGACTGAAAGTCGTGCCAAAAACGATTGGCGTCGACAACCGTGACCATCGTATCCAACCGGCAAAACCGGGTTAAGTCGATGCCCAGTTCCTCATCGATGTAGGAAAAGGTTTGCGCGACCGGAATCGGCTCGCTGATCCCGGTCGACTCGATCACGATATAATCAATATTCCCTTGTTTGGCGAGCTTTTCAACCTCCACCAGCAAATCCTCTCTCAGCGTGCAGCAGATGCAGCCGTTCGACATTTCGACCAGCTTTTCATCCGTCCTTGAAAGGCCTCCGCCCTGCTTGACCAGTCCGGCGTCGATGTTCACTTCACTCATGTCATTGACGATGACGGCAACCTTCAGGCCCCGGCGGTTTTGCAGTATGTAATTCAGCAAAGTCGTTTTGCCCGCCCCGAGGTATCCGCTTAAAACCGTTACAGGAATTTTATTGTTCATTGTCATTCTCCTTCTCTTTTTATAAATCGCAATAATTACGATTTATAAATTATTTCATCACATTTCAATCCAAAATGCAAAACCGTTCATAAAAACAGCAGCTTATATATGCACAGCAGAGCTAAAGTTGAAACAGCCGCTGTCACCATCTGTTTTCCAACGAGTCCGGCAGCAGCTTTAATTCCCAATTCTTTTGCGATTGTCCAGACCGTCACCACGCAGGCCGAAAAAGTCGATGCCAGATAAACCAATAAAAAGAGCGCGCCTCCAGATAAAGAATGTAAAAGTGTACCGCCTCCTTCATTAAACAGTAAAATGCCGTCTTTCCTGATCATTGAAAAAACAAGACCGGGTGCAGCTTCCTCCGGGACTCCGAACGCTTTCAAAACCGGCGACGCAAGCATTGTGAAGAAACGAATGATTCCCAGTTCATGTAATACCGTCGCCGCCAGACAGATGATGAGAAAGATCGGCATGGCCTGAAAAATAAACTGCTTAAGTACCGTTTTCACCCGAAATGCAGTTCCTTTCCATGAAGGCCGCTGCAAAAATGACGCCCGGTTTTTAAAATAAGAGGACCACTTCTGTTCTGCCGGATACCAAAAGCGATTATGCACGGCCCCTACTGCGGCGAGAGTCAGCAGATATGGAATAAACAGCCACTCCTTTCCCGCAGCGTGAAAAATCGAAAGGGAGGCCCCGATTTGATAACTGCATGCAGAACCGAATGAGATCATTGAAACACATTGTCTCCGGGTGCACATGCTGCATGAACGGGTCTGCTGAACAGCCACGACGTTGCAGCCAAACCCGGTTATCAACGGCACTAAATCCCGGCCGTTCATGCCGATTTTTCTCATTAAGGGATCCAATGAATCAACGATTCGATCCTTTAAGCCCGAATCATCTGCCGCAGCATTGGCTGCCGACATGAATAAAACGACCGGGAACGCCCAAACGAATGAATAAATCCCGAGAGTGATAAGGCCATAGCTCCCCGCAAGTATCGCTTCAACCCAGGACGGCCAGCCTTCCGCAGCTTTTGTGAGCGGATCGAGCAGCCATTCGTCCGCATATTGCTGCACCCATCCGGAAACATGATAAGCCGCGATCACCGGCAGCATAAACAATAAACATAAAACCGCCATCGAAAGAAGCGGCCCCCAGATGCGATGATCAAACACCATGTGTTGTGGAGACGCAGATTCAAGCTTTAAGTATTCCATCTGTTTGCGTTTAAGCGGATGAAATGAAGCATACTTTTTTAAAAAAGCAAAGAGGTGTTCTTTTTTGCTTTCCGTCATCCTTCGCGAATCGATGAGCATAATCGGCAAATCGCACCGCTCGATGTGATTAGAAAGCGCAAGGCGCATTTCCTGCGTCATTTTGTCTTTAAAGGTCACGATAAAATAGACATGTTGACAATTCGGGGGAATCAGATCGATGATCGTTCGAAGCTCTTCAGAAAAATGCGTGCCTCTTAAAACGACAATCGTATGATCCGCTTTTTCAATTTCTCTCTTCAATGCTCTTTGTGTAAGGCTGTCATCCGGCCGAACCCCGGGCGCATCCACAACCACCCAGCCTTGAAGGCTCTTGATCTCCCTTTCGGTAACAAAAACCGTCGAACCTTTGACATTGGTCTCTTCTCCGGCTTGCTGGTCTGTGATGGCGGAAAAAAGCGTCGTTTTTCCGACCGACTCCAATCCGACCAGCAGCATCCGTTTCTGTTGCTTCGGTTTTTTTAACATTCGCAATCAACCTCACAGCAGCTCAAATCAGTCAGAAACATTTGGTTCTCCTTGTATTCTGAAAGCACCTTTTCATCCAGCGGGTGTCCTAATTTTTTCAACAGGTGCTCTGCAATCACCGCAAATCTTTGCCGGAATTTATAAATAAAACAAAAGACGGCTTTCTGATGCTGGACACTGGGCCCGATTACATACAGGTTTTCCGTAATTGTCGACATATCCGCGTTCGTCAGCAGCGGTTTGCCGTTTTCCGTCCATTCAAATAAATGTTTGATTTGTTTGGCACCTGGATAAAATCCCGTCGCAATAATCGGCCGAGTTTCAGAGCGGATTTTTCGGCCGTCGGCCAAGTGAAGATCATATGCCGAGTCTCCCTTTTTCGTCATTTTCGCGACCCTGGCGTTTTCTAAAAAATGCACTTTTTCTTTTTGGTAAGCAGCTTCTATGCGCTCCCACGTATACGGCGACAGCGCCCGACTCGGGTCGGCCTCTTCATTTCCCCTTATCGAATTCGGCATGACCACCGTCACATCGCTTCCATACTCCGCGAGCTGAAAAGCGGCATCCATTGCGCTTTCATAACCGCCGACCACATAATAATGGGCTGTTTCAAATTGGCTCCATGAGGCGACTTTGCTGTTATGCAGCCCAAGTTCTGCGCCCGGAAAAGAATGCTTCGGAAACTGGAACTCCCCCGTTCCCCAAATCACGGCTCTGGCATTTAGAACGCCTTGATCCGTTTCGACCAAAAAGCCGGCCTTGTCTTTATGCAGCTTCCGCACCGCCGTGCCTTCGGCTAGAGGCAGCTGAAAATGACGGGCTAAAAGGCGTAAATACTCTCCGTATTCAGATCCGCTTAAATGCTCGCGCTGAAACGTAAAAGCTGGCGATGTCCCCGGAGCAACCGCATTTAAATCCAAAGCGCCAAATCCCTGTCCTGTAAAGGAAGGGGTAATCAGTTTCATTTCTTCGGGCCAGCGATAAAACGAGGCACCTGCGCGATCTTTTTCTAAAATAGTGAACGATTCAAAACCGAGCTTTTTCAGAACGATTCCCATTCCAATGCATGCGGGACCCGCTCCGACAATAACGATTTCGCTGTCCTGCAATATCACCACTCCTTAAAACGAAATCATTTCGATTTAAAATACGACCACTTGATTTTATCACAGCTGTCCCTCAAAATAAATAGTAATAATTACGATTTAATATCTGAAAGGAGTCTCTTCTATGAAACGCGACCTTCAATTACCGGCAAAACCGGAACGTCACCGCCTCTTCGGATCTGTCGAGGAGGTAAAAGGAACGAACCCAACCGTTAAAGAACAAATGAAAGATATACAAAATACGCCGAACGATTATTTATTTGACATTGATCAGGTCGGCGTAACAAACATTTCCCACCCGATCCGCATCACATCGGCAGTCAAGCCGTTTTCCCAGACGACGATCGGTTCATTTTCGTTAACGACTCATCTTGCGCGCAGCAGGAAAGGCATCAACATGAGCCGGCTGACTGAACAATTACAGCGATACCATGCAGAAAACTGGATCGTCGGACTTGATTCGCTGAAAGACTTTACGAAGGAACTGGCGGTCAACATGGAGCAGCAAGGGGCAGCAGTGTCTCTCGCATTTCCATGGTATTTTGAGCGGCTCAGCCCAGAACTCAAATTCCCCGGGCTGATGCACGCCGATATACATATGAATGTTTCGTATCATGAAAAAGAGGGCTGGACCGGGACAGTTGGCATCACGGCCAAAGCGGCGACACTTTGCCCCTGCTCAAAAGAAATCAGCGAGTACGGCGCCCACAATCAGCGCGGCGTCATCAAGATCACAGCGCACATCAATGACAGGGCCGCCATGCCGGAAGATTTCAAAACGGAGCTTCTCGCCGCAGCCGAAACCAATGCAAGCGCGAAGCTTTACCCCGTCTTAAAAAGACCCGACGAAAAGAAAGTAACAGAACAGGCTTACGAGAATCCGAGATTTGTAGAAGACGTCATCCGCTTAACCGCTGCTGACTTATACGAAATGGACTGGATCTCCGCTTTTGAAATCGAATGCCGCAATGAGGAATCGATACACCTGCACGATGCCATCGCGCGGCTGTCGTACTCGAAAATATAAATTGATAGGCTGCCGTCACGAACGGCAGCCTCTTGGATGATTACAAAGTCTGTTTCAGTATTTTGCTGTTTTTAAACAATAAGATTGAAAGAATATATAATACCGCCGTAAACATGGCAACCGCAAAAAATCCGCCGAATCGGGAATATAACAATCCGGCCGCCGATGCTCCCGCCGTTTGCCCTATGTACATACAGGAATTCGCCAATGAAGCGATCGTCCCTCTCGAATGAGGCGACAAGCTTTGCAAAAGGCTCATCATCAATGTAAATACGATCCCCGTAATAAAGAACATAATAAAAAAGTTAATCTCGGCAAATGAAAACTGCTTCGTTTGCGCAAGAATGACATACAGTACGGTCAAAATCGCAATCCCGGCATACAAGGAAAAAGCCCTGCCCAGCTTTGCGACCAAATGCACGCCCAATGTGCTCCCAAATAGATTTCCCAATCCTAAAATAAGCATCGCCGTTCCCACTTGACCGACATTGAACCGAAAATCATCCGCCAGCCATGTGCCCAGAAAAGAAAAAGCCGCAAAATTTCCCGTTTGAAAGATAAAATAAGCGGAAAATGTTTTCAACACCTTCGGTTCAGACAACAGCGTTCTGTAGCGGGCCGCAAGCGGAACCTTTTCTGCTGCCTGCTGATGCGGCTTTAAATCGGGCAAAACGAAATGAATGAGCCCTGCGAAGATAAACGAGCATGCTCCAAGGATCAAAAACGGAGCAGACCAATGAATGGATGCCAAATAACCGCCGATCGGCAAGCCGAGCATCTGCGAAAATGATAAACCGGCAGCAGCGATCCCCATGCTTTTTACCATCCGCTCTTTCGGAACAAGCGTTGGAATCGAAGCCCACACTTGCGGCGTCACAAACGCAGCGCTCACTCCGGCTGCAAACCGCAGCAGAATCATCGTCCAGAAATTCGGGGCAAAACCGCATAACAAGGTGCTCGCGCCGAAGGCGGCCATCCCCCAGGTCATCACCGTTTTTCGATTTAACCCGTCAGACACCGGACCGGCGATTAAAGCGAATAAAGCGTAGCCGAGCGCGTATGAACTCACGATCCAGCCGGACATTTCTACAGGGACGTTGTACAGCTCCCTTAAAGTCGGCAATAAAGGGGAAACTAAAAACGTATCCGTCCCAATCATAAACATGATCCAAAAGAAAAGCGGAAGCACCTTTTTCAAATATTGTCACCCTTTCGGTTTATTCTATTGTTCGAATATATTCGAACAATAGAATAATAGCATCGCTTATGCTACAATTCAAATCATAAGTATATGTAAGGCAGGTGAATCACATTGAGGACGCTTTACCATCCAAACCGGGATGACATCACATTATCCGCTGTTCTTTACGCACTAAGTGATCAATACAGGCTGCAAATCATTAAAAATCTCGCTGAAGCCGGAGAACAGTCGTGCAGCGCAGTCAATATCCCCATCCCTAAATCAACCCTTTCCCACCATTTTAAAGTGCTCAGGGAATCGGGAGTGATTCATACAAGAATAGACGGGACACAGCGTTTTATTTCGATTCGCGAAGACGACTTAAACAGCCGCTTCCCCGGCTTGCTTCAAGCCGTTTTGAACGCATCTGAACCGTTGTAACATGAAAAAAACTGTCGGGGGTTCCCCCGGCAGTTATGATTGTTCGAGTTCCTCGATCATCAGCGAAAGCTCGGTCCAGCGCTCCATTGCCTCTTCAAGCTCTTCAGCCGTTTTCTTTTGGTCTTCCATCAAGGTCTGGATTTTGGCAAAATCGCTGCCCGCTGCAGCGATTTCTTCTTCCAATTGTTTATGCTTTTCTTCCAAAAGCGCGATTTTATCTTCAATGCCTTCCCATTCGAGCTGATCTTTATAAGATAGCTTTTTCCTTTTCTTTTTCTCAGGTTTTGCAGGCGCGCTTTCTTCAGCAGCCGGTTTCTGGCGACTTTGTTCCTTCTGCTTGTCCATATAATCGCTGTACGATCCCTGAAAGCGTGAAATGATGCCGTTTCCTTCAAACACGAGCAGTCGGTCGACGACCCGGTCAAGAAAATAGCGGTCATGGGATACCGTAATGACGACGCCCGGGAACTGGTCCAAATAGTCTTCGAGCACGCCGAGCGTCTCAGTATCCAGATCATTTGTCGGCTCATCGAGAAACAGAACATTCGGCTCCTCCATCAGCACTTTCAGAAGATAGAGGCGCCGCTTCTCGCCGCCTGACAGCTTGCGGATGTAAGTGCGCTGCACACGGCGCGGAAAGAGGAACCTTTCCAGCATCTGTTCGGCGGTGATCACCTCGCCGTCGGCCGTTTTGACGACCTCGGCCGTCTCTTTGATATACTCGATCACCTGCAGCGAATCGTCCATCTCGTTGTGATCCTGCGTATAATAGCCGATTCTGACGGTTTGGCCGATCGTGATGGAGCCCGCTTCAGGCTTGATGCGTCCGGCCAGGGCGTTTAACAGCGTCGTCTTGCCGATGCCGTTCGGCCCGATGATGCCGACGCGGTCGCCAGGGACGATGAGCTCCTGAAATGACGTGACAAGCTTTCTTCCGCCGCGGCTGATCTCCACTCCTTCAGCCTCGATTACCTGTTTTCCGAGACGGTGGGAGCCGATCGCAAAATCAAGGGATGAAGCGGCTTCAGGCGCTTCCTGATCCTTCAGCTCCTCGACGCGCTGAATTCTCGCTTTCTGCTTTGTCGAACGGGCCTTTGCCCCCCTTCTCAGCCAGGCGAGCTCCCTTCTGAGCAGGTTTTGCCGCTTTGTCTCGTTTTGTTCGGCGAGCGCCTCCCGCTCAGCCCGCTTCTCCAAAAACACTTCGTAGTTTCCTTTGTACGTATAAAGGCTGCCCCGGTCAAGCTCGTAGATCCGGTTCGTCACCCGGTTAAGGAAGTAGCGGTCATGGGTCACGAGAACGACCGAACCTGAATAGCCGCTCAAATATCCTTCAAGCCATTCGATCGTTTCATTGTCGAGATGGTTTGTCGGCTCATCCAAAATGAGAATATCTGCAGGCTGTATCAACGTTTTGGCGATCGCCACCCGCTTTTTTTGGCCTCCGGAAAGGGCTCTGACTTCTTTCGTCACGTCCGTAACGCCGAGCTTCGTCAAAATCGTTTTCGCCGCCGTGTTCGCATCCCAGGCGCCATGCTCGTCCATTTTCCCTTGAGCGGCCAGCAGATCTTCCTGTTTCTTCGGATCTTCTGGAGAGGCGTTCAGCTCCTGCAGCGCTTTTTCATACGCCCTCATCGTCCGCATCATCACGGAATCGCCCGAATAAATATGTTCAAGCACCGTCTGGCTGCCGTCCAGGTCAGGCTCCTGATGCAAATACTCGGTATGGAGGCTGCCGGCTCTCGTAATCTCTCCTTTTTCCGTCGATTCATCGCCGGCAATCACCTTGAGCAGTGTGCTTTTCCCTGTTCCGTTCGGTCCGATCAAGCCGATCCGCTCATTTTCTTCGATATGAAACGATATATGGTCAAACAGTGTTTTATCTCCGTACGTTTTATATAAACCTTCCGCTTTTAAAATGCTCATGTGTCTACCAATCCTCACCTAATGTCATAGCTATATTTTAAATCAGTTAATGAAAGAAAACTAGTGAGAGGTTTATGGGCATTTTACTGCAAAACGGCGGGGAGCAGAAAATACACGCCTGTAACGATGATCAAAATGCCCGCGGCATTCAGCCAAAACCCCGCTTTGATCATATCCTTCATACTCAGCACATTTGCGCTGAAAACGGCCGCATTCGGCGGGGTCGAAATCGGCAGCATAAATGCGCACGAGGATGCGAGCGCGGCCGCCGCCATCAGCCCGTACGGCTCAACGTGAATCGCAGCGCCGAGTCCCACCGTCATCGGAATCACCATATTGGCGACAGCCGTATTCGACATAATCTCCGTCATGAATAAAATCGCTCCCGTTAACACGATTAAAACGAATAAATAAGGATGCCCTTCCAAAAGCTTCAGCTTTCCGGCGATCCATCCCGTTACATCCGTCTCGGAAAAACCGGCAGCCAGCGACAACCCGCCTCCGAACAAAAGGAGCTTCCCCCAAGGCAGCGACTGCATATCCTTCCATTCCAAAATCCGTTCGTCCTTTGTGCCCGGGATTAAAAAAAGCAGAAGCGCCCCGAGGATCGCGATCGATGTATCGGATATGTCAAACGGAAGCAAGAATTTAAACATCCATAACAATGCCGTCATCAAAAACACGGCGAACACCGTCTTCTCCTCCCGCGTCATCGGCCCGAGCGCATGCAGGTCGTGATCGATGAAATCAGGCTTTTTCCCTTCAAAGCGGCTGACTTTAAACTGCACCTTCGTCAAATATAAATATAGGATAATCAAAAAAAGAACGGTAACCGGAAATCCGAATAAAAACCATTCAAAAAACATAATCTCCCGATTCAGCATCTGTTTGGACATTGCCGCAAACACCGCATTAGGGACCGATCCGACTAATGTGGCAAGACCGCCGATCGATGCGGCATACGCTACGGACAACAGAACGCTCTTGCTGAACTTCTGAAGCGAATCCCCTTTTAAAATCCCTTTTTCCCGCACTTCTTTAATGACGGCCAGCGCAACAGGAAGCATCATCAAAGCGGTCGCGGCATTTGAAATCCACATCGACAAAAACGCCGTCGCCACCATCACGCCCAGCACAATCCGGTGGCTTTCCGTACCGATCCGCTTCAAAATATGCAGCGCCATCCGCTGATGAAGATTCCACTTCTCAATGGCGATCGCAATGATAAATCCGCCCATATACATGAAAACAATCGGATCGCCGTATGCTTTAGCCGCCGTGTCCACATCTAAACCGCCCAGTGTCGGCAGCAGAATGACGGGCAATAAAGACGCCGCCGGAATCGGCACGGCCTCCGTGATCCACCAGACGGCCGTCCAAGCCGTCACAGCCAGGACAACCCGCGGCGCATGGGCCAGCTCCGCTTCGGGAATCAGGCCGAAAATCAGCAAAAAACCGATCGGTCCCAACCATAATCCGGTCAGCTTTGTTTTCGTGTATACCTTCATACCCTTCCCCCTTATGAAGACGATTTCCTATACCACTTTCGATTTTGGAAGGGAAATTCCTTTTGAGAATTTAAAATAAAATTTTAATGATTGTGCTCCAGAAAATAAATAAGCCGCCGATCTTGTGGGCGGGCTCCTTCCTTTAAACGGCCTCGGCCTTTTGCATTAAATTTAAACTGAATCATTTCTATGGCCGTCAGTAGGGTTTTCAGGGGTTAGGAGCATATCTTTTAGTGCTTTTCCATATAAATTAGCCGGGACCTTTTCTTCATTAATAAAATTAAATATAGCAAGACCATTTTCTAATGAAAAAATGGTCCATGCGATTTCTTCCGGAGATAGAGCACTATTATGATTCTCTTTCAACATTAATTTTGCAACAGACTTAGAGATCTGATCCACGGACTCCATAATCATGCAAGACCATTTAGAGCGAACCGGCTCATTACGCATTGCATGAAGAAGAAACTCCGTATTTAAAATAATCCACTTTTGATTTTCATTCGTCACTGAAACAAAATGCTCATGCATTGCTTCAATAAAATGTGCAAGTGAATCCTGCTGGTCTATTATTTTATCGATGTTATTCACATGTAAATTCATTTGCTGTTCCAATAATGCAAGAAAGAGTTCTTCCTTGGATTTAAAATTAGAATAAACTGCACCCTTACTAAATCCGGCATGTTCAGCAATTTTTTCAACGGAAGCTCCATGAAAGCCAAGCTCTGAAAAGATCTCAACAGCCGAATGTAAAAGCATTTGCCTCGTTTCCTCTTTCCGCTCTTTTTGGTTTAACCTTCTCCTAAGCATTCTTCTTCCTCCTTCTCTTGACAATCATACCATAAAGAATTAACATACCAATTAGTATCTAAATACTAATTGGTATCTAAATTTATCCCATTCATCACAACACTTCTCTAGCCGGATTTTAAGATAATCAAATAAAGGAGAAGAACAAATGCAAATTGAAAACAAAATAATAACGGATAAAGAGACTGCCTCAACAAAATTGGCACAAACCATTAAAACAGGAATTATTAAATCTAACCTTATTCCGATGTTTGCCGGATTAACATTAGCTTTATATACTTATAAAATCAGCCTTTTTGAAAAATTGCCAGAAATAATTTTCGCTTTGGTTGGTTCAATTTTGATAATGGGGGCGGCAGGAGCTTTTAATAACTTATTTGACCGAGATATAGACTCCATTATGGAGAGAACCAAAAACAGACCGACTGTAACAGGAGAAATTAAGCCTAAAACAGTTTTATGGCTTGGTACCTTTATGGCGCTTTTCGGAATCGCCATTCTTGCGTTGACAACTTCTCTGGCAGCACTCCTAGGATTTCTAGGATTGTTTTTTTATATTGTCCCGTATACCATGTGGAGTAAAAGAAGAACAGTTTACAATACAGAGGTTGGAAGCATCGCTGGAGCTATGCCGCCTCTCATTGGATGGGCAGCTATTTATCCGGATGTTACGCATCCTGCTATTCTCGGTCTTTTTGTTATCTCTGTTATATGGCAAATGCCTCATTTTTATGCTATAGCTATTCGAAAGAATGATGAGTATAAGGCTGCGAAAGTTCCAATGCTCCCAGTTGTCAAAGGAGTTAAAAGAACATATATACAAACCAATATTTATTTAATCATCCTCATTGGAACAAGTGTCCTTTTTTATTCTTTAAGCCTTGGACTTATGCTCGTTGCCCTTCTTTTAAGTTTGATATGGTTTGGTCTTAGTGTATACGGTTACAAAAGAATGGATCCGGAAAAATGGGCAACATATATGTTTATTTACTCTTTGTTTCATATGACAATTCTTTTTTCAACTGTCATTATCTATTCTCTTATAGGCATTATTTTCAAATTATAGTATAAAGCTATCATTTGAGGTTTATGTCATCGCTTCCTATTCGCTTGTTGAGAGAAACTGTCCTGACGGGCATACAAGTTTGCTCAGCAGGTACCAAAACACGTCACACTGTGCTTCATAGAAGTAACATCATGCATCCTCCAGCCACCCGCTAAAAAAGCCGCCGGCTCATCCGGCAGCTTCCGCTGTTCAATCTATTTTTTAGTCTCCCACATGATATTCCGCCATCTTTGCGAGGTTTTGCGCGTTGCTGCTGATTTCCTGCATGGTTGCCGAAATTTGTTCAACACCGGCAGCCTGTCCGCTTGTATGCTCGTTGATGACTTCGATCGACTGTTCGAGCCCTTTCAATAACGCATGAATCTTTTTCGTGATTTCATCGATCTGTCCGACGTTTTCTTTCGAATGCGTTGCAAGCTTTCTGATTTCGTCGGCCACAACCGAGAATCCTTTGCCCGATTCGCCAGCCCTTGCAGCTTCGATCGCCGCGTTCAGCCCGAGGAGATTGCTTTGGTCTGATATGCCTTTTACGGTGACGGAAATTTTCTCGATTTCTCCGGCGCTTTCGCTGACTTGCTTTGCCTGCTTGGAGATGTCGGACATTTGCCCGGAAAATCCGCTGACAGATTCGGCGATGTCCTGAATGGCTGTAGCGGTCTGCTCAACGATCACCGACAGGTTTTCGGCAACGCGGTGAAGCTGATCCGATTTTTCAAGGCTCGTGCCGAGGCCTACGCCGCCGATGACCCGGCCTCTTTCGTCATGGAGCGGAATCGCCCTTGCCATAAGCGGAAAACCGAACAGCTCCTTCGGCACAAGGCTCGATTTCATTTGGTTCTGATGGATCGCGTCTGTAATAATGTCCCCTTCCTGCAAGGGATCCCCTGGCTTCACATCCAGGGAAAAAGTTTTCCCGGGAATGTTGATGATCAGTTTTTCCGTATCATAAATCCCGATTGTCACATCATCCTGAATGAGCGCATTCAGGAAAGGTGCGACCTTTACAAATGCGTCCAAAAGAGGATGGATTTCTGTCTGTACTGCTTCGTTCATGTTGTAAACCTCCTTTTAATATGGAAAAACCCTTTTTTGATGCTGGACAGAGATCCACTTCAATGTCGTAAACTCATCAAGGCTCCATTCTCCATTCAGCCTTCCGAGGCCTGACTGTTTTTCTCCGCCGAAAGCGATGTGCGGCTCGTCGTTGATCGTGGTGTCGTTGACATGGATCATTCCCGTTTCGATCTGTTTAGCAAGATCCACACCGCGTTCCACATTCCCCGTATGAACGGCTCCGCTTAACCCGAACGGTGTGTCATTCGCAATTCTGATTGCTTCTTCTTCCGTTTGAAACGGCATGACACAGACGACCGGTCCGAACAGCTCTTCCCGGGCGATCGACATTCCCGGCTTTACATCTGTTAAAATCGTCGGTTCGACGAGATTGCCTTTAATTTCGCCTTTGATCAGCGCGACCGCGCCTTCTTCGATTCCTTTTTCTACGGCCTTGCGCAGATTTTCCGCCTGGCGTTCATTAATGACAGGGCCGATAATCGTATCCGGATCCATCGGATCTCCCGTCTTAAAAGCAGACACCTTTTGATAAAATAATTTCAAAAACGCCGGATACACCTCTTTTTGAACGAGAATCCGGTTGGCCGACATGCAGATTTGCCCCTGATGGGTGAAGCGGCTGAAGGCTGCGGCATTGACCGCGTATTCCAAATCGGCATCCTCCAGAACGATCAGCGCGCTATTGCCGCCAAGTTCAAGCAGCGGTTTTTTAAAGTGCTTGACCGCAAGCTGGCCGATGTAGCTTCCGACCTTTGTCGAACCCGTAAACGAGATGATCCTTGGAATCGGGTGTTCCACAAAGCTGTCACCGATCTCTTTGATGTCTGTGACAACGACGTTTAAAAGCCCCTTCGGCAGCCCTGCTTCTTCAAATATTTTCGCGATCAAGGTTCCGCCGCAAATCGGCGTTTCCTCATGCGGCTTCAGCACCACGCCGTTCCCCGCGCCAAGCGCCGGAGCAACCGATTTGACCGATAAAAAGAACGGAAAATTGAACGGGCTGATCACCCCGACGACGCCCGCCGGAATCCGGTACAGGCGATTTTCTTTTCCATCGACAGGGGAAGGCAGAATTCTTCCTTCCATCTTGAGCGGAAAACCGGCCGCTTCTTTGATCATATTGATGACGAGATCGATTTCAAAAGCCGCTTTCAGCCTTGTCCCGCCAAGCTCTTCCATAATGAGAAACACAATCGCTTCTTTATGTTCCTCAATATAGGCGGCCGCTTTTTCCAAAATCGCCCGTTTCTCATATGGGCCGACGCGGTCCCACTCCTTTTTTGCATTGAGTGCCACCTTATAGGCCTGGTCTACGTCATCGGGCGTCGCTTTGTGAAAAGAGGCGATCGTTTTTTGTGTATAGGGGTTCAGATCTGCCAAGACGCTTTCGCTTTTGCCGTCTCTCCACTCCCCTCCGATGTATTGACGGTTGAGATCGGTGATTTGAAACATTTTAGGCCATCTCCTATCAAACAGTTTTGGGAAAAGTTAGACTACATCATATGTATCGGCTGACTTTCATGAAAATTCAGGTACCTGCCGTTTTTTTGACATAAAAAAGATTTTACCGGGCGATTTCGGTAAAATCCTCATGCTTTTCGTGGGCTTGAAACAGTTCGATAATTGATTTTTCTTCTTCGCTCAGCGCATGGTTTTTATTAAAGCAAATCGATACGTAAAAATAAGGAATGACCTCTTCGTCAAGAGGAACCATCGCAATATCTTCCGCGTCTGAGACGACCATTCTGCTTAACAGGCTGATCCCGCAATCGACGGTGATCAAGGCTTTCAGCGTCTGGATTTTATCCGTTTGATAAACGACTTTCGGCTTGATCCGGTATTTTTTTGAAAAGTACTGAAAGGCTGTGCGGTGTACGAACGATTGGCCGAGCACGAGCATCTTTTCATGCTCTAATTCCTGAAAGTTAATGTTGCTGCGGCCGCTGAATCTATGCTGCTTGGAGGTGCATATCACGAGTTCTGAGCGCGTGATGGGGATGCTGACAATCTTGCTGTTATGTATAGGCGAAGCCGATCCGATGATGGCCAAATCAAGCTTGTTTTCCTCAATTTTTTTCATGAGCAGCTCTGACCCGTCTTCTACCAAATTGATGAAAGGCAAAAGCCCTTTATCATCGATCTGCTTCATGATATCAGCGGCGTAGTAGCCTCCGATGATCGGCGGCAGACCAAGGCGAATCGTCGGGTGGTTAAACTCTCTGATTTCCCTGACGGTGTTTTCGACTTCCGTTAAAATATGCCCGGCTTTTTTCTGTAAATACTGGCCGGCAATCGTCAGTTCGACGGAGCGGTGCGACTTATTGATCTCGAACAGCTTCACGCCGAGCTCATCTTCGAGGCGGTGAATCGCAAATGTCACGGATGGCTGTGACACATAGAGGGCTTCTGCGGTCTTTGTAAAACTTCTCGTATAGCAAAGCGTCTGAAAATACTCTAAATCTTTTAAGTTCATATCACAGGTGTCTCCTTTGTTAAAAGGCTATCATTTGTAAATGATAGCCTCTCTTCCGGAATGCTTACAAGTGACAGTTTTGTTAATATCTCGGCTCCCATATTAAACGGCTGACTGCTTCTTCGATGCTTGCGATTTCATTCTGATTGACGCCGTCTTTAATCGCTTGCTTCACAACGGCTTCAGCGACGATTTTTGAGACTTTTCTCATCTCAGCGACCGGAGGCAAAATGGCCGCTCCTTCAACTTGCGGGTTGACCAAATCACCGACGGCCCGCGCCGCGGCTGAGAGCATGTTTTGTGTGACGATCTTTGCTTCGGCGGCGATGATTCCGAGGCCGAGTCCTGGATACATGAGCGCATTGTTGCCTTGGCCGATTTGATATGTGACGCCGTTGTATTCGACATCATCAGACGGAATTCCGGTGCATACCAGGGCTTTGCCGTCCGTCCATTTGATAACGTCAGCCGCTTGCGCCTCGATCAGCTTCGTCGGATTTGAGATCGGGAAGATCGCCGGGCGCTCGACGTGCTTCGCCATTTCTTTGATCGCATCTTCAGTAAATGCACCCGGTGTAGTGGATGTCCCGACCAAAACAGTCGGTTTCACGAAGGCGATGATGTCCTGCAAGTCTTTATACTGTTTGCCGTCCATTTCGGCATGAGGACGTGCGAATTTTTGCTGGCCGTTCGTGAGATCCGGCATGTCATCTGTCAACAATCCTTGTTTATCGACTAAATAAAACCGTTTTTTCGCTTCATCTACAGTGATATCCTCCGTCCGCAGCATCTCTTCCAAAATTTGATTAGCGATTCCGACACCCGCAGTACCCGCACCGAAAATCAGCACTTTTTGTTTGTTTAACGGGATGTTTGACACTTTCATCGAACCTAACAGAGCCGCTAAAATGACGATTCCTGTTCCTTGAATGTCATCGTTGATCGTGCAGATGCTTGATTGATATGTTTCGAGAATCTTGGCTGCATTCGCACGGCCGAAGTCTTCCCAGTGAAGCAAAGCTTTCGGGAATGAATTTGTGACTTCTTTCACAAATTTGTCTATAAATTGATCATAAGCCTCGCCTCTCACCCGTTCGTGTTTATTTCCCAGGTAATGAGGATTGTCCAACAGCTCTTTGTTATTCGTCCCGACATCAAGGACAACCGGGAGAACCTGGTTCGGATTAATACCTGCAGCCGCTGTGTAAACGGCTAATTTTCCGGTTGCGATTTCAACTCCGTTGATGCCGCAGTCGCCCATTCCTAAAATCCCTTCACTATCTGTCACGACGATTAAGCGAATATCCCGGCCGTCAGCAAAGCTTTCAAGCGCCGCGTTTATATTGTCCTGATCATGGATTGACAAATAGACGGCATCCGGGGAAACAAAACGGTCGCTGTATTCCTCAATCGCCTCAGCTACGACAGGATCATAGACGACCGGCATAAATTCGACAAGGTGCTTTTCCATCGTATAGTAAAAAAGCGTCCGGTTTGTTTTGTAAATATCCATTAAAAAGATTCTTTGCTCAAGACGCGTTTCCTTTTTTTGATATTGGCTGTAAACTTGCCGCTCCTGTTCGTCGATCGTTTGAACGACGGGCGGAATTAAGCCGTTCAGCCCCAATGCATCGCGTTCATCTTGTTTAAATCCGGTTCCTTTATTCAACAATGGGTTTGTTAAAACACCAATATTTGACATATTCATTTCCCTCTCTCTTTTATTTTTACATGATTCCGATGATATGCCACCAGAGCATTCCAAGACCTGTCCAAATCGCAAACGTCAGCGCAGATACGGCAAAGCCTATGCTGAACCACGCTTTTGATGAAACATACTCAGAGCTGAAATACAGCGGCCCTGCCAGCGTCCCGTAATTTGTCGGCTGCGCGCACAGCGCCGTCAGAAAAGCCAGATACAATGCGGATGCGACAGGCGGAGCGCCCATGCCGATCAAAATCGCCAAAAACGGCGTATAGAACGCATTGACGTGAATGATCAGGCTCGTAAAGAAATAATGACTGTAATAGTAGATCAAACCTAACACAACGAAAGCGACGCCCCATGACAAACCATGAACTTGTGCGCCTACAACGTTGCTGAACCATTTGATAACGCCGAAGCGATTGAGCTGGGCTCCCATCATCAACAGCGGTCCGAGCCAGACGAGCAGGTTCCAGGCGCTCTTTTGTTCCGGAATGTCGGACCATTTAATCACGCCAAAGAAGACGAGCATCGTCACGCCGATAAAAGCCGCAATCGTGGTGGAGACGCCGAGCGCATTTCCGAAAATCCACAACAAAATCATGACAAGAAAAGAAATCAGCATGTAGATTTCCGAGCGTTTGACCGGCCCCATTTTCTCCAGTTCTTTTTGCGCCATTGCCGGTGCATCGGGCATTTTCGTAATTTCCGGTTTATAGACGAGATAGATGAACAGCGGGATCACGACCAATGAGACAACCGCGGGCAACAACCCCGCCAACGCCCATTGCCCCCACGAAATGTGGACACCGAGTTTGTCTGCCAATGACACCGCGATCGGGCTCGTTGAAATCGCCGTCAAAAAAATAGCCGACGTCAACAGGTTGGCGTGAAATCCCAAAATCACAAGGAAAGAGCCAATCTTTCGCGATGTGCCGAGCTTCGGATCAGAACCGTACGATTTCGCAAGCTGCTGGATAATCGGAAAAATGATTCCCGCTCCCCGGGCCGTATTGCTCGGAATGGCGGGTGAAATCACCAATTCGCATAACACAAGGGCATATCCTAAAGTCAATGTCCGTTTGCCGAACAGTTTGACGAACAGATAGGCAATCCTTAATCCGAGTCCCGTTTTCGTAAATCCGATGGCTGCACAATAAGCCGCCACAATCAACCAAATCGTGCTGTCACTGTAGCCTGAAAAAGCAACTTCACCGCTCACCGTATGCGTTACCGTTAAAATAATCAAATCGATAAATGCGTAAAGTCCAAGCGGGGCCGCATTCAATATGCAGCCAAGAATCGTTGCGAGGAACAATGCCAGCACATGGCCGCCCTGAAGAGAAATGCCTGACGGATAGTGGATAAACCAAAGCACCGTTCCAACAATGATAGAAATGAGAAACGGAATCGGCTTAAACGCCAGCTGCCGGGCTTTTCTTTCAGGACCGCTTCCCTCAGCCACAACCATCAACTCCTTATTCCATTTTCGGTACGCTGCTATTGTAGACCCGGCGCCCGGGCAAAAACCCCTATAGAATTTTTATACGATAATAAATAAAACTAATACGGCCCGCCCCGTCAGGCTGTCCGGCGTGCTGATAAATCTTTCTTATCAGCCTATAAATAAACCGTATTTGTGAGTCTTCTTCCGGCTGAACTATTATTTTACGTAGGGAATATTTCATTTCCATAAATAAATAAAAAGAAGGAATGCATATGAACATTTGGACATCGATTTCAAGCGTTATTATCATTTTGTTATTAATTGCATTAGGGTATGTTTTGAATGAGAAGGGCTGGTTTGTGGAAGGATTCAACAAAAGTATTTCAAACCTGATAACAAAAATAGCGCTGCCCTGCTCTATCTTTGTATCCGTCTTAAAGTTTTTCACGAAAGAAAAATCCTCCAGCTTAATCTGGCCTATGTGCGGGGTAATCATTTCCTATATCATTGCATTTTTATTATCGAAAGCATTGCGGACGAGAAAAGGCAGAATCGGAACGTTCAGAGCTTCGTTTGTAAACGCGAATGCGATCTTCATCGGTCTGCCGCTGAACATCGCGTTGTTCGGAGAAAAAAGCCTTCCTTATTTCCTTGTTTACTATATTATTAATACGATTTCGCTCTGGTCGTTGGGCGCCTTTTTAATCGCCAAAGACAGCAAAGACGAAGCGCACAGCGCGCAAAAAATAACGTTCAAAAAGCTCATTTCGAAGCTGTTGCCGCCTCCGCTTTTAGGCTTTCTAGTTTCAATCGTGTTTCTATGGTTCGAAATTCCGGTGCCTGAGTTCGCGAATTCTGCGCTGACATACGTCGGCAACCTGGTCACGCCGCTGTCATTGATTTTTATCGGGATCGTCCTCAACAAATCCGGGCTGAAAAGCATCCGCTTTGACAAAGATACGATCGGCGTTTTACTCGGACGCTTCGTCATTTCGCCGCTCGTGCTGTTTTTGCTGCTCCTGCCGATCCCGCTTTCTTCACTGCTGAAGCAAACATTAATCGTCCAATCGGCCACAGCGACGCCGACTGTCACCCCGATGCTCGCCGCCGAAGCAGGCGGAGACGTCGATTTTGCGACAAACACCGTTGCGACAAGTACGATTTTGTTTTTGTTCGTTGTGCCGGTTTTGATGCAGTTGTTGCAGTTTGTGTAATAAAAAACTGTCCCGTAAATGTTAGACACCGATCTTACATTTACGGGGTGTTTTTATGGCTAAATTTCCAGCGAAGAAAAAAGGAATATTATCCCTTTTAATTTAAAATATGTTAAAACGGATATACAACTAATCCTTTTGTCAGCAAGTTAGAAATCAATAGAATGTAAGGAGAATAAAGATGGGAGCCGTTGATATCATCACAATTTTAATACCTATATATCATCTAGTAACGGCTGCGCTTGTCGTCGCGGGTATTGTAGCTTAACAAAGGTTGTCAAAAGGTATTTAAGGAACGGTAAATTGGCTGAAGAGAAATTTAAACTTGAAAATGAGGAAATAAAGGAGATCAAGCAGCGGCTTTATAAAATTGAAGCATTATTAAAAGACGTAGAATAGTATGTTCCCCATTCAGCAGTTCTGTACAATGGGGCTTTTTTTCGCCAAAAAAACCACCCATGATTTCAATCACGGGTGGTGATGAGGATTATTCACCTAAATCAACATTATGGTAAACCTGCTGAACGTCCTCCAAATCTTCAAGCGCATCGATCAGCTTTTCGAATTGAGCCTGGGCATCCTCGGGAAGCGTTACTTCGTTTTGCGCGAGCATTGTCAGCTCTGCGACGGTGAACTCGGTGATTCCGGCGTTTTGCAGCGCTTCCTGCACGGCGTGGAATTGATCAGGCTCGGCGTAGACGATCACGGCGTCGTCTTCTTCGATGATGTCGCGGACATCGATGTCGGCTTCCATCAACAATTCAAGCGTTTCGTCGGCTGTTTTGCCTTCAAAACCGATGACAGCCGTCGGATCAAACATGTATGCGACAGAGCCGCTCACACCCATGTTTCCGCCGTTTTTTCCGAATGTAGAGCGGACATCAGCCGCCGTCCGGTTGACATTGTTCGTCAGCGCATCAACGATGACCATCGCGCCGTTCGGTCCGAAGCCTTCGTAGCGCAGCTCGTCATAGTTTTCCTCAGAACCGCCCTTCGCCTTTTCGATCGCCCGCTCGATAATCGCTTTCGGGACATTGTACGTTTTCGCCCGCTCAAGCACGAACCTCAGCGCCTGGTTTGACTCAGGATCCGGCTCGCCCTGCTTTGCCGCCACATATATTTCACGTCCGAATTTGGCGTATATCCGGCTCGTATTCGCATCCTTAGACGCTTTCTTTTCTTTTATATTGTTCCATTTACGGCCCATAATGTAACCACTCTCTTTCCATTTCATTCACAAAATCTATTATACCGCAGGGCTTGGCGATTTCATCAAATTGATGCATTAAATTTGCGACATTTTTTTGGAAATCTGCTAGGATGCGAGATTTTGGCTGTCCTTTTTCACAACCACGGTGACAAAAATTCCGGCGATCACAAGCGTGATTCCGATCAGATGAATCATGGTAAATTGCTCCTTCAGAACGATGCCGGATAAGACGACGGCGGAAACGGGCAATACCGACGTGAAAATCCCGGAAATGCCGGCGGAAACCTTCGACACACCGCTGTACCACAAGTAAAAGGCAAGCACTGTAACGATCAGTGCATAATAGAGTACGTATGACCAATCAAGAAGTCCCGGTGCCGCAAAGTTGAAAGACAGCGCTTCGAAGACCGCAAACGGAAGAAAAAACAAAAACCCGAACAGCGACACAAACGTTGCAATCGCCAAAGCCGAAATATGCGGGGACAACAGTTTTGCCAAAAGCGTAAACATCGCCTCGCCAACCACAGCCGCTGCGATTAAGAGATTCCCGATCAAAGCGTGCGGGCTTCCGCCCCCGTCTGCTCCAAACAGATTGATCGTCATCACGCCCATGACGGCGAGCACGATTCCGATCAACATCCGCTTTTCGATTCGTTCTTTCAATAGAAAAAAAGCCAAAATCCCGACAGCCATCGGCGTCGTGCTTGTAATCATTCCGCTCTCCATCCCCGTCGTCAGCTTGACGCCGTAAAGCATGCAGACGCTGAACAGAAAAACGCCGGTAAACGACTGCATCACCAGCACAAACACGTCTTTTTTCGTCAGCTCCGGAAACCCTTTTTCAAAAACAATAAGCAAGACGATTAAAACGGCCGCCGCGATCAAAAAGCGAATCCCTGACGAAAGAAACACCGGAATCATTTCGACCATCAGTTTGCCGACGACGACAGAGCTGCCGACGATCGCCATCGCAAGCGCCATTGAGATGTAAGCCTTCAGTTGATGCTGCATTCATTTTCTCCTGTCTTTATGTATTTAGGTAAATTGTATCAAATTTCCGGCGGCATTTTTTATTTTTTTCCGCTTTCTGTCGCTAACGTCTTGATGATCAGGCTTAATTGATAGATTCCCTTTTTAAGATCGCCGGAGGAGGCAAAAGCGTAGGATAACCTGATAAAATTCCCGTTTTCCTGCGCATAGATGCTCCCGGAATTCAACAGAATGCCTTCTGCCAATGCTTTGGCGTAAAGAGATTTCATCGACAGGGGCGGCAGTATGTTCAGCCAAATAAAAAAACCGCCCTTTGGTACGTTCCATGACGCCAATCCTTTCAAGTGTTCTGCCAAAACCTCCAAGACAAAATCCCTTCTCTTTTTAAGCTGATCCCTGACGTTTTCGAGGTGCTTCTGATAATGTCCGGTTGTCAGCCATTCAGCCGCCACCCTTTGAGACAGCGAGCTTGAACCG
This sequence comes from Bacillus glycinifermentans, assembly GCF_001042475.2. Classification (GTDB taxonomy): domain Bacteria; phylum Bacillota; class Bacilli; order Bacillales; family Bacillaceae; genus Bacillus; species Bacillus glycinifermentans. Next base: position 59,389 of record NZ_LECW02000020.1, read on the forward strand.
TAGTCTGTCTGCATTTTAATATCTGATAAACGTTCGATGACAGGCTCCGGACCGACGATCCAGCCGATTCTGAGTCCCGGGCTCAGCGTTTTGGAAAAGCTTCCGATGTACAAAACATGCCCGTTTTGATCGATCGACTTGATCGGAGGGGGCGGAGCCTGGTCGATCCACAGCTCGCGGTAGATATCGTCTTCAATGATCGGAAGCTGTTCCTTTTCGCTCAAACGCAAAACCTCTTCCCTCCGCTTTTGGGACATTAACACGCCGGTCGGATTTTGAAAACAAGGGTTTGTGTACAAAATCGCCCTGCCCCGCGGCACCGTTCCGATCGTTTGCGGCAAAAGCCCGGCTTCATCCATCGGCAGCCCCGAAAGCTTCATCCCCGCCGATTGGAAGACATGCAAAGAATAAAGATAGGACGGACGATCCAAAAACACGGTCGATCCGCTTTGCAAAAGCCCCATTGAAATGAGCTGCAAAGCTTGAAGCGCGCCGGAAACGATGAGAATCGAAGCCGGGGACGCTTGAATCCCGAGCGTCCGCAAATAACGGCTGAGCGCCTCTCGTAAAGGAAGATAGCCCTTTGGCTCCTCATATCCGAAAGCCTCCAGATTGTGAGCCACCTTCCCCATCATCTCCTTCATCACAGACAAGGGAAACATGTCTTTGGAAAGCTCGCCTTTGCTAAGCTGGATCAAATCTGGATTTGACTCCGACTGGTTGATTTCCTGAACCGTTTTCCGGCTCGGCTGCTGAAACCCGGCGTCGACATACTTCCCCCAATCAGGGGACGAACGGTTGGCCAACAGCGTCCACGTATTGCTGACGACGACCGTCCCTTTCCCCATTCTGCCTTCAATCAGCCCGTCTGCCGCAAGCTCCTCCAGTGCCGTAATCACCGTGCTTCTGTTCACATTGAATTCTCTTGCCAGCGTGCGCTGGCTCGGAATCTTGCTTCCGATCGGCCACTCGCCATTTCCGATTTTCTCTTTGATATACTCAATAATTTGTTTGTATTTTGGACGTTTCATGATCGATCTCCCTGATGCAAAGTGGTTGGTTTTATTTTTTCGAAACTGGTTGAAGCCATTTTACCAAACGTTTATTAAGATGAATACCACACAAATCAACTGGTTGGTTTTTAAAAAGGAGATTGAGGATTTCATGTCAAAACAAACGATACCACTCACATTGTCATACTGCATCATGATCGGTCTATGGGCCAGTGCGTTTCCCGGCATTCGCGCAGGCCTGGCGCATTACACGCCGGAACATCTCGCATTGCTTCGGCTGCTTATCGGCTCTCTGGCGCTGTTGCTGATCGCCTTAATCACCCGCATCCCGCTCCCGGAGATGAAAGATATTCCGATGATCTTATTGCTCGGATGTTTAGGGTTTTCCGCTTATCACACACTGCTGAATGTCGGCGAACAAACGGTGAACGCCGGGATTGCCAGCCTGCTCGTTGCGACAACGCCTCTATTTTCCGCCGCATTGTCCGGTTTGTTTTTCCGCTAAAGGTTCGGAACTGCAAAATGGGCCGGATCTTGCATCAGTTTTTTAGGCGTCGGCTTGATCTCATTCGGAACAGGGAATTTCAAACAATCGGCCGCGGGGATTTTGCTGATCTTGCTGGCCGCTTTTTCAGAAAGCGTCTATTTCGTCCTGCAAACGCGCTATATCAAAAAATACGGCTTCATTCCGTTTGTCATCTATACGATTTGGGGAGGAACCGTTCCGATGCTCGCGTTTCTCCCCGGATTAGGCGAAGAGCTGAGCAATGCGCCGCTCCACTCTACGGCAAGTGTGCTGTACTTAGGATTGCTGCCGACAGTTGTGCCGTATTTTGCCCTTGCTTATATTACGTCCCGGGTCGGTCCTGCGGAAGCGACGGTTTCGTTGTATGTAACGCCGGCTTTAACGCTTATTATCGCATGGGTATGGATCAATGAAGTTCCCGCTTTTCTTTCGTTGCTCGGAGGGATGGTGACGATAGCGGGGGTATTGTTTACATACCGGAAATCGGGAAATGCCATTACCACTGCTCCGAATTTATGCCGCTCAAGACGCCGGAGAAAACAGAACGCTTGAACGGAGACGGGAGAAAGGCTTTTATTGGTATAAAGGTGTAATTGAGAAAAAAGTGATGAGATGTCCCTTAGGTGCGGGACGTCTTTTTTATTTGGCAGGTGAAACAGATATTCATGTTGAAGAGGAAAATGGGAGAGGGCGATTTTCAGCTCTTTTCCAAGAAGAAAATGATCATGTCGGTTTCAGAGAGGAGCCCGAACAATGTTAATGTTTGAAACGATCATAGGATATGTTTGTTTTCTAATGGTTAATATCATTTTTGATAAATGCATAAGAAAAAAAATCTCCGTTTGCCCACTTAGCTGTCGTTTCATTAGTACAAACAATAATTGCATTGGATATATACTTTATTTTTTGAAAACATCACAAAACGTGTGAACATCTCCCAAACTCAAAAAATAGTCCGCCAACAGTTAGGTTACCGTTCTGATAAGGAGCGGATGCCGGGATTCAACAATCCGCTTTCAAGTTTGTATGAATGTTTTAACATGGATTGGTGTTTCATTTTGCCTCACCTTTTAAGTTAACTGATGATCCAGTTTTAAGAACATCAGTTTTAAATATTTTTCTCATAAACTTGCTTGATCAAATGGATGATATATTCAATATGCTCCTCATCATTAATTTGAACTTCATAATCGCCGTTTCCCCAGTGACCTTTGCCAGCAACGTCTCTCATTAGTCCAGCCGGATCATCCAGCTCTCCCCTTTTGGCGTTAATCCAAATCTTCAAACCCTTTTTTAAAAGACGAACATCTACCATGTTACGCTTATTAATAGTAAAAGCGATATAAAGCTTTGTCGCTCTTATTGATAGGTTGTCTCCTAAATTTAAAATCTCTTCTTTTAACTGCTGGTATAGGTCAATCACCTCATCAGGCTTACGGGTTAGATGATCTTCCTCTGTAAAGACTTTGATTTCCCTGCTCACTTGTTCAATTGCTACACTTTGCTTTGAAATCGTGTTAATCGAACCCGAAGCCCCCGTTGGTCTGATAGGGTTCATTTGTATGATATTATTTTCGTACCTTTTGATTTCCCACAGTTCCATCGGCAAATCTCTAAAGTTAATTGATTCCTTTTGATGTGTTGTAAACTCAGGAGAAATAAAAATAACCTTTGATTGCGACCAATCGACACTGTTCCTCTTTAATTGTGTATCTTGATTTTCATTATATTCAAGAATAAAGTCAGCTTTATTATTGAGCATGACGGACAGATAGGCATAGCCCTGGTCAATCACGCTTGAGTGCTTCTTGTTTTTATATTCAATAATGACAAACGATTGCGTCTGGTCATCAAATGCCAGCGTATCGATCCGAAAGCCGGCCACTCGAAACTCAGACGCAATGAACCTGAGGCCTAATAATTGTTTTAAATTCTTCTCACATAGGTGCTGGATGTCTTTTTCTTTCTTAAACGGTTTTTCCCGGATTTCTTTCAGATCTTGTTGGTGTAATTGAAAGAGATACATGGCTGCGCTCCTTACTTTTATTAAGAATAAACGACGTCGTTTTCTAAAAGCATCTTCTTCAACAATCCGCTCGGTTTATTCGCGCTGTCTGATAAACAATTCATATCACCCATGACAAGAAAGCTGTCCTTTGCCCGTGAGACAGCGACGTTTAACAGGCTTTTATTAGCGTCTATGAAAAAGCAGCCGTCATTTTTTCCGTACACAGTCGACATGATGATGACCTTTCTTTCCCCGCCTTGAAAGGTATGCACGGTTCCGACATTGACAAAAGGTTTCACATCGGGTGATAAGGCTCGCTTTATAGTTCTAACTTGCATTTTAAAAGGCGTGATGATGCCGATAAGGCTTTTCGGATCTTCTTCATGATAAGCATCCCGGATTCTGTAGAAATGCTCGTTGATCCATGCGGCGATGGCCCTTGCCTCGATTTCGTTATATCGGCTCCCCGCTTTTTTGTTTGACTGTTGAGAATTGACATGTATGTGGGCTAGTGAAGGGATCGATAATTGAGCGAGCGGAAACTTATCATCTTCAGCTGCTTTTCCTCTCATTGGCTCAAGTTTTCCTTTGTACACCAGCTTGTTGCAATAATCAATAATGTCATCGTAGCAGCGCCTATGCTCGCTTAAAAACAAACCGCGTTGTTGATGCTTTTCGTATTTGCAGCTTTTGCCCGCCACTTTCATCACGCTTGATTCTGATGTGTTCAAACCAAGTACGCGAAGCTGCTCAAACTGTTCGATCGAAGTGATGACATCATTGGAAAGCGCTAATGACATATCCAGTGTTTCGTTAATATTCCACACAGGTTCAATCTGATAGACATCTCCTACAACGACTGCCCGTTTCGCTAGCGAAAATGAACATGCCGCAATCTCAGGAGTCACCTGCCCTGCTTCATCTACGATTAGCAAATCAATATAATTGTAGAGAAAATGTTCTTTCCCGTTATCATAGGCCAGCAGCAGCCGCGGAAGCTGATAAAAAGTCATAACGAAACAAGGGGTCAACATGCTTAAGTTTGTATAAAACCGGTTTAATACATTTTCAAAGTTTCTCCCCTTTTGTTTTTCCGACAGCCTTTTCTCCGTCAGCCACCTGCACTCATAATAATGAACCGCCAGCCAAAAGGACGCGTATTTTATCGTTGTATCTAAAAAATCATTGGCTTTGTCTAAAGATACAAATGAACCTGGATATTTTTCAAGAATGTTCAGCGTAATGAGTTCCTCTATTAATTGATTGTATTTGGTGCTCAATTCGCTGATTTGTTGATGTATAAGATCAACCTGCTTTATTTTTTCTCTTGCCTCTTTTGCTTTTTCGCTATAAACAGAAATAATTTCATCAAGATTCATCGACTCATCAATACATTCTTCATCCGGCAGTATAAAATACCGGATATGACTTACTAATTTGTTCTTGAAGAACGGAATAAACCGGAGCAGGCGAACAAAGAACGGCAGGTTTGAAAAGTGCGTCTGCCACTCTGATATTCTTTGTTGAATCGCTTGAAACGTGTCTTCCCACTCGCTTTTTTCCTTAGACAATTGTGTCATGTATGTATCCAAAGAAACTCCCTCAGGAGCCATTTGATTATATTCGGAGAACAGGGATAAAACCTTTTGTCTGATCTCCTCTATCGCTGATAATCGATTTGAAATCGTCTGCTCACATTGCTTGATGTCAGTGTGGTTTGTGCCAAAATAACGATTGCATTCTTTGAGCATCTTTTCGGCAGACCGCGCAATATTTTCGTTGCTTTCAACCTCGTCAAAAAAGTTTTCTCCCCGGGAATTCGTATATTGAAACCCTTTTTCCTTAGCCTCTTTCTCCTTACTGCCGGACGGAAAATAAACAGCAAAGCTGTCTACACCTTCGATCCAACGCTGCTCCAAATTGCTGTTTTCCCATTTTGGTTTGATCTTTCCGAATGATTCAATTATGTTGGTTACCGCCTGATTGTTTGTTGATGAAGCGACAATGACAGGAGGATTTTCCTTTTTTAACGCCCGTTCGACATAAAGGTTGGCAACGAGTGATTGCAATAACGTCGTTTTTCCCGTACCTGGAGGACCGTTGACAGCTAGAATTTCTCCCTCTTCCATGTTGTTGAAATGATTCAGGCACTCCCTTTGCGAAGGCGATAAAGGATATTCCCCGCCCATTTGCCCGACATGCTTCTGCATCTCTGACAGCCGATTTGGGATAAGCGGCGATAAAGAAGTGAACTCCTTGTTGATGAAATTTTGATAAAGCGGCAGACGATCCGGCTGGCCGGATAGAAGGTGATCATATAATTTTAGTATGTTTCTAGTTGCGTTGACGGAATCATCCTTAATGATGTAAACGTTTGTCTCCAATTCTATTTCTTTAACTGTATTTGAGCTTATTCCACTTTCAGTAACGGCCTCATACAGATCTTTCGTAAAATCAAAGTAGCTTTTCCAAGTGAGATTGTTTTCCAGCCTTTGATAATTGTTACTCATAAATTCATCAAAATCATTGACATAGCCGATCGCAAGCTCTTCGTCAATGATCGGATGAAGATGCTCTCTCGGAATCCACGGATATTTGCCTTCTGACGGCAGCAGTACACCATTAACAGTCAAAACCGCCGGAATATAAAGAATTCCGCTCATGTCTTCAATATTCGTCTCAACCTTTTGCTGACCGTCGAAATTCATTTTAATCGTCTTTGCCACAACGATAACATCCAGTTTTCCGGAAACGTTTTTGCGGTCTGAGAGCGTGGCAAAATGCTCATTACCGATCTTTCCTCGGATAATGCTGTCTAAATCCGAAATCGTATAGCGGCTGTTTTTAAAATTGATTTTTAATTTGGCAGCCACACTATCGCGAAAATACTTGGTTACATTTTGGGATGACATCGCTTTTCCTCCTGATATATGAAAAAACCGTTATATTGGTAATAACATTAAGTAGTAACAATTATATCCTAAATGAATGTAGGGATAAATAACTGTCTTTACAAAAAAAGATATGAATGAATTCAAAAAGGATGCCCTTAAGTTCCAAAGACATCCTTTTTTGGTTTTATAAAAATACTCTCTACAAAAAGAAGCCCCTAAAGGGCCTCAAATTTTCAATTCATATACGTCCCGCCATTCACATTAATCGTTTCCCCTGTTATAAAGTCAGACATATGTGAAGCCAGGAACAAAACGGCATCTGCGACATTTTGCGGAGTGCCGAGCTTTTGCAGCGGGATTTTGGCTGAAACTTCCTGGCGGTATTCATCAGTCCACTGCCGGCTCATGTCGGTTTCGACGGGCCCGGGGCAAACGGCATTTACATAAATGTTATGCGGCGCCATTTCTAAAGCCAGATGCCTTGTCAAATAATTAACGCCTGCTTTTGACGCGCCGTATGACGGGGCGGCATTCCGATGGGCGGTTTTTGCTGCCGTGGAACTGATATTGACAATTTTCCCGTATTTTTGTTCTATCATAAAAGGCAAAACGGTTTTGCAAAAATACAGCGTTCCATTTAAGTTAACATCCAACACGTTTTGCCAATCGGTTAATTCCATTTCCAATGTTGAACTGCGCATATTGATGCCTGCATTGTTTATAAGAATATCGATCCGCCCGAATGCGTCGATCACCGTCCTCACAACGTTTGCGGCGGTTTCCGGTTTTGCGGCATCGCCAACTAGAATGAAGCATTTCTTCCCGAGCTTCTCAATCTGCACCGCTAATTCATTCAACAGCTCACGATTTGTTCCGTTAATGACGAGAGAGGCGTCATTTTTGGCTAATGTCAGAGCGATGGCCTTCCCAATCCCTCTGCTCGCGCCTGTCACGATCGCGACGCTGCCATTCAGCATATTCGCTTCACCCATTCTTCCGAAATGCTGACGTATTTAATCGTTTGTCGAAAATAAGTAAATGCCACATGGATCTGTCCGTCCGGGGTTTGTTTTATCGTCGGATAAGAATATTCTCGATTCAGCTTATCCTTCGAGTTATTTGTCATCGCGTATCCATCGCCGACTTCGATATTTTTCATGTGTGGCCATGTTTTGCCGTCGTCTTCCGAGATTGCGATTGTCATCGGCGCCCGTGGAGCTCCCCAGAAAGCTGTCCGCCCTCCCTCAGTATTTTCATAAACATCAGCACCGCTGTCGTCTTCGATTTCGTCGTATAACGATGTCCTGCGTTCTGTACAGTTCTCAGCGTTCATATGATTGTAAACTAATGCAAGATGGCCATTATTCAATTTCGTGAATTGAATAGAGGAATTGTTGTTGGGCAATTCCGTCGGGACAGGCTCAGACCATGTCCTTCCGTAATCGGTCGAATAGCTGCTGTAAATATGGTCGGCCCAGCGGCTCCGAAACAATGCCAACAGCGTTCCATTTTCCAACGTGTCCACATTCATATGAACGCATCCTAAACTATTAGGAACCTCGTATTCTTCCCATGTTTTCCCTTGATCCTTCGAAATCTTGACAGCGCTGACGTCTTGATCACCCGTCCATTTCTTCCCTTCAGACGTGCGGCAATAAAAAACTGGCAACAGCCATTCCCCGTTATCCATGACAACGAGCGGCTGCCGAATAAAAGTGCCCGGTGTGTCAAACAACGTATAAATCGGCCCCCACGTATATCCACCATCTTCTGAGATGCGATATCTGACAATCGCCGTATCCTGGTTTCCTGATGTTTGAGCCGTGTATAACAGCCACAGTTTTCCGTCGGGCGCATGAAATAAAATAGGATTTTGCTCGGATCGGGTTGGATCATCAGAGACTTTTACGGCTTTTGTCCATTGTTTTTCTCCTTTTTTCAATCTTGACATGTAGATATGAATATCTGACAGCCCTTCCTGCGTCCCGCCAAACCATACGCATAATAAATCTCCGTTATCCAACGGCAGCAGGTTGGCCGCATGGTTTTGCACACAGTCGGACGGGAGGTATGCTTCGACACGATGCGAATCGATTTGTTTTACTGTTCCGTCAAATGTAATGTTGGATGTTTTCAGATTGTCCATTTGCCTCACTCCTTATTTCACTTCTGCAGATTCGACCTTTTGAATGTCGCTGCCCCGGGGTTTCCCGATCATTCGATCAATGATCATGACGATAAACGGCGTAATCACAGCAATGTACATATTATCGATCCCAAACGGGTTGTCCAGAAGCCACCACACCGTTGTCCCAACTCCCGACGCTGCGAGTCCTATAGTCGCTCCCCTATTGGAGCTAAAAAACGGCAGATAGAATCCCATCGCCGCGACAACGGCAATCGATGTTCTTAGGGCCCGCGTGAAAAATGACAACGCTAACAATTCAGGCGCCAAAGCGACGCCGAGCAATGGTATAATGCCGACGACAACTGATATGATGCGCGTCATTCTCAATTGTTGTTCTTGAGAGGGCTTTGCTTTCGGAACATAAAAATCTTCGATAATCAATGTCGTCGTTGCCAAAGCCACTGTTGAGACGCCTACAAAAATCGAAGCTACTAAAGAGGTCGCCACAACTGCGCTCAATATCGGGTTCATATGCTGCATAAAGACGGGAAATGCATAAATCGGATCGATGTCTGGATATAAATAGCGCGCACATACGCCGATCAAGCCGATGGCAAGCGCAAGCGGCAAGCATAGCGCTGCAGCATACAAACTCGATTTTTTAGCATCTTTGGCGCTTTTTGATGATGTGATCGCTTGAATAATAAATTGAGTCGAGAAGATGGCGCCCATATTGCCGATCAGCCACGCGAATATCGTACCCGCGCCGATCGTTCCATCCCACGTAAAGTAATGTTCCGGAAGCTTTTCCATGACCGGATTAAAGCCGCCGCAAAGATACAATGCAATCCCGACCGTTATCATCACCCCGGCATACTTCACGACCGAATGAAGAATCGTGACCCAGGCAACACCCTTCATTCCGCCGAACGCAAAGTAAAACGTGCTGACGATCGCTGTAATGATGGCGCATGTCATAAGAGGAAGACCGAGCAATGAAGAAATCGCAGCAGAGCCGCTAAGATAGTTTCCCAGATTAACCAACAGAAGGGCGCCGATCATGATAATCGAAACCATCACCTTCGTCGACTTGCCGAATTTTTGCTCGATAATGCTTGAGATGGTAAACTTTCCAGTCCCGTAAAACTTGTTGACCAAGAAGAAAGAAAAGAGGAAAAACGCGATCGTGACAGTAATCAGCGACCACGAAGAAGCAATCCCTTCGGTAAACGCCGACTCAGCCGTTCCGACCGTCGACTTCGTACCGATAAACTCAGACATTAATAAAATCCCGACTACAATCGCGGGCAGCGATTTTGCCGCATTATTAAATTCGGCATTTGATTTGCTGCGAAGCCTGATCGTCAGCCACGTCGTAAACAGTATATACACGACAATGACCGCTAATATGAACGTGATGCTTGAAGCGCTTAATTCTCCCATTGCGGTTCCCCCTTTGCTTGCAGATGCTTTTTTAAATCCCCGTTATTCCCCTGATTTCAATGTTGAAATGCCCCCTCCGAAAATAAAGCGCTTTCAATTTTACAATGAGAAAACATCTAATAAATACAACCGCAACACTGTAAGAATTCCACTGCCTCCTTCTTAGACCACTCCGTTTATTTTTAAAACACATCCCCCTTGTTTACATTTACAAATATGATTATATAACCCAACTGTTTACTTTATCAACACTATTTTATAAGAAAATTTAAAAAATCCAAAAAAATAAATATATTGTTTTAAAATTAAACAATTGGATTCTATTCAAGGCAACAACACATTCCATTTTGATGGCCGATTAACATTAACAGCTGAAGTTCCACCGTTTTTATGTTCACCAGTTTGTTTTCAAAAGAAAAAGGCAATGAAAAATCCATTGCCTAGAGTTCTCGTTTTAGAATTGTATGGCTAAATAATCGCTGTATTCATTTCACTAATGGTCATAGCGCTTCGGCTAAAATGAAAAAACGGTGCTGCTTCACTTCAAAATAACCCTCTCGTTCGATCATTTTATGAATGGCGTACAATTCATCCTTGTACTGATTCATATCAAACCCCGGCGCCTGCCAAGGGATGGCTTTTAGATAATATACCAAAGCCCCAATATCATAAAATCTTTGAATCGGGAACTCTTCCGCGCTTTTTAGAACCTTAAAACCATTTTCCTTTATCTCTTTTTCAGCGTTCTTTAAGTCCCAATCTAAATACTCAGCATTGATCGGTGCGCTAAGTTTTTCATTAATACCATTGCAATCGAGCCCGCCGACTTGTTGGGTTAGAAACTTTCCCCCTTCTGAAATAACCCTCCTCACCTCTTGAGCCGAAAATGACTCATGTTGATTGATGACCAGGTCGAATTGTCCGGTCGCAAAAGGAAGAGCCTCATCATCAACTTGAACGACTGTAACCCCTAAAGGCGTCAATCGTTCCTTTGCGACAGGCACATTAGGCAAATAACCTTCTGTAGCATATGCTGACGGAGGAAAAGGCCCTAATTTGGACAAAAACTCTCCTCCGCCTGTTCCCATATCCAACATTGATGTGGCATCTTGAATAAGAGAAAGCGCCATGCTTCCATATGACCATGAGAGAAGCCCGCTTGTCATTCTTCCTGTTCGGGTAATAAATGAAAAATCCCAGCCGACAAAAGGTTCATCTGCATGTTTTAATAACGAAAAAAATGTTTGATCATTCATTTTTCATCCCTCCAATTCGTTAAAAGATTTCATACGCCTTCATGCATTGGAGGGCCTCTTGCAAATGTGAAAGGTTGTTATGTTTCGTATTCTCTCGATTTCACCGTTGATGACACCTCTTTTCCTTATTGCAAAAAAAGAAGCCCTAAAAGGACTTCATTAACCCCCGACAGGCAATTCCGCTACTTGAACACTTCCTGACGCCGTATTATGGCTCTGGGATAAAGCAGCACCGCCAAAGATCACAGCTGTTAACGACAAGCAAAGAATGATTTTTTTCATTACAATCCCTCACTCCCTAATGATCTCATTTTGTTTTCAGCTTTCATGGCTATTTTAACAAATTCTAGTGCTTTCTTGTAATCTCCTTTGTCTTCATAATAGCTTGATATGAGTAAAGAAAGGTCGTAAACGCCGTCTAAATCGTTCATCTCGTCTAAGGAATGGATGTCATCTTTGATGCTCCCTACGTTTTCACGACAATACAGTTCATATATAATATTTATTTTCTTTTCATAATGCTTATTCCCGTTTTTCTCTAATTCCTCTTGTCCCTTTTGATAATAGTAAAGAGCCGCTTCTGTTTCGCCGATTTTGAAAAACTCTCTGACCAGCATGTAAAGAGAGTTAATGTAATAACTCGATTCACGCCACTCTGGATTGCTCAACGCGTGCTGTACTGCCAGAATACAATCCTGGGATCGATCTGAATTGGAATAAAGAATGCTGATATTGTGGTGAAGCATCGCCTCTAAAAATGGATCGCCAATCTCCTTTGAAATTTCAATCGATTCCGCGAAGTATTTCTCTGCGTCTTTAAAGCGCTGCATCTGCATATAATTTGTCCCCATGACAACCTGAGAAATCGCCAGCTTCTTTTTATACCCGTCATACATCTTGTAAATATTCATCGCATCTTTTGCATAATTGAGTGAAACCGCATTTTGCCGGAGAGACATGTACAGCCAGGACACTTTAAAATAAAACTCAGCCGCTTCAATATCATCGGGAATCTTCACTAATTTTTTCTCCGCAACCTTATAAAGACTGATCGCCCGCTCAAAATTTTTGTTATAGGCTTCGTGCATCGCCTCAAAAAAGTAAAAATAGTAATCGATCATATCATCCGTCTGTTCGATACTCTTGATTTGCGAAGCGTTAAAATAAGATTGGCGCGGCAAACGTTCTCCCCTTGCATCATAAAGCATCATCCGGTACCGCTCTTCAAGAAGCGAAAAGTAGGCCAGGACATTTTGGTTTTCTTCCATCTCTGTAAACAGCGACTTAGCCCTTTCAAAAAACGTTTTTGCCTGTTCAATATCGTGCTTTTTAATCGCCAAATGGAATTCGTTCAAGACACCCGCTACAACTTCAGAAGCGACCTTGTTCATATCAAGCCCCCTCATTTCATTTAAGATTGTTGTTTATCTTTAACATGATCGTATCATATGTGTAAATTTTTGTAATGTCCTTTTGTCAATTAACGAGAGATTTTTGTCAACAATTCGGTTTAAATCCAACATAGCGCAACTCAAGAAAAAAGAACTGCTATATAACCGGTCTTTTTGATATTTACTTTTCGTTTACCTGAGGACGCTGTTTCATTATTTCTCAATTTTGCGCTGAAAAAATTCTTTTTCCTGAAGTGGCTGCCCGTTCATTTGCCTGTCTTGTCATCTCATCAGTCCGCTCAGCGCCGGCAGATCATCCGGCTTCTTCCAAGACCGAGAGCCGAGACAGCAGGAGAATCATTTATGCCGCTGATGAGTAAGTATCGGGAATAGTACTTTTGGATGAAACAGATGAAGAGGGCTTCTGATAAGATTCATCACTCTAACTAATCGAATATATATTTCCGGATCAGAAGCTGAAAGTTCATAAACCTTTTTGCAGTACCATTGCTTAAATGGCTGAACAAAAGTTCGTTCCCCTTTAATTTCGGGATGACGAAGAGCCTCTGTTGTCGCCATTTCCCAAGGAACATTGATAATGTTAGAAATCCGCTTATGAAATCTTTGACCAAACCCCTTGCAAGCTTTCTTAGCTCGGGAAAGAGAAGCTTGCAACTCTAAAGCCTGCATCGCTGCAACAGAAATTCCCTGTCCGAAAAGAGGATCAAAACGGCAATGAGCATCACCGATGATGCAGAAACCTTCCGGCATGTTTTTGGCTTGATCAAAACGGCGTCGCACTTGAGCGGGAACTCGATATATTTTAATGTCGGAAAGAGGTTCTGCTCCCTCAAGAAATTGAAGAACATCAGGAACGGGAAGTCTTTTTGCGTATGAAATAAACTCATCATCTGTTTGTGGCGGAGATGCATTAGCATATCCGCTGAACGTGACAGAAAATCGGTTTTCTTCAAGCGTTTGAATATAGGCGCCGTAAGGGTTATCGGGAAAGCTCGGTGATATAAGAAGGTTGTGCCATTCGAGATGTTCTTGTTTTTGATGAGAATAAAAACGGGTCGCATAAAACAATTGGATCTTCACTTTTTCTTCCTTCACTTTTATATCAAGTGCTCTCAGCCAATCTGTACTTTTAGAAGCGGAACCGCTGGCATCCACTACTAAACCGGCAGCCAGTTCTTCTGCGAGGCCCGTTTTAAGGAAACGTACTCGGACTCCTAGAACGGTATGGTCATGCTTGTTTACTAACAGCTGTTCCACCTTTGTTTCATATAGAGTAGTAATATTGGGAACTTCTTCGACCCGTCTTTGTAAATGCCATTCAAACATCGGCCGGCTTTGCTGAACCATAGGAAAATCTCCAGAAAACCGTTCTTTCCAATAACCAAAATGGTGCCATTTCAGATCGTTTGTAAAATCAGTGATGATGCTGCCATCTTCTATTAATTGAGACATGATCCCCGGAAACAACATCTCAATCGCTTCTTCCCCTCTTTTCAATAGAACATGAGGGTGGTGGCTTTGAGGAACTCTTTTTCTAGGCGCTTTTTCTTTGTATTCTTGATCTGCTTCTACGATGATGACTTGCTGAAAAAAATGAGACAACGCTTTAGCAGCTAATTTACCGGCAATCCCGCCGCCAATGACCACAGCTTTTTCCCGCATATGATATCCTCCATTTGTTTTGTATAGGCATGGCTGAAGCAGCCAGACAACGCACTTATTACAGCTTAAAAACTTTCAAGATCTTTTCCTCATGAATCACCGTAACATTGATTGAATTTCATAATCGCCATTTTCCCTTGTCGGCGACTTCTGTCAGCAACTTCTATATGGATCATCCAGCTTGCTTTTTTGCTATAATCTTTTGCTGTTTGGGGTAGATCGCTTTTCCTCCTGATGTATAAAAACATGATATTGGTAATTTAATTAATCATTAACAATTATATCCTAGATTGATGCAGGGATAAATTACCGGCTTTATGAACAAGCATTACAGAACGCCCTATTGAAACATCAGGCTTTCAAACAAAAGAAACCACTCGCCTTCCACAAAGGCAAGTGGTTTAATTATCATTTATTTTAATTGTTGATAAGAAATCAAACGATGGATATGGACAGCCAAGTATGTCAGTTCATCATTCGGAATGACGTTTCCGTGTACCTGCTTGATATAATCCTTAATTTTGAAAGCTACATCCATTGCTTGCGGATATAAATTAGCAATTTGCTCAAATAATTCATTCTCCTGATTTCCCAGCAATTTATCAGCATAAAACCTTTCAACGAAAAATTTAACGTGTGTGATAAATCGGCTGTAATGAATATTCTCTTGATCTAATTTCATGTTTAATGTGTAACGGACAAGGTTCACAATACTCCCGATCATTTTTGCATATTTCATTCCATCTTTTGATTCTGTCTCTTCACCTAATGCATTAATTAAGTGGAACGCAATATTTGCCGCTTCTTCTTTCGGTAATTGGATCCCAAGTGTTTCATTGATGAGCTGCAGCGCATAATTCCCTGCCTCAAACTCTTCCGTATAGTAGTTTTTAATTTCCCAGTAGACGCGATTCGTAATATTGATGTTCTTTTTATAACGCTCTACTGCAAAATTCAAATGGTCCATTAATGTGAAGTATACGCCGGAATTTAGCTTTGTTTTTAGTTTTTCTTCTGCATGCTGAACAATTTGCTGGGTCAATTCAATAAATTCTTGCGGCATTGAATCTATCAGTTGGAGAAATTCCTTTGCCTTCATATTGTCTACTGACATAAACACTTGATCAGCTTGTTTTTCTTCAATCATATTCCCGGGCTTTTGCCCGTAACCGATGCCCCTGCCGCATAAAACCATCTCCTGTCGATTCTGATCCACAGCCAGTACCACACTCGAGTTTAAAACTTTTTTTATTTTAAACATCGCCATCACCTTTTCATGAATGCGGTTTTTTAGTCTAATACTTCTCCATTTGACTCGATCACTTTCTTATACCAGTAGAATGAATCTTTACGTGAGCGCTTCAATGTCCCGTTGCCATCGTCATCTTGATCAACATGGATAAATCCATATCGTTTGGACATTTGAGATGTTCCCGCACTAATAATGTCAATGGATCCCCAGCTGGTATATCCGAAGAGATCTACACCTTCTTCAATGGCTTCTTTCATCTGACGGAAATGCTCTCTGAAATAGTTAATACGATAATCATCATGGATCGATCCATCGCTTTCAACAACATCTTTCGCACCCATGCCGTTCTCGACAATAATGAGAGGTTTTTGATAGCGATCATACAATTCAATGAGCGAAATTTTTAAACCGACCGGATCGATTTGCCAACCCCAATCTGTTGCAGGCAAATATGGGTTTTTCACACCGCGAATCGTATTGCCATCTGTTTTTTCCAGCCCTTCCTGTGCAGATTCTGTCAGGGACATATAGTAGCTAAATGAAATGAAATCTACCGTATGTTCTTTCAAAATGGCAAGATCGTCCGCTTCCATCTTAATATTGATATTTTTTCGTTCCAGCATGCGTTTGATCAATGGCGGATATTCGCCAAACACTTGAACATCTGCATAGAAATAGTTATCGAGGTTTTGCTTCAGTGCACGTTCAACATCATTCGGATGACAAGTGTGCGGGTAAGTCGTAAGTTTTGTTAGCATACATCCCACCTGACTGCCTGGAATGATGCGATGACAATCTGCAGTCACAAGAGCGGATGCCACAAATTGATGGTGCAATGCTTGATAAACCGTTTCCTCTATTTTTCCTTCAGGACAGCGGTCAGGAATGATTCCCGCTGTAATGAAAGAATGGCGGTGTATACTGTCTATTTCATTAAAGGTAAGCCAATATTTCACAACATCTTTATAGCGTTCAAAACACACATTGGCGAATTTCACAAAGAGGTCGATCACTTTTCTTTCAACCCATCCATTGTATTTCAGACTAAGTGCTAATGGCATTTCATAATGTGACAGAGTCACGATCGGTTCAATGTTATGTTTTTTCATTTCTTGAAACAGACGGTCATAAAACTGAAGGCCTTTCTCGTTCGGCTCAGCTTCTTCCCCTGTCGGGAAAATTCGGCTCCATGCAATCGATATACGCAATGTTTTAAAGCCCATTTCTGCAAAGAGAGCCAAATCTTCTTTATAGTGATGATAAAAGTCAATCCCTCTGCGCTTCGGATATTTTTTTACGTCCGGGTCCTTCATTGCACGATCAATATTTTCAGAAGAAACAGCAAGGTGTCCTTCGTAATCTTCTACACTCAAATCCGAACGGTACATGGCAATATCTGCAACAGACGGTCCTTTTCCATCAACATTCCAAGCTCCTTCTGCCTGGTTTGCGGCAATCGCACCGCCCCATAAAAAACCTTTTGGAAATCCTTTTGTCTTTGTCATCATGATTACCCTCCTAATTGTGTAACAACCATCAACGTATCTTGACGATTGACCTCTTTTAATTGCGTTACTTTTATATCATATTGATCCGTATTCGTAATAACTGCTAGTGTAACTGGATCATAACCTGCTTCCTTAATTTTTTCCAGGTCAAATTGAATGAGCAGATCACCCGCTTTGACTTTGTCTCCTGCTTGCACCAAAGGTTTAAAGAACTTGCCCTCTAGCTGAACGGTGTCAATCCCTATATGGAAAAGAACCTCAACTCCATTTGCTGTTTTCATGCCGAGCGCATGGTTTGTTTCAAAAAGAAGGGAAATCTCGCCATCTATCGGTGCATATAGTTCACCCTTTAAAGGAATAATGGCAATTCCTTCTCCCATTACCTTTGAAGAAAATATGTCATCTTCTACATCAGATAGTGAAATCATTTGACCGGTGACTGGACTTTTGAACGTCTCATCTCCGCCTAGTTTTTCAACGAAAGCACCTCGCTCTGCTTCTTTTTTCTTTTCTTCTGTCTTTCGATCTTTTCCTAAAATAAAGGCAGCAGCAAAAGCAACAACAAATGAGATGGCAAAACCGATAACTGCAAACATGAAGTTGCGTGGAAGCTCGTCAGATATGAACATCGACATACTTGCAAGACCAGGTCCAACAAGAACAAACGCTTGAAGTCCGACAAGTCCAATGAAGATGCCGCCAATGAAAGAACCGATCATGACACCGCCAAGCACACGTTTATTTTGCAGTGTCACCCCGTATAATGCCGGTTCGGTAATGCCAAATAATGCGGAAATCCCTGCAGAAATGGCAGTTGAACGAAGTACTTTATCTTTTGTACGAAGGGCAATTGCGAAACACGCCCCGCTTTCGGCGAGATTGTGTGCAAGTGACGCAGGCAAGTAGAGTGCTTCTTTTCCGAGATTGCCCATTGTTGTTACAGCGTAAGGCACCATCGCTTTATGCATCCCTGATGCGACCATAAATGGAAGGACTGCTGCCAGGATCGCAACCGCAACCCAGCCCACTTTGTCAAACATAGCAAGGATGAGTGCTGTGAAGCCTTGCCCAGCTGTAAAACCGATTGGTCCCAGCAGCAGGAGAGTGATCGGAACTGTAATAACCAATGACATCATCGGTACGAAGAAAATTCGGATGGGTTTTGGCGAAATACGAGTAAACCATTTTTCCATCTGTGCATACAACAGGACAGATAAAATCGCCGGAAACACCTGATAGGCATACGCAATATTTTTCAAATCAAATGAAAATAATTGAGCGCCTTCTGTCAGCATAGCCGTCATGTTTGGTAGAATAAGAGCGCCGACTGCCGATAATGCAACAAGCGGATTCACTTTCAGTTTATTGGCTGTCGTCACGGCTACCAGCAATGGCAGGAAGTAAAGCGGCGCATCGCCAACCATATTTAAAATCTGATACGTCTGCCCTTTGGCATCCATTAATCCGAATAACGAGAAGAGGAGGAGAAACGATTTTAAAATCCCTCCGCCCGCAATAGCTGGAACAAGCGGTTGAAAAACACCGACAATGAAGTCCAATAGTACAGTCCCCGCTTTTCGCTTTTCCTTCGGCTGATTGGAAGACCCGTTTTGTCCAGCAGGTGATCCGCCGAGAAGGCCGGTCAATTTCTCATAGACTTCGATGACATCGTTTCCAATCACAACCTGGCACTGTCCCGACATACGGACAGCGATGACACCCGGTGTTTTCTCAAGTGCCGGTACATCCGCCTTGTTTTGATCAATCAATGTAAAACGGAGTCGTGTCGAACAATGCTCCAAGTGGGCTATATTCTCTTTACCGCCTACATGCTGCAATACGTCTCTTGCTGTTTGTGTATAATTCACTGTTTCTCCCCCTTTTCTGAAACATGAGACCTATATTTAGACAATAAAAAAAGGACCTAAACCGACAAATTAAAAAATTTATCAGTTTTAGATCCTGCCTGCATGACCAGTCACATGTCTAATTTATCAATATTGGATTTGATTAAAGTATATATCGGTTTTATGAAAGCGTCAACATTTATTTTGTTTTTTTGGAAGAAGGAAATTTCTTGGTCGAATGGCCTGCAATTTATTCTCAATGGCTATCATAAACATCTTCAAGGACCCGCAAATCGTGCGCAAAGGCTCCAGGGTTACAGACACATGAATTACACGCTTCGGCTTTATCTCAATCATCGTTCGCAGCAAAGCATTATCCGACACCACTCCTCAAGCAACGAGAAGTAACGAGTACATTCTAATTCTCTTTCTTCTCGAAAAACATTAACTTCGCCTGTTCAATATTTATGCTTTTTAATTGCCAAATGTAATCGTTCAACCACCTCCGCAAGCACTTCTGAACCGATCTTACTCATGCCGAGAACCCGTCTTTCCCTTTAAGATTGTTATCTTTCTTAAAATGATCTTATTATATGTGTAAATTTTTATAATAACCTTTTGTCAATTAGTGAAGTGGGTTATAAATGGATGACACGAATGCAATAGAAAAATATACACTTACATGTTGATTTTTTTAATGCTCTTAATATAAGAAATTAGAATATTAATAAAGATTTTATTGATTATTTGCCAAATCCTGTTGGAACTGAAACACATTCAGCATTGTAATGCTCCACCAAAAAAAATTACAATATTCGTATACCTAATCTTATATACAGAATACATTTAGAAATGATTATGATTTTTCCGATACAGATCGAATTCCTGTCTTGGAATCTTAAATACCAAAATATTTAAAGATTACTTCAATCTAAACTATTCATTAGAGACAAGACCTTAAAAACTACGGAATTAAATGCAGACGCAACATATTTCCTGTCTATCATTTGTTTAAAGAGGCTACTATTAACTATGATTATGGAGGGGAAGAAAATATGACAGATGTAATGTCGAAAGAGCAAAGAAGAAAAAATATGCAGGCAATTAAGTCTATTTCAAAACTTGAGGAAAAAGTTTCACGAGAGCTTTGGAAGAGGGGAGTCCGTTTTAGAAAAAATACTAAGACCTTGTATGGGAAACCCGATCTTTCAATAAAAAAATATAAAGTGGTTATATTTATTGACTCTTGTTTTTGGCATTGCTGCCCATTACACGGAAATGTGCCAAAAACAAATATAGAATTTTGGGAGAAGAAATTAACGCGCAATAAGGCTCGAGATGAAGAAGTTAACAGATATTACATAGAAAACGGATGGTATATTAAAAGAGTATGGGAACATACAATCAAAACTAATCTAGATAAAGTAGTGGACGATATTGTAGAATTTATCAATAATGCAAAAGGTAATAGTAACAACTAATTCACCTTCTTTTTCATGATATCTAATAAGTTTAAAAGTGAAAAGACTCACCAAGAAGGCGCATTATATAAATTGAAAAACAATTTTTATACCAATAAAAACAGTTAGGATCAATATAGCAGGATAGTTGCCATTAGCCTTGGTAACATCTTTTTAAAAAAATAGAGCAATTTGTATACAAATTACTCTACTAATCTATGAGATTTTTAAATTGGAAAGTTCTCGTATCAATTTAGAGATTTAACCTCAGCTTGAATACTTTTCACGTGCATATTCAATAAATTTATTTACAGTCCATAACCGTCCCCGATATTCAGAAGGATAGAGTGAATGATATGGTTCCGGGACTACCAGTGTTACTTTTTCATCCGCCATCTCATCCAGCTGGTTTGGAGATATTCCCTGTTGTAACGTTAACAAATGCTTTACTTCTATTCTGTCTGCCTCATTCAGTATTTGTCTCCATCTGTCCTTACAAGTTGTTTTTGCACCTAAAAATATAAGTTTATCCTCCGGGAAAGATATATCAGCGTATGCAGCATTTGATGGCAGAAGAAAATCGGGTTTCTTGTTCCCCTCGGATTGTCCAGGATGGGAGAACGGAAGAACAAGGGAAGAAAACAGAAAATCAACATGATGTTCCAATGATTTTCCCGCCCTGCTTTTTCTTCTATTTAAAGCACTCTTGGAAAAAGCAAGTAGAGACTCCAAATCATTATAACAAAGCTGATCTTTATAAAGCTCCCTCTCAATCTCCCGAAAAACACTGTATTCCGTTTTTATCCACTCCAAAATTATCCTGTCTGAGGAAAATTCTCTTTTTTTATAGACCTTTTTATGTATTTCCCTTGCTGCTTCTGCGAGTCGTAAAGTATCTGGGAAATATTTAAACGTTGATGCAGCTTTTTCAATTTCACTTTCTAATTTTTTTGTTAATTCCAGATCCGAAACTCTGCCCTCATTATAAACTGCATTGTTACTTATTAAAGATAAAGAAAAAGAGTCGATAAATTCTTCAATATCCTCTTCAGTCTCCAAAATATGCACCTGAAAATTTTTAGACTCAATCGGAATAAAAATAATTAGATTACCAACTTGTTCCGCCTTATTAAATGGTGAATTGCTCCAGAACCTTGTAATTCGGTACTCATTCCTTGTTCCTTTGCCATAGTAAATTACCCTGCTATCAAAAGGAGTATAGCCATCAAGGTGTATTTTAACCCACTTGTCTTTGTTCTCTCCTTTCACACCTTTCTCTTCAAAAAAAATATTCCATGCCGATTTTGCAATATAAATACCAACTTGGTGTGCACCTGTTAAATCTACATCGTTTGCAGATATAAACTTACAGTAAAAGCGGCCAAATTCCTTGGCGGCCTTGATTGCATTGGTCAGTTTAACTGACTCATTTTGTTGCATACTCCAACCGACCCTCTTTCACTCCTACCAGTATTTCGTTCCGTTCAATAGCCTGTATCATTTTTTCAGCGATTAAGCTAACTACCGGAACCGCGACACTGTTACCAAACTGTTTATAAGCAGCAGTATTGCTTACTACAATCTTAAATGTTTCCGGAAATCCCTGCAACCGGGCACATTCTCTTGGGGTCAATTTTCTTGGATTTTTGTCATCCCCTTGGGGGATTAAGATCTCACTTCCATCCTTATAATAACGTGCAGATAGTGTTCTGGTATATGAATTTAGATCGGCAAGGCCGTAACCAAATCCGTTACCCTTCTTACTGTGCTTTTCCTTGTAATCCTGAAGATATTTCCAAAGCTTATCACTGAGAGTATATTTTTCATCAACATTTTTTTCAAGTATAGTATACAGTGCAGGTCCCTTATTAGGTATTTCCGGAAATTCGAATCTAAGAGGATTTTTGAAGCCTACTATATAAATGCGTTCCCTGTTCTGTGGGACAAGGCCTTTTGCATTTAAAACTTCAGCATAAACAGTGTAGCCCAGTCCTTCCAATACATTCATAATCACCTTAAATGTTTTCCCTTTGTCATGGCTTTTTAGGTTTTTTACATTTTCCAATAAAAAAGCCTGCGGCTTTTTTTCTTTAAGAATACGTGCAATATCAAAAAATAAAGTTCCCTGAGTCTCATCCAGAAAGCCGTGTTCCCGGCCAAGACTTTTTTTCTTGGAAACACCTGCAATACTAAACGGTTGACAAGGAAATCCTGCGAGCAATATATCATGATCCGGAACATCTTTTTCGTTAACTTGCCGGATGTCACCAACAGGTTTTTCCCCGAAGTTTGCTTCGTATGTCTCCTGTGCCTTTATGTCCCATTCACAGGAGAAAACACATTCACCATAAGGTTCAAAGGCTGTCCGGATGCCCCCAATACCAGCAAACAAATCAATAAATCTGTATAACATAAATCCTCACCTCCGAACACTTGTCCTATAAGCATTATAGCAAAGTTTATTGGATAACGGTTATTTTTTGTGATAAAATATTAAAGTTCCTTTTTTCAACTTTACCTCTATTATTTTAAGGGGGGTTTCAAGTGACAAATATAGTTATATACTATCGTCGAAAGAAAGAAGAGAGTGTCGAAAAGTCAGTTGAAAATGTTAATAAATTAATTCAATATTTCGAAAACTTTTATACAATCAAAGGGATCTTTTTAGACGATCACGATGATAGGAACCAGTTTAATGAACTTTTAAACTTCCCTTTGAAAGAAATTGATATATTATATACAAATCATTATTTTGATGATGAATTCGACAATCAGCTGATAAATCAGCTATCAAAAGCCGAGCATTTTAGTGTGAAATATATTGATAACATATAGATACATTTATACTTTTTTTATTCTTCTATTCGAATCAATCCTGATGTTTGTATCCCTCTCATTATTCCTCATCATACTTTTGATTTTTAAAATTTGATTAATCATTTGATCATATTCCATGATACTGCCTTAGTGATTTTAAAAAATAATGATTTCCGTCGAGACCCTCACTATCAAAATTTCGCGTACCTTTTCTTTACCTCATTACTTTCTTTAATAGGTCATCCGCTCAAATAAAAGTAAATACCACCCGTATTTACAGGTGGATTTCTTAATGGCTAAAAAACTTTGTTGCTAACCAAATCCCAGTAGGCTTCTAATTATATACTACTTCTTCTCATCAGATCTTAAAGTAAATCCTATTTATATAACGCAAATAATGTTCCTGCAAAAATGCTTCTCCAGTTATTATACTTTTTTTAATAACGCACAACACTCCACATGGCTCGTATGCGGAAACATATCAACAGGCTGCACCTCAAGCGTCACATACCCGCCATCCTCAAGCACCCGCAAATCGCGCGCCAAGGTACCAGGATTACATGACACATACACAACACGTTTCGGCTTCATCTCAATAATCGTCCGCAGCAAAGCCTCGTCGCAGCCTTTGCGCGGCGGGTCAACCACTAGCGTGTCAGCCGAAATTCCTTCTTCATACCACTTCGGAATCACGACCTCAGCTTCGCCAACTTCAAACTCAGCGTTCTCAATACCATTCAACTCAGCATTCCGCTTCGCGTCCTCAATCGCTTCCGGCACAATTTCGACGCCGTACACTTTTTTCGCCTGCTTCGCCAGAAACAGCGAGATCGTGCCGATGCCGCAGTAGGCGTCGATGACGGTTTCTTCGCCGTTCAGTCCGGCATATTCGAGCGCTTTGTCGTAGAGCACCTTCGTTTGCTCTGGGTTGACTTGGTAGAACGATCTGGCGGAGATGGCGAATTTAATGTCGCCGATGGTGTCGTAGATGTATTCTTCTCCCCAGATAACGTGCGTTTCGTCGCCGAAGATGACGTTTGTTTTTTTCGGGTTGATGTTTTGGACGATCGATTTGACGTGCGGGAATGAGGCGGTGATTTCCTTCATGATTGCGTTTTTGTGCGGGAAATCGTTTGTCTTCGTGATGAAGACGACCATCATTTCGCCAGTTGCGACACCGTATCTGACCATGATGTGTCTGAGCCAGCCTTTGTGGCGTTCTTCGTCGTACGCTTTGATTCCGTAGCGGTTGCAGATTTCTTTGATCGCTTGAACGACGCGGTCGTTTTCCGACTGCTGGATGAGGCATTTGTTCATATCGATGATCTCATGGCTGCGCTGCTGGTAGAAGCCTGCGACAAGACCGCCTTCCCTTGTGCCGACAGGGACCTGGGCTTTGTTTCGGTAATTCCACGGGTCTTCCATGCCGAGGGTCGGGTGGACGGTGACGCGGCTGAGGTCGAGCTTGCCGATTCGTTCGAGCACGTCTTTAACCTGCTTCTGCTTGTAGAGAAGCTGGCCTTCGTAATTGATGTGCTGCAGCTGGCAGCCGCCGCACTGCTTGTAAATCGGGCACGGCGCTTTGGTGCGGAAGCGGCTTTCTTCCTTTAAATCGATCAGGCGGCCGAAGGCGAAGCCTTTTTTGACGCGCGTGACTTTGATTTTCGCTTTTTCGTCGGGCAAGGCGTTCGGGACGAAAACCGGGAAGCCGTCGACTTTTGCGACTCCTGCGCCTTCATGGGTCAGATCTTCAAATACGACATCGTAATATTCATTTTTTTGTACGGGGGCTGTTTGTTTCATTTTCTTCACCTGCTATAAGAAAAACTTGGCCGCGTCTTGTGAGACCAAGTTCAATCATCTAGTCTTTGTGCTTTTTCTTTTGACATTACGACATTGATGTGGCGGTAGAGGTTTTCGAATTCTCCGGGCAGTTCGCCGCCGTATTCGCCGTCAAGGTTTAAGAGCATTTTGTCCTTCTGCTTTACTTTTACGCGGTTCGCTTTTGTATAAATGACATGTTCGTTGTGGATGTGGTCGCCGCGGAGCGCGAGTCCGGCAAGCCGGATAAATTCGGCGAGGTTTGTCCGTTTTAAAATAATCAGATCAAACATGCCGTCATTCAGGCTTGAGTCCGGGGCAAGCTTTTCGAAGCCGCCGACCGAATTGGTGAGCATCACCAAAAACAGCATCACTTCGCCGTGGAACAGCTTGCCGTCGTATTCGATTTCGACCTCTGTCGGCTTCAGCGACGGAAGCATTTCCATTCCCTTCAAATAATAAGCGAGCTGGCCGAGCATCGTCTTCAATTTGCTTGGTACGTCATACGTCAGTTCGGTCAGGCGTCCGCCTCCGGCGATATTGATGAAATACTGGCCGTTTACGCGACCGATGTCGATCGGACGGGGTTCTCCTTCTAGTATTGTGTCAACGGCCTTTAAAATATCCTCTCTCGGTATGCCGAGGGCTCTTGCGAAATCATTTGTCGTCCCGACCGGTATGACCCCGAGGTTCGGACGGACTTCCAACGGCGCCAGGCCGTTGACGACTTCGTTCAGCGTCCCGTCGCCGCCCGCTGCAACGATTAAATCAAACTCTCTCTCTGCGGCGCTTCTGGCGGCCTGTACGGCGTCCCCTTCTCCTGTCGTTGCGTGGCATGATGTCTCGAAGCCCGCCTGTTCGAATTTTTGGAGAACTTGGGCAAGATTTTTTTTGAAAATTTCGCGTCCGGAAGTCGGGTTGTATATGATTCGTGCACGTTTCATGTTCATCATCCTATTAGAGTATCCGTATCATTTCTTTACCAACAACCTTTAATTATACTAGTTGTTGAAAAAATCGCAACTAAATGGATGCCAACCTTAGTAAATAAGAACGTGAAAAGACTTTGAAGATCAATTGATGTAAAATAATAAATATTAAGAAAAAAGGGTGTGATCACGTGAAGAAGCTTGTTTATTTCAACCATGACGGAGGGGTCGACGATCTCGTCTCCTTATTTTTGCTATTGCAAATGGACGATATCGAATTGATCGGGACATCTGTCATACCCGGTGACTGCTATCTGGAGCCTGCGCTGAGCGCAAGCAGAAAAATCATCGACCGCTTCGGCTCGTACCGTGTCGAGACGGCGGCATCTGATTCAAGAGGGGTCAACCCTTTTCCAAAGGAGTGGCGCATGCACGCCTTTTATGTTGACGCCTTGCCGATTTTAAACGAAAAAGGGACGGTAGAGACTCCTGTTTCCGACCTTCCCGCCCACCTTCATCTGATTGAGAAGGTAAACGGCAGCAAAGAACCGGTGACATTGCTGTTTACCGGACCGCTCACGGATTTGGCGCGCGCGCTTGAAAAAGATCCGTCGATCGAAAAGCGGATTGAAAAGCTTGTCTGGATGGGCGGCACCTTTCTTGAAAAAGGGAATGTCGAGGAGCCTGAGCACGACGGGACGGCGGAATGGAACGCGTTTTGGGACCCGTACAGCGTGAAGACGGTGTTTGAGAGCGGCATTGCGATCGAAATGGTCGCACTTGAAAGCACGAACCAGGTGCCTTTGACAAATGACATTCGCTCGCATTGGGCGAGCCTGCGAAAGTATATCGGCATTGATTTTATCGGCCAATGCTATGCGCTCTGCCCGCCGCTTGTACATACGGAGACAAACTCCACCTACTACCTGTGGGATGTGCTGACGACGCTGACGCTCGGCAAAAAGGATATGATCGGCTCAAAAACGGTCAATGCGATCGTTCACACGGAAAGCCCGCGCCAAGGAACGACAGAGGCACATCCAGACGGGAGGCCGGTCGAAGTCGTCGATCAGGTCGACAGGGAAGCGTTCTTTTCCTACTTTGAAGAGTTAATGAAAAAAGCCGACAACATTCCGGCAATATAAGGGGGCAATGGCGTGAAAAGAAGAGAGTCGATTTATATCAGGCCGCTGACGGCCGACGATGCGGAAGCGTGCCTGAAGCTGCAGACAGACAACCGCGGGTTTTTCGAACGGTTTTCGATGGAGCGCACTGCTGATTTTTATACGCTTGAAGGGCAAAAAAAGCGGCTGCAAACGTTTTGGGAACAAATGCAGCAAGACGAAGACTACTATTTCGGGATTTTTCTTCAGACAGATGATGCGCTGATCGGCACCATCAACCTCTTTCAAGTGCTGCGCGGCTCTCTGCAAAGCGCGTTTATCGGCTATTTTCTCGATGAAAAGCACAACGGGAAAGGCTATACGACAGAAGCGGTCAAGCTGATGGTCGACTATGCGTTCAATGATTTGAAGCTGCATCGCATCGAAGCCGGCGTCATGCCCCATAATCTCGGATCGATCCGCGTGCTCGAAAAAGCGGGTTTTCACAAAGAAGGGCTTGCCAGAAAAAACGTCAAAATCAACGGAAAATGGGAGGATCATCAAGTATTGGCGATCATCAACCCCAATGATTAAAAAAAGCCTCAGCTGTCAAAAGCTGAGGCTTTCTTATATCCTACTCTTCTTCCATTCCCGGCTTTTTCCGGCGGAATTTGGCCAAAATTTCATATACGATCGGCACAATAACCAATGTCAGAAGGGTCGAACTGATCAGACCGCCGATAACGGTAACGCCGAGCCCTTTTGAAATGACCTGGCTGCCGCCTTCGAATCCGAGCGCCAGCGGAATCAGGGCGCCGATTGTCGCAATCGCCGTCATCAGGATCGGGCGGAGTCGTGTAGAGCCGGCTTCAAGGAGCGCTTCTCTCGTAGACAGTCCTTCCGCTTCCTTATGGATGACGCGGTCGATCAGGACGATCGCGTTTGTGACGACGATTCCGATCAGCATCAGCATGCCGATCATCGCGTTCAAGCTGATCGTTTCACCTGAGACGTAAAGCCCGGCCAAGGCTCCGATGACTGTAAACGGCAGCGAGAACAGAATCGCAAACGGCGCCAATGCTCCGCCGAACGTAATCACGAGCACGAGGTAAACGATCGCAATCGCTGCAAGCATCGCGATTCCGAGCTTCGTAAAGGAGTCGGCGATATCTGCGGAAACGCCGCCTGTATCGATCGTAACGTTGTCAGGAAGGTCAAGCTTGTCAATTTTCTTCTGGACATCGCTTGATACCTTTGTGATGTTGTCTGTCTTGATTTCCCCTGTGACATCGGCATAGACTTTTCCGTCGCGTTTTGAAACGGTGTCAGATGTCGTGCCTTCTTTTACTTTTGCGACATCGCCGATTTTCACTTCCTGGCCTGTCGCCGATGTGAGCTTTTTGTTTTCTAAATCTTTGACGCTCTTATACTCGTCTTTTTCTGTTTTAATGTTGACATCTAGCTCTTTGCCGTCTTTTTTGACGGTTGTCAGTGGAGCCTGCGACGTTTCTGTCATTAAGGCCTGAGAAATTTGAGACGCCGTCAAACCGAGTTTGCTCAGCTTCTCCTGGTCTGCGACAAATGTGTATTCGTCATATGTGCTGGAAAGGCCTGACTTCACGTTTTTCAGATCTTTTTGATCCTTCATGATCTTTTCGATGTCTTTGACAGTGCCTTTAATATCTTTTTCAGAATCGCCGTACACGTAGTACGTTAATTCGTTGTTATTGCCCGAAGAGTTGAAATTCTGCGTTTTCCATTCTCCGCGTTTGGATTTTTTCTGGATTTCTTTCAGCACGTTGTCTTTTTCTTTGTCAAAATCAGGCGTATCCTCTTCATATTTAATATAGAAGAGCGCGCCGTTTGAATTCCCTTGGGCGAGCGGGCTGCTTGAGCCTAAAGAGTATTGAACCGTATCGACGTGCTTGCGGTCCAATAAGAGCTTTTCGGCTTTTGCGGCTTCGTCTTCCGCTTCTTTTTCCGTTTCGCCCGGTTCAGGCGTGTATGTGATCTGGATCGTTTTTTCTTCTTCAGACGGCAGGTAGCTTGCGCCGATCAACGGAACGAGGAACAAGCTTCCGAGCAGCATCAGAATCGCGATGATCGATGTAATCCATTTATGGCTGAGCGCCCAGTTTAAGATTTTTTTATAGGCGTTTGCCAGTCTTCCAGGCTTATGTTCTTTCCCTTTTACAGGCGCTCCCGTCAGCGATTTTTTGAACAGGCTGTGCGCGAGCATCGGCACGAGCGTGATCGAAATCAGGAGTGATGCGGCAAGCGCAAATACGATCGCCAGGGCGAACGGGATGAACAATTCGCCGATCTGGCCGCCGACGAGTGCGAGCGGCAGGAATACCGCAACCGTCACGATCGTTGATGACATGATCGGCTTGAACATTTCTTTCGTCGCTTCGCGGACCAATGCTTTTCCGCGGAGCGGTTCATCTTTCAGCCTCATGCGGCGGTAAATGTTCTCGATGACGACGATCGAGTCGTCGACAACCCGGCCGATCGCGACCGTCATGGCGCCGAGCGTCATGATATTCAGCGTGATATCAAGCTGGTTTAAGACCAGCAGCGCGATGAGCAGAGACAATGGGATAGAAACGATCGAAATTAATGTTGATTTAATATCTCTTAAGAATAAGAGAATGATCACAATCGCAAAGAGCGCCCCGAAAATCGCTTTGTCCAGCATCGTTTCGACCGACTGGGTGATCGGTTCAGCCATGTCTAACGTAGCGCTGTATTGGAAGCCTTTGTGGTCTTCTTTGAATTGCTTCAGTTCTTTTTTGACGTTGTCGGCAACCTCTACCGTATTTGCATCATTTGCTTTGACGATATTGATGCCGATGCTGTCTTTTCCGTTCGTGCGTGAAATCGATTCGGCTTTTTTCACGTCTTTAATATTGGCAATCTCAGAAAGCTTGACAGTCGGCACTTCTGTACTTGCGCTTTGCCGGGTCTGTGCGGCCATCTGCGCGCCCCCGGCAGCTTGTGCACCCTGTGCAGCTGCACCGCTTGCACTAGAAGCAGATGCGACCGGTATTCTCATATTCTTCAAATCTTTGATTGTTTCGATATCGCCGCTGACGACGACTGATTTTTCTTTATTGCCGAATGTGTACAATCCAAGCGGAGTTGTCACATCTGACCCTTGAATCACTTGCTTGACTGTGTCTTTGTCAAGGCCGTATTTTTTCATTTTGTCTTCTTTAAAAGAAAATTCAACTTCTTCAACCTGCTGTCCGGATACTTGAACAGAGGCTACGCCTTCAATGCCTTCAAGCTTAGGAACGAGGCTGTTTTCCACGTTTTTCGTAAGCTCTTGAAGGTTGTTTTTGTCGCTTGATACGCTGAGCGTCAGGATCGGGAAGGAGTTCATGCTGTAGCGCGAAATTTCCGGATCTTTCACGTCATCGGGAAGATTGACGTTTTCCAGCGCTTCAGCCGCTTCTGTCTTCGCCTTGTCCATATCTTTATCATAATCGTATTCGATCATCACCGATGATGCGTTTTCGTAAGACGTGGACGTCACAACGTGTACGCCGTCCAGGTTCTGCACAGCTTGTTCAATCGGCTTTGTGACATCATCAGCCACTTGGCTCGGGGCAGCCCCCGGATATGTCGTATTAATCGAAAGGTATGGCATGTTTACGTCAGGAATGGATTCCTGCTTCAT
Organism: Bacillus glycinifermentans; assembly: GCF_001042475.2. Lineage (GTDB taxonomy): Bacteria > Bacillota > Bacilli > Bacillales > Bacillaceae > Bacillus > Bacillus glycinifermentans. Next base: position 90,150 of record NZ_LECW02000020.1, read on the forward strand.
ATTCAAACCCGCATAAAGGCCGGCAACCGTAACAATAATCGTCATCAGCCACACAGCGAACTTGTTCTTCAGCACAAAATTGATGATAGAATTCATTACGACCTCCATTTTAAAATATTTTCTGAATACTGATTGACTGACTGGTCATTCTATACAATAATAAACGTCAAAAGTAAATAGCGTCAACTTATATATGTTAAAATTAAATCAATTTTAAGGTTGTTCAAAAGGAGTACTTTCATGACAGAAAAAGAAGAAAAAATCATTAAAGCCGGCCTTCGCCTGTTCGCGAAAAACGGGTTTGCCTCTACAACCATTCAGGAGATTTCCAATGAATGCGGCATTTCAAAAGGAGCTTTTTATCTGCATTTTAAATCGAAGGACGCGCTGCTTCTCGCAATCATTAAGTATTATATCGATAGAATGACAGAAAATATGAAGAGGATCCGGCAAAAAAATTCTCCTCCGAAGGACATTTTCAAGGAACAGATTGCTTATCAGTTTAAAGAGAGCAAAGAGCATCGAGACTTCATCCTTGTGATGATCAGCGAGCACAGCATCCCGGAAAACAGCAAAATCGAGGAATATTTTAAAAATGTCAGCGGAAAATTTCATGAAGCGTATCAGGAGGCGCTGCTGGCGGCCTACGGCGACGCCGCACAGCCTTTCCTCGATGACTTGACGGTCATGGTGCAGGGAATCGTGCACTCTTATCAAAATTTGTTTATCTTCAACGAGCTCGACATTGACTTTGATGAGCTTGCCGGTTTTATTATCAGAAGGGTCGACGAGATGATCAGCGGCATGACGCAAAGCGGTGAACGGCCGATTCTTGCGGAAAGAACGTATCTACTGTACCGCGACGGCCCGCAAAAAGTTGATAAAAACGGGATTCTTGAAGAGATCGCAACATACAGGAATCATACGGATCTGGCCGAAGACATTCACATCACGCTTGATGTGCTGGAAGAGGAGCTGAAACTGGAGGCTCCGCGGAAGCCCGTCATTCAAGGAATGCTGACGAACCTGGAACAGGAGGAAAGCTTGCGGCATCTCTTTCAGATGATCTCCCGTTTTCTTGATCGCTAAAAAAGAAACCAGATTCCCATAAAAATCGGAATCTGGTTTCTTAATTTATTCAGCTTTGACCAGGATTTTCACTTGATCTCTTTCTCTCAATAATCCTTCAAAGCCCTCTTCGATGACCTCATCAAGCGTAATTCGTTTCGTAACCAATTTGTCAGCCGGGAAATATCCTTGAGCCATCAGACTGATGACAGCCGGAAACACGTCGCGGTAGCCGATGATCCCGGTTAATGTCCTTTCCTTCATGACGATATCGTGAGGATGGATCGGCGCTTCTTTTTCAAAAATGCTGACGACCATCGTTTCCCCGTTGATTTTTGTTGCATGAATCGCTTGTTTTAAAACGGGCGGCACGCCGGTCACTTCATAAGCTACATCGACGCCGCCGTTTGTCCGTTTTTGGATTTCGGCCACTGCGTCGCATTGTTTTGGATCAATGACAATCGCACCAAGCTCTGCCGCTTTTTGCCGGCGGATGTCTGATAATTCGACAGCGTAGATTTCCGATGCGCCGGACGCTTTTAACGCTTCAATCACAAGCAGGCCGATTGGACCTGTCCCAAAAACGGCCGCTTTGTCACCGACTTTCAATTTGCTTTGACGGACGGCATGAAGCGCAACGGCTGACGGTTCAACAAGCGCCCCTTGTTCAAATGATACATCATCCGGCAATTTATGAATCATTTCCGCCGGAACGGCTGCATACTCGGAAAATCCGCCGCCTCCCCCGGCGAGCCCGAAGAATCCCATTTTATCGCACAGATTATACATTCCTTGTTTGCAAGCTTCACATTCGCCGCACGCGTAGATCGGTTCAACCGTTACACGATCGCCGGCTTTAACATTTGTAACCCCTTCTCCTACTTCCACGACCTGTCCGGAAAATTCGTGTCCCAAAACAACCGGGGCTTTATCGCCGCTTAGCGGGTGTGTTTCAGTCGGAATGAAAATAGGACCTGCGGTATATTCGTGAAGATCGCTTCCGCAAATCCCGCACCATTCTACTTTGACTTTCACTTTGCCCGCAGCCGCCTGAGGTTCGTCGATTTGTTCCAATCGCAAGTCTTTCGCACCGTGCCATCTAAGCGCTTTCATTTTCCTCATCTCCTATTAAAATATTTGTTGCCTCACTGCTATTATACTCTTTTCCATAAGGTCTTTCGAACTATTTATAATAAAACCGCCATATACCTTTTTAATAAGGCGGAAATATCCCTGATGGAAAATCAAACGATCGTCCCATGTCCCTTTTTCAATATCGGTCGTACAATTAGATAGATTTTGAATAGATGTATAAAAAGAGCAGGAGGTTTTGCCGCGATGAAAAGAAATATCTCATGTTTTGTCATCGCATTATGTTTTATTTTGGCTGCTTCACAGCCGGTATACGCACACACCGTTTTACCGGTTAATCCTGACGCACAGCCGACGACAAAAGCGATCATGAACTGGCTCGCCCATCTGCCGAACCGTTCAGACAACAAGGTGTTATCAGGTGCATTCGGCGGATACAGCGGTGATACGTTTTCAATGGCAGAAGCCGATCGTATCAAAAACGCTGCCGGACAGCTGCCTGCCGTTTACGGTTGTGACTATGCAAAAGGATGGCTTGAACCGGCAAACATTGCCGATACGATTGATTACAGCTGCAACAGCGATTTAATATCGCACTGGAAAAGCGGCGGCATCCCTCAAATCAGCATGCACCTTGCCAATCCCGCGTTTCAATCGGGCCATTTTAAAACTCAGATTTCAAATGCCCAGTATGAGAACATATTGAATTCAACCACACCTGAAGGACAGCGCCTTGATGCCATGCTAAAGAAAATCGCAGACGGTCTTCAGCAGCTGAAAGATGAAGGCGTTCCCGTGCTTTTCAGGCCTCTTCCGGCGAGTGGTTCTGGTGGGGGCTCACAGAATATAATCAAAAGGACAGCCAGAGGATTTCTTTGTATAAACGGCTTTATACAAAAATCTATCACTATATGACAGATACAAGAGGATTGGACAACCTCATCTGGGTATATGCGCCTGACGCAAACAGAGATTATAAGACAGACTTCTATCCGGGGGATTCATATGTTGACATTGTCGGATTAGACGCATACTTTACAGACGCATATTCGATCCCGGGGTATGACGAACTGACATCTCTTAACAAGCCGTTTGCCTTCACAGAAGTCGGGCCGCAGGAAACGAACGGCAGCCTGGATTACGCATTATTTATCAATGCGATCAGAGAAAAATTTTCGAAAACCATCTACTTCTTAGCCTGGAATGACGGCTGGAGCCCCGCTGCAAACAAGGGGGCGGCAAATCTTTATAACGATAGCTGGATGCTGAATAAGGGAGAAATATGGAACGGCGATTCATTAACGCCTGTCGTTGAATAAAAAAACCCTTGGAGAAACGATTTCTCCAAGGGTTTTATATTACCGTTTATTAATTTCTTCAAGCAAAAGCTTGTTGACCATCGGCGGGTTTGCCTGGCCTTTTGAAGCTTTCATGATTTGGCCGACGAGGAAGCCGATTGCACGGTCTTTTCCGTTTTTGAAGTCCTCGATCGACTGCGGATTGTTGTCGAGCGCTTCTGTGACAAGCTTTCTGAGCGTAGCTTCGTCAGAGATTTGCACAAGGCCTTTTTCTTTGACGATTTTTTCAGCGTCTCCGCCGTTTTCGATTAATTCTTTGAAGACTTTTTTCGCGATTTTCGATGAAATCGTGCCTTTTTCGATCAGCTTGACCAGACCTGCAAGGCCTTCCGGCGTAAGCGCGACGTCTGCGAGCTCTTTTTGCTGTGCATTCAGGTAAGCCGATACTTCACCCATCAGCCAGTTTGATGCGAGCTTGGCGTCAGCGCCTTTTTCGACGGCTGCTTCGAAGAAGTCTGACATTTCTTTTGTCAGCGTCAAGACCTTCGCGTCATAGGCAGGCAGGCCGAGCTCCTCGATGTAACGCTTGCGGCGCTGATCCGGAAGCTCCGGAATGCTGTCTTTTACGCGCTGTTTCCACTCGTCGTCGATGTAAAGCTCGACAAGGTCCGGTTCAGGGAAATAGCGGTAGTCGTCAGAGCCTTCTTTGACCCTCATCAAAATCGTCGTTTTTGATGCCTCATCATAGCGGCGCGTTTCCTGCTGAATGATGCCGCCTGACAGCAATACTTGCGCCTGGCGTTTTTCTTCATGCTCAAGGCCTTTTTGGACGAAGGCAAAGGAGTTCAGGTTTTTCAGCTCTGTCTTTGTGCCGAATTCTTCCTGTCCGACCGGGCGGAGCGAAATGTTGGCGTCGCAGCGGAGCGATCCCTCCTCCATCTTACAGTCGGAAACGCCCGTATATTGAATGATCGACTTCAGCTTTTCAAGATACGCGTACGCTTCTTCAGGCGTGCGGATGTCCGGTTCTGAAACGATTTCAACCAGCGGCGTACCTTGGCGGTTGTAGTCGACAAGGGAGTATCCGTCGCCTGTGTGCGTCAGTTTGCCGGCATCCTCTTCAAGGTGAAGGCGCGTGATGCCGATGCGTTTCGTTTTTCCGCCGACTTCGATTTCGATCCAGCCGTTTTCGCCGATCGGTTTATCGAATTGGGAAATTTGGTACGCTTTCGGGTTGTCAGGGTAAAAATAGTTTTTCCGGTCAAATTTCGTCTCTGTCGCGATTTCGCAGTTTAACGCCATCGCCGCTTTCATGGCAAAATTGACGGCTTCTTTATTCAAGACAGGCAAAACGCCCGGATATCCCAAATCGATGACGCTTGTCTGCGTATTGGCCGCAGCTCCGAATGGCGTCGGCGAACTTGAGAAGATTTTCGATTTCGTTTTTAGCTCAACGTGGACTTCAAGTCCGATTACCGTTTCAAAGTTCATGTTTTTTCACCCCTTACAGTTCAGGTTTTGCTTTATGATGGTCTGTCGCCTGTTCGAATGCATGGGCGACGCGGTATACTGTGCTTTCGTCAAAGTGTTTGCCGATGATTTGCAGGCCGAGCGGCAAACCGTTCGCAAATCCGCACGGTACGCTGATTCCCGGTACACCCGCAAGGTTGACCGGGATCGTCAGGATGTCGTTTGCATACATTGTGAGCGGATCGCTCGTTTTTTCGCCGATTTTAAACGCAGGTGTCGGCGTTGTCGGTCCGATGATGACGTCATAGTTTTCGAATACGTCTTCAAAGTCTTTTTTGATCAGCGTTCTGACCTTTTGCGCCTTTTTATAGTACGCATCGTAGTAGCCTGAGCTTAACGCGAACGTGCCGAGCATGATACGGCGCTTCACTTCGTCTCCGAAGCCTTCTGAACGCGTTTGTTTATAAAGGTCGATCAGGTTGTCGGCATTGTCGGTGCGGTAGCCGTAGCGGATGCCGTCAAAGCGGGCAAGGTTCGCCGAAGCTTCTGATGACGACAGCAGGTAGTACGTCGCAAGCGCGTATTTGCTGTGCGGAAGGGATACTTCTTCCCATGTCGCGCCAAGACCTTCAAGCACTTTTAGCGCTTCAAGGACGGACTGCTTCGCTTCTTCGCTTACCCCTTCGCCGAGGTATTCTTTCGGAACGGCGATTTTTAAGCCTTTAATATCGCCTGTCAGCGCAGACAGGTAGTCAGGCACGTCCACATTTGCGCTTGTCGAATCCATTTTGTCGACGCCCGCAATCGCCTGGAGAAGGTATGCGTTGTCCTCGACAGATCTTGTGATCGGTCCGATTTGATCCAAAGAAGAAGCAAACGCGACTAAACCGTATCGTGACACGCGACCGTATGTAGGCTTTAAGCCGACGACGCCGCAGAAAGAAGCCGGCTGGCGGATCGATCCGCCCGTGTCAGAACCGAGTGAAAACGGCACTTCTCCCGCCGCAACCGCCGCCGCGGAGCCGCCGCTTGAGCCGCCCGGAACGGTTTCTAAGTTCCACGGGTTTTTCGTTTTTTGGAAACCGGAATTTTCCGTGGAAGACCCCATCGCAAATTCATCCATGTTCAGCTTTCCGATCGTAACCGCCTCTGCATCGTGCAGGCGCTCAACAACCGTAGCGTCATAGATCGGGTCGAAGTTTTCCAAAATTTTACTTGAACACGTTGTGCGAAGATCCTTTGTGACGATATTATCCTTGATTCCGATCGGCATCCCGAACAAAAGGCCGTGCTCGTCCCGGCCGCCTACAGCTTCATCGAGCTCTTTGGCATAAGCGCGGGCTTTTTCTTCATCAAGCTGCAAAAAGGCCTGCACCTTTCCATCGACTTCCTGAATCCTCTTATACGATTCATCGACTAAGTCCGATATGCTGATCTCTTTTTTATGTATGAGACTTTTCAGTTCAGATATTTTATGGTCAAACAATGACATGGTCTCTCGCTCCCTCCTTTAGTCCAGAATTGACGGCACGCGAATATAGCCGTCTTTATGATCAGGTGCGTTTTTGACGACATCCTCAACCGGAAGGCCTTTATCCGGGACATCTTCCCTCATGATATTCTTCATTTGCAATACATGTGTCGTTGGCTTGACATTCTCTGTATCGACTTCATTCAGCTCTTCGGCAAAAGAAATAATGCTGTCAAGCTGTTCGGTAAACATAGCCGCTTCCTCATCCGTGATCGCCAGCCTGGCCAGATGGGCGACATGCTTTACTTCTTCTATTGAAATACGCGACATTACACAAACACCTCCAAGATGATTCTCGCTTAGTCATATAATACTGATCATATCAAATTTCAGCCTTCTAAATCAACAAAACCGCGGAATCCCGGCCCTGACTCTATTGTATACTAAAAACGGCCCGGTAGTGGTCTGTACTAAAATTCAGAACATTTTTACTTTTATGTTTATTTGTAAGCGTTTTCATTGTGATGCCCATCGGAACGGCCGTGTCCTTTTTTCGAAAGAACGGGCGTGTCCTGCGGTTGATTGATGCGGAATAGTTTGATAGGTTAGGTAACTAAGTACGATCACATGGCAGCGCCTGGTTTTTCCAATACTTGATCTTAAAGACGAGGCCCTGCAAATCAATCTTCGTACACAGCAAATCAGTATTGTTAAAATTTCAGGAGAGGTGATGCCACATTATTGTAAAGAGGAGAGATACGAAACGTGAGTATTGAAGTATTTATTTCACTTGGCATTTATTTTGCCGCCATGCTCTTAATCGGCTGGTATTCCTACCGAAAAACATCCAATTTGAATGACTATATGCTCGGAGGCAGAGACCTTGGACCTGCTGTTACGGCTTTATCGGCCGGGGCGTCTGATATGAGCAGCTGGATGCTGATGGGGCTGCCGGGAGCGATGTATGTCACAGGACTTTCGAGCGGCTGGCTTGCCGTCGGCCTGACGATCGGAGCTTATGTCAACTATGTGCTTGTCGCACCGCGCTTGCGTACATTTACGGAAGTGGCGAATGACGCGATTACCATTCCAGACTTTTTCGAAAATCGATTCAATGATACGACAAGAGTCCTGCGTCTGGCGTCAGCCCTCGTCATCATGGTGTTCTTTACGCTGTATACGTCAGCTGGCATGGTATCCGGAGGACGGATGTTTGAAACGGCGTTCGGTCTTGACTATAGGATCGGTTTGTTCTCTACCGCCCTCGTCGTAATTGCCTATACGCTGTTCGGAGGATTTTTGGCTGTCAGTCTGACCGACTTTGTGCAGGGGTTGATTATGTTTATCGCACTAGTGCTCGTGCCGATCGTTGCCTTTACTCAGTTGGGCGGAGTTACGCCGACATTCAATATGATAGAAGAAGTCAATCCAAGCCTGTTGGACTTCTTCAAAGGAACGACCGTCATTAGCATTATTTCTTTTATTGCCTGGGGATTGGGCTACTTCGGGCAGCCGCACATCATCGTCCGTTTTATGGCGATTTCATCGGTGAAAGAGCTGAAACCCGCCCGCCGCATCGGAATGGGCTGGATGATCGTCTCAGTAGCCGGTGCATTACTTACGGGGCTGATCGGGGTAGCTTACGTCCATCAAACAGGTATCAGCCTGAAAGATCCGGAAACGATTTTCATCGTATTTTCTAACATTCTGTTTCATCCGTTGATCACCGGATTCTTGCTTTCAGCGCTGCTTGCAGCGATCATGAGTACGGTGTCATCCCAGCTCCTGGTCACCTCAAGCGCCATGACCGAAGACCTATACAGAACGTTTTTCCGCCGCGGGGCAACGGATAAAGAGCTTGTCCTCGTCGGACGGCTGAGCGTCCTGTTGGTCGCCGTCATCGCCCTTCTTTTATCGTTAAGTCCGAATGACACGATTTTGAAGCTCGTCGGCTATGCGTGGGCCGGATTCGGTTCGGCGTTTGGACCTGCGATTCTGCTCAGTCTCTACTGGAAGCGGATGAATCAGTGGGGCGCCCTGGCAGGCATCATGACCGGCGCTGTTACTGTGCTGATCTGGATTATGACCGGACTCGATCAAACGACCGGCATATACGAAATGATTCCGGGCTTCTTCCTGAGCCTCGCAGCGGTTGTCGCCGTCAGCTTCATGACGCATCAGCCCGCTGAAAAAGCGGCTGAGATGTTTGAGGAGATGGAAGAAAAGCACCGTTCTGCATCATAGACGAAAAGGCCGTCCAGGGTATTCCCTGCGGCCTTTTTATTTCCCTTCCCCTGAATCGTCATCCTCCCGGCCATCCTGTTCTTTTTTTTCTGCATGGAATTCTTTTGATGTCTGTCCGGCAATATAATCAAAGGGAGTGTAGTGGTTTTGAACGGTTTTCTTGCGGATAAACATGTTATACGCAGCGATCAGGATAACGGAAACGACCGTGAGCGGAAAGAGAAGTGATAAAAAAATCAGCAATGTATATCCCCCCTTCTGAAAAACCAGTTGTACGCCCATCTTCTCTGTGAGAAAATCATATCAATTATGAAAGCAATATGAAAGAAAGGAGACATGCGCATGGATTGGCACATCGATATGGATACGCTGATGAAGCTTGGAATCGCGACATTGGTCGGGATGGTCATCGGCCTCGAAAGGGAATTGAAAAATAAGCCGCTCGGCTTGAAAACGTGCATTGTCATCGCCATCAGTTCATGCGTGTTGACGATGATCAGCATTGACGCGGCCTATCATTTTCCAAGGTCGAACAGGATCATGATGGACCCTTTGCGTCTGCCTGCACAAATCATTTCCGGGATCGGCTTTATCGGAGCCGGCGTCATTTTGCGTAAAAGCAATGACGTCATTTCCGGGCTCACCACCTCAGCGATGATCTGGGGAGCGGCGGGTCTCGGCGTCGCCATAGGTGCAGGCTTTTATAAGGAAGCATTTATCAGTCTCGCATTTATTTTAATCAGCGTCGAATTTCTGCCGTGGGTCGTCGGAAAAATCGGCCCGAACCGCCTGCAGGAGAAAGAAATCCGCGTCCGCATGTCATTGTCCGACAAGGACAAAATGACGGACATTCTCAAGGAAATGAAAGCGAAGCATATCCGCATCCACTCCGTCCGGATCGATGACATGCCTGAAAAAGAGTTTGCGGTGATGGAGACGAAAGTGAGGGTTCACAGGAAACGGTATGTAACAGATGTGTATTACGATATCAAATCGATCGACGGAGTCGTCGGGGTGAAGTGCGATACGATGTAAAAAAATCAGCTTGTTAACAAACGCTTGCATTCGCGGTCACCGCGCTTTGGTCCTCACGCAAGAAAGGAACGGCGGCTAATGGCTCAGGCGCCCAGCCTGAACGCCGCCGTCATCATGTCGTGTGGAAAGTCCGCTCCGATGCTCGCAATTCCCAGTCTTCAAGCCAAACTGAAAGAAGAAGCCGTTAAACAGCTGCTTCTTTTTTTATGAATCATAAATATGAACGGTCGGTTCTTTGGCTCCCGGCTTTTTGAGGATGAGGGCTTCCTGGCCGTCTGAAGACGTAATGTTAATCTCGACGTTCAGCTCGCTTTTGCCGTAATAATCCATCACTTCTCCGGTCAGAAATTGCGTAAATGCAATGACTTCGCTTTTGCCGTAGAATTGCATCGGAATGTTGATTTTCATTTCCTGCATTTGGTCGTCTTTGTACAAAGCCGTTCCGACGACGCCTGTGTAGTTTGGAAAGTATGTTTCGATTTTATTTTTAAAGCGGTTAAACAGCTCCGCATCGTCCGGATGCTTTTCTGTTCCGTCCGTTGACGGGAAGAATGTGTATCCTTCATTGATGTTATCCCAGCCTGAGATATCGCTTGTTCCGGCCTTAACCTCGGTTTTGGCAATAAAGTTTCCTGGCACGATCGACGATTTTGGCGCCTGCTTGTACAGGACGATCGTGAGCGGAATGTTTTTGAGATCCTTCATGTTCCGGACGCGTTTTGCCACTTCCTGAGCGATCTTTTCGCCCTCTTCTTTCAATTTCTTAGTGCTGATCGTCACTTCTTTTTGCGGATCGCCGACATTTTCGCGGTAATAGTATACCGAGTTAAGCGCCAGGCCGATCACAACTCCGCCAAGCTCGATCGTATCCTTGTCTTTTCTGACGAGGTAATCGTGTTCAAGCATATGGGCCAGATAAATCGGGCTTTCTTCGTTTTGCTTTTCAGCAGACCCGCTGCCGGAAAGAGCCGGATTCAGCCCGAGGTTTTTAAAATCCTTATCCTTTTTCTCCGCTTTTTTCAGGTCGCTTCCCGTTTTTTTGCGGGCCAGCCAGCTTGAGACCGTATCTTCATCCAAATACTGCCCTTCCTGAAAAAGGTAGTCTTTCGTTGAGAAAGAATCTTGGGCGAGGCGCATCATGCCCGTTTCGAATTCATCGATGTCAAGCCTCGTGTTCATCTGTTCGGTTGTCAATCCGCGCGCCTTTCCTGCTTTAAAAGGAAGAACCATTTTATAATACGAATCAGAGATGTTGTATTTCGGAATGATGGCTTTTTCTTTCGACTTTTTCGTCTTTTGCACCATCTCCTGCTCCTCTTTTCCCTTAAAATTCGACGGCGCACAGGCTGAGAGCATCAGCATCCCCGCAGCAGCCGCCAAAATTAATGCTTTTTTCAATAGAAAACACTCCTCTTATTTCTTTAGCTCTCTGATCAATCTTGCTTCATCCCATACTTCGATGTTAAGCTCTTCAGCTTTGGCCAGTTTGCTGCCTGCTGCTTCGCCGGCAATGACAAGATCGGTTTTTTTGCTTACGCTGCCTGTGATTTTTCCCCCGAGCGCTTCGATTTCCGCTTTCGCGTCGTTACGCGACATTTCGCTGAGCTTTCCGGTCAGCACGATCGTTTTTCCTGCAAAGTAGGAGTCGCTGTCTTCGGCTTTTACTTGTTTCGGGCCTGTATACACCATGTTCACGCCAAGCTGTTCAAGCTCATCCAAAAGTTTGAGCATCTCTTCTTTTTCAAAATAGGTGACGATCGCATCAGCCATCTTTTCGCCGATTTCGTCGACTTCCAGCAATTCTTCTTTTGATGCTGTTTTGAGGCGGTCAATCGTCTCAAAGTGCATCGCGAGCGTTTTTGCCGCTTTCTCTCCGATAAAGCGGATGCCGAGGCCGAAAAGAAGCCGCTCCAACGAGTTTTCCTTCGATTTTTCGATCGATTGAAGCAGGTTGTCGGTCGATTTTTCTCCCATTCGTTCGAGGTTGATGAGCTGCTCCCGCGTCAGCTTGTAAAGATCGGCGACATTCTTGACCAAATCCTCGCGGAACAGCTGGGTGATGACGCGCTCTCCAAGCCCTTCAATATTCATCGCATTGCGGGAGACGAAGTGAATCAGCCCTTCCCTGATCTGGGCCGGACATTCCGGATTGATGCAGCGCAGAGCGACTTCTCCTTCGATTCTGACGAGTTCGCTTCCGCATTCAGGGCATTCGTCAGGCATGCTGAATTCCTTTTCTTCGCCTGTCCGCTGTTCGACGAGCACATTGACAACCTCGGGGATGATGTCTCCCGCTTTTTTGATGACGACTTTGTCATACAGCCGGATATCCTTCTCCTTAATTAAATCTTCGTTATGAAGGGAAGCCCTTTGGACCGTCGTTCCCGCCACTTTTACGGGCTCAAGAATCGCCGTCGGCGTTACGACGCCGGTGCGGCCGACGCTTAATTCGATGTCCAAAAGCTTTGTCACGACCTCTTCGGCCGGAAACTTGTAGGCAATCGCCCAGCGCGGGCTTTTCGCCGTAAATCCGAGCTCTTCCTGCTGATCAAGGGAATCGACTTTAATGACGATGCCGTCGATTTCATACGGAAGATCGGCCCGCTTTGTTTTCAGCTCGTCAACGATCTCGATTACCTCTTCGATTGTGCTGCATTTTTTTCGTTCATGATTCGTTTTAAAGCCGAGTTCATCAAGAAAATCAAGACCCCGGCTTTGCGTTTCGACGCCCATTTCGTCAAGCTCCGCTATACTGTAGACGAAAATATCGAGGTTTCGTTTCGCGGCAATTTTCGGGTCAAGCTGTCTCAATGAGCCGGCGGCCGCATTCCGCGGGTTTGCAAACGGCTCTTCCCCCCGCTCAAGCCGCGCTTCGTTCAGCAGTTCAAAGGAGCGCTTCGGCATATAAGCCTCCCCGCGCACCTCAATCGACAGGCTCCGCTTCATTTTAAGAGGGATGTTTCTGATCGTCTTCAAGTTTTCGGTAATATCCTCGCCCGTCGTTCCGTCTCCCCTTGTCGCACCTCTGACAAATACCCCGTTCTCATAACGAAGCGAAACAGCAAGACCGTCGATTTTGAGCTCGACGTTGTACTCGACGTCTCCGACCGATTGGCGGACCCTTCGGTCAAAGTCGCGCAGATCCTCTTCATTAAACGCATTGCCGAGACTCAGCATGGGCGTTTTGTGCTGCACCTTTTGAAAAGCGTCCAAAACGGCCCCGCCGACGCGCTGTGAAGGCGAATCAGGCGTTTTCAGATCCGGGTGCTCCTCTTCAATCGAAATGAGCTCCTTCATCAGTTTGTCATATTCGGAATCCGGCACACTCGGATCGTCAAGCGTGTGATATTCGTAGTTGTATTTGTTGATCAATGCATGCAGTTGTTCCACACGTCGTTTAGCTGCTTCTTTTTCCATCGATTTCGTCCTTTCATCCTGAGGTCTTTTGCCATTATTGCTTTTCAATTGGCGCAAAGGCCGCGAGCAGACGTTTCACTCCGATTGGACTCGGAAAGGCGATGTCAAGCTCAGTCGATTCACCTGCCCCTTTCACGCTGACGACCGTGCCTGTGCCCCATTTTTTATGAGAGGCTTTGTCTCCGACGGCCCAGTCGATTCCGTCGCCGCCCGTTTTGGTGTAAGCCGTCGCCGGACGGGTGACGGGCGCTTTCCGCTCCTGTTTTCGTCCGAACGGAGATGCCGTATTCTTCTTCTCGTTTAGATTGTCCAATAATTCTTCCGGTATTTCCGCGATGAATCGCGATTCCGGATTCATATTCGTTCTGCCGAACAGCGTCCGCATCCGCGCGTTCGTTAAATAGAGCTCTTCCTCAGCCCGCGTAATCCCGACATAGGCGAGCCTCCGCTCCTCTTCCATTTCCGCTTCCTCCATCAGGGAACGGCTGTGCGGGAAGACCCCTTCTTCAAGCCCCATCAGAAAGACGACCGGAAATTCGAGTCCTTTAGCAGCGTGAAGCGTCATCAAGATGACGGCATCTTTATTACCGGATTCCTCTTCCTGCTGATCAAGCTGATCGATATCGGCGATGAGCGCAAGGTCCGTCAAAAAGGAGACGAGCGATTTATCTTCGCTTTGCTGCTCAAAGTTTTTCGTCACTGACAAAAACTCGTCGATATTCTCTAATCGGCTCTGGGCTTCGAGCGTTTTCTCCGCCTTCAGCATGTCGCGGTATTCGGTTTTTTCGAGGATTTCTTCAGTCAGTTCTGTGACGGATAAGTATTCCTGCATATTCGTCAAGTTTTCGATCATCTGCCTGAAATCGTCAAGGGCGTTGGCCGCTTTCGCGCTGAGGCCGATAAAGTCGACCTGGCCGAGCGCTTCAAACAGAGACAGCCCGTTCATGTCCGCGTATGCCGCGATTTTATCGACGGAAGTCGCACCGACGCCGCGCTTCGGCACATTGACGATTCTCGCAAAGCTGATATCGTCATCCGGATTTGCGACAAGCCGCAGGTAGGCGAGAATGTCTTTAATTTCCTTCCGGTCATAGAACTTCGTGCCGCCGACGATGTTGTAATTGATGTTCGCTTTCATCAGCGTTTCCTCAATGACGCGGGACTGGGCGTTTGTCCGGTATAAAATCGCGATATCGGAGTAGGAGCGCTTGCCGGATTGGACGAGCTCCCTGATTTTTCCGGCCACAAATTGCCCTTCGCCAAATTCGTTGTCCCCCCTGAAATAGGAGATCTTCGCCCCTTCGTCATTTTCGGTCCACAGGTTTTTCGGCTTTCTGTTCGAGTTGTTTTTGATCACTTCGTTGGCCGCGTTCAAGATCCGCTGCGTCGATCTGTAGTTTTGCTCCAGCAAAATGACGCTTGCGTTCGGGTAGTCTTTTTCAAAAGACAGGATGTTGGCGATGTCCGCTCCGCGCCATCTGTAAATCGACTGGTCCGAGTCCCCGACGACGCAGATGTTTTGGAAGCGCTGCGCCATTTTTTTGACGAGCAAATACTGTGCCCTGTTCGTATCCTGATACTCATCGACATGAATGTATTGAAATTTGCGCTGATAGTATTCAAGCACTTCAGGCACCCTCTCAAACAGACGGATCGTCGTCATGATCAAGTCGTCAAAATCGAGAGACTGGTTTTTCTGCAGTTTTTTTTGATAATCTTTGTAGACGTCGCTGACAACCTGCTCAAAAAAGCCGCCCGCTGTTTTCTCGTATTCCTCAGGGTCGATCAGTTCGTTTTTCGCGCCGCTGATGGAGCCGAGAATGCTCCGCGGGTCAAACTTATTCGGATCGATGTTTCTTTCCTTCAAGATTCCTTTAATGACAGAAAGCTGATCTGACGTATCAAGAATCGAGAAATTGCGGTTGATCCCGATCCGGTCGATGTCCCTCCGCAAAATTCTCACGCACATGCTGTGGAAAGTCGAAATCCAAATGTCATCCGCACCTGGTCCGAGAATGCTTTCCACGCGGTCTTTCATCTCTCTCGCCGCTTTGTTCGTAAACGTGATCGCGAGAATGTTCCACGGAGCAACGCGCTTTTCCGCCATCAAATACGCGATCCGATGGGTCAAAACCCGCGTTTTTCCGCTTCCCGCGCCGGCCATGATCAAAAGCGGCCCTTCCGTTGTTTTGACCGCTTCCTGCTGTACGTTATTTAATCCATTCAATAATTGGTCGCTAATATAATTCAATCCGTTCACCGCCTCTTCAAACATATGTTCTATTATAAACCAATCCGGTTTGTTCCGCTTATTTTTTTACGGCGTCCACCGTTTTCAGCGCTTGTCCGAAATCTTCGTAAATCGCGTTCCCGACAACGACGACGTCGGCGTATTCGGCCATTTTTGCAGCTGTTTCGGGATCTGAAATGCCGCCGCCGTAGAATAAAACCGTATCGGTCAAAACGGCCTTCGTTTCCTTCACCGTCTCGACATCCCCGAGCATTCCGCTGTATTCCAGATAAAAGACCGGCATCGAAAAGAGCTTTTCCGCCAGCCGCCCATAGGCTTTGATGTCTTCGAGCCCAATCTCTGCATCAGCATCTGTCAAAGCCGCCGCCTTGCAGTCCGGGTTTAAAATGCAGTAGCCTTCGACGATGATCTCTTCAGGAGACATCAGCTCGCCGTATTCTTTCATCGCTTCTTTATGTAAGCCGACGATCCAGTCGGGGTTTTTGCTGTTCAGTACGGTCGGGATAAAATAGAGGTCAAATCCCGGCACGATCGCATCAATCGCGGATACTTCAAGGACGCACGGCACTAAAAAACGCCGGACTTTCGACATCAGCCGGAGCACATCATCCTCTGTGATGTTGTCGCTTCCGCCGATCAGAATCGCATCCGTTCCCGATTCGCACAGCTGCTCGAGCTGTTCGTCCGTTATCTCTTTATTTGGATCGAGTTTAAAGACGTGCTTCCACTCGGTAATATCGTACATAAAAAAAGCTCCTCCAATCGTTCTTGCCATTTAAATATTATAACAAATTCATCCCTGTTGGAAAAACGGATAACGAAGAAAGTAAGAGTGGAAATTTTGGACATAAAAAACCGCCGGGCTTAAGGAGCCAGGCGGTTTGAAAGATCATTCGGATTCTTGTTCTTTTACACGGTCCAGCGCCATAATATAGGCGTCATTTCCGTAATTCAGGCAGCGTTTTACCCTGGAAATGGTCGCAGTGCTCGCTCCGGTTTCCGTTTCAATTTTGTGGTACGTGTTGCCGTCGCGGAGCATTCTGGCGACTTCGAGCCGCTGAGCCAGCGATTGTATTTCATTTATCGTACACAGATCATCGAAAAAACGGTAGCATTCTTCGAGATCTCTCAATGATAGGATAGATTGAAAAAGCTGGTCGAGCTCTCTCCCGCGCAATTTATCGATCTGCATCGTTACACACCTTCTCCTTTGCTAATAGAAACCTTGCTGAGATCGGGAATGATGTTGATCCACGTTTTTCCCGGAACGAAAGGAACGTTTTTTCCGTCCTTTACCGGCACCAGCCGGCCGCCTTCGTTCTTCCAATCGACTTGATGGACTTCCCCGTTTTGCAGAAGCAGTCCTTGTCCGCCTGAACGCAGGTCGACATCCCTTCTCCCGTAGGCATCTTTGATTCGATGTTCGGCTTCCACTATTAGTATATTTTGAAGAATGATCGGTTCTTCTGTTTCAAGGTCTGTTGTCAGCATGCCGTCTGACATTCTTATATAACCGTCAACCTTTTTATCATAACCAAAATCTACTTGGTTTGTAACGTTTTTTGTCCCGTAATCCAACCGGATGCGGTAAGGCGTCCCTGATGTTGGACGGGCTTTTTTAAACGTATAAGGTTCTACGGCGGTTTTCATGGAGTATCCTTTGTCAGCGGCTGCTTTGTTAATATTTTCAAATGAAGTATACGAGTTATGGGGCGCCTCCCGGAAGTCCGCTCTCCAAAACAGACTGCCGTCATAATCCATTCCGTTGATATGATCCGCTGCACCGTTTTCAAGCCGTTTTTTTGCACCCGGACTCCAGCCGTGATGCACCAGTATGCCGTCAAAACCGAGAGCCAGATCAACGAAATACTCTCTGGCGCTTCTGACGGGACCTGCGGTTTCAGGCATTTCGCTTTGAAAAATCGCCAAAAATCTTGTGATCGGTCCTTCGCTCAAACTCTCAATCACGATGTCTGCCTTGCTTAACCCCGACTGCGGCCTTGCCTTTGGATGATTGTTCACCACAACGGCGAGCGGCCGCTTGCGAATCTCTCCATCCGCTTTCATTCCCGTCAGCGGATAGATATTCTGCACATTCTGTTCATTGCTTATCCCGCATGACACCAGCATTGCGGCACAGGCTATGGACAGCAGTACTCTCACATATCGATTGATCATACATTAGCTCCCGCTCTTTTATATTTTAACGCATTATCGATGGAAAGAGTACAGTTTTTTTCATGACATCAAAGATCCCTTTCGGCGTCACCCTGATGTAGGGAAGATGGGTGCTTTGGAGAAACAGCAGGGTATAGACAGGATCGCTGAACATGTATCCTCTTTCAAAAAGAAGGTCTTTCAGCGCGCTTTCCCGTTCAAGCACCTTCTGAAACGCCTCTTTTGACGCCCCGCCGCTTAAATGAAGAGGAATTTCGTGGAGGATTTTTCCGTTTTCGGCTAATACGATGCCTCCGCCGATTTCCTTCATTCGCTCAAAGGCCAGCAGCATGTCATCTTTATTTTTCCCGATTGCAATAATGTCTCCCGTCGTCGAATATGAGCTGACAAATCCTTGCACACGTGTGGCAAAGCCTTTCAGCATCGTATTGACCCGCCATCTGCCGTTTTTGTCGAACAGGGCGAGATAGCTTTCATCATGATCAAACGAGAGCTGGTTGACGGAGTTGTCAATCTCAATCGTATAAGGCTCCATGATGACGGCATTCCTCATCTTCAATCCGAGCGGCATGGAAAACTGCAAATCATCCATCGTTAGATCATATGAAAGGTTCAGAGGGACAAGACCGCCTTTTTTCCAGTCCGTCTCTCTAAACAGCTCCATGTCCGCTCCGTCAGATTTCAAGATCCGGCCTTTCGCAAGCACCGTCACCGGAGCCGGATTTTCAGGGCTTTCCAATATGTTCAATGTCGCATATCTGCCCGGTGCGACGACGCCGAGAAGGTCTTCAAGCTGATAGTATTTCGCAATATTGAAAGAGGCCATATTATAAGCGTCGATCGCCGGAACGCCCTCTTCAAGAGCGATTGAAATGAGCTTGTTTGTCATGCCTTCCTTATAAAAATTCGGCGTTGCGCCGTCCGTCGTGTAGAACAAGTGGTCGTAATGGCGGAATCCCTCTTCATGAAGGTCGCGCAGGATCGTTCTGAGATCAGGGCGTATCGAAGAATGCCTTAACCCGGCATAATAGCCCAGCTCAAGCCGCTTCAATACTTCCTTTCCCGTCATGGCTTCATGATCGGCATCTGCGCCGAAAAGCTTCATTTTTGTTAGCGTTTTCTCGGATGCGCCCGGAAAATGGCCTTCGATCCGTTTCCGCCTTCTTTTCGTGCATTGCATGCAGTGCAGGATTAAGTCATCTCCGTCCAAAAGGCGCGGCCAGCCCGTCATTTCTCCGCCCTGAATCACGTCAGGGTGCTCGCCCCAGTGCTTCCGGTAGTCGATCGAAAGAATCCGGTCTTCGTCAGGCACCTCTGTCTGTAAATCATACCTTGACCACCAATAGTAGTGAACAGGCTGTTTTTTCAGCTCCTCCAAAATAGAAAACGCTTTCTTTTTTCCGCAATGCAAAAGCAGGAACAGGTTGTCGTTGACGAATGTCGTCGTTCCAAACTGTGACACATATTCGGCCAATGTTTGGGGATTATAAATTTGAAAAGGATGGGCATGCGGCTCAATATACCCGGGTACAATGTATTTTCCTTCACAATCTATGGTAGTTTTAACGGCCGTTTTCGGAAGATCGCGGCCGACATAAACGATTCTGTCACGATGAATCCATACGTTTGCAGAGATCCATTGCTTTAAATAAGGGTTCAATACGTTTGCATTTCGTAAAAGGAGCGTTGGGAGCAGCCTTGAACTTACAACATCAACTTGTGATCTGATGTCTTTGTTTTTCCAAATTAAGGTGCGTTCGAACATTCACATACTCTCCTTTACATGTAATGACCCTATGTTAACACATTTACTATTGTCACGCATTACCAATCCGTTACAATTTTTCGAAAACACAATTATTTAATTATTTAAATCGGAGGAATCAATGATGAAACAAAACATCGGACTGTTTGACGCCGTATTTCGCATTGCGTGCGGACTGACGATCCTGTCGGCGGCAGCGGCAAAGTTTACGAGAAAACCGTGGTGCAGAATGACGCTTTTGTGCATGTTTATGGGGGCGCTCAAAACCGCTTCCGGCATTTTACGATTTTGTCCCATGACGTATGTCTGCCAAACGTATATGAAACCGCAGGGAGAGACTGGCGAACAATCATAAAAAGCACCTTTTGGGTGCTTTTTTGCATTGAATAGCGTCATTTTTGCAAATGCTCTCTTATACAGTCTTCACATAAAATCAAGCCGTTGCTCTCCAAAAACCTTTTGACATGGGTGATTCCTGATAATCCGACGGGTTTGTCCATGTAATAAAATGTCTCGTCTTTTGATATTTGTTTTTTACACTTTTTGCAGGTTACATGACTCATCTGCTTTCTCCTTCCCTATCACTGTCTTCATAAAATGTTACTAAAGGTTGGACGGTTTTTCCACCGACAACAAAAAAGCACCATTTCAGGTGCTTTTAAAATGAATATGGCGCCGTTTTCCCTGCTGACTTCACCCGCAGACGAAAATGTTTTAAACCATACATACTGCTGTCGGCCATCGGCACGATCGCAAGCTTTTCCATCGAGGAATACTGCTTGAGGAGCGCCTCAAGAGCGATCGCTGCTTCCAGCCTCGCGAGCGGGGCGCCTAAGCAGAAGTGGATGCCGTGGCCAAATCCGATATGCGGGTTCGGATGGCGGTGAATATCAAATTCGTGCGCCCTCTCAAATTTCGCTTCATCACGGTTGGCGGATGCAAGGAAAGCGACCACACCTTCTCCTTTTTTCAAGCTCACTCCTCTGATTTCGGTATCCTGTTTAACGAAGCGCACGATCATCGGTGCGACGGCTTCCTCGGGTGGCCTGCGGAATCAGTTCAGGATGCCCGGCGAGCTCATCATACGCACCCGGTGTTTCGAGAATGCTGTAGACCGCATTTGAAACCAAATTCGTCGTCGTTTCATTCCCCGCCATCAAGAGCAGATTGCAAAACGGAACCAATTCATCAGGGGAAAGCTTGCCCCCTTCTTGTTCTGCTTTGATCAAAAGCGAAATCAGGTCATTGCCGAGGTTTTGTCTTTTCTCTTCAATCATCTTTTCAAAAAATCCAGTCAGTTCTTCTTCGCCTTGATCCCTGATGTTTTTCCGCTCGTTCACATCTTCCGGCCGATCGCTCTTCGGCAGGCTGACCAACAGGTCGGACCATTCTTTGAAATGATGCTTATACACTGAAGGAACGCCGAGCAATTCCGAAATGACAATGACGGGCAACGGATATGAAAAATCCTGTACAAGGTCGATCTCTTCCCTGCCGCGGACATCAGCGAGCAGTTCATTCGTCAGTTCGCGAATGCTCGGCTCCCACTCTTTCATGACGCGCGGTGTAAAAGCCCTGTTGACGATCGATCTGATTCTCGTATGTTTCGGCGGATCCATGCTGATCATCGTTTTCGCAAACGTATTGCCAGTTCCAACCTGAGGGAATTGATTTGAAAAAAAGTCTTTGTCGCTGATCACTCTTTTGACATCATCATAACGGAACACACTCCACACTTTACTGTCTTCATCATAATGAATCGGTGATTCGGTGCGCATTTTTTCATACCATGGAAACGGATCATACGGGTCTTGTCTGTTCTTTCCGTTAATCAGCGCTTTCTGAATGGGGTTCTGCTGTTTTGCTTGACTCATTCACTTTCACTCCTTCGGTTGCTTGTCAGCTGATTCATGAAGTTTAATATGTTAGTTTTAAATTAAAAGATTCCACCTGGCCATTCAACCAACAAATGGAAAATAAGTGTCGAAAAAGTGTTTTGAGGAGGCGGCTGAAGTGGCTGACAGCTACCGAGGGGACAAGCGGATCACAAAATCGAAAACAAACTAAAAAAAAGCCTTGTTTGAACTGCTTGCTGAAAAAGAATGGGGAAAAATCTCTGTGCAGGATATTACGCAACGGGCAAACTTGAACCGAACGACATTTTATCAGCATTATCAAGATAAATACGATTTGCTTCATTAAAATATGAGAGACATGTTTGAAGCGATGAAAGAGGATATCTTTTCGCCGCTTGATATAGATTGCAGCGGGGAAAAGCATGAAGCGTACTGGTATGTGCTGCGCTTTTATCAGCATTTGCAACAGAACTGCGGTGATTTTACGATTATCATCAATAGAAGATATGAGCTGAACATTAAGGAGCTGCTCAATGATTTTTGGAATGACAGCTTTTTGACGGGAATCAAAAAAACGGCAGCTTCTGATACTGACCGCTCAGTGCCTCTTGATATCCAGCGGCGGTTTGTGATTTCCGCCTTTGCGGGGACAGCCGCATGGTGGCTTGAAAACGGCATGCCTTTTCCGCCCGAATTGATGGCTGAATCGATGATCAAGATGATCCAAAAAAATTGACTGCAAAAAAGAGACAAAACGGATGCTCCGCTCTGTCTCTCCATCGTTATTTCTGCGCTGCCTTGAGCGCACGCGCGCCGATATCCGTCCGGTAAAACATCCCCGGTTTTCTTACTCGTTCCACCGCTTGATAGGCTGCTTCCCTTGCCCCATCAAACGTCTCTGCAAACGCTGTGACATTGGCGACGCGGCCGCCGTTTGTCACAAACTGATCGCCGCTTTTTTTCGTGCCTGCGTGAAAGACGACGGTCTGTTCCATGTCATGCTTAAGCATGCCGATCGGCGTGCCTTTTTCATAGCTTTCCGGATAGCCTTCAGATGCAAGAACAACGGTGAATGCCGCCGTATCCTTCCATTTCAGCTCTACTTCGCGCTCTTCCAACAGATCAAGCATCACTTGCACAAGGTCTGATTCAAGGCGCGGGAGGACGACCTGTGTTTCCGGATCTCCGAATCTGGCGTTGAATTCGATCACTTTCGTACCTTTTTCCGTCAGCATTAAGCCGGCGTATAAGACGCCTGTAAACGAACGGTCTTCTTTGACCATCGCCTGTGCGGCAGGCTCTAAAATCGTTTTGACGGCATCCTGGACGACCTCTTCAGAAATCTGCGGAACCGGCGAATAAGCGCCCATGCCGCCCGTATTCGGGCCCTTGTCTCCGTCAAATGCCCGCTTATGGTCCTGGGCGATTACCATCGGATACACCTTTTCACCCTTAACAAAAGCCATCAGCGAAAACTCTTCACCGCTTAAAAACTCTTCGATCACGACGGAAGCGCTGGCTTCGCCGAACTTTTCATCTTCGAGAAAATCGTGCAGACATTGAATCGCTTCTTCATCCGTCATTGCGACGGTCACGCCTTTTCCGGCGGCGAGGCCGTCCGCTTTGATGACGATCGGCGCGCCTTTTTCTTCGACATACGCTTTTGCATTTTCAAAGGATGTAAATGTTTCGTATTCTGCCGTCGGGATCTGATATTTCTTCATCAGATCTTTCGCGAACTGCTTGCTGCCTTCGATCACCGCGGCTTTGGCGGATGGACCGAACACCGGGAGCCCCGCTTTTTCAAACTCGTCGACAAGACCCTCGATCAAAGGAACCTCAGGACCGACGATCGTCAGTCCGATGTTGTTTTCCTTTGCGAACGCAAGAAGTCCCTCATGGTTTCCTTCATCAAGATCAACGAGCACGGCCGTTTTCGCCATTCCGTCATTGCCCGGCGCCGCATATACGGTATCGACAAGCGGGCTTTGCGCCGCCTTCCAGGCCAGTGTGTGCTCTCTGCCGCCTCTACCGATAATCAATACGTTCACGCTGTTTCCTCCCCTTAATGTTTGAAGTGGCGGATTCCGGTGAAGACCATGGCAATGCCGTATTCATCCGCTTTTTTAATCGAATCTTCATCACGAACCGAGCCGCCCGGCTGGATGATTGCGATAATGCCCGCTTTTGCGGCTTCCTCGACCGTGTCAGGCATCGGGAAGAACGCGTCAGATCCAAGCGCGCTGCCCTTCGCTTTTTCGCCGGCCTGTTCGATCGCGATTTTGGCGGAGCCTACGCGGTTCATCTGCCCTGCGCCGACGCCGATCGTCATATCGTCTTTTGCCAGGACAATCGCATTCGATTTGACGTGCTTCACGACTTTCCAAGCGAGTTTCAGGTCTGCCCATTCCTGTTCGGTCGGCTCCCTTTTCGTCGGTATCGTAATCTCGGCATCGTCAAAACCGTGCAAGTCCAAGTCCTGGATCAACAAACCGCCTTGAACGGATGTCAGCTGTTTTTCGCTTTTCACAGGCTGATTGACATCAAGCGTCAAGAGACGAAGGTTTTTCTTGGATGTTAAAATATCAAGCGCTTCTTGACTGAATGATGGCGCGATAATGATTTCCAAAAAGATCTGGTGAAGAGCTTCGGCAGTCGCTTTGTCAACTTCACGGTTGAGCGCGATAATGCCGCCGAAAATCGACGTTTCGTCAGCGGCGTATGCTTTGTTAAACGCCTCTTCGATCGTGTTGCCCGTCCCGACGCCGCAAGGGTTCATGTGCTTGACGGCAGCCGCAGCCGGCTCTGTGAACTCGCGGACGATTTGAAGTGCCGCATCCGCGTCTTTGATGTTGTTATAGGAGAGCTCTTTTCCGTGCAGCTGTTCAGCTGAAGCGATTGACCCTTTGACAGGGAGCGCGCTTTGATAAAAGACTGCTTCCTGATGCGGATTTTCGCCGTAGCGGAGCGATTGTTTTTTCTCAAACGTGACGGTGAACTGTTCAGGCTCTTTTTCACCGGTTACGTTTGTTAAGTAGTCAGCGATCAACGCGTCATAAGCTGCCGTGTGGCGGAATACTTTTGCCGCGAGGCCGCGTTTTTTCTCAAGGGATACCCCGCCAGCTTCTTTGATTTCGTTCAGCACCGGCTCGTAGTCTTGAGGGTCGACGATGACGACGACATCCTGATGGTTTTTCGCGGCGGCGCGAAGCATGCCCGGTCCGCCGATATCGATGTTTTCAATCGCTTCTTCGTATGTGACGCCTTCCTTTGAAATCGTTTCTTTAAACGGATAAAGGTTGACAACGACGAGGTCGATCGGCTGGATGCCTTGTTCATCGAGCTGAGCCATATGTTTTTCATTGCCGCGGACAGCAAGAAGTCCGCCGTGGATGTTCGGGTGAAGGGTTTTCAGCCGTCCGTCCATGATTTCCGGAAAGCCCGTCACTTCAGAAATGCCGATGACGTCTACACCGCTTTCCTGAAGCAGTTTTTTTGTGCCGCCTGTAGAAATTACTTCAACGCCAAGCTCTGTCAGCTCTTTTACAAAAGGGACAATATTCGTTTTATCAGATACGCTGATTAATGCGCGTTTGATCGTCATTCTTTTTCACCTCAGTCATTTAGTTCAAGAAGCTCTTTGATTACGTCGGGATAAAGCTCGTGTTCCAATTTGTGAATCTTTTCTTCAAGGGATTCCAATGTCTCGTTCTGATCAAGCTGGAGTGCGCGCTGCGCGATAATCGGTCCGGTGTCCATGCCTTCGTCAACATAGTGAACCGTGATGCCTGCCACTTTCACGCCTGCTCTGTACGCTTGTCCGATCGCGTCGATGCCGGGGAACGCCGGAAGGAGCGACGGATGGATGTTAACGATTTTGTTCCGGTATGCCGACAGCAGCGTATCGCCGATCAGCCTCATATACCCCGCCAAGACAATCCATTCCGCTCCGTGGAGGCGGAGCTGTTCAACAATCACCTGTTCAAAAGCCGCTTTATTTTCGAATGATTTCGGCTGGAATGCAAACGACGCGATTCCGGCTTTTTCCGCCCTATCAAGCACTTTCGCATCGGGCTTGTCACAGACGACAAGGACGATTTCGGCATCCCAGTTCTCTTCTCTCATTCTTCTCTCGATCGCTTCAAAATTCGTTCCGCTTCCTGATGCAAATACCGCGAATTTTCTCATGAAAGACCGGCACCGCCAAACACAACGCCGCTTCCGGCTTTCACTCTACCGATAAGATAGGCTTTTTCACCTTTGTTTTCGAGCGTTTGAATCACGTCTGTCATATCCTCTTCTTTTACCGCAAGGACAAAGCCGATTCCCATATTGAAAACATTGAACATTTCCTCGGATTTGAGGCCGCCTTTCTCCTGAATGAACGGAAAGATAGGAGGGACGGGCCATGAGCCGATGTCGATTTCAACTCCAAGGCCATCAGGCATCATGCGCGGCAGGTTTTCGATAAAGCCGCCGCCGGTCACGTGCGCCATGCCGGCGATTTTGCCTGATTTCACCGCTTCAAGGACAGGTTTGACATAAATTTTCGTCGGCTCTAAAAGCTCTTCGCCAAGAGGCCGTTCAAAAGGTGTATACGTCACATCAAGGTTCAGACCGGCATCTTCAAGAAGAACTTTCCGAACGAGAGAGAAGCCGTTGCTGTGAAGTCCGCTTGAAGAAAGTCCGATTAAGAGATGTCCTTCGCTGATGTTTTCGCCCGTGACGATGCCATCTTTTTCAGCAGCTCCGACCGAGAACCCGGCAATATCGTATTCATTCTCTGTATAAAGACCAGGCATTTCCGCCGTTTCTCCGCCGACAAGCGCTGATCCCGACTGTACGCAGCCTTCTGCGACGCCTTTTACAATCTCTTCAATTTTGACGGGATCAGCTTTTCCGACCGCAAGGTAATCGAGGAAGAAAAGCGGCTCCGCTCCTTGAGCGAGCACATCATTGACACACATAGCGACGGCATCGATGCCGATCGTGTCATGCTTGTCCATCGCAAAAGCGAGCTTTAGCTTTGTGCCGACGCCGTCCGTTCCCGAAATCAGAACCGGCTGTTTGTACGGCAGTTCCGACAGGTCAAACATGCCGCCAAATCCGCCAAGACCGCCCATTGCGCCGATTCGCTTCGTTCTTTCCACATGTTTTTTCATCCGTTTTACGGCTTCATATCCGGCTTCAATATCAACCCCGGCGTTTTTATAGCTTTCAGACAACACAATCACTCCTTATTCCGCGCTTGTCCATTTTTTCAATTTCAAAAGAGCAGCATATCATGAGGCTGCC
Source organism: Bacillus glycinifermentans (assembly GCF_001042475.2). Lineage (GTDB taxonomy): Bacteria > Bacillota > Bacilli > Bacillales > Bacillaceae > Bacillus > Bacillus glycinifermentans. The sequence goes on from NZ_LECW02000020.1 coordinate 116,590, forward strand.
CTTTATTCGTTTTACAAGATACTTTATTTTGTCAATACGGCTTCTTTCACATGCGGGAGAACGGTATCCTGATAAATTTCAGTCGGGTATTTTCCTGTAAAGCAAGCCATGCACTGGCCGCGGTTTTCGCCTTCATACTGTCTTCCGATCCCGGAAAGGAGCCCTTCAATGCTCAAGAATGACAATGTATCGGCGCCGATTTCCTGACGGATTTCTTCCACTGAATGAGAGGAAGCGATCAGTTCTTCGTGCGTCGATGTGTCAATTCCGTAAAAGCACGGATGGGCAATAGGCGGGGAACTGATTCTGACGTGCACTTCCGTCGCTCCGGCTTCGCGCAGCATCGTCACAATCCTGCGGCTCGTCGTGCCTCTTACAATGGAATCGTCCACCATGACGACGCGCTTGCCTTCGACGACTCCGCGGACGGCTGACAGCTTCATCCTGACGCCTTGCTCCCTGAGAGACTGCGACGGCTGGATAAAGGTTCTGCCGACATAGCGGTTTTTGATCAGTCCGAGTTCATACGGAATACCTGTCGCTTCGGCGTAGCCGATCGCCGCGGAAATGCTCGAATCAGGAACGCCCGTGACAACGTCCGCTTCAACGCCGGATTCTTCGGCGAGCTTTTTGCCGAGGTTCTTTCTCGCGCTGTGTACGTTGATGCCGTTGATGTTGCTGTCAGGTCTTGAGAAATAAATATATTCCATGCTGCAGATGGAGCGGTTAATATTGATCGAGAAACGCTCTGATTTCATGCCTTCATCACTGATGATCAGCATCTCGCCCGGTTCTACATCGCGCAAATACGTCGCGCCCACCACATCAAAAGCGCACGTTTCGGAAGCGACGACGTATGCATCGCCAAGCATGGCGACCGACAGCGGTCTCAGCCCGTTCGGGTCAAGCGCCACGATCATTTCCTTTTCCGTCATGATCAGGAAAGCATAAGCGCCTTTCAGCATGGAAAGAGCATTTTTGATCTGATCTTTCAACTCGAAATGGCCGCTTCGTTTAATTAAATGTGCAAGCACTTCCGTATCTGACGATGTTTGAAAAATGCTGCCCTGGTTTTCGAGCTGCTGTTTCAGCTGGGTCGCGTTCACCAGATTTCCGTTGTGCGCAAGCGCCAGGCTGCCGTTGTTTTGCGAATGGAAAAGGAACGGCTGAACGTTTTCGAAACCGCCGCCGCCCGCCGTAGCATAGCGGACGTGGCCGATCGCCCCTTTTCCTTTCACCTTTTCGAGCTCGCCGTTTTGGAAAACTTCGGTAATCAGCCCCTGGCCTTTGTGGGCAGACATGTTTTTGCCGTCTGTCGCCACGATGCCGGCGCCTTCCTGCCCCCTGTGCTGGAGGCTGTGGAGGCCGTAATACGTAATTTGCGGTGCTTCTTCATGCCCCCAAATCCCAAATACGCCGCATTCTTCGTTTAAGCCTTTGATTTCAGCAAGCATGGGATAGCTCCTTTCCATGCGCTTTTAAGCTCTTTTGTCTGCGCATGAATCCATTGTTTTCCTTCCTCGCTTTGAACCGTAAGCATGTTGTCTGATGTTACTTCACCGATAAGGTTGGCATCTTTGACGAGCTTTTCGAAAGCTTCTCGATTGCTTTTTTTGACAGAAACGATAAACCGTGATTGTGTTTCGCTGAATAATAATGCCGGTTCGCCCGGAAGCGTCACATTGGCGCCAAGTCCTTCAGCAGACATTGCGCTTTCAGCAAGCGCAACGCCGAGGCCGCCTTCTGACACATCGTGCGCCGATTGGACCAAACCGGAGCGGATCGCTTGAAGAAGGGCTTTTTGCCGCGCCTCTTCGACTTCAAGATCGATCGCCGGCGCTTTTCCATAGATTTTTCCTTCTGTAAGCTTTTGCAGCTCGCTGCCCGCAAATTCAGGAAGCGTCTCTCCGATCACATAGATCAAATCCCCCGCTGCTTTAAACTGCTGCGTCGTGATGTGGTTCGTGTCTTCGATCAGTCCGACCATACCGATGACAGGCGTCGGATAGATCGCGTTTCCGTTCGATTCGTTGTAAAGGGATACGTTGCCGCCGATAACCGGGGTGCCCAGTACGCTGCATGCCTCGCTGATGCCGTCGGCCGCCTTTTCAATCTGCCAGAAAATCTCCGGCTTTTCCGGATTTCCGAAGTTCAGGTTGTCCGTGACCGCAAGCGGCTCTGCACCGGAGCAAACGATGTTGCGCGCAGCCTCGGCAACGGCGATTTTTCCGCCGATTTCCGGATCGAGGTACAAATAGCGGGCATTGCAGTCGGTCGTCATCGCGAGCGCTTTTTTCGTGCCGCGTATTCTGAGAACCCCCGCATCAGAGCCCGGCGCAACTACCGTATTCGTCCGCACCATGTAGTCGTATTGGTCATAGACCCATTCCTTGCTGGCGATCGTCGGCTGCTGCAATAGACTGAGAAGCGTTTCTTTCGCATCATCCACCTTTGGTGCAGGGACGTCTGTTTCAAGGAATTCTTTGTAATATGCCGGAACCTTGGACGGCTTGTGGTAAACAGGCGCATCTTCCGCCAGTGCATCGACCGGAAGCTCGGCGACGATTTCGCCTTTGTGGAACAGGCGCAGCATTTTGTCATCTGTTACGCGTCCGACGGCAACCGCTTCAAGATCGTATTTGTCAAAAATATCGATGATTTCCTGTTCGCGGCCGCGCTCGATCACTAAAAGCATCCGCTCCTGAGACTCTGAAAGCATCATTTCGTACGGCGTCATTCCCGTTTCCCGCTGAGGGATCAAGTCAAGGTTCATTTCAATTCCGGAGCCGGCTTTTGAAGCCATCTCCGCGCTTGAACTTGTCAAACCGGCCGCGCCCATATCCTGAATGCCGACAAGGGCATCGGATTTGATCACTTCGAGACACGCTTCAAGCAGAAGCTTCTCCATGAAAGGATCGCCGACTTGAACCGCTGAGCGCTTTTCTTCTGAAGCATCAGACATTTCCTCTGATGCGAACGTTGCGCCGTGGATGCCGTCGCGCCCCGTTTTCGCGCCGACGTACATGACGGTGTTGCCGACGCCTTTCGCCTGCCCTTTTTTAATATCTTCATGGTTGATCAGCCCGACGCACATTGCATTGACGAGAGGGTTGCCTTCATAGCAGCTGTCAAACTGCACTTCGCCGCCGACGGTCGGGATTCCGATGCAGTTGCCGTATCCGGCAATGCCTGCGACTACTTCTTCAAACAAGTACTTCACGCGCGGTGAAGTGAGTTCGCCGAACCGAAGAGAGTTTAAGACAGCAATCGGCCGCGCACCCATTGAGAAGACATCGCGGATGATGCCGCCTACACCTGTTGCAGCTCCTTGATACGGTTCAATCGCCGACGGGTGGTTGTGCGATTCGATTTTGAACACGACCGCCTGATTGTCGCCGATGTCGACGATCCCCGCGCCTTCTCCGGGACCTTGAAGGACGCGTTCGCCTTTCGTCGGGAACTTGCGCAGGATCGGCTTCGAATTTTTGTAGCTGCAATGCTCTGACCACATCACCGAAAAAACCCCGATTTCCGTATAGTTTGGAAGCCTTCCGAGAATCGATTCGATCATGGCGAACTCGTCATCGCTGACGCCCATTTGCTGATAGAGTTTCTCTTCTTTAATTTGTTCTTTACTTGGTTCAAGCAGTAGCGACATGAGTTTCCCTCCAATTTTTCACGATGGACTGAAATAGTTTGAGACCGTCGGCGCTTCCGAGCAGAGTGTCGACTGCGCGCTCAGGATGAGGCATCATGCCCAGTACATTGCCTTTTTCATTTACGACGCCTGCAATGTCGGCGACGCTTCCGTTGATGTTGGTTCCATATGTGAACGCAATCTGGTTGTTTTCTTTCAGCCTGAGAAGCGTTTCTTCGTCACAATAGAAGTTTCCTTCACCGTGGGCAACCGGAATCGTAATCGATTCGCCTGCAGCATAAGAAGACGTGAACATGGTTTCATTGTTTTTGACGATCAGTTCGACAGGACGGCAAATAAATTTCAAGTCTTTGTTGCGTCTCATCGCGCCCGGCAATAATCCGAGCTCCTGCAAAATTTGAAATCCGTTGCAGACGCCGAGTACAGGCTTTCCTTCTTCGGCTGCTTTTTTGACGGCCGGCATGATGTTTGCAAAGCGGGCGATCGCGCCGCATCTTAAGTAATCGCCGTACGAAAAGCCCCCTGGAATCAAAACGCCGTCATACTCATCAAGACTTGTTTCCGTGTGCCAGACGTATTCCGCTTCTTCGCCGAGTGAATCTTTGATGGCGTGGAACATGTCGATATCGCAGTTAGAGCCCGGTAACACAATCACCGCAAATTTCACTGTGCGACAACCTCCTCGACTTCGTATCTGTAGTCTTCAATCACCGTATTTGCCAGAAGCTTTTCACACATTTCTTTGACCAAAACGTCAAGGTCGCGGTCTGATTTTTCGATTGTAAGCTCCATGTATTTGCCGATGCGGACTTCCTGGACTTCTTTGTAAGACATGCTGTGCAAAGCATGCTGGACAGCGCTCCCCTGTGGATCTAGGACACTTTCTTTCAAGCTGACATAAACTTTCACTTTGTACATATTACATGCCTCCAAGTCTTTTGAATATTTCTTCGTACGCATCTGTCAATCCGCCTAAATTCCGTCTGAACACGTCTTTATCAAGCTTTTCATTCGTTTCTTTATCCCACAGACGGCACGTATCCGGCGAAATTTCGTCGGCTAGCAGCACGCGGCCGTTTGCATCAAGCCCGAACTCAAGCTTGAAATCTATCAATCTGACACCGATCGCCGCGAAAATCTGCTGCAGCTCTTCGTTGACCTGTCTTGTGATCGATTTGATGGTTTCCACCTGATCGGGTTCAGCCGCCTGCAAAATCCAAATATGGTCTTCTGTGATCAGCGGGTCGCCGAGCGAGTCGTCTTTATAGTAAAACTCGATGAGCGGTTGCCTGAGCTCTGTGCCTTCAGGAATGCCGAGCCGTTTGGACATGCTCCCCGCAACGACATTGCGGACGACGACTTCAAGCGGGATGATTTTTACTTTTTTGATAAGCTGTTCGGTTTCAGATACCCGCTTCACGAAGTGGTTTCCGATTCCCTTCTCATGAAGCCTCGTGAAAATCATGCTGGAAATTTCATTATTCAAGCGGCCTTTTCCGTCGATTTCGGCCTTTTTTTCTCCGTTAAAGGCCGTTGCAGAATCCTTGTACTCGACAAACAAAATATCGTCATCATTCGTAAGAAAAATCTTTTTCGCTTTTCCTTCGTATAAAAGTTCATTTTTCGCAATATTCACAGAAGGCCTCCTAACCCGAATGTTGGAAATATTTCATCTCTTATTCTCCCGCCTGAATAGGGCGGGAGGTTCATGTTATGCCAAACCTAAGCGCTCAAAAATGAAGTCGACGTTTTTCAAATGATAATTGTAGTCGAAACAGTCGGCGATTTGTTCAGAGGTGAGACGCGACGTAATGTTTTCCTCGGCTTCGACAAGCTGGCGGAACGGCACCTGCTTCTCCCATGCCTCCATCGCTTTCGGCTGTACTGTGTCATACGCTTCCTCGCGTGTCATGCCGCTGTCGATCAGAGCAAGCAGGACGCGCTGTGAATAGATCAGTCCGAGCGTGCGGTCCATGTTGCGCTTCATGTTTTCAGGGAACACGGTCAGGTTCTTCACGATGTTGCCGAAGCGGTTCAGCATGTAGTTCAGCGCAATCGTCGCATCAGGCAGAATGATGCGTTCAGCTGAAGAATGGGAAATATCGCGTTCGTGCCAAAGCGGTACATTTTCGTAAGCCGTCAGCATGTAGCCGCGGATGACGCGCGCCATTCCCGTCATGTTTTCAGAGCCGATCGGATTCCGCTTATGAGGCATCGCTGATGAGCCTTTCTGGCCTTTTGCGAAATATTCTTCAACCTCGCGCGTTTCGCTTTTTTGCAGCCCGCGGATTTCAACGGCAAATTTTTCGATGCTCGTTGCGATCAGGGCAATTGCCGCCATATAATCGGCGTGTCTGTCGCGCTGCAGCGTCTGTGTGGAAATCGGCGCCGGTTTTAAGCCGAGCTTTTCGCATACGTACTTCTCGACGAAAGGATCGATGTTTGCGTATGTTCCTACAGCACCGGAAATTTTTCCGACTTCGATGCCTTCCTTTGCCTGTTTGAAGCGCTCCAGGTTGCGCTTCATTTCTTCGTACCAAAGGGCAAGCTTTAAGCCGAATGTCGTCGGCTCTGCATGCACTCCGTGTGTTCGTCCCATCATGACCGTATATTTATGTTCTTTTGCTTTTTCTTTTAGGATGTCAATAAATCTCTCAAGGTCCTTGAGCAGGATGTCGTTGGCCTGCTTTAATAGATAGGAAAGAGCGGTATCGACAACGTCCGTTGACGTCAGACCGTAGTGAACCCATTTTCTTTCTTCGCCGAGCGTTTCAGACACGGCGCGGGTAAAGGCGACAACATCGTGGCGCGTGTCTTTCTCGATTTCTAAAATGCGGTCGATATCAAATGACGCGTTTTGGCGCAAAACCTTGACGTCTTCTTTAGGAATGACGCCAAGCTCCGCCCATGCTTCACATGCCAAAATTTCGACTTCAAGCCATGCCTGAAACCTGTTTTCATCCGTCCAAATCGCGGCCATTTCCGGTCTTGAATAACGTTCGATCATTGTTCTCTTCCTCCATCTCTTTCAGTCCACTTTTCAGTCATCTGCTGAATCCAATGCTGATCAGGTTTTCTCATAAATGTAATATGCCCCATTTTGCGGCCGGGTTTTACTTCATGTTTTCCGTAAATATATAGCTTCGCTTCTTTCAGCAGCTCAGGCTCTTCCTGAACCATGTACACTTCATCGCCGAGAAGATTCACCATCATTCCTTCTTTGAGAAGGTCTGTTTTGCCGAGCGGCAATCCGCAGACGGCGCGGATATGCTGTTCAAACTGGCTTGTTTCGCAAAGATCAAGCGTGTAATGGCCCGAGTTATGAGGGCGCGGCGCAAGTTCATTGACGAGCAGCCCGCCGTCTTCCGTAAGGAAAAGCTCAACGGCCAGCGTTCCGACGAGCCGAAGCTTTTCGGCGAGCCGGACGGCGAGGTCAGCCGCTTTTTCCTGAATCGCCTCATCGGCTCTCGCCGGGACGATGCTTTGAAACAAAATGTTGTGTTTATGAATATTTTCAGCAGCCGGAAATACGGCGGTTTCACCGTTCACCGATCTCGTCACGATGACGGACAGCTCCATTTTAAAATGCACCCAGCTTTCCAAAATGCACGTTCCATGCTCTAGGAGCGCTGCTGCTTCTCCGATCTGGGCTTTTTCCTTGATCACATACTGCCCTTTTCCGTCGTATCCGCCGCGGCACGTCTTCAGCACCGCCGGAAGCCCGAGCTCTGACAAAGACGCTTCAAGCTCTGTGCGGTCATGAATGATTCTGTACGGCGCCACCCTGCAGCCGGCTGATTCGATCGCTTTTTTCTCCGTCTCCCTGTTTTGGGTCAACAGCAAAAGCTCGCTTCCCTGCGGCAGGTAAGCATTCTCTTTTAGCCAGTTCAAGGCGTCATAGTCGATGTTTTCAAATTCATAGGTGATGACATCGCTCGCTTCCGCCAGCTTTTCGATCGCTTCTTGATCATTGTAGGCCGCTGTGATTTCAAGGTCCGCCACCTGTCCGCACGGCGAGGAAGGAACGGGATCAACGACCGCTACGCGATAGCCCATTTGCTTTGCGGCGACAGCCATCATTTTGCCGAGCTGGCCGCCTCCGATGATACCGATTGTCGCACCAGGAAAAATCGTTTGTTTATCCAAGCTGATCACTGCTTTCCAACACGGTTTGTCTGATCGTTTCCCTTCGTTCGCTCAAAATGCGGGCTATTTTTTCATCAAACGCGGAAAGGATTTGCGCCGCCAGCAGCCCCGCATTGACGGCTCCTGCTTTTCCGATCGCAACGGTAGCCACCGGAACGCCGCCAGGCATTTGGACGATCGATAAAAGCGAGTCAAGTCCGTTCAGCGCTTTTGACTGCACCGGAACGCCGATGACAGGCAGCGTCGTTTTGGACGCGACCATTCCGGGCAGATGGGCGGCGCCCCCCGCTCCGGCAATGATCACTTTCAAGCCCCTTTCCCGCGCCGTTTCGGCATAATCAAACATAAGATCAGGCGTCCGATGAGCGGAAACAACCTTTTTCTCAAATGGAATCTTTAATTCTTCTAGTATGTCGCAAGCATGCTTCATCGTTTCCCAGTCTGATGTGCTTCCCATAATAACACCTGCAAGAGGCTGCATTTGATTGTCCCACCTTTAGCTGTAATTCATCGCAAACAAAAAGCCCGGCTTTGTATTGCATTTTAGGAAGCAACACAAACCGGGCATGGCGCGTTAATCGTCAGTCGTCCGCTTCTCGCGATTTCCATGTCAGTTTATTGTCCACTTTCCTGCATAGTCCGATGATTTACGGTCATCGGGTAGAGACTTATGGGCCATATTCCCAAGATTATATGAGGTCGTGTTTTCATGTCATGTTTATCTTAACAACGGACTTCCATAATGTCAACGACATTATCGAACAATACTATTTTTTATTGTTTTAATGTTCGGTTTTAGGTCAATTTCCCTTCAAATATAATTTTCCTTCCGCACGGAACAACCTGAATCGTTCCATTTTCCTCCGTTTCTTTAAACACCGGCTCCTCCATCCGGCGCACCGGCGTATATCCTTCTTTCTGCATGCGGCTCAACACGGCGTCGATCGTTTCGCCTTCAGCCACTTCAAAGCGTTTTTTCTTCGGCTTTGTCATTATTCTTTAATTCTCCTTTTCTTAACGGCCTTCACCCAGAAGCCGCCGTGGATCGTTTTCGGTTCGTAGGAAACGATAAAGGCTTTTGAGTCGATCGATTTGATCGTCTCGTACAATTGCAGTTCATACTTTCTCGGCGTCAAAATCTGCATCGCCGTTCTGTCGCCTTCAAGTCCGCCGACGACCCAGTGAGTGACGCCGTACCCTTTTTCGCGGAGCTGTTTCGGAAGATCCAAATCGAGCTCCTTCGTAATCGCGTTTACCATAATATATCCGAGCGCAAGTTTTTCTTCGATTTTCGTGCCTACGATAATTCCGATTCCAAATCCCATCGCATAGGCGATCACGTTTTGGACTTGATTTAAATTATCTAAAACCAGCCCAAGTCCGACGACGTAGACCAGCATTTCGATCGTACCGATAAAAGCGGCCAAATACCGCTGACCTTTCAATGTCAGTATCATTCGAAGGGTTAAAAATGTTACATATATAATATTGATAACCAGAATAATGCCAACCATACTCACAGCGTGGATAAATGCCGTGTGAAGCAACTCCAATCCCTCCTTTAGATGCAGAAGCAATCATATTCTACTAGAGAAATTCCGCATATACAATCCTGTAATGTCCTTGCTTCACCGCAAAATTTTTCGACAATCCGACATCGCGTTCCAATTATGATCAGTTTACCCTTTTTAGAGAAGTTTCAAAGCTTGTGAAACAACAAAAAAAGGCGTTTTGCAAAACGCCCTGGCCTGTGCCGTTATCATGCTTACGGCCGCTTTTTTGTATGATGTTCCGTTACTGAACGGTGCACCTTTTCAAGATCAGTCAGCGTATATGCCGATAAATCGTTTGGATTGTCTATCCGTCCTGACTTCACGATCTGTCTGATGAGCCATTTCTTTTTTTCATGAATGGCTTTGCGGAGAAAATTGGCCATTGATCACTCCCCCCGATCCGAACTGACATGTGTTTTTATATTATACTTATTATTCTTATGAGTCAACTCGGATTTTATGATCAAAAAAGCCGGTTCAACATGTGAACCGGTTTAAGGCTCATTACACCGGAACGAGCGAAGACAGCAAATAGCCGACCATGAACTTCCATGTCACTCCGGCATATACCAATTCGGCCAACAGGACGGCAAAGACGCAATACATTAAATCCGTCCGCGTCCTTTCGCTTTTTCCATAAATGGACTGAATCATGAAAAACGTCCCGAATACCGTTCCCAAAAACATCAGGATCGACAGGATCACCGTCATCGTCGTGATGTTCAAAATCGCACAAACCATCCACAGAGCGGCAGGGATGATAAACGGAACCAGCAGCGAGCCGTACTTGGTCGCAGTTTCGGCAAAGGACAGTTTATTCTTCAGCCAAAACCTCGACGCCGCCCAAATCGCCGCGATGTTCCAGAACATAAAGATCATGCAGTAAAGGAAAACGACGAGAAACACTTCCATGAATGAGACCGACACGCCAAATCCAAGAACCCTGCCGCGGCCGGACAATAGCTGATAAAAGTTTCCGAGCGAAAAGAAAACGGCTAACAGCGTCATCGAAATAACGGAATACTTAAAATAAGACCGGTCGTTTTCTTCGGCCGCCTGTACAGGGGACTTTAACACATCGAGCATAAAGCTGAAATAACGGACTAAAGCGGCATTTACGCTTCGCAAAACCGTTTTGACTTTCGTCTGCGGTGTTCCGTCTGTCTCCTTCGCCGCCCTCGCGTTACGCGAGCTTCTGGACATCCTTGATGCCGGCTGATCTATCTCAGGTTCATGATCTTCATCATGACTTTTTTCTTTATATTGTTCATCAATCATATAAGCAACTCCTATTCTTTGGCCCAAAGCTAATGCTACTGATTTCTTTTATAAATTACCTAAGCCTTGCAAAACAGTCAAGCAAAACCACTATTTTAAAACAGATTTGGCGGTCATTATATATAACGCTGAACGGACGCGAAAGGTTTTGCACGGTTCGCCTAATTTCGAGATATACACAAAAAAGCCGATAACCCGCAAGAGTTATCGGCTGCGAAAAGCTTAATGATTCAAGAAAATAAAGTAAAGAATAAAGATCACGAACAGGCAGTACATAATCGGATGGACTTCTTTCGCTTTTCCTTTAAAAATCATAGTGATCGGATAAAAGATAAAGCCGATCGCAATCCCGGTCGCGATGCTGTATGTCAGCGGCATGCAGATCATCGTTAAAAACGCGGGAACGGCGATTTCAAACCTGGTCCAGTCGATTTTAACGAGAGGAGCCACCATTAAAACGCCAACAACGATCAATGCAGGAGCCGTCACATTTGATGTCACGACGGTAAGCAGCGGAGAGAAAAACATCGCAAATAAAAACAGAATCCCTGTTACAACAGCCGCAAAACCGGACCTTGCACCTGCGGCAACACCCGCGCTTGATTCAACATAAGAAGTCGTCGTTGATGTTCCGAGGACGGCGCCGACAACGATGGAAGACGAATCGGCAAACAGCGCTCTGCCGGCCCTCGGCAGTTTGTTTTCCTTCATTAATCCCGCCTGTGTCGCCACCGCTACCAGCGTGCCGGCGGTGTCAAAAAATCCGACAAACAAAAACGTTAAAATGACGATCAGCATATTCATAGAAAAAATATCTTGCAAATGAATGATGGCTTGTCCAAACGTCGGTTCAAGGCTTGGAATTTTGTCGACAATCTTTGTCGGCGCATCGATCAAGCCGGTCAATATACCGGCCACAGCCGTGATCAGCATTCCGAAGAAGACGGCCCCGTTCACCCGGAGCACCATCAAAATGACGGTGACGATTATTCCGAAGATCGTCAGCAGCACAGGACCGCTGTGGATGTTTCCGAGAGAAACGAGCGTGCTCGGATTCGCCACGATAATTTTCGAACCTTGCAGACCGACAAACGTAATGAAAAGGCCGATGCCGGCGCCGACCGCTAGTTTAAGCTCAGGCGGAATGGCATTGATGATTTTTTCCCGCAAGCCTGTTAATGATAGACCGACAAAAATAAGTCCTGAAATGAATACGCCTGATAAAGCCGTCTGCCAGGAAATACCCATGTTCAAGACGACGGTGAAAGCGAAAAACGCATTCAGTCCCATTCCGGGAGCGATGGCAATCGGATATTTCGCGATGAGACCCATCAAAATACAGCCGACGGCAGAAGCGATCGCTGTCGCTGTAAAGACCGAACCTTGATCTATTCTTAAATCATTCGGAAAATCAGTGACTGAAGCGAGAGAAAGGGTCAGCGGGTTGACAAACAAAATGTAAGCCATTGACAAAAAAGTTGTCAGTCCGCCGATAATTTCTCTCCGATAATTTGTACTCAATTCGTCAAACTGAAAGAAACGCTTCAAAATGGTAACTCCTCTCGATTTTCTGTCGTTTTTATTGTTTCATAAACCTTTGCTTTTAAACAAAAAACGCCCCAATTAGACGGGACGCTTGACTACGGCATATTTCATACTGAAAGTTTTAGAAATCAAATCAATATATACCAGCGTAGTCAAGCTATTTACGGTAGCTTGGTAGAAACTTATGGGCCATATTCCCATGATTATACGACAAGTTCTTTTTCAATTACTATGCTATTGTAACAATATCTTACCGTAAACACAATAAAAAAACGAACGTTATGTAAAATAACGTCCGCTACGTTCGTTTACTGTATGTTCCAATTCGGTCTCTGCGTTATTCGGAAAGCTATGCAAATAAAACATTATCCCAACAATAAAAAGCCCCAAATCCGTAAAGATCCGGGGCATCGTTATTATTCCCATTCAATTGTCGCAGGCGGCTTAGAGGTAATATCGTACACCACTCTGTTGATATGCTTCACTTCGTTGACGATCCGCGTCGAAATCTTTTCGAGGATATCCCACGGGATTCTTGCCCAGTCTGATGTCATGCCGTCGATAGAAGTGACGGCGCGAATGCCGATTGTGTAATCATACGTTCTCGCGTCTCCCATGACGCCGACGCTGCGGATATCAGGAAGGACGGTGAAGTATTGCCAAATGTCGCGGTCAAGGCCGGCTTTGGCGATTTCTTCGCGCAGGATCGCGTCTGATTCACGGACGATTTCCAGCTTTTCTTCCGTTACTTCTCCTAACACGCGAATTCCAAGGCCCGGACCAGGGAACGGCTGGCGCCAAACGATCTCATCAGGAATGCCGAGCTCTGTGCCAAGCGCGCGGACTTCGTCTTTAAACAGCGTATTCAGCGGTTCGATCAGCTCAAACTGCATGTCTTCCGGCAGTCCGCCGACATTGTGGTGAGACTTGATCGTCTGCGCAGTCGCCGTTCCGCTCTCGATAATGTCGGTATAAAGGGTTCCTTGCGCCAGGAAGTCGATTCCTTTCAGCTTGTCCGCTTCATCGTCAAACACATAGATAAACTCATTGCCGATGATTTTCCGCTTTTGTTCAGGATCTGAAACACCTTTCAGCTTGTTGAGGAAGCGGTCTTTTGCATCGACTTTGATGACGTTCATGTTAAAGCCTTCGCTGAACGTCTTCATGACGCCTTCCGCTTCACCTTTGCGAAGCAGGCCGTGATCGACGAAAATACACGTCAGCTGATCGCCGATCGCTTTATGGATCAGCACTGCGACGACAGAGGAATCGACCCCGCCGCTTAGCGCGCATAACACTTGTTTGTCGCCGACTGTTTCACGGATTTTTTGCATTTCGATTTCGATGAAGTTCTCCATTGACCATTCTCCGGCACACTCGCAAACCTCGAAAACGAAGTTTTTCAGCAGATCGTTTCCGTATTCAGAGTGGCGTACTTCCGGATGGAACTGAACGCCGTACCATTTTTTGTCTTTTTTGCTCATCGCGGAATTCGGGCAATGATGGCTCGTCGCATCAACGGTGAAGCCTTCCGGAACTTCAACAACTAAATCACCATGACTCATCCAGACGACTTGTTCTTTCGGAAGATCTTTAAACAGATCAGGCTCGCCTTTAATCTGAATGTCCGCTTTTCCGTACTCACGCTGACTTGCCGCTTCCACTCTGCCGCCGAGGTAATGGGTCATCAGCTGCATGCCGTAGCAAATTCCAAGAACCGGGATGTCCAGGTCAAAGATCTTTTCGTCACAGCGGAAAGATGCTTCGTCATATACGCTGTTCGGACCCCCGGACAAAATAATTCCCTTCGGATTCATTTTCTTGATTTCTTCCGCAGTCAAAGTGTGCGGATGCAGCTCGCTGTATACACCAAACTCACGTATGCGCCGAGTGATCAGCTGGTTGTACTGACTTCCAAAATCCAATACAAGAATCATTTCATTTACTAACTTCGTCATGGTGTCACCTCTTTATCAAATTGTCTATTGCACAGAAAAAATGGCGGCAGACATACAGCAGTCCTGCCCCCATTCGCGGGACTAAGGCCCGGCTTTGTTTAAACGGCAGACGCCGGGCCTGCCAGCAATAATATATAAGGTTTTTTAATATTCACTTATTCTAACAATAGGAAAGAAAGCGGTCAAGACTATCTCCTTTTAATTAAATTTTCCCATAACTCAACTGATTCATTCCAAAGCTCCCGCGCGTTTTCTTTCCGATAAAGAGCCCGTTCATACCGCAGCGTCAACCGGGTCATGTCATCAGTTTTGTAACGTTCATCAACCTTTTCCGCAAATTCGCGGAGCGTCTCGCCCGCTTCTTTTTTCATGCCTTTTCGCTTCAACTGGCGGAGCAGTCCGTCATAAGCCTTGAAAAAAACGGCATCATCCCGCCGCTTTTTCAGCCTGGCAGCAATAAGCATCGGCAACCATCCAGCCCGGGTAAAGTAGAGCGATGCTCCCGCGACAAGCAGGATAAGCAGCACCAGCCCGCCGTACGAGAGCGCACTGCCGGCGTCCCAGCGTTCAGCAGCCGCGTCCGTTTGGCGGCCTTGTTTTTGATCAAGCGCTTGTTTCTGATCGTTTTTGTGTTCTTCTTTTGCGGCCTGTTCCGGTCGATCTCCGGAATGATCCTGTTCTTTTTCAGCCGCTCCTGAAGAAGCATCATTGTGCTGTCCGCTTGACTGCTCGACTAGCTGCTCCGGATTGATAAAACCTTTTGTCGGTTCAAACGTCACCCATCCCTGCCCTTTAAAGTAGACTTCAACCCAGGAATGGGCATTGTTGTTTGTCACTTCATAAACGTTATGGTCCCGGTCCTGCGACGTTCCGGCATACTGTCCCGATGTATAGCCCTTCACCCAGCGGGCCGGTACCCCGGCAGACCGCAAAAGCACGATCATGGCCGTTGAAAAGTTGTCGCAATACCCGATTTTCGTCTCAAATAAAAATTGATCGACGTAATCCTGATCATTTTTCGGAACGGCAACATCTTTCGTCTCATACGAAAACTCGGAAGACCCGAGATAATCTTCAATCGCTTTCGCCTTGTCATACACGTTGTCACGATCTTTCGTCAGATCATGGGCGAGCCGTTTGACACGCTCAGGAAGGGAGTCGGGGAGCTGCAAGTATTTTTGATGGTTTTTGCTCCATTCTCCTTCAGTATCCGTGCTGATGCGTTGAAGCTTGTTCACGTCAAAAACGGGAGATTGATAGGTCACTGTATAGCTTCCAAGGTTTTTCACATCGACTCCCATCTTGCCGACCGGAATGATCCGCTCCGTTCGGCTGTTCATCGCGAGCGGCACAAAATTGTCCAATAAGATGTCCGTCGTCCCGATCGGGTAAAGGACATGGTGATAGCGGTAAGACGGATTGATGTCGACCTTGACTTTCCGCGTTTCCGTTTTTACGCCGGCTTCATACCATGCATAATTAAGCCTCGTGTCATCAAGGTTGATCGATGCCCCCGCTTTCTCATCTTCAGTCCAGCCTTTGCCAGTGTAATAGCTTTTCGTTTCGACTCTGAAATAGCTTCTTTCATTGCCCTGCCACGAAAACACCCGTGTATCGTCCTGCGTAAACGGTCCGCCCAATGATTCATCATTCGTGCCATACCCGACTTTTGCTTTTCCCCCTGAAGAAAAATCGCCGGTTGCCGCCGTCTTGAGGAACGGAACCGGATCAGGCCAGATCGGATCAGCCTTCGGCGCAGCTATTCCAATGGCCGCGGCGGCAGCCGTCAACAGCATGAGCGGGGCAAACCATTTGGCAAATAACGATGGGGAAGCTTTGAACCTCTCGCTTTCCTTTATCCGCTCCAAAAACAGCATTCCGAGCAGGAGAAAGCCGAACACAACGATCCGGATGATCGCATGCGACGCGTCAAACGGCGTAAACGTATCGATCACCGTAATATAAACGACGGTCATGATGAAAAAGAAGAAAATTCTCCGCTGATAAATCACCCAATAGTGCAGAAGGTAGACGAGCAGCCAAAGCAGGACGAAAAAGAGCAGCGTCCGAAATAAAGGCGACATATCCCGCCACATTCCCGAAAAGATGTACGACAGGTTTCGATTCACTTCGCCTGCGAGCATTCCGAGCCAGGAAGGTTGAAGCAATGATCCTTCGTAAAATATCCAATGAAGGGCAAACAGAATGAAACCGAGGCTGACCGGAAACCTGATAAACCAAGGAACTTTAAAAAACGTCATCAGAAAAACGATAGCGATAAATACGATAAAAAAGACGGTATGCCCCGTATCGGTAAAATACTGCAAGGGGCGGAGCCACTCCCATAGCAGCAAAAAGGTTAAAACATAAAAAATCAGCAGACTGACCCGGCCGTTTTGTTCTTTGGACATCATCATCTCACCTCGCTTTCAAAAAAACATGCGAAAAGCGCTCTCCGCTAATGACGCTGACTTCGATTCCGCGCGCTTTTACATGCTCGATCGCCGCATTCTCTTCCGGTGAGACAGCGCCGCCTTTTTCTTTGATGAGAAATACGGACGGCGCCTTGTCTTTTGATGCGTTTCCCAACACGTGCGATAACCCGGCTGTCATGCGGCCTGTCACGATATATTTCGCCGTCTTCCTCATATCGGGCAGCTGAAGCTCGCTCTCCAGCAGCTTGTGAAACGGATGGGGGGAATCGCAATCTGCCAGCGCCAAATGATGAAAGAGCTTCCTTAAATGATCTTCTCCGCCGCGGATCGGAAACAAGGATCGATCTTTTCCAATCGAAACAAGCCCGGCACAGGCCCCGTTTTGAAGGGCCGCGCGCAGCACCGAAGCGGTAAAGACAACGATGTCTTCAAAAGCCGGAGAAGGGGTACGATCCATGAAAACGCACAAATTCCGGCCCTTCACCTGTTCAAACTCCTTTGTCATCAGCCGGTTCCGCCTCGCCGACGTCTTCCAGTCCACCCACGAAAAGCGGTCCCCCGGCTGATATTCCCTCACGCTTGAAGCCAAATAGCTGTTTTGCCTCTGAAAGTCGGCGGCATGTCCGGCTTTATCGTCAAAGCTTCCAGTATTGGCATCGTACCTGATCTTTTGATACGAAGGCAGAACGAGAAATGAGGTTTCAAGCCGTACATATACTTCCTTTTCCAGAAGCCCCAAGGGATCGCCTGTACGGATTCTGACCGTGTTGAGACGATGATCGCCCCTCGGAACGGACGGGATCGTATAAGCCATTTTGATTTCTTTTTGAAACCAGGGAAAAAGAAACCGCAGCGCTCTCTGCGCATGGCCGTTTTTTAAAAGAGACCCGGGAAGGCAGTCTTCAACGATCATAAACATAAGCGGAAACGGAAATTTTCTCTTTATGGTAATGACGGCTTCAAGCTGATCGCCGGCTTTAAACTGTCCGCGGCTGAGCGTTCGTTCGGCCTCGATTTTCTTCAGCGGGTACATAGCAAATAAGACGGCGTACAAGACGAAGGGAAGAAAAACGTAAAACAAAAACCAGCTGACAAATCCCCCTTGAAACATCGCATAGCAGAACGTCGATATTAAAAGAAGAAATAAAATAAACAGCTTCCACCAAAACCTGATATGACCGATGCGCTCTCTCATTATCTGCTCATCGACCTTCCAACGGGAACCTTCGCTTTCGCCATGATCTCCTGAAGAACCGTCTCCGGACGCTTTCCTTCAAATTTCGCCTCCGACCGCAAAATCATTCTGTGCGGAAGCGTAAAAGGCGCAAGGTACTGGATATCATCCGGTATTACATAATCGCGGTTATACAGGAAAGCAAACGCCTGCGCAGCTTTCATCAGGGCGATCGAACCGCGGGGGCTGACGCCGAGATAGACGTCTGAATGATGTCTTGTTTGTTGCGTGATGTCAACAATATATTCCTTAATGGAAGCATCCACATAAACCGTTTCGGCCTCTTTTTGGAAGCCGGCCAGCTCATCCTTCGTGATCACCGGCTCAATCTCCTCAATCGGACGGCTTTTTTCCTGAAGGTCCAGCACACGAATCTCTTCAGCGACCGTTGGATAGCCCATTCGAAGCTTGAATAGAAAGCGGTCAAGCTGTGCTTCAGGCAGCGGATACGTTCCTTCATATTCCACCGGGTTTTGGGTAGCCATGACAAAAAAAGGCTTAGAAAGCGGCATCGTCACACCGTCGACGGTCACGCTCCCTTCCTCCATCGCTTCAAGCAGAGCCGACTGGGTTTTTGGCGATGTACGGTTGATTTCATCCGCCAACACGATATCCCCCATAATCGGGCCTGAACGGTATTCAAATTCAAGGGTTTTCGGATTATATATGGAAACGCCTGTTACGTCTGATGGCAGTAAATCCGGCGTAAACTGAATTCTCTTAAATTCGGCGCCCGTCGATTTCGCCAGCGTGCGAACCATCATCGTCTTCCCCACTCCGGGCACATCCTCCAAAAGCACATGGCCGTTGGCAAGAATGGCGGTCAGGCTCAATACGGCAATATCTTTCTTTCCTACCATTACTTTATCAATATTATCGGCTACTTTTCCCAAAACAGGATGCAGCGTTTCTTCGTAAGCCATCCTTTTCCTCCTCATGCGTACGGATTCGAAATTGATTTAACTTTACGATAAACGATGTTTCGGCAGAAAACAACTAAATGGTTAAACTCTCTTTCTATGTAAATAAAAATAACCTTTTCCAAAATGAAAAAGGTTATTTTTCGCCGTCTTTGAACGGTTCTATATGAACATGTGAGTGGATGATCGAGTGCTCCTCCTGCATTTTTCTTTCGATCTCATCGGCGATATCGTGGCTTTCCAAAATGTTCAGATCAGGCCTCACCTCTACGATGACTTCAACATGCACGGCGCTTCCCAAATATCTCGCCTTCACATCCTTGATCCTGCCGACGCCGGGAACTTTTTGAATCGTTTCTTTATATGTCGAAATATCCTTTATATCAAATCCGTCCGTCAAGGAATGAGCGGCTTCTTTAAAAATGTCCCACGCGGTTTTGCAAATGATCAGCCCGATGATAAACGCCGCTAACGTATCGACCCAGGCGAGGTTAAATTGCGACGCAAAAATACCGGTAAACGTTCCGATGCTGACGATGGCATCAGATCTATTATCTGCAGCTGCCGCATGCAGTGCCTGGCTGTTCACCTTTTCGGCGAGCCGCCTATTATAGGCGTACACCAAAAACATCACGGCCGCACTCCCGACCGCCGTCCAAGCCGCTATCATATCAGGGGTGGTTTCCCGCGGATGCAAAAATGACTCCCCCGAACTATACAGAACCTCAAGCCCGACAACCATCATGATAAAAGAAGCGACGAGCGAGGCGATCGTCTCAGCTCTAAAGTGTCCGTACGGATGGTCTTCATCAGGCGGCTTTTGCGAAATCCTGAGACCGATCAGCACCGCTAAAGAGGCAATGATGTCCGTCGTATTGTTAAGCCCGTCTGCCTTGAGGGCCTCGGAATGAAAGACGTATCCGATGAACAGCTTAACGGCCGACAGAACGAGGTAAGCGCAAATGCTGACCCACGCCCCGGTTTCTCCTTTTTTTAATTCGTCGTACCTTTCCATAAAAAGCTTCCTTTCCCATCCGTGTATTCGCTTTTTAATCATACAAAGCAAAACTTGAGTGAGTCTATAGAAACATGATTCACTTCTTGCAGAATTATAGACGCAATAGAACATTTTTTAACGGAGGAAACATATTTCAATTCGGCCAATCCCCGATAAACCCCGGTGCATCAAGGTTTCCCAAAAACTGTTTTCACCCCTCGGAATAAAAGCAAAACGGCTTCAATGTCTTTTCTGAATATTATTTCTTTTTTTCATAAAGGAGATAACGGCAAAAGCCTTGCAGCAAAATCTCCTGCAAAGCTTGTTCATTCAGCATCTTCTTCTCCTTCCGAGCAAGACCGGGTACCTGTTCAAAATGAAAATGCACGGAACCATAATCATCAAGGTTGCAGCCGTATATACGCCGCTCCACACGACAGAGCCGTAGGTCTCATCAAGAGAAACATTCATGAGATAATAAACGACGGCTTTTAACGCCCGGATCACCGGGTAGTGTAGGACAAGGATAACCAATGAATTTTTGCCGAGGAATTGAAGAGGCGCGGCATACTGAAGTTTAAAGCTTGCGAAAATCACGCCGGCCGTCCCTAAAAATGACGTGATATAAAAGATCGCCATGTTTCCGTACTCATTCGCTCTCATATCCACCCTGACATTCCGGCTTTGAAGAAAGCCGACAGCAATAAACAGAATCACCGCGATCAGCAGTGCTTTGCGATGCTTGACGTTCCGCAAATCTTGTTTCAGAAAATAACCGGCCGTGTAGAAGGAAAGAGCGGTCAATGCCACTTCGATATTCCACGGAAGCTTGATTTCGAAATATTGATAATTGAAATAGCTTAACAGAGCGCATAACATGACGATAAATACGACATATCGGGCCTTCAGCCCATTTCTCATTACGAAAAACAGCATTTCTACAACGAACAGACACGTTAAAAACCAGAGAGCCGGATTATGCGTCAGCATTAGTCATCAGGCATGGAATAGAAAATTCCTTTAAACGGAACAAGCGGATCGACGTCCGCGCTGCCGCTGAACGTAAAATGCCTTTCGACGAAAAACCAGAACAAATAGGCAAGGGCGGAAAATATGAAGTAAGGCAGAAGGAGCGTCTTCACCTTTTTGTACAGGAACGAAAGAAAGGTCATATTCGCATCATGATAGACAAGCCCTGACAAAAAGAAAAACAGCGGCATATGAAAAGAAAAAATGAAGGTCTTCAGCCAATCGGTCGTCGGCGTATGACCTAAAACGACCAAAATAATTCCCAGCCCTTTTGACACATCGATCCAATCTATCCTTTTCGGCACCCGCCAACATCTCCTTTCAAGCCGCTTTCAGCTTACCCATAATGTAACACCGCCAAACGGGAAAGCTCCACTTCCGCCCTCTTTAAAACCGCTTTCAATACGATATTTAATGGTTTTGAAACATCTTGTTCATTTCTTCGTAATACTTAGGCTCTTTTCGCCTGCGTCTATTTCTTTCCCCGGCAGGAACCTAAACAGAGGTCCCGTCTTATAATATACTGACCTATTTATCAGAACATAGAGGACAGGTGAAACATGAAGCTTGAAAAATTTGTCGACCCGCTGCCCATTCCAAAAGTGATCAAACCTCATACAAAAAGCAAGACAAAAACCTATTATGAGGTAACGATGAAAGAGTTTTATCAAAAGCTTCACCGGGATCTTGAACCTACCAGGCTTTTCGGCTATAACGAAAGCTATCCTGGGCCTACGTTTGAAGTCAAAAAAAACGAAAAGGTCGCCGTCAAATGGCTGAATAAACTGCCGCGTTATCACTTTCTCCCGATTGACCACACGATTCACCATGACGGCCATGAAGAGCATGAAGTGAAAACGGTCGTCCATCTCCACGGGGGAAATACGCCGGCAGACAGCGACGGCTATCCGGAAGCCTGGTATACGAAGAATTTTAAAGAAACGGGGCCGTTTTTCGAAAGGGAGGTGTATGAATACCCCAATCATCAGGACGCTTGCGCTCTCTGGTACCACGACCACGCCATGGCGATTACGAGGCTGAATGTATATGCGGGCCTTGTCGGCTTATATTTTATCCGCGATAAGGAAGAACAGTCACTAAACATACCAAAAGGAGAATATGAGATCCCCCTTTTGATCCAGGATAAGTCGCTGAATGAAGACGGTTCATTGTTTTATCCGCGGCAGCCCGAAAACGCATCCCGGGATCTGCCGAATCCGTCGATCGTTCCCGGGTTTTGCGGGGATACCATTTTAGTGAATGGCAAGGTGTGGCCTTATGCTGAAATCGAACCGCGAAAATACCGTTTCCGCGTTCTGAACGCTTCAAATTCAAGAATATTTGAGCTGTATTTCGATTCAGACCATGCGATGTATCAAATCGGAACAGACGGAGGCCTTCTCCAGCGTCCGGCAAGAGTCCAATCGATCACGATCGCCCCGGCTGAAAGGTTCGACATCATCGTCGATTTTTCGGATGCCGAAGGCCAAACGATCACATTGAAAAACCGGATCGGCTGCGGCGGAGAAGAAGCAGACCCGGAAACCGATGCCGATATCATGCAGTTCCGTGTGACAAAACCATTAAAACAAAAGGATACGAGCAAAATTCCAAGCATATTAAGAAAGCGGCCGTTTATCAAAAAACAAAAAATCGATGCCATCAGAAAATTGACATTGGGTGCGTCGCAGGATCAATACGGCAGGCCCGTCCTGCTCCTGAACAATACGCGATGGAGCGACCCTGTAACAGAGACGCCTAGGCGGAACAGCACCGAAATCTGGTCGATCGTCAATGCGGGAGGAGCGATTCATCCGATTCATTTGCACCTTATTCAATTTTTCATTCTCGACCACCGCCCGTTTGATACAGAGCGCTTTCAGCAAAATGGGGAGCTGATTTTTACAGGCCCTGCCGTCGCTCCAGCTGCAAACGAAAGAGGCATGAAAGATACCGTAAAAGTACCGCCTGGATCGGTCACGCGGATTCTCGCCACTTTCAGCCCGTACAGCGGCAGATATGTATGGCATTGCCACATACTGGAGCATGAAGATTATGATATGATGCGGCCTCTTGAAGTCACTGATTTTCACACTCAATAACAAAAGCCTCCGCAAAAGGAGGCTTTTTATTTTCTAAAAAGCACAAATGATCAAAAAATAGAGCTTTCAATCGTGTACAATAAGGGCAAGAAAACCTTGAAAGGCTGCGATAAAGTGGACGATTACGAAAGAATTCAACATGCGGTTCGTTTTATGGAAGAAAACCTTCAAAACGAATTAAAGGTCACCGACATTGCGTCGAAGGCTTGTTTTTCGCCATTTCATTTCCAACGGCTTTTTCAAGCCATTTCCGGTTTTTCTGTACAAGAGTATATTCGCCGCAGAAGGCTGTCTGAAGCCGCCGGACTGCTGAAGGAAACCGACAGGACCATTCTGGACATAGCAATTGATTTTCAATATGGCTCCCAGGAAGCTTTCAGCCGCGCATTTGCGAATTGTTTCGGGATCACCCCGGGCAAATACCGCAAGACAAACATCGACCTGAATGATCAGCATGAAATCAATTTCCTCGATTTTAAGACAAGCATCAATGAAGACGAATCGATTCCCAGACCGAACATTATTCAGCTCGACAGCATACAGATTGTCGGTTATGAGTATCATACCGATCTAAACGGCGAAAGGTATTTTGCAGACATTCCGGGATTCTATCATGATTTCGGAGCCAATGAATATTATATGCAGATCCCCGGCAAAGCAGCGCCTGATATGTCATACGGCATATCGTGCAATTTTCAGGATGAGGGCGGATTTTCATTCGTCGTCGGGGAAGCGGTTCAGAAACCGACCGAAACAATACCGGAATCGTTTGTTCATCTTGACATTCCCGGGGGAACATATGCCATGTTTGAGGTAAACGGCCGGACTGAGTTGGTTCAAAACACAAGAAGATACATCTATCGCACATGGCTTCCAAATGCGAATTATGAAAGAAGGGAAGGACCGGATTTTGAGGTGACAGACGTTCGCCGTTCCTGTTTTCCGGATGACATGAAAATGAAAATCTATATTCCTATTTTCTAAATGCCGGGAACCCGTTCATGGATTTCCGGCATGGCCTGATCAGATCGCTTTTATCGCTTCAGCGATGGCCGTTTCTCCTGAAAGCAGGTCAAACGAACGGCGGAATGTGCGCTCTTCGCTAAGCGCGGCGGCGACCGTTGCGGCTACGTCTTCGCGCGGGATCGTTCCGCGCTCCAAGTTTTCTGCGGCTTTTATTTTTCCTGTGCCCGGTTCGTTTAAAAGCCCTCCGGGACGGATGATCGTATACGTTAAGCTGCTTCTCTCCAGTATTTTATCCGCATAATGCTTTGCAACGAAATAAGGCTTGATGGCTTCATTCCAATTTTCCCGGTGATGGGCCTGCAAAACGCTGATCATGATAAACCGTTGAATCCCCGCTTTTTCGGCGGCTTCAATCGTTTTTGCCGCACCGTCCAGATCGACGAGCAGCGTTTTATCAGCGCCCGTTTTACCGCCTGATCCGGCGGTAAAGACGATCGCATCACAGCCTTTTGCCGCCTCCGCAATTTCGTGGACAGTACCTTCTAAATTGGCAAGCGCTGTCTCGATCCCCGAACGCTTCAGCGTCTCCGCCTGCTCTTCGCTTCTGACCATCGCTCTCACCTGATGTTCGCTGCTTTCCTTTAACATGCTGGTCAAGTGTTTGCCTATCTGCCCATTTGCACCGACGATGAACACCTTCATTTGACTCCAGCTCCTTTCGATTCGGCTTCTTCTATTATTTCACTTTAGCAGATGCCTCTTCAAACAGCCTGCTCACAAAAAAAGACCTCCCATATATCATGAGAAGTCTTTTCTTTCCTTATTCGATTCCGCCGATTTCATTGAATGGAAAATAGCGAAATTCAACTTTTCCGACGACAGACGATTTTGAGATAAATCCGAAATAGCGGCTGTCTCTGCTGTTTTGGCGGTTATCTCCCATAACGAATAAACTGTCTTTCGGCACTTTTGATTCGCCCGTTAATTCTTTCAGCGTAAAATTGTCCGTTAACAGTTTACCGCCTGTCAGCGTCTTTTTGTTTGGCTTTAAGTACGGCTCATCATAGGCTTTTCCATTAACATAAAGAACGTCATTTTTCATCTCGATCGAATCCCCAGGCAGGCCGATGACTCTTTTGACATAGTCTTCGTCAGCATCCGGGGCATGAAAGATGATTTTATCGAACCGGTTAATCTCGCTGATCTTACTGACCATGACCATATTTCCGTTTTGCAATGTCGGATACATGGAGTCTCCTAAAACGGTAGACGGGGTAAACAGAAAATAGCGGCAGACGAAAACGATGGCCCCCGCGATAAGAAGCGTCCTGATCCATGAGATAACCTCTTTTTTTCTATTATTCTTCATTTTTACTCTCCTTTGTATCTGCGATATCAGTTTTTTTACAGCGCGTTATGGCGGGAACTTCCCCCCTTATATCATACCAGTCTCGCATCTTTCATGCTTTATATTTAAATTAGCGTTTCCGGTACGAAAATCCTGTTATTCCCTTTCATTCTTTTTGTAATTTTTTAAGATGTTCACGAAGCATACAAAACCATTATAAATGCACAGGCAAACACATTGCTATTGTAATAAATTATCATAACCAATAAAAGGCGGGTGATTGTGAGCATGTACGACTATGATGAATACGACAATTATGACCCTTACAAACGCAGGCGGAACAGCGGGTGGAGAGCGCTTGATCCCCCGGAGAACCGCCCTTCTGATGATGACAATAACAATGACAATAACAATGACAGTAACAGCGACGGCGAAGACCGCGACCGTTTCAAATGCAGAAAAAGAAAGTGTTTTTCCGATGATGACGATGACCGCTTCAAATGCCGGAGAAAGAAGTGCTGAGAATGTTTGAAAGAAGCCGATTTACACTGCATAATCGGCTTTTCTTTTTGTCGCCCTTTGGAACAATCATCCAATCGATGAATATCATGATGGAAAAGGAGATGAAAAACAGCCATGAGCGTCCCAAAAGGTGTTCAGACCTCAATGCCTCATGATCATGATAGATCTTTGCACAACCTTTGCCGCAAGTATATGCATTACCATGTCGTGCTGAAATTGAAGGACGGGCGTTCGGTTCACGGCATCCTCGAAAACGCCGGCCAGCGGGAGGCAACCGTTTACGTGCCTGAAAGAGTCACAGAAGAAAAGCAATTTTACGGCGGGAACGGATTGCCGATAAGGTCGTACCGCCGGTTTAAAAGGATGGTTTTTCCGTTTTCACAGATGACCTCTTTATACCCTTTTCCATACTATTAAGCTCCGGACTGTCCATATTCCGGGCAGCCCGCCGCCTCTATCTGAAATTGCATGCTCCCCGTTCGCTTGCCCGTCTATAAAGGAATGAGGGACAAGCAGCCGGCACGCGCTGGAAACGGACAAACTTATACCTCCGCAAAAAAATCAGCCGGCAAAGCTGTCTGGAACAGACGCTGCCGGCTGATGTCCGCCTTTAATTCAGAACGGTAAAACCATTGATGATTCCGTTTGATTGTTCCCATTCTTTGCTCACTTTTTTTGTATCCCTATCATAGGCGAAAATCGTTCGTACGTTTGCTTCGTTTCCCGCGTCATCTTTCAGAATCTTTGCTCCCTTTGCTTCAGCAAGGAAATAGATCGTTTTCCCGTCTTTTGAAAACTGCGGCTCGGCCGAGTCGATCAATGTGAAATCGCGCCCGTCTGCAATGATCGATTGGTATTTTTTCGTCTCGAGATCCAGCTCGTAGATCGCCGTTTTTTCGCCTTCCGCATCTGTCGAGGTAAAGACGATCGTCTTTCCGTCAGGCGAAATCGCAATGTCATTGATAAATTTCGCGATCGTTTTGATTTCTTTCTCGTGTTTCTCATCGGCTAAAGAAATGCGCATATTCGTCGGTTCCGGATCGATCCCCTTGCTGTTCGCCTCATCGGTTTTCTTATAGTCTTCCGACTCGGAATAATGCAGAAGGACAGATTTGCCGCTGTTTTGATCGTATTGATAGAAGCTCACGGTCTCATCCTTGTCGCTCAGCTTTGGATAAATGACGGTAAAGGACTTCGTTTTCAGATCAAAGGACGCAAGGTGAAAATTTCGTTCTTCCGGCTGATTATAGCGCATGAACAGCTTTGAGCCGTCTTTGGACAAGCTTAGCTCGTCGACGTACTCCTTACCGGAATACAGCGTCGTTTTTTTGCCTGTTTTCAACTCAAGCTTGATGAGGCGCTTGACGCCGCTCTCGTCCGTGTTCGTATAATACAGGATATTGTGTTTCCGGTCCAATGCGGACGCAGGATAGTCCGTCATTTTTTCTTTGTGCAGCACTTTGTTATTTTTATAATAAGAGGTCATTAGCTTTTGGTCTGTCATCGATACGAGCAGGTCCGGACGATCAGACTGTGTTTGCTCCTTTTCCGGAGCCGAAAAATGGATGATTGCAAAAATACCGGCAGCCAGTACGATTGCCGCCGCTACAATGATCGTAATAATTTTTTTCATATTTTACTCTCCGCCAATATAAAGAAGCAAGAAAACCTGTTTTCTTGCTTCCGTTCGTTTATTTTTTGTATGTATAGTGTCCGGCAACTTTGCCTTTGCTTGTTGAATATCCTAAAGCTCTAAAGGCTTTTGGGCTTACATCCAAAACAGCGCCCGGAAGTCTGCCGACATCGTATTTATATACCGTGATGGCTTTCTTTGGTTTCGCTTTTGAATATGCTCTTATTTTCGTTCCTTTTCTCGGAACATCGAAGCCCATTTTTGTAGCACAATCCCAATGTCCCAGCCTTTTGCCGTCAGCGCCGACTTTTCCGACTCCATTATACCATGTAATATAACCGCTGACTTTTTTTGTCTTAGCGCTCGCTTCACCGCCAAAATTGAATGCAACTAGTAAACTGGCCGCTAAAACAAAAAATGAAAAGAGTATTTTCTTCATAATAAAGATATCCTCCGTGAATGGGGTTTTTTTTCTGACATTCAGATTATACCGTTTTTCAGAGACAAGCTCTTTTACAGTTTGATTACGTTTGAACGGCAAATATTACATATACTTTGCACTGAAAAGTCCGATATAAAAATTGACACTATTATGAGTTTTGATCGTATAAAAGGAGAAAAATAGATAGACAGGATGGTAAAAATGACAAAATCGAGACTTATTTTATTCAGTTTGGTCATCTCAGTCGCAGCCCTTTTCATATCGGGATGCGACGACAGCAGCGAGGAGCGTTCAAGGGAAGTGAATCAGGACAAGTCCATAAAAAAATACGACCTCGTCTGGTTTGACTATGTTAACGACAGCGAATCAGACAGCGCCCCGGAAATGAAAGTCTCCTATATGGAAAACGGCAAACAAAAAACGAAAACGTTTAAAAAATATGTTGAAAATGTTGAAGATATCGAGCAGCCATATATGAAAATCCGCGATGATAAAGCATTCATCTACAGGCCGCCGTATATGAAGTACGACCAGGAGCCCCTTGAAGGCGTAGTGAAGGATAAAGTAGAACAAAAAAGTAGTGATGGTAAATGATGAAGTATTTCCGGCTGCTGATCGCGGGTCTCATGTTGGCCATGTTTTCATGGACCGATCAGGCGGAGGCCGCAAGCGGCAACAGCTCGTCAAAGTCTTCAAGCACAGCGGTACACAGCTCCTCTTCAAAAAGCCGAACGGGCTCTGTTCATAAAAGCGCCCGCACCTATATGAAACAAGCCGCAAGCAAGGGCTATCTGCTGAAAAGATCGACTAAAAACGGGGGGACAGCTCTCAGAAACAGTCTGCAAAAAACGCTGCCGGCAACTGCGCTGTACAAAGGAAGCATGAAGCAAACGATCGATCAAAATCCCGCGGGGGCGGCTTTCTTTAATTATTACTTTCCGTATTGGATGGTCTCCCATTCAAAAGGATTTTCCGCTGAACAAAAAAGCATGCTGCAAACTGTCGGGATAAGAGAGAAAGACATCATGCAGCCAAGAGAAAAAAGGTACTGGCTCATCATAGAAGATAAACACGGCAGCGAAAAAGCCGTTCTCGTTTCGAAACGGCAATATGACAGCGTGCACAAAGGGGATCGCATCAAAGTGGTTCATAAACGGCTGATCAGAAAATAGCAAAAAGCTGATGAACATCAGCTTTTTTCATATTCATCAAACACATACGCAATCGCATCGTCAAGAGGACGGTAGCCGATTGCGGTGTGAATTTTATTGGACGTCGGGTTGTCTGCATCCGTATACAAACAGCAAAACGCGAATCCTTCGTCTAACAGTTTCCGGCTGAAAGCAGCCACGCATGATGACGCATAGCCTTTGTTTCGTTCATGTTTCGGCGTAAATACAAAGTTGACGGCAATCCCGTTTTCCGTCGGCCTCGCTTTTCGAGCCATTGATGGCTTGCCGCGGTCTTCCCATAGGTAGACAGAAGCCGCTGCGATGTTCTCCGCCTGCTTGCGGCTCACAGCCTCAAGAAATGCATCTTCTGAAAACGAATAAGTCCAGTCAGTAACCAATTCGAGGTCATGCTTGCTGATCCGCTTTCCTTAAATGTCCTGAACGAAAAGAAATGTCATTGACATGATCAATCCGGTACATTTTTTGCCTCATCTTGACCGCCGCACGTCTTTTCGATGCCTCGACAAAAGCTTTGGCAAGTGCGGGCCGTCCGGTTACGCCGGGCGGCCGGATTCCCGCTTTTTCGAGATACGCTGCCAGTATCCCGGCCGCCTCAAGCCCGGATTCTTCCCCAGCCAATATCAAATCGCCGGAAGCCATCACCGCTGCGAGCTGAATCCCCTCATCGTTTTCCGCCGTCAGCAAAACGGCGTCAACATCCGGCCGCCTTTTCAAACCGTAAAGGATGCCGAGCGGCAAATTGTTGACCGCTTCATTCTCTAACAGCTTATGTTCGACCGTTTTTAAAAACTCTTCCGGAGAGCTGAATCTTTTCACATTCACGCTCGATTAGCTCCTTTCTGTTTGCTGGCGCTCTCTGCAGCGTTTCCACCCGCTATACAGCAAATGAAACGATAATTGCGACGTCCGGCTGACGATCAGATCAGCGGCGTGCATGGATCGTTCATCACCGACTCCGACCGCGAACATTCCGGCTGATTTGATCGCGGAGATCCCGGCTTCAGCATCTTCTATTGCCGCACACTCTGCCGGGGATACGCCGAGAAGCGCTGCGGCTGTTAAAAAGATGTCGGGAGCGGGCTTTCCCTTTTCGATCGTTTCCGGGTCCACGACGGCTTGAAAATCGCCAGAGATCCCCAAGCGTTTTAAAATGGCAGGGGCATTACGGCTGGAAGAAGCTAAAGCGATTTGGATATGTTCATCTTTCAGCTCGGAAAGAAGCTTCCCGATTCCCGGCAACAGGTCCCCCGGCGCAAGGTTTTCGATCAGCTTTTGGTAATATTGATTTTTTTGGCGCATGAGGGCCTGCTTTTCCGCTGTCGTAAACGTAGACGCTGCCCCGCCGCGTGTGAGAATGTTGTCAAGCGATTGCTGTCTGCCGATCCCTTTCAGACTTTCATTAAAACTGCGGTCAAATGGAATATGCAGTTGTTCCGCAATACGCTTCCAAGCGAGAAAATGGTATTCCGCCGTATCTGTGATCACACCGTCCAAATCGAATATGACAGCTTTCATGACCGCGTTTCCTTCAATGTGATGTACATCAAAGCCTCATAGGGCTGCAGGCAAATGCCGCTCATGTCGGTCAGATCCCGCGAATAGTTGGATATGAGCACTCTCCACCGCTCATCAAGGAGTTCCTTCGGCGCTTCAAACATTGCCTTTTCTTCCGACAAATTGACGACGACCAACAGCTTTTCCCCTTCATATTCGCGAATATAGGAAAATATTTGCGGATCATCCTCAAGGATCAGCCGATAATCCCCGTATACGATGACCTTGTGTTGTTTCCGCAGCCGAATGAGCTTTTGATAATAATAGAAAATCGAATCCTGGTCAGCCAATGACTCTTTCACATTGATCTCTTTATAGCGGGGATTGACGGTCAGCCACGGCTCGCCGTCCGTGAATCCTGCATGCCTCTTGTCATCCCATTGCATCGGCGTTCTTGCATGATCCCTTCCTTTTTTCGCCGCGGCTTTTAAAAACCCTTCTTCTGACATCGTTTGATTTTCGACGACCAGTTCCTGATACGCGTTTTTTATTTCGAGATCATCATACATATCAAGCGAAAAATCGCCGTTGACCATACCGATTTCTTCTCCCTGGTAGACAAACGGCGTACCTTTCATGCCGTGAAGGACCGTGGCAAATGCTTTGGCGCACTGTTTTCGAAAGATGCCATCATTGCCCCAGCGGGAAATCACCCTGGGCTGATCATGATTTTCAAAATACAGCGTGTTCCAGCCGGCATCCATTAACGCGGTCTGCCAGCGGGTCAGCGTCTTTTTTAATGCAATGGGATCAAACGGCTTGATCTGCCATTTTCCATTCGGTGAATGACTCTCTGTATCAATATCCATATGCTCAAAGGTAAAGATCATATTCAGCTCCCGCCTGCCCGGATCCGTATACTTCTTCGCCTCTTCAATGTCAGAGCCGTTTGCTTCGCCGACCGTCATACAGTCGTAACGGGACAGCACTTCACGGTTCATCTCCTGAATAAACTCGTGAAGGCGGGGGCCGTTTGAATGATAGCGGCCGACGATGTACCTGCTGTTGTCATTCGTTTCATAGTCCGGAAAATCGGTGTATTTGGAAATCGAGCCGATCACATCCATCCGCCAACCGTCGACGCCTTTATCCATCCAAAACCTCATGAGATCATATACTTCCCGGCGGACGGCTTCGTTTTCCCAATTTAGATCAGGCTGTTTTTTCGAAAAGTAGTGCAAATAATACTGGCCCGTCTGCTCATCGAACGTCCACGCCGATCCTGAGAAGATCGATCCCCAATTGTTTGGCTCTGAGCCGTCCGGTTTGGGATCTTTCCAAAAATAATAATCGCGGTACGGATTGTCCTTGGACTTGCGGCTTTCGGCAAACCAGGCATGTTCATCAGACGTGTGATTGACGACGAGGTCCATGATGATTTTCATGCCGCGCTCATGCACTTCATCGATAAGCTGAAACATATCTTCGTTGGTCCCGAACTTTTCGTCTATGCGCCGGTAGTCGCGAATGTCATAGCCATTGTCATCCTGCGGAGAATCAAACACCGGGCTCAGCCAGATCACATCCGCCCCAAGGGTTTTAATATAATCCAGCTTTTGGATGATTCCTTGCAAATCTCCGAATCCGTCTCCGTTTGAGTCATAGAAACTGCGCGGGTAAATTTGGTAAATGACAGCTTCCTTCCACCATTCACTCATCAGGCGTCCTCCCTTCATATCGTCCGTTCAAAAGAATCGGCTTCTGATAGACCGTCATCTGCAGAGGGTCTCCTTTTAACAGGTCAAAAACGACGCTGTTTTCTGCTACCGCAACTTGGATCAGCCGGTTGCGGTAATTGATTTTAAACGAGTACCCGTTCCATTCTTTCGGCAAAAACGGGGCAAATGATAGCGTCTCATTCGCGACGCGCATGCCGGCAAACCCTTGGACGATGGCGAGCCAGCTTCCCGTCATCGATGTAATGTGAAGCCCTTCTTCTGTGTCGCGATTGTAATTGTCAAGGTCAAGGCGGGCTGTCCGTTTATAGAGTTCAAGCGCTTTTTTCTCCATTTGCAGTTCGGCTGCGAGCACCGCGTGAACAGAAGGGGAAAGGCTTGACTCATGGACGGTCATCGGTTCGTAAAACTCAAAATTGCGCCGTTTTTCTTCCAATGTAAAGCGGTGATTCAAAAGGTACATTCCCTGAAGAACGTCGGCCTGCTTAATAAAACTGGAGCGGAGAATTTTGTCCCATGACCAATGCTGATAAAGCGGCCGTTCATCCGGATTCAAATCATCCGCGGCCTGCAGCTCTTTATCCAAAAACGTATCATGCTGGACGAAAATGTTTAATTCTTCGCTGTACGGATAGTACATCCGCTCGATAATATCCTTCCATGTCTCGATTTCATCTTCCCGCACCTTTAGCCGTCTATGTTTTTCCGCCGGGATATCGGCCAGATTTTCAAGCGTATACTCAAGCGTCCAGGCTGCAATCAAATTGGTATACCAGTTGTTGTTGACATTGTTTTCGTATTCGTTCGGCCCTGTGACGCCGTGAATCATATATTTATTTTTCCGTTTAGAAAAATGGACGCGGTCGGCCCAAAATCTGCTGATTTCCACGAGAACGTCTATCCCGTAATCTTTCATATAGTCCTTGTCGCCCGTATAATTGATATAATTGTAGATTGCGTAGCAAATCGCGCCGTTGCGGTGAATTTCTTCAAAGGTGATCTCCCATTCGTTGTGGCATTCGTCGCCGATGAACGTCACCATCGGGTAAAGAGCCCCTTTCATCCCCAATTTGGCGGCGTTTCGCTTGGCAGCCTCCAAATGGTGATAGCGGTACAGCAGCAGGTTTTTTGTCACCTCCGGATCGGCTGTGGCCAAATACATCGGGACGGCGTATGCCTCGGTATCCCAATACGCGGCTCCTCCGTATTTTTCGCCGGTAAAACCTTTTGGCCCGATATTCAGCCGCGGATCGTCCCCATAGTATGTCGAGAATAATTGAAAGATGTTGTAGCGGATTCCTTGCTGGAGCACATCATCTCCTTTAATTTCGATATCCGCTTTTTCCCACCTTTCCTTCCATTGATCGATATGCCTCCGCCTTGCTTCTTCATAGCCCCTGTCAACAATATCCGCCAAGAGCTCCCTGCCTTTCGATAAAAGCTCTGCTTCCTGAAAATCGCGGGAAGTCGTCACGGCGACGAATTTTGTTAAAGAAGCTTTCGTTCCCGGCTTCGTTTCATAACTGTAGCGATTCTCCGCATACATGCCGGCCGTTTTATAGCTCTCGCTGACAAAGCCCTTTGTCACGTTTGCCATCGCGGCGGAAACGGTAAAACGCGGCGTGCCAAACGGATTTTCGATCGTTTTTGTTACCAAATGGCCGCGGTTGGAATCTGCCCCTTTCGCTGCTTCCTGCCAAAACCGGTCCTGGTAGTTGGCATCTTCATTTGCGACGTTTCCGTCAAGGTAAGGCACAAGCGTGATAACAGCTTCATCGGTCAGGCACTCTGCTTCATAATGAATCGCACAAAGCTCTTTAACGGCAAGGCTCAAGAACCGCTCAGACCTGATTCTGACGGTTTTATCCCGGATGCTGACGACCGCGCTTCTCCGCAGTATCCCTTCCTTCATGTCGAGTTCCAATGCAAACGATTCGATCGGGTGTTGATAGAGATCGATTTTTTCACCGTCTATATATACGTCTATGCCGATAAAGTTCATCGCATTGATCACTTTCCCGAAATATTCCGGATAGCCGTTTTTCCACCATCCGACGCGCGTTTTGTCAGGAAACCACACCCCTGCAATATATGTGCCTTGATGGCTGTCTCCTGAATAACTTTCTTCAAAGTTCCCCCTGATTCCCATATAGCCGTTGGCGATAGATGTCAAGCTTTCCTGGAGCCGTTTATGTTCCTTTTGAAATATGTTTGTTTTGATTTTCCATTCGTCAATCTCAAATAGCCGCTGAATTGCCATGGTTTCCTCCTGAGTGTAGATTTCGGGTTTTCCACAAGCGTCCGCATGCAAGCGAGATCATCAAGATGACGCCGCACGTATCGATCAACAGCACGATGATAAAGTCAAAGTGAATCAGCCCGGCTAATGCTGCAGCAAATACCGGAATGGCTGAACAGCTTACAGCTAGAGCGGCTGCTTCTTTGAATGACGCAATACCGGTCATTTTTGATCGTTTTGTGATCCATAAACCCCCGGCAAGAATCCCCGATAAAAACAACCGGCTTATCAAAATCACCGAAAATGCCAGCAGCATGATCATCGGCTTATACTGGGCAAGCCACAATTCGCCGATCATATTTTCCAAATCGTACAGATTCAAATCTTTCACGTCCCTTTTGCCATAACGGACGGAAAAACCGGTGCCGTTTTGATCGCTGATGATCAGGCGATCAGGCTGGAAGATGATCGCGTTATCATAGCCGTTAACGTGAAGATGCCCGTTTTCACCGCTTGTCTTAAACCGATGCTTCAGATCGACCGCCAGCAATGTCCGTCCCTCCACCTGATTAAAGCCGGTTTCCTCTCCTGTCAGCTTTCCGTTTTTCAATTGATAGCCCTTTAGCCGCTCGGCAAAGCGGTCATTGACATCTTGGATCGCTGACGGCAAAAAAGATCTGACATTGAAGCGCTCGAGCTTCGCAAACGAAATGGCGAACGGCGCCATCAGGCAAGCCGTCAAAAAACTAAACAGAAACAAGATATGCAGCCAGCTGAATGTCCTCCTGCAGCGGCAGGCGCCGGATGGAGACGCCGCAGCTTTAAGGAAGCGGATGATAAAGCGGTCATGTTTCCCCATGGATCTATCCCTTCGTTCCGCCGGTTGTCAAACCGGACACAAAGTTTTTTTGCAGAATAAAGAACAAGACGCAGATCGGCAGTGCTGCAAGGATCGCTCCGGCTGCAAACAGGGCGACTTTTTGCTGCTGCGGGTTCGATATGAACGACTGCAAGCCGACGGCGATGGTCATTCTTTCCGGCGAACGAAGCAGAAACTTCGCCAGCAAATAGTCCCCGAACGGGCCCATAAACGCCCAGAGCGCCTGCACCGCAAGCATCGGTTTGACCAGCGGCAGGACAACCGAGGCGAAAATCCTGAGATGCCCTGCTCCGTCGATCCGCGCCGCTTCATCGATTTCTCTCGGTACGGTATCAAAATAGCCTTTCATCAGCCACGTGTTCATCGGAATCCCTCCGCCGATATAGATCGCTGTTAAAAACCAGAATTGATCAAGGGCTCCTATCAGCATGGCGAGGACATAAAAAGCGGTCAGCGCCGCCATCGTCGGCACCATTTGAATGATTAAAAAGAAGACAAGGCTTTGTTTTCTGCCGGCAAACCGATAGCGGCTGTAAGCATAGCCGGCAATCGTCACGACGGCCACCTGCAGCACCATGACCGACAGGGCGATGACAAGTGTGTTGCCGTACCAATGAAGATAAAGCGTTTCTTCAAACAGCCGCCTAAAATGATCTAAAGTCCAGGAGCCCGAAAAATCGAGCCGAAAAGCCGCGACATTTCCGACGCGAAATGCAGATGAGGCCGTGATCAGCAACGGATAGATAATCACAACGCTTAAAAGGATCAAAAACAAATAGGTGAAGATTTTATTGAGAATCATTGCACGCCGTGCGTTTTCAAACATCCCTTTCATCTACATCACCTCCTCATTGCCAAAAGCATTCGATTTCTTGAAAGCGATCAGGGAAACGCCAATGACAATGAAAGAAATCAACAGCGTGACGGCAGCGGCGACCGAGTACTGCGGCGATGTGCCTGTCGTGAGCTTATAGATCCAGGAAATTAAAATATCGGTTGACCCCGCGCCGGCTCCCGCACTGCCCGGTCCCCCCTCATTGAATAAGTAGATGATCGAGAAATTATTGAAATTAAAGGTATACTGGGTAATCATCACGGGGGCTGTCGCAAATAAAATCATCGGCAATGTAATATGCCGAAAGCGCTGAATAAAAGTCGCCCCGTCAATCTTTGCCGCTTCGTACAGCTCGCCCGGAATCGCCTGAAGCACTCCCGTTACCATGACATAAATGTACGGAAACCCGAGCCATGTCTGAATCATAATGAGGGCCGTCTTCGTCCAAAACGGATCGGTCTTCCACGGGATTGCGGACAGCTCCACAAACGGCAGATGATTCAACAACGGAATCACCTGCGTGTTCATGGCTCCTGCGCTGTCGTTGAAGATGTTGGCAAAGCTCATAATCGTAATAAAAGCCGGAACCGCCCACGGCAGCAAGAAAATCATTCGGAAGGCCCGTTTGCCTTTAATAAAGTCCTGATTGACGATAAGCGCCGTCACGATGCCCAGAACGATTTGCAGCGTTGTCGCACAGATCGTCCAGACGACCGTCCAGGTGAATACATCAGCAAATGTGTCCCGGTAGGAACCGAGAAAGAATATATTCAAGAAGTTTTTAAATCCGACCCAGTCAATGAGGCTGCCGGGCGGAATATGATAAAAATCGTAGTTTGTAAAAGCGATAAACAGCGTCACCAAAACCGGGAATATAATGACAAATATCATCATGATGTAGGCCGGCAGCGTAAATAAATACGGAAACCCCTGATCCCACGCATTTTTGATCATATCCCCGGCCGTCCTGTTAATCTTCAGGCCCGCCGCTTTCATCACGGCGGTCTTCTGTGCATCGTAAATCGCAAAGGCCCAAAACATCAAAAACATCAGCGTCACAATCAGTTGCAGCGTGCCTTCTATCAGCAGAAACAGCGAGTGGTCCTCTCCGGGAGCGCTTCCCAAAGTGATCAAACCGGCAAGCGCGCGAATGCCGAACACGCCTAATTCACAAGCAAACAATCCTGTGATGACGAAAAAAAGAACCCCTTTTGAAAATTGACGGTTCGCGATCTGCCCGGCCCCTGGAATGATCGATAAAAGCACCGCTTTTCGGCGCTGTTTTGCAAGTGTTTGGTCTTTATTCATGTTTTCCCGCCCTCTTTTTCTTCCGGACGCTTACCCGCCGTTTTATTTCGTATACTTTTCCTTAATATTTTCTTTGATGACACCTGCAGCATCATCCGCTGATTGCTGTGCTGATTTTTTTCCTGACGCTGCATCAAAAATCAAACTTTCCGCGCCTGTCCATACTTCGGCCATTTCCGGAATATTCGGAGTCGGAGTTGCGGTCTCATATTGTTTAATGACGGCAGACGTCAGCTCATCCTTTTGCTTGTCCGCCTTTTTCCTTGCAGCCAAGTTGGCCGGAACTTCGTTTGTCTCCTCATAAAAATGGTAAGCATTTTGATCGTTTAGCATATTCAAGCCATTTTTTCGCGAGTTCGGGTTCTTTTGTATATTTAGATGCCACCCAGCCTTTACCGCCGGCGAACGGAGCGTACTCTTTTCCATTCGGCAATGCCGGTATTTTGGCTGCCCCGTAGTTCACCCCGGCTTCCTTATAGTTTGAAGCTGACCAAGGCCCTCCTATCACAGCCCCTGCTTTGCCGTCCATAAACGTTTGCTGAATAAAATCGTCGGCGCTTGAGTTGTCCTGCATGCCTTTCGGCCAATATTCCTTAAACCATTTCCCCGCATATTCCACCGCTTCTACAGCTCCTTTGCTGTTGAGCCCGATGTCTTTGGAATCTGTGCCGTCTTTGCCGAATACATAGCCGCCGTAGCCGGCCAGCAAACCGTACGACATGTAAAAATCGGTCCATTTTGCCAAAAAGGCTGTTGATTTTCCTTTTTCAGAGGAAAAGGAAAACCGCGGATCTTTCGTTAAATCCTCAAGGTCTTGAAACGTTTTCGGCGGAGCTTTCAGCAGATCTTTGTTGTAATACAAGACGAGTGTTTCGATGACTAAAGGCATCCCGTACACTTTGCCGGCAATGGTCACCTGCCGCATTTCTTTATCGCCGAAGCTTTTTGTATCAGACGGTTCGATGTCAAGCAGATGCCCCTGTTGGCCCAAGCCGCCGATGCGGTCGTATGCGGCAAGCATGACATCAGGCCCATTTCCTGCCGGGCCGTCAAGAGGAAGCGCTTCCAACTGATCGAACATCGGTTTTTCGACAATTTTTATTGTTGTATTGTTTTCTTTTTCAAAATCCGCTTTGATGCTTTCGACGTAATCTTTATACGTTTCTTCAACAGACACGGTCAGCACTTTTTTTCCGTCAGCCCCCGCCGCATCCTTCGAACCTGAACAAGCCGCAAGAGTAAAGACAAGAACTGACGCAAACAATAATGCCAAACCTTTTTTTACATGTGCCATCTTTTTTCCCCCTTCTATCAAGAATCTGTCATCATTGTAATCCTCGATAGAAAACGGTTACAACAGCTTTCGGATTGTTACCGGTAACAGAATTACACTGCGCCCAAAATAAAAAACTCCCCCGGATGAATGTCAATCACATCTGTATGGTGAAGCGGCTTTTCTGTCCACGCATCGTATATTTTTTGATGCGCTTCGACATCATCCTGCAAACTGATGCGGCGGACTTCGCTCCCCTGATGAAAGAAAAAAATAAGTTTTTTGTCCCCGTCAACCCGCGAAAAACTGATAAAGTTCCGCTGATCATCCAGCACGTTCCACTCGAGGCGCCCGTAAGTGAATAACGCATTCTCCCGTTTGCGCAATGCGATCAGCCGCTTCATAAACGCAAGCATTTCTTTGTTTTGCTTGTCTTCTTCCCACACCATGCACTTCCGGCACAATGGATCATGTCCGCCGTCAAGCCCGATTTCCGTCCCGTAATAGATGCACGGAGAACCTGTCTGGGCAAACATAAAGGCCAATAAAGACCGCACCTTTTTCTCATCATGGCGGCACCTGGTCAAAATCCGTCCTGTATCGTGGCTGTCGAGCAAATTAAACATCGCTTCATTGACCTGCTGCATCCCGTTCATCAAATGCGCGTTTATACGGTGTGCCATTTCCGATGGAAGTATCGCCCGGTCCGCAAAATAGGCAATCATCGGCTCTGTGAACGGATAATTCATCACCGCATGAAATTCGTCTCCTCTAAGCCAAGGTTCGGCTGAATGCCAGATTTCCCCCAAAATATACACGTCCGGCTTTTCGGCAGATACGGCTTTCCTGAATGTCTTCCAAAAAGCGTGATCGACTTCATTTGCCACGTCTAAACGCCAGCCGTCAATGTCAAATTCGCGGATCCAGTACAGCGCAATATCAAGCAAATACGACTGAACATCCGGATTGGCGGTATTGAGCTTCGGCATGTCGGGCGTAAACGCAAACGTATCATAACGGCCTTCTTCGACGGGAAAAGAATGAATATGGAACCAATCTTTATAGCGTGATCGTTCGCCGTTTTTCACGACGTCCTGCCACTGCGGCGAAGCGCTGCCGATATGGTTGAAAACGGCATCAAGCATGATTCTCATCCCCCGGCGGTGAAGCTCATCGACCAACGTACGGAAAAGCTCCGGATCCCCGAAATGCGGATCGATGGAATAGTAATCCAACGTGTCGTATTTATGGTTGGAAGGCGCGGAAAAGATCGGCGTCAAATAGATTCCGCTAACCCCCAGGTCCTCCAAATAATCGAGCTTGTCGATGATCCCCTGCAAATCCCCGCCGAAAAAATCGTGTACACCCGGGTCCTTGCTTCCCCAGGGCAAAGCATTTTCCGGTGACAGGTCTTCTCTGCCGTTTGCAAAACGCTCCGGAAAAATTTGATACCAAATCGTTGATTTGACCCATTCGGGTGCTTGAAACGCATCAACTTCATGAACAAACGGAAATTTAAAATAATGGTGAATCGCCGCCAGCGTTTTTTCGTTATACGGACAGGTGCCCGAGCTTCCGTAAAAAACATCCTCCTGACCGGCGCCTCTTAAAGCAAAAGCGTATTGGAGCCGTCTATGCGGCGGCACCACTTCAATAAACCAGTAATCATGCGCTTCTGTTGCGGCGATTTTTTTCATCTGCTGCTCTGCTTTCAGCCACCTGCCGTCCTTAGCATATTCGTAAGGATCTCCCCAGATCAATCGGACTTCATCGGCATCGCCTTTTTTCGTGCGGATCTTGATATGCAGTGTCCTCCCGTCATAAGGGTAGGCATAGGAGCTGAAAGGCTGATGATATATTGCTGCATATTCCATTCGTTTTCCTCCTTTTCATTTCCGGTTTATGCTGACCGGCTACACGTTGAAATTATCATGCCGAATTCAGAGGAACAATCTTTTTCATCCTGTTAACGGTAACAGAATCATGCTCTTACAAAGTCGATTCCCGCACGATCAGCTCCGGCTCAAAAAATCGATTTCCTTGAGCGGCTCCGCCTTCATTTATTTTGTTCAGCAGCGTTTTTGCACAGGCTTCCCCCATTTCAACGACGGGCTGTCTGACCGTTGTCAAGCGGGGCGATGAAATGCGGTCGAGAAAAACGCCGTCATATCCGGTGACTGCCGTATCTTCGGGAATCCTTTTCCCCAGCGACTGGGCCGCACGGATGACGCCGAGTGCAATGCGGTCGGAAGCGCAGACAAACGCAGCCGGCCCCTCCAGAGATGCCAGCAGCTCTTTCGCCAGACATTCGCTTTTTTTTGAGCTGTTTTCCATTCGGAACACCCTTGTTTCTTTCAATCCTTCATTCATCGCCTGTAAGTATCCTTTTTCCCTTGATCGTTCAAAAGGCTCATCCAAATCAATGCCAAAAAAGATGACATTCCTGTTTCCAAGGCCCATGACGTGGCGGGTTGCCATATAAACGCCTTTTTCGTTGTTCACATCGATAAAATCATAGCCCATCTCGTTTTGTCCAAAAACGACAATCGGCTTTTCAAAAGCTTTGATCACTCCTTCAAAATCAACCTTTCTTAAGCCTGTCGCAATAATCCCGTCGCATTGGCCGATGTTAAGAGATTTTCTTGTCACAAGCTGCAATGCATAATGATGGCGATCCAGCTCCCGGCTGATCCCGGTCAGCAGGTTCATGTAATAAGGTTCTGTCGTATCCATTTCCTCAAGGATGAGAAGCTTCACAACCTGTGTTCTGTTTTGAACGAGCGCCCTTGCCGCATAGTTAGGAATATAATTCAGCTCTTCCATCGCAGAGTAAACCAGCTTCTTCAGCTCATCCGTCACCGTCTCAGGATGATTGATCACCCGCGATACCGTCATTTTCGACACATTTGCTTTTTTTGCTACATCTGACAACGTTGCCATTTTTCATCCCGCCTCACATGCGCTTATTCAAACTGCCCGGAACTGAAGACAATTTGTTAAAATGTATTATATTACGTAATCAAAGCGAAGAAATAAAAAAGCAGATTTCCTAAAGGAAATCTGCTGGCTGACCTTATGGCCTCTGAA
Source organism: Bacillus glycinifermentans (assembly GCF_001042475.2). Lineage (GTDB taxonomy): Bacteria > Bacillota > Bacilli > Bacillales > Bacillaceae > Bacillus > Bacillus glycinifermentans. The sequence goes on from NZ_LECW02000020.1 coordinate 158,401, forward strand.
CATAAATCGAAACCGAGCCGCCGTTCACATGAAACTGTCCCCAGCCGTCCGAATTAATGGTAACGGAATCTGACCGGTTCCCGGTGATGTCATACCATGTCTCTCCGGCATTTTGCCGGCCTGCATACATCCACTTTGATCCGCCCGGACCGTCCGTGACTAAAGCCGCCAAACCGGATCGGTCAACCGATGGATCGCCTTCCCTTGTCCAGCCGACGATATCGTGATGATCGAAATAATCGTGCTGTTTTCCGTATGCATAGTATTTGCGCGCTTTTAAAATCGGCTCTATTTTACTTTTGAGCGGGGGAATTTCCCGCGATGACGAACCTTTCGTCCCATACACATCCCCATAGAAAACTTGCGGGTATCCGGCTTCCCTTGTCAAAATGAACGCATAAGCGAGCGGCTTAAACCACGTTTGTACCGTGGACTCTAGCGATTGTCCCGGCTGTGTATCATGATTGTCGACGAATGTAACCGCTTTCAAATAATGCTTGGAAACGACCGTTCCGTTCTGTAAATGCCTCATATCATAGCCGCCTCCCTGCGAAGATGCGGCATGGAAATTATAGTGGAGCGGCACATCAAAAACGGAGTGATTAAAGTTTGTTTTATTCAAGTAGTTTTCGAGCTCGCCAAGATGATTTTGCCAATACTCGGCCACCGTGAACATTTCCTTGCCTGTTGATTGCCTGACAGCATCCACCCAATCGCGCAAAAACGAAAATTTAATATGTTTGACGGCATCGAGACGGAAACCGTCCAACTGCAGCTCGTTTGCATACCAGGTTCCCCATCGTTTCATTTCCGATGCAACATCGGGATGATCATAGTCAACATCTGCATACATCAAATAATCGTAGTTGCCGTTTTCGCTCGACACTTCCCAATCCCAGGCTTTCCCTTGAAACTTATAGATGCGGTTCAGCTTCCTGGACTCATCCCAATCGGTTCCGTCGAAATGGTGCCAGCGCCACTTAAAATCGCTGTAAGTGCTGCCGCGCCCGGGAAAATCGAATCGTGTCCACGCTTTAATTTGATACTCTCCGGATGTTTCCTGATTCCGGTTGCCCTGGTTCACTTCAACCGCGGTTACGTCCTCTGCTTGATCTGCACCCGCCTTGTGGTTAAGGACAACATCTCCATACACTTGGATGCTCTCGGAATGAAGCGAACCGATCGCTGACTGGAGCTCCGTTTTTGTCCCGTATTTCGTCCGCACCGTCCCTTTTTGATCAAACTCTCCCAGATCGTACAAATCGTACGGACCGTATCCAACGTCAGATTGGCTCGTCCCCTTGTAGGCCGGCGGAATCCATACCGCCGTTATTCCGATGTCGGATAAATATCCCGCATCATTTTGTAAGCGATTCCAATGTTGTCCGTCATTAGGCAGATTCCATTCGAAATACTGCATCAGCGTGCCGTTCAGACTTGCCGCATCCGTTTTCGATGCCGGCAGCATGATGGAAAGCAGCAGCACGCAGCATAATAGCTTGGACTTAGAAACCATTTACATCTCCCCTTTCTTCTTGATTGCTCATTAATCCTCATCATATAATAGAAAGAATTTTTAGACAAATACCTTTTTTCCTATAATTTCCGCGGAATAAAAATACGGAGAAAGCATTCGATTGAACACTTTCTCCGCAGTCTTAATGCCCTCTGTGTTTTTGAATCTCTTCAAGCTGTGTTACCGTAACCAGTTTGTAGCCTTGCTTCGTTAACCGTTTGATAATCTCCTCGGCGGCGCTGGCGGATGTCGCGTAAATATCGTGCATCAAAATGACTTTTCCGTCCCCTGCACGGCTCATGACATGATTAACGATGTAATCTTTATTTTTATATTTCCAGTCTTCCGGATCCACGTCCCATAAAGCGATTTTTAAATTCGTGAGCCCGCGGACGGAATCGTTTATGCCGCCGTAGGGAGGCCTTAAGTGTGTCGGAAAATGGCCGCTGATTTTCTCAATGACGGTTTGCGTATCATTGATTTCCTTATATGCCCTTTCCTTGGAAAGCCTTGTGAGCAATGGATGATCCCAGGAATGGTTGCCGACTTCATTTCCTTCCTTCAGCATCCTTTTGATCGTTTCCGGGTAATATTGGGCCCTGCTTCCCAAGACGAAGAAGGTCGCATGGCCGTCGTATTTTTTTAACGCGTCAAGGATTTTGTTTGTCGGAGCAGGGTTCGGACCGTCATCAAACGTCAACGCGATGACTTTGTCATTCGGGTTCACGCGGATTTCTTCCTTCGGAATCGGAACGGCGCCTTTATGCTTCGGGTTTTCCTGCGATGTTTTATTTTTTGTCATGCTTTTATATTGATCTCGCAAAATATCTTTTAATTCGTCTTTTTCGATTTTCACGGACTGATCCAAGCCAGTCTGCCCTTTCTCAAAATAAAATTCGATCTCGTCTTCAAGAAGGGAGAAGCGGCTGAAATTCTTTTCTGACGGGCTTGTTCCTTTCCTTAACAGGTCGGCGTCAGCGTTAGGATTTTTGCGTTTTAATTGTTCATAAGAAATGTTTGCGATCCTGTACAGAAAATCGGAGTTTTTCACAAAAAGATCGTCCAGGCCAAGCATTTTTTTGTGCTTCAAATCGGCATTGAACGTTTTGATTGATGTCTTTCCCACGCCGTCGGTTTCTATGTATTCGGTTAAAACAACCGCAGCAGCCTGCTTTGAATAATAGGCAACCTTATACTTGATATTCAATTCAAACGGCCCGCTTTCTTTACGGGCGCGCGCTTGTTCGTTTTCTTTTTTAAAACGGTTCAGTTCCCCGCTCACGTATTCTTTTAATCGATCATCGATTTCTTTTATATGAAAAACCGGGTAATGGACAGCATATCTCTCTTGTTCGCTGTCGCTGACCAGCGATTCGACCCCGATGCCGGATTGGCCGCGGCCCTTTTCTTGTTTTTTGGCCTCTGTATGGCCTGCCGCCTTATTGGAAGAGCACCCCGCCAACACTATGAAAATACTCATAAAGATTACGATATTAATCCATCGATTCGATGGTTTGACAGACATCCTTGCTCACTCTCCTGCTGCAGTTGGATTCGTTTACCCTGCCAAAAAAAGATGTCTGCCTAATATAAAAATGAGGAAGGAATCTTAATTTCCTGGTTTCCGGAAGAAGACGGCCCGATATCATACTGCTGAAATACAATGGAAATCCCGCTGTCCGTAAAATAAAACGCAGTATCTTGATCTAAACGGATATCGCTCTTTTTAAGGTCAGAATAAAATTGTTCCGAATGCTTGTTCAAATAACTGAAAATGTAGTTTTTCGCCTTTTCGATTTTTGCCTGATTATTTAACACGTCCGGCAGCGTAATCCGCCTATGTTCGTTTAAATCATAGTTATAGGATGTGGCGGTATACACCCCGTGCGCCCCGCCGGTATATTGATAGTCATAGATGAAAAAGCTCAGCCTATCCCCGTCGTTGTAATTGACTTTATAGGACGTTTCATACGCGCTTTCCCCGCCGCTTTGATCCGCCTCTTTTTTCAACATTTCATATTCTTTATAAGAGGCTTCCATGTGGCGACCAATCGCATCATTGATCATTTTCAAATCCTTGTCTTTTAAATCGCTGAATTTCGGATAGGATAAAGATTCTTTCCCCTTGTAAACCTCCGTATAGACGCCCGCTTTTTTATTAGGGGAAGCATTGATAAGCGATGAACTTTTATTGATCGTAAACAGCAATAAAGCCGTTAGGACTAAAAAACCTAATGCCGCCATTGCTTTTTGTATCGACATATTTCAAGTTAAACCTCTTTCAATCTCATGATTTTTAACCTTTGTAACATAAATGTAATATTTATATCACAATTGTAATGATACTTAACTTTAAATCTCTCGTCAACCTTTTGATACAAAAAAGACACTCTCAAAATCTTTGAGAATGTCTTTTTATCGGCGGATGGCGCCTTTTTTTCCAGAATTCATTCTTTTACAGCGCCGTTTTTTTCTTTTTCCACGGCTTTAATACAGAAATGCAAATGATAAAAACCGTTATTGCGATTTGGACAATGGCGGCATATTGCCTTAAAGTGTGATTGTGCATGAATACAGGACTGTTCAAAGCCGAAGCTTTCCCCGCCTCAAGCATCGCCATATTCGCTTCCATCAATTGATCGACAATAAAGATTCCGATGAACGTCTGGATGATGAAAAGCACCCATTTTACCGCGACCCATCTATGCTTAAAAAATCCCCATTTTGTAAAGATGCCGTATAGAAGTCCGATGAGCAAAGTGCCGACCGCGCCGATTCTGATGATATAGTCGCTAATGATTACGGTATGCCGATAGAAGTCAAACGTTTCATGATACGCAGCCAAATTCACCGCAAAGTTCAATGCCAAAGAGCTCATGATGCCGCCGAAAAACAGGGCTGCTAATAAAATATGAGCGATTTTCAGCCATTTCATCCCTGCCGGACCTAATGTCTTCAATCTATTCCTCTCCTTTAACAATCAGTCCTGTCAAGTGTAGCAAGGAATCCGGCGTTCAAACATGAGCCCGGGTCTTAAGGAAAGATCAGCCCGGAGTTGTATTTTTTTCGTATTGATTTAACATGTCAAGCAGCGTATCCTTTGTCTTTTCGATTAATTCTGCGGGCCTTTCAATGACGGCTTCCCGGCCGTAAGAAATAAAATACTCGGAGAAGAAACCGAAGTCGTGCCGTGAGATATGTCCTTTCAGCACCCCGGAGCCGTCTTCTCTCCGGTGCAGTTCAATATACGGCCATTTGACGGATCCGTACCGCTCTGCACCTTTTTCCGACAGCTCGACACGGAGCTCGAGCATATCCCGGCGGGGAGCAAGAACTGAAAACCGGTTTTTCAAATCAACATCGGCCAGATCAAGCGGCTCCGCCTTATCATCCCGTTCCGCAAAGCTGATGCGGTCGCATCTGAACATTCGATAATCATTTCTCAAAAAACAATAAGCCGGACAATACCATTTTCCTTGATTTGCGTATATGCCGATCGGCTGAATCTTTCTCTCTGTGGCTGCGCCGCCCGACTCATAGCTGATGGCGACGACTTCCTGCCGGACGGCTGCCTTCAGCAGCAATCGTAAAAACGGGATGTTATCTTTTTGCTGATGGGCCGAGAAAAAATCAACGCGGTCTTTCATGCTGTCGATCGTTTCCCTAATGTCTCCGGCAAGGTTCAAGTAAAATTTTTTCTTGATTGATTCGTATTGGGCGTCAAACGGCAGAGATATGTAATGCCTTAACGCATGAATCGCAAAAAAGATCGAGACCGCTTCATCCTCGCTGAACGCGATGGGAGGGAGAATTCTTTCGTTTAACACTTGGTAGCCGCCATGCGGCCCCGTCTCGGAATAAAGGGGAACACCCATCTCGCTCAGCTCCTGCAAATCCCTCAGTACGGTTCTTTTGGAAACCCCGAATTCCTGTGCCAACTCACCAACCGTAAACCGTTTCTTCCGATTCACCATCAACATCATTTCATTCAATCTTTTCGCTTTTGACATGTATACCTCCACAAAAATTATAACCATGACATAAGTTGTCACCATTATAATATAAAGGAGATGTTTCTTTATGTCATTACAGCTCACCCCGTACATCCTGATGAACGGAGAGGCAAAAAAAGCAATCGAATACTATCGGGAGGCGCTAGGTGCCGAGGTTATTTTTCAGCAGACGATAGGAGAAGGTCCAGAGGATGAAGCAGCAAAATTTCAGGAACATGAATTAGACTTTGTTGCCCACGCCGTATTAAAAATCGGCGAAACAACCATTATGATCGCAGATATTATCCCGGAGCTGCCTTTTCAAAACGGGAACCAGCTCTCTATCTGCGTGACGGCGAGCGAGGTTTCCGAAGCTAAACGGCTCTATGAAAAACTCCGGGAACAAGGAAAAGTCGTGACTGAACTCGAAAAGACTTACTTCAGCCCGGCCTACGGCATGGTCATTGATCCGTTCGGCGTGACCTTTCAAATTTTTGCGGCGAGAACGTGATTCGGGTAAAGAGGCCTTTCTTAATAGAAGAAAGGCCTTATGACAAATCACCGCGATTCAACCAGGCGCTTCAGCTTGGCTTCGGTTTCCGTATTTTCGACAGGCGTATAGACGCTGCATCGCAAATCGGCATCTCCCTGCACCTGCAGCGACATCAGGTTAAACAGCATTTTTCCGGCCCTGGCGTGGCGGAATTCAATTAATACTTCCGGCGCCGAGCTTACCTCGCTTTCATTCCACAATTTATGAAATTCCGGATAGGCTTGTTCCATCTCTTCTATGAACTGCGAGTACCAGTCATCAGCAACATATTGCCCGTAATATGTTCTGAAAATGGCGATAAATCCTCTCACAAAATGCTCCCAGTTTACCGCGAGACTCCTGAATTCCTTTCTGGAAAACAGCAGCCGTATGAGATTTCTCTCTTCTAGCGGAATTTGGTCAAAGTTTATAAACACATGGGCTGCTGCCTCATTCCACCCGACAATGTGGCACCTTCTGTCGGATATAATCGTCGGACAATAGCGAAGCTCCTGCAGGATTTTGCTCAAGGCCGGGCTGATCTCTGTTTCGGTTTCAATCGGGGACGCCTGTTTCACCCCTTCTTCAAATGCAAGGGCATATAAATAATTCCGCTCATCCTTGTTTAGCTGCAAGGCATCTGAGACGGCATCCAATACCGCGGCGGACACTTTGATATCCCTGCCTTGTTCCAGCCACGTATACCATGTTGTGCTGACGCCTGCCAATTGGGCGACTTCTTCCCTTCTTAAGCCAGGCGTTCTTCTGCGGGTGCCTGTCGGCAGTCCGACCATTTGCGGATGAATTTTGGAACGCTGGGTTTTCAAAAACTCCGATAGCGCTTGAAGTCTTGTTTCAGGTTTCATGTGCGTCTCCTTTCTTATCATGGTACTCATTATACTATGATAATCTACAACTTGTAATAGGATACGAAACGGTTAAAATTGAGAATATATTCAAGGGGGGAATTGCTATGAAAAGAGTCGTCATTACCGGTATGGGAGTTATTTCTCCTCTGGGCAATGATGTGAATACGTTTTGGAACCGTTTAGTGAGCGGGGAATCCGGAATATCCTCTATCAATACGCTTGATACTTCGCGTCTCAAAACAAAAATAGCTGGAATGGTCCGCGATTTGGACGCTGAAGGAAGATGGGGAAAGAAGGAAGCCAGACGATTGGACCGCTTTACCCAGTTTGCCTTGGCAGCCGCTGAACAAGCGCTGGAACAATCCCGATTGCAGCTTGATAAGGCCAATCGTGAACGTTTAGGCGTATATGTCGGTTCAGGAATCGGCGGCATTCATACATTGATTGACCAGGTGAACGTAATGAATGAGCGGGGGCCGGGAAGAGTAAGCCCAAGCCTGGTGCCGATGATGATATCAAATGCAGCCGCAGCCCAAATCAGCATCAGATTGGGAGCGCTGGGCCCGTCGTTATCACCGGTAACCGCATGCTCCATCGGGAATACTTCGATTGGCGAAGCATTTTTTGCGATTAAAAACGATGAAGCTGATATCATCTTTGCCGGAGGAAGCGAAGCTGCGATTACGGAATTGTCATTGGCCAGCTTCGGAAATGCCCAAGCTTTGTCAACGAGAAACGGGGAGCCTGCCCGGGCAAGCCGGCCGTTTGATATCGACCGTGACGGCTTTGTGATGAGCGAAGGTGCAGGTATATTGGTATTGGAATCATTGGAAAGCGCCGTATTGAGAAATGCCCCTATTTTATGCGAAGTCATAGGCTATGGCGCGAGCTCAGATGCGCATCATATGGTGGCATCGCATCCTGAAGGAAAGGGAGCATATGCGGCGATGAATAATGCGCTTAGAAAAGCGAATATAGCAGCCGTTGAGGTGGATGTGATCAGCGCTCACGCTACAAGCACGCAGGTTGGCGACCGTTCTGAAGTTTTGGCTATCAAGAAGCTGTTTGGCGATCACGCCGGCAAAGTCCCGGTTACAGCCAACAAATCGATGCTTGGCCATATGCTCGGCGCGGCCGGCGGTGCAGAGGCCATCGCGTTAGTGGAAAGTTTGAGAAAAGGCATCATCCCGCCGACGATAAATGCGGACAACCCCGATCCGGAGTGCGACTTGGACATTGTACGGGAAGGCGCCCGCAAAGCCTCACTAAATGTCGGACTGTCGAACTCATTTGGCTTTGGCGGACACAATTCCGCAATTGTATTGAAGAAGTACGAATAAAAAGGAGTGAGTTCTGTTTCTCACTCCTTTTTTATTAATTCAACCCGGTTTTGATCCCAAACCCCACCAGCACCAACCCGGCGGTTTTTTGAAAGACCTTCTGAAACTTTGCGTTCCTCAGCCATTTTTTTGCGAAATTAATGAGATAAACAAGGATCAAAAACCAAAACACGGCCATGAAGGTCAGGATTAACGCGAGCACAATCAATTGCTGATTCACGCTTTCCTTCAAATTGACAAACTGGGGCATGATCGTGATATAGACCAAAACGGTCTTTGGATTGAGAATATTGCTTAACAAGCCCTGTAAAAAAGAATCTTTATAATGGCGCTTCGAGGAATGTTTAAGGTTCTCGTTTTGCACTTGAATGTCTTCTAACGAAACAGCGTTTTTGGAAAAGAAACTTTTTATGCCTAAATAAATTAAATAGGCGGCCCCTAAATACTTGATCGTACTAAAAAGAACCACAGACTTCGCAATGGCAACGGCTAAGCCAAGAATGGCAATCAGCGTCCAGAAGGAAAGTCCCGTCGCCAATCCGAGAACATTGCAGCGGCCCGCATTCGGACCGTACCGAAGCGTGTTTTTTACAACCAGCATCGTATCGGCTCCCGGTATGACGACCATCATGGCGGCAATCGCTATGTATGACACAAGGCTATCCATACGATGTTCTCCCTCCATACACGATATTTATTTTTATAGTGACTACCCAAGTAACTACTTAAAAAGTGTATCAGTGCTCTTGAAAAAAATCAATACGTCCGGCTAAAATATGAGTTACAAAGGTAGCGACTATTCCTTGACGTGAGGAGGATCTATGAAAGATAACATTTTAGAAATATTAAAAAACCTGAATTTCACCGAATATGAATCAAAAGCATACCTCGCTTTATTAGAAGAATCTCCGCTGACAGGCTATGCAGTGGCAAAAAAATCCGGCGTCCCGCGCTCAAAAATATACGAAGTCCTGGAAAGCCTTGTGATTCGCGGAGATATTTTTGTGAGCTACGGCAACACGCCGCAGTACATTCCCGTACCTGCCAAAGAGCTCATTAAAAACCGCCGCTTGAAAGCCGAAGAAACGTTTGAACAAGCTGAACGGTATTTTGAGAAATTCGAACGTTCCGCAAACGACCGCGAAAATATTTGGAACATTACGGGACGAAGCGAAATCCTCGATAAGGTAAAGGCGTGCATTCTATCCGCCCAAAAAAGAATTCTTCTGGAAATTTGGAAAGAGGATTTTAAAGAAATTGAATCAGAACTTAAACACGCCGCAGATAATGGCGTCATCGTTACGATTATCGGTTACGGCGGCATTGAGGCTGATTTCGCGAACGTATACCTGCATGACAGAAGCCGCGAGATTACGGAAGAGTATGACGGCCGGTGGCTTGTATTCAGCGTAGACGATTCTGAAGTCGTAGCGGGCATTGTCTCGCAGGGGAAAGACAGCCGCGCCGCGTGGACGATGCATGTAGGCCTGGTGATGCCGATTACGGAAGTGATGATCCACGATCTGTACCTCATGGAAATCATGGAGAAGCATCGCGGCGTACTGGAGGAAAGCTTCGGGGAAAACCTCATCAATCTGCGTCGCAAATTTTCGATCCATCCCGATTTTAAAAAGCATTACATGAAATAAAACGGCCCGCACAATAAGCGGGCCTCGTGTTTATTGCGCCGCTTCCCAGCGGGAGACTTCCTCCCTGACGCGCGGCGCCGTTTCCTTTCCAAAAAGTTCGATCGCCTTCATGACATCTTCATGCGGCATCGATCCGACCGGCACATGGAGCATAAACCTTGTGATCCCTACATGTTTGCGAAGATGAATAATTTTTTTAGCTACGGTCTCAGGATCCCCGACATAAAGCGCTCCTTCAAAGCTTCGTGCAGCATCAAAGCTTGAACGGGTATACGGCCCCCAGCCGCGCTCCCGGGCGAGCGTATTCATCGCCTGCTGAGTCGAAGGGAAAAACTGTTCGGCAGCCGTCTCCGTATCCTCGGCAATAAAGCCGTGTGAATGAGAAGCGACTTGGAGCTTTGATGCATCATGCCCCGCATGCTCAGCCGCTTTTTGATAAAGCTCAACAAGCGGAGCAAAGTGAAGCGGACTCCCTCCGATGATGGCAAGGACAAGCGGCAGGCCGAGCAGCCCCGCGCGAACGACGGATTCCTGGTTGCCCCCGCTCCCGATCCATACAGGCAGCGGATCCTGAACAGGCCGCGGATATACGCCCAAATTTTGAATGGCCGGACGATGCTTGCCGCTCCACGTTACTCTCTCCGACTTTTGCAGCTTCAAGAGCAAATCAAGCTTCTCTTCAAACAGCTCATTATAATCATCTAAATCATAGCCGAACAGCGGGAACGATTCGATGAAAGATCCCCTGCCGGCCATGATTTCCGCCCGTCCGTTTGAAAGCCCGTCGAGCGTGGCGAAATCCTGGAAGACGCGTACGGGGTCATCTGATGAAAGCACTGTAACCGCACTTGTCAGCCTGATCCTCTTCGTCTCGCGAGCCGCCGCAGCCAACACGACAGCGGGAGATGAAGCCGCATAATCCTCGCGGTGATGCTCTCCCACGCCGAATACATCCAGCCCGACCCGATCAGCAAGAACGATCTCCTCAACGACCTCGCGCAGCCGCTCTGCATGGCTTTTCACTTTTCCCGTCTTTATGTCCGGGGTTGTTTCTACAAAGGTGCTGATGCCTAGTTCCATTTTGTTTTTCCTCCGTATTTTCTTTTCGGACCCGGGCCGTTTTATGTATTGCGGCACGTGCCGATTTAGTTCTTATTGTTGCTATGATCTTATCTTTAGGATACGGATGGCTAATTAATCATGCAATCAATATGCAAGCGGGGTGCAATGTAAATATACGCATGGCAGTAATCAATAAAACATCCATCCCGCTGTTTTTTAGGATAATTTTAACAGAAACGTCGAGAGGCTGATTTCTTACATAGAACAAAATCCAAACCAAAACGCTCCTGCAGGGGCAACCAAGCAAGAGCGTTTCCGCTTCAGCAACATTCACAGATTCTGGATTGCAGCACGCTTTGCGGTGTCTGTGCTTGAGCCTGCTGTTAGATCGAAGGAAAAGTTTCATTTTTTCTTAAAATATCGCTTGCCTATCATTTTTTGTTTACAAAAGCCCGAAACAAACACAAACAAAATAACACAAACGAAAATTCAAAATTTTATGTTGATTTATTTCCGTTTTAAGAATAAGGTTATGTTAGAAATAAAAATTGGGAGAGGGGATGATTTTGCATTGCAGCCGCGCTCATGCGCGGATAAAAGTAAGCGTTTGCAAAATTCGTTTGTCTTCTGCCGCCTAAAAAGACAACAGCTTTGAAAGGGGAAGAAATATGGGAGATAGAAAGAAAGGCAGTTTAAAATCTACGATAACGGTTGCGATGTCCAATTATCTGGAAGCCGGGTCAATTGTCGCCGGGGCAGGCGGTCTGTCTTTATGGGTCGAATACCTGGGGTTGAACGACGCGAAGGTCGGGCTTCTCGGCGCCTTAAGCGCAAATGGGTTTGGGGCTGCAATCGGCGCCTTAATCGGGGGGTATTTAGTCGATCGGTACGGACGCAAATTCGTATATAAATATAATCTCCTTGTCTATATGCTGGGAGTTTTATTGATTGCGGCATCGTTTAACTTTCCTATGCTGTTAACGGGCTACATTGTAACGGGGATTGCAGTGGGAGCGGCCATCCCTGCGGCCTGGACGTATATCGCCGAGGAAGCTCCCGATCATGAGCGGGCCGCGCGCGTCGGCTGGGGACAGTTCGCATGGTCAATCGGCCCCGCCATCACCCTGCTGTTGTCCGTTGCATTAGCGCCGCTCGGTTTATTGGGGAGCCGGCTGATTTTTGCCCAATTATTCGTCGTCGCGATCATAACGTGGATTTTGCAGCAGCAAATTCATGAATCTGCCATCTGGGAGGAACAAAAACAGAAGGACAAAGCGAAAGGAATGGATGAAAAGGGGTCTATTAAAGAGCTGTTTACGAATAAAGCAAACCTTCATGCAATGGTTCTGTTGATCGGTATTTATGCCTTCTGGAACCTTGTCGCCGGAACAATGGGCTATTTTATGCCTTATATTTATGAAACGGTCGGCGGCTTAACGGCTGCCCAGGCCAATTTGCTGCAAGCGTTTTTATGGATATTGACGGTGGCTGCCACATATGTTGTCTTTATTCGTTTAGGGGATAAAGCCAACAGAAAGCGATTGTTCGGCATCGGTGCAGCAATGGGGACGGCTGCATGGATCATTCTCACCTTCGGGAGCATGAGAATGGCGGAGCTTCTATCGTTCGTCAGCCTCTGGGGGATTGCCGCCGGCTTTGGCGCGCAGGCCTTTTACGGATTATGGGCGGCGGAGCTGTTTCATACGAAATACAGAGCGATGGCCCAAGGCTTTATGTTCTTTATCGTACGAATAGGTGTAGGCTTGATTTCATTAGTCGTTCCGGCCATGATCACCACACTCGGGTTTAAAACGGCCGGCGGCGTGATGATCGTATTTCTCGCCATTCATATGATCATCGGCCTTCTCATGGCTCCGGAGACGCGCGGAAAATCGTTGGAGCAAATTCAACATGAACGGTATCGGCAAAGCGGATGATCGATCGCTTTTAGAACCTCCCTCACCAAGAGGGAGGTTGGCATCATGCCATCAACTTTTTTCTTTTTTCAGCATCGGGATCTTCTTCTATTGAAATGGATGTATTGAAAAGTTGCCTCCCTGACGCCTTCCCATGGATCAATTTCTTGCGGGGGCTTTAAATCTCCATTCACCGAGAGGAGGCTTCGCATAAGGGATGCCCTTCCATATGCGGACACCGTTTTGTACGGTTCCTTTCAACGATCCATAGCAGGTTTCCACTGTGATTTTTGACATTTCATTCCACTCTCTTCATGATTCAATCATAATGGAAGCGTTGCCCCCCGTCTATGCCAAGGCTTGCAGTCTGCGAATATTTCGATCATCATAGTATACAGGACAATTATTTTAAAGAAATGAGGGATTTGAATGGAACTGTCGGGTAATACAATACTGATTACAGGCGGAGCATCAGGAATCGGACTCGCTTTTGCCGAACGCTTCGTTCGTGCCGGAAATACGGTCATTATATGCGGAAGACGCGAAAAGAAGCTTGAAGAAGCGAAGCAAAAATATCCGGACATCATCACTCGTGTGTGCGATGTAACGGTTGAGGCTGACCGCATTGCGCTGTTTGAATGGGTAACAGAACATCATCCCCAGATCAACGTACTTGTAAATAACGCAGGAATTCAGCAGCGCTACGATATATTAAAAACCGATGCAAAAGACAACTGGGCCCATTACAGTAAAGAAATCGCCGTCAATTTGGAGGCCCCGCTCCACCTTGCCATGCTGTTTGCTCCATATTTCGCCGGAAAGAAAACAAACACCGCAATCATCAATGTCACGTCAGGCCTCGCCTTTACGCCGATGGCGATCGCGCCGATATACTCGTCGACAAAAGCCGCTCTTCACTCTTTTACGATGCGCTTAAGGCATCAGCTTTCAGAAACCGCTGTTCAGGTTATTGAAGTGGCTCCTCCGGCGGTCAATACGGATCTTGGCGGAGTCGGCCTGCACGACTTCGGAGCTCCGGTGGACGATTTCGCCGATGCCATTTTCAAAGGGCTGAAAGAAGGAAGGCTCGAAATCGGCTACGGCAGAGCCGAAGAAGCGCGGCGGATGTCGAGGGATGAAATTGATGAAAGTGTAGCGCAAATGTACAGCGCCCAAAAAAGCTCGATCGAATAAAAGTTAAAGGGCTTCCAGCGCATCAGCGTGAGAGGCCCTTTTTCAGCCGTTTGTTTCGGCTAAAGCCAATCGCTTTAAGATGAATAAAAAGGAGATGGAGCAAATGCCGATCGTTTTGCAGCGGATTTATAATGAACATCCCCGGTTGGAAGGCCGCAGAATTTTAATTGACCGCGTCTGGCCCCGCGGAATTTCCAAAGAAGATGCCCGTCTAGATGAATGGATGAAAGAAATCGCCCCAAGCCCTTCATTAAGAAAATGGTTTCAACATGATCCTGAGAAATTTGAACAGTTTAAAGAAGCCTATCAAGAAGAAATCAGACAGGACGCTGAAAAACAGGCGAAGTTAAAGGAATTAAGAGACATGATGAAAAATGAGCGCGTTGTTTTGCTGTACGGCGCCAAGGACGAGATCCACAACCATGCCATCGTTCTTAAAGAAATGCTGGAATGTGATGACTGAAAAGAAAACCCCGCTTCTCCGGCTTAGCAGAAACCGCATATATAGCAGCAGAAATAACGATCGGCTCCGCTTCTTATACACTCTCTGAAACACGGAGAGTTAAAAAGTGAAGAGGGGCCATAGGAGGTATATGGTGATCCTCCGGGAAAAGCGCCAGGATACGAGTAAGGATTATAATATTGCCGCGGATACGCCTGTAAAGGCTGGTAAACATACAACTTTTTCCACTCCCCATCTGCAGTTTTTCCAACATTATACTTATCGGCACCCTTATTGGATGATTGTCTGTGCATAATTGGGTGGCGGCCTAAATTGCCTGGGGAATAAAAAAACGCTCAGGTTTTTCGAAATGAATCCTGAGCTGCATTCGTTTCAACTTCAAATCATTCTAGGATTTCAACATACCCTTCCGAACTATTAATCCTGATCCTCTGGCCGTCTTTAATTTCTTTCGTCGCATGCTCAACCCCGACGACGACCGGGAGCCCGTATTCCCGCGCGATGTCGGCGCCGTGGGTCATGAGCCCGCCGACCTCAGTCACCAAGCCTTTCACAGATACAAACAACGGCGTCCAGCTCGGATCCGTAAACGCCGTTACGAGGATATCCCCCTCCTCTATATCGGCTTCCTCCATGTTTAACACGACCCGCGCCCTTCCTTCGCTGACACCTGCAGAAAGCTCTTTATCATAAAGCCGTAAAGGCACATCACTAATTGGCCAATTGGTTAGTAAAAATTGCAACTCTTGCTAACCGGGTAGTCAAAATAATTTATTGAAAAAGCCTATTTCAATGAACCTCTTCAATTATTGTTATAACCGACAAGAAATAATGCTTCCCCAGCCACTCAGTAAAACCTAAAAAAACAACCGCCGAAATCTGTTCATTCACCCCAACTCCGGCATCTAATTTTTTTACAGGTATTTATGCTCAGCATTTTTAAAAATCCCAAAAAAAATATTAAACGGATCCTTCATCTTGTCGATATAGTAATTATGGAAAATTTGTGATGAAAAAGGGAGACGTCAGGATGATGATCCTTTTAGGCATTCGATTAGGAACAGCCTAAAGATTTATATAAATAAAAAGATGATGAAGGGGTTTAGAAAATGAAAAAATATTTTACTTTTTTTATCGCGTTACTAACCGTCTCAATGCTTTTAGCTGCTTGCGGCAATAGCGAAACATCAACATCTAAAACTCAAAAAAGCGCAGCCAAAACAGAAAGCAGCAGTGAAGATTCATTGAAAACAGATGGCCCTTTAGAAAAAATAGGGCAATGGAGTAAAGAAGACAACGGAACAAAAGTGACATTAAAAAAGATTGCAAAAGTGAACAAAACCTTGGACTTAGATCCGATAAAGATGAAAATTGATGAAGTTAAAGTTATTGAAAGATCCAATCTTCAAGAAAGCGGGAAGAATTTCTTGAAACAAAAAGGCATCAAAGCCGACAAGTTTTTGACGATTCAAATATCGTATAATACCGAAAATACATCGGATAAAAACGTTATGTTTAACGGCATAGAAGCCATTACAACCAATACAAAAAAACAAATTGAAGTCTCCTCTGAGGATATGATTCAAAATCCGGATAAAAACGGTGTTGGTTCTTTCTACGGAAAAGTAGCAAAAGAAGGGTACATCGTGGTACCGTACCTTAATTCAGATGCTGATGATTTAAAATATATCAACATTAAACTAAAAGATGTATTCAACGATGATGAACCTATAAAGTACCACGATGGTACTACTGTAAAAGTCAACTTTTAAACCCGATTTTTCGGGTTTTTCTTTTTTGATTAAAGAACAACTGACAGACAAAAGAAAAAAGCCTTTTTGCTTAAAAAGGCTTTAAAAAGGCCTGCTTTATCCAGATACGCTTGATGGTTCCCCAGCCGCCCTCTTTTGAAGAATATCAGACTGCAGGCAATACGCGACGACTTTCTTCTTGTATTGTTTGACGACATCTACGCGGTCATCGTAGGTAAATATCCACAGCCTTACATCTTTTTTGCCTTTTTTCGTGTCGATGACGAAAGGCGGTCCGCTGTCCTTTGGATGTAAATATAAATGCTCGTCCCCCGGGTATATATAATACTTCTCCATAAATATAGCTTCGTTAAAATGCTGAATCACTTCTTTTTTAGCTTGGCCCTCGAGGCGTTTTCCGCTGATCGTTACATCGGCATTCTCGCCGCTTAGTTTTGAATGCACTTCAAATTTGGCGGAAATCCATTCGACGACGCCGGATGGAAGGCACGTCAATACTAGTTTAACAAGGCTCATAATAATAAGCATCGTCACAAAAAGCCAAGTCATATTTCATCATCTCCATTATGTCTCATATCTCCTATATTATCATAAGGGAGCAGCCGTTTTTTTGTACATTATGTTACAATACCCTACAGGGGTGTCGTATGTGAAAAAGTCAGTACTTAGAGAGAACAAAAAACTCCCTTTCCAAGCCCGTTTCTTCCCAAAATGCCAAAGCTGATTCATTATCTGTGTCAACATAAACTTGAACAAAAGAAACATTCTTCCTCTCAAGCCAATTCAGCAATTCAGCTGCAATTTTTCCGGCCATTTTCTGTCTTCGGTACTCCGGTGCTACATAGATTTCATCGATTTGGCCGTACAGCGTATTGCTGACTAAATCTTGCTTCAGCGAAGCAATGGCGTATCCAACGGCCTGGTGTTTTTCATTCGTCGCTGCGAATACCGCACCGTATTTGGATTGCATATATTGTTTGATTTGTTCTTGAACCGCTGTCTTCTCTTCCTCATCCAATTCACAATCCGCGGTTTCTGCTGCATTGTCGCTCCACAGCTCCGCGATTTCTTTTATATATTCTTCTGCCCCATGGGTAAGCTGTACGATTCTTGCATCCATTGTCTCTTCTCCTTTTGTCCGTTGTTCCGATACCTTATTCGACAAACGGACGGAAATTCCTGTCGGCTTTATCCGGGAAAAGGAGCACAGAGGCTCCCTTATGTTTATCGCGGAGATTTCCGCTGACGATCAAATTTTCTTTTATTTATTCTTGGCCAGCGAACACGCGGCACATGCTGCACCATCGTCTGAAAAACAATTCCCCATTGATCTTCACGAAGCGTTCCGACAGGTTTTTCGTGATCGATTTTTAAAGCTCTTCTCAACCGCTTCAATTGTGGCGGCGTAAAGATTCCTCTTAAAGCAAGCCCGACAGAAGCCTGCGGGTTCTTGAAGGCGTGCTCTGCAAGCCCGAGAAAAGCGCTGTAATCTTTATGAGGGATGACCGGTTCTTTTTTTCTAGTGATCATAACCATTGCCGAATCGACCTTTGGAGGGGGAGAAAAATGCTCTCTGGAAATCCCCTTCAGCAAACGGATATCAAACCACATTTTCCAAATGAGCACATACACGTTTTTCACGCAATGTGAGGTAAATCGTTTCGCCGCACCTTTTCCATGACGATCACCCCCCTTTGAAAACCGCTTGAAGGATGGTTCAGGAGCATCTTCATAATCGGCGTTGTGATCGAGTAAGGAATATTGGAGACAACGATAAACTTCTCTTTCGGCAAACGGATTTTCATGATGTCCTGATGAATAATTATCGTATTTGGATTCTGCTCTGTTTTCCGCTTTAGAATATCGACGAATCCGGAATCGCATTCTACCGCCAAAACCTTGCCGGCTCTCTGATTCAAAACGGTTGTTAAAGCGCCTTTTCCTGCTCCGAGCTCTAAAACCGTGTCTTTTTTGGTGATGTTGGCTCGATCTGCAATCTCATGAATCAGCTTTTTATTATGCATTAAATGCTGCCCGGAAAAATTGGGCAGTTGTTCACGACTTCGTTTATGATGTTTTCTTGCCATACGATCTCTTCCTTTCAATATAAAAAAATCACAGGCTGTCTGCCTGCGATTCAGAGTAAAAGGGAAGAAGACCGATCATGATAAAAAGCCGTCACCAAATAAACCTTCCACGAAAGGGATGACATAAAAAAGAAAGGCAGAACGATCCGCCTTTCCATGTGCAACATGAAGATTATTAAAAAAGGACAGACTGATCCCGTTTACTCTGCATACACAAGCAGAGCCTTTGAACGTATTGAATTACCGGTTCAAAGTTGGGAAACGAAGTCTCATCGAATGCGTCATTTTTTAATAATCCTCCACAATATAAAGAGTATGTTCATCATTATAGATCTGTTTGCAGAAAAAGTCAAAATTCCGTGATCATTTCCAGAAACAAGAAGCCAGAAGGTGTTTTGACTATTTTTCCTATTACGCTGAATGAAGGTGGGTACGAGTCGTTGCTCAACTATCATATAAACATAGAATACTAGTATCAACCCGCAGGACATTTCACAAAAAGGAGCATTGATGTATGAATTTAAATCAAATCAAAGGAAACTATAATGCTATTTTCGGCTTGGGGCATCTTTGTTTAACAGGGCTTCAGCTGAGAAAAAATAATTTAAGGCCGTTTGCCGGTCCTTTAGATTGGGTCGGGACCCCTTATTTGTCAGACCTAACCAGGATGTTGAAAGATCGTTTCTCTCACTTTTTGGAGCCTCATAATCTCAGAGTAACAGGATACTCGACCGGAGTCGATACTCCTGACCGGTACATCTTAGTAAGAGATGATTATTACTGTGTCGACTCTGCCCATGATTTTAAAGCCGACAAAAACTCAATGGAGGATCTCGTCACTTATCCGGAAGTAAAGGCCAAATTCAACAGAAGGATTAACAGATTTCTAGACAAAATGGAGACAGCTGATCGAATCCTGTTTGTCAGAACGAGCGGAACGTTCAAAGAAGCCCAGGAGCTTGAATCCGTATTATCAGATTTAGTTAAAAACGATTTCAGCGTTTTGCTAATCAATCATACTAAAGTAAATGGACTCGTCGAACAAAATTGGCCATTACAAAGAGTATGCGCGGTTGAACTTCCCGATAAAGAAATATGGGTAACCAACGATCACCTGTGGAGACAAATGTTTAACGGTATAAGATATGTCCCGTCTCAACCGTCACTCGGTGCAGGGGCTAACATGAATATGTTCCAACAAGGAAACCTGAGCAACGCGAACGCGTTTCAACAAGGATTCCCAAGCAACGCGAACGCTTTCCAGCAAGGAATTCCAAGCAACGTGAACGCTTTCCAGCAAGGAAACTTGAGAAATGCGAATACTTTCCAACAAGGAAACCTGGGCGGGAACAACTTCTAGCAAAAAAACCAAGCGAGTAGTATTCTACCGGGCAATTGCCCCTTTTTTTGTTAAACTGATTTACGAATTAAAAAAGCTTATAGGGTGTTTTCTTTTTTTGAGCATGATTCAAAGCGTTATTCCGTCCAACGAATGTGAAGAAATTTACCTCCTCTGTGATTTACGTTTACTATTAAATAAAAAAGCATTTTTATCAAGCTGGCAAATTAGACCTGGAAGGTCCAATTCGCCGGCTTATTTTGTTTTACACCAGCGGTTTTTTAGCCATACTAAAGGAAAATGTGACAATTCAGCGGCAGTTTGCCGCTTTTCTGCTTCAACCTTTTAAAGTGCAAAATTTTCTTGTTGATTATTTTCCTTTTCGACAATATAATACAAAAGTCGACATAAATAATTGTTTGAATATTTCGCTTATTATCAGGAGGAACTTATGAGTTCATTATTTAGAAAAAAATCGTTCGACAAATTAATGGAGCAAAGTGCAACGAAAAGCCTGGCCCGTTCTTTAAGCGCTTTTGATTTAGTCTTATTGGGAATCGGCTGTGTCATCGGGACCGGGATCTTCGTCATTACCGGAACGGTCGCCGCAACAACTGCAGGGCCTGCACTTATTCTGTCATTTATATTAGCGGCCATCGCCTGTGCGCTTGCAGCATTTTGCTACGCTGAATTTTCTTCTTCCATACCTGTATCCGGAAGTGTATATACGTATTCTTATGCAACGCTTGGAGAGTTTCTCGCCTTTTTGATCGGCTGGGATTTAATGCTTGAATACGTCATTGCGCTTTCTGCGGTTGCGACAGGCTGGTCGTCTTACTTTCAGTCTTTGCTTGCCGGTTTCAATCTGCATCTTCCGGCTCTATTGACAGCCGCTCCGGGAAGTGCATCAGGCGGCGTCTTCAACCTGCCGGCGGCTGCGATCATTCTGATCATTACAGCGATTGTCAGCAGAGGCGTAAAAGAAAGCACACGATTTAACAACGTGATCGTACTCTTAAAAATCGCCATTATCTTATTATTCATCATCGCCGGAGTCGGCTATGTCAAACCGGAAAACTGGTCGCCGTTTATGCCGTTCGGCATTCAGGGCGTCATTACGAGCGCCGCAACGGTTTTCTTTGCTTACATCGGATTTGACGCTGTCTCAAACGCATCAGAGGAAGTAAAAAATCCGCAAAAAGCGATGCCGATCGGAATCATCGGAGCGCTGGCGGTTTGTACTGTGCTTTACATCGCTGTTACACTCGTGCTGACGGGGATGGTGCCTTATACAAAACTGAATGTCGCCGATCCCGTGTCATTTGCGCTTAAGTATGTCAATCAGGACAGCCTTGCCGGAATTATTTCAGTCGGCGCCATTATCGGAATTACGACCGTTATGCTCGCCCTTCTGTACGCACAGGTTCGCTTAACGTTTTCAATGAGCAGGGACGGACTGCTGCCAAAAACATTTGCGAAAGTGCATCCAAAGTTCAAAACGCCGTTCCAAAACACATGGCTGACAGGCTTCATCGCAGCCGGAATTGCCGGTTTTATCGACCTGGGCACACTTGCTCACCTTGTCAACATGGGGACGCTTGCGGCATTCATGATCATTTCGATTGCCGTAATTGTACTTCGCAAAAAACACCCGAATATTAAAGCAGCTTTCAGGGTGCCGCTCGTTCCATTTGTACCGCTTCTCAGCGCCGGCCTATGCCTTTACTTGGCCCTCAGCCTGCCGCGCGTCACATGGACAGCGTTTGTCATTTGGATCGCAGTCGGTATTATTGTCTATTTCCTTTATTCGAAAAAACACAGCGAATTAAATAACTGACAAGAAACTTGACACAATGCTGTCAAGTTTCTTTTTGCATACTGTACATCAATAGGAGGCGATTGAATTGAAACTGTTGCAAATCAGGCTATTGGTGGACGATTTTAAGAAAACTGCCGCGTTTTACAAGGATATATTGGGGCTGTCCGTAAGCTTTTATGAGGAAGAAACGGAATATGCCCTTTTCAACAATGGGGAAACGAAAATCGAGCTTTTATCGCGAAAAGCGATGGCTGAAGTTGCCTGCGGGGAAGGAGAATCTCAAGCAAAATTTCTCCTTCAATTTGAAGTCGAAGATGTCGATAAGGCGTATAACCGTTTCAAAGACAACGGGATCGAGTTTGTGACCGAACCGCACGATCGCAAGGAGTGGCGGGCGCGGATTGCCCATTTTCGGGACCCGGAAAAGAACCTGATCGAAATTTATCACATGCTTTGATTTTAGAATTCCATTATTATACAATAAACAAAAACCTTCGAAGGTGATCGAGATGTGCGGCAGATTCACACTGTTTTCTAATTATGAAACAATCATCGACCGTTTTGACATCGGTCAAACGATTCCGGAAGAAGAATACAGGCCCAGCTACAACATCGCTCCCTCCCAAGAAATCCTGGCCGTCATCAATGACGGTACGGTCCATCGGCTGGGCTATTTGCGGTGGGGGCTCATCCCTCCTTGGTCCAAAGATGAAAAAGTCGGCTATAAGATGATCAACGCCCGGGCTGAAACATTATCCGAAAAACCGGCCTTCCGGAAGCCTCTTATGAGCAGAAGATGCATCATTCCGGCTGACGGCTTCTACGAATGGAAACGCATTGATTCAAAACGAAAACAGCCCATGAGGATCAAGCTGAAATCAGATGACCTTTTTTCGTTTGCAGGCCTGTGGGATAGGTGGAGATCCCCCGGCGGCGAACCTGTTTATACATGCACCATTATTACGACAACACCAAACGCTTTCATGGCGGATATTCATGACCGGATGCCCGCTATTCTTACCCGTGATCATGAAAAGGAATGGCTAAACCCCCGTCAACAGGATGCTGAACGTTTAAAAAGGCTGCTGCAACCCTACAGCTCAGATGAAATGGAGGCTTATGAAGTATCGCTATTGGTGAATTCGCCTCAAAATAATAGTGTGGATGTCATCAAGCAAAGCCCGTCTCATTAAAAGAGGAAATCCTTTTACCTGCTATTCATGTAAAACAGGCTCAAGCTTTTGGATCAAGTCTTTCAGTTTATTTGCGTTTTTGGCATACATCGCTTTTGCCGGCTTTGAGTCCGTCGCCAGAGCAAACAGTTCAAGGTCGGCTTGGCATTTTTTAATCGTTGCCAATAATAAAGGCTTTTCCTGAGGTGACGGAATTTGTAATTGGTCATCGTACAGATCGACCGTCAACTGTCCGTTTGAATCAACTTGTCCGAGGTACACATTTTCTATTGTGACGCCCAGTTTTTCAAGTTCCTCCTGCAGCCAGCGCCTGTTCAATCCGGCAATCGACAGCGGCTCGTCCAAAATTTGTCCGTCTGTGATCACGGTCTGCGGCTCTTTTTCCGCCTGGTATGGAAGCTGAAGGTCCTTGACGGTAACCGGTCTGTGCTCCTTTTTCAAGAGCACGTTTAAATCGCCGGTTTGCTCCAGGATGGCGAACTCGACCTCCGCAATATTAAAAACATCCTTCTTTCTTAAAAGCTCCAGCAACTCGTCTGTCGAGTATTTTTCTTTTTTTAAATTGTCTTCCATCACCTTTCCGTTTTTAATGAAAACCGTTCCCGTTCCTTCAAAAAAGTCGCGGAATTTCTTGCTTTTTAACGAGATCAACTCGACCAGGAAAGGGACTGCCGAAAAAATGACGACAGCAATTAAGGCGTTGATGATGCTGTTCTCAAGGCCCATAACGACCTCGGATGTAATGCCCCCGATCGTAATTCCCGCAATATATTCAAAAAACGAAAGTTCTGCCAGCTGCCGTTTCCCGAGCATCTTTGTGATGGCAAACAGAGCGAGCATAAAGATAAAAGAACGGATGACGACATCTAACCACTCAGGCACGTGTGATCCCTCCAATCTGTACAAAAATTTTCAGTCAGAAGCCTTTGTATTGATATTCCTCTCGTTCAAGCTCACCAACCCGTTTTTTCAAATCTTCGATCACATCGTCTGTTGCCATCATTGTTTCATGAAAAAGGCGTTTCGTTTCTTCATCCTGTGATTTCAGCGCCAATGCCGACAGACCTGATTCAACACTTTTTAGGCTGGCAAGGCATTGCTTGACCTGTGCTCCAACCGTCATTTCACAGGCACCTCCTTATCCTTTTGGTTTAAAAAGAAGCGCTCCAATCATTCCGAAAATGATTGCAGCCGAAATTCCGGAGCTCGTTACTTTAAACATGCCGGTGATGACGCCGATCAAACCGTATTGCTGCGCTTCTTCCATCGCCCCGTGGAACAGCTGATTTCCGAAGCTCACGATCGGAACGGTCGCTCCGGCTCCTGCAAAATCAATAAACGGCTCATACAGCCCGAACGCATCGAGCAAGGCTCCGATGACAACGAACGTACACAGCGTATGGGCCGGCGTCAGCTTAAACACATCGAACATGATTTGGCCGACGACACATATGAGACCTCCGACGACAAATGCCCAAAAAAAGATCACCTATCCTTCACCTCCGACCTCAATTGAAACAGCATGGGCAATACACGGAATCGTTTCTTTCTGCTGATATGACAGCGGCGATAACAGCGCTCCGGTGGCAACGACCAGCAGGCGTTTGATCTCGCCCTTTTTCATCCGGTTCAGCAAATGGCCGTATGTAACAACCGCTGAACACCCTGCGCCGCTTCCCCCGGCAAGAACGGGCTGTCCTTCCCTGTAAATCATCAATCCGCAATCCTGAAATTGCTTTTCCGTAATCGATGTGTCATGCTTTTTAAATAGATCCAGGGCAATCTCTCTGCCGATATGCCCGAGGTCTCCTGTCGCAATCACATCATAATAAGAAGGATCAACACCCCGTTCCTTTAAATGAGCTTCGATCGTATCGACCGCGGCAGGCGCCATCGCACTGCCCATGTTAAACGGATCAGTCAATCCCATATCGATCACTCTGCCGAGTGTCGCTGATGTAACAACAGGGCCGTCTCCTTGATCCCTTAACAGCGCCACCCCCGCTCCTGTCACAGTCCACTGTGAAGTAGGCGGTTTTTGCGAACCGTATTCCGTCGGATAACGGAACTGTTTCTCAACCGCCGCATTGTGACTCACAGCCCCTGTCAGCAAACAGTCCGCCCCCTTATGATTGACGATAAACGCCCCCAAAGCCAGGCCTTCCATCGATGTCGAGCAGGCTCCGAATAAGCCTAAATACGGCGCCCCGAGCGTTTTTGCCGCAAAACTTGTCGGCGTGATTTGATTAATCAAATCACCGCCGAGAAAAAACTGCACCCGCTCCTGCTGGATCTTCGCCTTTTGCACCGCCGCTTTGCAAGCATCCTCCAAAAGAACCTTCTGGGCTTTTTCAAAGGAATCCTCATTCAGCCAAATATCGTTGTGCAGCACATCAAAGTCTTCCGGGATTTTTCCGTTTCCCTCGAATGGCCCTCCCGACGTTCCGGTTGAAACAATCACCGGTTTGTTCTCAAACATCCAAGTACGGTGACCCGCAAGCATTACAATCCCCCCCATGTGATGAGGATTGTTTTAATCGTAGCGATCACAAATGCGGAGAACACGCCGAACAGAATGACAGATCCGGCCAATTTGAACATATTGCCGCCGACGCCTAACACATATCCTTCGGTCCGGTGCTCAATCGCCGCAGAAATGACGGCATTTCCAAACCCCGTCACAGGAACGGCCGAACCTGCGCCGCCGAACTGGGCAATCCGGTCATAAACCCCAAATCCCGTTAAAAGCATCGATATGAAAATCATCGTCGCAACCGTCGGATTGCCGGCAGTCAGCGTCGTGAAATTAAAATAATACATGTAAAACGTTTGAATCGCTTGCCCGATTAAACAAATGATTCCGCCCGTTATAAAAGCTTGCACGCAATTTTTCAAAACGGGCCGCTTGACTTCACGCTCTTTTGCGAATTGTTGATATTCCTGCATGACAGGCGTCAGATTTTTCTTTTTTTGATCCGCCATTTGACCCCACCCTCTCTCTAAGGCTTTTCCTTCATTAATTGTTTGATTTTGTTCAGCTTTTTGTTCAGTTTCTTGCTGCTCACGTTTTTGTGCTGAAGCTGCTTTTCTAATTTGTCCAATTCCCAAAAAATTTTTTGGTCGGTCGAGATTTCGATGCTGTAGCCCGGAAATTCTTTTTTTAGCATCTCTTTCGATTTTTTTTCAATATCCTTCAGCCGGAAGCGGTCCATATGTTCGACCTGCACGGCCAAAACCAGATCCTTCTTGCTGTTGGCTCCTCTGACCTCTGTAACCTCTTCTTTTTTTAATAACCGCTTTTTTGCCCGATTAGCAACCGATTGATCGGTCTTCCCATCTTTCGTACTTACATTGCGCACAGCGCCCGATTGGCCCTCGGCGGCATTTTGATCTTGACAGCCAATGGTGACGGCACTGCTAAAAAGTAAAAAAACGCAGATAAGAAAGTAATATTGAACCCCCTCACCAGCATCACCTTCCTTTCAGAGAAAAGGTTGGCGAAACCAACCTTCTCATGCTTACTGTTGTTTATATTGCGGTTCTTCTTGTTCGATTTGCTGAACGCGAGGCTCAAGCGATTGAACGATGGACTGGGTTTGTTGAGCAGCTTGCTGATAAAGCTTTTTGGCTTCCTTGTTATCGGTGTTCAATGAAAAGGTTTCCAAACTTGCCTGAGCACTTTTCAGACTGGCCACCGCCTGTTTGACCTGATTGATGACAGTCATGTCGGCTTCCCTCCTTTTTTACAAATACTGTCTCTAATTGTAGAGTGAATTATTTTTCAAATTCTATCCAAGCCAATTTTTGCAAACGAAAACATCGGGCTGGAAAACCCCGGAATGCAGAAAAAACCCTCTCCTAAAAAGAGAGGGTTGCCAATTTTATTTTAAAAAGAAAAACCCCTTGATCTCTCAAGGGGTTCCCGCGGGTGGGCTTACATCATGCCGCCCATAGAACAACCGCTTTCACGAACATACATTCCCATACACAAACTGATTTTCCTTGGAATGTGTTGTCTTTTACTGGAAATCGATTTCAGAGACATACACCTTCAAATTTCGAAAACGTGACCGATTTTGTGACCAAAATAGATAAAACACTGTTTCCATTAATTCACGATTGAAAATAGAACAAATGTTCTTATATAATCATCTCAGAAGGAGATGAACACCATGAGAGACGACAACCTTAAAGATCGAGGCACAATTAAATGGACAGCGATGATGTTGCCGGAACACGTCAGTTTGCTTCGAGAGTTAGAAAGCAACCATAACAGGGTGAAAAAACCGGTGCTTGACATGACCCAAATTGAAGACATGGAAAGGGTAATATGTGAGGCGATGGAGTTTAATATGCCGGTGCAGTTCGCTGTATTTAAGCAGCTGCCGTTTTTAAACGGGGCCGAAACCGGGGAGATCATTTATATAGAAGGAAAAATCCATTACATAAATCAGATCCGCAAGGTGTTTCATGTCGTGGATTCAAAAGGAGACACCAATTTCATTAAATTTGAGGATATTGTTAAAGTAGAGGCAAAATAAAAAGCTCACCTTACGGTGGGCTTTAAGCACTGATTTCTTGCAGACTAATTAATTTATAAAAGTCCTCTTCTGGATACTGTTCCTCCATCGACATTTCCATAGCTTCCAAAGTATCAGTAGAAACAAAATACACGCTATGATCTATATCTCGTTGGGACAGTTCTGTATTAAGATATTTCATATAGCTCATTTCTTTACATCTAACCTTATCTGGCCTTACTTTGCACTCAAAGAATTCTCCGTACTTACCGTCCCAAAAACCAAGGTCAACTGAAGTCCTGTGAGAGCAATTAGGTCTACTACCAGCAAATGGGCAATTATATCTAATTCCTTGTTTCTTAGAGTCATCTATAACAAAGACTTGCGCTCCCCATCCAAAAGTTTCAGAACGTAAAATCTCTTTTCCAAATGCACCTAAAAGTAATCCCTCTGCAAGAGATCCTCTCAACTTATCTATATCATCCTTATCACTACACGTACTAAAAGCGTTCGTTAAAATTTGACACAACTCTAAGCCGCCATCTCTAAATTTAGAGAAGGTTGTCCGAACTATATTTAATTGTTTTGGCATATCTTTTATAGTCCATCGCCATGAATTTCTAATCACTTTGCAAAATGTTATTACGTAACTTCTTTTAACAGAAAAATGTTCTGCTATTTCTATAACTGTCGGGACAATAACTTGATCCACTCTATCAGTTCTAACGAAATCAACACGCATAACCTTTATTCCATTCCCTCTGAATTATGTTTAATACTTTCTAATATATCCATTGTTGGAATAGTATAGATAGGCAAATTCATTCTCGCTAACAGGTTTGCGACACACTCTCTAGCGTAGGGAAGGAGCAATGGAACAACTTGATCATAGTTATATCTTTCAAAATCCTCTTTATTAATATTTGTGTCTAGAAGTTTAGTTTCACCTTGAAATACTACTTCAATTGAAAAAGGCCCCCCTTCTTCAAAATGAACTTTTGTATGTAGTTGAATCAATGCCTTAGTATCAGAAACAACATTAACTGCTCTATTCAGAACAAGCGAAAGTTGTTCATCTTTAACACCCTTATCATAGTTTTTACAATTAATAGATAATAGTTTCACATTACTTAGTTGAACTGATGTTCTAATAAATTTATAGTAATCAAGCGCACTCATATAAAGTTCCTCCTATAAAAAAAGGATCTGCATTAATAGCAGATCCCGAAATTGATGTCTTTAATGCTTTCTCTTCTATCGTATAGCTTGCAATTACCCTGTAATCATATTTTTTATTTTCTTGTGGATAATAATCTTCTTCGTAA
Organism: Bacillus glycinifermentans; assembly: GCF_001042475.2. GTDB lineage: Bacteria > Bacillota > Bacilli > Bacillales > Bacillaceae > Bacillus > Bacillus glycinifermentans. The sequence goes on from NZ_LECW02000020.1 coordinate 186,989, forward strand.
GATGCTGAAACTTCCCTTGAGGAAGCTATATATTCTGGCAAACTGTTTACAAACGATATTATACAACTTCTAACTTCTTCTGGATCTGAAAAATCCATCTCACAACTCAGTACATATTCATCGTATTCAACCATTGCAATAAACTGTTCATTGTCAGGTAGTTTGTTGAAGTTAATTTTCTGAAGACGAGGCAACCCTTTTTCTAATATCCATTTTAAGAATGTTTCATCCAAAGACTCATGATTATTTTCTTCGTATGCTATCTTTACCAACTCAGTAATGTCTTTAGATTTACGTATAGAAAAGTATTTATTTAAAGCATCACGGCACAATGTCAACATCCTGTCGACAGAAACATTGACTTTGGTTTCTTCGTAATTCGACTCTAATTTAAACCATTCCCTTATAGACATTCCAAGCACCTCCAATCAGATAAACTAACAATTATACCCGAATTAAAACACAACTGCAAGTGGTAAATATTTGTTTATCTTGTCTTAATATACTACAGCATCTCACAGTTTACAAGCAGAATGTTTGTTTGCTTTATGTTTACCCCTTATAAAGCCTTTTAAATCCTATGATAGTCGCGAATAAATGATTCTGCATCATTTTCGACAGTTGTTTCAAAAAGTATTCAGTTATCAGCTTTTTTGTTAAAAAAATAATTTATCCCCTTCACTATAAGGTGACAAACGTATGACAGACAAAGGCTTCTTCAAGAGACCTTTTCCCTCACAATTTCTTTTGTACACTAAACCTTCAACTTCTTAATTTGTTAAGTGATTAAAACCGTATAAAAGACAACTCTAATGCTCAAATAAATCTATTTAGGTTATTCGGATGCATTGTGGTTATTCGAAGGAAGACAACCTTATTAATTTTGAGGATGTCGTCAGCGTGGAAAAAAAATAGACCCCCTCAACAAAGGCAGAGCGCTAAATGGTTAAATTTATCTATATCGAAAGATTCATTTTCATGGATGAACAGGATTTATTCCCCAATTTGTTTCCGTATAGTGGTAAACTCTATACTGATTGTAATCAAATGTATTAGAGGAGAATGCCATGAAGACTCTTGATGTCCATGCGTTGCACCATGCAATTGATCAAACGCTGGAACAATTAAAACAACAATCAGACGAAATTGCCAACCTCAAAAAAAGTGTTGACGGCATCACATCTCTTGACGATGCTTTAAAAGGAAAAGGCGGCGACGCGATCCGAGCCTTTTACGAGGAATGTCATACCCCTTTTTTGCGGTTCTATGAAACTTTTGTTGAAGAATATCAGTCAACGCTGAAAAAAATAAAAAATGCACTGAACTCCCTTGAACCGAATCACAACGGATTTATTTCGCAAGCCTTTCTCGAACACGATCTGGAACAAGGTTTGAACGCAGCTGATCAAACAACGAAACATTTAGTTTCCAAAGCCAACGCCGCGATTGCGAAAGTCAGCCATATTGTTGATTTGCCGGATTTGAATGACAACGATTTTCATGAACAGAATAGAAAAGCTTTGAAAGACATCAATCAGACCATCGAAAAGCTGCATACGTTTGACCGCGAACAGACTAATGCACTGAAAACAGCCGAAAACGATCTGGAGACAATGCAACAATACATTAAAAGACTCGAGAAAATGTATACCGGGCCGAAGGTTGAGATTACCGGCTATCAAAAAGGCTCGATTTTAAAGTCAGATGAAGAACTGATGTTTAATAAGCAGGTTACCGGAATGAATGGCGATATAGATAACGTTGAACCTTCACCAATGGAAATCATGCTGAAAAAACTGGCTGGGCAAGAAGAGACTGAAGTTGATACGGTCGCTAAAGCAGACCATTCAAAAAAAATAGACACAGGTATTCGCGTCATCAATGGTAAATTGTATAATGTTAAAGGATATAAGAAGATTGGCACTGTGGACGTCACCGATGAAATCGGAACAGGTAAGAACTTCACAGGCGGAAAATACACTCTTTATTCTAACGGCCAAGTTGTACGAGAATACATATCCGGCGGAGAAGTTAAGTATGAGGTTGTCCGCTGGATTGAAAAAAACAGAGAGAAAAACCTCATGGATACCATAAGAGACAGCACCAGAGAGATGGTGAGCTCGACAGGTGTAATTGGAGAACTTTTCATTGTCAAAGATGCTTATAGAGCCATTTTTGGTATCGACCCCGATACAGGAAAAGATATTTCCACTGGGGATCGAGTCATTAACGGTGTCAGTGTGATACCCGCCGGCAAATTAGCCAAAGTCGGAAAATATGTTTTTAAAATGATTAAAGGGGAGAAGGCAGCTAAAAAAGTTTCGGGGATTGAAAAAGGTGCAAAAACACCTTCTTATGGAAAACAATCTGTACCAAAGGGACCGTACCGTGAAGTAAATGGTTTCCCTGCAAAAGTAAAACCAGGAGCTCAGGAAAAACATATACCTGGAACACCAAACTACAAACAAGAAGTTGCCAATGGGAAAAAGAAAAGCATATTTTACGGAGATAATAAAAAGGCGCAAGAATTGCTTGATAAATATGCTGGTAAAGGAGAAATCTTGAAAAACGGAAGGGAAGTTGTAGACTTCGGTCAAAAAATAGGAAAGGCATATGACATGAAAACCGGGAAATATATAGAGACTACCAGAGGTACAATACATTATTCAAAAGACGGTGCTCATATAGTTCCTGCAAAACCATTAGAACCATAAGAAAAGGATGAATACTCATGGAATATAACTCTTTAATAAAAACATTAGATGAATATGGGGGTAAAGAACTGAGATTAGAATGGGAAAATGGATTAAAGATTATCGGTAAGCCAGACACGCTTTTCGAAACAGATAATGGATTAGATGATGATGATATCAATTACACTGAATATTATGCAGTTGCCTTTAGAGTGAATAATATTATATCCCACCCTACTAAAAACGAAGGCAGTGTCTATGATTGGTTAAGGCAAGAGAAAAGCTCCCTAGTTGAAATATCTCTTTATGATGATCCCCCATGTGCAATTTATTTAGCGGACGGCCAAAAAGTTTGGGAAATAGACAGTGATGAATAACAATTGACAAGCTGGAATATATAAAAAGGCTACAAAGCAGGCCCCTTTTAGAGGCCTTTTTTTATTACTTCAGTAAGGATTCAAGTTTTGCTTTTGTCTTCGGTCCGTAAATGCCATCCGTAGACAGCCCGTGCATCATCTGGAACCGTTTGACCGCGTTCGCCGTCTTCGGTCCGTAATAACCATCAATACCGTTATTTTTGGCACCCTTGTCCGGGTAGAAATAAAGTGCAGCTAAAGCCTCCTGAATCTGCCGGACGGCTGTTCCTTTCATCAGTGGGCTTTTCACTTTATAGATGCCGGACGGCAGCGTATACTTTTTTGTTGTTTTCTTTTTAGTTGAGGATGCCGGCTTTTTATCTGGTGTTGTTTTAGAAACCGTTTTATTGCCAAGTAGGCTACCTACTTTTTCCTGAATGACGAAAGTGGCTTGAATCGCTCACCCACGGCGCCGGGGTTTGAAAGCAGAGAATTTGAATTAATTTTGAAAGAGATTCAGGCGATTAATAACCGCCTATCTTGAAATTGCAACCAAAGAAGACATCAAAGCAAAAACATCAATTCAGATAACCTTCTTCTTGAAGAGATCAGCCCCCTTAAAGAAGACGTCATCTTTGTTAATCGCAAGGTAGCCGATGCAGAATTCGAGATTCATACATTAAAAGCACACAAACATCAGTTAGACTTTTGTCAGAATTGGTAAAATTCTGTTGAAATGTCATGTATTTTGCCCTATGATAAAAGATGTACATACATATGAACTGGGGGGCTTTATTTTGAAGAAATTTTTAGTCTTATTTTTATCTCTTGGTCTTGCTCTGGCCTTAGCTGCCTGCGGATCAACAGATGACGTATCAACAGGGGCAGACAATTCCAAAGACAAGAAGACAGAAGAAAAGAAAGATGACGGGTCTAAAAAAGTTGATGCAAGCAAACAAAAAACAGAAGCTTTAGGAATGAAGATCAACCTAGGCGATGTTAAAATTATGAAAGATAAAGTTAATGTAGGAATCAACATTGAAAACACTACAAAAAAACAGTTACACTTCTATCCTGACCAAGGTAAAGCAGTAGTGGGTGACATGCAGTTAGACGCTAATATGTTCTTAACCGACGGTCAAGTAGGTGGAGACGTCGAAGGCGGCGTAAAACAAGATGGCGTACTTGAATTTACTGTACCTGAAGGTAAAGAAATCGATGTTAACAGCGTGAAAGAGGTTAAACTAAAATTCGGTGATGTTACAACTGAAGACTTTATGAAAAATAAAGACGTATCATTCACTGTTCCTGTGAAGTAATTGATACATAAGAAAATCCCTATTTGCAGGGATTTTCTTTTATATAAAAAACAGAACATATATTCCTATTAATCATTGACATTTAAGGGGGAATTCATCTTGGTGTATACGAACAGTCATTTAGAAGATTGGATTGAAAACTTGTATAAAAGAATCAACATCACAACACCCGAGCAAATTAATTTCGAACTCATCGCCGAGCTGTTAGGAATCAGAGTTTATTTCAAGCCTTCTCCGTCTTTTTCCTCTTTAAATACAATGATGTGTATACGATTTCATTAGATAGTCGGAAAATCCGCTGTGAGCAGTGGGATGACTTTGCACACGAATTGTGCCACCTCTTCAGGCATGAAGGAGATGAAAAAATAATGCCAAAATTTTTGGTCAGATTATCAGGAAGGACAAGCAAAGGATTATCAAATGAGACAGAAAAAGAGAAGGCTCCGATCACGCATTAAACCAGAAGAATATCATGACGAAAATTTTGCTTTCGCAAGAGAAAACGGATACCCTTCCTTCCAAAGAATATGATTGTGCGTATGGAAAGGCTGCTTGAAAAAACGTCTATTATGAAGCATGCAACGCCCCATATCTTAAGACACACACATATTAGTATGCTGACTGAGGACGGCGTAGACCTACCAACAATCATGAAAAGGATGGGATATGATGACATTAGAACCACAATGAAAATTTACACACACGTCACTGAAAAAATGAAAGAGGATGCTTCACAAAAAGTCCAGCAGACTTTCGGAAGCATCCTCAATATGGATTTCATAAAGAAATGTTATCAAAATGTTATTTTTTTGAGCGTTTCTGATGAAATCAACGGTCAAACCCTTGGTATACCAAGGGTTTTTGCCGTTTAATTACATCATTCCGCCCATGCCGCCCATGCCGCCCATGTCAGGCATGCCGCCGCCTTTGTTTTCTTCAGGCTTGTCGGCAACAACTGCTTCAGTTGTCAGGAACATAGCCGCTACTGATGCAGCGTTTTGCAGAGCTGAGCGTGTAACTTTTGTAGGGTCTACGATACCTTTTTCGATCATGTTGACCCATTCTCCTGTTGCAGCGTTGTAGCCGATTCCGACTTTTTCGCCTTTCAGGCGTTCAACGATGACAGATCCTTCAAGGCCGGCATTGTGCGCGATTTGACGGATTGGCTCTTCAAGAGCGCGAAGAACGATGTTCACACCAGTCAATTCGTCGCCTTCTGCGTTGATTTCAGCTACTTTATTGTATACGTTGACAAGAGCTGTACCTCCGCCTGATACGATTCCTTCTTCTACCGCAGCGCGGGTAGAGTTGAGGGCGTCTTCGATGCGAAGTTTGCGTTCTTTCAGTTCTGTCTCAGTCGCAGCGCCGACTTTGATGACAGCTACGCCGCCTGCAAGTTTCGCAAGGCGCTCTTGTAATTTTTCTTTATCGAATTCAGAAGTTGTTTCTTCAACTTGAGCGCGGATTTGGTTGACGCGTGCCGCGATTTGTTCAGCATCTCCGGCGCCTTCAACGATCGTCGTGTTTTCTTTCGTAACGACGACTTTAGAAGCGCGTCCCAATTGGCCGATTTGAGTTGATTTAAGGTCAAGACCTAAATCTTCTGTGATTACTTCAGCACCTGTCAGGATAGAGATGTCTTCAAGCATCGCTTTGCGGCGGTCGCCGAATCCAGGAGCTTTAACAGCCACTGCATTGAATGTTCCGCGGAGCTTGTTGACAACAAGCGTTGCAAGAGCTTCGCCTTCAACGTCTTCAGCGATGAGAAGCAATGGTTTGCCTTGCTGAACGACTTGCTCAAGAACCGGAAGGATTTCTTGAATGTTTGTGATTTTTTTGTCAGTGACCAGGATGTACGGGTTCTCAAGAACCGCTTCCATCTTATCGGAGTCAGTCACCATGTAAGGAGACGCATATCCGCGGTCGAACTGCATACCTTCAACAACTTCAAGTTCAGTTGTGAATCCTTTGGATTCTTCGATTGTGATGACACCGTCGTTGCCAACGCGTTCCATCGCTTCGGCGATCAGGCTTCCGACTTCTTCGTCAGCAGCAGAGATAGAAGCAACTTGTGCGATAGACTCTTTGCCTTCGATCGGTTTAGAGATTTCTTTCAGGTTTTCTACTGCTACTGTAACAGCCTGCTCGATTCCTTTACGGACGCCCACAGGATTAGCTCCGGCTGTTACGTTTTTAAGGCCTTCGCGGATCATCGCTTGAGCAAGAACAGTCGCCGTTGTCGTACCGTCACCGGCAACATCGTTCGTTTTGCTGGCCACTTCAGCAACAAGCTTTGCACCCATGTTTTCGAACGCATCTTCAAGCTCGATTTCTTTCGCGATGGTTACACCGTCGTTTGTGATAAGCGGAGAACCGAATTTTTTCTCAAGAACGACGTTGCGTCCTTTAGGTCCCAACGTTACCTTTACAGCATCCGCCAATGCATCTACACCGCGCAGCATGGAACGGCGTGCTTCTTCGCTAAACTTAATATCTTTTGCCATGTGATTCGAACCTCCTCAGGATTATATAAAGATTTTATTTAAGACTTAGCCGATAACAGCTAAAATGTCGCTTTCACGCAGGATTAAGTAGTCAGTACCTTCGTATTTCACTTCAGTACCGGCATATTTTGAGAAGATGATGCGGTCGCCTGTTTTTACTTCTAATGCCACGCGTTCTCCGCTCTCTAATACACGGCCTGAACCGGCAGCAACCACTTTACCCTCTTGGGGTTTTTCTTTTGCGGAGTCAGGAAGTACGATTCCGCTAGCAGTTTTTTCTTCAGACTCAACGAGCTCAATGACAACGCGATCACCTAATGGCTTTAACAATGAAACAACCTCCTCAATATTTTCATATGTAATTTTAGCACTCGCACTCATTGAGTGCTAACACAATTCTTATAATAAAGAATCTCCCTGGCAATTTCAAGTGATAAGTCTAAAAATTTTTGCGCTTTCAAGTTTCCGTTTTCTCCTTCCCATCCGATAATTTAATAAGAGTGTGTTACAATAAATGTAGTCTGCTTTAGATTCTAGAAAAGGAGTACATACGGCTTGAGAAAACAATACTGGTTTATTATTTTGACATACGTCCTCATGCAATTGTCGTCCATCGTCGGCGTGCCTCTGCTCTACCTGCTCGGCGTAGGAAAAGGACAGACTCCCGTTCAAGCAAAGCTGACGCTGACAAGCGTATGGTCAGTCATCGCCTTTTTGCTCTGTCTCGTCATCGTGCTGCTGATTTTAAGGACAGTGCCGAAAACAACGCTTCGAAACAGGCCGAAAGCATCGATTGGGGCATCTGTAGCCTGGGCGGTCGGCGGCGTTTTTCTCGCGCTTTTTGCTCAGTCAATCGCTGCCATGATTGAAATGAAGCTATTCGGGGCCAATCCCGAGTCGGAAAATACGCAAATGATCATGAAATTGATTCAGGCATTGCCGCTCATGGTCATCGTCTCTTCTGTGTTCGGCCCCATTCTGGAAGAAATCATTTTCAGAAAGATCATTTTCGGAGCTATATATGAAAAAACGAATTTCTTTATCGCTGCTCTCTTCAGCTCCGTCCTTTTCTCGGTTGTCCACATCGATTTCTCACACTTTTTAATCTATGCGGCAATGGGCTTCACATTCGCTTTTTTGTACGTCAGGACAAACCGGATTATCGTGCCGATCTTTGCCCATGTCGCCATGAATACGTTTGTCGTGATCATACAGACATTTCAGGGCCAGATTCAGGACTATTTGGAACGGGTTGAAAAAGTGCTGCTGATTATCGGAGGATTTTTATGATGAGAAGCCCGGTGTTTTGGGGCGTGATGTATTTTTTGACGGGCGTGCTGTTTACGTATCTGGCAGCGACCTCTCCGGGGAATATGTGGTCGTTCTACACCATTCTTCTGATGTTGTTCGCCGCCTATAACATCAGCATTTCCTTCAAAATGTTCGCCCTTTCAAAGCGGAAAAAATAAAGGAAAAAGAGCCATTCTCTCAAAAAGAGATGGCTCTTTATTTTAAAAATGACTGATTGGCTTCCTGGATGACGGCTTTCTGCGCTTTCCTGTAGGAAATTCTCGAAATGACGATGCTGATTTCATACAGGATCAAAAGAGGCGCTGCCACCATAAAATCGGACAACATATCAGGAGGCGTGATGAACGCCGCGATGACGAACAAAAAGAAGTATGCATACTTCCTGATCTTAGCCAACAGCATGGGCGTCACCAATCCGAGCCTTGTAATGAACATAATGATCACAGGCATCTGAAACAATAAGCCGAAAGGAATCGTCAGCTGTATTAAAAACTGAAAATACTCATAAATTCCGATGACTTGATTCACCTTGAGGTCATCGGAAAGATTCGTCATAAATTCAACTACAAACGGAAATAAAATAAAATAAGAAAAAGCAATGCCGCCTAAAAAAAGTATGATCGATACAGGAATATAGCTTAGCGTCACTTTGCGTTCTTTTTCATACAGCCCCGGGCTGATAAAAGCCCACAGCTGGTATAAGACAAGCGGCGCTGTCATCACAGCGCCGATAATGACAGCGAACTGCATGTATACCAAGAGTGGATCGGTCAGTTTAAACGCGTTCAGCGTCAGCAGTTTCGCTTCATCGGTCTGCTGCAAATAAAGAATGATCGGCTTAGCCAAGAAGAAGCCCGCCATGACAAAAACGGCAAAAAAGAAGGCAATGAACACGAGCCGTCTTCGCAGTTCAATAATATGTTCCAGAAGCGACATTTCTCTTCCCTTCATCAATGTCATCCCATCCTACTGATCTTCTTTCTTTTTTTCGCTTTCGTCGTCTGCCAGACCTCTTGTTGCGTTTTTAAACTCCCTTAGTGTCCTGCCTGCTGCCTTTCCCAGTTCAGGAAGTTTTTGCGGACCGAAAATCAGAATCGCCAAGATAACGATTAAAATAAAGCTTCCAGGACCGATTGTCGGCATGTAAAAGCCTCCCCCTTTCCGTCATTTTTCTTCTGTCATTGAATAATGCTTCAGAAAATATACCAATGACTGAAGTTCAACCGCTAAATCTATATGATGAATTCGAATGTGTTCCGGCACATTCAAACGGGCCGGCGTAAAATTGAGAATGCCTTTAATACCGAGCGCAACAAGCCTGTCCGTAATGGGTTGGGCGGCCTGGGCCGGGACCGTCAAAATCGCGACGGGAATATCGTTTGTCAAATGCTTTTCAAGGTCATTTAAATCGTATACGGGAACGCCTCCGACTTCTTTTCCGATTTTGCTTTCATTGATATCGAAAGCCATTGAGATTTTCGTATTGTTGTTTTTAATGAAGTTGTAATGGAGAAAGGCTGTCCCTAAATTTCCTACGCCGATGAGCGTTACGTTTGTCATTTCATCCTGGTCGAGCGTCTTTCTGAAAAAGGACAGCAAGTAATTCACATTATAGCCGTAGCCTTTTTTGCCGAGTGCACCGAAATATGAAAAGTCCCTGCGAATCGTGGCAGAATCGACTTTTACGGCATCGCTCAATTCAGCGGATGAAACACGCTGCTTTCCGGATGCATGAAGGTTTTTTAAAAAACGATAGTATAACGGCAGCCGCTTTGCTGTCGCTTGCGGAATTTTTGAATGATCCAAGTTCATAAACGATCCTCCATGTTTACATCAGCTTTTTCCCTTTTATAGTCACCGCTTTTCCCGCCTGTTTTTTCAGCGAGATAGGTCGGTCCTATCACCATTCCCTTATCCGCAGCCTTGCACATGTCATAGACGGTCAGCGCACATGCGGAAACTGACGTTAACGCTTCCATTTCCACACCTGTGCTCCCTTTTGTCTTGACTGTTGACTGAATATGCAGGATGCTGTTCTGGTCTTTTTCTTCCCATCGAAAGGCGATGTCGACTCCCTTCAGAGCGATCGGATGGCACATCGGGATGATGTCGGACGTTTGTTTTGCCGCCATGATTCCGGCCACCTGAGCCACAGCCAGCACATCGCCTTTCCCCATCTCCTGGTTTTTGATTTTTTCATGCACGTCCCTTTTCATAGACACGCTTGAGAGAGCTACAGCAGTTCGCACTGAAGCTTCCTTTTCGCTTATATCAACCATCTTGGCTCTGCCTTGTTCGTTAAAATGCGTAAATTGGTTCATAATAAAAAAACTCTCCTTAATAAAGATCATACACTATTTTTTTCAATCTGTCTTTTCCTTTTGGTTAAAATCTTCCAGACTTCACTTAATTGTTTGCTGACTGCTATCTGATAGGCTACACTAAAAATAGCAAACAAGAGGTGAAATAAATCATGATGATTTTACAAGTCAATCAGCTCTCAAAATCGTTTGGAGCCGATTCCATTTTAACGAATATAAAGCTGGAAGTCAGATCTCGGGACCGGATTGCAATCGTCGGGCGCAACGGAGCCGGAAAATCGACATTTTTGAAAATTATCGCCGGCAGGCTGTCTTATGAAAAAGGGGACATCATCAAGCCGAAGGATTTAACAATCGGCTACCTTGATCAGCATTCGGGACTCGATTCAAAGCTTTCAATAAAAGAAGAATTGCTGACTGTATTCGATCATCTGAAAGCGATGGAAAAAGAGATGCGCTCAGTCGAAGAGCAAATGGCGCATGCTGCGCCGGACAAGCTTGAATCGTTAATGAAAACGTACGACAGACTGCAGCAGGAATTTAAAGATAAGGGCGGCTACCAATATGAAGCCGACGTCAGATCTGTGATCCATGGTCTCGGATTTGCCGGATACGACGACTCCGCGCGCGTTCAGGATTTGAGCGGAGGACAAAAAACGAGGCTCGCTCTCGGAAAAATGCTTTTGACCAGACCTGACCTGCTCATTCTCGATGAACCGACGAACCACCTTGACATCGACACGCTTACCTGGCTTGAGCAATATTTGCAAAACTACAGCGGAGCGATACTCATCGTCTCCCATGACAGGTACTTTCTTGATAAGGTTGTCACCCAGGTGTACGAAATATCCCGCTCCAGGAGCAAAAAATACAGCGGAAACTACAGCGATTATCTGAAATTAAAAGCTGAACAGCTTGAAAAAGAAATGAAGCTGTATGAAAAGCAGCAGGATGAAATCGCCAAGCTCCAGGATTTCGTCGACCGCAACCTGGCAAGGGCATCAACGACAAAGCGCGCGCAAAGCAGGCGCAAACAGCTTGAACGGATGGACGTCATGGATAAACCGCTCGGCGACGAAAAATCGGCCTCCTTCCGTTTTGACATTGCCCGGCAAAGCGGAAACGACGTCCTGCGCGTTCAGGATTTGACGGTCAGCTATAAAGATCAGCCTCCGCTCCTCCGCTCGCTCTATTTTCAAATTTCGCGCGGTGAAAGCGTAGCGCTTGTCGGCCCTAACGGAATCGGCAAATCGACCCTTTTAAAAACGCTGATTCAAAAGCTCAAACCCCTTACAGGCACGATATCAACCGGTTCACACGTCTCGATCGGCTATTACGACCAGGAGCAGGCTGAACTGCATTCGTCCAAACGCGTGCTTGACGAGCTTTGGGACGACTACCCCGGAATGAATGAGAAAGATATCAGAACATGCCTCGGGAATTTCCTGTTTTCCGGAGACGATGTCTTAAAGCCTGTTCACTCCCTGAGCGGCGGCGAAAAAGCCCGGCTCGCGCTTGCGAAGCTGATGCTTCAAAAAGCCAATTTTCTCATTCTTGACGAGCCGACAAACCATCTCGACTTGGACAGCAAAGAAATATTGGAAAATGCTTTGATCGATTATCCGGGAACGATTTTATTCGTGTCCCATGACCGCTATTTTATCAACCGCATTGCAACAAAAGTATTCGAGCTTTCACCCGAGAAAGTGGAAGAATATTTAGGGGACTACGATTATTATACGGAAAAAAAGGCCCAGCAGCTTGAACTTAAAGCACTGGAAAAGCAAAATACGGACGAGCAAAGCAAACCCGATACAGATAAGGCCAAAACAAAGCGGAGCTATGAAGAAGAAAAGGAATGGAAGAGAAAAGAGCGGCAGCGGCAGCGCCGCATAGACGAAATCGAAACGCGCATCACGGCCATCGAAGAAACAATTGAACAAAATGAGGAGCTGCTTTGCGAACCCGGCATCTTTCAAGACCACGAAAAGGTTCAAGAGATCAACTCTGAAAACGAGCGTCTGAATAATGAACTTGAGCACTTATTATCCGAATGGGAAACACTTTCTACAGAAGAATAAAGATCAAAGCCGCTTCAATCGATGAAGCGGCTTTTTTATCCACAAAACAAACCCTTTGTTTACAATAAAGAAAGCGATTTACCCACAATATCCACAAAAAATATAATATTTATTCACATTATTAACAAGTAAAAAAGCTCTATATAACAGGTTTTTTAATATTATTAACATGCCTGTGGATATGTGTTGACAAGCTGTTAATAACTAAAAAACCTCACGGTGTGTGAGGTTTTTTTAGTAAGATGTCAGCTCCAAGCCGGGCTGGCCATTCATATCATATTTTCCCCTGATTCCTTTTTCGAAAGCGACGGTTCCTGCCGCTGCAATCATAGCCGCATTATCAGTGCAAAGCGAAAGCGGCGGAATAAGCAGCTCGATGTCCGGATATGCGGAAAACGTCTCTTCAAGGGCCGTTCTAAGCCCCTTGTTTGCCGCAACTCCTCCGGCAAGCATAACCTGTTTGACCCCGTAAGCCTCGGCAGCCCTCTTCGTTTTCGTTACAAGCACGTCGATGACGCTTTCCTGGAAACTTGCGGACAAGTCCTCCGGTGATATCGTTTCCCCTTTTTGCGAGGCGTTGTGAAGCGTGTTGATCACCGCTGATTTAAGGCCGCTGAAGCTGAAGTTATATGAGCCCTCTTCAAGCCAGGCCCGCGGCAATGGTACGTTTGCTTCGCCTTTTTGGGCGAGCCTATCAATATGAGGCCCTCCCGGATAAGGAAGCCCCATCGTTCTGGCTACTTTATCGTACGCTTCTCCAGCCGCATCATCAAGCGTTTCGCCGATCACTTCAAATGAACCGTGTTCCTTCATATACACAAGTTCTGTGTGCCCGCCTGAGACGACCAAAGCAAGCGCCGGAAAGCGAAGCTCCTGGACAAGCCGGTTGGCATAAATATGGCCTGCAATATGGTGAACGCCGACAAGCGGAATCTTGCGGGCAAAGCTCAGTGCTTTCGCTGCGTTTACGCCGATCAGCAATGCGCCGACAAGCCCCGGGCCTTCGGTTACCGCGATTGCATCAATATCGTCAAAAGACATGCCTGACTGTGAAAAAGCTTCCTCAAGCACGATCGTCATCTGCTCTACATGATGTCTTGACGCAATTTCCGGAACGACCCCTCCAAAACGTTTGTGGCTTTCAATTTGCGATGCTACAACGTTTGTTATAATGTCTGTACCGTTTTTTACGATGGCGGCGGCGGTTTCATCACAGCTTGTCTCAATTCCCAATACATACAAATCTTTTTTATGATTCATTCAGTCTCACCCACATTAATAAAGCATCTTCTCCGTTATCAGTATAATAATTTTTGCGAATTCCCCCCGGCTGAAAACCGAGTTTTCGATATAAGCTTTGGGCGATATGGTTCGACACCCTCACCTCTAAAGAAAGCTGCGCTGCTTTTTTCATCAGGCACAGTTTCATGGCGGCTTTTAAAAGCTCTTCTCCGTAACGGCGCCCCCGATATTCAGGCAAAACGGCAATGTTCGTAATCTGCGCATCATCCAGCACAATCCAGATCCCGCAGTATCCGATGATTTGCTCTTCTACTTCAAGGACGAGATAATGAGCATACATATTGTGATGGAGCTCATGATAGAACGATTCTTTTTTCCAAGGGGACGAAAAAGAGCGTTTTTCGATTTCATACACTTGATCGACATCATTTGATTTCATGTCACGTATGACCATTTGAGTATTCATGGCTCCACCCGCTATTTTTGTTTTTCCAGCCATTTGGCTTCCGCTTCTGCCAAACGGATATAGTTTGGCACAAGGCCGTGCTTCGGCTCGGGCTCTTTCCGCTCCCCGATCAAGGCCAATTCGGAAGGCCGGGGAAGGTGAAGGGAAGCGCCTCCGATCACCGCTTGCGTACCGAGTATCTTTTCGATCACCTCTTGATGAATGTCTGTATCATTTCCTAAAAACAGCACTTGCTGCTCAATGTCTTTCAGCTTTTTCAGCCAATCTTCAAGCAGAATATTTTGATCGTCTTCCAAGGCCTCCAGCCTGTTATTGTCGTCATAGCGGTACAATCCTGTATAAACCTGTCCCCGCCTTGCATCAAACAACGGACAGATGACGCCGGAGAAAAAATGGCCGTTGGCGGCTAACACTTCCAGGCTCGAAACAGATGCCACGGGAATGTTCAACGACCAGGCCAGCGTTTTGGCTATCGTGACGCCGATACGCACTCCGGTATAAGATCCAGGCCCTTTCGCAACTGCGATTTTGCTCAGATCAGAAGGCTCCAGGCCGCATTCCTGAAGCAATTCATCAATCGCAGGCATCGCCCGGACGGAATGATTTTTTTTCAGGTGTGATATGTGCTCGGCAATTACCTTTCCGTTCCGGACTAATGCAACGCCAAGCGTCAGATTAGATGTATCAATCGCTAGTGTCGTCATGTTCGCTTATCTCCCTGCAAAGTTTTTCATACCGATTGCCTTTTGGCGTCAATGTGAGCTTCCGCTCATCTCCGCCGAGCCTTTTGATGACAACCTCAAGGCGTTCTTCGGGAAGCTGCTCTTCGATCAAATGGCCCCATTCGACAAGGCAGACCCCTTCCCCTTCAAAATATTCATCCAAACCGAGGTCTTCTGTTTCGTCTTCCATTCTGTAAACGTCCATATGAAACAGCGGAAAAGCACCTTCCCGGTATTCTTTTATGATCGTGAAGGTCGGACTGTTGACAACCCGCTGAATCCCGAGTCCTTCAGCAAAGCCTTTTGTAAAAGTCGTTTTTCCGGCTCCGAGATCGCCCTCCAATGTAATGACATCCCCTGGCTGAACAAAGCGCGCCGTAAGCCGGGCGATGCTCTTTGTCTCTTCGGGTTCCGTCGTTTTCCATTCCAATGTTTTCAACTTTATGTCACCTGTCTTGTCTAAAATGATTATAGCCTTTTTTCTCAAGGAGAATGCGGTCTTGCCCTCGATAATAGAACACGTTTGCTTCCCCGGATCGGCTGACGCGCCCGATTTTGTAAACGGGCACTCCACAGCTCGTGCATTCCTGGTCAAATCGCTCCCATTGATCGCTTGAAATCGTACCGACAAGTTCAAAATCCTCGCCGCCGAACAAGACCCACTCTTCCCATTCTGAACGCAGCTTATGTAAATCCGAAGATCTTGGTATCAAATCTTGATAGATGTCTATGGAAACACGGCTTGCTTCAGCAATTTCATTCAATTCGCTCGCAAGTCCGTCACTGATATCGTTAAGCGCAACGCTTTGATAACGGGAACAGATCAAACCGGCTTTGACCCGTGGCACAGGTCTCTTGTGCCGCTCTATAAAATGCTCAACGAGACGGTCATCCTCTGCAGATTGTTCTCCCAATAAAAATGACAGCCCTGCTGCTGATGAACCAAGTTCTCCTGTCACAAAGACGATATCTCCCGGTCTGGCATGGCTTCGCAAACAGGCTTTTCCTTTTTCGACCTCACCGATCACCGTAACCGTAATGACCATTTGTCCATGAGTCGATACGGTATCACCGCCGATTACATCCATTTGGTATAGTTTCGCCAGTTTGTTCATTTCTTCATACATCGCCTCAATATCGGTTTCGCGCCAACCTGAAGGAACAGCGATGGACACGAGGTAAAACTTTGGGATCCCCCCCATTGCTGCAATATCGCTAATATTGACAGCCAACGCTTTATATCCGATATCAGCAGGCGTTGAATGTGACGAAAGAAAATGAACACCGTCTACCATCGTATCGACACATACGATTTCCTGGTATCCCTTTTTTGACTCGTAAACAGCGGCATCGTCTCCAATACCGATTTCGATTTCCCGGTGAAAAAGAGAGCGCGGCGTGATTCTGTGTATCAGCTCAAATTCGTCCATAAGATAACATGCTCCTTTAGTGCTTAAAGCGGCAATAAAAAACACTAACAATAGTTTATCGAATTATCACCAATAAAGAAAGCTTGGCAGAACCAAGCTAAAAAAAAGCATAAAAAAAAACGAAAACATCATGATTTCGTTTGTGTACAAATGGCGGTCCGGACGGGACTCGAACCCGCGACCTCCTGCGTGACAGGCAGGCATTCTAACCAACTGAACTACCGGACCATTTTTAAATTTTATGTATAAAATATTTCGGTTGTACCCTTCGGGCACTCCTCATTTAATAAGTAATTTTGGTTGCGGGGGCAGGATTTGAACCTGCGACCTTCGGGTTATGAGCCCGACGAGCTACCGAACTGCTCCACCCCGCGATGAAGAATATGTTAAAAATAACAGCTTGGCGGCGTCCTACTCTCGCAGGGGGAAACCCCCAACTA